>NZ_JBGMUW010000001.1:4800000-6859368 GCF_041806395.1 Mucilaginibacter sp. OAE612
CTGACTTTCGGACTTTCGGACTTCTGGACATAATTTTTATCTCTGCCAAAGAGAAAAACATCATATTGACGATCTGAAACACAAGATCTACTCCTCTGCGGTAAAAGACCAGCTCAGTGGTGACGAAACCCTGGTAACCAATATCCGCCACCTCGAAGCCTTACAAAAAACTGAAGAGGCGCTTGTAAGGGTATTGGGCGGTATTGATGGCAGCATAACTTCCGATTTTTTGTCGATGGATATTAAACAGGCGCTTCACTACCTCGGTGAGATCACCGGTGTTGTTACTACGGATGATTTGCTGGAGAATATATTTAGTAAGTTTTGTATCGGCAAGTAAATTACGCAAGTTGACAAATGCTTACACTTAAACATTAATTCATAAATAAGGTATTATTCCTTTTTGCTAATATTGAGAGCGTTCACCTGCACTTCTACCTTACGCTAACCAACCCTGCCGATAAATTGGTCAAGATCGTCGTCTTTAGCTAATTTAAGTTTTTGTTTAAGCCTGTACCTGGCCATGCGGATACTTTTTGGCTCAACGCCAAGGCGGTTAGCTATTTCCTTGGTATCAAGCCCCATTAAAATATATGAGCAATATTTTAGGTCGAGGCGGGTAAGGCTGTTTTCGGCCTGTTGCTGCAGGGCATTGAAAAAACCGGGATGACTTTGGCTTATGACCTGCTGCTCATCAATACTTTTATCCATCCGCAGGTTTTGGTTAATGATGCGGCCCATCTGCCTGGCTACAGCCGGCGAATCGGCTTTGCGCGATTTTTCTTTTAACAACTCGAGTATAGCGTTCTTCTCTTCAATCTTCAATGAACCGGCCAGTAACTCTTTTCCCAGCCATTCAGTACGGTCCTGTAACAACTCCTGTTGGGCCTTTGCATGGGCATGTTCCTTTTCGCGCAGGGAAACCTGCAGTTCGGCTTCCTGTTTCTCGAGCATTAAGCGCCGGGCTTCGGCTTGTTGTAATTGTGCCAAAAGCTTTATTTCTTCTTTCTCCTGTTCGGTAAGCTGTTTTTGCTGCTGCGATGCTTTTAGTTTGTAATGGTAAGAGCTTAACAACAGCCCGAGTAAAATAATACTTGCCGACCCGATAGCTACATAAAGCCAGTTGAGTTGCTTATTAAAATCGGCGCGTTCGCGCAGGCGGGCAATCTCATTTTCTTTAAGTACAGATTGATATTCCTCTTCCAGTTGCTGAACGGTAGCCAGTTTCTGGCTGTCAAATACCTTGCTGTAGTAGTCGATATATTTTTTGTAATAATCGAGCGCTTTGGCCTTGTCGCCGCTTTTTTCGGCTACGTTTGCAAGTCCTAACATTAACCGCGACCGTGTGATAGCGACGCCGGGGGCAGAATCCTTTAATTCGGATATCCCTGTGAGCAGGTACTGTTCTGCCTTTTTGGGCGACCCTTCGCGCAGCGCATATTCGCTCAATATGCCGTAGCAATTGGCAATTATTTCTTTACCGTTGGTACGCCTGGCAATATCAAGTGCCATATTAACATAGTTATTAGCGCTGTCTTTATAAGCGGGAGGATAGTATTTGAAATAACTGTTTGCGATATTAAGGGCCGTTGCCGAAGCGTTACTTTGCAAAAGTATTTTTTCTGCATTATGCCGGTAGGTGGCTAACGCAATCCGGTAATATACCATTGACGAATCAAGCAGCACACGCCTGGACCTATTCTTTTCAAATGCGGAGAAAAAACTGTGGCCCAGCGTCATGTAACCTAACAATAAATCATCCGGATATAAGCTTTGCTTAGCCGCCGAAAGGCAATCGTACGCGTATTTGCGCTGTTTAAGGGTATCGCTGCCATAAGCGTAAATACTGGCGATGTAATGGTTGATGAGCGTCTTATAGCTAAATGCGCGCCGACCGTCGGCGTATTGTATTAGTTGTTCGGCTTTCAGCAAACCTGACATGGCCTTTTCATTATTTCCTTTTACCAGTTCCAGCCAGCCTTTGCGCAGCCAGGCAAAAGAAACCAGCACGTTATTTTTTGATTTTGCGGCAATCTGTACCGCGCTGTCGATAAAAAGGGAAGCCCGGTGTTGCTGGTTTTTCTGCATTAGCAAATACCCCATGGTAGCATAACAAAAAGCGGTCGCACCGGCATCGGCGTTCTCTTTTGCCATGATTAGGGCCTTGCCTGCGTTTGCTATGGATGCATCAATGTTTTTTTCAACAGTGGCTCGGGCAAGTTCAGCCATTACAACCGGTTTTTCGTGGTTACCGGCAGTTTTTAAAACTTGCTGTAAAGAATCAGTTACGAGTGATTGGGCCTGGGCTATGGTTATGTATGATACTAAAAAAAAGGAGGTTATTGCGGCGACTTTATTCTTCAAAGGCATATAAAAAGTATTATTTCTTGCTTTAGGTATTACCCGGATATTAAGCTGATAATTAATTACCAGCATTATAACACAGAAGTTTAAGTAATTGTTGTAGATGATTTGTAGACGCTGTCAATCAAGATTGTAGACGGCTTGTAGTCGCCCTTTTTTTTGAGTGAGGGTATATGGGCAGCTAATTTTGGGTCACATCATTTATCGTTTAACCTTAAAAAACAAAAAGTTATGACAAACAAAAGCATGTCCATTATGGCTTACATCACTATTATTGGTTGGATCGTATCTTATCTTGAATATAAAAAGCGCGCCGATAAAAGCCCTTTGGTTAATTATCACCTTGGGCAGTCGCTCGGCCTCATTATTTTATCAGTCATCCTGGGAGTTGCTCTCGCGGTATTGGCAGCTATTATCCCGGCCCTTTCGGTTGTATCGCTGGTTATCAGTGCCCTTACGTTTGTATTGCTGCTGCTGGGTATTATAACCGCCAATAATGAAGCTATTAAACCCTTGCCGGTGGTGGGTAAATTGTTTGAAGGCAAATTTGATTTCTCCAAATAATTCTCATACAAAGGCAAGCAAACGGCGATGTCCGGAAAGTCATTTTTACCTTTTACCTGTCACTATATTTTAATTAACGAACCCGGACCGCCAACAAATGTCGGCTTTCCGGGTTTAAATCAATTCAACAGGCTTTATGCTGCTACAATCATCACAGGTGCCTCCGGAGGGTGCTGAAGAGCTTTTAATTATTAACCTGATTTACCAGGGCCGTTACGCCGAAGCATACCTGCTTTTAAAAACGGAAACGCCCCAGCGGCCGGCAGGTATGTTTAACCTGGCTTTATGTTTTTACTGGCTTGGCAGCTATCGTGAAACACTGGTATGCCTTGATAAGGCCCGGATGTTAATGCCGATTGATCAGGGCGGGATAAGGCTTAACAGCGATAATTTTTACAAAGCCATCAGGGAAAAGCAAAATCTTGCAGATGAATACAAACTGCCCCTTACGTCAAAATATATTGCTTTGTTTGGTGAGTTGGCGAAGGATAATATAACGCGGCTTAAAACAGATTGCTGGCTGCAGCTTGAAGTATATCAAAAGGTTATTGAGATTGCTACCCCCATTGCGCACAAAAATTATAAAAACATTGACGATGCGTTGCAGATAGCCAAAGAACGAATTTAAATATGACAAACGAATTTAACCAGATCAGGGATGCCTATCATCGCAACATGTTTAATCCGGCGCCCAATGCCATTGATGTGATGGGCATGTATCAGAATTTAACTGATATTCATATAGTAAATGAGCAGGAAGAAAACCTGTTCCACCTTGCAGCCCGTTTTACCGATCCGGAAGCCATCCGGTTTTTAACAGGTACGGGTTTGAAACCCACGGCCGACAAATACGGCAACACGGCTTTGCACGCACTCACTGGCACCAGGTTTGATTTGCAGGGTACTTCACCTGAGGATAAGGCGAAGAAAATATTTGATACCGCCACTGCGCTGCTGGAACTCGGTATCAACCCTAAAAAGAAAAACGATTCGGGCAAGTTAGCCTATTTTGAGGCCGGCCAGTTATATATGTACCCTTTTATCGAGGCTATGGGCAATGCCGGCGTAAAGATGGATGCAACGGAATCGGAAGGAAAAAATCTTTTACATGTTATCTGTGATAAACTCGTCCACCGCAAAACCATACCCGGAGCCATAGATGCAGCAACGAAAACAGTAAAGATATTGATAGAAAACAGCGGCATTGATACAGAAGATAAAGATATATTTGATACAACGCCCCTTACTTACGCGCAACGCAGCGGGGTAAAGGAAATAGCTGCACTGCTATCGGGCGATGAAACCGACATAGCTACCGGAGGGATGAGCATTCATGAAGCTGTATTGAACCGTGATTTCACAGCCGTGGAAGCACTTATCAAAGCCGGTGCAGACCTGGATGATTTTTCTGATCAGTACAAACGCACACCTTTAATGCTGGCCTGCGAGTATCCCTCAGAGCCAATGGTCCGTTTACTGGCCGAAGGTGGCGGAGATGTGAATTTCAGGACAGGTAATGGTGATACCGTTGTTTTTATACTGCTTACAAAGGCCGTGAGTAATTTTGGAAGGGGCATGAGCCGCGACCTGAAAGATATTGTGAAAATGCTGCGTATATTGATCAAGCACGGACTTGATCTTGACGCAGCGGTGAATAACGATGGAGACACTGCTTTAAACATAGTATGCCAGGCCGGTTACCTGGCCGATTTAAATATTGTACTGGCAGAAGAATTGGTTGAAGCCGGCTGCGATATCAATAAACCTAACGTTTGGGGCAAAACACCGCTGATGAATTTTGCACAAAAAGGCAATGAAATTAAATACAATATTGCCGAACTGCTGCTTGACAATAATGCCGATACCACCTACGCCGATAAAACCGGTAACACCGCATTGATGTATGCTGCTGCAAATGGCGATAAAATGTCGGGCAAAAAGATAGTTTCGTTGTTGTTGGATAAAGACAGATCGACGGTTGAAAATGTAAATAATGCGGGGCAAACAGCGGTTGATGTAGCAGTTCAGCATAATAACGAAGCTGTTGTTAAACTGATGCTTGCATAGCCTGTAATAAATAGATACCTATGGATAATATGTTTTTAAACGCGTGTAAAAACGCACAAAAAGGGATAGTACAAACATTGCTGAAAAAGGGAGGGATTAATGTTGACAAACGCGATAGCCTGGGCAATACACCCTTATATTATGTATGCTTAAAAAGTGCAAAGGATATTGCCAAAATGCTTATAGATGCCGGCGCTGATGTTAACATGGGCAATAACCTAAGCGAAACACCCCTGCATTGCGCAGCGCGCAGCGGCAGTAAAGACCTGATTAAATTATTAACTGATGCCGGTGCCGATGTGAATGCTGGTAATAACCATGGGCAAACACCTCTTTTTTATGCTGTACTTGCGGGTAAAACAGAAACCTCGCTTTACCTGATCTCATTAGGTGCCGATATCGCCGTTAAAGACAATGCCGGTTACAGTTTGCTCGATCACGCTACAGCTAACGGCATGCGCGACCTGGTTGCAAAATTGTCGGCCGGTGAAACCGCGCAAAAGGATGACAACGGCAACACACCGCTTCACCAGGCGGTTTACAATAACCATAGCGAAACGATAAGCGCTTTGCTCAAGTCGGGCATATGGGATGTAAACGGATTAAATAACGACGGCGTTAGTCCACTGATATTTGCAGTTAATAACTCCAATATACACGTAGCCGGACTGTTGATTAAAAATGGCGCCGATGTTAACCTGCATGTACAGAATGGCAATTCGGCACTGCACTACGCGGCGGGTATGGGCAACTATCATCTTGGCAAAATGCTGCTTGAGGCGGGGGCCGAGGTCGATTCGCGCAACAGCTTTAGCGAAACTCCGCTTATTGTGGCAGCACAGTGCGGATTTAATGATTTTACAGCTTTTTTAATCGAAAACAACGCTGATGTAAACGCTGTAGATAATAACGGCCGGCACGCTATGGATTTTGCCAGTGAGCGCGGTTATACCGAAATATTGGAACAACTGTTAATGGCGGGTGCCGAAAGTCGGTAATAAAACGATACTGATTTATGATGAGTGCCTGCCGCAATATATGGAAACGGCAGGCATTTATTTTATTGAAACCTTTTAACCATACTTAATCAAGCAATGTCCAGGTACGTTTAGTTTGTATGGTTTGTATGGCTTGCTGCTCGGCAACTACAATATTCTCTTTACGCTGCCCTATGTATTCTAATGTACTAAGCTTATTCCACAGAGCAACAATTACCCGCATAAATTCATCAATCGCTGTCATTGACGAGTTTATCTCATGATGATTATAAACTATTTCGATCAAACGGGCTAAAAGCTCTTCAAAATTACCGGGTGTTACATCCTTCCATTCATAAAAATATTTAAGCAATTCTTCCCGTTCGGCTCCCGGCATGCTTTTAACAGTACTGAAAAACAGATGTGCCATTTCCGAAAAGCAGGAAACCAGTTGGATAGGCGGCTGAAGATAGATCAGGTTTCGGTATGAAAAATAGATCCTCGCGATATAATCAAGCATTTTATCGCACAGCATCTTTACATTTTTACCGATGGTAGATACCGAATCTTTTGAGGTGATCTTGTCAATAATACGGAACGAAAGCAGCTGAAGGTTGTTGATCTGTGCCCCAAAGTTTTCATAATAGGTCATCAGGCCAGCATGGCTTATCAGCGCGGTACATGGTGGGATATAGCTTACATTGGCCTGAAAGGTGCTTCCGCTTCGTACAAATTTACCAACCTCCATAAAGTGCGCCCCCATGCTGTTCAATTGTGACGCCGGCAAAATAGTGATACTGTAATGTTTGCTGATATCGGGATAGCGGATGGGTTGTTCTTCCGGGTCGGGTGTGCCTGAGGGTACACGTTCAAAGGGGTTTACGGTAAGCAGCACATAATAGGTTTCTGATGCTTCATTGATAGTTTCCTGGCCAAAGTAATGGCTAAATGTTAACGGTTGTTCGGCACGGGTAATATCAATCCTGAAACCTTCGGCAGTAATGGCGTTACACTGGTTTAAAGTTACCTGAACCTGGCCTGATGCCCGTTCGGTGATCTGGATATCCAGCGATGAGCTTTGCCCTTGTGCGGGTGGAAGCAGCCCGAAATTATTATTGTTGAGCAGCAGCGAATTGGCGTCGCGTACTATATCATGAATAAAATTATCAGTATTAACAAAATGTGCGCTGGAAATTTTCATTCCATCTATCCAGTTCACAGGTTTATGTTTTAGTGGGCTGATCATGTTTTTTTGTTTTAATCAAGTTTACAGGTAAATGGCCTGGTCGCCGGTACGGGCGGGTTCACTTACCACTTCCGATACACGTTTGGCAAATATGGTTACCGATTCGGTTATCCGGTTTTCTGTAATATTAAGGTCCGGGTCGATAAAGTGGCGTTGCTTAAAAAACGACGGCTTAATATAAAAGATCCACTTATAGCTTTCATTATTATTAAGCTTATACTGCACCGTTGATTTTGGAAATTTAAGATTATAATCATCAATAAACTTTTGAAACCACTGGCCAAAGTTCATATTTGGCGGTGCTTTGGCCTTTACTTTAAGCGGTTCAGGATCGTCGGTGTTTTTATACAGATCAAGTTCGAGCACCATCAGCCTGTCAAAATCCAGGTGTTCCATACTGATCTCTTCAGGCGTACGGGGATATTGCCAAACCTTGTAAATTTCGAGCGGGATGCTTAAAAAGGCGATGTACCCCCACCAAAAAACCGGCGGTAATAAAAATATCAGGATACTGGTTGAGGCCCACAGGCCATATTGCATATCATTAAGCCAGTTAAATGCCAGCTTGAAAAGAAACATCCCCAGCAAGCATGATATTAAAGAAGCCACGAGGAAAAACCATTTTTTATCGAGAAACTGATCTTCATGGTATTTGCCTGCAAGCCAGGTGTAAAATACACCCATACCTAAATATATCAGTTGGCAAAATAAGTACCCCCACGGCATAAACTGCATACCTAAAAAGCCCAAAAAGCCCGGAACTCCCAATATAACAGCCGTTAAAAGTAAAGTGATGATAAGGCGCCTGTTACTTAGATATTTGTTTTTCTTGTTCACTACCGACATGATCAGCGCAGCAATGAAGAACAGGACAGGAGCTATCAGATAACTTATAAAAAACGATTTAAGGTTCATGAGTATCAAATATGTAGGCCCGGGCAGCTATCTTATATAAATTTCAATTTAGTATAATCAATTACCGATAATATTGGTTATTGTTTTGGATAGCATCAATTATTTAAATCACAAATGAGAATAAAAAAGCCTAATCAAATTGATACCGACTTTAAAGCGGCAGCTATAGCGGCAGAAATTATTGAAAATGAAATGGTTAGTACCGGCGATGTAATAATACTGCCCAAAGGCCCTAAAAAGCGTGCCTATGATAAGGAGATAGCAGGCATAACGGCTGATAAAAAAACTGAAAGTAAAAAACCGGTAACCACCATTTGGGTTAACCGCGATGGGTTTTATGATATGCTGCCCGAGGGATTGTTTCACCGGCCGCCTGCTTCGAGTGTGATGATCACCGAGGAGGACATGATCAAAGATATTAAAGCCCGCCGCGAGGAAGAAAAACAAACCCGCCGCTTTTTTGCCCCATTTGAGGCCGAGCTTAACTATTTCAGAACACTGGTCGAGCTTTATGAAAACCGGCTCGACAAAAAAAATGAATACGATGAGCTGATCAATATATTTTTAACGGAATGGCAGGAGTTTGAGTGTTTTACAAAAAAGCAGATGCTTATTTTAATACATGTTTTACCTGTAATACATGAGCAGCGCAATAATATAAATTTTGTAAGCAGTATCATTAATATGATGTTCAATGTACCCTTATCATTGCATTACAAAACGGTATACCCGAAACAAAAAAACAATACGATTACAAATGGCGGAACAGCCCTTGGCGCCGGTACTTTAGGTGTAAACTTTATTGCCGGGCAGGTTATTGCGGCCGAGCGAAAATTAATCATGAACATAGGCCCGGTGAGCGCCACCCGGATGCTGGAGTTTTTACCCGGCACATCTGCTGCAAAAGCTATTGACGTATTGTTATCCTACTTTATACCGTTAGGCACCGGCGTGCAATTTAACCTTCTTGCCGATCCTGCCTCGCAAAAATTGGTTATCGGCGGAGCAGGGGCCAATGCTACGCTTGGTTATACTACTTATTTGGGGTGATGATGATACCAATCTCATTTTTACACCCCGGAGTATGTTTGAAATGACTTTCATATATAATTACCTCTTCGCCTGCTTCAACAGCCAGTAGGCAACATCATTCACTGCCTTATCATTCTCATATCCGGCAGGTAGCCTGCCGTTCACATATTCATTGTAAAGCCATGGATCGCCAACAGCTATTACTGTCCCCTTACCATATTTGGCAGATGCTATAATAGTTGCTCCTTCTTTATTTTTAAGCACAGATACAGCAACACCGCTTAAGCCAATTGAACAGGCATCTTTCATAAAAACCTTAGTGGCTGTCTTCAATACCGGATTGTTTTTTACGTAGACAGCACCATCCTCAAAATGAGCATCATCAATTACATGGTTTTGCAGATCGTTATTGAAATGCATCCCGAATTTAGCAGCAAGGTTATTGAAATGAGGCAGTTCCACATTAACGCTGTCGTTAGCCATCAGCAGCAGCACACCACCTTTTTTTACCCAGGCAGCAATTTGCTCAATATCATCTTCCTGGATATAGTTTGGGTTCGGGCTCTCCTTTTTGGTATCAGGGTCTACAATGATATAAACTGATGAACCTTTCAGGTTTTCCAATGTAGGCGCTGTGCCAAGCGTATCCAGCTTAGCGCCGCGGCTTGTAAAAGCCTCGCCAAAGATCTTGAAACCGTTATTATCCGCTTCATCCCACAGGTAATGGAACCGCTCCGACTGCCCGTTGACACCTTTGTGTACCTCATGGTTAAAATAATAATCGAGCGTTACTGTTTGACCGCTTGCGGCAAAGCCGGCAAGGGAGAACAGGGCTATAAGGGATGATCTTAGTTTCATAGTAGCTTTATTATTTGGTAAGCCTGCGGTAGGTGTTATCACCATAGAATTAACTTTTTTATCTATTTTCCAGGTGTTCAATTTTTTTAGGTGTAAACACTTTCACTCACCTTCAAAAAAAAACAATACTGATAATCAACAAGTTAACTTTAGTAAAAAGCACCTCTTTAGCAAAAATGAACACATAACCATTGATAATCAACAAGTTAATTTTTCACAAAGTCAAAAATTGAACACCTTGTTTTTTAAAAAATTGAACACTTGTGTTTGTGCCCAGTTTTACGGCCATATATCTCGGCGGTCATGCTGAGTGTTTAAATCCGGAGGCCTCTGAAGGTGAAATGACATTTACACTACCCGTCATCCCGAATTTATTTCGGGATCCCACGCGCTGAGCGGCTATGCAAGCGGTCTTGCATGTGGGGTGCTGAAACAAGTTCAGCATGACTGTATTTTTTATTATGTCATGGGTAACTTGTTTCAGCACCCCACCCGCCAAGTAACTGTCATGTATGAAGCTGACCTTAACAATGGGATCCCGAAATAAATTCGGGATGACCTTAGTTATCTTATTCCCCTAAACTCCTCCAAAAATCGAGAACCCGCCATCAACGCAGATCATCGAACCGGTTACAAATACCGAGGCATCACTCAGCAACCATACCAGTGCTCCTTTCAGTTCATCGGCATGGCCAAAGCGTTTAAACGGCGTTTGTTTGATCACCAGCTCGCCTCTTTGGGTATAACCGCCTTCGGGTTTGGTGAGCAGGTAACGGTTTTGTTCGGTAAGGAAAAAACCAGGTGCCAACGCGTTCATCCTTATTGCATCACCATAACGGTTAGCCAGCTCAACCGCAAACCATTGGTTATAGCAATCAACAGCGGCCTTGCCTATATTATAGCCTAACACCTTGGTTATGGCGCGTTTTGAGTTCATTGACGATATATTAACAATGCTGCCTCTACCCGTTTTGGCAATGGCTTCGCCGAAAACCTGTGTAGGGATCAGTGTACCCCAAAGGTTCAGCTCCATTACTTTTTTCATGCCATCGATGTTCATTTTAAAAATATCCTCGTCGGGCTGCAAAACCCCCTCGGGCATGTTGCCGCCCGCACCGTTCACCAGGCCATCTATCCTGCCAAAAGCTGCCAGCAATTTATCTTTGGCGGCTACCAGTTCGGCCTCGTTCATTACATCGGCCACCAGTGCTATGGCTTTGCCCCCGGCTGCATTTATGGCGTTGGCACGTTCTTCTGCTACCTGGGCATTACGGCCAAGAATGCCTACCGCGCCCCCCGCCTCAACAATACCATCTATAAATGCTTTGCCTAATATGCCTGTTCCGCCGGTTACTACAATTACTTTACCGGCTAATGAAAATTGATTCTCCACTTAAACTATATTTTTAAGGTTGATGTATAATTATTTCAGATCTGTTATAGCTATGGCGTCCATATCGGTGTAATCGAGGTTTTCGCCTGCCATACCCCAAATAAAGCTGTAATTTGCCGTACCGCTGCCCGAGTGGATGCTCCACGGCGGCGATACCACGGCATCGTAATTATCCATGGTGATATGCCTTGTTTCCTGTCCTTCGCCCATGTAATGAAAAATTTTCTGGCCGGCAGGTACATCGAAATAAAAATATGCCTCCATACGCCTGTCGTGCACGTGCGCCGGCATAGTGTTCCAAACGCTGCCTTCATGTAATATGGTAAGTCCCATTACCAGCTGGCAGCTCCGTACACCTTCCAGGTGGATATATTTATTGATAGTGCGTTTGTTTGCCGTTGCTACCGAACCCAGTTCAACCTTAACCGCATCAGCGTGGGTAAGCAGGGTTGTTGGGTATACCGCGTGTGCCGGCGATGACAGCAGGTAAAATACAGCCGGCACTGATGGATCGGCAGTTTCAAAAGTCACGCTTTTTGTCCCTTTACCAATGTACAGGCAATCAAGCTTATTCATTTCAAAGACTTCTCCGTCGGCTTTTACTACACCGGCACCGGCTACGTTAATGATCCCGATCTCGCGTCGCTCTAAAAAATATTCGGCGCGCAGGTTCGGGTAATTTGGCAGCTCAAGTGTTTTACTTACCGGGTTAGCCATGCCAACGATCATCCTGTCGTAATGGGTATAGGTACAATTGATCTGATCGGGCTGAACCTGTTTATCTATCAAAAATCTTTCGCGTATGGTAGTGGTATCGTAGCTTTTAAAATCCGTTGGGTGGACGCTGTGTATTGTTTTCAAAGCAAATGTTGTTTTAGAAAATCTTTTGTTAATAAATACAATTCTACAATCTTATAAACGATTTCAAAAGCCATTTAAGCCTTATTTTCACTCCAACGTTATAGTGATAACACGATTACTAAACCATTTAAAAGCTAAACTATAACGTTAAAGTAAATATTTAACAGATCATATATCATTTTAATTAATTAAGCTTGTATTATTGGTACATAATGAGCTGCCGAACCAGGGCAACGCCAATTCAATAACCGGTAAACTAATAAACTATGAAACAATTAGCAGCCTATAAAAACATCGCGCTACTAACCGTCTTTTTACTTATTGCAGGCATTGCTAATGCCCAGCAGCAGGAGCTTACAGCTAAAAGCGCAAAAACATGGGTAAAAAGCCGCATTTGGGCTAATGGGTTAAAGCTTAAATTAAACTCATCAACCAATAACCTCGAATTTGCGAAACAATATGCCGCCAATAAAGCGGTATGGGATAAGGCTTTTGAATTTCTGCGCGAACGCAATCTTGATCAGATAGCTCCCGGCAAATATCCTATAGATGGCGATAATGTTTATGCATCCGTTACTGAAGGCCCTTCCAAAGAGTTTGAACAATCGGCCTGGGAATCGCACCAAAACTATATCGACCTGCAATATGTGATCAAAGGCAAGGAAAAGATCGGTGTCGCCCCTATTGAAAGCCTTACCGTTACTAAACCCTATGACCCGGCTAAAGACGGTGCCAACTACAGCGGCGAGGGTAAATACTACACCGCCACTCCCAATGAATTTTTCCTGTTTTTCCCCAGTGATGGCCACCGCCCTAATATCAAGGTTGATGGTTATGATAAGGTGAAGAAATTGGTTATTAAGATAAAAGTGGTGAAGTAAATTTTTTCATGTCATTGCGAGGAGGAACGACGAAGCAATCGCATGCTATACAGAGCGGCCCTGCTTCCGTGCGATTGCCGCGCTACGCTCGCAATGACATTTTTTTCACCTACACCTGCACCGTTTTCACCAGCTTTCGCACATCAAATCCCTGATTGGCAGCCTGTACCACCAACTGATTATAGATCTGTTCATCAAGTGTTGAACGGCGGCTCAGGATCCATAAGTAATTTCTATTCGGGTGCCCTACCATGGCATAGCTGTAATCATCAGCCAAAGCAATGATCCAGTATTTACCTTTAAATGGCCACTGAAATTGTACTTCCAACTTTGCGTTACTTGTTTTATCAGCAACAACAGCACTGCCCTCGGCAATTTTTATCTTATTATCTTTTATACAACGGTTTTTAACAATGATACTACCATCTTTTGCTAAACCATAGGCTGCCGAAGTAAAAGTGCAACCCGACTCAAACCATTGCGGGAAAGCGGCAATTTCAAACCAGGAACCAACATATTTTTTCAAATCGACATAAGGAACAGTTTCAAGCGGTTTGCAGCGGGTTGCTTGTAAAGCTAAAGCAGTTAAACCTAATGCTACAGAGGTTGCAATGATCTCTTTCTTCATAAACCAATAACGCCTGTTATGCCCAAAAAGTTTAAAACAAAAGCATATTAACGGCAGCCAAACACCATATCATTATTTAATTACCTTTGCGCCAAAGCATTATTTTTATAACATGCCCGGTAAAACAAAGATCAGTATTTTAGGCTGCGGCTGGTACGGCAGCGCATTGTGTAAAGCGTTAATTGCCGATGGCATGCAGGTAAAAGGCTCAACTACTTCTACCGCAAAAATGGATAACCTGGCTGCTTTGGGCATCCGGCCCTATGTAGTTAACTTTTCGCCGAACGAGGAAATATATGATGCCGATTTTTTTGATTGCGATGTTTTGTGGATAGCCATTCCGCCCAAAAGCCGCAGCGGTGAGGGTGATTTTTTTTTACAGAAGGTTAAAGGCATTGTCCATGCCATAAAAAGGTTTGCTATACAGCAAGTGATTTTCGTCAGTTCCACAGGGGTTTATGCCGATAACAACAGGCACGTGAATGAAGAAACCGATCCACAGCCCAATACGGAAGCCGGCAGGATATTATTTGAAGCTGAGAACCTTTTCCGTGCTGAGGATGGCTTTAAAACAACCATCATCCGTTTTGCAGGGTTGATTGGCCCCGGACGCGATCCCGGCAGGTTTTTTGCCGGTAAAAAGGAGATCCCTAATGGAGACGCGCCAGTAAACCTCATCCATCTTGATGATTGTATCGGCATTAGCAAAGCGATATTGGCGAAAGAGGCATTCGGTTATCTTTTTAACGGATGCTCGCCCAAGCACCCCGCAAAGGCTGATTTTTATACACGAGCTGCTATTGATTCAGGCTTTGAAAAACCGGAGTTTATCAGGGAGTTGAAGGAATGGAAAGTTGTGGAGAGTATAAACGTTGGACCGGTATTAGCTCATCAATACCAGGTCTTGATTTAATGACGCAGATTTAAGCGTCCACACTTGAACCATCTCAAAGCGTGAGCGTCCACGCTCACATCTAACAAATAGTAAGCGTGGACGCTTGAACTCAAAAACCTTAAAACCCCGGCGCTTTCGCCTTATCGCCCATCACAAATACCAGCTTCCCCCCTTTCATAATATCCTTATGTGTAATATATTCTTTGGGGTAAGGTTTACCATTTAAGCTGATGTTTTGCACATATTTATTCTCTTCGGATAGCCCCTTTGCTTCTATCACAAAACTTTTGCCGCCAGGTAAAGCAATGCTAACCCTATCTAATAGCGGCGCACCAAAAACATAACGGCCATCTGCCGGATTAACGGGATAAAAACCCATAGCAGTAAAGATATACCAGGCCGACATTTGTCCGCAGTCATCATTGCCAGAGAGGCCATCGGGTTTGTTTATATAAAACTGATCGGCAATTTGCCTTACCAGTTCCTGTGTTTTGGCAGGGTTCCCGGCAAGCGTGTACAAATAAGCCACATGATGGTTAGGTTCGTTGCCATGTGCATACTGGCCTATTAACCCGGTAACATCAAGCGTTGAGCCTTTTCCAAACACTTTTGAATCCATAGTAAACAATGAATCCAGTTTGCCTGAAAATGCTTTTTTGCCGCCCATGAGTTTAGTCAAACCCGGAATATCATGCTGAACCTGCCAGGTATATTGCCAGGCATTGCCTTCGGTATAGTCACCACCAATGGCCAGTTGGCCACTATCTAAATTGGCAAAAGGCTGTACCCATTCGCCGTTTGATTTTCGGCCACGCATCAAGCGCGTGCTTTTATCAAACAGGCTATTATAAAACAGAGATCGTTTGATGAAATAATTGTAGTCACTTTGTTTGTTCAGCGCCTTGGCTAATTGAGCGGCGCACCAATCGTCGTAAGCGGCCTCCAGTGTACGGGAAACAGCTTCGCGTTTTACAGTATCTGATGGCAGGTAGCCATAACGCAAATATAGGCTCCAATCGTATTTTGGATTTTTATTATGTGTGAGCGTGTTTTTAATGGCAGCAAATGCCTTTTGCCGATCAAAACCTTTAATCCCTTTCAGCGCGGCATCTACAATTACCGGTACGGCATGGTTACCGATCATGGCGTAGCTTTCCTTACCCCACAGCGTCCAGATTGGCAGCATACCTGCCACGCCGTTGTGTTGTAACATGCTCTCTACCATTTGCCCGTCTTTTTCAGGACAAATAATAGTATACAGTGGATGGGCGG
Source organism: Mucilaginibacter sp. OAE612 (assembly GCF_041806395.1). Taxonomy (NCBI): domain Bacteria; kingdom Pseudomonadati; phylum Bacteroidota; class Sphingobacteriia; order Sphingobacteriales; family Sphingobacteriaceae; genus Mucilaginibacter; species Mucilaginibacter sp. OAE612. The sequence goes on from NZ_JBGMUW010000001.1 coordinate 4,815,954, forward strand.
CCCTGTAAGTATCCCATAATGATAGCGTAGAATAGAAAACTTTATCAGCGGATCGGTGCACCAGGCTATCGGCTCCGCGATATTGACCGTCAACATCCGCAATGTTGTTAGGCTGGATCAAGGCGTGGTACAGGCTGGTATAAAATGCTATTTTCTCTTTTTTGCTGCCTTTGGCTTTAAGTTTACCAAGATTATTTTCCCATGTACGGGCTGCTTCCGTTTTTACCTGTTCAAATGTTTTGTGCTGTGTTTCGGCCAGCAGGTTTTTACGCGCACCGGCAATACTTACACCCGATACCCCAACTTTAGCTTCAATAGTTTCACCGGGTTTCAGATCGAAATCCAATATTAAGCGGCGTTTATTATCGCCATCAATAAAATGCTGTCCGGTAAACGGGCGGTTAAAAACAGCCGTGAAATATACTTTTTTATCTACCCATTGGCTGGTGAAGGCATAACCACTGATAGTTATTTTGCTATCGATAGTGATCTCCCCGTCAGAAACATGCTCAGCCAATTGCTCCGGGCTATCAACCAGTCCGCTTTGCATATCAACAAGCAAATGTGCTTTACCGGCTTTTGTAAAAGTATACCGGTGCAAACCAGTATGGGCAGAAGCAGTTAGTTGAGCCTTAATATTGTTATCGCCCAAAATCACTTCATAATAACCGGGCGATGCTTTTTCTTCCTGATGAGAAAATTTGCTTTGAAAATTTTGAGGTTGATCGCCCTGAAAGGGAAAAAACAGCACATCTCCTAAATCAATACCACCTGTACCGCTTAAATGGGTATGCGCGAAACCGGTGATCACGTTATCTTCATAACGATATCCCGAGCAGTAGTTCCAACCAAAATTCCCGGTCTCAGGACTAAGCTGAACCATACCAAAAGGCACCGTAGCGCCCGGAAAGGTATGCCCTGTTGCGGAAGTGCCAATGAAGGTGTTTACGTATTTATTATACGATTGCGCATTAACCTCAACAGCCAAAGTCAACACTAATAAAACGGCAATCAGCTTTTTCATGACCTTTTACTATTTATATTCAATTGTCTTTTTTAACACAACATCTTCGGCCGAGCGTGCTATCATCACATCAAATGTACCGGGTTCGGTTACCTGTTTCATTTGATTATTCCAGATAGCGATATCTTCGGGCTTTACCGTAAACTTTACCGTTTTGGTTTCGCCGGGTTTAAGACTGATCTTGTCAAAACCCTTGAGGGCCATTACAGGCGTAGTTACCGAATTTAACTTATTGCCCAGGTACATTTGTACCACTTCCTTACCGGCCATGCTGCCGCTGTTGGTTACATCTACCGAAACCGTTATAGTCTCATTTTTTCGGAACGAAGCTGCCGATACCTGCAGATTACTGTATTTAAATGAAGTATAGCTCAATCCATAACCAAAGGGGAACAGCGCATCCGGCGATGAAAAAACATAGTCTTGTCCCGGTTTTTCGGTTGAACCCGGATTGTGATAAAAACCTTTGTTGGATGCCACATGATTATAAAAAACCGGGATATGCCCGGTTGACTGCGGGATAGATACCGTAAGCCTGCCTGATGGGTTTACCTTGCCGAACAGGATGTTGGCAATGGCATTGCCTCCCCTTTCGCCCGGATACCAGGTCTCCACAATAGCCGGGATATTTTCTTTTTCCCAACTGATGCTTTGCGGCCGGCCGTGTACCAGTACCAAAATTACAGGTTTACCTGTTTTATAAACAGCCTGCAACAGTTCACGTTGTACCCCATCGGGATCAATGTCGGTTACATCATAGCCTTCGCCGCAGGTGAATGGGTCTTTAGGCTCACTTTCGGGTGCATGCCCGTTCCAGCCAACACCGGAGAATACCACACTGGTGGTACCCAAAACTACAACCACAGCATCGCTGTTTTTTGCTGCTGTGATGGCTTCGGCAAAGCCGCTTTTGTCCTGGCCCGACAGGGCACAGCCTTTAGCATAATTGATTTTTATTTTATTGCCGGCCAACTGTTTTATGCCATCAAGCACTGTTGTGCCCGAGCGGCTGTCGCGGGTTGAACTGTAATCGCCATACTGAACCTGGTTGGCATTGGGGCCGATAACCGCCAACGATTTCAGGCTGTTCATATTGAGCGGTAAAAGCCGTTTATCGTTTTTAAGCAGGATGATCGATTCCTCGGCTATCTGCTGCGACAGGGCGATATGATCCGGCGTGTGTACCCGTTTCTTTAGCGCTGATGTATCGGGCAATGCCTTTTCAAACAAACCTGCTTTAAATTTTATAGTAAGGATACGGGCAACAGCGCTATCAACCAACGCTTCTTTTACTTTTCCGCTTTTCACCAGGCCAATCAGTTTATCATATACATCGGGGCTTGGCGCTTCCAGGTCAACTCCGGCGTTCAGGCCAATTGGAGCAGCGCCTTCGGCGTCCTTGGCAATATGATGAAAAGTGTATAAATGTTTTAAACCTTCATAGTCCGAAAAAACATAGCCTTTAAAACCCCACTCCTCCCGCAATATGGTTTGCAGCAGGAAATGGTTAGCATGTGCAGGCACGCCGTCAATTTCGTTGTAAGCCGGCATCACAGCGTAAATATTTGCATTTTGCACGGCATCTTTAAAAGGCGGCAAAAACATCGACCGTAGCTCCCTTTCCCCTACTGATGCCGGGGCTAAATTGATACCTGCCACGGGGATACTGTAGGCCGCGAAATGCTTGGCTGTACACATCACTTTGTTTTTACCAATACCGTTTATTGTTTGCGAAGGATCACCCTGCATCCCAATTACAAACGATGTACCCATCCTGCTTACGAGATATGGATCTTCGGCATAACATTCCTCATTACGGCCATAACGCGGGTCGCGGATGAGATCGAACAAAGGCGAAAGCGCCTGGTCAACTCCTGACGAGGACGCTTCATAAGCGATTACCGAACCCATTTTTTCAATCAGCGCCGGGTTCCAGGTGCTGCCCTGCGCTATAGCCTGTGGAAAGATGGTAGCGCCTGCTGCCAGTTGCCCATGCAGGCACTCGCCTATTTGTATAGGCGGGATACCAAGTCTTGTTTTTTCTTTAGCATATTTTTTTGCAGCGATTGAGCGTGATGCTACATCATTGATATTGGTAAAAGGGCTTTCGCAAACGCCATAAGCAATTGGGTTTTGCATCGAGCCTTTTAACGAGTTCATGCTCATCTGGCCCACCTTTTCTTCCAGCGTCATACGGCTTAGCAAGTCTTTCACGCGTACAGGCACAGGTGCCTTGGGGTCTTTATAAACCTGCGCGGCTGCGATGTTAATTACAAAAGCAAACGCGATCAGTAGGCATAATTTCTTTTGCATAGTATCCAGATATTTAATTTTCAAATGTAGAGACGCATCACATGCGTCTCCCACATGCAAAGCATCGTTGCTTGTCCTCCTCGCCGTTGTTGGTGTTGTCACCAACAACTTTTCATGCGGCATTTCAGAAAATAAAAATCATAGGAGTTGTTGGTGACAACACCAACAACGGCATATTTTCATCATGTTCCCTCAGGGTCTCTCGCAGAGGACCCTGAGGTTCTTTGCGTTCTAAACATTTACCAGGATATTCAGAACAGCGAACCGGCGTGGCGTAGACATCAGGGTCCTCTGCGAGAGACCCTGATGGGACGTTAAGTAAGCATATTTTCTTTTGCATAGGTAAGTGGTTTGGTGGTTAATTACCCTATAAATGCACAATGAGAACCGTCATTGCGAGGAACGAAGCAATCGCGAACTATACAGGGCGGACCTGCAAATCGGGGATTGCTTCGTTCCTCGCAATGACACTTTTTATTTTTAATGCATCAAATAAAACTTAGGATAAAGCTTTTCCCCTCCGGCTACCTTCAATTCTATCAGGGTTTGATTCTCATTAGCTTTATCAGCCATGTAATGTCCGCTTAAAGCATAGATGCCTTTTTTTAAATGTAATAGAGCTTTTTGCGGTTCTACATAAGTATTTAGCCCGGGTTTAATTACCGGTACTTCATCCAAAAACAAAGCGGGGCTAACCTCAAAACCGGTAGTTAATTCATAATCCGCTTCCTTGTCTATTTTGATAAAACCTTTAATTTTAACCCAATTGATAAAACCTTCGGTTGCAATTTTAACGGGTACAATCAGGCTTGTTTCGCCGGTTTCCGTTGGCTTTTCATTTCTCAGCTTATCTATATCGCGTTCCCTCGTTTTAAAAAGCTCGTAAGCCATACCGGGTTTGAGGTTAGCAACTTTTTCATGTGCAGGCTTGATATTCACCCGCCTGATGCTGGCCATTTGGCGAATGTGCTGATCATTCAATGTCCAGGTGGTGAAGGTTCTTAAACCGATGCTGTCTTTTAAGGGTACATTGATATTTACCGGGAAAGGTACAGCCGGGCCATTGGCATCCGGCATTTTGCCGTTTAACGCGTACCGCACTTTAGCTCCTTTCAGCGGGTAGCTCAGCGTTAGTTTAAACCGGCTTTTATTGGTAATTATATTGCCTACGCCGTCAATATCAGGCAGACGGGCGTTGAAATCCCACAACTTAAACAGGCCGTACTGGTTTTTTATTTTCCAGCCGAAACGTTCCAGGTTTTTTTCATTTTTCGGGCTCCAGGTGAGTTCGGCCACGGCGAGGGCACGAGGGTAAACCATGTATTGCAGGTGCTGCGCGTTGGGCACCTTTTCGTTCCAGATATTGCCCTGGGCACCTAAGATATACCCGGCTTCGGCATTGGTCAGCTCTTTCGACTGCGGCTCATAGTTATAAACCATTTGCCAGGTAACCGGCGGGTTCCAGCCTATTGGTTCCAGATCCTCATTGGCTTGCGGGGCATCAAAGTACATGTATGGCAGCGGCGTCATTACTACATGATGATGCATCCTGGCGGCAGCTATGCCCCCGGCTTCACCCTGCCAGCTCATTACTGTTGCGGATTCGGCAAGGCCACCCTCTAAAATCTCGTCCCAACCAACCAACTTCTTATTTTTTGACAGCAGGAACTTTTCTATCCGTTTAATAAAATAACTCTGCACTTCTTTTTCGCTTTTCAGGTGCTCACGCTTCATGAGGGCAACGGCTGTAGGGCTTTTGAGCCAGTCGGCCATCTCGGCCTCATCACCGCCGATATGAATGTATTGGTTCGGGAACAGCGCTATCACTTCTGTCAGCACATCTTCCATAAATTTGAAAGTATATTCACTCGGGTCAAGCATCCGCACGCGGTGTTTAGCCCCTGTTGAATCCTGGCAGCCCAGTTGCGGGTAAGCAAAAATAGCAGCCTCGCTATGGCCCGGCATTTCAATTTCGGGCAGGATGGTTACAAATCTGTCCTGCGCATATTTAATCACATCCCTAATTTCATCCTTGGTATAAAACCCGTCGCGACCGTCATCTATCAGATTGTCCAGCTTACGGAATTCGCCCCGTTTGGCATAGTAGCTGATCCTGGCACCAACTTCGGTAAGGCGCGGATATTTATCAATCTGGATGCGCCAGCCTTCATCGTCGGTTAAGTGCCAGTGAAAAGTATTCAGTTTGTAATGCGCCATAACGTCGATGTATTTTTTCACTTCATCAACCGTAAAAAAATGGCGGCTTACATCAAGGCTTAGGCCACGCCAGCCAAAACGTGGCTGATCGGCTATGGTACAGGCAGTAACTTTTAGGGGTGCTGCTTTATCTGTCGGCAACAACTGAATTAGTGATTGTACCCCGTAAAAAACACCAGCCCCGCTACCGCTGATACTTACCGATGCAGGATTTATATTCATGGTGTAGGCACTCTCCGCGTTCGACCAAACATTGTTTAACCTGATGGCTGTTTTGGCAGGGATCTTTTCAAAAACTTTCACCGTTGTTTGCAGGCCGTAGTTTTGATTAAGGTAATCCTGCAAGTATTTGCCTATTGGTTCTGTCTCTTTATTAACCCCGATCACGGCAGACTTACTTAAAATAAAACTGCCCTTCCCTGCTTTTAAACTCACCGGCTGCGGAATAATATGAAACTGTGCGTTTACCGTTATTGCCAATAAAAGCAGTGAGGTGAATAGTAAAATATGTTTAAAAGATAGTGTTTTCTTCATTTCGGTAGATGATGGATAAAGATTATACCTTAATGGTAATATTCCTTTTGTAAAGGATCCAAACCGGGATAAAAATGATCAGCACAGTTAGGATAGCTCCGGCCAGTGAAGCGTTTTCGGGCGAGAGATATGGCACAAATAACTGATCATAAGTGAACGACCATAAATTGGTTTTACCTACCGGGATGGCAGCTATTAAAGCCGGGATAATATCGGCCAAAACATAGGCAGCAATGGCATTACGCCCGAACGCTAAAAATGGAGGCAGTAAGGCTTTATTCCCTTTGATATCGATAAACCAGTATGATAATGCAAGAATATTAATAGCCAAACCCGCGGTAAGCAGAACAAACGAGCTTGTCCACAATTGTTTGTTGATGGGGAAAAATGGATTCCAGATCAAGGCCAGTATGATCAATACGATGCCGGCTCCCATTATTTTAAACAGATCAGCACGGGTTGCAAGCTTGCCCATTTTGAGCCAGGTACCGGTGAATACACCTAACAAACAGGTAGCAACAGATGGGATTGTCCCAAGCAAGCCTTCCGGGTCCCAGGTTTTGGAGGAACTCCAAAGGTGGTTTTCGGTAAATACCGATCTGTCAATCCAGGCGCCCAAATTGGTTGCCGGTTCAAGGTTAGGTGTACCAAAACCCGGTACAGGTACCAGCGTCATCAATAAATAATAACCAATTAAACAGCTTACAGCAATAATTACCTGTGTACGGATGCCGGTTTTAACGTACAGCAAGGCAGTTATGCCAAAAACAAGCCCGATGCGCTGCAACACACCGGGAAAACGCAGATGCGCGAATTGAAAATCGTTGATCAGTGGTAAACAAACGCCAAGGACTATGATAATCAGCGTACGGCGCAGGATGGATAACAGCAATTTGTTATGATTAGCTATATCCGCTTTTTTACTTTCCATGGCATATACGATAGATACGCCTACCATAAACAGGAAAAAGGGAAACACCAGGTCTGTTGGGGTACAGCCGTTCCATTTGGAGTGTTCAAGCGGCCAGTAAATATGGCCCCAATCGCCGGGATCATTTACCAGGATCATGGCAGCTACGGTAAATCCCCTGAAAAAATCAAGCGACAAAAGCCTTGGGCGGCTTGCCTTTGTTGTGCCTGTGTTTTTAAGCGCTTCCTGCTGATTGATTACCATAGTTGCCATGTATTATAGTACCATTAGCTATTTTTTTTATGGGTTTTTAAAATGTATTTGAACTGGTAAATACCCGAGCCCACATCCATCTGCATATCGCCGCCGGCCGGTTTGATGTTAGCGATATCTTTATTGGTATTAATGTCGATATTACTTTCTGTTACCGGGCCATCAACCGCGGGCAAAGTGACCGTAGCAGTAGTATTTGGCGGCACAATTACATCAAGGGTAAAAATACCGTTATCAATACTCCAGGCCGATTTTACCTTTCCGTATAATGTTTCCAGCTCGGCATTGGCATTGGTCAATTTACCGCCGGGATGCGGGAAGATATTTATTTTATGAAAGCCAGGGCTACTCTCGTCGGTATTGATCCCTGCAATAACCCGGTACATCCAATCGCCAATGGCGCCATAAGCATAGTGGTTAAAGGAGTTCATCTCCGGGTCTTCAAAAGTACCATTGGGTTTTATGCCATCCCAGCGCTCCCAAATGGTAGTAGCCCCGTTTTTTACGGGATAAAGCCATGAAGGGTATGATTCTTTCATCAACAGGTCATAGGCAATATCGGTGTGACCGAAACGACTTAACACATGACAGATATACGGCGTGCCTAAAAAGCCTGTTGTAATGTGTTCATCATAATCTTCAATATTGTTTACCAGCCTTTTGGCGGCAGATTCGCGCAGGTTTTCGGGCAGCAGGTCGAAGTTAAGGGCCAGTACATATGATGTTTGTGTGCCCGAGATCATACGTCCGTTAGGTGTAACGTATTCTGCCTGGAAAGCCTTTTTGATATCAGCTAACAGCGCGGTATATTTTTTAACATCATCTTCCTTACCCAATATGGTGGCAGCATTGATAACCAGTTGAGTTGAATAGGCATAAAAAGCCTGCGCTATCAGGTTTTTATCGGTAAGGGCGGCACCATCCTCATAGTCGGTGCCGGCATAAAAAAGCCAGTCGCCAAAGTGGTTACCGGTGTCCCAAAGGCCGTTTCGGGTGTGCCGGGTAATGTAACCCACCCAGGCGGTCATGCTTGGGTACTGGTTTTCCAATACCTTTTTATCGCCGTAAGCCAGGTAAATATTCCAGGGGACAATAGTTGCCACATCGCTCCATCCTGAGGCTGCTGCCGAAGCGCTATCCAGCATGTTAGGGATCACATAGGGTACCGCGCCGTTTTTATGCTGGTCGGCCGAAAGATCTTTTAGCCATTTGGTAAAAAATCCGGCCACATCCATATTGAAGGTAGCGGTACGGGAAAAAGCCTGGGCATCGCCCGTCCAACCCATACGCTCGTCGCGCTGGGGGCAGTCGGTAGGTACATCGATAAAATTGCCCTTTTGCCCCCATTGAATATTATGCTGCAACTGGTTGATAAGCGGATTGGAGGTAGAGAACATACCCGTTTGCGCCATATCCGAGTACAAGGCAAAGGCAGCCACATTGGTCGAATCCAACTGGCCTTCATATCCTTCAACCTTCAGGTACCTGAAGCCCTGGAAGGTAAAATGAGGTTCGAATGTTTCAATACTATCGCCCTTAAAAACATATACGTTCTCCTGCTTGGCTGTACGCAGGTTTTTTGTGTAGAAGTTCCCTTTCTGATCCAAAACCTCGGCATGGAACAGCTTTACCGTATCGCCTGCTTTTGCCTTTAATTTAAACTGTACCCAGCCAACCAGGTTTTGCCCAAAGTCAACCACATGCTCGCCCGCGGGAGTGGTAAACACTTTAAGCGGCTTAAACATTTCGTGTTTGCGCACCGGCGGACCAAATGTGGCCACTAAATTTTCTTTAACGGTATCAACGGTGCGCACCGAATCCCAGTTTAAATCTTTGTAAGCAATGGTCGACCAGCCTTTCTTCTCCTTGCGGGCATCATAAACTTCGCCATCAAAAAATGATGATGAACGGATCGGTCCATAGGCTACCTTCCAGGTTTTATCCGAATTAATGAGTATCCGTTTACCGTTAGTATACACCACTTCTAACTGAAAAAGCAAACCGAGCTTGGTGCCATACACATTCTTTTTTCGATTATAGGTATAACCACGGTACCAGCCATCGCCAAGGGTTACGCCAACAGCGTTATCGCCTTTTAGCAGGTCGGCAGTTACATCATAAACCTGGTATTGCAGGCGTTTATTGTAACTCGTCCAGCCGGGAGCAAAGTAGTCGCTGCTAATTCGTTTACCATTAAATTGCGCCTCATATAAACCGTGGGCAGTAATGTATAAATGCGCCGCACGTACCTTATGATCAAGCTTAAATGTTTTCCTGAACATGGGGCATGGGCCACCGGTAGTATCCGACAGGTAATTATTTTCTATCCATTTGGCACTCCAGTCGGCGGGTTTAAGCAGACCCATTTTCCATGAGTTAACCATGCTCCATGGGGTAACCTGCAGCCTGTTGTTCCAGACGCGTACCTGCCAGTAAACTTTCTGACGTGAAGCGAGCGCGGGGCCGCCATAGTAAACATGCAGCGATTCATTGGAATTAACTTTTCCCGAGGTCCAGAGCAGGTCTTTGCCTTTCAGTAAGGATACGGCATTACTGCCTACCCTTATTTCATAGGCAATTTGCTGAATGTTGCGATCCCGGGTTATTAGTTTCCAGCCAAGACGGGGAGCGGCATCGTCGACAGAGATGGGATTTATTTTGTATTCACAAACCAGGTTATCAACCCGGAACGGCGGAGGAACCGGCGGCACTTTTTGTGCTTGTACAATTATTGGCAGAAAAGAAAAAAACAATATAATAACGCGTGTGCATACCTTTTTACACATACCTTTTTTGGGGTTTTAATAGTTCATGCTATTAAATATACTTTAACAGCAATATTGTTTTGATATGCACCTGAAATTTTTCATCGAGCCTGCCCACAAAATGTGCGTTCATCGCAATATACACCTATAAACGTAATATAGCCCGGTAAAAGTTTCACCCCGGCCATGTAACATTATTAATGTTCGAGGTTAGCCTCATTAACAGGATATTGGAAAAGCAAACGGATATTGCTATACGCAGCAGAATTAATTTGCCATGAGCTATTTTTGTAAGCCCGTTCGCGGGTAGCATGCGCTTTCATTACCTCTGTTGCTTTACCTGTACGCAAAAGATCAAACCAGCGGTGATTTTCAAAGGCAAGTTCAACCTGGCGTTCGTGAGCTATCGCCGCGCGAAACCCATCCTGGCTGGTAACATTTAAATCGGGATTGGCATTGCCCATTGATTTAGGTTCAAGACCGGCGCGCTGCCTAACCAGGTTCAGGTATTTGAAAGCATCGCCACCTGCTGCGAAGCCCTGTTCGTTTAAACACTCCGCAAGCATCAGATAAACATCTGCATAACGATAAACCGGGAAGTTGTTGCCGGTAATGCCTGGTACCGATGCAATGCTCTGATACTTCTTTATGAAAGGCAGATCGATGCCGTACTCGTCTGATGTAAAATCAGTCAACGAAGCATCCCTCCTTTTATCACCTTCTTCATAAGCATTTACAAGGTCCTGGGTAGGGATGTTCCAACCGTTTTGAGCCCCATTAGCTATGTCATGACCGGTAATATCAGTATCATAATAATCCCAGGGGATAAATGTGTCTACGAAATCGCTGCCCAAACCATTCGGGCCTTCTATATACTGGATCTCAAATATCGATTCAGAGCCGTTTTCTTTATGAATATCAAAGTTATCGGCATAATCAGCATTCAGGCTATAAACACCCGATGAAATAACAGCACGAAGCAGCGGGATGGCCAAATCAAATTTCTTTTGGGTCATGTAAACTTCGGCCAGCATAGTTTCGGCTGTGCCCTTGGTTACACGCCCTTTATCGCCGGTGGCTGTATACTTCACCGGCAACTTGGCAATGGCAGTTTGCGCGTCAGCTATTATCTGGGTGTAAATTTTAGCGACCGGACTTTTAGTGGCAACTTTAAAAGCATCAGCTACAGATTGCGCTTCTGTGAGTACCAAAGGGGCATCGCCAAACATACGCACAATATTAAAATAGTTAAACGCCCTTAAAAACGATGCCTGTCCGGCTATCGTATCTGAAACTCCAGCATCAAGTTTAGCCGCGGGCAAACGCTCAAGAATAACATTACACCGGCCAATACCTATATAGCAAGCGTTAAAGAAAGACTCTACGATGCCATTGTTATTCAACTCCCGGAATTCATCTATTTCTTCGTTACCTGTTCCGGAGCGGTCATCAGGGTCATACTCATACGATGTGTTGTCGGAACGCATTTCGGCCATGGCCCAAAATGAACCATTATATAAGCCCTGAAGCGGGGCATATGCACCATTAGTGGCCTGAATGAACTGAGATTTGGTTTTAAAAAAGTTAATACCATTTTGAGTATCGGTGGGCTGAAGACTCAGATAATCTTTTTTACAGTTGCTTAACATCGCAACACAAAGAAAAACCAAAAGGTATATGTATTTTTTCATGCTTTTCAGTTGTTAAAGTTTGAACTTATCAATTGATCCGTTAAAAGCTTTTATACTTTAAAATGTTACGTTACATCCCAATGTGTAAACAGCCGAGACCGGATAACCTGTAAAGTTTACATTGGGCGATAAAGACCGGTTGCCATCCTGCCCCTCAATCCCTACCTCGGGGCTTCCGCCTCTGTAGCCTGTAATCAGGATAGCATTTTGGGCACTAAAATAAACCCTGAAATTCTTGCTGAATTTGGTTTTGAAATTATATCCAAGGTCAATATTTTTAACCATCAGGTATGAGTTGCTTTCAACCCAATATGAAGGGTAATAATCACGTGCAAGGTTAGTGTTAGATACCGTTGTTGGCAATTTGCCCGCCCCCGGTTGCTGAGGCGACCGCCAGCGCTGTATTACCGATTGCTCAACATTAAATACCCCATCAAGGTTGGTGGTAAATTGCTTGTACATATCAAATACGTGCCCACCAACAGATCCTGCCGAAATGATATTCATGTCAAAGCCTTTATACGATAGGTGGTTGTTGAAACCGAAAGTAAACTTTGGCCACGGATTACCGATAGGCACCTGATCATGCCCGTCAATGATACCATCATTATTAACGTCCTTATACCTGATATTACCAACCTGTTCACCGTCAAAATGCGGGTATTTGTCAAGTTCGGCCTGGTTTTGGAATATTCCTTCAAAAATATAACCATAAAATTGCCCCAATGGTAACCCCACCTGCGTTATGCTGGTAGGGTTATCGTTAATTGGTGCATCATATATGTAGGGTGTAGGGCCCAAGCTGATTACTTTATTACGGTTGAACGAAATGTTCATATCGGTACTCCAGTTAAATCCCTTTCCAACGATATTTTTGGTTGTAAGGGTAAACTCCCAACCCCTGTTACGCACATTGCCCACGTTTGTTAAAGCACTGCTATAACCGGAAACTATTGGTATTTGGATATATTGAAGCATCCTTTCGGTATAACGGTTATAATACTCGGCTATTAAATAAACACGGCCTTTTAATAACGAGATGTCAACACCAAAATCAAACTGTTTAGTGGTTTCCCAGCCAAGTTCCTGGTTGCCAAGATCTGTTAGCGACTTGCCAGGCGAAAGTGCGCCGCCAAATGTGTAGTTAGTATCGTCAACCTGCGATACCCACATATAACTTGCTACGTTGTTGTTACCCGCATGGCCATAACTGCCCGAAAATTTAACCTGGTCGATAAAAGAAGTTTTAGGAAAGAATGATTCATCCGAAATACGCCATCCGCCCGAAACCGAAGGAAACGTACCCCATCTGTGCCCAGGGGCAAATCTTGATGAACCATCGCGCCTGATAGAGGCACTCAGCAGGTATTTATCTTTATAAGCGTAGTTAACCCTCCCTATTACGGATAGCAATCTCCATTCTTCATTAATAGTGTTTGCGGTTATAGTTGTTGCAGAGCTTAAGGATTGGATTGCATCATCAGGAAAATCTGTACCATATGTTAAGCGGTAACGATTGGTTTCCTGCTGAATCGAATAATCGCCTAAAACAGTCAATGTATGATTGCCCCAAGTTTTTTTATAGGTAGCTGAATTTTCATTAAGCCAGTTAAATGTGTTTGATGAGTTAAATGAACCAACAGCTTTTACTTGTTTACCATCGCGGTTAGGTGCATTAAAGCCCCCTAAAAACGACGGCCGGAAATAATCACCGTTACTATTTTGATAGTCAACACCAAAGGTCGACCGTAGTGTAAGCCCGTCAATTACTTTCCACTCCACATAAGCATTGGCCAGCGTACGGAATTGCTTATACATGTTTGTTGTATTAACCAGCGCGCTTACCGGGTTCACGTTCTGGAAAGTACCGGGTGATCCTATAACATTGGTATACGAACCATCAGGTTGTTTTACGGGGGTAAGCGGGCTTTCAAGGTAAGCCTGGCTTAATGCTGCCGACAGAAAATGCCCATCTGTTTGCTGCTGGTTACGTAAACTGTACGTGGGCGCTATACTTAAGCCAATAATAACATTTTTTGCCACATCAGCATCCATTGTGCCTTTTAAAGAATAGCGCTGAAACCCGGTATTGAGTACCGTTCCCCGTTGGTCGAAATACCCCATCGAAAACAAGGAGCGTGCTTTTTCAGTACCGTTAGAAACCGTTACGTCATAATTCTGTATCGGCGCCACCCTGGTTACTGCGTCAAACCAATCTGTTCCCTTGCCTAAAGCTGCCGGATTTTGGTACTCAACGGGAATCGGGTTATTTGTTCCGTTAACAGCATTGGCATCCTGGATAGCCTCCTTACGCCACTGTGCAAATTGCTCGGCGGTCATCATTTTTAATTTGCTTTTAGGCAATATGGTTTGGATACCTGTTGAAGTATTTACCGTAACTGATGATTCTCCTTTTTTCGCCCTCCTGGTAGTAATCAATATTACACCGTTTGAACCGCGCGAACCATAAATAGCTGTAGAAGCAGCGTCTTTCAATACGCTGATATTTTCTATATCGTCGGGGTTGATGGTACTTAAAGGGTTTTGATATTGATCAAACCCCGGAGAAATGGGGAAACCATCTATTACATATAAAGGGTCATCACCGGCACCCACTGAACCCGCGCCACGTATATTAACAGATACACCACCGCCCGGAGTGCCGGTTACCTGGTTTACGGTTACGCCCGCGAGCTGGCCAGCCAGTTTCAGATCAAGACTCGCTGTTTTGATCTCTTTGATATTGCCCATTTTTACCGAACCTACAGCGCCCGTTACATCCTTACGCTCCTGGTTGCCGTAGCCTACAACAACTACCTCCTTTAATTCCTTGTTATCTTCACTTAAAACAACGTTGATAGTTGTTCTTTTATTAACCGGTTCCTCTTTGGTTTGAAAACCGATAAATGTAAATACCAAAACTGCGTTATCTTCGGCATTTAAGGTATACTTACCGTCCACCCCGGTTATGGCACCAACATTGGTACCTTTTACTTTAACATTAACACCTGGTAAGGCTTGATTTTTATCATCTACCACAATACCGCTTATGGTTATGGGTACCTGGGCAGGGCTTACATCGGGCGTTTTCTTTTTATTTACGATGATATTTTTATCATCTATAATATAGGTTAAAGGCTCATCCTTAAAACATTGCTGCAACGCTTCCTGTAATGAAGCGTTAGTTAGTGAAAGATTAACCGGTTTGGTTTTTGAAATATCCTTATACCTGTAAAAGAAATAATAGCCGCTTTGCTTTTCAATTGCTTTAAAAGCTTTATCAAGCGCTATTCCCCTCGCATTCAGGGTTATGGATTGTGAAAAGCTCTTAGCACTTAGCTGCAGGCAGCCGAGGGTTAATAATAAGACGGTTAATCTCATCGTCAAAAACAGTTTTGAATGTGTACCAAAGGCACTAAATACTTTACCAGTAAAGTTTAAATGCATAACTTCGTGATGTTTGGGTTAAAAAAATCTGTTATTGAAAACTCAGGAAAGCTTGATCCAATTCATTATGCCGGAAGCGTTGCAGCGCTTCCGGCTTTTCTTTCATTTAGATAAGGGGAGCTTAGGTTGGAATATTTTGAGATTATATCGTCAGTGTTTCTTCATAGTTTGGGTTTAGTAGTTAAAAATCAGCTGCCGGTATTTAAGGCGCAACAATTATTTTTTTGTTCTCAATCCTAAAACGCACGTGGCTTAATTCAAGGATGTGCAATACCTGCGATAGTTTTACATCCCTGCTGATCTTACCTACAAACTCATCATCAGGTATTTTACCTTCGTATATTACTTCGGTACCATACCACCTCGAAAGCTGCTTCATAATAACTTGTATGTTTGCCCGCTCAAAGTCAAAGAAGCCATTTTTTCCAGGCTACCGCTTCGTCGGTATCAACATCAATAATTTTAATGTTTTTATCATTTATAATGCCCTGCTGACCGGGCTTTAATAAATTGCTCGTATTACCTTGTGTTAATTTCACCGATCCTTCAAGAAGAGTGGTTTTAACAGCGGCCTCATCGTTGTAAGCCATGATATTGAAATGCGTGCCCAATACGGCCACGTTAATATCTTTAACCTTTACATTAAAAGGCTTCGCCTTATTTTTGGCCACCTCAAAATATCCTTCACCGGTGAGTTCAACATCACGTTCGGTACCTGTAAATGCCGTAGGGAATTTCAGTGAAGAGGCAGAGTTAAGCCAAACTTTTGAACCATCAGGAAGCACTACCCGGTACTGGCCGCCCCTGGGGGTGCTAATGGTGTTATAGGCAACCGGTCCATTTTGCTGTTGATCTTTATCCGCGGTGTAAACCACCTGCCCATCCTGCGTTTTATTAATGCTGGTGTTACCCGATTGATTGAGCAAGCCGATCTTAGCCGAATCGAGTATCAGTTTGGAGCCATTGGCAAGGGTTAAAACAGCCCTGTTATCGCCAGGCTCAACGTCATGCTTTACAATTGCTTTGTTTTGAGCAACCAGTTTTTGCTGTTCATGTTTAATACACCAATGATAAACAGCAATGCCCGACACGGCCAACAGGATAACAGCAGCGGCAACATTTCTGAAAAAATGTAACCTTATAACTTTTGGGCCCTTGTTAGCCACCGGCTCGGCTATCGCCTGCCTGATGTTGCTTAACATGCGGTCTTCCAGTTCCTGTTTTACACCAATTATTTTTTCATCCCATTCGTCGGTATCACCCTGAAAGCTTTCGAAAAAATTCAACAACTGTTCCTTGTCCGCGGCAGTTGCCTGCCCGGCCAGGTATTTATCTATCAGTTGTAAAAATTCTTCTTTTTGCACAAATGTGGTTTTGTTAGGGAGAGTAAAAAAACGGGGGTATCCCCTACGTCGAAATGAAAAAAAATTAAAAGATTTTGTAAATAGGCTTTAACAAACGAATGTTAGCCGAAAATCAATTATCTCCCCCAAAAAAAATCCGGTGAAAAGCTGTGTAAAAACAATCAAGTCTCTAATCATTCAATAGAATTTTCATTGCCGTTGGTTTTAACCAACGGAATATTAAATAGCGATAAAGAGGGCTTTAGCCTAAACCCGCCTGTATAATTGGGCTAAAGCCAGACTTTTCGAATTATTTCACTGTTGGTTAAAACCAACGGAATAAATATTTTACATTTTTAAATAGCTAAGATTTCATTTGATGCTATTTATCTAAAAAAAACATCAACGCTTCCAGGATAAAAGCAGAGCCTAACGAGCCGCGCAACTGGCGAAGCGCTTTGGTTAAATGATTTTCGACGGTTTTAGTGGATATATTTAGCTGCAGGGCTATTTCCTTATGGGTAAGGCATTCTTCGCGGCTCAGTTTGTAAACTTCCCGGCATTTTTCGGGCAGGGTATCAATTACCTGGTTTATTTGCAATAGCAGTTCTTTATGCTCAATGGTGTTGTGGGTAGCTGGGGTGTGCAGGCGCTCTATCAGATCGTCAAAAATCTCGCTTCTTACAGGGGTACCTGTGCGGATTTGCCTGTAAACCCCATAACGTACCGATGCATACAGATAGGCTTTAAGCGATATATTGATCTCCACTTCGGCCCGGCAATCCCAAAGCTTAATAAACAGTTCCTGGATAATATCCTCGCATGCCTGCCTGTCTTTTAAGATATTATAAGCCGCTTTAAAAAGTGAAGCCCAGTACCTCCTGTAAATCATGGTAAGCGCCGCTTCATCATCAGCCTTTAACCGGCTGATGAGCTGCATATCGCTCATCACAATTTTGTCGGGCATAGTTTACTAATTAAGTTCGTCCGGGAAACAAAGGCTAAAATTACTTAAATATTAATTTAATATATTTAAAAAGTAAAAATAAGCTTATCTACTAATTATGAATAACTTAACCATCATTTCAAAGTACTGGTTATTAATATAAAATAACCCAAAGGTTGTCAGAAGCATAGGCATAACTTATTTATTATACAGGTTGGTCAATACTATCCGGCAAAAAAAAGAGAGCCACCCCTCCGGGCAGCTCTCCACTCTTAAACACTCAACTTTGAAAACAATCAATTCTTCAGTATTTCGTTTGCCAACACAATTTCTTCACGGGAAATAGTATGCTGGCGGCCTTTATATATTTTGAGGGTTACATCTGCATTTAATTCTTTTAATATTTCAACACTGTCATTAACCCTGCTAACCGGTACATGCGGGTCGGGGTCGCCGGTGGTGATCAGTACCGGGGTATTGTTAAAATCGCCTTTGTAGCTTTCCTTAACCAGCTTCTCTCCTATCAATCCGCCGGTGAAAGCGATAATCCCCCCGTACCTGCCGGCATTTCGGCCGGTATATTCAAGCGTTAAACATGCGCCCTGCGAAAAACCGAGGAAATAGATATTTTCCCGCGCTATTCCTTTTTGCCTGAGGTCCTCAACCAGTTCGTCAATTACTTCAAGGGCCGAATCAAGTGCCGGTTGATTATTTTGAACCGGGGCCATAAAACTGTAGGGGTACCAGCTATGTTGATTGGCCTGTGGTGCATAGATAGCGTATCCATCTAATTCAAGATGATCTTTAAGCGAGATCATGCTGCTTGCCGATGCGCCGCGGCCATGCAGCATAATGATGGCTTTTTTGGCCTGTTCGGCGGGAACTCCCGCCGAAACAAGCTGTTTTGTGTGCCTGTACATCTGTTTGATTAAACTAATGATGGTAATGTTTTTTCCAACTCGCCGCGCAGGTTTTCATACTGTGCAGGTAATTTTAAACCTGTGCCCAATAATTCGGCTGGTTCATCAACCGCGAAGCCTGGGTTATCGGTTGCTATCTCAAACAAAACACCACCTGGTTCGCGGAAGTATAATGAGTAGAAATAGTTTCTGTCTATTTTGTCGGTGATATGCAAGCCAAGGTTTGCTATCTTTTCACGGTATTCCATCAATACTTTTTCGTTTGGTACGCGGAATGCTACGTGGTGAACAGAACCACCCGCTACATGACCGGCAACTTCTCCCGGAACTTCCACCAAATCAACTATAGCTGCATTTTCGACAGCATCGGTAATAAACCTGTAGCGGTTAACATGCTGTTCCAGCAAGCGATAGCCTAATACACCGGTTAATATTTTGGCAGTAGCCTCAATTTTATTTGATGTAATAGTAATGCTGTGAAAACCTTTGGTAGCATTGGCTGCGGTTACCTCGGCAGTTTCCCATGGCGTGCGGTCATCGGCTTTTTTGGGAACGATAAGCTCAAATTTCAACCCATCAGGATCAAGAAAAGTAAGGTACTGTTCGCCAAATTTTTCGGCCGGTTTGTTGTAGATCACATTGTTATCCTCAAACCTTTTCAACCAGAAATCCAAACTACCTTCAGGTACCGAATAACCAATTTCAGTCACCTGCCTTGCACCCCGGCGACCTGCTGTAATGCCTTCCCATGGGAAGAAAGTAAGGATGGAGCCGGGAGTACCGTTGCCATCGCCATAATATAAGTGATATGTACCGGGATCATCAAAGTTTACGGTTTTTTTAACTAACCTTAAGCCCAATACACGGGTATAAAAATCATAGTTTTTTTTGGCATTGCCTGCAATTGCAGTGATGTGGTGAATGCCGTTTATAGTGTTTTCCATTGTTTTCCTTGTTTTAAATATTTTAATACTTGCTGTGTTATTATGATTCAAAATTACGGTCAAAATCGCCGGCGGCACTTGATGTAGGATAAGAAAAACGGGACGGTGTTTTTTATTATTAAACGATTTCATTATCCGCCTTTCGGCAAAAAAAGTATATTCGGTTTTACATTTACATTGATGGTCAACCTGTTTACATTCCGCAAATTTCTCAGTTGTATTCCGTTATGCTTGCTTTTTGCAGCGGTAACTAACGCTCAGGTAAAGGAGGAAGGTATTATCCCTAAGGCGGTTATAATGGTAAAGACAAACGCAAACCAGGTTTTTACTTTTAATCAATCAACAGCAATAGGTACCACACCCAACATCGGCCGGGATAACCTTACATTTTTCAATACCTGGTTTAAATCTGTTTCAGGTTTCAGCCTCCGGGCAAATCATAGGTCGAATGCTCCTGTTCAATTAAATATAGATGATAAATATGTTACCCAACCAGAGGGATATAAACTATCGGTTACTGCTAAACAGATAAAAATTAGCGGCCATGATGCAGCCGGTGTGTTTTACGGTCTACAATCACTTACGCAACTATTAAAGGTAACCAACGGAAAAGTAACCATACAAGGCTATACCATTACCGACTACCCCCGTTTTGCATACCGCGGAATGCATTTAGATGTAAGCCGCCACTTTTTTAAACCCGAAGCCATTAAAAAATGGATAGACCTGCTGGCACTATACAAGATCAATACTTTTCACTGGCACTTAACTGATGACCAGGGCTGGCGCATCGAAATAAAAAAATATCCTTTACTGCAAAGCATTTCGGCTTACCGCGATGAAACCATCATTGGCCACAAAAAGGATAGTCCGCACAGGTTTGATGGTAAACGTTATGGCGGTTATTATACCCAGGATGAGGTTAAAGAAATTGTAGAATATGCCACCCAAAGGCACATTACCGTAATCCCGGAAATTGAAATGCCGGGCCATGCGTTGGCGGCGCTGGCTGCTTACCCGCAATTGGGCTGTACAGGCGGGCCATATAAAACCGCAACATTTTGGGGCATTTTTGACGATGTGTATTGCGCCGGCAATGACGAAACGTTTACCTTTTTACAAAATGTGATGAATGAGGTACTGCCGTTGTTCCCTTCAAAATATATTCACATCGGCGGTGATGAATGCCCTAAAACCAAATGGAAGGTCTGCCCCAAATGCCAGCAGCGCATTAAGGACGAACACCTGAAAGATGAGAAGGAACTGCAAAGTTATTTCATCGGCCGCATGGAAAAATACCTGAACAGTAAAGGCCGGCAGATCATAGGCTGGGACGAGATTCTGGAAGGCGGGCTTACCCCTGGTGCAACCGTCATGAGCTGGACTGGCGAAGAAGGTGGAATAGCCGCCGCCAAACAGCATCATGATGCCATCATGACGCCCGAAAAATATGTATACCTGGATTACTACCAGTCACTTTACCGGGCCGAGCCATTAGCCGGCGGCGGATACACACCATTAAGCAAGGTCTATAATTACGAACCAATAACTAATGAATTAAGCGGCGAGGAAGCAAAATATATTAAAGGTGTACAAGCCAACGCCTGGAGCGAATACATGGCCAGCCCCGCACAGGCCGAGCGGCAATTGTTCCCGCGAATGCTGGCTTTGGCCGAAGTTGCCTGGAGTTCGAAGGAAAATAAAAGCTATCCGGATTTTTTGAAGCGACTAAGGTACCAGCAGCCTTTGCTCAAAAAGTTAAATATAAACGCGGCTGATGTATTTGATGAGATCACCGATTCGGTAACAGAAACTGCAGATCATCGGGTAGCGTTAAATCTCCAAACAACTTTACCCCGCGCTAAAATATTTTATACAACAGATGGTACTGAGCCAGGCTTAAACAGCAAAGGTTACACAGGTGCAATTACAATAGCATCACCAGGGATTATTAAAGCAGCTGTTTTTAATAATGGCAGGCAGCAGGGCCGAACCTATGAAAAGTCATTTACCATTCACAAGGCCATAGGCAAAACGGTAACGCTTAAAAACCAGCCGCAGGGAGGGTTTAATCCGGGTAATACCTTTGGTTTGGTGAACGGCATCTTCGGCAGCAAGCTTTATAATGACGGGCAATGGCATGGCTTCAGTGGAGATGACCTTGAAGCGGTAGTTGATCTGGGAAACGTGCAAAACGTATCAAAGCTTGGCATTAACATATTAAAATACCATTGGCAAAAAATGTGGGAGCCAACGCTGCTTACCTTTGAGGTATCAACAGATGGAAGCAATTATACCGAAGTTTACCGCCAGACTGATTTCCCGGATAACGGCATCAACGCTGTAAGGGCAAACATCAAAGCACAGCAGGCAAGATATATCAGGGTAAAAGCAACTAACAAAGGGATTATTCCGCCGGGTGAGTATATTGCCGGAGCGAAGGCCTGGTTGATGGTGGATGAGATAATTGTGAATTAATGAACTATGGTCGTCTGAACTCGAATTTATTGAATTAAGGGAATTTATTGAATTTGCTGAGCATTCTGTCCATTCTTTTAATTCAATAAATTCGAGTTCAGACAACATTCATAATCAGCGTAATCAACGAAATCACCCTAATCAGCGGTTATTTTTTTATATTTTTATACCAAACACTAATGCCTGCGTTATGTTGAGTAAAAAGTTTTTAATATTTGTCACGAATACTCATTCCCCAAGTATAACTCAATGAGCAAAGTATTTACTATTACCGAAGGTTTGGAAAACATGGGGGCTTTACGAACGGGCGGTCAGGGCTCTGTTTATAAAGGTCGCCGCTATGGGCCTATTATCACAGCGGTAAAGCTCCTGCCCACTCCTATTCATACCGAAAGCACCGACGATAAAAATTTTCGCAATTTCCAGAACGAGGTCGAAAAACTAAAAAAGGTAAACGAAGAGCCTAACCCAAATGTGGTTAAGATTCTTAATTCGGGCATTACCGAAAGTGGTTCGTTCCCGTTTATCGAAATGGAATATATTGATGGCCCCGATCTGGAAGACCTGCTGAAACCACCGCATGAGGCTATCTTCAGCATTAAAGAGATCATTAAACTGGCCGATCAGCTGGCAAATGCGTTATCACACTGTCACAAAGTTTCGGTAAAGCACGGCGACATCAAAAGCAACAATGTAAAGTTCAACGTACATACCGGTAACTACGTGCTGCTTGATTTTGGTCTTTCGGCCATGTCTGATGATCAGCGCCGTACCAGTATCCGTCATGCGGGCGCTATTGAATTTATGGCGCCCGAGCAAAATGAAGGCCTGATGTATTTCCAAACAGATGTGTACAGCTACGGCATCATCCTGTATGAATTGATTGGCGGGCAGGTGCCTTTCCCGCTAAAAGATAATGGCGAAACAGCACGCAACGCCGTGATGCTGGCCCACATGGAGTCGGAGATACCTGATGTAATGGAGCTGCGCCGCAAAAACCTGCCCGAAAGCTGGTCGGACGAGAAAAAGGAAATGCAGATGCAGGTTCCGGCCTGGTTATTACAGATTGTAGCTAAATGTCTGCAAAAAGACATCAATAACCGGTATGCCAACGGCATTGAATTGCAGGAAGCTTTGATGCAGGGCAGTATCGGCGCTATCAGTCCAACGCACCCCGATGAATCGTGGAATACCGAAGTTTTATTGAAGGAAAATGAACGACTGCAGGGGCTGGTGCTATATTACCAGGAAAACGAGAACAAGCAACCGGCACAGGTAGTTAGCAACGAGCCTGCTGATAGCAAAGCCGTGCGCATGTCAAAGCCGATCTTCATTATGTTCATAATATTGCTTTGCGGTTTTACCGTGTTTTCGGCAGTGGTGATGGATAAGTTTGGCGGGCGTATTTATAATGGGGTGGTTAGCAGGCTGTTTAAACCTTCAAAAAAGGCAACCGATTCGGCTGCAAGTAGTAAAATTATCCCACCCCAAAAAAAAGACTCTGTACAGCAGCCTAAGGCCAGTGATTACAAAGATGAGAGCAATATTCCACCGGAAGTTGATTCAACCGCCGATTCGATATTGCGTAACATACAACGGGCAAAACAACAAAAGGAAGATACCCAGTTTTATCGCGATAGTGTGAAAAAAGCGGATACCTCTAACTTAAACTTTTAATGATTTAGCAAATACAGAATGGAACCTAAATCAACATTTTGGAAACGGATAGGCCTTCAGGACTGGTTTTTACCAAACGGAAAACCAGTAAACGAGGAGGCTGTAAAAATAAAAGCGCTAACGCCCGATGACGTGTATTTGTACATCATCGAAAAATTCAAGGAATCGATCAAGCAGCTTTCTTTTGCCGACAGGATAGTTTTTTACCACGAATTTATCATCAGCTTTAACGAAGAAGATTACCAGGATTTTGTAAATAACCGCTCTGGCCTGTTCGGCATTATCGTTAATGAATCTGTTAAAAAATTCTATGAACTGCTGCGCGAACACCAGGAAGTAGGCAAAAAGGTGGAACCTTCAAGCTCAAAATGGGTATTCAGGCTGGTATCGCACCCGGATTATAAACGCGGCGATAAGGGTTTTATAGGCAAACTGCTGCCCGGCACAAGCGCTAAAAAAGATGAGAACCTGCGGGTTACATTCATTCCGCGCCAAACGGGTGTTGCCCAAACCCTGGATATCAGTAACGAGGTTTTAAAAGGCTTTACTTATTACAGCGAAGGTTATTACGAATTGCCTTATGCTAACGACCTGCAGCACAATGAAAAGGACGTAGTTAAGCCCGGAACCAAAGTACTGGCCCGGCTGGAAACCATTATGCCCGATAAGCAGTTTGTTGGCCGCAAGGTGGAGTACCTGATCAAGGATGATGATATTGTTGTATCGGGCAGTGATGAGGAAAGGGACGAGCAGGCCGTGTTTAAGGTGCCGTCTGAATGGGTGAACACCCCCCACCTGCGCATCAGGTTAAATAAAGCCGATGGTAAGTTTTACATGGCGTCTTTTGGCGAGCGCACCCTGATCAACGAACTGGAAGTAGCCGGGAGCGACGTGAACTCGCCGCAATGGGTTGAGCTGCCGTTCAACTCCAGGATTCTGCTCAATGGCATAGTAGGTATTAACATATTTAAACCCGAACCATAAATGTCACAGGTATTATCAATAGGGCTGCTGGCAATATGTGTGCTGTTATTGGTAGCTCATTTTATCGACATAAAAAAATCCAGTTAAAACCATGGCAAATAATTTTTTCGGGATAACAGATACCGGTAGGCAAAGGCAAAATAACGAGGACGTTTTTATTGCCGAAAAATCTGGTGATGGTAATTTTATCATTGCCTGTGTGGTTGATGGGGTTGGCGGTTATGCCGGCGGCGAAATAGCTGCCGAAATTGCCCGCGCCACCATCCTGGAGCAATTGCAATATATAGCCGGCGATATTGTGCCGCTATTGGTAAATACGTTTACCATTGCCAATCAACGGATCTACGACGAAAAAGTACAGAACAAAGATCTTGAAAACATGGCCTGTGTGCTTACACTGGCCGTGGTTGATATGATCAACAATAAATTTTATTATGCCCACGTTGGGGACACCCGTCTGTACCTGCTGCGAGATTATTCGCTGATCAAGATCTCGAAAGATCACTCTTTTGTGGGCTTCCTGGAAGATTCGGGCCGGCTGACCGAGGAAGCGGCCATGGACCACCCCAAACGCAACGAGATCAACAAAGCGCTTGGTTTTGCCGGGCAAATAGGCCAGGACCCCGATTTTGTAGAGACAGGTAACTCGCCCTTTTTGCCGGGCGATATCCTGCTCATTTGCAGCGACGGCTTAACCGACCTTGTTGATAAAAGCAAGATCACCAATATCCTTACCAGCAGCGATAACCTGCCCGAAAAGGGAAAAAAACTGATTGATGCAGCCAATAACCGTGGTGGAAAAGATAATGTGACCGTTGTACTGGTACATAACGATAAGGAGCGCAAGCAACACAGCGCCACGAAACCAGCGGTTGCTGCTGTAAAAGTTGCCGAACAGCCGGAAGCAATTGCACCCGCCCCGGTAAAAAGGCAAGAAGAGCCTGATCCTGTGGTAAAAACCAAAGGCAATGGCGGCACAGTGGCTGTACTTACCCTGCTTTGCTTTATTTTTTTGGGTGGATTTATCTGGCAGTTTAAAAAGAATGCAGATCAGGCTGCTGTTCCTAAAAAAACAGATACGTTGGTAGCTCAGCATATTAAAAACGCGGTGGAGCTCAAGCTCCAGGATACTATCAATAAATTAAAAGGCCATACGTTGTTACTTTCAGCGGCTGATTTTCAGCAGCCTATTGTGCTGAGCGATACGCTGCATATCAATAAGGATAGCCTGTATATTAAAACAAAGGGCGCCGTCGTATTTAAAAAAGATTCCACCTATTCTGGCCCGGCTATCGCGCTGGCTGCCAACTGTAAATATGTAGTGCTGGATAGCGTTGCTTTTGATGGCTTTGGTACAGCTATCGTAACACATAACGATGCCCTTGTGCTAAAAAATGTGCAGTTCAATAACTGCTTAACGCCGGTGCAGGCATTGTACATGTTCCCTAATAAAAAATACATCTCGGGCAGGTTGTTTGGCAGCATGTTCAAAACTGATTCTGTCCCAACTAAAGCTACTCACTGATAAATGGCCCAGGAAAACCCCAAAGTACCCGGCAGGAGAATGGAACGGCTGTTCCTGTTGCTTACAGGCATATTGCTGGCCGTTTTATTTGTGAAGCTTTTCAGCGTATTGCAACTTAAATTCACTGATGTTGATAAGCGTCTGAAGGACGGAACCATCGTAAACCTTAACTCGCCCAATACCGCTCAAAACGTAAAGGCGCTGCTTAAAAAAGGGTATTATTTTGACGATCCGAAGGATGTTGATTACATTGAATCGGTAATAGCATCGCGTAAAACAACCGGCGACCTGGTAGATAATACCGGCGAACTTAACAAACGTAAATACTACGTAAATGCCGACGAGGCCTTTGAAAAAGGCGGTGAAACTTTCAAGAAACGCGTACTTACCTCCCGCACACTTTTAGGCTATACCGGCGATGATTCCATCCGCTTTGAACAGGAATTGAAAAATCCTCCTACTTTGGGCGCTCAAACCGATCTCAACCTTGGCGAATACAGCATTAAAGGTACAATAGCCCACAAAGGCGAACCTGTGCCCGGTGTACTGGTAAAGCTAACCATGATATTACCCCGTGATAGTATTTTCAGCGATGAGGAGACCGGGGCTAAAACCTCTTATTCGGAAAATGCCTCATCATACAAAAAACTGTATGTACTTAACGATCAGAAAAAGAAGGTACTGCAGTCACTAACAGCTTTTGCCCGTACCGATGAGCAAGGGCGGTTTGTATTTGCCAAATTGCCAACCGGCAAAGCATTTTCGGTATTGCCCATGCAGCCGGGTTTTGAGTTTGGCCGCTCGCAGGGCGTTGACGAACTGGACAAAGACGTAACCTTTAAATTTAGCCAGGCACCTCATAGTATCAAGCTGCTCTCTACCCGCGATTTTAACATCCTGAAAAAAGAGGGTGCTTTTATTGTGCGCTACCAGGAGGAGTTTAACATGTGGTACTGGATTATAGCCGGAAGCTTTTTTGCAAGCTTTATCATCGTACACCTGTTACTCAGCGCCCGGTATCCTAATGCTGATCAGATCATTTTACCCCTGATCATGATGCTTACCGGTATCTCATTCCTTACGCTTTTAAGCCTGCAAGACCCACTGCGCGATAGGTTCCTGGCTAAAGATACGCTTGTTTATTTGGGCATCGGCATGGCGGGGATCTGCATCATTCAGCTGTTTAACCTTCGCCGCCTTAACCCCGACTCGGGCTTTTACCGGTTGCTTGTTTTTAAATGGAGCAGGAGCGCCGCCAACGGCTGGCCCTGGGCTATTGTTGCCATGGGCATCCTGTTTTCCACCATCTTGTTTGGTACCGGCCCCGAGGGTAGCGGTGTAAAAGTTAACCTGCTGGGTTTTCAGCCAAGCGAAATTGTAAAATACCTCATTGTTATTTTCCTTGCCGGATTTTTTGCCACCAACGAAAAATTCATCAGTCAATACGCCAGCTGGAGCAAGCGCTGGTCGTTCTTTTCTTTTGCACTTATCGCCACGATAATAACCCTGCTGCTGTTTTTGGTTTTGGGCGATCTGGGGCCGGCCATGGTGATTTGTTTTACGTTCATCATCCTGTTCTCTTTTTCACGGGGCGATTTCCTGTATATGGCGGGCTTTGTGGTGCTATTTGTGCTCACTACCTGGTTTTTTGATAATATATGGCTTAGCGCCGGCATCACATTTTTTTCGCTTGGGAGCGTAGTATTTTTCAGGCGGAGGAGGTTGAGTGAATCGGCCATTATGGCGCTCGTGGTGATCACTGCTTTTTTAACCATCGATAAAATCCCCGGTCTCGATAAAATTATCCCCGGACCGGTGGAGCGTTTGGTTGAGCGTAAGGCCATTTGGCAGGACGCCTGGAATAATGAGGTTTACGGCGGCGACCAGGTAGCTAACGGACTTTGGGCCATGGCCAGTGGAGGGGCAAGCGGACAAGGTGTTGGGCAGGGTTTTGCCAAAACTATCCCCGAAGCACATACCGATATGATATTGCCATCCATTGGTGAAGAGTTTGGCTGGGCTGGCATGGCCGCGGTGTTCATCTTGTTTTTGTTGTACCTGCACCGTTCCATCATCATAGGCAGGCAAACGGGGATGCCCCTGCTGTTTTACCTCAGCGCGGGCATAGGCGTATGTACTTTTGTGCAGTTTTTGCTGATTGCGGGCGGCTCCATCGGGGCATTGCCGTTATCCGGCGTTTCCCTTCCTTTTGAAAGTTACGGCGGCTCATCATTGGTAATAAATCTGCTGGCCGCGGGCTTCCTGCTGTCGGTTTCATCAGTAAGGGGAACCGCTGTGCAAATGGATTATATCACCAAACAGCAGGATAAAAACCTGGTACCTGCATTGGCAGCCGCGCTTGCCGGAGTGGTATTATTGGTGGTGAATGTATCGCGCTACACAACAGATAATAAGCAATGGGTTGTAAAACCTGCTTTGGTTGCCGATAAAAGCGGCCTGCGGATGTTTAGTTATAACCCGCGTATCGCTATATTGATGAACAGGTTGCAGGCCGGTACTATATATGACCGTAACGGCCTTATCCTCGCTACCAGCAAACCCGAACTTATCGAAAAACAAAAGAACAAATTAAGCGCTTCGGGCATGCTGCATTATGACCTGGATTCGGCAATGCATAAGCGCCTGGATAGGTTTTATCCTTTTGAAGAACAAACGTTTTTTTGGACGGGCGATCAAAACACCGGGGTATTTAATGGCAGCACCAACGGTTATTTTGCCGAGTATGAGCATGCCGCCGAACTTCGCGGGTTTCATATGCCTATCACCAATTATAATGTGAAGGCATCACGTTACCAGGAAGACCGGTTTTTGCCCCGCGGAATGAAAGAAATGACCGTAGCTAAAAAAGACTACAGCGCTTTGGCCAACCTGCTGGTAAGTGATATCAACGGCCCTGAAGTCGAGGCTTTCAAAAACAAAAACCGCGATGTAAAGCTTACGATGGATGCCGATCTGCAAACCAGTATTCAGCAATCTATCGCTTCCGATACTTCGCTGTATGATAACAGGGTTTCGGTAGTTATCATGGAATCCAACACCGGCGATGTGCTTACATCGGCACAATACCCGCTGCCTCCTGTACACAACTGGGACCAGCTGACTATGCCACTGGCCGATCAAAATAAACTGGCTACCTGGTTAACCACTACCGATCTGGGTTTTACCTATGCCAGTCAGCCGGGTTCAACGGCTAAAGTTTTAACGGCGATGTCGGCATTTAATAAATTAGGCATCGCTGCATCTGCAATACAATATCATGTAAGCACCCAGGAGCGGATCCGTACCAAGGGCATCGAGCCCGACGAAACCGGGATGATCACCATGGAGCGCGCCATTGCCAAATCAAACAACGTATATTTTATTAAACTGGCCAACCAGGAACACCTGGAAGAGTACATGGCAACGCTGTACCTTAAAACAGGGATGTTTTTACATGGTGTAGGCGGTTACTATTATAATAAACCGGTATTGAACGCCACCCAGGAAGATAAATGGCGCACCTTATGGCGTAAAACCGAATTTAATACCAAACCACGGTACGATCCTAACAATATCCATAAAACAAGGGCTAAAGGTATTTCGGGTATGGCCTGGGGGCAGGGCGAACTGATTGCTACTCCTGCGGCGGTAGCGAGGCTGGTATCAGGCGTGGCTAATGACGGTATGTTACTGCCCAACAGGTACGCGCTAAAAATTGCCGATTCAACAGTGGCTGTAAAAAGCGGTATCAAGCTGGCCGAAGATCCGCGTTATGCTGCTTTGTTAAAACAATATATGATTGAGCAAAGCGCGCCTAAAACGCCTATATTAGGCATCAAGGTAGCGGGCAAAACCGGTACGCCGGAACGTATTGTAAGGAACCAGAGCGTTAACGATGGCTGGTATGTTTTCTTTGCACCAAAAGAAAAAGGCAGCGGCTATATGGTGGTTTGTATCCGGATAGAATCAACCCGCGGATCATCAGACGCGGTACACCTGGCCGGCAATCATGTGATCCCTTTCCTGCTTAAAAAAGGTTACATAAAAAGCATGGAAACGGAAACCACTACCGAAGAATAGTGTTTAAGCAGAAAGGAAGAGCAAATGGCATTTAGTTTATTTAAAAGAAGCGGCGAAAAACAACCCTGGGATGTAAAAAGCTTACGTGAGGCTATATTACGTTTCATTAAAGAATCGTTACAAAAGATAGAAGGTGGAGAAGGCGGCCATATTAAAGAGCTGAAGCTTTTTATAGTTGCCGATGCCGAGGATAAGCCTATTTATGAGGGTGCGGTTTATGTACATGATAAAGCGCTGTTCAAAAACGAG
This sequence comes from Mucilaginibacter sp. OAE612, assembly GCF_041806395.1. NCBI lineage: Bacteria > Pseudomonadati > Bacteroidota > Sphingobacteriia > Sphingobacteriales > Sphingobacteriaceae > Mucilaginibacter > Mucilaginibacter sp. OAE612. Next base: position 4,846,274 of record NZ_JBGMUW010000001.1, read on the forward strand.
GTTCAAAAAATAGCCGACGATTTTGACATCAATTTACCTTCTGACTGGACGCTGGATGTTGAGTTCACCGATGAGCTCCCGGCAGACGCGAAAAGGATCCCCGACCTGGATGCTGCGTTTATCATGAATACCCGCAAGCAGGTTGCACACAATGCAGCCTCCTTTACAGCCTATTTACGCATCCTGAGCGGTGAGGCCGAAAAAGAAGAATACCTGATCAAAGCTACTGACCCCAAACTCTACATCGGGAGGGATAAAAAGTCTGTTACCGAAAATGGATCGTTCAGGCTAAATCAATTTGTTTTTCCGGGAGAGAGCAGGGACGAAAGTAATAAATACATCAGCAGGCAGCATGCCCATATTGAATGGGACGGCGAAAGCGAGCGCTTCATGATCTTTGCCGATGAAGGCGGCGTGCCCCCGCGCAATAAAACCAAGATCCATATCGCGGCCGATGGCAAAATGATCAAACTCAATTCCACTCAAATTGGCCACCCCCTAAGCGAAGGCGACCAGGTAATATTGGGAGAATCGGCGGTGTTTTTGTATACTACGATAGCAAACCGATAGAGCTGGGACAAGAACGGGCGTTAGGAGGCGAAAGAAAAATCCCCAACCATGCGCTGTCGAAATAACCTTTTCTATCGGTATATGGTTAAAGGGAACTTATTTCCTGTACTTTAATCGCTTCCAAAATCCCATCCCAAAGTGCAATGCGCGCCTGTAATGCTTCTTTAACAGCAACAGTCGCTTCGGCCCATTTGCTGTCATCATCGCCGCAAAGTTCGGCAGTCATTTGATAGGCCAGTTGGGAATGATGGTCGCCGTCAACTTCTATATGGCGCTCAAGATAGTATAACAATATATCAACCTTACCCGGCAATTGTTGGCTCAGCTCTTTTACTATGCTCACAAACATATCCGGAATCAAATCTTCGCGGCCAAAGGTGAATACCGCAGCTTGCAGATGATCTTTATTGGTATCGATAACATCAAATGTGTGCTGCACAAAATTGCGGGCGGCAACAGGAATATTGGCAATGATCAGCGCTTCATCAATATGCTTACCGAAGTTTAATTCATTAAACAGGTTATTGATGCCTTCGGCGGTACTCCCCGCTTGCTGCATGGCACGCAGATAAAGTTCGAAATGGCTTGCACGGTTTCCCTGTTCATCGATATCGCTTTCTTCGCCCGCAACAATTTCATTAATAAGATAACGGGTATTGGCGTTCCCGGTTGGCATCCATGGGGTAACAGTACAGGTAAGCTTTTGCTGCAAAGCTTTTAACAACGACATAAAATCCCAAACAGCAAACACATGATGCTCCATAAAAACAGTAAGCTCATCAAGCGATGTAATATTTTTATAAAGCTCGTGACTGATAAGCTGATCGCGTAAAGGCTGGATCTCGTTTTTCAAATGTGCAATGCGGTTGCTGTAATTTGCCATGTATCAAAAATTGTATGGGTGGCAAAAATAGCAAACAACGTGATTATTAATGAACTGATTATTTTTTTTGACGACGGGGTGATGGGGGATTATTTAATTATAGTTGCTTTAATAAGGATTTAAAGCACAGCTAACTCGGAACGGATCAGATTACTGCTACAAGCGATATCATTAACTTAAATTTAAGAAATTGAAAGGCTGCCCCAGAGGGGCAAAAGGTTTGTAGAAAAATAATGTAAATTTGATTAGAGCACCAGAGGTGCTCAACTTAACGAACCTGATCACAATGTATGGCAAGTAATAACACTTATTCTCAGTTATATATCCACATCGTTTTCGCCGTAAAATATCGTATGGCATTAATTGAAGATACATGGGCTGAGCGGTTAAGAATGTATATAACCTCAATTGTTCAAAACCAGGGGCATAAACTAATTGCTATCAACAATGTGCCTGATCATCTGCATTTACTTATTGGATTAAATCCTAAACAATCTATTTCCGAAATTGTACGATTTATAAAAAGCGACTCGTCCGAATGGGTTAATAAACAAAAATTAGCTAATGGCGGATTTCAGTGGCAGGAAGGATATGGAGCTTTTAGTAATAGCAGGTCGCAAATTGATAAAGTGGTAAACTACATAGCAAACCAGCAAGAGCATCATCGAAAAATTACGTTTTTAGACGAATACAGGAAAATGCTAAATGATTTCAATATAGAATTTGACGAACAATATATCTTTAAATTGCCTCAATAATTAACTTATTGGCTTTGTTCAGCCCCTCTGGGGGCTGTAAAAGGAAGGGCATTTATTTTTTCTACAAACCTTTTGCCCCTCTGGGGCAGATTGTCATGCTTAATAATTCACTTCCATAAGTTTACCATAAAGACTCGAAGCATCACTCCCTTTCACATAACTCTTTACCTCCCCACCACTATCTTCTCCCCCATTCGTACGTTGATATCCGACCCAAGCGCGTAAAAGGCCGAAACCGGCTCTTTTTCCAAAAACGGCTTAAATGCTTCACCATAGAGTGGGGCAACATCAGCGTCAAAAACATAATCGCGCACCAAACCGGTTTGCCATGAAATATGCTCAACCTGGTACTCCATTGTTTTTATTTCGCTTAAACCGTTGTATCCCCAGTAGTGTTCTAAAATAAACTCTTCCGGGCTGCCGGGCTTAATATCAACCAGGGTGTCGCTTGCCGTAGCGCCAAGCTTATTCCAGCGCCCGTTAAGTTTCCATTCGTATAAAAATCGGGTATGGTGATCTGTTGTCGCGGTTATAGAGCTTCGCATGGGCAAGGCGCGGTAATGTTCCTTATAAAGATTGTTGGCAATGAGCGCAATCATGCTTTTAGGCACTATTTCGCTTATAAAAACAGCGCCGCGCTTCCATTCGGTACCATTAAAGTATCGCACGTAAAATCGCAGGTTAACTTCTTCAAAGTTTACATGCCAGGGCCATTTAATACCCAGTACCCGGGTATCCAAAAACATGAAACCAACCATACTTACCAGTGCTTTGCCTTCCCAAAGGTCGAGCAGCGTGCCTGCCGGCGTATAAGGTTTTAATATTGCCGCATCAACCTCGTAATTTAGCATTACGAGATTTTTCCACCGGGCTTTTAAAAATTCGCTTTTAGCCATAAAAAGAAAAATCCCGCCTTTTTTACGGGCGGGATCCACTAAAATGATTAATTATTTTTTATAATATTTCATGGCCTCGGGTATGAGGTTTTGGATATTGGCAATACGGGTTGCATCAGCAGGGTGAGTGCTCAAAAATTCGGGTGGAGCACCGCCTTTATTTTGGGCTGCCATGCGTTGCCAAAAAGCAATGGCGTTATGCGGGTCATAACCGGCCATGGCCATAAAGGTCAACCCTAAACGGTCGGCTTCCGATTCTTGTTTACGGGAATAGGCCAACAATTTCAGCTGGCTTCCAACACCATATAAAGTACTTATGGCGGTTTGTGTAGCCTGCGACTGCTGGCTTGTCGCCGCTCCTACCAGTTGTCCGCCCCCTTGCACCAACATCTCCTGCGAGATCCGTTCGGCTGAGTGACGGGCAATAGCATGCCCAATTTCATGGCCCATAACTACGGCAAGGTAGGCATCGGTATTGGCTACAGGTAATAACCCGCTGTAAACCGCAACTTTACCGCCAGGCATACACCAGGCGTTAACCTCACTGCTCTGGATCAGGTTAAACTCCCAATTAAAGCTATACTGATCGCCATAACCGTTTTCTTTGAGGTATTTTTCAATGGCTACCGCCAGTCTGTTACCAATGGTTTTAACACGTTGCGCATCGGCACCGCTGGCCACCACTTTAGTTTTAGGGTCGGAAAGCAGTTGCTTATAGCTTGCCGCTGCCGACTGGTTCACTTCGGCATCGCCAACAAGACTCAGCTGTTTACGGCCGGTTAACGGCACAGTTGAACAGGAAAAGACAGCCATGATGGCTATCAGGACTAATACAGGTTTAAACTTTTTCATGGTGATTAGGCAACTGTTGTTTTCTTCTTAAAAAAATTAACTTTCGATTCTTTGCCTCTTATTAAGCGTTCAATGTTTTTTTGGTGGGTTACCAGCACAAGCACGCAAATACACATGCCATAAATTACTATCGACCGGATAGGTGTCGGAAAAACAAATGTAACGCCTATAGGGTAAGTAAAGGCAGCTGCAATTGAGCTAAGCGACACATATTTTGAGATCAGTAACACCGTTATAAAAACCACTATACATAATAAGGCAGCATGAAAATGTATAGCCAAAATCATTCCAAACAAAGTTGCTACGCCCTTGCCGCCCCTGAAACCTGCAAAAATAGGGAACAGGTGGCCCATAACTGCCGCTATGCCTAAAGCCAGTTCATAATTGGTGTATGCGGTTGAATTGATAGCACCTGTAGCAGATGCACCAATGAAATAAGCGAAGTTTGTTGCTGCCCAGCCTTTAAATATATCAAGCAGCATCACGGGGATGCCCGCCTTTTTACCAAGCACACGAAAAGTATTTGTAGCACCTGCGTTACCGCTTCCGTACTCGCGTACATCCACATTGTAAAAAGCCATACCAATCCAAACAGCCGTAGGTATTGAGCCGCACAGATAAGCCATTATAAGTGCTGTAACAGAGTAAACGGTTATCATTCTCCTGCAATATTACAAAATTGAAGCGGTAAAAGCGTTTTAATCACAGCGCTTTTACCACTAAACTTTGTTTAACAATGTGTTATTTGATATTTTAATTACCCTATTTTACGGCTTTCAGACTAAGGTCAAGGCTTTTAACCGAATGAGTAAGCGCCCCTACAGAAATATAATCGACCCCACAATCGGCATATTCACGTATATTATCAATGGTGATACCGCCCGAAGCTTCGGTAATATAACGCCCTTGTATTATACCAACAGCCTGCCGCAGGTCATCAAAATTGAAATTATCAAGCAGTATGCGGTTAACCCGGCCGGTTTGTAAAACCTGCTCCAGTTCATCAAGGTTGCGCACCTCAATTTCAATGGCAAGTTTTTTCCCATTGTCGGTTAAATATTGATTAGCACTTTCAATAGCTTGCCTTATCCCGCCGGCATAGTCTACATGGTTATCCTTAATCAGGATCATATCGTACAAACCAAACCTGTGGTTTACGCCTCCGCCTATGCGTACCGCCCATTTTTCGAGATAACGAAGCCCCGGTGTGGTTTTACGGGTATCTAAAACTTTAGTATTAGTCCCTTTCAGCAAATCAACTATCTGTCTGGTTTTTGTAGCAATTCCCGACATACGCTGCATACAATTTAGTACCAAACGCTCGGCGGTCAAAATGCTGCGCGAATTGCCCTCAACCTCAAAAGCTATGTCGTTATATTTAACCGGGGCTCCGTCCTGCAAAAACACGTTAAGTTTAAGGTTTGGATCAACCACATGAAATATTTCGGCGGCCAGCTCAACACCGGCCAGTATTCCTTCGTCCTTAACTAAAAGTTTTGCTTTGCCGGTAGCGTCGGCCGGGATAGTTGAAAGCGAGGTATGGTCGCCATCGCCCACATCCTCACTTAAAGTATTATTTATAAACTGGTGTATGAGTTCTTTATCCAATTGTGTACTTTTTGAGTGTCAAAAGTAACAACAATTTTTAAATGGAGGGGATTGATTACGGTAAAGATAATGGTTCATTGTTCATGGTTCATGGCAACTCTCTGACTATGAAAACGGTTCAGCTCCAAACAGGTGCTATGAACCATTAACCATGATCCATGAACTAAGTCATTTCACCTTTTCGTCTTCAATTTTTAATTCGACAACATTGGTGCCTTTGCCTGCATCCTTGAGCGTGATGGCGACCCGAAATTCGCCCTTATCGGTACTCAAAATATAAACACCGAAATGATAATTACCCCCCGAATTTATTTTATGTAACAGCTTAATACCTTTAGGCTTATTCCTTGCGAAGAACTTATCCAGTATAACCGTGGCCTGGTTTTGCGAATAAACATTCTCGTCTTCCATAATGGTGATCTCCACATTATTGGCAAATAGTTTGGAAAGCTCTTTAGTATTACCTGTTTTTAAAAGATTGGCTACGTTATCTATAGCATCTGCCGATGAGACATATGGGAGCAGCAGTAAAAAAATAAACGACGGCAGGTATATTAATTTCATACAATAATAACGTACTAATGGGTGCTAAAGTTACAAAGAGCGGTTAAGTGTTTACTCGTTTTTTAATAAACTAAAAAGCTATGTTCATTAAACTGTATAATAAACACTAACAGTATAATTTAAGTTTTATTTCAGGCTGCTAACCTAAATTAAAAAATTATATATAAAGTACCCAGTTGCCTTTATATTTGCATTGTGGAAAACAAAAAGAAACTCGCACTAATAATACTTGATGGCTGGGGTTATGGCCGCAACGATCAATCAAACGCTATACTGGCTGCCAATACTCCTTTTGTTGATGGCCTGCTTAAACAATATCCAAATTCAAAGCTTGAAGCTTCAGGAACAGCAGTAGGCTTACCTGCCGGGCAAATGGGCAATTCGGAAGTTGGTCACATGAACCTTGGTGCAGGCCGCGTGGTTTACCAGGAACTTGGCCGCATTCATAAGGCAGTTGATGACAATGAGCTGCCAACTATCCCTGTATTGAAAGATGCGTTTGAATACGCGAAACAAAACAATAAAGACGTACACTTTATCGGTTTAGTATCTGACGGTGGTGTACATTCGCACATTCGCCATGTGAAAGGCCTTTGCGATGCCGCTAAACAACTGGATGTTAACAATGTATACATCCATGCCTTTTTAGATGGCCGCGATACCGACCCTAAATCGGGCTTGGGCTTTGTTACCGAACTTGAAGAGCATATTGCAGGTACCGGCGCTAAGATAGCTTCGGCGATAGGCCGTTATTATGCTATGGACCGTGATAACCGCTGGGAACGTGTTAAACTGGCTTACGACCTGATGGTTAATGGCATTGGCACATCAACCCAAAACGTTACCGACCTCATCAAACACTCCTACCTTGAAGGTGTTACCGATGAGTTTGTAAAACCGATAGTTGCTGTTGATGACGCAGGTAAACCTTTAGCCGTTATTAAAGATGGCGACGTGGTGATCTGCTTTAACTTCCGGACCGACAGGGGCCGAGAGATCAGTATCGCTCTAACTCAAAAGTCGTTCCCCGAATACAACATGCACCCGCTGGCTATCCGTTACATCACTATGACACCATATGATGAAACGTTTAAGAATGTTCAGGTTGTTTTCAACAAGGAAGATCTGACCAAAACATTGGGCGAGATCCTGCAAAACGCAGGTAAATCACAGATCAGGATTGCCGAAACCGAAAAATATCCTCACGTAACCTTCTTCTTTTCGGGTGGGCGCGAAAAAGAATTTGATAACGAAAAACGTTTATTAGTACCATCACCAAAAGTGGCTACTTATGATCTTCAGCCAGAAATGAGCGCTGCGGGTATCCGTGACGCCATTATCCCTGAACTGGAAACCGGCTGGCCTGATTTTGTTTGCCTTAACTTTGCCAATACCGACATGGTTGGCCATACCGGTGTTTTCAGCGCGGTGGTTAAAGCAGCCGAAACTGCCGACAGCTGCACCAAAGCTGTTGTTGAAGCAGGTTTGGCCAATGGTTATTCGTTCATTATCCTGGCCGACCATGGCAATGCCGATTACATGATCAACGAAGATGGGTCGCCCAATACGGCACATACTACCAACCTGGTACCATGTATCGTGATTGACAAAGATGTAAAAGAAGTAAAAGACGGAAAACTGGGCGATGTGGCGCCAACCATATTAAGTATATTAGGTGTTGCCATCCCTCCCGAAATGACTGGTAATGTATTGGTGTAATCCAAAAAACATAAGCAAAGCCGCCCTGATGGGCGGCTTTTTATTGTTAATAGCAAATTTATATTCCTGCCGGCCCGATAACAGGCAAAGCGGTGCCAAACTGGTTTACTTTGACCTGAAAGAGTTTTTCAGGGCCGATTCGGCACGGCTTACCAGGTTAAACCCCGCGGTAAACAAAACGGTTACCCACAATGGCGTTACCGAAACCAAAGTAGTACACATTGGCAACTGGAACCAGGAGCTTAATTTGTTTATCCAGTCGGACATTAACCGCCCGGCCTGGAAAAACAGTTATACAGTTAGTACAAGCGATAGCGCTATTATTTATAAGGCCCGTACCCCCGAGCTTAAAACCCGCCGCATCATCATCAAAAAAGCCGGCGATAAAGTGGCGTGGATCCTGATCTATAACCACACCAAAAACCTGCTGTACGAAACCAACGAAAAATTGAGTTATTTTCCCGATTCGCTTTACCTGATCCAAAAAACACAACATGTGAAATTGATGGGTCGGAACGATTACAAAGTGCAGGGAACCCTGCCTAAAAGGTAAAAGAGAAAGTTTAACCGGATTTTAGTGCTGCTTCACTAAAGTATTAACCCCTGTAGTAGCCTGGATGAGTTTCTCTTTTGACTGATCGATCAGTGCGGAAATGTCCATGCGGCCCGGGTTATCTGCCAGTACTTTTTCCAGATCGGCAACTGAAGCCTTTAACGAGTTTATTCCCCTTGCTTTGTCATAAAAACGAGATGTCGCCTGCAATTTAAACATACCGTAGTCGCGGTAAGCTATGCCCCTGTTTTGGTAGTATTTGTTATCCCTGAGATCGCTGTTAATAGAAATGGCCTTTGTAAGATCCACAATAGCGCCTAACAGGTACAATTCCTTATCCGCCGCCGAAGCCTGGCTATCTCTCCCCAGGTAGCTTTTTGCCCTTGCCCTGTAATAATAAGCTGTTGCATCGGCCGGCTTTACGGCAATTACCTTGGTATATGCCAGTATCGATTTTTTGTAGTTATCGCTGTGGTAGTATGAGTAGCCCAGCATCCACATAGCGTTTGCATTTGTTGAATCAGTTATGCACGCCTTTTCCAGGTGTGACACCGCCGAACGGAAATCGCCATCCATAAGCGCCTGCTGGCCGAGCCGTACATAAGCGTTTTGCGCTATAGCCGACTCGAGCGAAGACATGATCAGAAGGGGCAGGATAACTGATAACTTCATTAAACGGATTACTGGTAAAACAAATATGGTATAATATTAACTATTAATACCCTAAATTATTATGCCATATTGTGGTTTTGTGTAAAAATTTTTACACCTACAAATAATTTAAGCACAGCGATACTATGACTTTTTTTCATCTTTACCAATAAAATCTTATTTATTTACAATTCGTTTTACAAATTTGTAACAAACATATACCCAGTACGTTAAATCACCAGATTAATTGTTGTTATTTATTATCGTAACTTGGCACAGCTCTTGAACCATTGTTATGTGCGATTGATAATCGCAATTTAACCTGTAATTGAAGTGGATACTATCTTACAGGCTGACAACATGACGTTTTATTCTACAAAATATAATAATGAATTTCGATCCGTTTGATTTTAAAAATGCTTTACCGGTTATAAACGAGGATTCAGAATTTTTCCCGCTAATGTCATCGGAAGATGAGGAGGAGATGAATAATGAGGAACTGCCCGATGTAATGCCTATTTTACCCTTGCGCAATACTGTACTTTTCCCGGGTGTTGTGATCCCAATTACAGTTGGCAGGGATAAATCAATAAAACTAATCCGCGATGCCAATAAAGGCAGCCGCATGATTGGGGTGGTTTCGCAACAGGATGTGGGGATTGAAGACCCTACTTTTAACCAGCTTAACAAAGTTGGCACTATAGCACTCATTATAAAAATGCTGCAAATGCCTGATGGTAACACCACCGTTATCATCCAGGGCAAAAAACGTTTTTATTTAAAAGAAGAAGTACAGAGCGAACCCTATATAAAAGCCACAGTTGAACCTTTTCATGAGATAAAAATCAAGGAAGATAAAGAGTTTAAAGCCATGGTATCATCCATTAAGGATATGGCCATGAATATTATCCAGCTTTCGCCAAATATCCCGAGTGAAGCAGGGATCGCAATCCGCAATATCGAAAGTACATCGTTTCTGATCAACTTCATATCATCAAATATGAACGCTGATATGACCGCTAAGCAACACCTGCTTGAAATTGCCAACCTGCGCGAACGTGCCAACCTTGTGCTTGAGCATTTAACGCTCGACCTGCAAATGCTGGAATTAAAAAACCAGATCCAGACCAAAGTACGTGTCGATTTGGATAAACAGCAAAGGGATTATTTCCTTAACCAGCAGCTAAAAACTATACAGGAAGAGCTGGGCGGCAATACGCCCGACCTGGAAATTGAGAGCCTGCGCCAGCGTGGCATCAAAAAGAAATGGGCAAAAGAAGTTAAAGATCATTTTAACAAAGAGCTTGAAAAACTGAGCCGTACCAATCCCGCAGCCGCCGATTACTCGGTTCAGATCAATTACCTTGAACTGTTGCTTGATTTACCTTGGAACGAGTTTACCAAAGATAACTTTGACCTTAAGCGGGCGCAAAGGATCCTTGATAAAGATCACTTTGGTTTAGATAAGGTAAAACAACGTATTATCGAATACCTGGCCGTATTGAAATTAAAGCACGACATGAAAGCTCCGATACTTTGTTTGGTTGGCCCTCCGGGGGTTGGTAAAACATCGTTAGGTAAATCAATAGCCAAAGCTTTGGGCCGTAAATATGTGCGCATGGCATTAGGCGGAATCCGCGATGAAGCGGAGATCCGGGGTCACCGTAAAACATATATTGGTGCTATGCCGGGTCGCATTATCCAGTCGATAAAAAAGGCGGGCGCATCAAACCCGGTATTTATTTTGGATGAGATAGATAAAGTAGGCAACGATTTCAGGGGCGATCCTTCATCTGCCCTGCTTGAGGTACTTGACCCCGAGCAAAACGGCACTTTTTCTGATCATTATGTTGAAATGGACTACGACCTTTCAAACGTAATGTTTATTGCTACCGCCAACTCGCTGAGCACGATCCAGCCTGCTTTGTTAGACAGGATGGAGATCATTGAAGTGAACGGCTATACCATTGAAGAAAAAATTGAGATAGCCAAGCAACACCTGGTGCCTAAACAGCGCGAAGCACATGGCTTAAAAATAAAAGATGTAAGCCTTAAAGCAGATGTTATCGAAAAGGTGATAGTTGATTACACCCGCGAATCGGGGGTACGTTCACTGGAGAAAAAGATTGGATCGGTTGTGCGCGGCGTGGCTAAGAACATAGCTATGGAAGAGCCTTACAACAGTGTTGTAAGTAAAAAAGATATCGAAAAGATACTGGGCGCACCTATTTTTGATAAAGACCTTTATGAAGGCAATGACGTTGCAGGCGTTGTAACAGGCCTGGCCTGGACTTCTGTAGGCGGCGACATCCTGTTTATTGAAGCCAGTTTAAGCCCCGGAAAAGGCCGCTTAACACTTACAGGCAGCCTTGGCGATGTAATGAAAGAATCGGTAACTATTGCCCTCGCTTACCTGCGCGCCCACGCTGCCGATTTTGACATCAACCCTAAACTGTTTGATCAGTGGGATGTGCATGTACACGTACCGGCAGGCGCTACCCCTAAAGATGGCCCGTCGGCGGGTGTTACCATGCTTACAGCACTGGTTTCGGCATTTACGCAGCGTAAAGTAAAGCCTAATTTGGCCATGACGGGCGAAATCACCCTCCGCGGTCGGGTTTTGCCTGTAGGCGGTATCAAAGAAAAGATCCTGGCTGCAAAACGTGCCAACATAAAAGAGATCATCCTATGCAAATCAAACCAAAAAGACATTCTGGAAATTAAGGAAGATTACATCAAAGACCTTAGCTTTCATTACGTTACCGATATGAGAGATGTGATAACCCTAGCCCTGCTTAACGAAAAGGTTAAAAATCCAATAAATCTTACTGTTAAAGAAGACGAAAAAACAGCCATTAATTAAAGCGGGGCTATTTCCCGGCATAAAACAAAAAAGTTTTACAGTTACACGCTGTAAAACTTTTTTGTTTTAGAAGTTCTTCATGACAAGGTATCGAAACATAACGCCCAACTTAAAATAGAATCCCCGGCTTGAAGTTTAATTTTCATTGGTAATCTCAACCCCATCCCTTATTGCCGCTTCAAGTATATCAATGTTTATATCGTTCAAATTATTGAACTTAATACAATACCCTGTCACGCTCGCTTTGCCTATTTCTTTTCCATATGTTTGGGGTAAATATTTTTTATCCTTAATACCAAGTATGTAGATAGAAATCCCCGTAGTATTGGCGCTCATACCAACCTGAAAAAACTCGCGGGTTGTTCCGTTAGCATATTTTATGGTGTAAGATCCATATCCCACGTTAGGGTTGCTAACAATCCGGCCTTCAGCGTTTCTGCCATCCTCAAACCATAGCTTACATCCCGGTAATATTTGAAGTATATGTTTATGTAAAATTTGCATATCACCACGTTTGGGTTCGGGTTGGCTGGCAATATACTCTCCGGTTTGCTGCTGCACGTTCATATAAATATGGTATTATGGGTTGTTTGATTTGCCTTTTAAATTTCGTTTTATTTTTAGTAAAACCCTAATTCATTTCTTTCTCATCAACCAAATTTCAAACTGTAACATTCCCTAAATTTATAACTGCTTTATTTGCATCGGGTTTTTTATATATTAGCGCACATATATACTATTATACTATATAAACCCCAATGCCTAATAAACTATTTTTAACACTGGTATGCCTGTTAAGCGCTACCTGTTTATTTGCACAAACCCGCGGTCATGAATTTGGTATCCAAACTGACAATGATTCATTCCTTGGTCAGGGATCTGACAGGTATTACACCAATGGCATTTTCTTTTATTACCGAAAAGCGCTTACAGTTAAACCAACCGAAAACGATCTTCAAAACAAAGTTTTAGGATTTGAGTTAGGGCAAAAAATGTTCAACCCCCAATCGGGCTATGTTCGCGGTCCCTTTGATATTGACAGGCCGTTTGCTGCATATACTTATATAGGTTCAACACTTAACTTACTGTACAAAAACGAAAGTAATCTGAAGCTTGGTGCCCAGATAGGCCTGGTAGGCCCGGCTGCGGGCGGCGAACCTGTTCAGAAGCTTATTCACAATACTTTCGGTTTTTACAAACTTAACGGCTGGCAATACCAGATCAAAAATGATGTGGAGCTCAATCTTTCGGCCGAGTATAATAAACTGCTGGCCCGTGCCTCATGGATTGACCTGAGCTTTAGCTCGTATGCCAACCTGGGTAACGGCTTTACCGGTGCGGGTGCCGGGGGTATGGTACGCCTGGGTAATTTTAACCAGCTGTTCAATTCCATCAGTACCCAAAGTACGGTATCAACCGGTGGCGAGGAAAAATTACTGCACAAGCACGAGATCTTTTTTTACTACAAGCCTTTAGCCAATTTGGTTGGTTATGATGCAACCATCCAGGGCAGCCTGTTCCGCAAACATGACGATCCAAACAGCCTGGAAGTTGTTTCAGAAAAGAAACCGTTTATATTTAGCCAGCAGGTAGGTGTAGCTTTTACAACCAGCCGTTTCGCGTTTGATATAGCAGCTATATTCCACACCAAAGACACCAAGGAAATGTTCCGCTCGCATCAATGGGGATCAATTACCGGGTTTTATAGGTTTAAATAAAGAGATTAGAGGTTGGAGGTCAGTGATTAGAAGAACCGCTACCTGAACCATCATGTCATTGCGAGGAACGAAGCAATCGCACGGAAGCATTGCCACTCTGTAGAGTATGCGATTGCCACGCTGCGCAATGACATAGCTTTAGAGAGTTCGCTTAACTATTCCCCGAAATCATTTTTCCTATTCTCTTTCTTTACCGATTGCATTTTCTTGTTGTCCAATCTTGCGGCTTTTGCAGCTTTACTTGCTTTGGTGGGTTTGCGCACTTTAGGCTTTTGAAGGGCTTTTGTTAGCAGCGATGTTAACCTTTCAATTGCTTTTTCTTTATTGAGATACTGGCTTCGTTCTTCATCGCATATTACCTGCACGTAACCATCTTTGTTAAGCCTGTTCTGTAGTTTTTCGGTTAGCAGCAGCTTTTCCTCATCGTTAAACAAAGCGGATGAACCTATTGAAAATAACAGTTCAACCTTGCTCGAAACCTTATTTACGTTTTGGCCGCCCTTTCCTCCGCTTCTTGATGTTTTGTAGCTTGTTTCCTTTTGAAGATCTGCTTTAGTAAAATTCATCTTCAAAAATAAGCCTTATTGAGTTACCGCTATCAGGCCATTTGCTAATAATTTGCTATTTTAGCAGCTCTATGAACAACAATATCGTAGTAGCCATTGATGGTTATTCTTCGTGCGGGAAAAGCACCCTGGCAAAAGCTTTAGCAAAAGAGCTTCATTTTATCTATGTTGATAGCGGCGCTATGTACCGTGCCGTAACCTTATACTTTTTAAGGCATAACATTGATCTTGAAAATCATGCCCAGATAGCGGATGCCTTGCATAATATCCATCTTAATTTTCATACGCAAAATTATAAAACCTTTATTACCTTAAATGAAGAGGACGTGTCTGAAGAGATCCGCCAGATGCACGTAGCTGATAAAGTTAGCTCGGTAGCAGCTATAAAAGAAGTGCGCGCGGCCATGGTAAGGCAGCAGCAGCGTTTAGGCCGCTCCAAAAACATTATTATGGATGGCAGGGATATTGGTACCGTTGTGTTCCCTGACGCGCAGGTGAAACTGTTCATGACTGCCGATCCAAAGATCCGTGCCGAACGCCGTTATAAAGAGTTATTACCAACCAACCCTAACATTACTTTGGAAGAGGTTTTTGATAACCTGGCACACCGCGACTACCAGGATACCACCCGCGAGGAAAGCCCCCTTACCCGCGCCGAAGATGCCATTATATTAGACAACACCGACCTGAGCCAGGATGAGCAATTGATGTTTGCCATAAGCCATATTGAACCGTTTATTGCGGAGTAGCGGTTAGTGATTAGAGGTTGGAGATCGGAGATTAGTTTCTTTTCAGAGATCAGAGATTAGATTCAACCCTTGAATAAAAAGCGCCATAAGCAAAAACCTTATGACGCTTTTTTTATTCAGAAACTGATGATTATATCAGCCCCCCAATTAATCAGTGTAATCAAAAATCAATCGGTGAAATCCCGGAAAAAATCAGCGAAATCAACGTAATCAAAAAATCAACGGTTAAACTTCTCCGCTTTCACCCCAAACCTGTTTAAAAAATCTACCCCTTCGTCGCTTGCTAAGCCTTTATACTCGGCATATGATTTATCATAATAAACCTGGGTGATCCCGGCCGAATAGATGAGCCTTGCGCAAGGCAAACATGGCGACAGCGTGGTATACAACGTAGCGCCTTCAAGTCGCGCCCCATTTTTTACCGCATAAAGTATCGCGTTTTCTTCGGCATGCAGGGCAAGTGAACAGCTGCCTTTTGAATCGCGCGCACAACCTGTTTCGGGCCATTCCACATCACAATTATGTGTTCCAGCCGGCGGACCGTTATAGCCTATGGAAATAATGCGCGTATCACGCGTTAAAACCGCCCCCACATGCGCCTTAACACAATGCGACCGCTCGGCCAGATCAGTGGCCAGGTTCATAAAAATCTGATCGAAGCTGGGTTTTGTCATCGGTGATCGGAGGTTAAAGAGTTGAGATTAGTTAAAATTATTATAAAAAGAAAAGAGGTTGAAAATTAAAGGCCTAACCTCTAATCTCCAACCTCTAATTTCTAAAAAGATTAATGTCCGCCTTTAACTTCGACGTGGTCAAGATCGATACCCTGATGACGGAGCTCACGGCTAACTTTCCATGCAAAATAAGCAAGGTATGCGAAACCTATTACAGGTACGATGTATGAGAAGTGGATACCGCTCATACCCGGAACAACATTACCGGCACCATCGGCAATTTTACCTTGCAGCGGCGGGATGATCGAACCGCCCAAAATCATCATGATCAAAAACGCCGAGCCCTGGCTGGTGTATTTTCCTAAACCGGTAATAGCTAACGAGAAGATTGACGGCCACATGATTGAGCAACATAATCCACCGCTGATAAACGCGAAGGTAGCTACCTTGCCTGTAGTAAATAAACCTGCAAGCATGAACGCCACGCCCAATAAACCGAGTACCGATAAAGTACGGGTTGGTTTTTGCTGACCGATAAAGAAAGCAACGATCAGGATGGCTACGCAAATTGCATAAGCGTACAGGTGGCTTACGTTAGCGCCCGAGAAAACATTTACCAGCAGCACTATGCCAAATGCGAGGAAAGGGATTAAAATATATAAAACGTATTTAACCGATTTTGAAAGATTAAACGCATCAATAGATCCCGCAAAACGACCGATCATTAAACTACCCCAGTATAATGAGATATATGGAGCAATGTCTGACTCAGCAAAAGAACCAAATTCCGGGGTCTTTAATAATGAACCCATATTACTTTGAATAGTAACCTCAGTACCTACGTAAGTAAATATAGCAAGCATACCCAATATTAACTGCGGGTATTGCATGGCGCCCCAGCCTTCTTTACTCTTTTTAGCGGCGAAAATGGTACCTATCAGTGTAAATACAATTATAGCTAACGAAGCATATACAAAATATTGGCTCGGTATGCCTATAGCCTTGCTGATAGGATCGGCTGCAAGTATCAAACAAAACGCTACAAACATCACCAGCAATGGTGTATTTGCTTTTGAGCTTGATTCGATCTTTTCATCGCTGGTAACCTTTGGCAGGTTCGAAAACCAAAAGAACAAAGCAACAGCAATGAACAAGCCAGCTAACAGGTAATAGAGATTATTGATTGATGATATTTTAACATCAGCAGCGGCAGTTTTTGCGGTTGCCGAACCAAATAATACCACACTTACTACTACCGGGCCTAATAAAGCGCCTATGTTGTTGATACTGCCTGCAAAGTTTAAACGATTTGAACCGGTTTCAGGGGGGCCTAATGCAACAACAAATGGGTTTGCAGCTGTTTGCTGTAACGAAAAACCAACAGCTATAATAAAGAATACAGCCAAAATGAAACCAAACGCGCCCGAAGCTACAGCAGGGATCATAGCCAATGCACCAACTGCCGAAACAACGAGGCCTAAAATGATACCATTTTTGTAACCTAACTTGTTCATAATATCAACTTTACTGGCTTGTGATGCAAAGTAAAGTATCAATGAACCGATGAAATACCCACCGTAAAATGTAAAGTCGATAAGTTGTGATTCGAACTGGGTAAGGTGAAAGTGCTCTTTACAGAAAGGTATGAAAATACCATTGGAGGCGGCTAAAAAGCCCCAAAAGAAAAACACGGTAATCAGCGTATACAGGGCTGTACCGTAGTTCTTAGCATTGTTTTGTTCCATTTTAAAATAGGTTGTACAGATTTGATTTTTGAATTTCTAAACATAATTCAATTTTGGTAAAACTCTCTGGTCTTTTTTTAAATAAATTAAATCACAATTTTAACTTTCGTTGTTTATGAGATAAAATTGCATATTCGCAATGTTCAAAAAAGAACAAAGCTTAACTTAATGATAAAAGCCATTGTTTCGGGTATCGGGTTTGGATTAGTACTTACATTTATTACCGGCCCGGTTTTTTTTGCGCTCATTAAAACCAGTATCGAAAAAGGGTTTCATGCCGGTGTTTCGCTTGCCCTTGGCGTGGTTTGCAGCGATGTGGTTTTTGTAGGAGCAATCCTGTTTGGTTCGCAATATATCGATGTATCTGACCATACCAAAGTTATAGCAGGCGTTGTAGGCAGCGCCATATTATTCGCGCTTGGCCTATATTACATGTTCAAAAAAAGCGAGATCAATTATGAAAACAAAGTCCCATCAGGCGCCGACCGCTTTGGTTATGTACTTAAAGGCTTCCTGATGTGCATATTTAATCCTACCCTCCTCTTCCACTGGACGGTAGTGATCGGCGCGGCCAGTACCACATTCCTGGTGGGCACCCCGCACAGATCCTTTCATATAGCCGTTATGTTCCTTACCATACTCATCATCCAGTTTGGTATGGATACCCTCAAAGCTTTTTATGCTAATAAACTCCGGGCACGTATTTCGGTTAAATTTATCCACCGTTTAAATGAGGTTGCCGGTATCGCGCTCATTATCGCCTCATTGGTGCTGATTGATAAGCTGGTTACACATTTTGTATTTGCGGCACCGGTAGGATCATAGGAAACTTTTCTATCAGTATTCGCTACATTTACTTTAAACCATAAACCTTTTTGTCATGTTCCAGGAAATCATTTATATACTTCTTTTTATTGCGGTTGACTTAGTTGTTTATTCAAAACTGAATAAAACCGAATGGGTAAATGCAAAACAATTCAAGCTATTTCTTATAGGCACTATATTATTGATTTTACTACATTTTTTCAACCTCCCATTCCTAATGCCAATGCGTACTTTTTCAGGGCTTATTTTCTTTTCATTATTTCCCCTGTTCACTTATTTCTGGTTTACTTATTTTGCGGTCAAAAGAATACACAGGATAACAACACCGCAAAACGAAAACTTTATTTCTACCGGCCTAAAAGTATTCTCCTTCTTTTTTTTAAAGCTTGTTTATGCAATGACTTTGATTATGCAAGTATCGATTATCCTTTCACTCATAAAATAAAACTTTCGTGGTTGTTGGTATTGTCACTACGTGCGCTGTGACATATTTCTTGTCATTGTCTAAACAATGATTTTCTTTTAAAACAAAAAAGGCGATGAAAAACTCATCGCCTCGTATATCATTCCCCCTTTAGGGGGTTAGGGGGCATTACATATAAGCTCTTTGGTTTTTACCTTCCATCCAGTTAACAAAGGCGCGGTTAACAACCTTGTTACCACCTGGGGTTGGGTAATCACCACTGAAATACCAATCACCAAGGTTATCAGGACAAGCGATGTGCAGGTTATCTAATGTTTGATAAATTACCTGTACCTCGCAATTCACATTTTTAGGTGTGATGATCTGCGCAATACGGTCAGAGATCTGCTGATCGGTAAACAAGGCATAAATCTCTTTCACATAATTTTCAACTTCCTCCTTCGGCAGTTTCTGGCTGTCTTTACATTTTTGATAAACATCCAGGATCACATCTTCCCTGCCCATCTCTTTTAACAAACTGATTGCTGCTTCAAATGCCACAAATTCACCCATACGTGACATGTCGATCCCATAACAATCGGGGTAACGGATCTGCGGAGCAGACGAAACCACAACTACTTTTTTAGGGCCAAGCCTGTCAAGGATTTTCAGGATACTTTGTTTCAGCGTAGTACCACGAACTATAGAGTCATCCAATACCACTAAGGTATCGGTGCCTTTTTTGATCAATCCGTAAGTAGTATCGTATACGTGGGCCACCATTTCGCTGCGATCCGCGTCCTGGGTAATGAAAGTACGCAGTTTAACATCCTTAATGGCTATCTTTTCAACCCTTGGGGCTACCTGTAATATTTCGGTAAGCTTTTCTTCGGTAATGTCGCTTCCAAGCTCAAGCAGTTTTTCGTGCTGATATTTCTTTACATACTTGTGCATGCCCTCAACCATACCATAAAAGGCCACTTCGGCGGTGTTTGGTATGTAGGAGAATACCGTATTTTTAATATCATGATTAACAAAATCCAATATCTGCGGGCAAAGCAGGCGACCTAATTGCTTACGCTCACGGTAAATGGCCGAGTCGCTGCCGCGCGAAAAGTAGATCCGTTCAAAAGAACAGGCTTTCTTTTCTTTTGGCTCGCTGAACATATCCTCGGTTATCTTACCATTCTTTTTAACGATCAAGGCATGGCCGGGGCGGATTTCCCTGATCTCCTCCATCGGCACGTTAAATGCCGTTTGGATAGCAGGGCGTTCAGATGCCGCAACAACGATCTCATCATTATAATAATAAAATGCAGGGCGGATACCCACCGGATCGCGCATTACAAAGGCATCTCCATGGCCAAGGATCCCGGCAATCGTATAGCCGCCATCCCAGTTCTTGGCCGATTTACGGAGGATCTTGGCAACATCCATATCATTAGCTATAAGCTTACTGATCTCCCTGTTATCGTCCAATCCCTCGCGTTTGTACTGATCAAACAAGCCCTGGTTTTCGGTATCGATAAAGTGGCCTATTTTTTCGAGCACAGTAACTGTGTCGGCCTTTTCTTTTGGATGCTGGCCTAACGCATACAGTTGTTGCAGTAATTCATCAACATTGGTCATGTTAAAATTACCGGCAATAACCAGGTTACGGGTCATCCAGTTGTTTTGCCTTAAAAACGGGTGGCAGCTTTCAATGCTGTTTTTGCCATGGGTACCATAACGCAGGTGCCCTAACAAAACCTCGCCGGTAAAGCTAACGTGTTCTTTAAGCCATTCAGCATCAGCCATCTTTTCCGGGGTTTCTTTTTGAATTTCCGCAAATTTCTTTTGGATATATTCAAAAATATCGGCAACGGCATTTGAGGCCATTGAGCGGTGACGGCTGATGTATCTTTTGCCCGGTTCAATATCCAGTTTAATGGTAGCAACACCTGCGCCATCCTGGCCGCGGTTGTGTTGTTTTTCCATTAAGAGATAAAGTTTGTTCAGGCCGTACAGTGCAGTTCCGTACTTTTTCTGATAATAAGATAGTGGCTTTAGTAAGCGGATAAATGCCACACCGCATTCATGTTTAATCTGATCGCTCATGATTCGGAATGAGGCTGCAAAGGTATCATTTTAAAATGAAGTATCGGTAAAATCTATTGTCATAAATTAGTAGTTTATTGATTGCCAAGTTGATTTGGTGAATGGTTGATTTAGTGAGTAGTTATTACACTGATAACCAACCATTAACCTAATCAACCCAATAAACCACACACCTATTTCTTAAACCCAACCATCTGGTGCAGCTTAACCGGGTCATAGATCCTGCCCTCTTTTATTACTACTGATACCTTCCTGATTTCCCTGATATTACGCAGCGGATCACCATCGATAATAACAAGGTCGGCTTGCTTTCCCGCTTCAACCGAACCTGTTGTTTTATCAAGTCCCATCACCATAGCCGGTGTTATCGTTGCTGTTTTGATAGCCTGCGCCGGGGTAAGACCGGCTTCAACATATAATTCAAGTTCGCGGTCAAGACTATAGCCGGGGAACCCCATATCTGTGCCTGCAACAATAGTAACTCCGGCATCATGCAATACCTTAACGGTCTTCTTCATGCTTTCATACAAGGGTTTCAGCTTAGCGGCCTTCTCCGGTTCTTCGCCCATGTTTTTAAACAGTGCCTGAAGCGGCAGCGGCAGTGTATAATAATTAGGCTCCAGTTTGGTTATATCATCCTTAACGTTACGGAAGGCGAGCTCGAAAACACCTATCGTAGGATCTATCACCACGTGATGTTCTTTTATAAACTTAATAGCCGCGATACTTACCGAGTCATCGAAAATAACCGACCTGTCCTTATCCCGTTTCATGATGGCATACACATACTGCACGTGGTTAACCATATTCATCCCCGAATCAACCCCTTGCTGAAGGGTCATCCCCTGCGGGATATGGCCCGTTACAGTTAAACCCAACCGGTGTGCCTCATCACAAATAACTTTAACTATAGCCGGTTTTACCGAACTGTAGATCTTGATCTGCTGAAAGCCATTTTCTTTATAACGGTCTACAGCCTTTATAGCCTCTTCCTTAGTATCAGCCTGGATAATCCCCAATGCATAAGGCCCTTTGCCGTCAATAATACCAGCTTTAATGATGTTGGGGCCCACGCCTTTGCCTCCATCAATAGCGGCTTTTATAGCGTTGATGTAACCAAATTCGTTACCACAATCGCGCACAGTAGTTACACCTGCTGCAAGATAGGCCGGCCCCCACTCGGCCTGTTCAAAGTGCGAGTGCATATCCCACAGGCCGGGCAAAATGGTTTTCCCTTTGGCGTCAATGAGCTTAGCCCCTGCAGGTATCTTAACTGTGCCAACCTTACCTGTTTGTTTGATAATGCCATTTTCTATCAATACAACGGCATTAGGTATGCTTGTACCTGTATTTACGTCAACCAGGTTACCACCGGTAATAGCTATTATCTTATCTGTTTTACCTGTTGGTGCGGCCGCTTTCGCAAATAGTTCCATACCGTAGGTAGCCGCCTTACTGATGAGCTGTGGTAACAGTTCTTCGTAAGGTACCCGCATCATTTCCAGTTTGTCACCTTCGGCGTCATTAGTGATCAGGCATATGAGTTTACCCTCATTATCAGTCCAAACCAGTTCGTTACCCCAAACCAGTCCGCTTATGGTGAGCCGGTTAAGTGTAAGTGGTTTACCGTTAAACGTAAACTGATCAATACCTGCTTTTTTGATCTGTACCGCGCCAAATGGCAGTGTATGGATGCTTGCAGGTTGTTTATGTTTATTCCAATACTGGATGAGCACCTGCTGCACAGTGCCCGGCGAATAGCCCGCTACCGGGAAGCTGAGCGGCAGTACTTTTTGTGTATATGATGAATCGTTAACCCTGATTGCAGCCTCACCTCCGCGAATGGTTATTTTATCATCAATGGTCGAAAACCTTGAAGTATTGCCTTTTATAGTCAATTCCAACGGATCGGCTACGGGGTTCACCTTCAACTCGGCAGTAAGCGGCACCGGCGAACCGCGGTCAACAAACTTAAAATTGACATTATAATGAACGGCATCTTTATACTTGTGCACATAATAGGTTTCCTTACCAATGTGTTGCTCAAACTTATGCAGAAAAAAGGTACCGCTGTCGGTTGGCAAATCGGTTTGCGCATTGGCGTTTGTTATTAAGGCCGAAAAGGCGGCAAATAATAATAAAGGTGTTTTCATAAGGTCAGTAATGTTAATGTAAGATAGCGGTTTGTTTGGGATGTTACAAAACAGTTTTTTTGTGCGGGGACGCTTAAATGCGCTTTCTGACCAATCACATCATCAAAGCAAAAAATCTTCACCCAATACTTCTAAACGTTATATTAATCCTCGCCCCCAGCATCCTGCTTGTTTTGGGTACCTGGTGAAGCCAGTGATGCTGCGTTTGCCCCTGCATAATCAGCAGATCGCCGTTGTTAAGTACGACAGATACTTTAGCATTCGTTTGCCGCTTATGCTTAAACTGGAAAACCCGCGAAGCGCCAAATGATACCGAAGCGATGACAGGGTTACCGCCAAGCTCGCTTTCATCATCACTATGCCAGCCCATACTATCGCCACCGTCACGGTAATAATTAAGCAGCGCTGTATTAAACCGGCGACCGCACTGCTGCTCCGCCGCCTGCTTAATGCTATTGAGCAGCGGGCTAAATTTAACCGGCACATTTACCACACCTGAATATACATATACCTCATCGCGCTCTCCGTACCAGGCCGTAAGCCGGGGGAAGTTCACTTCCCTGCCATAGATTTTCATTTTATCCTGCTTCCATGGGGTTTCCTCAACCAGCCGCGTAAATACATCTTCCTTATAAAAATGGGGATAAAGCAATACCTCTCCATCAAAAGGTAATAAGTTTTTTGGTGCGCCAAACAGGTTCAGCTGGTCATTATTGAATAGGTCCATGTTCAAATATCTGTATTACATACCATAAAACACGATGGGCCACTCTGCTATCAGAATGATAAAACCTATCATTTTGATAGCTTTTCCTCATATTGAGAAAATCTTTCTCATTTTGATAAACTCCTATAACACAAGCCTGTAAATAAAGCAAAAAACGTTGTGGCATGTTTATTGGCCATGCGGCCTCACAATACAAAATAAATTTACGATGGCATTGTTTATCGCTGCTACAGCAAAATTTACAAAACGGACAATAAGTTCCTTCATTGCAGCTGGTATCATCCCCTCTTTTCCCCTAACAATTTATACACTTCATGAATTCGCACGTTAAGCAACTCACTTTCGCGGGTATGATCGTTACTCTCGGTATTATTTTTGGCGATATTGGTACCTCTCCCCTGTATGTTTTTCAAACCCTGTTGGTTGAAGGCGGTAAGGTGAACCCCGCGCTGGTATTAGGCTCTATCTCCTGTATCTTCTGGACACTCACACTGCAAACCACTTTCAAGTATATCGTTATTACGCTGCAGGCTGATAATAAAGGCGAGGGCGGTATTTTTTCATTATATGCTCTGGTAAGACGTTACGGTAAATGGCTGGCAATCCCAGCTATAATTGGCGCAGGTACTTTGCTTGCCGATGGTATCATTACCCCACCCATCTCTGTAACATCGGCCATCGAAGGTTTAAATTTAGTACCGGCATTTTCAACTGTTATTGTCCCTGGCAATAACCTGATCCTCATTATTGTAATTAGCATCATTTTATTGCTGTTCTTTTTTCAGCAGTTTGGCACCAAGGTGGTCGGTTCGGCATTCGGGCCGGTCATGCTGATGTGGTTTATTATGCTGGGCGTATTGGGCACTATACAAATAACACATTTCCCCTCTATTTTTAAAGCTCTCAATCCTTATTATGGCGCCCATTTACTGATGGACCATCCTAAAGGTTTCTGGTTGTTAGGCGCGGTATTTTTGTGTACTACGGGTGCCGAAGCCCTATACTCCGACCTGGGCCATTGCGGCAGGCGTAACATCCAGGTAAGCTGGATCTTTGTGAAAACAACCCTGATATTAAACTACCTGGGGCAAGGCGCCTGGGTGCTGTCACAAGCACCGGGTAAGAACTTTACCGGCGTTAACCCTTTCTTTGAAATCGTTCCCCATTTCTTCCTGCTACCCGCGATAGCTTTGGCTACACTGGCAACCATTATTGCCAGCCAGGCGTTGATCAGTGGTTCATTTACGCTCATTAGTGAGGCGGTGAGCATGAATTTCTGGCCAAGGATCACCATCAAATACCCGTCAAATATCCGCGGGCAGATCTATATTCCAAGCATTAACTGGATACTGTGTATTGGTTGTATCCTTGTATCGCTCTATTTCCGTACCTCAAGCGCAATGACGGCTGCTTACGGCTTCAGCATCACCATTGCTATGCTTAGCACTACAATTTTAATGTATTACTTTATGCGCTATGTAAAGCACTGGCCTGTATGGCTGGTTACCATTATCCTGTGCTTATTTGTAACCGTCGAATTCTCCTTTTTTGTAGCTAACGCGGTTAAAATACTAAAACGTTTGTTTTTTGTGGGATTTGAAGTTGGTCTGATCTTTACGATGTACACCTGGTTTAAGGCCCGTAAAATCAATAACCGCTTCCTTCATTTTACCGATATCAAGGAGAAACTGCCTTTACTAAACGCGCTGAGCAATGATGCTACCATAAACAAATACGCTACGCACCTGATCTATCTTACCAAAGCCAATAATGGCAAACAGATTGAAGAAAAGATCATCTACTCCATCATGAGCCGCCGTCCTAAACGTGCCGACACCTATTGGTTTGTGCACATTGAACGCACCGACGAGCCATACACTATGGAGTACAGTGTTGACCAAATTGAGCCGGGCAAAGTCATCCGCGTAGAATTCCGTTTGGGCTTCAGGATCCAGCCGCGGGTAAACGTATTGTTCCGTAAAGTAGTTGAAGATATGGTTGAACGTGGCGAGATTGATATCTCCAGCAATTACCCATCATTAAAACAACACAATATGGCTGCCGATTTCAGGTTTGTGATCATGGAGAAATTCCTGTCGTATAATAACGTGTTCAATGTATCGGAGAGCTTTATCCTCAACAGCTATTTTGCCATTAAAAAACTGGCCCAGTCAGAAGCTAAGGCTTTTGGGCTTGATACCAGTGAAACACGCATTGAAAAGATTCCGCTGGTGGTAAAACCGGTTAATAATATCCACATAAAAAGGGTTGACCCGGTTACGCATAAAGCGGTTGAAGGTATGGGTAAGAAAGTTTTTGCGTAGGGCTAACCATTATGTATTAACTTCCACTACCTAACTACATGTGTTGCCCCTCTTTGCTTTGCAAAGAGGGGCTTTATTTTTCTCCCTTTTGCGCTTATTTTCAACGAGTGCTTATTCCGGCCGGGCAATCGCATCGCCCATCGCGTATAAACGCTAATCCAGGTTAAGCTCTCGTTGCAAACGAACGCGGGACGAATACTTCTAAAATGTCGCAATCATAACGGTATAATGTCGTGATCATGCCTTATTCTGCAGCCGCTGGGCCTGTAACTTTGTAATATCAATTTACCCTAAAACGGATCGGCATGAGAAAGTTAAAATTACAAATGAACCTTGCACTCAACAATAAATGGGACAGCAGAATGTCTGATTTCAGTATCGATAATCTTAAGAATGTGGACTGTATTTTACATGGACGAAAAACAGCTGAAGGTTTTATTCCCTATTGGACAGCAATAGCAAACAACCCTAATGACGCTGAATATAAGCTTGGAAGGCGTTTCGCGGATATTCCAAATGTTGTTTTTTCAAACAGCCTTAAAGTAAGCCTATGGGACAATACAACAATAATAGGCGGTGACGTAAAGGAGGCGATAGAAACATTGAAAAAGAAAAATGGTAAAGACATCCTTGTTTATGGGGGAGATTCGTTTGTATCATCCTTAATTCAACATGATTTGGTTGATGAGTTTTATTTGCTTGTAAACCCCGCTGAGATCGGTAACGGACAACAAACCTTTAACCCTTTAAAAAATGATTTAGAGTTAAAGTTGATGAATTGTAAACCATTTGCCTGTGGTGCGGCTTTGCTTTATTATACCAGGGCGTAAAGGGAGATTTTTAAGTTTTTTTTCCCTAATGGATTCACGCTTACCATAATATCAGGGAGCGTGTACGCTCCTGTTAAAAAGTCATTCAAATGTAGCCGCCTGAACCCGCGTTAATATTTTCAATTACCCCTTAAAACAAAAAACCCGGCCTTGCGGCCGGGAATTTCATTAGATTTATTGGATTGGTTGGAAATACGTGATTATAATTTTTCGCCGTGCTGGCTGATATCAAGGCCTTGTTCTTCTTCTTCGGCCGATACCCTTAAAGGCGAGATCATGTCGGTGATCTTTAACAATAATAATGACCCAAAGAATGCGAATATCGATACGCACACCAATGCTACCAACTGTACGAGGAACAGGTGTGTCTCGCCAAAAAACAAGCCGTTGCCTGTTGTATTATTAGCATTTACATGCTGACTGGCAAATACGCCGGTTAACAGCATCCCCACCATACCGCCAACGCCGTGACAAGGGAATACATCAAGCGTGTCATCAATAGAAGTACGGGTACGCCATTCCACAACCAGGTTACTCACCACAGCCGATATGATACCGATAGCCAGCGAGTGCGGTACCGATACAAAGCCGGCGGCAGGCGTAATTGCCACCAAACCTACAACAGCGCCAATACAGGTACCCATTGCAGATGGTTTGCGGCCAAGCAGCATATCAAAAAAGATCCAGGTAACACCGGCAGCTGCCGAAGCAGTGGTACTGGTTGCCAAGGCGGTAACCGCCAAAGCGTTAGCGCCAAAAGCCGAACCGGCATTAAAACCAAACCAGCCAAACCACAACAAGCCCGTACCTATCATTACATAGGTAATCCGTGCCGGAGAATGATTAGCCTCGTTACGGCGTTTTAAATACAAGGCCGATGCCAAAGCAGCCCATCCGGCCGACATGTGCACTACCGTACCGCCTGCAAAGTCAAGCACACCAAATTTGGCTAATATGCCATCCGGGTGCCAGGTGCAATGCGCAAGCGGCGAGAATATGAAAATAGAAAACAGTACCAGGAAAATAATGTACGAGTTAAAACGGATACGCTCGGCAAATGCACCGGTGATAAGCGCCGGGGTAATAATGGCGAATTTTAACTGGTACATAGCGAAAAGCAGTAAAGGAATGGTTGGCGCGGCTTTCCAGGTGGCGTTACCTAACATGCCTTTCATCATGAAATAAGTTCCGGGGTTACCGATAAGGCCATAAAAGCTATCGCCGAAGGCTAAGCTAAATCCAAAGATGCCCCACATTACTGTAATGATCACCATACAAATGATGCTTTGCAGCATGGTGGAGATCACGTTCTTTTTATTAACCATTCCCCCGTAAAAAAACGCGAGACCGGGAGTCATGATCAAAACCAGCGCCGTCGACATCAGCATCCAGGCTATATCGCCCGTATTAAAATTGGGATGACCGGAATTCTTAAAATCAACCGACGGAAAAACGAAAGTAAGTGAAAGTATAATTAAGATCAGGAAAAAAGGGAAATACCTCTTCATGTATTCAGAAAAAATATGTTTTAAATCAGCACGAAAGGTATGATTTTTTCTAAAAACAAAAGAAACTAATTGACTTTTGTTGAAAAAAAACAACAACTACAGATATTTCAGGACAGAATTCGGAAAAATCCCCAATAAAACGAGCAGAAAACTAATAACAATAGCTAAAACAAGTAAATTATAAGATCTTTCACTGGCAACTTCGGCATTTTCTGTCCTTTTCAGAAATAAATACAAAGGAATTTTGAGGTAATAAAACAATGATACTACCGTAGTTAAAGCACCGGTTATCATCAGCGACAACAGCCAGATACTGTGTGTTTGCTCATAAGCGCTATAAGCCGCCGAAAACACAAACAGTTTACCCGTAAACCCCGCAGTAACCGGGATCCCTGTTAAAGAAATGAGGATAATTACAAAACAAACCGAGGCTACAGGGTATTTTAAGCCCAGCCCTTTGTAAGCTTCCACCTCTTCAGCGTCCACAATATTGCTGAAGTATGATGCCAGTGCCAGCGCCCCAATATTGGCCAGCGCGTAAACGGCCAGGTAATAGGTTAATGATGATAAGCCCTGTAAATTAAAGGTAACTACCGCCATTAAAGCAAAGCCGGTATGGCCGATGCTTGAATAGGCCAGCATCCTTTTTACATTACTTTGCAAAACGGCTGCAAAATTTCCGGCTATCATGGTGATGATACCAATAGCTGATAAAACAATGCTAAAATCAATCCCCTTCCAGTCGGCCGAAAACAGGAACAAAGGCATCACATTTACAAGCAGCGCAAAAGCTGCTATTTTAGGTACGGTTGAAAGATATGCGGTAACCGGCGTGGGCGCCCCCTGGTAAACATCGGGTACCCAAAAATGCATTGGCATAAATGATAATTTAAACCCTATGCCAATCAGCACCAGTACTAAAGCAAATGAAGCGCTCACCGGGTTTACATTAGGCAACTGGGCTACAATACCCGGCAGATCCAGCGAGCCGCTGAAGCCGTACAATAACGAGATCCCGTATAGCATAACAGCCGATGATGCCGCGCCAAAAAGCACGTACTTTAAACCGGCTTCGGTACTTAAAGCAGTTTCAGACCGGTAAGCCACCATCAGGTATGATGCTATGGATACCATCTCGATGGCAAGATAAACCGAGAGCAGGTTAATAGCCATAGCCATTAAATGCAGACCTAAAATAGATGCTATGGAAATGGTATACAGGTCTGATAAGCCTTTTGGATGCACCTTCAGCTTGTCATCCCAGGTAAAATTTAACAGGAGAATGAATGAAAGCAGATCGATAATGATCTTGAAAAATACCGCCGACCGGCGCAGCAGTAACATACTGCCGAAGATAACATGATCGCCGTCAAGGATCAGGGCTACCTGCTGCAGGTCTTTAAACAACACCAGCAGCAAGCCGGCGCAGGCTACTATTTTACAAAGCTTTACAGATCTGCGCCCAAATATCAGGTCGGTTATCAGCACTACCAAAAACAGCCCGGTTAAATAAATTTCGGGCATAAAATAGGGTATGCTGCCAAAAACATTGGTTAACTGAACTGATATATGGGGAAGCAGATCGTGCATTTATATTTTATTGTACTATTACTGATTGATTTTTGGGGTATTTAACCTGGTATTTTAGTTTCACCTTCTTTTCATCGAGCGAATTTAACATGAAATTCCATGAAACCCTACCTGTTGTTGCATCAGGTTTTGCGCCTGATGTTTCCTGCGCCTCTACTTCGATATCTTTATTTTGCG
Source organism: Mucilaginibacter sp. OAE612 (assembly GCF_041806395.1). Classification (NCBI taxonomy): domain Bacteria; kingdom Pseudomonadati; phylum Bacteroidota; class Sphingobacteriia; order Sphingobacteriales; family Sphingobacteriaceae; genus Mucilaginibacter; species Mucilaginibacter sp. OAE612. The sequence continues at coordinate 4,876,277 of NZ_JBGMUW010000001.1, forward strand.
AAACAGGTACCTGGTCTTCAACCAATAAATTAACCGACTGGCTTTTCCTGTTTTTTACGTCGATAAGCCAGTTACGGGTTTCCTTTTGGTTTGAACCTGATGACTGGCGCATGGCCAAACCTTTCTCCAGCGTACGGGTAACAACAATATTTTTATCGGTACCTAACGATAGGTTCAGTGTATCGGTAGTAGCATCGGTATTAATCAGCGACTTGCCAATGTATGTTCCTTCAAAAAACAGGTTGGCCTCGCCCGAAAGAAAACTGTATTTATTCCAGTTGGTAAGCTGCGCGGTGAGGAATACATCGGTACTCAATTTTGGCGCCACGTAATATTGATAAGTAGCATCAATATTATATTGGCTAATTTCAACCGCATACTGTTTGCCATCACTTGGTACCGTATAAGGGTTAGCGATGTTAAACTCAATATTGGTTTGGTTCTCTTCTTTTTTTACTTCGATAGGAACCGTGTTAATTATATTTTTATCTTGTATTCTCGCAACAGCACCGGTCAAATCCCTTTTATATTCCGTGCCATAACCTGCAACAACCACCTCGTTAAGCTGTCGTGAAGACGGATTTAGCGCCACGTTGATCATTGGCGCATTGGCCTGCCTTTCTAATGTTTCATATCCAATAAAACTATAAGTAAGCACAGCATTGGCGTTAGGTATCTGGATGCTGTAATTTCCACCGGCATCACTTACGGCCCCTATTGATGTACCTTTTACCCTGATGCTTACACCAGGGATGGAGCTGTTATCATCCCTGCTCACTATTCTACCCATTACTTTAGTTATTGGAACACCAGTACCTGAATAGTACATACCGAAGTTAAGATAGGTAGGCGTAAGCTCGGGCTTCGCCCCATTTACGCTTGGGTTACCGGTTGATAAGGTAAGCTTAGCGCTTTTCCAGTCCTCACCCGTTTTTTGCGACACGTTGGCTTTGTAAACGATAGTTATTGGACTGTTCACATTTTTAGCACGGATATCGTAGGTAGGGAACCAGTTGGCGTTTCGCACCAGATAACTTAAAGTAAAATTTGCCTGCAACGCAACTTTTGCCGATACGGTGACCAAAACATTACTGGTTGTTTTAACACCTGCTTTGTTTATCTCTGCAATTTGTTTGTTATAATCTTCCAGCTCGTCGTTAAACAAATCTATCTGATCATTTACGGCTTGCTGATTCTTTTTGATCTCGTTTAAGCGAGCTGTCTGAAAGTCGAGTGTCTGTTTCAGCCTGATCGGATCCAGCGCAACATTAGTACCGTTGCTCACCGGGTTTTTAGCCAGTGTATTAGCTTCTTCCTGGTAAATAGAGAGCATGTTATTTTGCAAGGCTATTTTGTTTCTTACCAGTTTTACCTTCGCCTCAATAGCCTGTATGTTTTTTTGCCTGATGTCATTATCGGCAAAATCAAGTTCGTGATTAACCGAAAGAATGGTAAAATCGCCGCCTGCATTTACCTGGATACTCTGCACATCAATTCCAGGCGACAGGTTTTCAAACACCAGCGTTGATGTGCCGGGGCTGATATTGACTAACGCTGTACGACTTACCTGCGCCCCGTTCAAAAACACGGTTACTTTCTGAACTTTTGAGGCTACCTTCTGGCCTTCATCGGCCCTTGTTGCTGCAGCGATAAAAAGCAATGCTGCTGCGATAGATAATTTTTTAAACATAATTCCTTCGGTTAAATACATACCATCTGTTATTTCGCTTATGCCCGGGTTGCCGGGGGCAGCGTAAATAAAAGATGCAGGTGTATGCACTTTTCCATAAATGAATTTATGTTGAAACACTATTTTTTTATTTAGCCTGTAAAAACTGTATCAATGCCAATACCGAATCATTGATTTTTCCAAACACCAACGACGGCATCAAACCTAAAGCCAATGCTGCGGCAGCCATTGGTATCAATGCCAGCTTTTCGCGGATGCTTACATCGGTAAGTGCTATTTTCCAAACCTCGCCGCCTTTAAGTGATACTTTTCCGAAGAACATGCGCTGCAGCGTCCACAGGAAATAAGCCGCTCCCAACAGGATCCCTACCGAACCGCAAACAGCCATCCAGTATGGCAGCAAACCGTTAACCGTTGGCGATTTAAATGTACCCGTCAGTGTAAATGCTTCGGCCACAAATGCCGAAAAGCCCGGCAGCCCCAGTGAGGCAAAGAAAGCCACCATAACAAAGGCTGTATATTGAGGCATCTGAGTGCCCAACCCGCGAAAATGATAAATATCCCTGTCGTGTACGCGGTTATAAACTACACCTACCAAAAAGAACAGCATTGATGATAAAAAGCCGTGACTTACCATTTGCATTACCGCGCCGCTTACCCCCTCGGCAGTTTGCGAGGCAATACCCAGTAACACAAAACCCATGTGCGATACCGATGAGTAAGCGATCATCCGCTTCAGATCGCGCTGGGCCAGCGCGTTGCAGGCACCATATAATATCGAAACAACCCCAATCAACCCAAGCCAAAAAGCGCCGGATGATGCTATCTCCGGGAAAATTCCCAGACAGATGCGGATGATGCCGTAACCGCCTATTTTAAGGAGCACACCGGCAAGAATGATAGATACCGGTGTAGGCGCTTCAACGTGCGCATCGGGCAACCAAGTATGTAAAGGCACAACCGGCACTTTGATGGCAAATGCAATAAACAATACCACAAAACCAACCGTACGCGCAGGCATCCCCAATATAGTTTGATGTGCCGCCACTGAAAATACCGAACCTTGGGTATAATTGGCAGGGTTCATCATCTGGATAATATTGAAAGTATGGCTACCTGTAGCCGGATCATTTACTGATAGGTATAAACCTACCATCACCAGTAACATAAATACTGAACCAAACAGGGTATACAAGAAAAACTTGATGGCCGCATACTCCCGGCGTACACCGCCCCACATTCCGATCAGGAAATAGAGCGGCAGTAACATGAGCTCATAAAACAGGTAAAACAGGAAGAAATCCAAAGCGCAGAATACACCCATCACGGCCATATCCAACAGTAAAAACAAAAGGAAGAAACCTTTGAGATTGCTCTTGATTTCCCAGGAGGCCAGCGTAGCAACCACCATCACCAGTGCCGACATTACCAATAGGGTTACCGAAATGCCATCTATCCCTACAAAATAATCTATCTGCATTTTGCCCATGCTGCCCAGGTTAAGGGCAATCCATGGCAGTTTCTGTACAAACTGAAACTGGTCTTCATGGTTAATACCTGCCGTTGCCGCACCTGTTTTAAAGTTAAGGTAGATCGCGATGCTGATACCCAGCTGCAAAAGCGTAGCCAGCAGGGTAATATATTTAAAACTCCCCCGAACCGACGATGGCAGCAATACGATCACCAGCGCAAACAGTACAGGTATAAATATGAGTAGGGTTAGTAGGTTCATTAAATTCAGATCAGTATTTTTAAAATAAAGAGTACCAACACAATGAGCAGCATACTATACAGGTAATACTGCACCTTGCCGTTTTGAAACTTACGTGCAAAATTGCCAATACTTTGCACTAATGCAGCCATTAAATGCAAAAATCCGTCGACAATATATTTATCGCACCAGGCGGTAAGGTCTGCCACCTTCCTGCTCAGCCTTTCAATTAAATGGATCAGCCCGTCAATGATATTCCTATCAAACCAAAAACAGGTTTTGCCCAGGCCAAGTACTGGTTTTACAATCACTTTCTTATAGATCTTATCCAGATACCATTGATTATAGGATAAGCGGTAAAAGAAGCCGGTTTGCGGAAACGAGAAAGTATTTCTTTTTACGTAGATAGCATAGGCCGCGTACATTACAAAAACGCTTAAGATATTCACCCCTATCGGAATAATGGTATGGTAGATATTTTCGCGGGCCATGAATTCGGCAGGTTTTAAGTTTTCGAATAGCCAGGCTTTTTCATAAAAGAAAGGATTAAGCGAAAACAAGGGGAACAAACTGCAAACCGCCAGCAGGATCAATGGCACACGATATTGCCAACCTCCATCGCTGATATGTAGTTTAATGTCAGGGTGATGTTTCAACAAGCGAAACTCTCCGAAAAATATTTTCACTATTAACCTTGATACGTAAAAGGCAGTAAGCCAACTGGTAAATAATGCACCTGCCGGGATCAGTTTAAGCCATGCGTTTCTACCCTCGCTCCATTCAAACGCCTGGATCAGGATGCCATCTTTTGACAGATAGCCCGAAGTAAGCGGAATACCTATAAGCGCCAGTGAACCAATAACTGCGACCACAAAGGTCAGCGGCAACTTTTTACGTAAGCCACCCATGTACTGAATATTTTGCGGGTCGATATCCAGGTCATTTTCCTCCCTGATATGCTGCATTTCGTGGATCACAACACCGGCCACCAAAAACAGTAAACATTTAAAGAAAGCATGCGTGGCTAAATGGAATAAAGAAGAGCCATAAGCCCCAACCCCCATCGCCAGGATCATATAACCCAGTTGCGATATGGTTGAGTAAGCAAGCACCCGTTTCAAATCGTTTTGTGTAAGCGCGATAGTGGCGGCCATGAAAGCGGTAAAGCAACCTATTACGGCAAGAACCGTTAACTCCGTATCGGTAAACAAAGGATAAACCCTGCCCAGCAGAAATACACCGGCAGCCACCATAGTAGCCGCGTGGATCAGTGCAGAAACCGAGGTTGGCCCTTCCATGGCATCAGGTAGCCAGGTATGTAAAGGGAACTGCGCCGATTTTGCCGCAACAGCCATAAATACACCAATGCAGGCCACGTATTGCCATACAGCGGGAATCTGCTCTGAAGCAGAGATCCACAAACCATCATGAATAACCGATTTAAATACCAGATTATCATTAATGAAAAGCGTAGCGATATCAAACGTATGGAACTGGGCAAATAGGATAATGATAGCACTTAGCAAACCGATATCGCCAATGCGGTTCATGATAAAGGCTTTTTTATTGGCCTGTACGGCTTTATCCCTGGTAAACCAAAAACCGATAAGCAGGTATGACGAAAAGCCCACCAGCTCCCAGAAAGCATAGAACAACACCAGGCTATCTACCACAACCAAACCCAGCATGCTGAAACAAAAGAAACTTAAGTAGGTAAAATAGCGACTGTACCTGTCGTCGTGCTTCATGTATGCCGTAGAGTAGATATGTACCGGCAAGGCAATCAGCGATACCAGCAGCAACATCATCGCCGAGAGGTTATTAAGCAAGATCCCCGCGAAAACTTTGGTGTTACCAATGGTAAACCAAAGTGTTTGTGTATGCAAAGGTTGCCGGTTCCAAACCGCTGCAAATACCATAGCCGATAATACACAACCAACCAAAATAGTCAGGGTTGAGACCCAGCCAGCTGCCTTACTTTTTACAGGCAGGCAAAAATTGATCAAAGCAGCAAACAGCGGCAAAGCCACAGCTGCAATGGTGTAGCTGATGATGGTTGGATCGGTATGTAAAAGCGCGGTGCCCAATTAGTTTTTTTATCTTCTCTGTAGAGACGCATAATTGCGTCTCCGAATGTACATATCCGCTTGTCTTGCGGGAGACGCAATTATGCGTCTCTACGTTTTTTTAATCCCTCAAATTTTTAATCTCATCCGGGTCAATGGTTTTATATCGCCGGTAAACATTCAGGACGATGGCCAGCGCAACCGCTGTTGTTGCCGCGGCCAGCACAATTGCAAACAAGGCGAACACCTGTCCGCCGTTATTCAGCTTATCATATTTACCAAAAGCTACCAGGTTTAAAATGGCGGCATTCAGCATCAGCTCAATACCAATCAACACCTGGATGGAGTTACGTTTGGATACAATCATGTACATGCCTGTGCAAAACAATAACGCGCCTACGAGTAAAAAATCGGTTGACGTGATCATGCCCTGCCCTCCTTACGTGATAAATGCGCCGCACCTACCAAAGCCATCAGCAATAAAACAGAAATGGCTTCAAAAGGCAGCAGGTAGGTGGTCATGAGGTTAACGCCTATATTATCTATAGTTGAAGAGATTGGCGTTGTCTCATTTTTTTGTGCGATGGCCTGTTTTACCCATGGCAGGTTATCAGCATCGGCTTTAAGGATAATGTTTACAATCACCGCTAAAAACAGCGCAGCCAGTATAACCGCCGGTACTTTAGCCATGTTAATGAATTTTCCTTTGTGTTGCTCTATCACATTTAGCGTTTCACGACCAGAAAGCATAAATGCAAAAAGGATGAGCACCAGGATGCCCCCTACATAGATCACCACTTGGGTTACCGCCACAAAATCTGCAAGGGCCAATACATACAAACCAGCTAATGCAAACAAGGTCACAAAAAATATAAAAATACTCCTGACCAGGTTTTTACTTAAAGCAGCATATAGCGCCGAGCCAACCGCGATAAAACTCATCAGATAAAACAACACCCGCATCAAGGTCATGCCCCACCCTCCTTTTGTTTCATGGCGGCTAATTTGGAAGCCTGTTTTTCGGCCTGTTGTTTGTCAAAAAGGGCACGCTTTTCGGCGGCATCTTCGGGCGTCATATCCGAAAACTGGTAAACCAGATCGCTTAGCTGAAAAACTGTTTTATCGTACTGGTTGGTCATGGTAATGCATTCAGTTGGGCACACAATAGTACACAACCCACAATACATACACTTGGCCATATCAATATCAAACTTGGCTGCATACAAACGTTTGGTAGTGCCGTCGGATGTTTGGCCGATAGCTTCCGTAGCCTTGATCGATTCAATATCGATACAATTAACGGGGCAAACCTTGGCGCACAGATCACATACGATACAGTCATCCATTTCCACATCCAACTGGTAGCGGCCCACTTCAGGTACCGGCAGTTGCTGCTTAGGATATTGGATGGTATTTGTGCCATGCTCCAGTTGCTTAAAGTAATTACTATCGCTCACGGTTACAATCTCCCTTTTGCCGTTACCCGCAAAGAGATGCCGGATGGTAAGGCTTAAACCTTTCCACGCCGTTGTAAACGCTTTTATTACTTTCTGAACCATGATTTTTAGGATTTTAGGATGCTCAGGATATTTCCTTTACTACTGCTAATCCTTGTTTCTTATTATTCAATTAATTATAAAACTTAATTCTTTTAAATCCGAAATCGAACATCCGACATCCGAAATTAAAAATCACATCAGCCACAACCTCCATACACCCGATATCAGCATACAAGCGAAAGCCACCGGGGTCAATACTTTCCAGCAAAGGTTCATGAGCTGGTCAACCCGCAAGCGGGGTAATGTCCACCTGATCCACATTTGAACACCCACCAGGCCTAATGTTTTTAATACTACCCATAATATCCCCCAAGGCACATTGGTAGTCCATGTTGCCAATTTAACGCCGCCTATGTTGGGCAGCGGCGTATTCCAGGCACCTAAAAACAATATTACTGCTATCATGGATACCAGGAACATCATCGAATATTCGGCCAAAAATACCAGCGCGAAGCGAATCCCTGTAAACTCGGTATGGAAACCGGCTACCAATTCAGACTCCGCCTCCGGAATATCAAAAGGCGCACGGTTACTTTCAGCCAATGAAGCTATAAAATAGATCACAAATGCGATGAGTAAATGAGGTGCACGGAATATGTTCCAGCTAAAAAAACCGCCTATTTGAGATACGTCCCAAAAACCAGCGAATTTAACTTTTTCCGTCGCCAGGATCCCCTGCTGGGCCGAAATCACCTGCAAATCCAGCGTTTGTGCTATCATCACAACAGCTATAATGGCAAAACCGGCAGGGATCTCATACGAAATGATCTGTGCTGCCGAGCGCATAGCGCCCAGGATAGAGTATTTGTTATTTGATCCCCAGCCTGCCATCAGGATGCCCAATGTTTCGATGGAAATAATGGCAAAGATATAATACAGGCCGATATTAGTCTTTGAAGGGATAAGCCCGGGGGCCCAGGGTAGCGCGGCGAAACCGAGGTATACGGCTATGAATATTACGGCCGGGGCCAGCATAAACAACCATTTATCGGCAGCGGCCGGGACGATCAGCTCTTTCTGAAGCATTTTTAAAATATCGGCCAGCGTTTGCAGTGAACCATATTTTCCTGTTTCCGTTGGACCGAGCCGGTCTTGTATAAACGCTGATATTTTACGCTCGGCATATACACCGAATAAAGCGAAAAAGGCCGAAAAACTGAACAACCCAATTGCTGCAATAAAATATGTAAAATAATAGTTCAACAGGAATATTTGCTTAAGGGTGCAAACTTACTAAATGTTGAGTTATTTAGAATGATTAAATTATATATTAAGTTGATAGGGTTTATCAGGTGAATGGTTGATTGGGTTGATTAGGTGGATGGTTTAATTTCGTTTTTTAGCGCAAGTCTAGTGTGATGGGATTAGCGTGGCTGACTTGTGCCTTCTACGTAACATGCAGGGTTTCGTCGCGACGTCATTGCGAGGTACGAAGCAATCCCCAAAATAGAGAGCCGATATGTAGAGCCTCTGTAAAGTTCGCGATTGCTTCGTACCTCGCAATGACGTGTGGGAATCAACACTTCACCAAATCATTTGCCGATATAAACGTTGATTTTACCGGGGCCGAGAAGAACAGCGAAGCATGATGGTCAAAATCGGCAGTATCATCAGTAGTGGTATAAAACTTATTTTCGCCGTTCCGACTAAGTTTTTGCTCAATTTCGGGGTGGCGGTTTAAATAACTAACAAGGCTTTTAGCCACGATATCGCCCTGCCCTATAACATTAATGCGTTCGGGCAAATGTGCTTTTATTTTGTCCTGGATAATAGGATAATGTGTGCAAGCCAACAAAATGGTATCGATGTTGGGCGATTGTGCCATGATTTGGTCCAGGTACAGCTGCACAAAAAAATCCGCACCGGGTTTATCGTATTCCCCGTTTTCAATTAACGGCACCCAAAGCGGACAGGCCTGCTGGTAAACTTTTATGTCGGGGAAAAAATTCTGGATCTCCAGCAGGTATGAGCCAGATTGTACGGTGCCCTTTGTACCAAGCACCCCAATCTCTTTGGTTTTAGTATAATCGCCAATAACCTCGGCCGTAGGGCGGATAACGCCCAATACCCTTTTCGACGGATCATCTATCTGTTTAAGGTCCTGCTGCTGAATGGTACGTAATGCCTTGGCCGATGCCGTATTACACGCCAGGATCACTAAGGGGCATCCCTGGTCAAACATCCACTGCACACATTCCCAGGTATACTGGTGTATGGTACTGAATGAGCGGTTACCATAGGGAGCACGGGCATTATCGCCCATATAAATATAATCATAGCCGGGCAGTTGTTCAATGATAGAACGGAACACTGTTAGCCCGCCATAACCCGAATCAAAAATACCAATTGGTTGATTTGACATATACAAACATAAAAAAAGCGCCCCGTAATTACGGGGCGCTTTTGTATAATTTACTTAAAGGTGATTTTATTTTAAACCCAATTTCAATTTCACGGCAGCCATCAGGTCGTCGCCTGCAGGAGATACGATCATGCTAACCTGTGATGAATCCAGTACATAAGCGTAACCTTTTTCTTTGGCTACAGCTTGTACAGCAGCCGATACTTTATCAATAATTGGTTTGCCCAATTCTTGTTTTTTAGCATCAACTTGTTGCTGAGCATTGTTTTGGTAATCGTTCATGCGTTTCTGAATATCCTGCAGTTCAGAAGTTTTTGCTGAACGGGCAGCATCTGTCAAAGTTGAACCGTTTTTTTCCAAATCGGCACCCTTGGTTTGTAACTCATTGTTCATAGTGGTTAACTGATCAATGAATGTTTTTTGATAGGCCTGTAATGTTGTAGAAACAGTTTTAGTTTCAGGCATCTGGTCAATAACCTGGCTAAAATTAACATAGCCTATTTTTGTTTGCGCTTTAGCAAAACTACCCACGAACAACATACCTGCTGCAACTAAGGCGACTTTAAATAGTTTTTTCATTTTGTTTTGTGTCCTGTGTTTAATAATGGATAATAATTATCTGTTTGTTTTTGTAACGTGTATCAGCAAATTACTCATGAACTAACCTGGGGAGAGCTTACAATGAACAGGAACATTTGACAGCTACCCTTACCCGGCTAAAATAACAATGTGTAATTTAAATGGCAAACATAAAAAAAGCGTCCCGTTTAATCAGGGCGCTTTTTTTATGTCTTTTGTATTTCTTATTTCAAACCTAATTTTAATTTCACAGCTGCCATCAGGTCATCAGCATCAGGAGATACCAATAAGGTGATCTGTGATGAATCTAATACGTAAGCATAGCCTTTTTCTTTAGCTACAGCCTGTACTGCCTGGGTAGCTTTATCAATAAGCGGTTTACCTAATTCCTGCCTTTTAGCATCAACCTGTTGCTGGGCATTGTTTTGGTAATCATTCATACGTTTTTGAATATCGGTAAGCTCGTTTTCTTTAGCAGTACGTACAGCATCGGTCATGCTTGCCCTTTTTGACTGGTAGTCCTGGCCTTTTGTCTGGTACTCATTATTCATTGTAGTAAGCTGATCAATAAATGTTTTTTGATAAGCCTGTATCGAAGCAGTTACAGTTTTAGTTTCGGGCATCATATCAATCAGCTGATTGAAGTTGATGTGGCCGATCTTAGTCTGAGCATTTGCAAAGCTGCCCGCAAATAACAAACCTACTGCAACTAAGGCAACTTTAAATAGTTTTTTCATTTTCCTTTTTCTGTGTTTAAATAATAGTTCGATTTATTTTAATTCAAATTATTTAGCAAATACCCCGGGTTTTAGTCCTAATCTGGTTATAACATCCGCGCTTTTATCATACCGCGGGTTAGCATATAACATAATAACCTCGCTGTTTTTATCAAAAATCATATCCAGGTTATCGCCTTCGGCAATTGCTTGTACAGCTTTAGACACCCTATCCTGAATTGGTTTAATCAGCGCTGTGCTTCTTTGTGAAAGCTCGCCATCCGGACCAAACTTCTGGCGTTGAAAATCTTTCGCCGCCTTTTCTTTTTCTACAATTTCAGCCTCACGACGTTTTTTCATATCAGGGGTCATCAACACCTGGTCGGCCTGGTAGGCTTTGTACAGACGGTCAATTTCCTGAAAACGGCCATCAACTTCCTTCTGCCACTGATCAGATAATGCAGCTAATTGCTTTTGTGATGAGGCATATTCGGGCATGTGCTTTAATATATACTCCGAATCAACATAAGCAAAACGTTGCGCATAAGCGCCTGCAAAAGCAGTTAACGTTAAAAAGGCCACTAAAATTATCTTCTTCATATATTCGGTACGCAAATTAATTAAATCCGCCGGATAAACTCTGAGAAATTGTAAAATGGAACTGGCCTTTATTAGCATCCGGTTGTCCCGGTATTTTGTCAAAGCCATAACCATAATCTAACCCCAGTAAGCCAAATATAGGCAAAAATATCCTTGCGCCCACACCTACCGAACGCCTTACGTTAAACGGATTAAACTGGCTAAACTGGTTCCATGCGTTACCGCCTTCGGCAAAGGCCAGCAAGAAAATCGTTGCCGACTGGCTTGCAATAACCGGGTGGCGAAGCTCCAGTGTGTATTTATTGTAGATCGCACTACCTGTATTATTATTTTGAGTTTCGTTTGAGCCTTCAGGCACTATTGAGAAGTTTTGGTAACCACGTAAACCGATGATCTCGCTACCCTGTAAAAACTGGTAGCTCTGCATACCGTCGCCACCTAATTTAAAGCGTTCAAACGGTGATGGGCCAACCTGGTGATTGTACTGGCCAAGGAAACCAAACCTTACCTGCGACATCAATACAAACTTACCTACCAGTTTCGAAAACCACTGCGCATCATATTTAAATTTATAATATTCAACAAAATGGTAACGTTCTTCCGGCGTAGCTATTTTATAGTTTATATTGTTAAACAATGAGTATGGCGGCGTAGCTTGTACCGTAAACTTAATGTTTGAACCCTGTGTCGGGAAGATAGGCGCGTCAATAGAGTTACGGGTTAACTCCTGGGTTAACTTAATATTATATGATGTACCGTTGGTAAACAGGTAACCACCATAGTTATCAAGACTGTAATGGTCAAAGTTAAGCGAGTAGTTTAACTGGAAATAGTTATCAGGCCATTTTAAACGTTTACCTAAGGTAACCCCAATACCATTAATACGCAATTTATTATAGTAAGGGCTTGATTTTGGATAGTACTGACCGGTTGAGCTTCCCTGTGTATAAGCCGACAATGCAAAGTAGATTGGCTTTTTACCGCCTAACCACGGCTCGGAAAATGTGAACGAGAAGTTTTGATAAGTACGACCGCTCGATTGCCCCCTTAAGCTCAGTTTCTGACCATCGCCTTTTGGTAGCGGTTTGTAAGCTTTAAGGTGGAAGATATTACGGATAGAGAAGTTATTAAAGGTTAAACCCAAGGTGCCTACCAACTGGCCGCCACCAAAACCACCCGAAAGCTCGATCTGGTCTGAAGGTTTTTCAACTACGTTGTAAACCAAATCAACAGTACCATCCTGCGGATTGATGTTGGTTGGTTTAGGTTCGGTTTTTTGCTCGTCAAAGTTGCCCAGCTGGCCAATTTCACGCGCACTGCGGATCAGCAAGTCTTTGTTGAATTTTTGACCGGGCTTAGTCTGGATCTCACGCATTACCACCTTATCGTTGGTAACATCGTTACCTTTTAACATAACGCGGTTAATAGTATACTGAGGGCCCTCATAAATTCTTACGTCAACGTCTACAGTATCATTATAAACCCTTGTTTGTACCGGATCCGCATTAAAGGTTAGATAACCGTCATTAAGGTATAACGACGAAATATCATCATTGCCCGGAGTTGGGCCGCTTAAACGTTTGTTCAATTCGTCTTCGCTAAACACATCGCCTTTTTTAACATGGAGGATCCTGTTTAACAGGTCGGTATTATATTTGGCATTGCCCGAAAACTTAACATTACCGAAGTAATATTTAGGGCCTTCATATACTTTCAGCTTTACGTTTACGGTTTCATCGTCATGTTTCCATACAGAATCGCTCAGGATCTCAGCATCACGGTATCCCCTGGCCTGCATTTTTTCAACCAGGTTTTGTTTATCTTCTTCGTATTTATCCTGTTTAAATTTCTTTGAACCAAATAGGTTATACCATTTACGTTTACGGGTTTTACTTAAAAATCCGCGCAACGTACCTGTTTTAAATGCTTTGTTGCCTTCAAAAATAACGTCGTTAATTTTAACCTTGGTCTTTTTATCAATGGCAACATCCAATATAACACTGTTAACATCCCCCTGATCCTTGCGTTGGGTAATGGTAACGGTAGTGTTTAAGAAACCTTTTTCGTTAAAATGCTTTTTAATGATAGCAGTTGTTGTGCTGATGAGGTTTTCATTTACGATCTTGCCTACACGGTCGTTCAATTTTTTCTGAACATCTTCAATTTCGCCTTTGCGGATGCCGGTTAAGTGCATGCGTGATAAACGCGGACGCTCCAATACGGCAATCTCCAGGTAAATCGTATCCATATTAATTTTGGTGATGTTTAACTGAACATCATCAAATAAGCCCTGTTGATATAAGGTTTTAATTACCTCGGCATTACGCTCGCCAGGCAGGTTGATACGATCGCCTTTGGTTAATTTGGATAACTGGATCAGGATGTCTTTATCAAGATATTTTGCGCCACTAACAGAAATGCCACCAATAATATAATCTTTAGGATTAAGATAACTTAAACTATCAGCCGGTATCGATTTTGTAAGCGTAGGCCTCGGCCCATTGGATATCTGGGCGAAAGCCGTAGTAGCCAAAACCGAGAAAAGAATAGCAAAAAGAAATTTATACATTCGAATATTTTAGTGGGCTAAAAATAATTTATACAGTTGTTAAAATTTGTTAAAAGTAAAAATTTAGTTCACCTGCTCACTTGTTAAGCCAAAACGGCGCTCGCGTTTCTGGAAATCGATCACTGCTTCATACAGGTCTTCTTTCCTGAAATCGGGCCATAATTTGGTTGTAAAATACAACTCGGCGTAAGCAATCTGCCATAATAAATAATTACTTATACGGTATTCACCGCTGGTTCTGATCAGCAGTTCGGGGTTTGGCATATCGCCTGTAAAAAGGTTTTGTTCAAAAACCTCTTCATTAATATCTTCCGCATTCAACTCGCCGTTTTTTACCTTTATGGCTATATTTTTTGCGGCCCGTACAATTTCGCGGCGCGAGCTATAGCTTAAAGCAAGCGTAAGCACAACACCGGTATTACCGGCTGTTGTTTCAATAGCGTTATTAAGTTCGCGAAGGCATTTTTCGGGCAATGTGTCCAGATCGCCGATGGCATTTAGCCTGATGTTGTTCTTCATAAAGCCGGGAACCTCTTTATGAATAGTGGTTACCATTAACTCCATAATAGCCATAACCTCCAGCTTGGGGCGGTTCCAGTTTTCGGACGAAAATGTATATAAGGTAATATATTTAATACCTAATTTATCGGCCCCCTCAACAACATCCCTAACAGATGTTACACCGTTGTGATGGCCAAATATTCTTAATTTGCCTTTCCCTTTTGCCCAACGCCCGTTGCCATCCATAATAATAGCTACGTGCTGTGGTAGTCTCGACAAATCAATCTGATCCAAATAATCCATATTACTCTTTATCAAAAGCCACCCTGTACAAACACACCTGTGTAAAATTTTTCATCAATACTATGGTCTGCGATATTCGGTTGTTAGACTAATCAATTATTAATTACCTGCATCTGCCATTTTTGTCACGCAAATTGACGGATTTTTCAGGGTACAAAGGTAAAACTTACTTTGTATTTTTTTAGTATCCCGCGTTAAAAGAAAATGTTATTGCGAATAATATATTAAAACTGCCTAAACAGCCATCAAAACCATGATTTTTCATAATTTTTGGTTTAAAGCTCAAAAAATAAAAAAGCCGGCAGCCATTATCTGCCTGATAATGAAAGCTGCCGGCCTCAAAAAACCGCCTGTAAATTTGCTTACAATTGCGTTACACTTTTATATTCCTTTTTGTTTAAGCGCGTCAACATCGGCGGGCATAATATCAACTATAGCGTATTGCTGAATGCCGGTAATAGCCAGCTCATCAAGCGTACTCACCAAATTGCTGTATTGTGATTTATCGCTTGGTTTTACCAATACTATCATGCTTTTGCCCGAGCCGTCGTGTACTTTTTTATTGGTTTCGATGATGGCCCTGCGAATGCCATTGGCTGAAAAATCGGTTACCGAAGGTGCAATGATCGGATTTTTAAGCTCGCCCAGAAAATACATGGCCTTATTATTTTTGCCCAAAACAACAGTCAGTGTTCGGCTTGCCGGAACCGGCATTCCGTCGCCACCGTCATCTGGCATAGCCAAATCCATAGCTTTTGGTTTAGCCAGCGTGGTGGTCATGATAAAAAAGGTAATAAGCAGGAATGCCAGATCGACCATTGCAGTAAGATCAACGCGGGCGTTTATTTTTTTGCGTTTGTGCTTTCCGCCGCCATTTTGGGGAGATGAGTTTAATTCGGCCATGACTTTAAAGATTTTAGGTTAATAATCAATTACAATACTAAATTTCAAAATACAATATACACACAGAATTAAATATTGTATTTTAAATTTAAAACGAATTAAATATTGAATTATTATCTAAAGAGACGCAATAAATCCACAACACTTGTTACAGGCCTAATGTAATTAGAAGTAGCAGTTTGCTGTTACAAAAGTAAATGAGATTGTAAAGTTAAGGAAGAAGTAGGTATCATGCGATTTAAAGTCGCCGCGCTGAGAACCAACGGTACCAATATAATTGCCGGTTTTTTCGCCCGAACGATCAGAGAGTAAAGCGCCGGTCGTGGTCATTTTGCTTTTATCGGCATATACACCGCTTACATCATCCAGGTAATCTGTAAATGCATAGCGGTAACCCATATCGGCCATAATTGTAAACTTACCGGATAAATTATACTTGATACCTAAACCATACGGGATTACGACGGTGTTATTGCCATAAGGCTTAGCCTGGCCTTCGGTTTTTAGCTGCCTTAAGCTAATCTCACGACCGTCAAAATCCTGTGCACGCGGCGCGTAAGATGCAACGCCAATACCTGTAAATATATAAGGTGTGTATTTGTTTCGTCCGGCATCGGGGATATAGTTCATAAAGTTAAACTCGCCGATAAGACTTACCTCCCGCAATTGATCTTTAAAGTTAAGGTTACGATCACGAAACTGCTTGTAGCCGGACCTGTTATCATAAGCCGATATATTACCAACACCAATATTCAGTTTAGCTGAAAAATAGCCATTAAAATTTCTTTTACCAAAGATACCCGCCGAAACGCCGCTTATTTTAACAGGGTTATTGGGGTTAAGATCACCTATGTACCCCGCACCGCCTATCGATCCGCCTATTTCCCAGGTTTGGGCCTGCAGCTGATAAGTAAAAAACAAGAATATGGCAAAAAGTAAAAATTTAGGCATCAATCAAATTTAGTAATTACGGGCATCAAGGCCCCAAAGCAGTTTATTCCTTAACGTAGTTAAATAGCTTTCATTACTAAGGCGAATTAAATTTAACTGAAAACTGGCTTTTTGAACATGAAACTTAACTGTTTGATCTAAAACTTCCGTCCGCGAATCGCAGGAGATGATATAATTAGCGCTGCGGCTTTCCACCTCAAAACAAAGCTTACTGGTATCAGGGATCACTATAGGCCGCACGTTAAGGTTATGAGGTGATACCGGGGTTACCACTATGCTGTTTGACTGCGGGAAAATAATAGGCCCTCCGCAGCTTAATGAATAAGCTGTTGAGCCGGTTGATGTTGAGATGATAATACCATCGCCCCAGTATGAATTTAAAAACTCATCGTTCAAAAATACGTGGGTTATGATCATGGCGGCATCATCGCGTTTATGGATGGTTACATCATTAAGAGCAAAATTATTGCTGCCAAAAACATTAGGGTCCGAGTCGACGGTAAGCAATTCGCGGCAATCGCAGGTAAACTGCCTGTTCACCACGGCATGAATGGCTGCCGTAATATCACTTTTATTAACACTGGCCAAAAAGCCCAGGCGGCCAAAGTTAATACCAATAACAGGGATCCCCGAATCGCGAATCAAGGTAACCGTATCAAGCAGGGTACCATCGCCTCCAAGCGTTATAAAAATATCAATAAAGCCTTTTAAGGTTTCGGCCGGGCGCAACACTTTATATTGCACTGTGGTTAGTTTATCCTGCAAATATTCGTGGAGTTGCTGGTGAACATAAATATCAACACCATGCTGTGCAAGGTTATCAAAAACCTGCTGTATAAAAGGTAAAACAGATGGCTCATTAAACGGCCTGCCGTAAACTGCTATTTTCATTTTTTAAAAAAGCGAATATCGAACTTTGAAAGTACATTAATGCAGCAAGGCATAAATAATTAATACCGCCATACGGTAAACACCATAATCCGTCCATCCCCATACATTTTTCTTATAATGGCAAATTGTGCACAATTGTTTGCTTATATTTCCTAATAAAGCCATTTTAATTGCTTTAACAGATAAATAACTTCAAAGTAAAATAATTAAGTTTAACTATTTTGGCCTACCTTACCAATATTTAAACAACGGTTATTTTATTGATGGATAAAACTTTTACCCAAAAACTATCGGATATACAGTCAATAGCTGATGACCTTCCTTCTGCATTAATAATTCATGAGGTTGAAACGCTGCAGATAGTGTATATGAACAGTGTAGGCCTCGATATACTGGGTACCACGCTCGGCGAACTGCAGGCCATGGGCCCTGAAACATATCACCTGAAATATTTTAACACTGAAGACAGCGACGAGTACGTACCTAAAATTCTGCACCTGATAAAAAGCAAAACACAGGAGCAGGTATCCTACTTTCAGCAGGTACGTGTACCTGATAACCCGGAGTGGCAATTGTTTGTGAGCAATACCAAGGTTTTTGCACGCAATGAAGCAGGCGATGCTACATACATGCTAACTATAGCCAGCAAGCTTGATCCTGTGCATCATATCACCACCAAGGTAAACAGGCTTATGAATGAGATCGCTTTTTTACGCCATAATAACCTGTTATTTTTAACACTTACCCGGCGCGAAAAAGAAATTCTGAAATATATTGCCATGGGTATGAGTTCGGCAGAGATCAGCGCGAAGCTGTTCATTGCCCCGGCTACGGCCGAAACGCACCGTAAAAACATCAAGAACAAACTGCACCTGAAAAATAATTATGATGCAGTGATGTTTGCGCAGGCTTATAATTTGGTTTAAGGTCCCAAGTCGGAAGTTCTGAGCCTTAAGTCAGTAGTTTAAATTGTGCGAAAAAGTCATGCACAGCCGACTCAAGGCTTCGGACTAATGACTTAATACTACAAATTAAGGTAATTCATGAGCGAATCATACCTATCTCGGGTGGTATCGTTGATATCGGTATGATTAAAGGTAGCTTTGATATCATACTCATACCGAAGAAAGCTGGCAGTTATGGCCGAAATATCCTGCTTGTTAACCTTAAGGGTAACTTCCATCCGGGTTGAATCGGGAAAGGACTGAACATAGGAGCTCAGGATCTGCGCATTGTCCGATTCAACTATCTGCGCCATGTGCGCAAGCGAATTATTTTTATTGTTGATCTCCAGTACAATAATGCCTCCCGGTTGGGATACTGAAGTTATTTTTGCGAAATATTCTGTAATGGCGTTAATAGATATCAACCCAAGATAATTGCTTTTAGCGTCAAGCACCGGTACAATGGTAAGCTGCTGCTCATAAAACAGCCGGATAACATCATAAATATGCTGATCTTCCAGCACGTAGGGATTAACCAACGAAAGGGCCAGCGCACCTATGGACGTTTGATAATCACTTTCGGCTATCAGGTCATCCTCGGCAAGCAAACCTAAAAACTGCTCTTCATTTACAATAGGCAAATGCCTGAGGCGAAACTCAATCATTCGGTCAAGCACTTTCTGAATGGTGTCAGAAGTGTGTACCGGCGGTATTGAGTCAGCTATCAGGTCAAGTGCTATCATCTATGCATTTACTTTGGTTTCTAATTTAGCTAAAAACTGTTTAAGTAAAGTATTAAATTCTTCAGGGTGCTCCATCATAGGGGCGTGTCCGCATTTATCAATCCAATGAAGTTCCGAATCGGGCAGCAGTTCATGAAATTCAACAGCTACCTCGGGCGGGGTGATCTTGTCATTTCGTCCCCATATCAAAGATACCGGGATAGTGATCTTATGCAGATCTTTTTTCATATTATGCCTGATGGCTGATTTTGCCATGGCCAGCAAGCGGATCACCTTATGCCTGTCGTTAATGGTCTGAAAAACATCAAGCACCAACTCATCGGTGGCAATAGCCGGATCGTAAAATGTAAATTGCACTTTTTCGCGCACAAAATCTATACTCTCCCTGCGCGGGAAAGAGCCGCCGAAAGCATTTTCATATAAGCCTGAGCTACCGGTTAAAACAAGGGCTTTTATGTTTTCGGGATGCGTGGTTAAATAAACCAGTGCCACATGCCCGCCAAGCGAGTTACCCAATAAGGTAATATTGCTGAGCTTTTTAAACTTTATAAACTTATGTACAAATTTCGATAAACTTTTTACCCCGGTACTGATCAGCGGCATGTCATAAACAGGCAGCATAGGGATAATAACCCTGTA
Organism: Mucilaginibacter sp. OAE612; assembly: GCF_041806395.1. Lineage (NCBI taxonomy): Bacteria > Pseudomonadati > Bacteroidota > Sphingobacteriia > Sphingobacteriales > Sphingobacteriaceae > Mucilaginibacter > Mucilaginibacter sp. OAE612. The sequence goes on from NZ_JBGMUW010000001.1 coordinate 4,896,004, forward strand.
TTTTGATTTAAACTCATTAATAACACCATCCCAATTGCTCAGTGCCCCCATTAAACCATGCAGCAGTAACAGCACCTCTCCTTCGCCCTCATCGATGTAACTAAAACCGTGTTCCTCTTTAAGCACGAACTCCATATAAAATATTAAAAATTAATTTTTCAAACTTATCTTATACCAAAATCGCTTTCAGTACAAATTCCTGTTATTCCGCTGTAAAATTAGTTTATTACGAACGACATTTAGCAAGTATAGTAATTATTTACCAATGTAGTAATGTTAAGCTTTTATTAAATAAGATTAACATTAACACAACATTACGCAAAAAGCGCTGTACTAATTAAATGGTAAAAGCTTAACCCAATAACTGTTTAACCACCTCTGATATTGTTTTACCGTCAGCCTTGCCCGCAAGCTCTTTACTGGCCATACCCATTACGCGGCCCATATCTTTTACGGATGTAGCGCCTATCCTGCCAATAAGCTCTTCAAGGTAGCCTTCAATTTCAAACTTGCTCATTTGTTGCGGAAGATATTCTTCAATAACCAGCATTTCGGCTATTTCCACCTGGTACAGGTCGTCGCGGTTTTGCTCCTTATAAATATCGGCCGATTCCTTACGCTGTTTTACCAGCTTTTGCAATACTTTAATTTCAGCATCCTCGGTTAGTTCATCGGCAGCACCTTTTTCGGTTTTAGCCAAAAGCAATGCCGATTTGATGGCACGCAACCCCTGTAAACGATCTGCCTGCTTGGCAAGCATGGCCAGTTTAATGTCCTGGTCTATTTGTGTAATTAATGACATATGTTTTATGTTAGTCCGGAAGTCCGATGTCGGAAAGTCCGGAAGTTTTTCGTTTTAGTCCGGAAATCCGATGTCCGAAAGTCCGAAGGATTTGTTTGGTTAATAAAGCAGCCTTGTCTTACTTTCGGACTTTACTGACTTTCCGACTTCAGACTTCCCCTCTACCCCCTAAATATCGTACCTGCGTTAGCTTGTGCCGTAGGCATGATCACGAGGTCGTTAATATTAACATGTGCCGGTCGTGATGCAATGAACCAGATGGTTTCGGCCACATCTTCGGCCACCAATGGTTTAAAACCATCATAAACTTTTTTGGCCCTTTCCTTATCACCCTTAAAGCGCACCTCCGAAAACTCGGTTTCCACAGCCCCCGGATGTATCGCCGTTACCTTAATGCCATGAGGTAAAAGGTCAATCCGCATACCTTTATTTAAAGCATCAACTGCATGTTTGGTAGCGCAATATACATTTCCATTGGCATAAACTTCCTTACCGGCAATCGAACCAAGATTTATAATGTGTCCCTTACCATTTTCTATCATCCAGTTTGATACTACGCGACTTACATACAGCAGACCTTTAATATTAGTATCAATCATGATTTCCCAATCATCAATGCTGCCTTTTTGAATGGGGTCAAGCCCCTGGCTTAAACCTGCATTGTTAACCAATACAGTTACTTTCTTCCATTCGGCCGGCAAAGCTTCCAGGCTGTTGATGGTATCTTCGCGGTTACGCACATCAAATGACGAAACCGCAACCTCTACGTTATACTTATCATTCAGGTGTTTGGCCAGTTTCTCTAACCTGTTTAACCGGCGGCCGGTTAATACCAGGTCATAGCCTTCACGGGCAAAAACGTGTGCGCATGCCTCGCCAATGCCGGCGGTAGCTCCTGTAATTAAGGCAATCTTACTCATAGGTATTGATAACTATAAACAGCGAAATTATGTTTTTTACTTTAAAATATTGTCGGTTGGGAGTAAGGATGTTTTTTGAAAGGGAGGATTTTACTCACCCCAATATCGGGTTGAAAACGCAAGTCTATTTTACGCTCTCATTATAAATGAGCGCGAGATTTAGGAAAATTACATTCTACTCAAAAATCAAACTAAACATAATGGTACGTAAGCCCAACCTGCTGAGGGGCGCCGAATAAGGGTTATACTCGCGCATCAGTACGTTGCCTAATGAATTGGAGATCTTAATCTCGGGCGAAAGCTTAAAAAATTCAAAATAAATATCACAACCCACGCCCGCCTCATACGAGGCGAAGCCACCTACGTTTTTAACCAGCTTCTCTGAAAGGTCAAGATTGGCATCCGCGTTTTTCTTAGAGCCTATGGACTGGGTATATTTCAGGCCGCCTACAACATAAGCCCTGAAATCGCCCAGCCTGTCTGATTTTAATTTCAATTGCAGGAGAATGTCAACCGAAGTGGTTTGTATTTTTTTATCCACATCTTCCGAGGGATCGACATAAGAATAATGCAAAACCCTGTCGGCAAAAATTAATGAAGGTGTGGTGCGTACCTCAAGGTGCTCAGTGATCCTGTACCGGGTCAAAAAACCTACTCCGAAAGCCGGTGAACTTTTTGAGCTGATCCTGTTAAGCGGCCCTTTAACCTGCACACCGTTCTCATCTAAAAACGCGTTGCGAAAATTGGGTTGATTGACGATCTTAAAATCGGTGCTTACATACGTGAAACTGAAGCCAAAGCTCAGATCCTGCTGATCGGCACCGCCACCCCATGCAGGTACATGCTGAGCAAACAATAAATTGCTGCTAAAAATAAGTACAACTACAAGCAGGTAACGGTTTATAATCATTTAATACCGGTGTATATTGAACAGATACCAAACGTTAAAGGCCGGCATTTGGTATTCTTAAAGCCTACTTTATCCATCAAACCCACAAAAGCCCGCCCATCAGGAAAAGCAGCTACCGACTCGGGCAAATAGCTGTACGCCCTTGCATCTTTGCTAAACAATTTACCAATCCCCGGGGTAATATAGCTGAAGTAAAAATTATACAACTGCTTTACCGGGAATACTTTAGGCTTTGAAAACTCAAGCACCACCACCTTCCCTCCGGGTTTTAGCACCCGGATTATATCAGCAAGGCCTTTTTCCAGGTTTTCAAAATTACGTACACCGTAGGCAACCGTAACAGCGTCAAACTCCGCGCCCTCAAACGGCAGTTTTTCCGAATCGCCAAGTTTTACAGCAAATTTATCGCTTAAACCCCGTTTTGCTATTTTTTGCTCCGCGATGTCAAGCATCCCCCTTGAAATATCTACACCAATAATTTTTTCAGGTTTCAGGATAGATAAAGCCTCAAAAGCAAAATCGCCGGTACCGGTAGCAACATCAAGTATCAGTTTGGGTTTATCCTTCTTTAATTCGTTAATGGCCTTTTTACGCCAGATGATATCAATACCAAGCGACATGAAATGGTTAAGGAAATCATAGGTTTTTGATATATTGTTGAACATATCTGCCACCTGTTCTTTTTTGGTAGCCTGCTCGTCATGGTACGGTGTTATGGTTTTGCTCATCGCGGGCAAAGATAATGATTGTATACCGAATGCATTAACACTAACACGGGTGAAAAACGAATACTGAAACAGGGCTGACAAGTTAACTCACCCCGACTTCGCTACGCTCGCCACCCCTCTCTGCTTCGCAAAGAGGGGATTTTAATTTATATATTTTCTTACCCTCTTTATCCGAAGGATAGAGGATGGTGGCCCAACGCAGCGCAGGCCAAATGGACCACCTATGCGTTACGCTGTAACTAAACCGATTTTATATTACTACAATTATGAAAATGTTAAGTCAATTCATTATTTTTAAAAACCAATTTCAGCCGGCACACTCCGGCAAATCACATTTAAAATTTGTTTCCTTATCCTTATGAAAGACGAACAAGAATCCTCGCGCCGCAGTTTTATTAAAAAACTAACCACTGCAACCGCGGCCGTAGCTGCCGGATCGGGCCTCTTAGCCAGCCAAAGCCAGGCCAAATCTTTTTCCATCCAAAAACGCCTCATCGGCAACAGTCCTAACGACCAGGTAAACATCGCCCTCATTGGCGCCGGTGGTATGGGTACCCAGGATACCATCACCGCCCTGCAGGTGCCCGGTGTTAAACTGGTAGCCGTATGCGATTTGTATGACGGTCGCTTAAAAGATGCTAAAACCCGCTGGGGAGCCGACATTTTTACTACCCGGGTTTACAAAGAGATCCTGAACCGTAAAGACATTGACGCTGTAATCATTGCCACACCTGATCACTGGCACCAGCAAATTTCTGTTGATGCCATGCACGCCGGTAAACATGTATATTGCGAAAAACCGATGGTGCACGCCATTACCGAAGGGCCGGCGGTGATCAAAGCGCAAAAAGAAACAGGAATGATATTCCAGGTAGGCAGCCAGGGGGTATCATCATTAGGCAATGAAAAAGCACATGAGCTGTTAAAAAGCGGAGCTATCGGCGAATTAAACTACGCCGAAGGTTTCTGGGCCCGTCGCGCGCCGCTTGAGGTTTGGCAATACCCCATCCCTGAAGATGCCTCACCCCAAACTGTTGATTGGGAAACTTATATCAGCAATACCAAAAAGCGTCCGTTTGATGAAAAACGCTTTTTCCGCTGGAGAAACTATACTGATTATGGCACCGGCATGGCGGGCGACCTTTTTGTTCACCTTTTTTCAAGCCTGCATTTTATAACCGATTCAGTTGGCCCTAATAAAATTTATGCATCCGGCGGCTTACGTTTCTGGAATGATGGCCGCGAAGTACCTGATGTACTTTTAGGCACTTTTGATTACGGCAAAACGCAGGCTCATCCAGCCTTTAATCTTTCCTTACGTTGCAACTTCGTGGATGGCACCAGCGGTACCACTTATCTTAAACTGGTAGGCAGCGAAGGCTCAATGGATATAACATGGGATAAAGTGACGCTTAAACGCAATAAAGTGATGGACTCTGATGATCCATTCTATCTTGATAAACTCAAAAAAGCAGGCAGCGGTTATGCCGAACGCAAAAAAATGCTACCGCCCGAAGAGATCACGTATGATGCCGAAAAAGGATACAAAGGTGGGCCATATGATCATATGGTGAACTTTTTTACGGCTATCCGCAATAAAGGCAAGGTAACTGAAGATGCGATATTTGGCTATCGTGCGGCAGCCCCTGCCCTGCTGTGTAATGACAGCTATTACAATAACAGCCCCATGTTCTGGGATCCGGAAAAAATGCAGGTTGTCAAAAAATAACAGATCACAGCAAATACCTTATTATGAAACAACAGTTTAAAAAATTGGGTTTGGCACTGGCTGCTGCAGGCTTAGTTTGCGTACAAACGTCAGGGATTCCGGTTCATAACGCTAAACTTCCTAAACAAGCTACTCCTGCAAAAGGTACCTGGATAAATTTATTTGATGGCAAAACACTAAAAGGCTGGCATGGCTTTAATAAAAAAGGTCCGGTAAAAAACTGGACTATTATTGATGGTGCCCTGGTTTGTCTTGGAGCAGCGCAGGGTGATACCGGCGGTGATATAGTAACCGATAAAGCTTATACCAATTTTGAGCTTTCATGGGAATGGAAGATAGAAAAAGGCAGTAACAGCGGTGTAATATACCATGTGGTTGAAGATCCAAAATACCATGGCCCCTATGAAACCGGCCCCGAATACCAGATCATTGACGATACAGGCTGGCCCGAAAAACTGGAAGACTGGCAAAAAACTGGCTGTGATTATGCCATGTACCTGCCAAACGCTTCAAAAAAGGTAGCCCCGGTTGGCACCTGGAACACCAGTAAAATTATTTTCAATAACGGACATGTTGAACACTGGCTAAACGGCAAAAAGATTTTAGCTTTTGAAGCCTGGACCAGCGACTGGAAAAGGAAAAAAGCCGAAGGTAAATGGAAAGATTACCCCGACTATGGCAACGCCAAAACCGGGTTGATCGCACTGCAGGACCATGGGCATAAAGCTTATTTCAGGAGCATTAAAATAAAGGAATTATAATATTTATAATTTTTTGCTTCGTACCTTCGCGCAACAGTTTTATCTTTATCAAAAAACTCATTGGGGGTACGAAGCAATCCTTAACAGCAGGCAACCATGCAATATCGCCGGCAGAGGACTGCTTCGCCGTTCCGCCTCCCAATGACCGGGAAAGATGAATTATCTTTTTAATCCCCCGTTGAATATATAACCCTCAATGAGTTTTTTTGTTTGCTTCTTATCTGTTAATTAGCCAGTTGCAGTAAATTTTCTATATCCAGCCTGCGGGTAAACATGGTCAAATTCCCTTCCTGATCTACAGGCCATTGTTCTTTGGGGCGATCCCAGTAGAGCTCAACCCCGTTTTGATCGGGATCGTTAAGATAGATGGCTTCAGATACACCATGATCAGATGCTCCTGTAATATTGTAACGGGCATCAATCAGCCTTTTAAGTATAATGGCCAGGTCTTTTCTTTCGGGATATAAGATGGCAGTATGGTATAAGCCCGGTGCGTATTCCGGGGCCGGTGAAGCGCCTTTGCTATGCCAGGTATTTAAGCCAATATGATGGTGATAACCACCTGCAGATATAAATGCAGCCTGATCGCCGTACATCACCATTTTTTCAAAGCCTAACAAACCACAGTAAAAATCAAGAGATTTTTGCAGGTCGCTTACTTTTAAATGTACGTGACCAATGCGAGTTTGGGCGGGTATTTTATAATTGTTCATGTTGTTTCTTGTTGGAAGGTTAAAATGTTGTAAAGTTGGAATGTTGCCTACAAACATCATCAACTGTCACAAATTTAAGCTATTTTAATCCGGACCGTGTCGGCGACATGTAAAATATGTTTAAACATCTATTTTTATTAATTTTGATTCAGTTTCAAACCTGAAGCACTACGCTGGCTTGAACAAAACATTACAACCATCAACAATCTAATAACATTTCAACTTTAAAACATTACAACTTTATAACAACAAATCCGACTTTATAACATCCAAAACAAAACCCTACCTTTGCAGAATGATCGTAAAATCGGCCGAATTTATTTGCAGCAACAGCCAGGTAAGCAAGTTACCTCCACCCGTTAAAGCGGAGTACGCTTTCATCGGGCGCTCAAATGTGGGCAAATCATCCCTTATCAATACATTAACCGGTAAAAAGGGCCTTGCCAAAACGTCGCAAACTCCCGGCAAAACGCAACTGATCAATCATTTCCTGATCAACGAGAGCTGGTACATTGTCGATTTACCCGGTTATGGCTATGCCCGCGCATCAAAAACGGAAAAAGCCAAATGGGATAAGTTCATCCATACTTACCTTGACGAACGCGAAAGCTTGCAATGCGTAATGGTGCTGATTGATAGTCGCCTCGAGCCACAAAAGATCGACCTTGAATTTTGCAACTGGCTTGGCGAAAAAGGCCTTTCATTTGTGCTGGTATTTACCAAAGTCGATAAACAATCGAACATTAAAACCGATCAAACTATTGCCCGGTTTAAAAAAGCCCTGTTGGCTACATTTGATGAAATGCCACAGTTTTTTATCACATCGTCAGAAACACAGCAAGGCCGCGAAGAGATACTTGAGTTTATTGATGCAGTAAATCAAAATTTTGAAGTACCGCAGTTTTTTAGTTCCCCTCTTGAGAATAATAAACAATGAAAAAATACTTATCCTTAGTAACATTCGCTCATACCATTTTTGCCATGCCGTTTGCATTTATCGGCTTCTTTTTGGCAGTAACTACCACCCAATATCATTTCGACTGGCTAAAGCTGGTTTTGATGGTTTTATGTATGGTATTTGCCCGTAATTCGGCAATGGCCTTTAACCGCTACCTTGACAGGGATATTGACATTCAAAACCCACGTACCAAACAGCGCGATATCCCAGCCGGCCGGATCAGCCCAAAAGCTGCTTTAACATTTGTTATTATCAACTGCCTGCTGTTTATTACAGCTACCTGGTTCATCAACAGGCTTTGTTTCTTTTTATCGCCGGTAGCTTTATTTGTGGTAATGGGCTACAGCGCAACTAAACGTTTTACCGCGCTCTGCCATCTGGTATTAGGATTGGGTTTATCGCTTGCTCCTATCGGTGCTTACTTAGTGGTTACCGGTCAGTTTGCTATTACACCCATATTCTTTTCACTATCCGTACTTTGCTGGGTAAGCGGCTTTGATATTATTTACGCCCTGCAGGATGAAGATTTTGACCGAAGCCAAAACCTGCACTCTATCCCGGCGTATTTAGGTAAAGTGAACGCCTTAAGACTATCTACCTTTTTACATATGCTTTCGGCTGTTTTTATCATGATGCCCGCATTTGAAACTCAGGTAGGCTTCCTGTACTACATTGGTATCGCGTTCTTTTGCGCCATGCTTGTTTACCAGCACCTGCTTGTAAAACCAAACGACCTGAGCCGCGTTAACTTTGCTTTTATGACTACCAATGGCATTGCCAGCGTAGTATTTGCTGTATTGTTTTTGCTCGACAGGATATGGATTCACTAAAGGCCATTAACAAGTTTCGGGAGTGTTTTGAGAGATATGTTCCGCTTACCGACGACGAGTGGCAGGCTTTATCGCAATACCTAACGGTAGATGCCTTAAAAAAGAAAAGGTTTTATGTAGAGGCCGGTAAAGTGTGCGATCACATCGGCCTGGTAGTAAAAGGATCCGTACGCTATTATCATGTTAAAGACGGCGAGGAAATAACCGGCTATTTCAGCTTTGAGGATGAAATGCTAAGCTCATACAAAAGTTTCCTTACCCGCACCCCGGCTGCAAACTATATCCAGGCACTTGAAGATTCGGTAATCGTAAATTTAAGCCACAAAAACTTACAACAAGCGTGCATGAATGAGCTGCTCGGTTTTAAGATGGAGCGTTTTGGAAGATTAACAGCCGAACACTATCTCATCTGTTACGAAGAACGTATTACTTCCTTTATCACCCAATCGCCCGAAGAACGTTATGCCGATCTTTTACAAACAGGTGGCGAAGCCTTATACCGCATCCCCCAGCATTATATTGCCAATTATTTAGGGATCACTCCGGTTTCGCTTTCGCGGATCAGGAGAAGGATCATGAAAATAAGCGCTTAAACCTCACCCCTGCCCTCTCCAAAGGAGAGGGAGTAAAGGCATAAATTTTAAAGTCCTCTCCTTTGGAGAGGATTTAGGAGAGGTGAAATTCCTTATCTTTTGTTAACGTTTTGATTTACAAAGGCAGCCTACCTTTGTAATACACAAAACGAAAAAGATCATGCATACTATATTAGGAGCCGGCGGTCCGGTAGCAAACATCCTCACCAAAGAATTAATCAACCATAACGAAACCATCCGTTTAGTTAGCCGCAAACCGGTTAACACAAATAATAATGATAAAGTAACCTGGCAAAAAGCCGACTTGCTCAATTACGATGAAGTACTGTCGGCAGCAAAAGGATCGACAGTAATTTATCTCGTTGCCGGCCTGGTTTATGATAAAGACATCTGGCGGGCGCAATGGCCGGTGATCATGCAGAATGTGATCAATGTTACCAAAGCCACCGGTGCCCGTTTAATATTTTTTGATAACGTTTACATGTACGGACTGGTTAACGGCTCCATGACCGAAGATACCCCGTATAAACCCAGCAGCGTTAAAGGCGAAATAAGAGCGGGCATCGCCGAAATGCTCATGAATGAAGTTAAAGCCGGCAATATCAACGCAACCATAGCCCGCGCATCTGATTTTTATGGCGCCCCGGTCAACAGCTTTATTGATATGATGGTGCTTAGCAATTACGCCAAAAAACAAAACGCGCAATGGATAGGCAATCCGGATTGTAAACACAATTTTATTTATGTGCCCGATGCAGGTAAAGCTATGTTCATGCTTGGTCAAAATCCCAATAGCGGCAACCAGATTTGGCACCTCCCTACCCCGCCGGCCATCACCGGTAAACAGTTTTTGGCTATAGCCGCCGGGGTTTATAAAGTTGAACCAAAATATACACGCGTTAATAAAGTTATGCTGTGGCTGTTCGGTTTATTTAAAAAGGTGGTAATGGGTACAGTGGAGATGTATTACCAGTACGATCACGATTATATTTTCGATAGCAGCAAATTTGAGAAAGCGTTCAACTTTAAACCAACAAGCTACGAGGATGCGATAACTGAGATATCGAAAACGCTTCATAAAGGGTGAGTCCGAAAGTCCGAAAGTTGTTTTTTTGTCGGCAAGTCCGATGTCAGCAAGTCCGAAGTCAAGATGTAACTTTCGGGCTTTTTTAATAGGAATATCTTCTTTTTAATTCCAACTTACGGACTTTTCCGACTTGCGGACTTACGGACTAAATACGCATATTTGCATATCTGCACATCTAAAAACCATGATCCACAAAAAAACAAGAACATATATCCCGGCTTCCCTTGATATTAAATGGGAAACCCTTGAGCCTTTTTATAAAGAATTATTAGATCGTCCAATCCACTCAGTTGAAGAACTGGAGAAATGGCTGCGCGATAAAAGTGAGCTGGAAGCAGCTTTGGAAGAAGATTTCGCATGGCGCTATATCCGCATGACCTGCGATACCACCAGCGAAGACTTGCTTCAAAAGTTCCAGTACTTTGCTACCGAAATTGAGCCCAAAATTGCTCCATATAGTAACGAACTGAATAAAAAGCTGGTTGCCAGCGCATTTGTTGATAAACTGGATGGCGAAAAATATTTTATTTTTTTACGGGCTGTAAAAAAAGCATTGGAACTTTTCCGCGAGGAAAATATCCCGGTACAAACTGAAATCCAGGTGGAACAGCAGAAGTACCAGTCTATAACCGGTTCCATGTCTGTTCATGTTGATGATAAGGAATTTACGTTAGAACAAGCTTCCGTATTTTTAAAAGGCACTGATCGTGCTAAACGCCAGGAAGTTTGGGAAAAGATCACCAGCCGCCGTTTACAGGATAAAGACAAACTCGATGAACTTTTCGACCATTTGCGTAAGCTTCGTCACACAGTAGCAACAAACGCCAATTTTGAAAACTTCCGCGATTATATGTTCCAGGCTTTAGGCCGTTTTGATTATACCCCGCAGGATTGTTACGCTTTTCATGCAGCTATCGAAACCGAAATAGTGCCTATTCTAAGAACCCAGGCCGAAAAGCGCCGCGAGGCTTTGCACTTACCTGCCCTTAAGCCATGGGATATGGATGTGGATATTTCTGGCAAACCAGCCCTTAAACCATTTCAGAATGGCGAAGACCTGATCGAAAAATCTATCCAGTGCTTCAGCAACATCAATCGTTATTTAGGCGAACGTTTGGAGATCATGAAAGATAACGGCCTGTTTGATGTGGAAAGCCGTAAAGGCAAAGCCCCGGGTGGTTACAACTATCCGCTGGCCGAAACCGGCGCGCCTTTCATCTTCATGAATTCGGCCAATACCTTCCGCGATTTAACTACTATGGTACACGAAGGCGGTCACGCGGTACACACTTTCCTTACTGCCGATCTGGAACTGAATGATTTTAAACATTGCCCATCCGAAGTTGCCGAATTAGCCTCCATGTCGATGGAGCTGATCTCGATGGATAACTGGAATGTGTATTTTGATAACGAGGAAGATCTTAAACGCGCCAAACGTGATCAGTTAGTTGATGTTTTGAAAACCCTGCCTTGGGTGGCCGTTGTCGATCAGTTTCAGCACTGGATCTATACCAACCCCGACCATACCGATGCCGACCGTACAACCGCCTGGATCGAGATCTTTGAACCATTCGGCGCGGGTTTTACCGATTGGAGCGAACATCGCGAAGCATTAGCAAATCTTTGGCAAAAACAGCTACACATCTTCGAGGTGCCATTTTACTATATCGAATACGGCATGGCCCAGTTAGGCGCTATCGCTGTATGGAAAAACTACAAAGAAAATCCGGAAAAGGGCTTGCAACAATATTTAGACGCCCTTAAACTCGGTTACACTAAAACTATTAAAGAGATTTACGAAACCGCAGGGATCAAGTTTGACTTTAGCGCGGCCTATGTAAAAGAACTGGCTGAGTTTGTTAAATCAGAGTTGGATAAATTAAATTAAAATTTTCTCTCATAAACAACAAAAGCGCCAGTGGCGCTTTTGTTGTTTTATACCTGTCTGCCGCGGCAGTTTTTGCTTTTAATCCAATACCCTATTATACAACTCCCAATAATCCTTCACCATTTTATCGCTCGAAAACTGCGAATTTGCCCAGTCATAACAATCAGCCCTGCTAATCTGACGGAGCCAGCCAACTGCTTCGGCGGCTTCATCAACCGTATTAACCAAAAAGCCGGTCTGTGCGTTTTTGACTAATTCAGGCATTGAGCCCCGGTTAAAAGCTATGACCGGCGTACCGCATAGCATTGCTTCAGCCACACTCAGGCCAAAAGGTTCATCAAAGCTGATGGGATGCAATAGTGCATAAGCGCTGCCTAAAAGCTCCCGCCGCTTATCAGGCCCGGCATGGCCTATATACTCCACATCGGCACAAAGCAATGGCTCTATCTTTTCCTTAAAGTAGTTGGTATCCTGAACTATACCGGCTATCAGTAATTTCCGTTTACTTTTTTTGGCGATATCGATAGCTTCGGCAGTTCCTTTGTCGGGATGGATACGACCGAAGTACAACAGGTAATCATCCGGCTGTTCATAAAACTGAAAATCACGGGTATCGAGGCCGTTATATACCGTGGCTAAATAATCAAGCTCAGGACTACGGTCGGCATTGCTGATAGAAACGTAATGCCCCCGGCTATTATATTTTTTATAAACAGGGATGATCTTTGATGATGAAAACCCGTGAATGGTAGTGAGTAACGGCGTTTTAATCAGGCCTGAGTATGTAAGCGGCAAAAAGTCAAAGTTATTATGAATAATGTCAAACTGACCGGCCTTTTCCATCAGGTTACTGATATGCAGGCATTCCAGCACTTTGGCATCCTGTGTTCTGTCTTCCTCATAACCCGTGTCGCAAATGGCATTAAGCTTACCCGCGGTTATCGAATCGCCCGTGGCGAAGAGAGTTACCTCCGCCCCCATTTTGATGATCCCTTCGGTTATATTTGATGCTATTTGCTCCCAGGGCCCGTAGTGCCTGGGCGGCGTGCGCCAGGCAACAGGGGCTAATACAGCTACCTTCATTTAACAGATCTGCATTTTTTGGCCGTATTTATTGTACTCATATTCCAGCTCAAAGGCTTTCAACACCGTAAGGTGCGATATCAGATAAGCCAGTGTACTTTCAGCTCCCTGGTTACGGTTAATACCGCCAGGCAGCAAACCATCGCAGCAGCCTTTGGTTTCATGGTCATACAACGGTGCCCGCAAAGTATTTTCGCCGAGGAACCATTTATAGCTCAGGAACATTTTTTCAATATACTGCGGTATCCTGAAGATCTGGTATGCCTGGAAATGCATCAGCACCATAGCCATGGTTTCAATAGCCTGCTGATCAAATGTAGGGAATGTGCCGCCACGGTAATACCAGCCATCGTTACCAACAGGACTTAAATACCCGTTTGATAATGTAAGCTGATCAAGGAAAGCCATAGTTGCCAAAGCTATTTTCCTGGCCTCTTCATTACCTGTAATCTCGCATGAGTGCAGTAAGGCCAGCGGCAGGATGGCGTTATCGTAAGTCATCTTTTCCTCAAACCATTGCCAATCATCAGACTGGGTGTTGTTATAAGCATCAATCAATGGCTGGGTAAGGTTGGCCAATATTTTAACCATGCCTTCATCTGTAGGATAAACCTGCAGGTAAAGACTGATACCAATTATAGTATTTGCCACACCCCTTAAATGTTTCAGCGCTGAAAAATGCGGCACCGATTTATGGAAGATCTCCAGGGCGAATTCACGGTATGAATTGCTGGCCGCACAGCCAATCAAATGGCCGAGGGCCCAAATGGTACGGCCAAATGAATCTTCCGACCCAACCTCGTCCAGGTAGCGCCTGTCAAAACTCAGGAAGTTGCGGAAATTACCATCATCAGTTTGCATATAGTGGATGTAGCTCAGGTAAATAGGCAGCAGTTCAAATGCTTCCCGGCTCCCGTTACGTTGATAAGCCATTAGTGCCATAATGAGCGCACGGGCATTATCATCCAAACAATAACCTTCTTTTAAATTCGGGATCCCGTACTTGGCATGTTGTACAATCCCGGTATCATCGGTTAGCCGCAATACGTGGGTCAAGCTGAATTTCGGCAGGATCTCCGGATCAACGATGCTGTTACGCAGAATTTTATCACTGAAATCAAAACGTACCAGTGATTCCTGAGCCACTTTAATAAATTCGGCACCAATAACAGGCCAGCGTAAATGCAAACCATATTGGTAAGCGTTTTCTTTCAGTTCGTTCAGCACTCGGTCCTGATCAAGTAATTCAATAACGGTATCGGCCAGCGCTTCCGAATTTTTAAAATCAAATAGCCTGCCACGCTTTTCGGCCAGCAATTCGGTAGCATGCCAGTATGGAGTCGAAACCACAGCTGCACCCGCACCAACCGCATATGATAAGGTACCGCTGGTGATCTGTGCTTCGTTTAAATATGGTGTTACGTAAATTTCGCAGGCAGTTAAATAGTTTACCAATTCCTCTTCGGAAACAAACTTGGCGATAAATGCCAGGTTCTTCGAAACGCCTAACTGCGCCGCAAGCGATTTCAAATGATCGCGGTACTCCTCGCCCGAACTTTTGATAACCCCGGGATGTGTATTACCCAATACCACGTACATCACATCAGGATGCTTCGCTACTACTTTAGGCAATGCTTTTATTACAGTTTCCAAACCTTTGTTACGGCTTAGCAAACCAAAGGTTAACATCACCCTTTTGTTTTTAAAAGCCGACAAGCTTTTCACCGGATTCTCGGCAGGGGCTTCCACATCAGGTACGCCATGCTCTATGATCTGGATCTTGTCGGCAGGGATCTCATAAATATTGGTCAGGAAATCTACAGCACGTTTGCTCATCACCACAACCTTCGATGATTGCTCGGCAATTTCGCGAATAATGATGCGCTGCACATAGCTCGGATCTTTCAATACCGTGTGTAAAATGGATATCAGCGGCTTTTCAAGACGATTGATCAGCGGTAAAATATAAATGCCGCTTTCGCCGCCGTAAATGCCAAACTCATGCTCCATAATACATACATCGGCATTACTGGTGTTGATATAATTGGCTGCACGGATATAATCTTTCTGGTGATTTTGGCGAATGATATATTTAACTTCCTCCGGGTATTCATATTCCTGTAGGTTTTCCGAATCATTAAGTGCCACAACAAAGCCATTTTGTGCTAAGGTGTGCCTTTCAGGAAAATTTGAACTGATGGCACGCATCAAATTATTATTAAATGTTGCAAGGCCGCATTCGCGGGGGGGATAGGTTGATATATATGCTATTTTCATATGTAGATTGTGTATAGATGCTTTGATAGTTCGTTTTACAATATTTAATTAATTGTAAAAGCAGGGTGACCTTAAAAAGATGCATCAGTGACCTTATTTATTGCCTTTAGGACACCGAAAGCATTGTTTTTATAGGCATTGCTATAAATACACAAACCATACCAATTTAACTCAAACTATAATCCTTATGAATTATGAAGGTGTTGTAACAGGCAATTTACAAGGAAGAATAGCACAGAATTGACTCAGCCAACATCGTTGTGCTTGTCGGCTTTCTTTGATTCGCAAATGGGCTGAAGAAAACTTCTTTTCATTTAGTATAGAGCAGTAATGAGATTTCGCGTTAACGCGAAAGAGAAATCATATACACAATCGAGGCTGGATTTGCATGGTTTCTTAACTGTCCGCAGAAGATTTCTCCTCATTTCACGAGGAGGAATGTTATATTTTATTTATTAGTGTAGAAATCAATCGCTTCTATAATTACATCACAAGCTTTCCTGATCTCGTCGTGGGTAATGATCAAAGGAGGCGCCAAACGCATGGAGTTGCTGCAATGTAAAAACCAGTCGGTTATTACACCGTTTTCGATACAACGGTCAATTATGTTTTTATTGAGCTCGAAGTTTTCCAGTTCGATAGCCATCATGAGGCCTTTGCCGCGTACCTGTTGTATAACCGGGTGTACAAGCAAATCCCGAAACAAAGCTTCCTTTTCGGCTACGCCGGATACCAGGTTGTTATCCAGCAGAAACTCCAGTGCCGCTAAACCTGCCGCGCAGCATACAGGGTGCCCGCCAAAGGTAGTGATATGACCAAGGATCGGGTTTTCCTTTAACGCGTCCATGATCTGGTTTGATGAAATGAACGCCCCTATCGGCATCCCGCCGCCTAAAGCTTTTGCCAGTAACAGGATATCTGGTACGATATCAAAATGCTCAAACGCGAAAAGCTTTCCTGTTCGTCCAAACGCCGCCTGGATCTCATCCAGGATCAACAGCGTACCGGTTTCGGTACAACGGGCACGTAAAGCCTGCATATATGCAAGATCCGGCACACGGATGCCGGCCTCACCCTGGATGGTTTCGATAATCACGCAGGCGGTTTCTTCAGTTATCAGCACAAGATCTTCCGGGTTATTAAAACGGATGAAATTCACGCCCGGCAATAAAGGACGATAAGCCTGTTTAAACTCCTCATTGCCCATAACACTCAATGCGCCATGTGTGCTGCCATGATACGAGTTAAGACAAGCAACAACCTGCTGCCTGCCCGTAAAACGCTTGGCAAGCTTTAATGCCCCCTCAACGGCCTCGGCACCCGAGTTGGTAAAATATACCGACTGGAGGGGCGCCGGTAATACGGAAACAAGCTTTTCGGCAAAACGCACCTGCGGGGTTTGTACATATTCGCCGTAAACCATTAGGTGCATGTATTTATCAACCTGCTGTTTAATAGCCTCAATAACATAGGGGTTGCTGTGGCCTAAGCTACTTACACCGATGCCTGAGATCAGATCGATATAGGGTTTGCCCTCCGCATTGTACATATAAATACCTTCGGCACGCTCAAATTCAAGCAATAAAGGAAAATTAGTGGTTTGCGCGTTATTGGCTAAAAAAAGCTGGCGAAGAGTAGGCATGTTGTTAAGTTCTAAGTCTTAAGTACAAAGTTTTAAGTCAATTATCCAATGCAGGTTTTAAGAGAAGACGTCATTGCGAGATACGAAGCAATCGCGAACTATACAGAGCGGCTCTGCTTATAGGGGATTGCTTCGTATCTCGCAATGACGAGTAGTAGAGCTAAGACTTACGAAGTTTTAAAAACTTCGTAAGTCTTAGGTCCGCAATGATGACCTACTTAGATTTACCGACAAAGATAAACTAAAACAGATGGACGAAAATCCATCTGTAAACGTATTTTTAAAATGATCTTGATTTATTAGGAAGAAAAGAAACCTAATCTCTAAACTCCAACCTCTAATCACTACCCCTAATTCCCCGCTCTCTCGCTGCGTTCGCTAAGTTGTTTGATGAGCTCATCGTTAAATTCCTGTTCGCTTTTGTACAGGACACTCACCTTTTCGGGCGGAAGGATCTTGGCAAAGGAATCGCGGTAGCGTTTACGGATCCCAACCAGCTGGCTTTCGTAATAGATTTCCTTATCTATTTGCTCGGTGCCGTTGGTTGATGAAGTGGAGTTATTTAAACGCTTCAGAATGCGTACAGCAGTAAGCTCCTGCTGGTACTGATTATAAAGCGGCCAAAATTTGTTAGCCTCTTCATCAGTAAGATCAAGCTGGCGGCTGATATACCTGTTACGGGCAGCCTCAAGTCTTTTACCCATAGCGCCCTTTTTGTTGCCATTAGGACGTACCGGGTTAAGTTGGGGCCTTGAGGGCGTTTGAGCCGGAACAAAGCGGTTAACCTGTCCCACAGCTTCATAGCCTAATGCCATAACAAATAACACAATACAAATATGCCTGATCAATTTACTCATTAAATTTTTTCCTCTGTTTAATTATCTATATAATCCGACAGATCTTCGTCTGCATTACTTGTGTTGCTTTTTTGGTTTGCATCTATCAGCGTACGGGTATCGCTTGCGTCCATGTGTAACTGAAGATAGCTTTTTATTTCATCAACCGGCACCGATGATACCTGCTCATGCAAGTAAGAATGGTTATGATCCGGCGCCTGGATATCTCCCCTGAAAATAACACCCACACCTAATATTAAAGCAAAGCAGGCCGCTGTAGCATACCTGATGGTTGGCGACAACCAAAGCCTCCTCACTATTCCTTTTTTCTGTACAGGTTTTGCTTTGTTAATGCTTATAACATTATCAATCTCCTGCTCCTCTTCAACTTCAGCATTAACTGTTTTATCCAGGATACGCTGGTTAAGCTTATCAAAGTAATCTATCGGTACAACAAAACCTTCGTGCCCGGCATTTATTGCTTCCTCAACTGCTATGCGGCTTTGAATATTGGCACTTAGCTCCTCAAAATAATTTTCAGGAACAGTAAACCCTTCATCGCCCATGGCTTCCTCAACCGCGATACGGCTTTGGATGTTGCTGCTCAGTTCATCAAAGTAATTTTCGGGTACGGTGAAGCCTTCATCAGCCAGGTTCATGGCCTCCCCCACCGCTATACGGCTTTGGATATTGCTGCTTAACTCGTCAAAATAGTTTTCGGGTACCGTGAAGCCCTCTCCCGCATTCATGGCTTCATCAACCACAATCCGGCTTTGAATATTGCTGCTCAGCTCATCAAAATAATTTTCGGGAACGGTAAATCCCGAATCACCGGCGCTTAAAGCACGCTCAATATTTATACGGCTCCGGATGTTGCTGCTTAGCTCGTCAAAGTAGTTTTCGGGTATGGTATACCCTGCAGATGGATAATTTTTTAATCCCTCAAGCCTTATACGTGTTGTAATGTGCTGCGCTAACTCATGGAAATAGCCTTCAGGCACTGTGAACGGGTTAGTTTTGCTAACCTGTTTCAGCGCGATGAAATCATCCAGCCATTCCCTATTGTCCATATCGCTTTTCATACACAACTATAGATTGGTATAGTGCTAAAAGGTTTAACGTAAATTAAAAAATTAATCCCTGCCAAGCAAATGAGCTTCTATCTTCTTGACTGCCAGGTGAAACGAAGCCTTTAAAGCCCCCACACTGGTACCCAAAACCTGCGACATTTCTTCATACTTCATGTCTTCATAATATTTCATATTGAAAACAAGCCGTTGTTTTTCGGGCAGGGTAAGCAGTGCCTCCTGCAGCTTCCGCTGCGCCGCATCGCCGTTAAAATAGGTTGAGTCGGCCAGCGTATCGGCCAGCTCATAAGCAACATCATCCAACGAAACATTATTTTTTTGTTTTTTCTTATTCAAAAAAGTAATGCATTCGTTGGATGCTATCCTGTACATCCAGGTGTACAGTTGCGCGTCGTTTCTGAAACCGGCCAGGTTTTTCCAAACCTTTACAAAAACATCCTGAACCAGATCATCAGCATCGTCATGATCAACAACCATGCGCCTGATGTGCCAGTATATTTTTTGCTGGTATTTTTTTAACAACAGGTTAAATGCCTCATTCCGGGTTTTTTCGTCCTGAAACTTGCTTAATATCTCTGAATCTTCAACCTGTACCGACATTTTTAGAATTTTATTAATGTTAAAGGTTTAATTAACCTTTTTTGTTTTTTCTTTCTATCACCTTTTTCACCGCTGCCACAATATGATCTGCATCCAGGCCGTATTTGGTCATCAGTTGTTCAGGTGTACCGCTTTCGCCAAAGCTGTCATTTACAGCTACGTACTCCTGTGGTGATGGATTGTGCACTGCAAGCACCTGGGCAACGCTGTCGCCTAAGCCACCCAAACGGTTGTGTTCTTCGGCAGTAACTACGCAACCTGTTTTAGCCACCGATTTCAAAATAGCCTCTTCATCCAACGGTTTAATGGTGTGGATGTTGATGATCTCGGCATCGATACCCTGCTCAGCTAAAATTTCGCCCGCAAGGATAGCCTGCCATACCAGGTGACCTGTAGCAAAGATACTTACATCGGCGCCTTCGTTCACCATCCACGCTTTACCAATTTCAAATTTTTGATCGGGATCGGTAAAGATCGGAACAACCGGGCGGCCGAAACGTAAGTAAACCGGGCCGTCATACTCAGCAATAGCAACAGTAGCGGCTTTGGTTTGGTTGTAATCGCAAGTGTTGATAACAGTCATGCCTGGTAACATTTTCATCAGGCCTATATCTTCCAAAATCTGGTGGGTAGCACCGTCTTCGCCCAAAGTTAAACCGGCGTGTGAAGCGCAAATTTTAACGTTTTTGTTTGAATAAGCCACCGACTGGCGGATCTGATCATAAACCCTGCCTGTTGAAAAGTTGGCGAAAGTACCGGTGAAAGGAATTTTACCGCCGATGGTCATGCCGGCAGCAATACCGATCATGTTAGCTTCAGCAATACCAACCTGTACAAAACGTTCAGGGAATGCTTTAATAAAATCGTTCATTTTTAACGAACCAATAAGGTCGGCGCAAAGTGCAACAACCTGATCATTTTTCTGGCCTGCTTCCAGCAACCCGGCGCCAAAGCCCGAGCGGGTATCTTTTTTATCTGTGTAAGTGTATTTTTTCATTGTTCAAATTCCCTCCGCAATCGGGAAGGATTGGAATTAAATCGTGATAATATAAACTGATGTTTTTGACTCTCCCCCTTCAGGGGGCCGGGGGGTTAATAATCGCCCAGTGTTTCCTCTAACTGATCTAAAGCCAGTTTAAGCTGCTCATCATTTGGCGCAACACCGTGCCATTTGTGGCTGCCTACCATAAAGTCAACACCGTAACCCATTTCGGTATGCATCAGGATCATGATCGGTTTACCCTGACCTGTGCGGCTTTTTGCTTCTTCAAGTACTCTAACCACATCGGCCATATCATTACCTTTCATATCCAATACATCCCAGCCAAAAGCTTCCCATTTAGCGCGAAGATCGCCTAATGAAAGTACCTGTTTGGTAGGACCATCAATTTGCTGACCGTTAACATCGATAGTTGAGATCAGGTTATCAACATGATTGTGCGGGGCAAACATCGCAGCTTCCCAAATCTGGCCTTCCTGGATCTCGCCATCGCCATGCAGGGTAAACACCAATGATTTATCACCATTTAATTTTTTTGCCAATGCAGCGCCGATAGCTACTGATAAACCCTGGCCCAATGAACCCGAAGCAATACGGATACCCGGAAGGTGCTCATGTGTGGTTGGGTGACCTTGTAAACGCGCGTTCAGTTTACGGAAAGTTGCAAGTTCGGCTTTATCAAAATAACCGGCATGTGCCAATGTGCTGTAAAACACGGGGGAAATATGGCCGTTTGACAGGAAGAAAATATCTTCGCCAACTGCATCCATATTAAATTTAGGATCGTGGTTCATTACCGAAAAATACAATGCGGTAAAGAAATCGGTACAGCCCAATGAGCCGCCCGGGTGGCCTGATTGACAGCCATGTACCATGCGTACAATGTCGCGCCTGATTTGTGACGCGGTTTTTTCTAATGTTTGTAAGTCTGCTTTCATTAATGGAATTTAGGAACTGCTAAAGTAGCTATTTTGATTGTGTTTTTAACACTTATTTTACAAGATCGAGCACCTGTTGTGACGAGGCCTTAGTATCAACCTTACTGATCACATGCGTAATAACCCCTTCTGCATCAATTATAAATGTGGTACGGGCTGTACCCATATATTTTTTGCCGTACATGTTTTTTTCAACCCATACGCCGTAAGCTTCAACAATTTTAAGTTCATTATCGGCTATCAGGGTAAATGGCAGGCTGTATTTGGTTTCAAATTTTTTGTGCGATTTTTCATCGTCGGTACTTACACCTATCACCTCAAAACCTTTGCTTAAAAGCGATTGATAGTTATCCCTGAAATCGCATGATTCGGCAGTACAGCCGGGGGTATCATCTTTAGGATAAAAGTAAAGGATCACATTTTTGCCTTTATAATCGGCAAGGGATACTTCTTTGCCGTTTTGGTCTTTAGCGGTAAAAGCAGGAGCTTTATCGCCTTCTTTTAATGTTGTCATGGCTTATTTAGGTACTTATCTGGAAAAATCGGCGGAAAATTCCGAAAAATTATTCTTGTTATCAACTAAAGTCAACTTAAACACGTGTTTACCGGGCGCAATATCGTTATTAAAGGTGTAACTTAATATTTTAGTTTTATAATCATGCTCCATTAGCACCCATTTACCATCAATTGTGCCTGTATAGCTCTTAATTCCTGATAAATTATCGCTCATTCTGAGATTAATACTGCGGGCAGTCTTCATATTGCTCCCATTTTTGATATTGAGCGGGCGAATAACCGGGGCTACCGTATCTACCTTGATATAATAGTCGCCAAAGGCACTTACCTGCGATATCACATAGCCATCTTTAAAGTAACCGCCCTGGCAGCCTCCCCATGAACTTACAATAACCGCCTTATCAGTGTACTTACCCAGGTCGACATCGGGCTTGATCCAGATTTCATAATTATCGTGAATGGGCGTTAACCGGTTATGGATATGGTGCACGGCAGAATAAGCAACTGCAGGTTTGGCTGATGCTGAATATTGGAAATCAAGGTCATCATAAAGGTTACCTGGCATAATGACCACTTTCACTTTGTCGTTGCTAAACTCGCTCCGCTTGTCATAGTAAAACATAGTACCGGTAGGTTTTACAGGCTGTGGGTTTGTAAACGGAGATGATTTAACCTTAAGGTTAAGCGATGCTGTATTGCCCGCCACATCCTTTACAATATACTCCACATCATGCGTCGCGTTATCATCGAACGTAATAATGCCGTTATTTACCGATTGCGGATACAATGAAATCCGGCTGCCGGGCAGGATGAAGCATTTCTGCATCCACCTGCGGGATGATTCAAATGCAGGGTAATCTATATACGCATTGATGGCATGGGTCTGATCAAACGCGAAACGTTCAACCGCAAAGGTATACACGGTTTTGCCATCCAGTTTTAGCTCTATAGAATAAACGCCGTTATGATTAAACGACGTGCTGTTCATATCGGTGGTATTAATCCCGAATCCGATATTGCCGCTTAGTTCCAGCGTTTGTGGTTTAAGGAGATGATAATTACCTGCTGAGCCCGTAACGCCTAAAAACTCCCTGGGCGTTTTTTCGCTGAACGGTTTTCCGTTGAGGTGATAGATACCAATAGCGGTAATTGTAGGCGGCACTTTATCAGGAATGGTTAAACCAAATAGCTGTGCATTGATAGTTTCCTCTGTTTTACTGTCCCTGATCTCAAAGTGCACATGCGGCCCGGCCGATGCACCGGCATTTCCTGAAATGGCTACCACCTCATCCTTTTTTACCGGCACCTGTGTTGGTGTAAGTTTAAAATCGGCTTCGTAGGTTTGGTACTCGTACTGGTATTTCTTTACCAGCTCAATAACCGCTGGACTAAAACTTTGCAGGTGACCATAAACCGTAGTATACCCATTGGGGTGGGTAATATAAATAGCCCTCCCAAAACCGCCAAACTGAACACGTACCCTTGATATATAACCTTCGGCAGCTGCATGCACAGGGTAGCCTGTCCGCTGGTTGGTTTTAAAATCGAGCCCGGAGTGGAAATGTGACGGCCTTAACTCGCCAAATGAACCGGCTGTAGTGGGTGGCGTAAGATCAAGCGGATACCTGAAATAATTTTGCGGGTAAGCCCTGCTTTGTATAATATTTTGAGCAAATGCGTTTGAATAAAGCGCCAAACACATTGCGCCTGTAACCAATATTTTTTTTATCATGCTTACTTAACGTAAAAATCGAGCATTTTCTCATCTTCGAGGTATCCCTCAAGTCTGTCGCCGATTTTTACTTTTGATACACCTGGTGGGGTGCCGGTAAATATCAGGTCGCCCTTTTTTAGGGTGATGTATTTTGAAACAAAGGCGATGATGCTCTCAAACGAAAAAAGCAGATCGCGGGTGTTGCCCTGCTGGCGGGTTTCGCCGTTAATATCCAGCTTAAAGTTGATATCATAAACAGATTCAAACTTGGTCTTAGGCACAAAAGTACTGATGGGCGCCGAGCCATCAAAGGCTTTAGCCAGTTCCCAGGGAAGGCCTTTTTCTTTGTGGCGTGCCTGAACATCACGTGCGGTAAAGTCAATACCTAAGCCAATTTCTTCGTAGTAATTAGCGGCAAATTTCTCGCTGATGTGCTTGCCTTCTTTACTGATCTTCAAAACCAATTCAATTTCATGGTGAACATCTTCCGAAAAATCGGGATGGTAAAAAGGCTTGTTCTCTTTTAATAATGCCGTATCGGGCTTCATGAAGATAACCGGCGTTGTGGGTACCGGGTTATTGAGTTCTTTGGCGTGTTCGGCGTAGTTGCGGCCAATGGCAATAATTTTCATAAATGAACGCTATAATCGCCAAAGCTAAAAAAATTGATGGGTTTGGGAGGAAGGTTTTGAAGGTGTATTAATAATTGACATTTTTTGCGTTATTACTTCTACATTAAAAATCATGTCATTGCGAGGAGCGGCATAGGTAAAGTGCGCTTGGGGCAACGAAGCAATCTCGTAGCTATACGGATCGGACATGCATTGACGACAAGATTGCCGCGCTTCGCTTATAATGACATAATCTTTAGCTATTTGTTAATTAATAACCGAAATCCTTTTAATAACAGATTCGGTACCGGCTACAACGCGCACAAAGTAAAAGCCGCGGACCAGCTTATTGCTGATCGGGTAATTCAGATTATGATCGCCGGATTCAACCCTTTGCGAAAACAGGGTAGAAATATCATTGCCCAGCACATCCATTATTTTAATGGTTACGTTGGTATTGCGCGAAATGGAATATTTAAGATTGATCTGGTCAGTTACCGGGTTAGGGTACAATTGCACATCAGTTAGTAGTTTATCATCGGGCCGGGATACATTCAATTTTACACTTGAAGTAACAGCGGGTTTTAATGGAGGAAGCGAAAGGTGCAAGCCATTCTTTAAATAAGAGGTTTTGGCAGCTTTAGTTTTACCCCTAAGATACACGGTATCAGACTTTAGCGAATGACCATCGGCAACAAAGGCGAAGTTCACGAAAATTGCCATCGCAATTATCACGACCCATGTATAGGTATAAACATAAGAATATGTAAAATTTCGCCTCATTATTTAGTATGATTCTACAAAAGTATAAATAATGCCCTCATCCCATTAAATATTAGTGTTTTTGTAAAACTTTTTAACAAATTTTAACAAAATGCACAGCCTTATTGTATAATAGACACATAATTTCCTTATACGTTTAATCATTCTAATGGTTTAACCAAAAAAATTAATATTTTTGCCATCTCTAAATCATAAAAGTGTCAAATCATAAAGATCTGCATAAACTGTCGGCCGCGGGCTTTCTAATCAGTTTAGGAATAATTTACGGTGATATTGGTACCTCCCCATTATACGTATTCAAGGCTATAGTTGGCCAGCGTCAAATTTCAGAAACATTAATTCTTGGAGGTGTTTCGCTCATTTTTTGGACATTAACCCTGCAAACCACTTTAAAGTATGTGGTGATAACCCTAAGGGCCGATAACAAGGGTGAGGGCGGCATTTTCTCGCTGTTTTCATTAGTACGGCGTAAAGCAAAATGGCTTATTATACCGGCGATTGTAGGGGGCTGCGCCCTTTTGGCCGATGGCATTATTACCCCGCCAATTACCATATCATCGGCCATTGAAGGTTTGCAAACCTATTACCCTAATTTGCCTACTGTATATGTGGTAATGGCCATTATTACCGCTTTATTTATCATACAGCAATTCGGCACATCACTGGTAGGTAAGGCATTCGGGCCTATCATGTTCGTCTGGTTTACGATGATGGGCTTTTTAGGTGTTACCTATATCGTACATGATCCATGGGTTATCCGCTCGTTAAACCCGTACTATGCCATTAAATTGCTTACCTCAAGCTCAAGCGATGGCGCCTTCATTATATTAGGCGCGGTGTTCCTGTGTACCACGGGTGCCGAAGCATTGTACTCCGATCTTGGTCATTGCGGTAAAGCCAATATCCGCGTAAGCTGGGTTTATGTTAAGATTTGCCTTATCCTAAACTATTTAGGCCAGGCAGTTTGGCTGCTACAACGTAACGGGCACGTTATGGACCTTAACGCTCAAAACCCTTTTTATCAAATCATGCCAACATGGTTCCTGATATATGGTATCGGCATAGCTACAGTAGCGGCCATCATTGCCAGCCAGGCGCTGATATCAGGTTCGTTTACGCTCATTGCCGAAGCGGTAAGGCTTAATCTTTGGCCAAAAGTTAGGATCAACTACCCATCAGAGCAAAAAGGACAGTTATATGTGCCCAGCGTTAACTGGCTGCTTTGGGCCGGTTGTTTAGGTGTGGTGCTGATATTCAAACACTCGGATAAAATGGAGGCTGCTTACGGCTTAAGTATTACCGTAGCCATGCTTATGACTACCATACTGGTATCCAAATTCCTGAAGCGCAAAAAAGTGCCCAATTATATCATCAATACGTTTTTGGCGGTTTACCTGCTTATTGAAGGAACCTTCCTTACCGGTAACCTGCATAAGTTCTTAGATGGCGGTTGGTTTACACTGTCGATAGGTTTTGTATTGTTTACTGTGATGTGGACCTGGCATACCGCCCGCAAGATCAGGAACCGCTATGTGAAGTTTGTTGAGATAGAAGACTATTTTGACATTATAAAGGAGTTAAGCTCCGACGAAAGTGTACCTAAATACGCCTCTCAATTGGTGTACTTAACCAGTGCCAACTTCAATTCAGAAATTGAATCAAAAATTGTTTATTCCATACTTCAAAAGCAGCCTAAACGTGCCGATGTCTACTGGCTGGTACACGTTGACGTAGTGGACGAGCCTTACAAACGCGAATACGAAGTTGACCATTTAGTGCCAAATAAACTCATCCGGATTGACTTTAAGCTCGGCTTCCGCGTTGAACAGCAAATAAACCTGCTATTCAGGAAAGTAGTGGAAGACCTTGTTAAAAAAGGCGAGGTTGATATTACCAGTACCTACAAGTCACTGAATAGGCATAAAATTGTGGGCGATTTCCGTTTTGTGGTGATCGAAAAGATCTTCTCACGCTCACACAACCTGTCTTTCATCGAAAGATTTATAATGGATTACTACAAGCAGCTTAAAAAAGTGAGCTTATCCGAAGAGCGCGGTTTTGGACTCGACCTGAGTTTTGTAACGGTAGAGAAAGTACCGCTGGTACTTGCCATACCTGAGGCCATTGAAATCCACCGGGTTAATTAATTGCAATCCTTTTTAATATTGAAAGCCTTCCGGAAACGGGAGGCTTTTCTTTTTACATTCTGTCGCTCAATCTGCCGCGGGCTTTCAGCCCGTGGTATACCATGGTTTGAGCTTTCAGCTCAAGGGTGTAAGCTGAAAGCTTACATTATGCCACCCACAGGCTGAAAGCCTGCGGTAGTTATATAGTTATTTACTTTTTTCCCAAGCCATCCGCATATATTTCCGCACTTCATCATTAATATCTTCCTTAAAATACATCCTGAAGTAGTGATTATACTGATCGGTGCCGGGCACTTGTTTTATTTTACTGAAGCACAGGTTATCGTCATAAACCTGTTTAAAGGGAAATACCACATCAATAAAGTTTTTACCTAATTGGGTAACATAAGC
Source organism: Mucilaginibacter sp. OAE612 (assembly GCF_041806395.1). Taxonomy (NCBI): domain Bacteria; kingdom Pseudomonadati; phylum Bacteroidota; class Sphingobacteriia; order Sphingobacteriales; family Sphingobacteriaceae; genus Mucilaginibacter; species Mucilaginibacter sp. OAE612. Next base: position 4,923,548 of record NZ_JBGMUW010000001.1, read on the forward strand.
AAAGTTTATCCTTGCTCCCAATGCTATCATGCTTTTGGTAGGATAAACTTTAATTTCGGTAATTTGCAGGTACTCATCAATCAAATGATCAAACAGCGCTATGGTGTGGGGCGTTTTGCCACTTAGCGCTTCCGATAGTTCCCTGTCGCGACATGAATGCGCCTGGTTGGTGGCGGTAAATTCACGTTCGCATAAAGGGCAGGTCCACATAAGTTTTACGCGGTTTTGATTTCTTTGCCCAGCACGCTGTTTTTATAGCTGTAAGTAGCATAAATTACCAGACCTATCACCAGCCATATCAAAAACCTGAGCCAGTTAGTATAGCCAAGTTCCGTCATCAGGTAAAAACAGCTCATCAGCCCCAAAACAGGGATGAGCGAGAAGTTTTTAATAAAGCTGTAAACCGCTATAATAATGATCAGGATAAAGAAAAGATAGTTAGGGAAATTATACAGGAAGCCATCAAAACCTAAATAATACTTCTTACCATCGCTGATATCGTTCGTTTTCCTTAGCGCGGTATTGAATTTATCCTCTTCTATATCCTTAAAATATTTTTTAGCCGAGTCGGGCTGGGCAGTTACATTAGCGTTATAAAGCTGATTGGTAGTTTTAAGCAGGCTCAGCTTGTCATTGTTATCCATATTATCAATGATGTCGCTACGGTCTTTTAGTTTCTTAAACTGCATCATCTCAACTTGCGCGGCCGGTTTAAACCAGGCGACCGAACCCAAAATCACCAGTGTGATAATTGGTATAATAAATTTACCATTCACGTATGGTAAATGGAATTTGCCTTTAACAGCCTCTTCACGCGGCAGCAACAACACACCGCCGCAAACCAGTACAAATGCAAACAGGGTACCAATACTGGTCAAATCAGTTACTTCGGTAAGGTTCATGAACAGGGCCGGTATAGCCACCACAAAACCGGTTACTACCGTGGCAAAAGCAGGTGTTTGATATTTTGGATGGATACGTGAAAATGCTTTAGGCAATAAACCATCGCGGCTCATGCTCATCCAGATCCTGGGCTGGCCTAACTGGAATATCAGCAATACACTCGCTGTAGCAACAACCGCACTAATGGAGATCACATAGCTAATCTTATTTAAGCCCACCTTTGCAAAAACAAAGGCCAGTGGGTCACCAACCTGCAGGTCTTTATAACTTACCATGCCGGTAAGCACCAATGCTATCAGGATATACAATACTGTACAAATCACCAGCGAATAGATCATGCCGCGGGGCAGATCGCGCTGGGGCCTTTCACATTCTTCGGCTGTGGTTGAGATGGCGTCAAAGCCGATATAAGCAAAAAACACCCCCGATACGCCTTTCATAACGCCACTGAAACCGTTAGGCATAAATGGGTGCCAGTTGGCAGGTGTTACATAAAAAAAGCCGACTACTATAACTGCTATAACAATCACTATCTTCAAAACCACCATAGCATTGGTGGCCTTTTTTGTTTCGCGGATGCCCACATAAACCAGGTAAGTGATGATGATAACAATTAAAAGGGCGGGTAAATTGGCAATGAGCTTAAAACCACCTATGCCCGGCGCCTGATCCCAGGCCAGTGCTTCTGCTTTTACTTTATCACTGATATCAGCCAGGTTTGCACCTGCTGCCTGAACCTGCTCATGCCCGCGCAGGGCCGAAACATAGTCCATAGTCAGAAACTTGGGCATATGTATATGAAAGCCTTCCAGCAGGTTTACAAAGTATTCGCTCCAGGAAATGGCTACCGCGATGTTGCCAATGGCGTATTCCATTAACAGGTCCCAGCCAATGATCCATGCTATCAATTCACCAAAAGAGGCATAAGCGTAGGTATACGCACTGCCCGCAACCGGGATACGCGAGGCAAACTCGGCATAACAAAGAGCCGAAAAGCCGCAGGTAACAGCGGTTAAAATAAACAGGATGGAAACCGCGGGGCCGCCGTGGAAAGAGGCTTCGCCAATTGTCGAAAATATACCTGCCCCCACAACGGCGGCTATCCCCATGAGGGTGAGGTCTTTTACGTTAAGTTCTTTTTTGAGTTGGGATGACGTTGTACCGGGATGCTCACTATCACTAAAACCACATTCAACATCATTTAAAATTTTTGCTACCGACTTTTTACGAAAGATACTTTTCGACATGTAGTTTAATTAATAAGTGCTAACCAATCTCAAAATTAATCATTTTTTTGCATTGAATAAGTATATGCTTACTTTGCAACATGAAGATAGGAATAAAAGACGTGTTGCACAGGATCCGCCCTTTTTTTATCCTTTACCTTATCGTCTTAGCCACCTGCCTGACTATCAAACTGCTATTTACCCGTGAAGCTATTTTTTTTACCGTAAATGGTTGGCACCACCCCTGGCTTGATACCATTGAGCCTTATGTTACAGATATCGGCGACGGCACCACAGCCGTGATAGTATCACTTGCTATGCTTTTATTCAGCTACCGCAGCTGGCTGTTAATGGCCTCCAGCTATGCCATAACATCCATCGCGGCACAAATCCTTAAATACATTTATATCGCTCCCCGGCCAAAGCTATACTTTGCCAGCCAGTGGAGCAGGGTACATACCGTAGAAGGAGTTTATATATTGGAGAAATACAGTTTTCCGTCCGGGCATACGGTGAGTGCTTTTTCTGCCGCGTTGGTCATAACGTACCTCTGTAAAAACAAAAGCTGGGGAATCCCAGCCTTGTTTGTTGCCATAATGGTTGGCTATTCAAGAATTTATTTAACCGAGCACTTTTATGAAGACGTGCTTGCCGGCTCGGCTATTGGTGTGTTTGTTACTATATTTTGGTTAACATGGCTTGATGGTAAGCAGTTCATCAATTCGGCCAAATGGAACCGGGGCCTGCTCGATAACGTATTCAAAAAAGCCCCTGTCGCCAATTAAACTCCAGCTTCCAGTTGACTGTTTTTACGTTTGATCACGGTTAACACGATAATCAGTATTATAACTGCGCCGCCGCCATAAATACCTATTTTGGCCGGGGCAGACATGCCTTTTGCGTCAGACAAATACTGATCGCGGCGATCTAAAGTAGGTGCGATTTTGATAGAACTGGAAAATTGTTTCAGTTCGGCCTTTGCCAGATCAAGTCTTTGCTCCGGATAGTTATATTCAAAAGTATAGGTTACGTCCTGGGTATATAACAGGATAAAATTTCTTAACTCCGGAGATTCGCCGGTTGAACCGCTGTTATCAATCCTGAGAGTGAATACCTTTCCTTCCAGTTTACCGATAGTGGTATCACGCGGATACATTACACTGCCATTAACAGATTGTTTTTGAATACCTTTGATGTAGGTTTTAAATACATCTTTCAAGTCGCTCTCCTTGTTTAAAGGTTTTGTATTAACGTTTGGCACGCGTAAAACAAGAATATTACCTAATGATGCACTACCCTGGTATATCTGCTGGCCTAATGTATCCTTTTTAGTAAAGCCTTCGGGTAATGAAACCGTGACAAGGCTATCTATCTTTACAGGTTTAAGTGCCTGGCTAAAACCTGTAAGCGAAAACAGTATTATGCTTAAGCTTAAAATTATCTTTTTCATATTTATTTAACTTGAAAAAGAAGAATAAGTTTTAACTAATAATACATCATGAGATTTACGTGAAAGTTAAATGACTTATAATCAACAATATAAATACAGGCTAAAAGCTGAAAGCTTAAGGCTGAAAGCTTTTCAAACACAAAGCTTTCTGCTTTGAGCTTTCAGCATTAAGCTCTTTTCAGGCTTTAAGCTTTTTCAAAAGCTCATCCAGGCATACTTCGGCAAAGGCGGTTGATGAGTCGGAAACACCGTATGGAATAATGAGTTTATTGTTGTGTACAATTACCCCGCATGAATAAAGCACGTTAGGTACATAGCCTTCCCGCTCATCACTGTTGGGGATTAGTAAAGGCTCGCGCAGGCGGCCAATTTCAACCGTTGGGTCATCCAGTTTAAGCAGACTTGCACCCAGCACATAACGGCGCATGGGACCAACACCATGGGTTATCATGATCCATCCATCGGGTGTTTCAATGGGCGAGCCGCAATTACCTATCTGCACAAACTCCCAGCTAAATTTAGGCTGTTGCAGCATCACCGGCTTTTCCCAGATATTGATCTTATCCGAATACATGATATAGTTATTGCAGCCGTCTATCCGCGATATCATCACATACTTGCCGTTCACCTTACGCGGAAACAAGGCCAGGTTTTTATTCTGCGCACCGGCTCCGTACAAAGGCATGATCTTAAAATTATAAAAATCAGTTGTTTGCAGCAGTTTGGGCATAATCAGCGAGCCATCATAAGCTGTATAGGTAGCGTAATATAGTTTGCTGCCGTCATCGTTGGTAAACTGTACAAAACGGGCATCCTCAATACCCTTACGTTCATATTCAGATATCGGGAAGATCACCCTGTCGGAAATATCGGTATCCAGTGAAAAAACAATTTCATAATAGGAATCGGCGAGCCAAAGCACTTTATCATACTCCAGCCGCTTCATATCGTCTTCCTGTAATTTTTGCGAATCCATAATGATCCGGCGCAGGTTGGCGTACTCAAAATGATGATCGAGTTTTGATTCCAGTTCGCTTATAACATCAATATTAATTTGGGTGATGGCTGCTTTTTCAAAAAAAAGCTTTTTATTATAAACGGCATTCCTCACAATTTCGGCTTCATCAATATAACTGCCCGCAGGTTGTATGCTGATGTTGTTATCCTTATCTATCCAGGCCCGGCGAAAAGTTATGGAAGAGATATGCCCCTCGCCTACCGCCCGGAAGCTGATGATCACCCTGCGCTGGCCGTCTTCAAGCTCGGTTTGGTCGGGATCTTCAACTATCGAGGGATTAAAGAAGGCGGCCGATTCTATTGAATACTCATGCGTAAAATAAGAGCCGATGAGCAGCTTGCGGTAAACGGTAAGCGTATCAAAATCAATATTGAGCTCTAAAAACAAGGGTTTAAGCTTGCTGCAATGCCTGTTGAGCACCCGGGTTATATTACGGTGCCTTTTGGAATATTCCTGCAGCAAGGGAGATACAATGCCAAAAGCATCATCTTCGCTGATCAGCATTACACGCTCAATAACCTCTTTAGCACGGTCGTTACCATTAAAAAAAAATCTTGCTATTACACGTTTCGGATCTGGATTTACCCGGATGGGTTTGCGTTCGATAGAAAGTCTCATACAATGAAGTGGTAGCTTTTAGTTTGTAACACCAATCGGCGCAAATTGATTTGCGCTTTTTTAATTTAAACGCAAGATTTAAAAAATGACACTTTACAGGCCGCTATAAAAGCCTATCTTCATACTTTATTAATCTTCGGTACGGTACTTTGCCTGCCGTGAATAATCTTGATCCTGTAACCCTTATTGATAGTTCCTGTAAATACACAATTATGAACGTACTAATTGTTGAAGACGAAAAAGGCCTTGCGCTTGAGGTTGATGAATTTTTAAGCCACGAAGGTTTTACGGTTGAACATGCCCGCACCAAAAAATCGGCATCTGAAAAAATCTTCGTAAACAATTATGACTTTATCTTGCTCGACCTGGGCTTGCCCGACGGTGACGGCTTTGACCTGCTTAAAATGCTGAAAGGCATGAACGAACGCGAAGATGCTGTAATTATCCTCACCGCCCGCGGCGCTGTTGACGACCGGGTATCGGGCCTTGAACAGGGTGCCGACGATTACCTGGCAAAGCCGTTTTCATTAAACGAGCTATTAGCCCGCATGCACGCCATCACCCGCCGCAAACACCGCCTGGAGAGTAATGACATTAATGTAAAAGGGTTAAAGATCAACATACAAAACCGTACCGTTACCTACAATGATGAGCGTATAACCCTCACCAAAAAAGAGTTTGAAATTTTCAACTACCTGGTGCTAAACAAAAACAGGGTAATATCACGCACCAACCTCACCGAACATGTTTGGGGCGATGTATTGGAAATAAATTCCGACTCTAACTTTGTGGATGTGCACGTTAAAAACCTGCGTAAAAAGCTGTCGGCATATATTCCCATCGATTGGTTTGAAACAGTAAGGAGCATCGGCTACCGCATCAACATTTGAAATTAACAGCCTCATGAAATTACAGGTAAAACTGGCCCTTTATAATACGTTAACCAAATTAGCCATTATACTTTTCACTGGCCTGCTTATCCTGCTTTCTATCGAGAAGATCTCGTATAATCATGTAGAGCTCAGGCTTGAGGAAAATGAAAGAGAAACGCTTAAAAACCTCAGTTCAAAAGAGATTAGCAGCAAGCTTGCTAATCAAAAGCCTTATACCGATTATAATATTTTAAAAGAGGAGTTCATTATTATAACCCCTGTTAAATTTGAACCCACCGAAACGAAAGCTGTAAAGTTCACAACCGAAACCCGTACCAGTGACCTGGTTACGCAAACTTATCGCATCCTGACTCACCAGTTTAATTTTAACAACCATACCTATCTGCTTGAAATTGGCGTGTCAGTTACCTCCATTGAGGAATTAAAATCCATCATTAAAAGGTTTACCCTTTTGACATTGATAATAGCACTCGCCCTCACACTGGTAAGCGACCTGGTGTTTACCAAATTTTTGCTTGCGCCCTTTTATAAGATCATCGACCGCAAGCTGATCAAAGTAAATGATCCTATGAACTTTGATTATGAAAAGATCCAGACCACCACACAGGATTTTGAACTGCTTGATGACAGTATCAGCACACTCATGAAAAAGATCAGTAACCTGTTTGCGCTGGAAAAACAGTTCATTGCCAATGTATCGCATGAGTTACTTACGCCCATATCAATTATCAGTTCCCGGCTGGAGAATATTTTATTGCAGGAAGAACTCAGCGAAGCCAGCGAAAACAAGATGCACGCTTCGCTGAAAACATTAAACCGGCTTAAATCTATTATTAACAGCCTGCTGCTCATCTCAAAAGTTGAAAATAATCAATATGACAAAGCCGAAGTGGTGATGATAGCAGGTGTAATTATGGAGATACAGGAAGAACTGGAAGACCGTTTGGAAGAAAAACATCTCACCTTCAACAATAACATTAAATACATCTACTCCATTATGGGTAACCGCCCCCTAATGCATACCCTATTGTTCAATTTGATAAACAATGCTATTAAATACAATAAGCCCAAAGGCAGTATCACCGTTGCCGATGAATTGAAGGAAGATGTGTATGCACTGGAAATTACAGACACAGGTGCGGGGATGGATCAACAACAAATAGAAAACGCTTTTAACCGCTTTGAAAAATTTGAGACCGAAGAAAAGGAAAGCTACGGCCTTGGCTTAGCTATTGTGAAAAGTATTACCGCTTTTCATGGCATCAGGGTAAAAATAGATTCGGTAAAAGACAGGGGAACGAGCATATTCCTCATATTTAACCGTGAGTAACGACTTCACTTAATCTTCACATTGTATCAATACCTTTACAAGGTTTAGTTTATAAGTAGATCCCCTATTTAACTATAGAGGCTGTTTTCCGGTGGTAACAGCCTTTTTTTATTCCGTAGAGAGGCATCACATGTGTCTTACTATTGAATTACAGCATTGCATATTCCGAAACGCTCATGATCCGTTTTAATAATGAAAATACTTTATATCATCTTATTCCGCTTAACCAGGTACGTGTTCAAGATATGATGGTAGCCTTCATGAATATTGGCGTCAACCAAATCAATATGATACTGTGCACATTTTAACTCCAACTGATGGCGGTACTCTTTTAACGATGCCCTGTAGGCGTCGCGGATGCGGGCCGGGTTCACCTTCAGCTCGTCACCACTTTCGATATCAACAAAATGATGGGGACGGTTATCAAAATTAAACTCAAGTTCTTTTTGCTTATCGGTAACATTGAAAATTACTACCTCATGCTTATTAAACTTTAAATGCTGAATTGCCGCAAATAAAGCTTGCTGCTTTTCGGCATTCAGATTATTCTCCAGCATATCGCTAAAAATGATCACCAGCGAACGCTGATGAATTTCCTGCGCAATATGATGCAGCACATTGGTGATATTGGTTTGCGTGTTTACTTTAGGACTGGCATACATTTTTTCCAGCTCGGCATATAAATAAAACAGGTGCGTAGTGGTTGATTTTGCCGCGCTGATCCAGTCTATCTTATCCGAAAATAAACAAAGCCCAAAAGCGTCGCGCTGTTTTTTGAACAGGTACATCAGCGATGCTATGGCATAAACAGAAAACTGAAGTTTATTGGTACCCGTTTCGGGGAAATTCATTGATGATGATGTATCCAGCAGCAAAAAACAGCGAAGATTAGTTTCCTCTTCAAATTGCTTTACAAACAATTTATCAGTACGGGCCAGCAGCTTCCAGTCGATATTTTTTACCGATTCGCCGTTGTTATACAGCCGGTGTTCGGCAAACTCCACAGAAAAGCCATGAAAAGGACTTTGGTGCAGGCCGGTGATAAAACCTTCAACCACCTGCCGGGCCAGCAATTCGAGATTGGCCAGTTGCCTTATTTGCTGATCATCGTTTAATTTGGGCATAGGCTAATATAGACATAAAAAAAGCGCTGCAAAATTGCAACGCTTTTTCAAAAAATATGTTGTGTTAATGCTACAGTGTGTAGCATTAAATAAGCCTCTTTGAGTTATGCTAACTGTTTTACCAGTTTATCAGTTAATACTGATTTTGGCACAGCACCGATTTGTTTATCAACAATTTCGCCGTTTTTGAAGAACAATAAGGCAGGGATGTTACGGATACCGTATTTTACAGATATGCCTGGGTTGTTGTCAACATCTACTTTACCAACAACAGCTTTGCCTTCATATTCTTTTGCAATATCTTCAACTACCGGACCTACCATCCTACAAGGACCACACCACTCAGCCCAAAAGTCAATTAATACCGGTTTGTCTGATTTCAGGACAAGCTCGTCAAAGTTTGCATCAGTTATTTCTAAAGCCATGATTTCTATTTGTTTAAATTTTGTATTTACAAATATATGCTATTCAAATTGCTTGCCACAAGTGCGTTACTGACAATGTGACAATTATATTATTATAATCCACGCCCTTAACGCAGGCATGACCATTTGTCGCATTTACACCTTCAGATATAGCTTTGCGACATGACGTATTAACACAAATAACCTGTTTACAAAGCACATATACAACTGTTTGGGCGGGTTACTTTTTAACATTGGCGGTATTAATTAACATTACGCTCTGCAATATGTTATTGTCTGAACAAGAATTTTAAGTAATTATTTGAATTTATTGAATTTGCCTTTTATTCTGTCAATTCGTTTAATTATCGAAATTCGAGTTCAGACAAAAAAACGACTGGCAGTTAAACCACCAGTCGTTTAATGTATTACTCCGATTCACTATATCTCACCCAATTTATTCCGGGAGCAATTTTTAAAGTCTCCCCTTCAGGGGGAGATTATTCGCAGTTAATTTGCTTTTAGTGCTCATGAGGGCTACGCCGTTTAGAGGGGGCTTATGCGCCTTTCAAAGTAGCCATACCACCGTCGGCAATCAACTCGGCACCGGTTATAAATGTTGAATCGTCGGAAGCGAAGAAAGTAACTGTTTTGGCAATTTCTTCGGCCAAACCAAAACGGCCCATTGGGATCTGTTTGATCAATTCAGAGCCCATGCCTTCTAACTGTTCCTGTGTTAAGCCTAATTTATCGGCGGTGTGTAAAGGTGTTACAACCGGGCCAGGGCTTACTGAGTTAACCCTGATACGACGTGGCAACAACTCGGCCGAAATGTTTTTAGCTAATGAAAGCAATGCTGCTTTACTTGCTGCATAAACAGTTGCACCGGCCATACCAATATGCGCGTTGATTGATGTATTTAAAATAATAGAACCGCCGTCATTAATTAAAGGCAACAATTGCTGAATACTGAAGTAAGCACCCTTAAAGTTGATGTTCATGATATCATCAAACATCTGCTCGCTCATCTGCTCAGTTGAATTGAACTGGCCAATACCTGCATTAACAAATACGATGTCAATTTTCTCGGCAATGGCTTTTACTTTTTCACCCAGTTGTTTAACCTGGTTGATGTCGCCGCTGTCGGCAATTACACCATGAGCATCGGCACCAAGTGTTTCAAGCGCTTCGTTGATTGATTTTTGGTTCCTGCCGGTGATAATCACTTTTGCACCTTGTGCAATGAACTCCTGTGCTGTGGCCAGGCCTATACCACTGTTGCCGCCTGTTATTACTGCTGTTTTTCCTTGTAACTTTTTCATTATCTTTGTTTTGATACATCAAAGGTACAGTGAGTTATAGCTCCCCACAAGAATGCACCATTTTGTGTGCAACATACTTTTTGGTAGGTTATGGGCCGGTTTGATGCAATCGATATATCGCCTTTTTCATTATGACAAAAAACAGACATTCCGATCACTCCTGCACTATGGCAGCGGCGCTAAGCGTAATTAGTGGTAAGTGGAAACTGAGTATAATCAACCAATTATTAAGTGGTCAGAAGCGTTACAGCGAGATAAACCGGGCCATTCCCGGCATGACCGAAAAGATGCTTTCACAACAGATCCGCGAACTGGAAGAAGACGGCATAGTATCCCGCCACATTTTTCCCGAAGTACCACCAAGGGTTGAATATTCCCTTACTCCCATAGGCCAGGAGTTATCATCTATATTTTATACCCTCGAAAGATGGGGCAGCCACTACATGACCATTACTAACGCCAACGGCGAAGTAATTCAGCCTGATTATACTTGTTATACTTTAGTGAAACAGGATGATGACGTGGTGAAGGAAAGCGTATAAGCTCTTGCGCTCGTTTGCAACGAGCGCTTAATATGGTTGGGCGATTGTATCGCCCGTTGGGTTATAAACGCAAACCAAGGTTATGCACTCGTTAAAAACGAGCGCGAGTTGAAATATTAAACTAATGTGATGGAAGAAATACTTGAAGTTTTCTCTAAGCGTTTAAAAAGCCTTGAATCCGCTGAAAAAGCGATTGATTTAGAAAAAATCATCGAGGCACTAAGAATCGAAAAATTTGTAAGTTCCGAAAAGCTCGAAATAATTGGCGGAATAGTCAAATCTGAATACTCTTGGAATTACCCCAATATCGATAGTAAATATAATCATGACTCCTATGTTAGCGAAAGAAGTGAATTATCGGCAAAAAACAAGCACTTCCCATCTAAAGAATTTTTTAATGAGTTTGAAAGTTATTTAAAAGTGGCCAAAAGTATTCAGATCAAAATAGATTCTGAATATGATAAATATTATGGTAGTGAATATGGATATGATGTTGATCCAAATTCTGTGGGACTTCTAACTGATGAACTGGATTATTATTTGTTAAGCTGTTTAGGCTTGTTTAAATCAATTGAATCTTACAATTTGACAACTGACGTAAAAATCCGGGAAAATTTGATCGACGTTTTATTGACAGATTCAATTTGTTTTATAGACTATCTTGTCGAGAGAACTAAGCCTGAAATTCCAAAAATAATATTTAATATACCTAAGAGAAGATTTAGGGAATAAAAACAAATAAAACCTCATCGAAAAGTTAATGGTCTTTTTTTTAGCCTGTAGTACGTTGAAAACACCTACCACAAGTTATTGATTTTAATGTATCACGCAAATTCAAGACAGTGATGCTATTTTTACCCTTCTGAAAGTAGATCATTATGACGGTTTCTGATTTTAGCTTTAAACTCTTCCCACGAAATACCTTTTACTCTACCACTTTCATAATCGTCAACTCGTGATTGCATTTCATTCAAAAAATCTTCATCATCCCAATGATCTTGCGGTTCGTTTTGATTCTTTTCTTCCATAGTAAAAAACTTTTTAACTCAACACCGGCTCCTCATTTGTCAAGCTAAGGATCCCGGCCATAAAATCATCGCTTGGATTTACTTTAAATGATTTGGATGACAGCTCAACAAGCATAACCTCTTCTCTATCCTTGATCTGGAAACGAAGCTTACAGTTTTTTACCGGGTACTTTTGATTGTTATCATCTATCATATGCTGAATATCATCCAGCAGTTTGCTGTTGAGCATTTGCACATCAATGCAAACCGTTAATGATTTGGTAAGCTTATCGCGCATTTCTGATAGCAGGTCCATTACCGCGATGCGCAGGTCCCAGTTATCTTTCTGGCGGAATTTCTCTTCAATGTTTCCTTTAATATGCAGGAAGTAGCCTTCCATCATCATATTGCGGAACTTGACATAATCATCACCAAACAAAGCAAACTCGTACGATTCATTGTAATCCTCAAACACAAACGTGCCGAAGGGTTTACCGGTCTTGGTCATTTTATGCTGAACGCTTGATACTAAACCACCAATCCGCAGCTCACCCCGACGGCGCAGTTCATTAAAAGCAGCGGTTACATCTTCACCGCCTTCGCCCGAGCGGGCTTTTTGCATTAGCTTCAGATCGCTGATGGTAGCGTTACAGAAACGTTTAAGCTCAACCTTATAATTATCTAACGGGTGACCGGTTAAATAGATCCCGATAACCATTTTCTCGTACTTCAGCTTCTCTATCAACGGCCATTCCTCAACATCGGGCATAGCCGGCTCCGGTACATATGATGCTACCGAACCGCCAAATAATGATGATTGAGAGCTGCTTTGCACGTTTTGATAATCATTAGCGTACTTAATGAGCCGTTCAACACCGGTTAACGTACCCAACTCGGTTTTGGCAAAAAACTGGGCACGGGGAATCCCGAAGCCATCAAACGCGCCGCCATAAACCAGGTTTTCATACGATTTACGGTTAACACTGCGGGTGTTTGAGCGCCGTGCAAAATCATATACCGTTTCAAACGGGCCATTGGCATTACGTTCTTCAATGATACTTTCCACCGCTTTATCACCCACACCTTTTACGCCGGTTAACCCGAAACGTACCTGCCCGCGTTTATTCACCGCAAAAGCCATATCCGACTCATTGATATCCGGTCCTAAAACCTCAACGCCCATACGGCGGCACTCCTCCATAAAGAAGGTGATTTTTTCAATGTTATTCTGGTTATTTAAAACCGCCGCCATATATTCAGATGGGTAATGCGCTTTTAAATAAGCCGTTTGGTATGCCACGAAAGCGTAGCAGGTAGAGTGCGATTTATTGAATGCGTACTGGGCAAATGCCTTCCAGTCGGTCCAGATTTTGGTAAGCTTATCTTTAGGGTGGCCCTTGGCAACGGCGCCCTCCATAAACTGGGCTTCCATTTTGTTGAGTACCTCAATCTGCTTTTTACCCATCGCCTTACGCAAAACGTCGGCATCGCCTTTACTAAAGCCTGCTAACTTTTGCGACAAAAGCATCACCTGTTCCTGGTATACGGTAATACCATAGGTTTCTCCCAGGTATTCCTCCATATCGGGCAAGTCGAACACGATAGGTTCGCGGCCATGCTTACGGGCAATAAAGTTTGGTATATACTCTATCGGGCCCGGACGGTAAAGGGCGTTCATGGCTATCAAGTCTTCAAACTTATCGGGCTTAAGCTCGCGCAGGTACATTTGCATACCATCACTTTCAAACTGGAAAGTACCGTTGGTATCGCCACGCTGATAAAGCTCATAAGTTTTAATATCATCAAGCGGGATGTAGTCGATATCGATCACCACACCATGATTTTGCCTGATCATGCGCAGCGCGTCCTTTATAATGGTAAGGGTTTTTAAACCCAAAAAGTCCATCTTAATTACACCGGCATCCTCAATCACACGGCCATCATATTGGGTAACCAGTAAGTCTGAATCTTTTGCTGTTGCTACCGGTACAATCTCGGTAAGGTCATAAGGGGCAATGATGATACCTGCGGCGTGTACACCGGTATTACGTACCGATCCTTCCAGTTTTTCAGCTTCACGCAGTACCTGTGCCTTAAGGTCGTTACCGTTCAGGATCTCCTTCAGTTCAGGCACCTGTTCAATGGCATCTTTCAGGGTGATACCCAGGGTTTCGGGCACCAGCTTTTTCATGGCACTTACATCGGCCAGCGGCATATCCAATACACGGCCCACGTCCTGGATACTGGTGCGGGCAGCCATCGAACCATAGGTAATGATCTGCGCTACCTGGTTTTTGCCATATTTATCAACCACATAATCAATAACCCTTTGCCGACCGGCATCGTCAAAGTCCGTATCAATATCGGGCATCGATTTACGGTCGGGATTCAGGAACCTCTCAAACAGCAGGTTGTACTTCATCGGATCAATATTGGTGATCCCGGTACAGTAAGCCACTACCGATCCCGCCGCCGAACCACGGCCCGGGCCAATGAACACGCCCATATCACGACCAGCCCTGATAAAGTCGGCCACGATGAGGAAGTACCCTGCAAAACCCATAGTACGAATGGTGAACAACTCAAAATTGATGCGTTCTTCGGTTTCCGGACTAATATCACGATAACGCTCCTTGGCGCCCATAAAGGTAAGGTGCTTCAGGTATTCCCATTGATTTAAAGTATCGGCATCGGGTGTTTTGTGGATCTTAAACTCTTCAGGAATTACGTAGTTGGGCAGCAGGATATCGCGTTTTAGCTTTAACACCTCCACCTTGTCAACAATTTCATTGGTATTATCCAGTGACTCGGGCAGGTCATGGAACAGCTTGCCCATTTCCTCCTGTGTTTTAAAGTAAAACTGATCGTTAGGGAAACCGAAACGATAACCTTTACCACCTTCCTCGTCGGTAGCTATTGGGGTGCTTTGCATATCGCCTGTGTTTACGCAAAGCAAAATATCGTGCGCGTTTGAGTCTTGCTGATCTACGTAATGCGAATCGTTTGAACAGATCACTTTTACGTTATACTTTTTGGCATAAGTGAGCAGCACATTATTGATAATTTGCTGCTCCGGAATTTCGTGGCGCTGCAACTCGATGTAAAAGTCCTCACCAAACAAATCCAGCCACCATTTAAACTCCTTTTCGGCATTTTCGGGCGTATCCCTTAAAATAGCTTGTGGTACCGAAGCCCCAATACAACAGGTAGTAGCAATGATACCTTCGTGGTATTTTAAAATAAGTTCTTTATCAATACGCGGCCATTTACTGTACAGGCCTTCCATATACCCTAATGAGCATAGCTTCACCAGGTTTTTGTAGCCCGTAGGGTTTTTGGCCAGCATCAGCTGGTGGCGGCGTACGTCTTTATTTTCTTTAGTGAACTGTTTTTTATGCCTGTCTTCAACCACGTAAAACTCGCAGCCTACAATGGGTTTTACATTGTGTTTGCCGGCTTCGGCCACAAACTTAAATACGCCGAACATGTTGCCGTGGTCGGTAATAGCAAGGGCCTTCATTCCGTCCTTAGCGGCTTTTTTATACAGCTTGGATATATCGGCTGCACCGTCGAGCAGGGAGAATTGAGTATGTACGTGGAGGTGAGAAAAATCAGGCATAGTTAATCCGTTTCAACAAAATCTTTATGAGTTACAAAGTTATTCAAAAAAACAAGTTTATGGTTTTGGATGTTGAAAAACAAAAGCGACCAGCCCCTCCCAACCCTCCCCGGAAGGGAGGGCTTTAAAGTCTCCCCTTCCGGGGGAGATTTAGAGGGGGCTTGTGGCGTATTATTTGCATATATTAAGCAACCCTATCTTCACCTTTGAAATACGTATACAATTGAAAAAAACACTACGAATAGCCCTTAAAACAATACTCTGGATACTGGTTAGTGTAGTTCTGCTGGTTATCCTTGTAGTAATTTTAATACAGGTTCCTGCTGTTCAAAACTTTGCGAAAGACAAAGCGGTAACTTTTTTACAAAATAAGATCCATACCAAGGTTAAGATTGGTCATATAAGCCTTGGCCTGCCCAAGCTGCTGGTTTTGGAAGATGTATACTTTGAAGACCAGAAAAAAGACACCCTTATAGCCGGCGAAAAACTAAAGGTTGATATCAGCATGCTCAAGCTGCTACATAGCCAGGTTGAAGTGAACGAGATAAACCTGCAGGGCATCACTGCCAATGTAAACCGGGGTGCCGATAGCGTTTTCAACTTCGATTACATCATCAAAGCTTTTGTTGGCGAACAAAAGAAAGAAGTAAAACCTACCGATACTACATCAACCATGAAGTTTTCTGTTGATAAGATCATCCTCGATAAGATCAACGTAAAATATAAGGATGCTATTACCGGCAACGATGTGAAATTTTTATTAGGCCATTTTGACACCCGCGTTAAGGATTTTGATATGGATAAAATGAAATTTACCATACCCAAAATTACCCTGAGCGATGTAAACGCGAAGATCATCCAAACACCAACCAAAGCTATCCCACCACCTGATACCGCCACCACTCCACTAAATATGGATTTGAATTTAGGCGTGATCGATATCTCCAAAATCAAAGTCGATTACCAAAGCGCCGAAATGGGTGCAAAGGTAGACCTAAGCAAATTTTTGGTGGAGATGGATAAGATCGATCTGAAAAATCAAAAAGTAGGAATTAAAAATATTGAGCTAAGCAATACCAAAGCCGGATTGACCCTCGCAAAACCCAAAACTGTAGTTAAAGAAGTTGTTAAAACAATTAAAAAGCTGGATACGCTGGTATCATCACCAACCAAATCGGCCTGGAGGGCTACCATTGGCAAGGTTACTTTTACTAACGATAATATTAAGTTCGATAACGAAGCGCAGAAAGCGATCCCCAAAGGCTTGGATTTCGGGCACATGGATATCCGCAGCCTGAATGCCGAAGCCGAAAATATTTCCTACAGCCCGGATACCATTTCGGGCAAGATTAACTCCTTTACTTTTACCGAAAAAAGCGGTTTAAAGATCAATAAATTCCATACTGCCTTCCTGTACGGGCCAACTAACGCTTATATGAATGACCTGTTACTGGAAACGCCGAATACCACATTGCAAAAGTCGGTACAGGTACGTTACCCTTCTATTGATGCCATCACCAAAAACATTGGCGGGCTGGGTATCAATGCCAATTTAGATGGTAGCCGTTTGGGCCTAAAGGATGTTTTATTGCTGATGCCAACCATGGCCAATATGGAGCCCTTTAAATCATCGCCGGGTACGGTGTTTAAGATCAACGGCCGGGTAAGCGGACAAGTGAACAACCTCGAGATCCCCAACCTGGAAGTTACCGGCTTAAGCAGCACGCATATCAAGGCTTCAGCTAAAATGAAAGGGCTGCCCGACGTAAACAAGGCCACCTTTGATGTAAACATTGCCGATTTCAGCACCAGTCGCAGTGATATTGCCAAATTGGCCCCCGCCGGCAGCATCCCGCCAAATGTGAGCATTCCCGAAAAAATGAACCTGAAAGGTACTTTTAAAGGCAGCATGTACAGCTTTAATACCAAAATGGGCTTGCGCTCGAGTTATGGCGCAGTTGATCTGGTAGCTGCTTTAAAAAACGGGAAAAACAAAAACGCGGCCACTTATACCGCCAACATTAAGGCGAATGAACTTAATGTGGGCGCACTTACCAAACAGCCGCAAATGGTTGGCCGCATAACCATGAGCGCCAACGTGAAAGGCACAAGCCTCGATCCTAAAAAAGCCAGCATCGCTTTTAATGGCAATATTGCAAAGGCTTATGTTAAAGGCTATACGTACAAAAACCTGGTAATGAAAGGTACATCGAGCAACGGGGCTTATACCGCTGTTGCTACCATGAAAGATCCTAACATTAATTTTAGCCTAAATGCGAAGGCTGATCTCAATAAAAAATATCCAGCAGTGAAGGCTACTCTTAATGTGGATAGCATCAACCTTAAAAACCTGAATTTTGTGAAGGACGATATGCGTTTCCATGGCAAGATCGTGGCCGATGTACCAACCGCCGATCCGGATTACCTGAACGCCGATATTAAAGCTACCGATCTATTGGTGGTGAACAAAGGTCAACGGATCCAGATGGATACCATCAGCCTCATCTCTACCGCCAGCGCTGATAGTAGTACATTACACCTGAAAAACATCTATAATGACAGCCCATATGGCCGGTAAGTACAAGTTTACCCAAATTGCTCCGGCCTTGCAGGATGTGATCAATAAATATTTTAACACTGCTATCGCCGGTGGTCAACAAGTGGCGGTAAAAACCAAAGGCGGTAAACCCGTCAAAACCAAGCCGGCACCTGCAGTTAAATATTCTCCGCAGCAGTTTACGTTTGAAGCCAAACTGGTTAAAACGCCATTGCTTACCCAGTTTGCCCCCGATCTGAAACAGCTCGACCCTGTTTTGCTGAATGGCAGTTTCAACAGCCAAAGCGGTGAACTTGTTGTTAAAGGCTCCATACCCAAAGTGGTTTACGGCACTAATACCATTAATAAAGCGTCGCTTAACATTAACACCGCTAACAACGCGCTTAACTATAATCTTTCAGTTGATGAGGTTAAAGTTGGATCGTCTGTCGACCTGTTGTATGCCAGCATTTCCGGAGCTGCGCAGGACAACAAAGCAGGCTTAAACATTCAAATCCGCGATGCGGCAAAAAAAGAACGCTTCCGTATAGCTGGTACCTTCAGCATATTACCTAACGAATACCAGTTCAGCTTTAATAAAGATGGCCTATTGCTGGATTATTTGCCATGGGCCGTTAGTGACGATAACTTTTTACAATATGGGCCAAAAGGGATCCTGGCGCATAACTTCACCATCAGCAACAACAACCAGATCCTTAGTGTTAACAGCAGTACGCAGGAATTTAACAGTCCGCTGAATATCAAATTCGATAACTTCCATATTGAAGCCCTTACCAAAATGGCTAAGCAGGATTCCTTACAGGTAGGTGGCGTTATTAATGGAGATGCCACGGTAAGTAACTTCCAGGCCTCACCAGTATTTACAGCTGCTATCAACGTTAATGATTTTAACTTTAAGGGCGATACTGTGGGCAACATTGCCCTCAAAGTAAATAACCAAACCGAGAATGCGTATGCAGCACAAATGAGTATAACCGGCAAAGGCAACCAGGTTGACCTGAACGGCACTTACTACACCTCGCCCGAAAGCCGTTTTGATCTCGACCTGAATATCGTGAACCTGAGCATGAAGAGCATCGAGGGATTTAGCTTTGGTAACCTGCGTAATGCCACGGGTAATATTACCGGAGCACTTAAAATATCAGGCACTACAGATGCGCCTTCGGTACGGGGAGATATCAACTTTAGCAAAGTAGGCTTCAACGTGGCTATGCTTAACTCCTACTTCCGCATGCCGCAGGAAAGCATTACGTTTAACAACGAAGGCATCCGCTTTAATGATTTTACGTTGGTTGATTCGACCGGCAACAAGGCTGTGGTAAGCGGCAGTATCTACACCAAAACTTACACCGATTTTGCCTTCGGCATGGATATTAACGCCAATAACTTCAGGGTGACCAACTCCACCCAGGTCGATAACAAACTTTACTACGGTAAACTGTACGTGGATACCCGCATCAAGATCCGCGGCAATATGACTAAGCCGGTGGTTGATGCCAACCTTACTGTTAATGACAAAACCGACATGACCTTTGTGCTGCCTACCAACGACCCGGCGCTGGAAGACCGGAAGGGTGTGGTTGACTTTATTGATAAAGATGCCCCTAAAATGGATTCCATCTTGCTGGCCAGGCAACTGGATTCGCTCAAGAAATCGGATGTTACGGGTTTGGATGTTTCTGCAACTATCAACGTAAACAAAAATGCAGCGTTTACTATTGTAGTTGATGAGCGAAACGGCGATATCGTACATCTTAAAGGCGAGGCCAGCCTGAATGGCGGCATTGATCCAAGCGGCAAAATAAACCTTACCGGTACTTATGTGGTTAACTCGGGCTCGTACAACCTGGCCTATGCAACTGTCAAGCGCACTTTTAACTTTAAAAAAGGCAGCACCATTGTTTGGACCGGCGACCCAACCAGTGCCAATATTGATCTTACCGCTATTTACGTAGCCAATGTACCACCTATTGACCTGGTTTCAAACCAGCTTTCGGATGCGCAAAATAGTACGATGTACAAGCAAAAACTACCTTTCAATGTTAACCTTAACCTGAAAGATCAGTTGCTCACACCAACTATCAGCTTTGACATTGTATTGCCCGATAGCTCGTATTCTGTGTCATCCGATGTGGTAAGCACAGTTAATACCCGCCTTACCCAGATACGCCAGGATCCTAACGAGCTTAATAAACAAGTATTAGGTGTACTTGTACTGGGGCACTTTATTGGCGATAATCCGCTGCAAAGCCAGGGTGCGGGTACTACCGTAGAGGGCACCATCCGTAATAGCGTAAGCAGCCTGTTATCTGACCAGTTAAACAGGCTCGCAGGAAGTTTAATATCAGGAGTTGATCTGAATTTCGGTTTAACCTCAGGTGAGGATTATTCATCTGGCACGGCCACCAATCGTACCGACCTCAACGTTGGCCTGTCTAAACGGTTCCTGAACGACAGGCTTACCGTAAGTGTGGGCAATAACTTTAACCTGGAAGGCAATCAGCCGGGCCAAAAAGCATCTAATATAGCCGGCGACGTGTCTATAGCCTACAAACTAAGTAAAGACGGACGCTATACCCTGCGCGCTTATCGCCGCGACGAATTTATTGTGATACAGGGACAGATCATTGAAACCGGTGTGGGCTTTACCTTAACAGTTGATTATAACCGCTTCCGCGAGATCTTCCGCAAACTTACCCCTGAAGAACGCCGGTTACGCCGCCAATACAAACAGGAACAAAAAGAAAAAAAAGAAAAACAGGACGAAGCAGATAAAGCACTGGAGCAAAAAAATATGCAGCAGCAACAGGATAACAAACCGCAAACTACTTCAAACTAAGCCCATGACCAAACATTTAAAATATATACTGCTTTCATCATGTGTTTTACTAAGTGCCTGCAGTACCACTAAGTTCCTGGCGCCCGGCCAAAAACTATACACAGGCGGCGAGGTTGTGATCAAAGATTCGGTGTTGAAAAAGAGCGAGAAAAAAGCTTTAAGTGAAGAGCTTGGGGCTTTACTAAGGCCTGTGCCCAACAGTACCATATTAGGTTTGAGATTTAAACTGTGGCTGTACTTTAAAACAAAAACCAATAAAACCAAAGGCCTTGCCCACTGGCTTAATAAAAAAGGTGAGCCTCCTGTGCTTATTAGTTCTGTTAACCTTGATCAAAACAGCAAAATCCTGCAAAACAGGCTGCAAAATGAAAGCTATTTTCAGGCGCAGGTTAGCGGTGATACGGTAAGTAAAAAACCAACGTCAAAAGTTGCCAAAGCGGTTTATACCGCGGTAACCGGGCCGGGCTATAAAATCAGGAAAGTAGTATTTCCGCAGGGTAACCGCACTATCGATACCGCCGTAGCCGGAACATCGGCAAAAACGCTGCTAAAAGTTGGCGATAAATATAACCTTGATGTTATTAAAACCGAACGCCTGCGTATTGACGCCCGGTTGAAAGAAGAAGGCTTTTATTATTTCTCGCCCGAAGATTTGATCATGCACGTGGATAGCACTATAGCCGGGCACCAGGTTGATATTTTTGTGGCTGTTAAAAATGAAACACCTGGTCGCGCCCAAAACATTTATACCATCAACAATATTTATGTGTATCCGAGTTACTCGTTAAGGGATACTTCGCTGATGAAGGACAAAGCCATTTTTTATAAATGGTATAACATTGTTGAGCGTCGCAACACAGTGCATACTTACACTTTTGCCAATACCGTGCTGATGCGCCCGGGCCAGGTTTACAACCGCACCGCGCATAACAACTCGCTTAACCGCTTCATTAACCTCGGCCCTTACAAATTTGTAAAAAACAGGTTTGAGGATGTATCTGCCGATTCATCAAAGCTGGATGTTTATTACTTCCTCACACAATACAAAAAGAAATCACTCTCGCTTGATATATTAGGTCGTACCACCTCTGCAAACTATACAGGTACTCAGGTTAACCTCAACTGGCTTAACCGTAATGCCTTTAAAGGCGCCGAGGCTTTGAAAGTAACCCTATTTGGTAGTACCGACGTGCAGGCAGGGGGGCAAAATGCCGGCTATAACGTGTACCAGGCCGGTATTCAAACCACACTGTCGTGGCCACGTTTTATAGGGCCTATTTACCCGAAGGCTGCCGATGCTTATATCCCGCATACTAACCTGAGTCTTGGTTACTCCATAGTAAACCGTCAAAAACTATACAACTTAAATTCATATAACTTATCATTTGGTTATCAATGGCGCGAAACAGAACATCGTTCGCATGAGCTCAACCTCATCAATTTTCAATTTGTAAATCCATTGAGCGTATCCGACGAATATAAGGCAAGTATTAATCCGGCTAATGGCCCTGTTAATCCGGCCTTAAAGCATGTAATTGACAAGCAGTTTATATTGGGCCCAAGCTACAGCTATACCTTTACCAATACCAACGAAGATTACCGCACCAATACGTTCTATTACAATGGCAAAGTAACCCTCTCAAATAACATATATGGTTTGGTAACCGGTGCCGATAGTGCCGGTGGAAAACCTAAAAAACTTTTCGGCGCGATATTTAACCAGTTTGTAAAGTTTGAAAACGAGATCAGGTATTTCCATAAAACCGCACCCAACAGCACTATTGCCACAAGGTTCATAGTGGGTGTTGGTTTACCTTATGGCAACTCAAGCCAGTTGCCATACAGCCAGCAGTTTTTTATTGGCGGACCAAACAGCCTGCGGGGATTCAGGGCGAGGGCCATCGGACCAGGCTCATTTGACCCACAAACCGGCTTAGGTACCGGAGGTTTCCTGGCAGATGAATCGGGCGATATCAAAATAGAAGCTAATATCGAATACCGCCCAAAATTGTTCAGCATTGTACGCGGAGCTTTATTTGTTGACGCAGGTAATATCTGGCTGCTGCACTCCAACAGCCTACAACCGGGAGCAGTGTTCAGCAAGAAATTTTATAACGATTTTGCCGTTGATGCCGGCTTCGGCTTAAGGTTTGATTTAACGGTACTGGTACTTCGTACCGATTTAGGTATCCCGTTACGAACACCTTATGTTCGTGCTAACGAGCCTCGTTGGGATTTCAACTTTAATCGAAGTGTATTTAATTTAGCTATAGGATATCCATTTTAATTAATATATAATATTTATATATTTATGCGTACCAATATAAACCTTACGCATGAAAAAATTATTTATTATTTTAATCACAACCCTGCTACATTTTAACACTTATTCACAAATTAAAGTTGACAGTACAGTATTTGATATTTATAACAGTTATTTCGCTCAAACTTTTGCCGGTTCTCAACACTGTAGTTCGTATAGACAATGCGTACCTGCCGGAACTTATGCTCAGACAATTTTTGGTTACGAGTGGCGGGGTGTAACAGGGAACCCTGGCGCAGCATACTTGGATAAAAATCCACTGACGCTTTCCGGAATTTATTATCCAGATCATGGATGGAAAAAAGAACAAGACAGCTTTACGATTAAATATTTATTTCAAAAGGGATATAAATATAGGATTGTAATGAAATGTAATTTTGGTGATGGCGATCCTAATTATGGGCCACATCCTCCTGCGTTACAACTGCAATTAACTAACACTCCTGATTACACTTACGGGAGGGATTGTTATGTCGATACAACTCCCATTCCAGCCTATGATTTAATGACCAATTCTTCAAATCCAGCACTGCAATTCAATGGAGACAATACTATTGTTGGCCCACAAACACCTGAGTTTATATTCACACCGGGAATCGACTATTCACACGTTTGGATTAATTCCAGAACTACAACTGCTTTTGAGAACTACGGCAACATATACATATATAAAATAGTAATTTACAAATCATTGGATGTCAGCATATCTGGGCCGGATAATTTTTGTAACGGAACGAATACTGTCTATAAAGTTAACCAAGGAAGCAATTTATATTCGGGAGCCGTTACTTGGTCCACAACTGGCAACGTGAATATTGTTGGATCATCTACAGGAAACTCCGTTACTGTAACAAACAATCCTTCATCATTCTCTCAATATGGAGACTTAACAGCCACATTGCAAAATGCAGTTTTAACAAAGAATATCGCCGTTGGGTTGCAAACATTAACTGTAAGCAATGTTGTTGATAGGTCCGATCAATCAAGTCATTATCAATATCTAACAGCAACCGCTCAGCAAATACCAGGTACAGTACCAGGCAATTATAAATGGTATGTAGAAAATACGGGAGGAACCCGTGGTGCTTTAATTAACTCAGGACTACAGATTGTAAGTTATCCAATGGCTCCCTGCACAAGATTTTACTATCAATGCGAAGTAACGCAACCATGTGGTATAGATTTGTATCGAGGGGTTGCTTATAACACTTATTGTGGCAGTTCATTTGCCAACAATTCATTGGTTGCTTATCCCAATCCAGCAAACTCTGAATTAAATATAGACATTAAAAACCTCTCGTCGGACATGGATGTAACAGATGTGCCTGGCAATTCATATGAAAATTATAAAGTTTCTTTATATAATGAGAAAGGGAAGGTGTTAAAATCAGGCATTAGCATCAAAGGTAAAATAAAAATAAGTACAGCAGATATTCCGAATGGGATTTACTTCCTGCACGTTATAAACGGCGACGATATAATGAAAAAACAAAAAATAATAATAAATCATTGATTAAAGATAATAGTATTGGCCAACCGGTTGAGATTTTAATTTTAACCGCAGCGTATTTAACCTCGCAATCGGGTATCCGTTTTAATTTTACGTCCCAATGTAACGAAAGTTAATCTTAGCATACAGCATAGTGTCAAACAGCACAATTAGCCAAAAGCTATTGTGCTGTTTGCTTTAATGGGCAATCAATCATATATACACGTCCGTTTTACACTGGATCTGCTCCCTCGCCGCTTTCAAACTGTATTTCAATGCAAATCATTTCTTTTTAAATTTATCGGTGATACAACAAAACAAAGCGATACACCGTATCATTGCATATTGATAAAAAGCAGCGATGTTAAATTGATACAAATTATAGAATGCCGCTAAAAAGCCCTTTTTTTAAACTTTTAATATTAACATTGTTTCTATTCCCGGGCCGGGTATATGCCGACATTCCATATCAGTTAGTTTACCTGAAAAATTATAGCGCCCCTGATGGCCTGCCCAGTTCAAGGGTTAACTATTTAATGCAGGACAGCAGGGGTTTTATCTGGCTGGCCACCGATAAAGGCGTGAGCAGGTTTGACGGCCAGCATTTTAAAAACTTCACATCGGCCGATGGGCTGGAAAACAATGAGTGTTTCCGGATTGCCGAGGATAATTATCACCGGATTTTCTTTTACTGTAATAACTACCGGGTATGTTACTATGAAAACGGGCTTATACATAAGCTTAATTCATCTCAAAAAGTAATCGTTTCACCCTTCGCCAATTTCTTTTTTAACCGTTATAATGAGCTCTGTGTAAATTACGGGCTTAGTACCAAAGTATATCATTTTGAAGAGTTAAAATCGGAAAGACATGCTATTCGGCATTTGAACGGGTACATTTATGGTTCTGACGGAGAAGAGATCGTCCTATCTGAAAATGATCTTGATATCCTCGAAGAAGAGCTTAAGGCCGGCCAGTTAAGTTTTCAAACCGCCAATACCAATACCAAACCTTACCGGTTGGCTTTACAGCAAAATTATTTGTTACTGATAACAAAGGACTGGGTACACGTTTATCGGTATCAAAAAAGCGGCATCATCCCGCTCAATAAGATCTATTTTACCGGCAATGTGACTTCGGTTTACCTTACCGGCAAAAATACGTTTGCCGTTACAACGGTAAAACAGGGCACCTACATTATTAACTATCTTACCGGCGAACGGAAAAATTACCTTAATAATAACATCACTACCGCCACGGTTATTGACCGGGAAAATAATTTATGGTTTGGCAGCTATGACAAAGGCTTCTTTTTAAGTACTAACCCCGAAGTAAAAATCATTAACAAAGAAAGCGGGCTGGCCAATGAAGATGTTTTAAAACTGGCCATTGCAGGAGGCTACCTTTTTACCGGGCATGTTTTAAGCACACTGAGTTATATGAAACTTGGCGCAAATCAAACGCCTCCGATTGGTACTATAACTATAAATCAAGACAGGTCTGACTTTAACCGGATAACCAATCTGCTTACAATTCCGGGCAACAGGCTCATGATTGGTACCGATAATGGTATATTCAGATTAGATATTTCGAATAAGGCCCCATTATCATGGCATTCTGTAAAAATTTTTTATGGCCCGATAAAAGGAATTGCTGCACGATCCGACACAGTATATTTTCTTACACAAAATGCAGTTGGCGTTTTGACAGATGAGTTGAAACATCAAATGGGGTACAATTTTAAGCCTATACGTATGACATCTGTTACATGGTATAAGAGTAAGATGCTCGTAGGCTCACTTTACGGGTTATACCAGTTTGTACCTTTCGGGGGCGCTGGCAAGTTTTCCTCTATTCGTATCCTGGCCGATAAAGGAATAAATGTTGTTAAGAGCCTGGCATCAAATAATGATGTATGTGCGATAGGCACAGAAGCTCAGGGGGTGTTTTTGCTGGTCGGCGAAAAAATTGTTCAATTTAGATCTCCTGCTATTTTTTCAGGCGATATCCGTAAACTGGTATGGACAGATGACAATACACTATGGGTCTGCACCGCAAACGGTGTAAGCATTATCAGCTTCTATAATCATTATCAAAATTACCGGATAAGTTTACTCAATACCAGTAACGGGCTCCCTTCAGATAACGTTGCCGATGTGGTACAGAACGGTCATGATTATTATATAGCTACAGATCAGGGCATAGCCGTTACTCAAAATTTAGGGAACACCGCCCTGCCTAAACCGGTGTTGATTAATGATGGGATACCCGGAACTCAAAACAGCTTTACTTACGGCCGGCCTGTTGTATTTAACTGCGTTGCCCTATCCTACAAAAGCATGGGCAAAATACAATACCGCTTCAGGCTTAAGGGGGTTGATAAAAATTGGAGCGTCGCGCCTTCCGGCGAAAAACGGTTCGACCTGCTGCCCCCCGGAAACTATGAGTTAGAAGCCCTGGCTGCCGACCGTTTTAACCAGTTAAGCCAGCCGCTCATTTTTAAATTTGACGTTATGCCTTTATGGTACCAACAGCTATGGCTGCAGGTGGTGGCTGTATTAAGTGCCATAATCATCGCTTTCCTGTTGGTACGGAAATATTATCAATCCATCATCGGCTTACAAAAAAAGGACTATGAAAATGCCCTTGCCCTGCAGCGCGAACGACAGCGCATCAGCAGTGAGGTGCATGATGATTTAGGGGCAAGCATCTCCGGTATTAAGCTCAGGACCGAATTGCTCAGCCGCAAAACAGCCGATCAGCCTGCTTTTAAGGAGATTGACGCTATTCATGAAGCCATTACCGATATATCTACCCAGGTAAGGTTAATTATCTGGAGCCTTGATGCTGAAAACGACGAAGTAAGCAACCTGGCCGGCTTTATTCATAAACAAGCCATTAAAATATTTGAATACAGCAATATTGACCTCCATGTAAATGCCTCCGTCAGCGAAACCCCGGTTACCATCAGCGGCGAAAAAAGGCGCCAGGTATACCTCCTTGTTAAGGAAGTATTAAACAATATTGTTAAACATTCGGAGGCACAAAACGCGTTTCTGGAAATCAATCTTTACAAAAACCGGCTGCAGATCAGCATCCGTGATGACGGGCGCGGATTTGACCCTGATGTGCGCAAGCACGAAACCATGGGCATCCGGAATATTCACACGCGGGCAAAAAGATTGAACGCCGAACTGAAAATTGATACCGCCCACGGTAAAGGCACATCCATCGGCCTTAAACTAAACCTTTAGCGTATACCCCATAATAGGTATAAAGAAAGCCGGGATAATTTAGGAAATTAGCATTTTATATTTACCGAAAAGCATGCTCCAGATAGTTTTGTTAGAGGATAATTTACATTACCGGCGCGGGCTGGAACAGATTATTCATGATATGAGCGGTGTAACTTTAATTGGTTCTTATTCCAATGCCGAAGCCGTATTAAAAAAAATTGACCAGCTTAAACCGGATATCTTTATCGTGGATATAAACCTCGAAGGCATGTCGGGCATTGAATTTATACGGCGGGCCAAGCCCTTTGTCCCGCATGCCGAATTTTTGATGTGCACCATCAACGATGACAACACCAATATTTTTGAATCTTTAAAAAGCGGCGCAACCGGCTATATGCTCAAAGAATCTTCGGCCGATGAGATTAGGAACGCCATTACCGAAATTGCTGCAGGCGGTTCCCCCATGAGCGCCTATATCTCGCGAAGGGTCATCGCATCATTCAATGCCGACCCGATAAACTGCCTGCCCCTGCTGCCGAAAGCCTCACCGAACGCGAGGTTGAAGTACTTAACCACCTGGCCCGCGGCCTCCAGTACAAAGAAATCGCCGATCGCCTCGATATCTCTACCGGAACCGTTAAAAAACACATCCGCAATACCTACATCAAACTGCAGGTACAAAATAAAGTAGAAGCTATTAATAAATTCCGCGCATTCTGATATACCACTTTTTCAGTATTGCAGGGCTTAATGGTTAACGCTAATTTAGCGTTATAAAGAAACTAAAAGGCGTTGTTAAAATTAACTCCCTGTTGGTGATCTTTAAAGCCTAAACCTTATCACAATTGAAAGATCACACCGTGAAAGATGCCATCTAATTAAATCCTAAAACTACTGCCGGATTTTTTTTCTAACAGGATCAATAATAATCACTGCTTTAATCTGCACATTTGCACATCTGTAATTGGCATGCCTGCAATGATTATATCTGTCCCGCTCCGTATTATCGACCTGCATGACGATGGTTTCCACCCGCTGGTTGAAGTTATGCTGTTTGAAAAAACTTTTATTATGGTGCTGGATACCGGCGCGTCAAAAACCGCTTTTGATCAAACGGTGCTTTCCGAAGCCAATGAAACCATGAACATCTTAGCCAGCGATAAACTCTCCACTGGCCTCGGCACTAATACCATGGAATCTTTTACAGCAACAGTCAGCGACCTGCACATCGGCGACTTGCCTATCGCCGAATTTGAAGTAGCTGTGCTTGATCTTTCCACTATTAATGTCGCCTACGGCCAAATGGGGTACCCGCAGGTATTGGGTGTTTTGGGCGGAGATATTTTAATGAAATATAAAGCCGTTATTGACTATGGGAAACGGGTACTGAAACTAAAAAAGCCTTTGTCAAGCTTACGCGGGGCCTTATATATTCGAAGGTAATTTTAATTAATCAACAAGGGTCTGCTCCAAAAATACCCATTGGGTTATAACAAAGCTATAATTGGCATAATAGTCAAAATGACAATTATAATTTCGATATCAATCGAATAAAAAGACAATAATTCCTAAAAAGAATATTTTTTTGTTATTTTCTATTAATAAATTCATAACATTTTATTTATATATTGCGTATAAGTTAATAGCGCTGGCCGGCTGCTGAAATTAATTCTTCTTTTACATCTAAAACGTAACGAAAACAATGAAAAGAAAACTATTATTAGGGATCGGACTAAGCGTGCTTGTCGGAGTCTCTGTACTATTCTCCTGTTCAAAAGACAAGGCTGCAAAAACTACAACCACCAGCCCAACCGCTATTCCGGATGATGTACTGAAAAGTATTACAAACTTAGGCTTCAGCACCGATGAAGTGCGCAGGCAGGGCGATGGCTATCTTGTTGAAGGAGATATCCTGCTCACTAAAGCTAATTTAGCCGAAGCAAGCACCAGCCCTACCTTAAGAATTGCCGATGTTGAGCAGTACCGTACCACAAACCTGGTTAAAAATCTGCCCAGGACAGTAACCGTATCAGTTACAAACCTGCCTACTGTTTACCTTAACGCGGCTACCGCGGCGGTTGCACGTTACAATGCTTTAAACCTCACGCTTAAATTTCAAATGGTTAGCAGTGGCGGCACAATCGATATCATCGGCTTTAACGAGGGCCCAAGCGGCGGTTATATCACTTTAGGTTCATCAGGCTTCCCTACTTCATCGGGCGACCCGTATAGCCAAATCCAGATGAACACCAACGAACAGGCTTATGGCACTAACCCTGATCTGGGTTATGTAACATCAGTTATTCAGCACGAGTTGGGCCATTGTATCGGTTTCCGTCATACCGACTATATGAACCGCGCGTTCAGCTGCGGCGGCCGACATGTAAACGAAGGTTCGGCAGGCATAGGCGCTATCAACATTCCGGGCACACCAACCAAGGCAGATGCCGGCTCTTGGATGTTAGCCTGCTCAAGCGGTACCGACCGTACGTTTAATGCCAACGATCAGATAGCGTTAAACTATTTATACTAATAGCGCCTATAGTTGTTTTTTACATTTCAACTAAATAGCTTTATCAATAAAGGGGATGCTGCAGCTCCCCTTTATTGGTTTGATCACATTACCGCCTATGACAAAAAGACTACCTGTTACCATATTGCTCCTTTTTTTAAGCTTTAAAGTGTCATGGTCACAAAAACACATGAGCGACGAGGCAATTGTCTCACTTTATAAGGCAACATCTTTATCTCCGCAAAAAAATCCCAACCAGTATCACCTTGTAAAATTTAAAGATCCGGCACATATCGATAACCGGAAATACAATATCATCAAACGGGTTTCCTATAACTATTATGTAGTATCATCAGCCTCGGCTATCAAAAGCGATGCTAATATTATAAATAACAGCGCCGCTTCCCCCATCTGGAAAGCTTCGGATAACCTTGCAAAAAACTGGAAGCAGCACCCGGCACACACACAAGCCATTGAGGTTACAGTTACAGCTGTTAATGACACCGTTATTAAGCACATTCAACAATCCGGAGCCATTACCGGCCAAACCGGCAACTTAGTACGTCTTAAAATCAAATTAGAAAACCTACCTGCCTTACTTCAGCAGGACTATATATTATTTGCCAATGAGGTGCGCCAACCTCATGAAGAACTTGCCATTAGCGATATAGATCTCGGCTTAAATACCATATCGGCTATAGGGGCTAATTTTCCGGGTATAACCGGATCCGGCGTTAACGTTTCGGTAAAAGAAGACCGCTACGATAATGATCTCGATCTGTTAGGCCGCAGCTTCACATCCTTTAAAACCTCTGATATCACATCGGGGCATGCTACCACCATGGCAACCCTCATAGGCGGCAACGGCAACTCATATATCAAAGGCCTGGGAGTTGCACCCAAAGTAAATTTCACGTCATCATCTTTTGTACAATTAATGCCCGATAGCACTACCGTTTTTAAATCATTCAGGATTTCGGTGCAAAACCACTCGTATGGTACTGGCATTGAAAATTATTATGGGGCCGAAAGTGCCGCTTATGATCAGCAGATCTTTGAAAATGATTCGCTGGTGCATGTATTTTCATCGGGCAATATCGGCACTTCTGCACCCGAAAGCGGGGTTTACAGCGGCATAAGCGGGGTAGCCAACCTCTCGGGCGACTTTAAGCAGGCTAAAAATGTATTGGTGGTTGGCGGCACCGGCAGGACGGGTGTCCCCGAACCCTTAAGCTCGGCAGGACCGGCATATGATGGCCGCATCAAGCCCGAATTAATCGCGGATGGTGAAGATGGTACGTCTGGCGCGGCAGCCCTGACATCAGGCACGGTAGCTTTGATGCAGCAAGCTTATAAAACACAATATAAACAGATGCCATCTGCCGCGCTTATAAAAAGTGTACTCATTAACTCGGCCAATGAAACAGGCTCATCAGGTCCCAGCCATAAAACAGGCTATGGTTTATTGAATGCATTGGAAGCATTGCGTACCATCAATGAAAAACGCACTTTTACCGGCTCTGTCAGCAATGCTACACAAACAGACTATTCCATAACGGTCCCCGCGAATTGCAGTGAGCTTAAAGTTTCGTTGGCCTGGAATGACCCCGCGGCGGCCGTTAACGCACCATGGGCATTGGTAAATGATCTTGATCTTACCGTCACAACACCATCCGGGCAGCAAATTTTACCATGGGTGCTTAGCAGCTTCCCTTCTGCCGATTCGTTATCTGCCCCGGCAAAAAGACGAGTGGATACATTAAACAATACAGAACAAATAAGTTTACAAAACCCCGTGGCTGGCATATATATGGTGCATGTTAAGGGCAGGAGGGTTACTGCCGGTGCTCAAAAATTTCATGTTGCCCACCAGGAGATTATTTCAAACCGGTTCGAATGGATCTACCCCTCGGCCGGCGACCAGCTTTTTGCCGCCGAGGATAATTACCTGAGATGGCAAAGCTCATTCAATACCGCATCGGGTACAATAAGCGTTAGCTATGATCATGGCCAAACCTGGCAGGCCATTAATAATGCCACCCTTAAAAACCGCTATTATACCTGGACAACGCCCGATGTTTTTACCAAAACCATGCTTAAAATGGATATCGGGGGTCAAACTTTTACCAGTGCGGAATTCAGCATTTCAAAACCTTTAACACTTGATATAGGGTATAATTGCGCCAGCGGCACACTCCTGCAATGGAAACCCCAGCCAGGCAGCATAGGCTACAGCGTTTATACTATTAAAGATAACCTGCTTCAAAAACTTGTATCAACTGCTGATACCAGCATCATCATACCCGCGCAACAACAAACTTCAACTTATTTTGCGGTGAGCGCTACAGGCGGTGGTTTTGAGGGCATAAAAAGTTATACCATTAATGCTACCACACAGGGGGTTGGCTGCTATGTAAAAACATTATTGGCAAATGTAGTTAACAATACCGTTGTGCTCAACCTGCAGTTGGGCAGTGTTTATAATCTTAAATCCATCACCTGGGAAAAAACAACAGCTGCCGGCCAATACGATACTTTAAATACCATCCCGGTTAGTACAGCGGTAGATTATATATACGCCGACAATAATCCCCGGCGGGGCAAACAATATTACCGGGCAAAACTCACCACAATCAACGGCGATATCATATACTCCAACATAGCCGATGCTGTTTATTTACAGCCCCACCAATTTGTTATATACCCCAACCCTGTTGCCGGACAGATCAATATCATCAGCGGCGATATCAATAATTACGAATTTAAACTATACAGCATCGATGGTAAGTTAACTCTGGTTAAAAGCATCAATGAATTACAAAACACCATCCCCGTAAACCTCGTGGCAGGCATATATGTTTATACCATCGAACTAAATGGCAAAGTAGTTTACAATGGTAAACTGATAACAAAAAAGCCCTCCGGTTAACCGAAGGGCTTCATATACTTGTTTATTGAAAATTATTGACTAACAAATTTCTTAGCGTTGATCTTACGTTCGTTTTCGTTAAGATAGATCTTACGCAAGCGGATGCTTTGCGGCGTAACCTCAATATACTCATCGGCCTGGATATATTCCATTGATTCCTCCAACGAGAATTTGATAGCCGGAGCAATCCGTACGTTGGTATCACTACCTGATGCACGCATGTTGGTTAACTGCTTGCCTTTGGTTAGGTTGATAACCAAATCGTTATCGCGAATGTGTTCACCTAAAATCTGGCCCTCATAAATATCAACTCCGGGATCAACGTGAAACCTGCCACGATCCTGTAATTTATCAATTGCGAAAGCAGTAGTTTTACCGGTATCCATTGATACCAATACACCATTTAAACGGCCCGGGATCTGACCTTTCCATGGTTCGTATGCTTTGAAACGGTGTGCCATGATAGCCTCGCCGCCTGTTGCAGTTAACACGTTGTTACGTAAACCGATGATGCCGCGTGCAGGGATATCAAATTCAAGGTGTTGCAAATCGCCTTTAGGCTCCATGATCAACAAATCGCCTTTACGTTGAGTTACAAGTTCAATTACTTTACCTGCAACATCACCCGGTACGTCAACAATCAGGGTTTCAACCGGCTCACATTTAACACCGTTGATCTCTTTAATAATAACCTGCGGCTGACCAACCTGCAATTCATAACCTTCACGGCGCATAGTTTCGATCAATACTGATAAGTGAAGGATACCACGACCATAAACCAGGTATGAATCAGGCGATTCGGTTTCAACAACCTTAAGCGCCAGGTTTTTTTCCATCTCTTTGTACAAACGATCGCGCAGGTGGCGTGAAGTAACAAATTTACCTTCTTTACCAAAGAAAGGTGAAGTATTGATGGTGAACAACATGTTCATTGTTGGCTCATCAATTTTAATTACTTCCAGTTGTTCCGGGTTTTCAAAATCGGCAATGGTGTCGCCAATATCAAAACCTTCAATACCAACTACGGCACAGATATCGCCCGAGCTAACTTCAGTAGCACGTACTTTACCCAAGCCTTCAAATGTATAAAGCTCTTTTATTCTTGATTTTTGGATGGTGCCGTCGCGTTTTACCAAAGATACCGGTTGGTTTTCCTTAATGGTACCACGTGCCACACGACCGATAGCGATACGACCTACGAAAGATGAATAATCTAAAGAGGTGATCTGCATTTGTAAAGTACCTTCAGCAATAGGCGCCGGAGGAATGTTTTCCAAAATAGCATCCATTAACGGGAAAATATCCGTTGTTGGTTTTTTATAATCGGTGCTCATCCAGCCTTGTTTTGATGAACCGTAGATAACCGGGAAATCCAGTTGCTCTTCAGTAGCTTCAAGGTTGAAGAATAATTCAAAAATTTGTTCGTAAACTTCTTCGGGGCGGCAGTTCTCTTTATCAACTTTATTTACAACTACAATTGGCTTAAGGCCTAAAGCCAAAGCTTTTTGAGTTACGAAACGAGTTTGAGGCATAGCGCCTTCAAAAGCGTCGCAAAGTAATAATACACCATCGGCCATTTTCAATACACGCTCAACCTCGCCACCAAAATCGGCGTGACCAGGGGTATCAATAATGTTGATCTTAACATCCTTATACCTTACAGATACGTTTTTTGAAACGATGGTGATACCACGCTCACGTTCAAGGTCATTGTTGTCAAGGATTAACTCTCCGGTTTGCTCATTGTCCCTGAAAATGGCACAGCTGTGCAGAATTTTATCAACCAAAGTAGTTTTACCGTGGTCAACGTGCGCTATAATCGCGATATTTCTTATTTTTTGCATGAAAATGCTCCCTAAAATTTGGCGCAAAGGTACGCTTAATATATGAGATTATAAAGCGTTCAGAAGTTATAGGTAATAATTAATGTAATCAAAGTATCAAAAGGCAGTTAATACCTTATCTCCCAAAAGCCCAAACCAAAAACTTGGCCATCGCCTTGCCCCATGTAGCGGGATTATGGGTGCCTCCTACTATTTCAACATATTGAATTTCTTCAGGGCGTTTAAAGCCCTTCATCTCCATTTCTTTGATCAGGTCGATAGTATCGTCAATGGCATCAATAATGCCGTTTTTGTTTCGATCGCTGGTTTCATCTTTAGTGCCGGTTTGCAGCCAGGCATTGATAGCCGGTTTGGTTTTAGTTTCCCTGATCACCTGGTGCATCAGCCTGTCGGCGTCGGTATAGCCTTTGGACAGGTCTTTTCCCCGCCACCAAAACGAACCGGAAAAAACGCCTGTTTTATTGAACAATGCCGGATTATTCCAAACAATATCAAATGCGGATAAACCGCCGAGCGAAAAGCCTGCAAAGGCCGTTGCATCAAATTCAGTAAAGCTGGTTAATTGTAGTAATTGAGGCAATAGTTCTTCCTTTATAAATTGTGTATATACACCTGCTTTGGCACCCCGGCCTTTAAAATCGGGTTTACCAGCAATGCCATATTCATCCAGGCGGCTATCTCCGGCATGGATAGCTACGATCAGCAGCGGCTTAAGGCGATTGGTATTATATAATGTTTCGAGCGTGGTTTTTAATCCGAGGTTCTCAAGCTCCTGTCCGTCATTAAGCAGCAGCAGGTTTAGCGGTTCGGCGATATCACTGTCTTCCGGCTTCAGGATGGTTAAGGTCACTTCCCGCTCCAGCAGTGCCGAGGTTATATTTATTTCTTGTTCGGTTATTGTCATTTCAGTATCAAGCCAGCCCGGGTACATCTCTTTCTAAATTAAAATTAAGGGCGCAAAAATAAGCTATACTTTTTACTTTTTGGCGGCTAAGGATTAATATTATCAGGCTGTTGCCTTTTTCAAACAAACCTCCTAACTTACAATCATTATAAAAACTACAAGCTTTGACCGAAAAATTTCACCGCTGGCACTCACCCAACACCAACACCGACCTCGAAATGCTGGTATTCGGCGACCGCGGTTATCCTGTGATCGTTTTCCCTACTACCAAAGGCCGCTATTATCAAAACAAAGATTTCGGCCTGATCGAGAGTGTAAAATGGTTTATTGATAATGGACTGGTGAAAATCTACTGCCCCGATACTATCGACGACCGCAGCTGGTACAATAAAGGCATCCACCCGGCCGACAGGGCCAAAACCTATGCAGGATACGATCGCATGTTGATAAACGAGCTCATCCCCTGGGTCATGCATGAAACAGGCGTTGGCAAGGTAGCTCTCGCCGGCTGTAGTTTTGGGGGCTATCATGCCGCCAATTTCGCGTTCAAACATCCTGAAAAGGTGAGGCATTTGTTTACCATGGGCGGGGCCTTTGATATTAAAATGTTTACCGATGGTTATTATGATGATAACATTTTTTATAATAACCCGGTCGATTTTTTGCCGGGCAGTAACCATCATGACCTTTGGCAAATGAACATTGTACTTGGTACATCCGAGTATGACATATGTAAAGGGTATAATATCCAGCTCTCAAATATTTTAAAACAAAAAAACATTAAACACTGGCTGGATATCCGCCCTTTTGCCAATCACGACTGGCCCATCTGGCGCGAAATGTTCCCGCATTATTTATCAACGATTAAATAGAAACAAGAGATCAGGATTCAAGAAACAAGAAAATAAAAAGCAAGAGTTTAAGAGACAGGAAAAAAATGGAAAAATAAAGAGCAAGATTTACATCAACCTGAAACCCAAAGAAAAACAAACATATAAACACCTACTATCATGAAAAAAATTGGTATCTTATTCGGACAGGAAGATTCGTTTCCGCAGGCATTTGTTGACCGTGTGAACCAAAAAGCAGAAAAAGGCATCAGTGCCGAGTTTGTGCGGCTCGATAAGGTAATGCAGGCCGAACCGCTTGACTATGCTGTGATCATCGATCGCATTTCGCAGGATGTGCCTTACTATCGCGCGGCCCTAAAAAACGCGGCTATTTGCGGTACAGCGGTAATCAACAACCCTTTTTGGTGGAGTGCCGACGAAAAGTTTTTCAACAACGCCCTTGCTGTAAAAATTGGAGTGCCTGTACCTAAAACCGTAATTCTGCCATCAAAGGAACTTCCTGATGATACCACCAATAAATCATTCCGCAACCTGGCCTACCCGTTAGATTGGAATGGCATTTTCAACTATGTAGGTTTCCCTGCCTATATGAAACCTTTTGACGGCGGCGGTTGGAAAGAAGTTTATAAACTGGAAAATGAGAAAGATTTTTTCAGCAAATACGATAAAACCAAACAGTATGTAATGATGCTGCAGGAAGAGGTTGTTTTTGACGATTACTTTCGCTGCTATTGCATTGGCGGCAAGCATGTGCGCATTATGCAGTATGAGCCACGCAACCCGCACCACCTGCGCTATGAGCATGGTAAAGCACCTGCATCTAAAAAGCTATTGGACACCATTAAAGATTATGTGATAAAACTAAACCAATATTTAGGTTACGATTTTAATACAGTGGAGTTTGCCGTTCGCGATGGCATACCTTACGCTATTGATTTTTGTAACCCTGCTCCCGACGCCGAAGTTACCAGCGTAGGCCAGGAAAACTTTGAATGGGTGGTTGAAACAGCCGCCGATTATGCCATTGAACGCGCAAAAAAACAAAAAGACGACTTAGACAACCTTACCTGGGGCGAATTTGTAAAAACTTCGGCAGCAAAAATGCCGTTGGTAGCAGTTGCAAAAAAAGCGGCTGTTAAAGCAGATGTTTCCGTGGCTGTGGTTGACCATGCTATTGAAGACGAGGGTAAACCGAAGAAAACCAAAACAACCAAAGCACCCGCAGCAAAAGCAGCTATGGCAAAAGAACCGGCGGTAAAAGCTGCCGCAGTGAAAGAAAAAGCAGTGACTAAGCCCAAAAAAGCGGCTAAGAAATAAAGGGCATGTGCGATTCCCCTCTTGAGAGGGGTGTAGGGGTGTGTTATCGCTCGCAGAAACACACCCCTGCTATCACACAACCCTACGCGCCCCCCTCTCAAGAGGGGATTTGAAATATCATAACCCTAACCAATTATGAACGAATTTACCTTAGGCGTTGAAGAAGAATTTATGGTGATTGACCCGGTATCGCGGGAGCTAAAATCGCATGAGCAAAAAATTGTGGATGCAGCCCAAAAAATCCATGAAGACCAGGTGAAAGCCGAAATGCACCAGGCTGTAGTTGAGGTAGGTACACATATTTGCCGCAATACCCAGGAAGCCCGCAAGGAGGTAAGTAAGCTTCGTACCACGGTAGCGCAACTGGCGGGTGATATTGGTCTGCGGATTGGCGCCGCGGGTACACACCCGTTTTCGCACTGGCAGCATCAATTAATTACCGATAACCCCAGGTATTTTGAAATTGTGGATGAGATGCAGGAGGCGGCCCGCTCCAACCTCATTTTTGGTTTACATGTGCATGTTGGCATCCAGTCGCGCGATATGGCTATTCATATTGCCAACCAGGTGCGCTATTTTTTGCCGCATGTGTATGCCCTTTCAACCAATTCGCCGTTTTGGGAAGGGCGGAACACGGGCTTCAAATCATTCCGTACCAAGGTTTTTGATAAGTTTCCGCGCACCGGTATCCCCGATTATTTTAGCAGTATCGAGGAGTATGACCGCTACATTAAACTGCTGGTAAAAAACCAATTGCATTGATAACGCCAAAAAAATCTGGTGGGATATCCGGGTACATCCTTTCTTTGAGACTATTGAGTTCCGCATTTGCGACTGCCCTATGCTGGTTGATGAAACCATTGCGTTTACCGCTTTATTCCAGGCTTTATGTGCCAAGTTGTACAAGCTCAGGGCGCAAAACATGAAGTTTATTAACTATTCGCGCGCGCTCATTAACGAAAATAAATGGCGTGCAGCCCGGTACGGTATCGACGGCAAAATGATAGATTTTGGTAAGGAAATGGAGGTAAACACCCGTTCGCTGATTTTGGAGCTACTTGATTTTGTAGATGATGTAGTTGATGAACTCGGCTCACGCGATGACCTGCAATATGTACACAATATCCTGGAGCATGGCACTGGAGCCGACAGGCAGCTGGCCATTTACCAGCAAAACAATAACTTTGCCGACGTGGTGGATTATATCACCTCACAAACTTTGAAGGGGTTGTAAGCCCCACTCACCCCACCCAAACCCTCCCCGGAAGGGAGGGCTTTAAACAGTTTGGGATATAAAAGGGGAGATTATTTTTTAAACATTAAAACAAAAAGTCTCCCCTATCAGGGGAGATTTAGAGGGGGCATATGAAACCGGAAATAAAAGTGGCCATACTTGATCTGTATGATGGGATAGCGAACGAGGGTATGCGCGGTTTCCAGGATATTTTAAAGCGATACCGAACCGAACACGATCTGAATTTAACTTACCAGATCTTTGATGTACGCCGCAAATGCGAAATGGCCGATCTCAATTTTGATATTTATATATCAAGCGGAGGACCCGGCAATCCATTGGAAACCGAGGGTACCGAGTGGGAAAAGAAATACTTTAACCTGGTTAATAAACTGGAAGATCACAACTTATCTAACAACAGCAATAAAAAGCATGTGTTTTTTGTGTGCCACTCGTTTCAGTTAATGTGCCGTTATTACAAGCTCGGCGATATTAATATGCGGCGCTCGCCGTCGTTTGGCGTACTGCCGGTAAATAAAACCGGGCTTGGGTTAAATGAGCCATTATTTGAAGGTTTAGCCGAACCTTTTTACGCTGTTGATTCGCGCAGCTGGCAGGTGATCAACCCGGATGAAAAACGCTTTAAAGAGCTGGGTATGCAACTGGTGGCGATAGAAAAAGAACGTCCGCATGTTGATTTACCAAGGGCAATGATGGCCATCAGGTATAACGATTATTTCTTTGCCACCCAATTTCACCCCGAGGCCGATGCCGGGGGCATGAAAGGCATGTTGCTTCGCGAAGAAAAAAAGGACGAAGTGATCAGCGAGCATGGAGAAGTTAAATACCGCGAGATGCTGGAACGCCTCGACGATCCGGATAAAATAACACATACCCAGCATACGCTTATTCCTAATTTTTTGGATATGGCGGTAGAAAGTGCGTTGGGTGTGATATAAACTGTAATTTCATTTTTTGTGTAGCGGGACTGTCATCCTGAGCCTGTCGAAGGACGCGCGCAGAGGCCCTGTCCACTATGCTTCGACAGGCTCAGCATGACCCGATTAATAAATTATCGTCATGTTGAACTTGTTTCAACACCCCACTTGCTAAGCCACATGCTAAGCAAATCGCCTACCTTTCTTGTGGGGTGCTGAAACAAGTTCAGCATGACGGCGTGGAGATGTCATTTCAGCTTTAGAGGTCACGGATTTAAAACTCAATATGACTTTGATTTAAAAATAATTATCGATGAATCCATCAGCCAGAAAAACATTTAACAACACATTCAGCGAGGAAAAGTACAGTCAATTTCTGAATCTTCTTAATGAAGGGCTACGTAAACCTGTTCCGTTCCGTGTTGCGGAAACACCGGTGTTTTTGACTGCCGATTTTCGTAATAAGCTCATCGCCGCCGGTAATGATATTGTTGATACTATCCTCAAGCCCAATTTCAAAGAACTGACCGAACGGGCTATTCCTGATTTTTGGCGGGTGGCCAATGAAAATGATCACCCGCATTTTATCGCCCTGGATTTTGGCATCTGTAAGGATGAGCAGGGCAATATCGTACCCAAACTCATCGAATTACAGGGCTTTCCTTCACTTTATGGCTTCCAGGTACATTTGGGCAATACCTACCGGGAAATTTATGATATCCCTGCCGACGAAACTATCTTTTTCGGAGGGTTGGACAGGGAAAACTATCTCGATCTGCTCAAAAAGACAATCGTAGGTACTTACCATCCTGATGAAGTTGTGCTAATGGATGTAAACGCCCCTGAGCAAAAAACATCGGTTGATTTTTACCTTACCCAAAAGTACATCGGCACGCCGGTTGTGTCATTGTCCGACCTGATCCAGGATGGCAAAAAGCTTTACTACATGGTGGGCGACCAAAAGAAACAAATTAAACGCATTTATAATCGTTTAATATTTGATGAGATAGCGGGCGATCCGGAGATCTTTACCAAAGTGGCCGATATCAGGCAGCCCCTTGAGGTTGAATGGATCACTCATCCCAACTGGTTTTATCGGGTCAGTAAATTCACCATGCCTTTTTTAACAGGCAATTACATTCCCAAAACTCAGTTTTTGCACCAGTTAGAACAAATCCCTGCCAATTTGGAAAACTATGTGCTTAAACCGTTGTTCTCCTTTGCGGGTCAGGGTGTAATTATCGATATTAGTAAGGAAGACATAACAACTATTACAGATCCTGAAAACTGGATTTTACAGGAAAAGGTAAATTACGAACCTGTTGTACAATCGCCGGAAGGCGGCGTAAAGGCCGAGATCAGGTTGCTTTATCTCTGGCCCGATGGGGATAAAAAACCCACACTTGCCATAAACCTTGCGCGGTTAAGCCGTGGAAAAATGATAGGCGTACGTTATAATAAAGATTACAACTGGGTTGGCGGCACGGTTGCTTTTATGCCCCGTTAAACTTTGTACTAATTACCCTGTCTGTACGTATATATTAAATAATGCTTAATTTTGTCTTTATGAATATGCAGATCATCATTATCGCGATACTTTTTGCAGGCGCTGTTTTTTACATTGGCCGTATGATGTACAGGGCGCTTACTACTAAAAAAAGCTGCGGTGGCAATTGCAAATGCGGTGTTGATTTTTCAGGTATCGAACCCGGAAAAACCACCAAATAATGCCCAATTCTTATTTCATACAATCTTCATAAGTAACCCATACTTTTAATAAAGTAATTTTTCTTAATGTCATCAAGCAAGCAAGTTTTTCAGGCTGATAATCCCGGTAGGTGGAACCGTTTTAAATGGTTGAGCCGTGTACTACTGGCTGCATTGATTATTGGTATAATAGCCGTTATTGTTACTATCCGCTCAACCTATTACCCCGAGCTTCCCAACCTTAACCCTGCTCCCAAAAAAATGACCAGGGAGGAACTCGAGCAATTAAAAAAGTCAACGAAGTTCAAATCGTTCAAAATTCAAAAATCTGAAATAGAAGCACTTGAGAGGGCAAAAAAATTACACCAGCTTAAACAACCTAACAATAAAGACCGTATAAACGCCGCTTTTTATCGTGCGTGGGAACCCCAGGCTTATAACTCGCTGGTGGTGAATATTGGCCACCTGGATATGGTAGTGAGCGAAGGCTTTTCTATATTACCTAAAACTGATACCGTTGTAACCAAGCTCGATACCGGGCTGATGAACCTCAATAAAAAATACAACAAGCCGATTATTGTATCACTGTCAAACTACGTAAACTACAACAACACACACGGCGGCTATGATACTAAAGATGTAGACCGTATTGTTAACAATAAAACACTTCGTAGTAATTTTATTAACAGCATAGCTAACTCGCTCACCAAAAACAAGTTGAAGGGAGTCAATGTTGATTTTGATGAAGTGAGGGACCGCAACAGTAAAAATTACATAGCTTTTCAAAATGAGCTCTATGCAACCTTGCATGCCAAAGGTTTCCTGGTTACTCAAAACGTAGTGCCGGAGGATGAAAGCTTTGATATCACAAAGCTCCAGCATGTAAACGATTTCCTATTCATCATGGCTATTGATGAACATTATGAAGCAACTAATGCCGGCGATCTTTCAAATCAGCGCTGGGTTGAGCAAATCCTCGATGATGTATGTTCGAAAGTTCCGTCAGAAAAAATAATTTTAACATTCGCAGGCGGCGCCTATGACTGGCCCGAAGGCAGTGTAGGTAAAACTATAGGTTATCAGCAGGCTATCAGTACCGCCGAAGAGCAAAAAAGCAAGATCACCTTTGATCCAAATTCGGCAAATTTACACTTCACTTATATGGACAAGGACAGTCTTGACCATTCCATATACTTTACAGACGCGGCAACAAACTTTAATGTAATCCGCATGGCCGACGACTGGGCCACCGGCGGCGTGGCTTTATGGCGTTTAGGTGCCGAAGATCCGCGTTTGTGGACATTTTTCCAGAAAAACCTGTCGATAGACTCATTGAAAAAGACAGGTGTGGATATGCGGAAACTTACATCTGTAGGTTTAAACAACCGTGTAAATGTTGACTACGATGGTGATGGCGAGGTGCTTGATCTCATTACCACGCCTACCACCGGGGTAATTGATGTAAAAATGGATACATCTACATTTACCATTCTCGATCAGCATTATATAAAACTTCCCACTAAATATGTGATCCGCAGGTATGGTTATGCTCCTAAGAAAGTAGTTTTAACTTTTGATGATGGCCCCGACCCCGATTTTACCCCACGTATTTTAGATATCCTTAAAGCCGAAAAGGTACCGGCAGCATTCTTTGTTGTGGGTTCCATGGCCGAAAAAAACATACAGTTGCTGCGGCGCGAATACGAAGAAGGCTATGAAATAGGCAATCACACGTTTTTCCACCCCGATATTTCAACCATCAGCTTAAAAAGGGTGATCCTGGAGCTTAACTCCACGCGTAAACTTATTGAATCGGTAACCGGCCGAAGCACTATCCTGTTCCGCCCGCCATTTAATGCCGATGCCGAGCCGCAAACCCTTGCCGAGGTTATTCCGGTTGCAGAAAGCCGCCGTCAAAGTTATATCACCATCGGCGAATCTATCGATCCCTGGGATTGGCAGCCCGGCGTAACTGCCGATAGTATTATTGCCCGCACCATAAGGCAAAAAGATAACGGATCGATGATATTACTGCATGATGCAGGAGGTGATACCCGTGAAGAGACCGTTAAAGCCCTTCCTGCAATCATTCATTACTTTAAATCGCAAGGATACCAGTTTACCACTATTGCCGATGTGCTGGGCAAAACTAAGGATGATCTGATGCCGCCGATTAAACCGGATCCAAGCACAGGCATTTTCGGGCCCGCCTATGATGTTTTTATTCATGGTTATTACTATATAAACTGGGCGCTGATCTATATATTCCTGTCGGCTATATTCCTGGCTATTGGCCGCATTGTGCTTATTGGCATTTTGGCTGTAAGGCAGCGAAGCGTGGATAAAAAATCCAAAAAGCTTGATCGCGATGCCGATGTGATGCCTGCGGTGAGCATCATTGTTCCTGCTTACAACGAGGAAGTTAACGCAGTAGCAACAATACAAAGCTTGCTTAAAACCGATTATCCATCGTTCGAGATCATTTTTGTTGATGACGGATCAAAAGATAAAACATTTGAGGTTGTAGAATCCGCCTATAAAGGTAATCCGCTCATCAAGATCCTAACCAAACCAAACGGAGGTAAGGCATCAGCATTAAACTTTGGTATCACCCATGCCCAAAATGATTTTGTGGTTTGTATTGATGCTGATACCCAACTCAAAACTGATGCTGTTTATCAGCTCATGACCTACTTTACCGATGAGGAAATAGGTGCTGTGGCCGGAACGGTTAAAGTTGGCAACGAAACCAATATCATCACCCGCTGGCAGTCGATAGAGTATATTACTGCGCAAAATATGGACCGCCGCGCGTTTGATCTCATCAATAGTATTACGGT
Source organism: Mucilaginibacter sp. OAE612 (assembly GCF_041806395.1). Lineage (NCBI taxonomy): Bacteria > Pseudomonadati > Bacteroidota > Sphingobacteriia > Sphingobacteriales > Sphingobacteriaceae > Mucilaginibacter > Mucilaginibacter sp. OAE612. The sequence goes on from NZ_JBGMUW010000001.1 coordinate 4,968,524, forward strand.
TGTACCGGGGGCTATTGGTGCGTTCCGTAAATCGGCTATTTTCCGTGCAGGCGGGTTTACCTATGATACTCTTGCCGAGGATTGTGATCTTACCATGCGTATCCTGAAACAAGGCTACGTAGTGCGTAACTGCGCCGAAGCCATTGCTTATACCGAAGCGCCGGAGACGATAAACATGTTGCTTAAACAGCGTTTTCGTTGGAGTTTTGGTGTGATGCAAAGTTTCTGGAAAAACCGCGACGCGCTGTTTAACAAAAAGTACAAGTTCTTCGGGATGGTGGGGATGCCAAACATCCTTATCTTCCAGATCATATTGCCGCTGTTTTCCCCTCTGGCAGATTTGATGATGCTATTCGCCCTGTTCGGTGAAAAACCCGAAAAGATGCTGCTTTATTACGTAGCATTTGTGGTGGTTGATTTTATAGTAGGTATCATCGCTTTCCGGATGGAAAAGGAAGACTACAAGAAACTCATCTATATCATTCCGCAGCGTTTTATGTGGCGGCAGTTAATGTATTACGTGCTGTTTAAATCGCTACGAAAAGCATTGAAAGGCGAATTGAGCGGATGGGGAGTGCTTAAGCGTACGGGTAATGTGAAAGTTGATGGTTCGGGAAGCAAAAAAGCGCAGCCGATATATATGATAATTGGCGTGGCGATAGTTGCGGCAATTGTGTATTTGTTGTATAAACATTATAGTTAGAATTAAAAGAGCCTGTAGTTACAAACTACAACAGATTCGACGTCAGAGACTTCGAATAGCATTTTCTTTTCAATTCCGCTGTCCGAAGTCGGAGACTTCGGACGACTATGCCCTTAGTTTGTAACTACAGATTGCTTCCTTACTCCCTTTCAATCAAACAAACCGCATAAGCCACAACGCCCTCCTCCCTACCGATAAAACCCATTTGCTCGTTGGTAGTAGCTTTAATGGAAATATCTTCTTCGCTAATAGCCGCAGCTTCGGCTATGTAGGTTTTCATTGCCGGGATATGCGGGTTGATCTTCGGAGCCTCAAGGCATACCATAGCATCAATATTGCCGATTGTGAAACCCTTTTCTTTGATCAGGGCAACTACATGCTGCAAAAGGACCAGGCTGCTGATACCTTTCCATCTGTCATCCTTATTTGAAAAGTGAAAGCCTATATCGCGCAGGTTTGCCGCCCCCAGCAGGGCATCACAAATTGCGTGTAACAATACATCGGCATCTGAATGGCCATAAGCACCGGCATGGTGCTCAAGTTTAACTCCGCCCAAAACGAAGGGGTGATTTTCTTTTAACTGGTGTACATCAAACCCAAAACCTACCTTAATTTTACCCATTATCTTTTAGAAGCATTTGTTGTACCGCCAAAATTTGCCGACAAGGTGAAGCGCAAAGTATTGGCCAGGGCACTATTTTGCTGGCTGGCTGCCAGGTACGAAAAATCAAAATCAAAAACACTGTACTTAAACCCAATACCCATGGTAACATAATGCCTGTCGCCTTTGTTGGGGTTTTCATAAAAATAGCCTGCCCGTACAGCAAACTGTTTGTTATACCAATATTCAACACCCGGCGAAAAGCTGATCTCTTTCAACTCTTCACTGAAACCACCCGGTGCATCGCCAAACGACTGAAAAAGACCCGCCGGCACCGATACATTATCATCCTTACCTTTAATGATCTTACCATCTTTGTCGCGGAGGGGCGGGGTTGGTACCATCAGTTTGTTGATGTCAAAGGTTGCTGTAAACTCATTAACATCATCTAACTGCCAGGTGTTAGCCACCCCTAATTTCAAATTGGCCGGCAAAAAATACTTGTTGCCCACATCGCTGTAGCTGATTTTTGTACCAATATTGGATATATGTGTACCAAAGGCAAAAAGGTTACCATCGCCATAGGGCGCTGTATAGTACAATGAAACATCTGCCGCAAAAGCATTGCCTGCTCTGGCTGTCTGGCTTGAGCTGGTAGCAAACGCGATACTTGATATATTTGAATGAATATACCGCGCGGTAAGGCCTAATGAAAAGTTATCGCCAAACTTACGGGCAAATGAAACATCTAATGAATACTCGTTTGGCGTGTAATTACCCTGATCGTTGGCATTTTCATCGGCAAGTGGGATAGAACCATAATTAAAATAGCGGAGCGAAGCGCCTATTGTATTCCGCTCATCAATTTTATGGGCATAGCTCAGGTATGATAAGCTTATATCAGGAACAAGGTGCCTTAACCAGGGGCTGTATGATACAGACAACGCATCATTACTTTCTAAAAATGCAAGCTTTGACGGATTCCAAAAATTCGCATTTACATCCGGCGACAAAGCCACGCCCGCATCCCCCATAGCTCCCGAACGCGAATCGGGTGAAATATTTAAAAAAGGGACCTCGGTGGGAATTGCATTGATATTACTTCCGTTAGGATTTGTTTGCGCAGTTGCAGCAAGTGGCAATAAAAATGGGGTAATAATAGCAAGGCCTCGAAATGTAAAAAACTTCATTTGTAGGAGTTAGGTTTTAACAATTTGTATTTTATAAACATAGGACCATGACTTGCTTCACATTTTCAAGTCCGCACTTTTGCTGAAAGTTAAATCAAAAATTTAAATCAACGCAACTAATTTCATTAATTTTTCGTTAAAACCCCTGATAATTGTAGTATTTATTTCTAAATAATGGTTCATTAGCATAAGCACTGTATCCATTTTTTTATAAATTTACCACTTAATATAACTGTAAAAATATGAAAATACTTTTTACTAAAACTGCTCTGGGATTGTTGGCTTTAGGTGCCGTGATGAGTAGCTGCAGTAAACGTGAGCAATCGCAAAAAACGGGTATAACTTATAACGATAAAAACAACGGCGGCTATGAGCGTTTCAGGCAAAGCCATCCATCTCCAGGACCCGGATTGGTGCCTATTGAGGGTGGTACTTTTGTTATGGGAGGCAGCGCCGACCAGGACATAACTTACGATTACAATAATGTACGCCGCAGGGTTACCGTACCCTCTTTTTACATGGACGAAACCGAAGTATCGAATCAGGATTGGCTTGATTACCTGCATTGGATAAACATTACTTTCCCGCAGGATCGTGAGTTATATTACAATGCGGTGCCGGATACATTGGTTTGGCGTCATCCCTTATCTTATAATGAGCCATATGTAGATAACTACCTGCGTCACCCTGCTTTTCAGGATTATCCTGTTGTAGGCGTAACCTGGGACCAGGCACAGGATTATTGCTCATGGCGCACCGACCGTACCAACGAAAACATTTTACGCGAAACCGGAAAAATGGTAGCGTGGAAAGATATGGGCAAAAAAGGCGGTGGCGGTGACGCCGGCATTGCAGCAAACGGACAGCCTTTTAATACTGATATTTACCTGAACGGCCAGATGACCGGGGCAGGCATTGATGGTAAAAAAATGATGCCTAACCTGAGCCCTAATGCCCAGGCAGGTACAGGGAAGGGCGGCAAAGCCGTTAGGCCTGTACGTATGGAAGACGGGATCCTTAAGCAAGCGTATCGCTTACCATCAGAAGCCGAATGGGAATATGCAGCATTGGCGCTTGCAGGAAACACCCAGTTTGAAAACATCGATGATGGCAAAATATATACATGGAACGGTATGGGTGTACGTTCGGCAAAAAAGAAAACACGCGGCCTGATCATGGCAAACTTTAAACGCGGCAACGGTGATAACGCCGGTGTTGGCGGTTACCTGAACGATAAGGCAGACATTACCGCCCCCGTACGTTCATATGCACCTAATGATTTTGGCTTATATAACATGGCGGGTAATGTTAACGAATGGGTTGCTGATACCTACCGCCAAACATCATTTGAGGAGTTTGAAGATTTTAACCCTTTCCGCGGTAATGAGTTTTCAAACAAACGCCTTGCAGATCCAAGCAAAGGACTTTATGCAAAAGATAAATACGGCAAGCCAATCAAAGATCCCGCACATGCCAATAAGAAACTAAAATACAGCGAACTTTTAGCTTTACAGCAACAAAATACAGTCGCGCAAAGCGCCAATCCAAACGCGCCGCTTGCAACTCCTCAAACAGGGTCATTGCCGGTTGATTCATTGCTGCCTAAAAACTCGGGTAAAGCTTACAACCCGGATGCGAGAGGCGAAAAAGACGAAGTTAATAAAGCTCTTTACGGCACAACCACGCTGGTTAATGACCATTCTAAAGTATACAAAGGTGGATCATGGAACGATATGGCGTTTTGGCTAAACCCTGCTACCCGTCGTTTTATGGATCAGGACGAGGCTAGTGCCGAGGTTGGTTTCCGCTGTGCAATGACCTTAGTTGGTGCTCCTGAAATTAACCCTAATGGCAAACCACATTACCCGGTTAAAAAAGCTAAACCGTTTAAAACAAGATAATTTTTATAGCAGATATTTGAAATAAGGCCTTTCAGTAATGAGAGGCCTTATTTGTTTTAAAGTTTTATCTATCCATCAATCGGCTCAACCCATTGGCTTCGCCAGGCGGGGGCTTCGAAGGGATCGGCAAAGTACTGTGTTTCATGTATTACCTTGTCCTCACGAAACTCCATAATGCTTACCGTGTAGACCGGCTTTTCCTGATAGTTGATCATATACTCCGTGATCCAGGTATCACCTTTTCCCAGAATCCTCCTGACACGGAAACCTGATGGTTTACCGGGATGATGCCCGCGCAAGGCCTGTAAATTAATTCGCCCAAAAATTCGCTCACCCGACTGGGGATAATCACAGATCACATCATCATCGTAAATATCATGCTCTGTGTTGATATCGCCAGCGGCCGATGCTTGCCAGTGGGCATTCAGGGCTGTAAGGATTTGCTCATCTTTCATGGTGTTTTAGGTTTTCTTGTGCTTTAGTTGATTAGTATAACTATAACAAGTTAATCACATTTAGGCAGTAATTAACAACTACAGATGTCAAAATAAAATCGATAAAAAAATCCCGGAAAACAATATGTTATCCGGGATTTTACCTTGGCTATAAAATTTCTTTTGACTATCAGTAGCCGTGATTTTGCACGAGATTCTTGTTAGCATTCATCTCTGTTTGCGGAATTGGGAACACTAATGCATCGTCATTAAACTTCAAAGCCCCAACATTCTGCTGAAGACGCTTAGCGTCATGTAAAAAGAACCCTCCTTCAAAAGCAAGTTCCAAACGCCTTTCCTTTAATATCTGAGCCAGGTTAACAGTTGCAAGGGGGGCCAATTTAGCCCTGGTTCTTATTGCGTTAATATCGGCAACTGGTGTAGCTCCTGTAGATGTTCCTAACCTGAAATTCGCTTCAGCACGAATAAGGTAAAGTTCTGCCAAACGGATAACTATTACATTTCCGTATAAGTTATCAAATTTGTCAACCCGAAGCGACCCATCCGAATCCTCATTATAAACGGCCAAACGATCATCACCCTCCTCAAAGTCGTTAAGAAAACTACTCTTTAAAGAAATGTCACCCCGGCCACCATAATCGGCAGAACCATAAAAAGTATTTAAATCATTAACTCCCTGTTGAGCAGTAACCTGTATTGCAAAAACATCTTCTGTAGTATTATCAAAATGGGTTGGATTTTGGTTTGGCAAATGAAATTCTGCTGCATAACTATCAACTAAGCTGTAAGCACCGCTGCTTATTACCTTGGTAGCTTCCTGTGCTGCTTTGGCATATTGCCCTTGCTGTAAATAAATACGGGCAAGTATAGCTGATGCAGAATAACTGCTGGCATAAAAATAAGATGAGTTTACAGTTTTAGTTGCTTTAGCTTCGGCATCAGTCAGGTCGGAAATAGCCTGTGCATAAACCGCTGCAACTGTTGCTCTGGCAGGATATGAATCGGAGCCAATTATAGTTGTAGGCTTAAGTACAATTGGAACAGCAAGATTAGTATTAGGATCGCCATCATTCCAGGCTTTACCAAATAAGCGGGCCAAATCAAAGTAAATTAAACCGCGCAAAAACTTAGCCTGCCCCTCTACTGAATTTTTATTTGCGTTGCTTACTTTATCTATATTCGCCAGCACGTTATTGGCTTGGTTATTTATCCTGTATGCATCAAGCCAAAAATTGTTGACATACTGGTTACTTATTGTAATTTTCTGGCTTACCATTTGTGTAAGGTCCTGAAAAGTGCCGGCCCAATCAATCACAGTTTGACTCGCCATTAAATCGGGCATTAAAAATACATCCCCGCCGTATACATAAGCGAGTCCTGCACGGTTATAGGTTCCAACCAGGGTACTTTGTACATCTTTTTCAGTTTTTATAGCATCTGCAGCATCTGTATAGTTAAATGGTTTAAGATCCAATTGTTTTTTACAAGCCCCTAATGTAATAACGATGCCAAAAGCTGTTATTATCTTTATATATGATCTAATTTTTTTCATCTCTGTAGTTATTAAGTATTACAATCCTATGTTCACACCAAAAGTAATTGTACGGGGCTGGGGTGCGGAGTAAAAATCAACCCCCAGGTTAATATTACTTGCCTGGTAATCTGAATTAACTTCCGGATCCCAACCTTTATATTTAGTTATCAGGAATAGATTGTAAGCGTTGACAAAAACACGGGCCCTGTCAATTTTGATTTTCGACAGAATATCTTTAGGGATATTGTAACCAAAAGCTACAGTTTTGCACCGAACATATGAGCCTCCTGATAGGTAACGGCTTGACGGACTTGCACCATTAGCATAAAACAAGCGGGGCTCAGGAATATTCGTAATATCGCCAGGTTTATTCCAATAAGCTAATTGATCAAGTGTTTGGTTATCAAACCCATTGCTTCCATTGTCGCTCATATACTGCCCGCCACTGTTATAAATTTTGTTACCAAATGCCCCCTGAAAAGTGACGGCAAGATCAAAGCCTGCATATGAAAATGTGTTGGTTATGCCACCAGTAACCTTTGGAGTTGGGTTACCTAAAACAACTCTTTCTGCTTTATTGTAATCATTCGTTTTTGTACGGTCAATAATCTTACCGTTTGCATCATGTGTATTTGTCCAGTACAATGCATCACCATTTGCCGGATCAACGCCGGCGTATTCCGGTCCGTAAAACACCCCAATTGGCTGGCCTTCGACAACCCTATTTAAATCATTAGATCCAATAATTAAACCATTTACATGGGTAACAACATTTTTATTGTATGCAATATTAAACGCGGTAGACCATTTAAACTTACCCACAAAATTATCTGAGGATACAGTTATTTCATATCCCTGGTTATATAACTTGCCGATATTTTGCGTTTGGGTGGCTATGCCCAGTGTTTGCGGCACATTTACATCAAGTAACAAATCCCTGGTGTTTTTGCGGTAATAGTCAAAAGTTGCCGTTAACCTGTTATTAAAAAAACCTAACTCTAAACCCGCATCTATCTGTGCTGTTGTTTCCCATTTTAAATTAGGATTTGCCAGTTGATAAAAACGCTGACCGGGCACGCCATTGTATCCAGCGTCACCTGAAAACAAACCTAAAGCAGCGTAGTTTGGAATTTCAGCGTTACCGGTTAAACCATAGCTTAATTTAAGTTTCAAGTTGCTCAGTGATTTTGAATCCTTCAAAAAGTCTTCCTGGCTTATTACCCAACCGGCAGAAGCAGCAGGATAAAAGCCGTACCTGTTATTTTTGCTAAACCTTGATGATGCATCGGTACGTGCGCTGGCCGATAAAAGGTATTTACTCTTATACGCGTAGTTTGCCCTGGCAAAATATGAAACGAAGCTATATTCAGACTGAGATGAATATCCTCCTGATTTAATTGCAGCAGATACTATTTGTTTGTAAGCATCTGAAGGAAACTGGTTTCCCTGAATATCATTACCCATAAAGTGGTTATATTCATAACTTGTACCCAAGGTAGCGTCCAAACTATTATCGGTCCCAAATAAAGTTTTATATGAGAAATAGTTATTTATAGTATAATGTACAATATTGGTGTTGGTGTTTTCTCCGGACCCGTTAGCCTGGCTTGTATTTCTGAAAGTTGCAACACCTGAATAGCTGTCTTCATTTTGATTTGTTTGATCAATACCAAACTCCGATCTGAAGTTTAAACCCTTTGCTATTTGCAGGTTTCCGTAAATATTTCCTAATGTTCTGTAAACGTTTGTATGGTAATACGCATTATCAACATTAATTAATGGGTTGTAATACAGCGGATAATTGCTCGAAGCTCCGGGAGGAGTACCGCTCAACAAGCCGCTGCGGGGATCAATTACGGGTGTAACCGGCGACAACGCTACTATTTGCAAAGGTGTACCAAAGGAATTATCATTATCAACCCGCTTATTTAATGAGTGAGTAAAATTAAAGTTCATACCCACATCAAGGTTTTTGTATAACTTGGTTGTCAAATTTAATCTGCCCGAAGCACGTGTGAAATTATTCCCTTTAAGGATACCTGTTTGATCAAGATATTGGCCTCCTATATAATAGGTAGTTTTTTCCGTTCCTCCCGAAATATTTAAATCATATTGTTGTTGAGGTGCATGCTGAAAAGCTTGCTTTTCCCAATCTGTATTGTTTTTTGTCCAATCTGTGCTGCCGGCTGAGTACCTGGTAAACCTGCTTTCAACAAATGATTTTTCATCTGCAATTGCGTCCTCAACAGTAGCATAAGTTGGGTTCTCCGGATCCTGATTTAAGAAATCTTGCTTACCTGCCCCTTGCGCCGCACGTTCAAATAATGCAAGCCACTGCGTTGTATTAAGGAACTTCCTGTGACGGGAAGGATTGCTTGTACCCCATTGCGCTGTTAAATTTACTTTTGCATCGCCGGCTTTACCTTTTTTAGTTGTAATAAGCAAAACACCATTAGATGCCCTCGCACCATATATGGCAGATGCAGAAGCATCTTTTAATATTTGAACTGATTCAACGTCATTAAAGTTAATGTCGGCCAACGGATCGGTAGAAGCCGAAGTAGATGATAAATCGCTGCTTGTTATAACAATACCATCAACAACAATTAATGGTTGATTGCCTGCAGTTATGGAAGCATTACCACGAATACTGATTTTAATCCCCTGCCCCAGTTTACCATTGTTGGCCTGAATGTTTACACCTGCCGCCTTACCCTGAATGGCCTGCTCAAGTGTTGTAACCGGCGTGTTCTGTATTTCTTTCGAACCAACTGTTGCTATGGACCCTGTAATAGCCTGACGCTGTTGGGTTCCGTAACCAACTACAACTACTTCTGTAAGTTGCTTAGAATCGCTCTCTAATTGCACGTTAAGTACCGAACCGGCAACAGCAAGTTCAGCTTGCTTATATCCCAAAAATCTAAAAGTTAAAACTTTTGCAGTGGCTGGAACACTGAGCTTGTAACTACCGTTGATATCGGTTTGGGTGCCCAACCCGGTTACGCCTTTTACGGTTACGCTTACTCCCGGTAAGGGCGAGCCGTCTTTCTGGTCTGTTACTTTACCTGTAATAACCCGGTTTTGAGCAAAAACCATAGCCATACAAGAAAACAGTAACATGACTGTTAGTAGATGTTTCTTCATAAAAGTTAATATTGTTAATTAAGAAAGTAAGTTCGTAAAAAAAATGTGCAGAAACAACAAAAGCCTTAAAATTACGTTCAGTTCGTTACAAAAATGTTATTATCGCATATTTAAGCTATAACACTCAGTTAAAACGACATTAAGATCTGCCCTTTTTCAACTTTATCTCCTGATTTTATTAATATCTTTTCAACAACAACATCAGCCGGCGATTTGATAATATTTTCCATTTTCATGGCTTCAAGCACAAAGAGATTATCACCTTTTTTTATGATATCTCCTTTATTTACAAACACTTTCAACACCAAACCCGGCATGGGGGCTTTTATTTCACTAATCCTGGCACTGTTTAAATCACTAAACCCAAGCTTATCAAGTAATATATCAAACTGATCTTTAGCGGTAATATGATAAATATGGTTATTAACCTTTATTTCAGCAGTTTTCTCGTTACCGTTAAAACTAACTATCTCGACATTGTATGAGCGGTTGTTTTCAATGACATGATAGATTCCGGGCCTTAATTGTTTAATATCGGCTTTACTTTTAACCCCGTTAATAAGTAGGCCTGTCGCAACGGTTCTTTCAGCTTCAATACTGTAACGGTCATTAATACTCAATTTATACATAGGATTTGGATTGAGGATAAGCGGTTTATATATTATTTGTTTAGGGGATTGGTATAAAGCTAAACATATTATATAAAAGCTGAAAGCAAAATGCAAAAAGCTTATAGCTTATAATTATTCAATTGCTTTATATATAATTTCACTTACAATGCAGCAATAAGTAAATTCGATCCCCGATAGTGTTAAAAGGGATTGAAAGCTGCGGATAAGAGCAGCTCCTATTGAGTAAAAATATACTGAATTAAATTTGCGCCCATTTTAAGAGCTTTTTGGCGGGCTTCCTGGGTATCGCCGGCATAGGTGCCATAATCCTCCCAGCCATTGCCTAAATCGCACTCATAGGTATAAAAGCAAACCAGTCTGCCCTTGTATATCAAACCAAAACCCTGAGCGCGCTTACCGTCATGTTCATGAATTTTGGGCAAGCCGTTCGGGAAGTCATATTTTTGATGGTAAATGGGGTGGTTAACAGGCAATTCAACAAAATCGAGCTCGGGAAACACCTTCTTCATTTGCGGGCGGATATATTGATCGAGCCCATAGTTATCGTCAATATGCAAAAAGCCGCCGCCGGTGAGGTATTTACGCAGGTTACGGGCTTCCTGATCGGAAAAGATCACGTTACCATGCCCTGTCATAAAAGTGAACGGATAGTTAAATAAAGAAGCACTGCCCGCCTCTACTACCTCATCGTCATCATCAAAATTGGTTTTGAGGTTTTCATTACAGAATTTGATCAGGTTAGGTAAAGCCGTGCGGTCGCCATACCAATCGCCGCCACCGCTGTATTTAAGGCGTGCAATTTTATAGGCGGGGGCATTAAAGCTGCTCATAGCTATAACCGCAAATAAAATAACCAATGCTGCTACCTTTTTCATACCCTATTTAAAAAATTTATCTCAAAACAAGCCTCTAATGCGGCGGTTTCCGTACGCAGGCGACTTGTACCTAAAGATATTGGTTTAAACCCGTTGTGCAAAGCCTTATCAATCTCAGCCGGAGCAAAATCCCCTTCCGGTCCTATCAATATTAAATAACGGCCTTGCGGGGTTATTTCGTCTTTCAGATTGAACTTCTCTCCGGGTTCGCAATGGGCAATAAACTTTTGCCCCTCAAAAGGTTTATCAAGTAGCTGATTTAGCGTTACCGGCTCATTTAATATGGGGTGATAAGCCTTAAGGGATTGCTTGATAGCCGCCGTAATAATTTTATTTAAACGCTCTGTTTTGGCTTCCTTACGTTCCGACCGCTGGGTGATAATTAATGACACCTCATCAATACCTATTTCTGTAGCTTTCTCTAAAAACCACTCCAGGCGTTCGATATTTTTGGTCGGAGCTACCGCGAGGTGCAGGTAATGGTTGCGTTTTTCAAATTCGGTAGATACGGATGTAATTTTAAGAATGGTACGCTTGGGGTGCGCGTCATGGATCAGGGCTGTGTATAAACCGCCCCTGCCGTCAATCAATTGTACCTCGTTGCCTGCTTCAAGGCGCAGCACACGTATAGCATGTTTGCTTTCCTCTTCGCTTAGAAAGTATTGGGGATGCGAGGCGTTAATATCAGGCGTATAAAAAAGTTGCATTTTGGAAAAGCAGATTAATGTAAATCTACTGCATCTTCTTCATTTATCAGTAATTCGAGTTTAACTGATTCAATATTCTGGTCGGATTTTTTCAGTACAGTGATATTGTACCCGTTCGATTCTTTCTGCTCGCCTACATCGGGGATCTTTCCGAAGATATCTCCAAGCCAGCCCGATACGGTATCAAAGTCGCCATCTTCAGGTAAATCATGTGGTAAATGCTCGTTCACATCGTAAATAGATGCAAGCGCATTAACTATAAACTCCCGCTCATTTACTTTTTCGACAATCGGCTTTTCTTCATCATACTCATCCTGGATTTCGCCAACCAATTCTTCTACAATATCCTCCAGCGTAACCATACCGGCAGTGCCGCCAAACTCGTCAAGTACAATAGCTATCTGGATACGCTTTTGCTGCAATTCGGCCATCAGATCGTTGATCTTTTTGGTTTCCGGTATGAAATATGGTTTGCGGATAATATCTTTCAGTACAATCTCCTCGTTCCGGGCCAGTAGTGGCAAAATATCCTTTGCGTGTACTATACCTATGATCTTATCTATCACATCGTCATAAACCGGCATCCGCGAATAACCTTCGTTGATGATCATATCCAGCAGCTCTTCTTTGGTTGAAGCAATATCTACTCCCGAAATTTTGGTACGTGGTACCATGATGTTTTTTACCACCCGCTCGTTAAAATCAAACACGTTCTGGATAAGTTCGTGCTCATTTGAATCAAGTGCACCAGTCTCTTTACCTTGCTCCAACAGGTATTGCAGTTCTTCCGAACTATGATGGGTTTCACTGCCTTCAACGGTGCTTATACCCAACAATTTCAGGATGAAATTTGCGAAATTATTAAGCACCCAAATAAATGGCCTAAAAACCACAAAGAAGAACCTGAGCGGCAATGAAACAGCCATCACTGTACGTACCGATTTCTGGATAGCTAACGATTTAGGCGCAAGCTCACCAAAAACTATGTGCATGATGGTAATAAAGCTGAAAGCCAGGATATGACTGGCCGTAATATAACCGGGAGAAAGAGTTATGCCTACGCTCAGGAAAGCGCGGATCACAAGGTTGGTCGCAACCTCCTCGCCCACAACACCAAGGGCCAGTGAAGCAATGGTAATACCCAGCTGTGTAGCAGCCAGGTAACCATCCAAATTATGCAGTATGCCCCTGGCAACTTTGGCTACGCCGCTGCCGCCTTTAGCCCTAATTTCAATTTGCGAACCCCGAACCCTTACCATGGCAAACTCCGCAGCTACGAAAAAGCCATTGAGTAAAACCAAAAATATGGTAGCGAAAATGTAAAATAAACTAATCTCGTAATGTGCGGGGTCCATTTATTTAAGATTGATACACAGGGAACGTAGACTTGTACAGCTCCAAACTCTCGTTTATCACTTTATGTGCGTAACGCACACCTAACAAATGTTCGATGGTTACGTTTTTGCCTTCTAATTTTTTGTAGTCTTTAAAAAAGCGAACAATTTCGGTCATGGCATGTGGAGGCAATTCGTTTAAGTCGTTAATATAATTTACCGACATGTCATTTTTAGCCACTGCAATGATCTTATCATCCTGCTCTCCGTTATCAACCATGTGCATTACACCTACTACCTTAGCCTCAATGATAGACATTGGGAAAACATCAATTGAGCAAAGTACAAGGATATCCAAAGGATCTTTATCATCGCAATAGGTTTGAGGGATAAAGCCGTAGTTAGCCGGGTACATTACAGATGAAAATAACACACGATCGAGCTTCAGCAAGCCTGATTCTTTATCAATTTCATATTTCGCTTTTGATCCTTTTGGAATTTCAATAATAGCGTTTACTATTTCAGGGATATTATCACCTGGTGAAACCTGGTGCCATGGATGCAGAGTACTCATTTATCTTTATTATATAGTATATAAAATTATTAACTAATCTATTTTTTCGTTTTTTTCACGAAGTTTCTTTTTAACATAAGCAATAACCAGCGGAATTGTTGTAATTACTATCAATCCCAGTACAATGTATTGCAGATAATCCTGCAGTTGAGGGAACCTTCGCCCTAAAAAAAAACCGCCCAGCGTAAATACACATACCCAGGCCACGCTGCCAATAAGGTTATAAACCGAAAATCTTTTAATATCAACCTTAACAACACCTGCAAATATAGGAGCAAATGTTCTAACAATAGGGAAAAATCTCCCTAAAATAAGCGCCATCCCCCCATGTTTGTTGTAAAACTCACTGGCCAGTACTACGTAGCGCCGCTTAAAAAATAGTGAGTCGTTTTTATTGAATAATACCGGCCCCGTTCGGTAACCAAACCAATACCCGGTAAAATTGCCTAATACTCCGGCGCCTATCAATGACAATACCAGCGTAGTTATAGAAACATCAACTTTACCAGCGGCACACAATAACCCAGCCATAAACAGCAGGTAATCGCCGGGCAGAAAGAAACCAAAGAATAAACCGGTTTCAGCAAAAACAACAATAAGCAAGAGATAAAAACCACCCCTGCTTATTATGGATTGTGCGTCAGTTAAATTTTGAAGGTATTCCCAGAAACTTTCCATTCACTATATCTGTAAAACTACAAATATTATATCAATTTGCAGTTATCAATACCGATTATATGAAACGGGCTATAAGATCGGGATAAACACCAATAAGGATTGTAGCGAGAGCTGAAAGTGCGAATACTACTTTATAATAAACCGGCACAGCAAGCTCTGCGCGTTCGTCGGTACGGAAGTACATGGCGATGATGACCCTGAAATAGTAAAAGATACTAATGATAGCGTTAATCACAGCTATAATAACTAAACCGATATGATAACGGCCTACCGCTCCCGAAAACATGAAGAATTTACCGATGAAGCCTGCAGTAAGCGGAATCCCCGCCAATGAAAGCATGGCTACAGTTAATACAAAGGCAAGGAACGGGTTCTTCTTACCCAAACCATTAAAACTTTCAAAGTTATCACTTCCACCTTGTTGCTGTACTAATATTAAACCGCCAAACGCGATGATTGAAGCTATCGAGTATGCTGTCGCATATACAAATACCGAATTACCTGAAGCAGCGCCTAATGACACGATTGCAAATAACAGGTAGCCGGCGTGAGAGATACTTGAAAATGCAAGCATCCTCTTAAAGCTTTGCTGATACAACGCGGTGATATTGCCTATAAATAAGGTAATAATAGTGATTACAAGTATTATTGGTGTCCAGAAGTCAGACAATGGCTGGAAACAGGCTGAAAATAAACGCAGGAAAGCTGCAAACCCCGCCGTTTTAACTACTGTAGACATGAAAGCCGTGATCAGCGTAGGCGCACCTTCGTATACATCCGGTGTCCAGAAATGAAAGGGGGCTGCACCTACTTTAAAACATAAACCTACAATGATCAGGGCTATGCCTGTATAAAACATAGGATCGATATGTGGATGGTTAATTACATACTCCCTGATAGTATCGATATTGAATGAACCTGACGATCCGTACAACAGCGCCATACCAAACAGCAGGAAACCGGTTGAAAAAGCACCCATCAAAAAGTATTTCAAAGCTGCTTCATTTGAAGCGAAATCGCTCTTTTTAATACCCGCCAGGATGTATAAGCTCACCGACATGATCTCGATGCCGATAAACAGCATCACAAGGTTATTAAACGATACCATTACGATTATGCCTGTCAGTGAAAACAGGATAATAGCATAATATTCCGCCGTGTGCCTGCTGATACGCTCAAAGTAACCTTTTGACAGCAACAGGATCAGGATAGTAGATATAATGGTAACGCTTGAAAATACAACCGAGAAATTATTGAACAACAGCATGCCGGTATAAAGCGGCTCAGCTGTATCTTTTGAAGTCCATTGGCAAATTGCAAAACCCAAGGCAGCCAGCAATCCTATAACAGTAACGGGCAGCAAAGCCTTTTGCGCTTTATATAGCCCTAAATACAGCAGCACTATAGGTAAAACAGATATGATGATTATAGTATTCATTCTTTTCTTTAAAATCTTAAACCTACATTGTAAACTTTGAACCTATCTGATTTACCAGTTGCGTTACCGCAGCTTCAGATATATGCAGAATAGGCTGAGGATAAATGCCCAATACAATAACCAGGGCACAAATGATACACAACGTTAACTTTTCAGTACCGCTAACATCAGCAAAAGTAGCTGTAAGCGGGTTGGTTTCACCCTGCATTACGTTTTTATAAAGGCGTAACATGTAAACCGCACCAAAAATGATGGTAAGACCTGCAACTGCAGCCAGTACCAGGTTTACATAATGCTGTACGCTAAAATCAAATACACCTTTCAGCAACAGGAACTCGCCAATAAAACCATTGGTAAGCGGTAATCCCACTGTACCTAATAATATGATCAGGAAACCTATTGCAAATTTAGGGGCTACCTTCGCGATACCGCCAAGCTGATCTATCTCACGGGTATTTAGCCTGCGGCTGATGATATCCCAGATAAAGAACATACCAACAACGTTAATACCGTGGTTAAGCATCTGAATCATGGCACCCTGAACACCGGCAATATTCCAGGCAAAAATACCCGCAGCAATCAGGCCAACGTGTGCTATTGATGAATAGGCCACCAGGCGTTTTCCGTCTTTTTGTTTAAAGGCGATAATAGAAGCATAAACTACACCTATAACCCCAAGGATCATGGCCAACGCCTGGAAATGATAAAAGCCAAGCGGGGCATTAGGGATCATCCAGCGGATAGCACCGTAAATACCCATTTTAAGCATGATACCTGATAACATCATGGTCCCGCCAGATGGAGCTTCGGTATAAGTATCAGGCTGCCAGGTATGGAAAGGGAACAAAGGCATCTTGATGGCAAAGGCCAGAAAAAACGCCCAGAAGATCCAGCTCTGATGTTTAACATCCAAAGTCATTTTATAGAAATTGTGGATATCAAAAGTTTTGTCGGGAGATTGGAGGTACAGGTAGATAATGCCTACCAGCATGAACAACGAACCGGCAAAGGTGTAGATGAAAAATTTAATGGTAATACGGATGCGGTTTTCACCTCCCCAAAGGGCACAAATGAAGTAGATCGGGATCAATGCCGCTTCCCATCCAACGTAAAACAAAAATCCGTCGAGGGCGGTAAATACAACCAGCATACCAGCCTGCATAAACAGAATTAGACCATAAAAGGCACCTTCGTTTTTATGTTGATGCTGATAGGTTGTTAAAATAATTAATGGTACAAGCACAGTGGTCAACAAAACCAGGATCATACTGATCCCGTCAATACCGGCACTGAAGTAAATTCCAAAACTGCTGATCCATGGCACATCAATTACAAACTGGGTTGATGCATCCGGAACAAATTTGCTTAAAAATATAAGCGCTATTACCAGTTGGGCAACAGAGAAAAATAATGCAGCATGTTTAGCTATCCCGTTTTTAAGCAGGGCAGTTATAACAGCGGCAACTATTGGCAAAAAAAGTAATATACTAACGGTCATTTTTATGTTGCTAAACGCTTATCGTTTATATTTTAGTTAATCCAAATACGCTATACAGTAATACCGCGATAATTCCCAGTACCATTATAAATATGTAGAAACCTACATTACCTGTTTGCAGCAGGCGCAAGCCTTTACTGGTTTCAATTGTTCCTCTGCCAATCCCGTTCACCAAACCATCGATACCTAAACGCTCTATGATGTTATAGAAGAAGGTTGAAAGCCAGTCGAGTGGTTTGCGAACAATCAGGTCATAAAGTTCATCAAGGTAAAACTTGTGGTATGATAAGCTGGTCAACGCCGGACGCTCTTCAGTATCGGCAACAGGTACACTACCATTTTTAGCATATTTAACATAAGCATATGCCATAGCAGCTAAAGCCAATACTACCGAAGTACCCATTAAAGCATACTCAAGTGATTCGGACAAATGATGTTCGCCCAAAATCTCATTTGATTTTTTGAAAACTGGTTCAAGGAAATGTGCCAGTTCGTGATGCCCGTGTAATACTTCCGGCACACCTATAAAACCACCAAAAAATGAAAGTATAGCCAACACAATAAGCGGAATAGTCATGGTTGGAGGCGATTCATGTAAATGATGCTCCTGCTCATGGGTACCACGGAATTTTCCGTAAAATGTAAGGTACATCATCCTGAACATGTAGAATGAGGTTAGCATAGCAGTTAATACACCTACAGCCCAGAATATAGGGCTATGGGCGTAAGCATGTGCCAGGATCTCATCTTTTGAAAAGAAACCTGCCAAAGGAGGGATACCGGCGATAGCTACAGTACCGATCATCATGGTGGTGAACGTAGTTTTGATCTTGCCTTTCAAGCCGCCCATTTTACGCATATCCTGCTCACCACTCATGGCGTGGATCACTGACCCTGCACCAAGGAATAATAAAGCTTTAAAGAAAGCGTGTGTTAACACGTGGAAGAAAGCACCTGTATAAGCACCAACACCCAGGCCTAAAAACATATACCCCAATTGAGATACTGTTGAATAAGCCAATACCTTTTTAATATCTGTTTGCGTTAACGCAATAAGTGCTGCAATAAGAGCCGTGGCCAAACCTACATAAGCAATAATCTCCATTGTATCCGGAGATAAAGTATAGAATATGTTTGAGCGGGCAATCATATAGATACCGGCTGTAACCATGGTAGCAGCGTGGATCAAAGCCGAAACTGGAGTTGGGCCGGCCATCGCATCTGGCAACCAGGTAAACAACGGCAACTGCGCAGATTTACCGCAGGCACCAATAAATAGTAAAATGGTAATGATAAACAGTGGACCAGCGCCTGATTTCATAACAGCTGCCTTCGGAAAGATCTCTGCAAACTGGATGCTACCGAAAACATAAATAATGGTGAAGATGCCTAATAAGAAACCAAGGTCACCGATACGGTTCATTACAAACGCTTTCTTCGCTGCATCTGCATAATCAGGATTGGTAAACCAGAAACCGATCAGCAGGTATGAGCACAAGCCTACGCCCTCCCATCCAATAAACATGATGAGGTAGTTTGAACCTAAAACCAGCAGCAGCATGAAGAAAACGAACAGGTTGAGATAAGCGAAAAATTTCCCGAAACCTTCGTCGTCATGCATGTAGCCAATAGAATACAGGTGGATCAGGAAGCCAACGCCTGTAATGATCAGCAGCATGATAGCGCTTAACTGATCTATAAGGAATGCGAAAGGAAATTTTAATGACCCAACCGCAAACCAGGTAAAGTAGTTGACATTAATAGGAACTCCGGTTGATTTTACCTGGAAAAAAGCTGCAATGCTTAAACCAAATGATACCAGTACAAGCAAACTGCCAATAAAGCCAATTACACTTTTTGATAATGAATTACGGCCAAGTCCGTTTATAACAAAACCGGCTAACGGTAGTATTGGAATAAGCCAGATATATTTATCCATGTTCGATGTTGTACGTTTTACGCGTTACGTTATACGTTTTTAATTATCTAATCGCTATTGCGGGAAAGAGGCAACAACGTTTGTTTTATTACTAATCAGCTATTACAATTCCGAAATCGAAACTTCGAAATCCGAAATAACTATTACCACTTCAACCTGTTCAGTACGTTGATATCAATTGAGTTTGTGTTACGATAGATCATCACGATAATAGCCAAACCAACTGCAACTTCAGCAGCGGCCAACGCCATGATAAAAAACACGAACACCTGCCCGGTTGCATCACCCCTGTATACCGAAAACGCGGTAAGCAGCAGGTTAACCGAGTTAAGCATCAACTCGACTGACATGAAGATCACGATTGCATTACGGCGGATCAATACGCCCATTACGCCTATAGCAAAAATGATTGTGCTTAACAATATGTAATGATTAAGCGGCACGGCGTGCATAGTATTTGTTAAACTTTCCATTATGCTGCTTTAGGTTCTTTTTCTTTAGTGGCCAATAATACCGCACCTACCATAGCTGATAAAAGCAATACAGATGATACTTCGAATGGCAATAAAAATTCGTTGAACAATACTTTACCTAAGTTTTTTACAAGGCCCAGATCAGGGTTTTGTAACAATACCGGGTTTGATGCGCCCATCAGTTTAAGTGAAGATGCAACAGCTACAGCCAAGATGCCGCCGCCAAAAACACCGGCTATTTTAACCATGAAAGGCTTTACAGGTTCCGACTCCTTGTTAAGGTTGATGAGCATCAGCGTATACAGGAACAATACCAATATAGCGCCCATGTACACGATGAAGTTTACTATCGCCAAAAATTGAGCGTTAAGCAAAATGTAGTGAATGGTGAAAGTAAAAAAAGTAAGGATCAGATAAAGGATACTATGTACCGGATTTTTGGCCGAGATTACCAATATCGAAAAGAATATGGACAAAAATGCGATGAAGTAAAATGTACTCATGTTTTTATTTACAAAATACCTTTACCCTTTTAGGCAGGGCAAAGGTATAAAACTTCTTTATTGATTTAAGGGCGCTTCTACTAATTTGTCTTTACCGTAAATAAAATCCTTCCTTAAATAGTCGGCAGGTACGATATCACCGTCAAGATAAATAGCTTCTTTAGGGCAGGCCTCTTCGCATAAACCGCAAAAAATGCAGCGCAGCATGTTGATTTCATAAACAGCAGCGTATTTCTCTTCGCGGTACAGATGTTCTTCACCTTTCTGGCGTTCGGCAGCTGTCATGGTAATAGCTTCTGCCGGGCACGATAATGCGCAAAGGCCGCAGGCTGTGCAACGTTCCCTGCCATCCTCATCACGTTTAAGCGAATGCATGCCACGGAAATTCTCTGAAAACTCACGCTTTTCTTCAGGATAGCTGATGGTTACCGGCTTTTTGAAAAAGTGTTTCATTGTAGTGGATAAACCGCCCACAATGGCCGGCAGATAAGCACGCTCTAAAAAATTGAGTGGCTTAACTTCCAGTACTTTTCGTTTATTGCTTAATGATTCCATTTTTTAAAAACTCCAATCTATTTAAGTAATGTACTAATCACGCCTGTCAGCACGATATTGGTGATGGCCAAAGGAATTAATATTTTCCAGCCAAGGTCCATCAACTGGTCATAACGGAAACGCGGGATAGTCCAGCGTACCCACATGAAAAAGAAGATAGAGAAGAAGATCTTACCAAATAATACAACAACGCCAATAAGCGGTGCAATGGTTGGTCCGGCATGAGCCGCAACCCAATCCATACCAGGGTAATTGTAACCACCCCAGTACAGGGTAGCCATTACCGCCGATGAAATGAACATGTTGATATACTCGGCAAACAGGTAAAAACCTAATTTCATTGATGAGTATTCAGTATGATAACCACCTACAAGCTCGGTTTCACACTCAGGCAAATCGAATGGTGAACGGTTAGTTTCGGCAAAAGCACACACCAGGAACAGCAGGAAGCCAAGTGGCTGTCTCCAAACATTCCAGGCAAAACCATGTTGTTGCTCCGCGATTTCCTTAAGGCTTAAAGTACCGGTAAGCATCAGCAATGCGATAATGGATAAACCCATCGAAATTTCGTAGCTAATATTTTGTGATGCCGCGCGGATAGCGCCTAATAATGAGTATTTATTGTTGGAAGCCCAGCCACCAATCATAATACCATAAACACCTAATGATACCACACCAAAAATGTAGAGTACACCTACGTTAATATCGGTAACCTGTAAATCAAAAGTACGACCGCCAATTTGAATAGCTGATCCCCATGGAATAACAGCCGAACCAATACAAGCAGTTAAAATAGCCAGCGAAGGGCCAACAATGAACAGAAAACCAGTTGCATTGGTAGGGATGATCTCTTCTTTCAAAAACATCTTACCGCCATCGGCAAGGGGCTGTAAAATACCCCATGGACCTGCACGGTTAGGGCCTATCCTGTCCTGGAAAAATGCAGCAACTTTACGTTCGGCATAGGTTGAATACATAGCCACAACCAGGCTGATAGCGAAAATCACAACGATCAGTACGATCCTGAATATTAAATCGGTAGTTTCCATTATAAGCGGGTCTCCCTTTCAAATTGTTCTTTATTAGCTTCCATCAGTACCGGGTTGGTTTTAACAACCGGCAGCGGTGTAAACTCGTAATGGTTAGCGCTGATCACAGAGTGGTGAGATACTTTACGTGGGCCTTCAATAACCCAATCGGCAGTTTTCTTTTTATCGAATCGGCAGGTATTGCAGATAAACTCTTCAACCTCACCATAAACGTCCTTACGACCGGTTACCCTGATCACATCTTCGCCTTTGTACCAAAGCGTTACTTTACCGCAGCATTTATCGCAATCGCGGTGTGCTTCAACAGGCTTGGTAAACCAAACACGGTTTTTAAAGCGGAAAGTTTTATCAGTTAAAGCACCTACCGGACATACGTCAATCATGTTACCCGAAAAATCGTTATCAACAGCCTTGCTGATGTAAGTGGAAATTTCAGAATGATCGCCCCTGTTCAGGATGCCATGTAAACGGGTATTGGTGATCTGATCGGCAGTAAACACACAACGGTAGCAAAGGATGCAACGGGTCATGTGCAGCTGAATTTTGTCACCTATGTCTATCTTTTCAAATGTACGGCGGTCAAATTCATAGCGCGTTTTAGCTGCTCCATGCTCAAAGCCCAGATCCTGCAAGTGGCATTCGCCGGCCTGGTCGCAAACAGGGCAATCAAGCGGGTGATTGATCAGCAGCATTTCTACCACGCCTTTACGGGCTTCAATAACCTCCGGCGAAGTAATATTTTGTACCTCCATCCCATCCATAACACCGGTACGGCATGAAGCCACCAGTTTAGGCATAGGGCGCGGATCTTTTTCTGATCCTTTGGTAACCTTAACCAAACAGGTACGGCATTTACCGCCGCTACCCTGTAGCTTAGAGTAATAGCACATTGCAGGCGGAACAATATCACCTCCTATTTGCCTTGCGGCGTTCAGGATGCTTGTTCCGGGTTCTACATCAACGGTTATTCCGTCTATTGTTACTTTCATTGACATTTAATAATAACGTCGTTTATAAATCACCCAACCCAACCCTCCCCTTTGGGGAGGGCTTAATAGGGTTTCATTCTTTTTTAAGTCTCCCCATCGGGGAGATTTAGAGGGGTTACGCAGTCTCTACAACCTTCAGCGGATCAGCATAATGCGCTAAACCATAGTTTGTTGAAGTTGCTTCGCTCGCATTAGTTACGTGCCATTCAAACTCATCCCTGAAATGGCGAATAGCACTGGCCACAGGCCATGCTGCCGCGTCACCCAGCGGACAAATGGTATTTCCTTCTATTTTTTTAGATACATCTACCAGCAGGTCCATGTCGCTCATTTTGCCATGACCATACTCGAGGCGATGTAATACTTTTTCCATCCAGCCGGTACCTTCACGGCAAGGCGAACATTGTCCGCAGCTTTCGTGATGATAAAAACGGGCAAAGTTCCAGGTATTACGTACAATACAGGCATCCTCATCATAAGCGATGAAACCACCCGAACCCAACATAGTACCACTTACGAAGCCACCATCTGACAATGACTCATAGCTCATCAAACGGGCTTCGTTATTGATAGTTTTCAGGATCAGGTTAGCCGGTAAAATCGGCACTGATGAACCACCTGCAACAACTGCTTTCAAGCGTTTGCCGTTGGCGATACCACCGCAATACTCATCAGAATAAATAAATTCTTCAACAGGTACACCGAGTTCAATTTCATAAACCCCTGGTTTTTTCAGGTTACCACCTGCAGAGATCAATTTGGTACCTGTACTACGACCGATACCTATTTTAGCATATTCGTCGCCTCCTTCGTTAATGATAGGTACAACTGCCGCTATAGATTCAACGTTGTTTACCACTGTAGGGCAACCGTATAGACCTGCAATAGCCGGGAACGGAGGTTTGATGCGCGGGTTACCACGTTTACCTTCCAATGATTCCAATAAAGCGGTTTCTTCACCGCAGATATAAGCGCCACCGCCTGGCTGAACGTAAAGCTCAAGATCGTAACCGGTACCTAAGATGTTTTTTCCTAAGAAACCTTTTGCTTTTGCTTCAGCGATAGCTCTTTCCAGGATCCTTACCTGCGGCATCATTTCGCCGCGCAGGTAGATGTATGATGTATTAGCACCAAGCGCAAAACTTGATACAATCATGCCCTCAATCAGCAAGTGAGGGATATAAGTCATCAGGTAGCGGTCTTTAAAAGTACCAGGTTCCGATTCGTCACCATTACAAACCAGGTAACGCGCAACGCCTTCGGGCTTAGCCAAAAAGCTCCATTTCATACCGGTAGGGAAACCCGCACCGCCACGACCGCGTAAGCCCGATTTTTTAACCTCTTCAACAATCGCCTCAGGCGACATGGTTTTCAATGCTTTCTCCACAGAAGCATAGCCACCTTTTGAACGGTAAACATCAAATGTGTTGATGCCGGGTACGTTTATATGTTCTAAAAGTAATTTCCGTCCCATAACTTAATTCTTAGCTTTCGCTTTTAAATCACTGATCAACTTATCTACCGACTCGTTGGTCAGGTTTTCATAAAAAGTATATTCAGGGCCAATTTGCAATACGGGGCCAAAACCACAGGCAGCAAGGCACTCTACCCCTCTCCAGCTAAATAAGCCGTCGGGAGTAACTTCACCTTCTTTTACACCAAGGGTTTCCTCTATATGATCCATGATCTTTTCGGCACCTACCAGGCAGCAGCCGCTTGTGCGGCAAACTTCCAGTACGTACTTGCCCTGCGGGCGTAAAAAGTACATGGTATAAAATGTAGCAACTTCGTATACCTCAATAGGCAGGATGCTTAAATATTCGGCAACCTTATCCATTGCAGGCGCGCTTACCCAGCCAAATTCGGCCTGTACCAGGTGAAGGATCGGCAGTAAGCCCGATTTTTGCTTCCCCTGCGGATAACGGCTAACTATTTCATCAAATTTGCTGATCAGTGCCGGCGAAAATTCAACCGGTTCCTGAGCTTCGTCAACTCTAAGCATCTAACTCTCCGGCTATAACGTTTAAACTACTCATGTTAATAATAGCATCTGATAATAACATACCGCGGCTCATTGGCGCATACATCTGGTAATTGATGAAGCTTGGCCTGCGGAAATGCAAACGGTACGGTGAACGGCCACCATCATTAACCAGGTAAAATCCCAGCTCGCCGTTAGCTCCCTCAACCGAATGATAAACTTCAGCTTTGGGGGTTGGAATTTCGCCCATCACAATTTTAAAGTGATAGATCAAAGCTTCCATGTTATTATATACTTCCTCTTTTGGAGGCAGGTAAAATTCAGGTACATCAGCGTGGAAAATATCGCTTGGTTCTTTATCAAGTTTGGCTAAAGCCTGTTCAATGATCCTTAAGCTTTGCCACATTTCTTCGTTGCGAACCAAAAAACGGCTGTAAACATCACCATTGTCGCCTACCGGAACTTCAAATTCAAAGTCTTCGTACGATGAATATGGGTTCATAGCCCTTACGTCGTAATCAACACCGGCAGCACGTAAAAGCGGCCCGGTCCAGCTGTAGCTCAAAGCAGTTTCCGCGCTAACAGCAGCTACGTCCCTGGTACGGTCAACAAAGATCCTGTTACGGTTAAACAGGCTTTCAAACTCTTTAAGGGTTTTAGGGAAGTTCTTTAAAAATGCGCGCAGCTTATCGAACGCACGGCTGTTGAAGTTACGCTCAAAACCACCGATACGGCCAATATTTGTTGTAAGGCGCGATCCGCAAACTTCTTCATATATTTCATAAATAGCCTCACGGTGCTCCATCATGTACAGGAAGCCTGTAAACGCGCCGGTATCCACACCCAATACACCGTTACAAATGATATGATCGGCTATACGGGCAAGCTCCATCACAATTACGCGCAGGTAATCAACGCGCTTTGGAGTTTGGATATTTAACAACTTTTCAACTGTCATATGCCAGCCCATGTTATTGATAGGCGATGAGCAATAGTTTAAACGGTCGGTAAGCGGGGTTATCTGGTAAAAAGGCCTGTGCTCGGCAATTTTTTCAAATGCGCGGTGTATATAACCAATGGTTGATACACCGCT
This sequence comes from Mucilaginibacter sp. OAE612, assembly GCF_041806395.1. Taxonomy (NCBI): domain Bacteria; kingdom Pseudomonadati; phylum Bacteroidota; class Sphingobacteriia; order Sphingobacteriales; family Sphingobacteriaceae; genus Mucilaginibacter; species Mucilaginibacter sp. OAE612. Next base: position 4,994,370 of record NZ_JBGMUW010000001.1, read on the forward strand.
AACGATGCGTTCGCCATCAAGCTGGAGCACATTTTGAAACACCCCGTGGGTAGCAGGGTGAGTTGGCCCCAGATTAAGGGTTGATAGCTCGCTTTGCGGATCGTTATCTGTATATACAGGATGATTTTGCATCAGTATTATTAATTAGAGTCAGGAATTTTCAGAGTCAAGAATCAAGAAATAAAGAGTCAAGACGGGAAACTTCCTCCCCCTTTCTTACTTTCCTATTTCTTGTTTCTTATGTCTCAATTTCTTGTTTCCATCTATGTATTATCTTCCAAAATAGAAATCCTTCTTGTCAACACGGTTAGGATCTTCCAGCGGAAACTCCTTACGCATTGGGAAAGCGGTCATATCATCTACGTTCAAAATCCTGCGCAAATCCGGGTGACCGTCAAATAGCACCCCGAAAAGGTCATAAGTTTCGCGTTCCATCCAGTTTGCACCATCCCAAAGCACCGTAGCAGTTGGGATATGCACATCAGCATCAGCCAAAAATACCTTGATCCTGATACGGGTATTAGTAGTGAGGCTATGCAGGTGATAAATAACGCCTATCGGCTTTTCCTGTTCAGGGTAATGAATACCTGTAATATCTGTCAGGAAAATGAATTTAAGGGCCGGATCCGTTTTCAGGAAAGTAAGCAGATCGATGATTGTTTCACGGCCAGTTTCAACGGTAAGCAGTTCATACGGCTCACCAACAACCGTTACTAAAGTATCAAATTTATCGGCTATAGCTTTAATAAGCTCTTCGTTAGGTATCTTAGCCATTATTGAATTCCGTATTTAGCTAATAACTCCTGGTATTTAGGCTCGCTCCTGCGGCGCAGGGATTCCGTTTTTACCAGCTCCTGAATATTCATAAAACCATCTATAATAGCCTCTGGCCTCGGCGGGCAACCAGGTACGTAAACGTCAACCGGGATAACCTCGTCAATACCTTGCAAAACGGAGTAAGTATCAAATATACCACCGCTTGAAGCGCAGGCGCCAACAGCCATTACCCAACGTGGCTCGGCCATTTGCAGGTATACCTGGCGCAGTACAGGAGCCATTTTCTTGGCTATAGTACCCATAACCATTAATAAATCGGCCTGGCGGGGTGAAAAGCTTAAACGCTCGGCACCAAAACGCGAAAGATCATAATGAGATGCCATGGTGGCCATAAACTCAATACCGCAACATGAAGTGGCAAACGGCAAAGGCCATAATGAATTTGAGCGTGCTATGCCTATTACTTTATCAAGCGAGGTAGCAAAAAACCCGGCGCCTTCAACTCCGGCAGGGGCATCAACTAATTGAATATCACTCATTGAACTAAATTGATAGAAAAACCATCACCACTAAATGTGGATAATAGCAGCAAATTTACAATAATAACGATGTAAAAAGTACACTACGGGTATAGAGGGGGTATATTTAGAATCAATCTAAACTTAATCCCAGTCTAAAGCTCCCTTTTTTATTACGTAGATAAAACCCAGCAGAAGTGTCGCCATGAAAATAAACATTTCAATAAGACCGGTAGTACCTAATGCCTTGAAATTTACCGCCCAGGGGTACATAAAAATAACCTCCACATCAAACAGCACAAACAAAATGGCTACCAGGAAATATTTAATGGAGATTGGAGTACGGGCATTACCCACCACCTCAATACCCGACTCAAAAGGGGTCAGCTTATCTTTTGTTTTTCTTTTGGGGCCTATTTTATGCGTTACAAACATTGTTGTTACCACAAACCCTAAAGCAACCACCATTTGAAATATGATGGGTAAATAATTAACCGGTAAACTTTGTGCTTCCATGCTGCAAATATACTAATGCCTTAATAATAAAAAAGTGTGATTTATAAGGTTGTTAATCATTTCTGCAATTCGTTATTAATATTGATTACAAATCGCCGTCATTAATCAATTTCTCAAACCGGAATAAAAAAAGGGCCTCTTTTTAGGAGACCCTTCATATCTGTTAATTTATAATGTTATTTGCCTTTTCCAGCGCCACCTTTGTGTTGAAAGTAAGCTGCGGCACTTTTGTTAGCAGGATCCAGCTCGCGCGCTTTAGCAAAGTTTTCGGATGCTTTAGCGTCGTCTTTCTCTTTATACTGGTAAATAGTACCCAGATAAGCATAGGCTTCCGCTAAACTTTTCTTGGTTTTTTCGTCAGGGGCGCCCTTTGCGTTAACTACTTCGATATACTTTTCGTAGTATGGCTTCGCGTATCCTGAAATGTTATTACGGTCTTTTTCTTTTAGGTCGTTAACACGTGCACGATATAAAAATGCATCCGGAAACGGACTGGTAGCTGTTTTGGCAATTACATAGCTAAATGCACTGTCGGCACGTGTAAGCAGTGAATCGTTAGGAGCTTTTGTATCGTACCCATAATAATAGCTGATACCTTCGTAAAAATAGTCGGTTAATTTAACGCTGTGACCACCTTTAAGAGTAACTTCCCTGTAAGCATCACCAGCTTGAGCATATTTCTTTTGGCGGAAATATGATTTAGCTATCTCAGCATACACATCAGTTTGGGTGCTATCAAGTGTTAAAGCTTTCTTAAGAGTAAGTATACCTACCGAATCCTGGTTAAGGGCAACCTGCAAACGACCCTGATATAAATAGTCACGCGGGATGATACGTTTCGGATCAGCTTTCTGGAACCAGGTATTGATGGCGGTTAAACCGTTTTGGTAATCCTTATTTTCGTAAGCGGCATATGCCAGATAACGATAAACCCTTGCATTAGTGCTTGCTGATTTTGACAGATCAGTAGCCACCTGCTGTAAAGTTTTATAATCACCTGCAAGGATCAGGAAGTCGGCATAACGCATTTGAGATTCTACCGACTGATCTGTTAAGCTCAGGTATTGTTTGTAGTGATCAACAGCTTCCTTAATTTTAGCAGAAGCCATTTTAGGGTCAGTTAATGACCAGCGCAGGTCGGTTTCAGCCCACTCGCGGTAAGCAGGGCCATAGTTGGCGTTGATAGCCAATGCGTCTTTAAATTGCTGCTCAGAGCCATCAAAGTTATTAGCAAATTTATACAATACACCGGTTGCAACCTTAGCAGCCGGGTTTTTAGGATCAAGCGTAGAAGCGTCAGAATAGTTTGAGTACGCTTCGTTACTTTTTAACACAGAGCGGTAAGCATCACCTAAAGCGATAAGCAAATCAACATCTTTCGCATTAATAGCTTTTCCTTTAGTCAGTACTGCAATAGCAGCATCTGCATCAGCGGGCGCAACTTTTTTATCGGTGGTAGTAGGCAGCAAATATGATAAACCTACATACGTGTAAGGTTTTGCGTCCTTACCTGCCAAAGCTACAGCCTGATTAAAGTTGGTTGTTGCTCCGGAATTATCCTTATCCAAACGGGCAACAGCACCTAAACCGGCATAATTTAATGCTGATTTTGGATTTGCAGCAATACCTTTATTGAAAACGACTTTCGCCGAATCAGCATAGTCCTGTTTAATGTACACCCAACCCAGATAAAAGAAATTCTCATCTTTGGTTGGCTGAGTAGTAGTAAGCGTTTTGAGCATCGACTCTGCTTTCTGATATTGTTCGGCGTCAATAGCTTTTTTGGCGTCGGCAAGACTTTGCGCAAAAACTGATGATGAACCTAAAAATACCAGTCCTAATGAAGCCTTAGCTATTTTACTGATCATTTTCATCTTTATTTAGTTATAGTTTACTTTTTTAAAATTATCTCTCTCGGGGGAATTGAATCAGGCAGTAAACCCGATTTCAGTATTATCCGTTGCCCCACATCACTGGCCAGGAACGTAACAAATCCCGCTGCCAAACCATTCTTACTTGAGCAATTGATCAAATATAAACTCCTGCTCAAGGGATACTGTTTTAAGACAAGTGATTCTTGCGAAGGTTTAAAATATTCATTAGGATACTGTTTGTTTCCTTCATCTCTAACCCCTACAACTTTCACTTTTTCAACATAATCCGCATACTCTTTTTCTGGGTTATTAATCCAGCTAAAGCCTATAATGCCTAATGCGTCAGGATGTTCGCTTACATACTTAATAACTTCGATATTTGATTTAAGCGCGTATATATTCTTTTGCTTAAACTCCTTATTACCAGAGAAGTCCTTCAAATACCTTACCAAACTTGAGTTCGGATTGTCAAAAACTATAGTTTTATTTCCGTTCCCCTGGCCTTTAAGCTCCTTTTTTAATTGAGCGACAGTAATAGCGGTATCATTTGATGACTTATTAACTATTAATGTAATTGCATCAACCGCAAAAGGTACTACCTCAACACTCAACGTACGGCGCGTTATTATATTACGCTCCGCGGTATCAAGCGTGCGCGATAATACCGCAAGCCTAACACTGTCGTTTAACAACATATTTACAGCCTGGTTTTCTGTTTTATAAATAAATACCGGGTCGGCGTTGGGGTACCGGCTTCTGTAAACATATTCTTCCTGTGCTACTATAGGCGAAAAAGATTCATCGGCTACGAAAGTTGCTCTTCCGGCGTTGAAGCTGTCGGTTGGTACGGATTTTACTTGTTTTTGCTTACAAGCCTGTAAACCGGCTATTAAAACAATTAAAACCAATACATATACAACCCCTAATTTAATCTTCATACTGATCCTTCTTAAACAATCTCGAAAACCTCAAAATCGCATATCCTATAATAAACGCACCGAAAAGTAAACGTTGATAATGTTGCAGTTGCAGCGGGAGCGCGTCCCAAAACATGATCATGAGACCTAAAACCACAAAGCAAATAAATGCAGCAGTTCCTAAAATAAGCAAAAACCGCCTTTTGGGCGATTTTTGCTCTTTATTGTAATTAAATGGCATTACTTATTCTTCAGATGCTAAAGTAAAGCTGATTGGAACACTGTATTGTACACGAACCGGACGACCGTTTTGTATACCCGGTTTCCATTTTGGTGAATTTTTCAATACACGAACTGCTTCTTCGTCGCAGCCACTACCGATGCCTCTTACAACCTTTATATCGGTTAAAGAACCATCCTTTTCCACAACGAATGTACAAATTACACGTCCTTGTGTATTGTTTTCGCGGGCTACGGCCGGATACCTGATATTTTTGCTCAAATACTGACCAAATTTCTCCAAACCGCCGGCAAATTCAGGAACTTGCTCAACAGAAGTAAAGATCTGGTTAGGATCGGCTTCGACAACCTGCTTAACGTCTGAGTTACCTACCGGCTCATCAATTCTAATGTCGGCGTTAGGATCACCTTTTTGGTCTTTTTGACCAGGATCAGCAACAGCAAGCTCTTTTACTGTTGGTGGATCTTTCTCCTTAACCTCGTTATCTGGTTTTACAACCGGAGGAGGGAAACGTACCTGGTCTACCTTTGGTTTTGGCGGTTCAGGTGGCGGCGGAGGTGGTTTTTTGGTTTGGTCAACCGGTGGCGGAGGCAACAGAACCACGTCTGTTATCTTCACTTTTTCGTCTTTCGCTGGGATAAGACCTTTGATCTTGTTGATGATAGTTGGCAAAGAAACTATAAATACAAAAACCACAATAGCAATGATCAACGACCTGCTGGTGTTTTTTGAATTCTCTTTCCTTAGCTCGTAAGCGCCATAGGCTTTATTACGATTACTAAAAACAACGTCGATCCATTCCTGCTTTAGTATGTCTAATTTTGATCCTAACATCTGTTAAGGCTTTAATGGAAGTTTATAACGTTATTTAATATTATTTATTATCGTTGTACAAGCCGTCTTTTTTAAGCAACTCAATCTCCGGTGCTGAAATATCAACGATACCATAGCTTTGGATATTGGCGATATTGATCTCATCAAGCGTGCTAACCATATTTTTATATTTTGATTTATCGCTTGGTTTAATCACAACAAACATGTATTTGCCTGTTTTTTGCTGTACTTCTTTGCTTTTTTCAATTAACGTTTTACGTAACCCGTTAGGGCCAAAATTGTCAATTGTGGGCGCTGATTTTCCCGGCTCGCCGATGTACCACTCCAATTTATCGTCGCTTCCCAATAAAATGGTCATCGAACGAGAAGCGGCAATATCCATCTGATCCTTTGTTTTTTCATCCTTATCAGGCATGGCCAAGTCCATCGCTTTTGGTTTAGCGAGTGTAGTGGTCATGATGAAGAAGGTGATCAACAAGAAAGCCAGGTCAACCATCGCGGTTAAATCTACACGGGTTGATTGCTTCTTACTGCGAACCTTACCGCCTTTATGTTTGCCTCCCCCGGAGGTATCTAATTCTGCCATGGTCTTTTATTTTTTTGGAGCACCACCGGCGCTGCCCAAATCCGTAATTAAACTAAACTTGTTAACTTTTTGCTTTTGCAAAATACCGATAACATCCTTTATAACCGGATATTCCTCTTTGCTATCACCTTTAATAGCTAAACGAAGTTCCTTGTTATGTAAGGCTTTGGTAGCTATACGGGCCTGGCGAATCCAGTTGGTAAGCTCTGCCGAAACAGAGTCTCTCGGGATACCCGGCTGTGCATATTTCTTTTGCTGATCAGCAGACAAAGCGATAAACTGTTTCAACTGGTTCATTGGCACGCCAAATGAATTGATAGAAGAAAACCTTGTTTGTTCTTCAGGTGTAAAGGTCATATGATATATTGAACCCATCTGATTCAACATTTCCTTGCGGATATCAACACCTTCAACACCAAAGAAAGCTTTTTGATTACCTACAGATACTGTAGCAAAATCAGACTCAGGCACTGGCTGCTGGATTGAAGACTTTGGTATATCAATAGGTACCGGATCCTCGGTTTTTACTTTTGCGGTCATGATGAAGAAAGTAAGCAGCAGAAACGCCACGTCGCACATAGCGGTCATGTCAATTGCGGTGCTCTTTCTTGGAACTTTTATCCTTGCCATGTTAAATTTCTTAAAAATATATAGTGTTTCAGTATTAACTATCTTGCCCCTAACTTATTGTGCATGAGGCATAGCACTAATATATTCTTATTTATTTTTGTGAGATGAAGCAAATGTTTGTACAATGCTAAATCCGGTTTCGTCAATAGCGTAAGTCAACTTATCAATTTTTGATGTAAATACGTTGTACATAACAATTGAAATAGCTGAAGTACTGATACCAAATGCAGTGTTGATCAAGGCTTCAGAAATGTGAGCCGATAGTTCAACCTGGTTAGGTACACCGGCAGTTGCTAATGAAGAGAACGCTTTGATCATACCCACAACCGTACCTAACAGACCAGTTAATGTACCGATAGATACCAAAGTAGCGATGATAGTTAAGTTTTGCTCAAGCATTGGCATTTCCAAAGCTGTAGCTTCTTCGATATCTTTTTGGATAGCTAAAGTTTTTTGGTCAACGTCAAGGTTTGGTTCAGCTTCCATTTCACCATATTTTTTCAGTGCTGATTTGATAACGTTAGCAACAGAACCTTTTTGTTTGTCGCACTCTGCAGAAGCACCTGCAATGTTACCGGCATTTAAAAGAGATTGGATTTTCCTTACGAAGCTATCAACACTACCAGTACCTGAAGCTTTGCTGATAACGATGAAACGCTCGATAGAGAAAACGATAACCATTAATAAGAAACCCATGATCACCGGTACGATAACACCACCACTGTGAACTGTGCCGAAAATGTCTGTTGGGTAAGCGTTAACATCACCACCTTTAAAGTGGCTTGGATCGCCTAAAATGAATATAAAGATACAGGTTGTAACAATAAGACAGATTGGAATGGTTAAAGAAGCAAACATGCCAGATGCACTTGAGCTTTCTTTCTTAACAGGAGTAGTTGGTTTTGTTGGTGCGTTTGCCATTACTTTTGAATTTTTAGTTTTTGTTTTTGTTTATTTTATAAGTTAGTTAAAATGCGCTGTTTGTTGGGAATAACAAAAATAGAATTTTATTGAATTAAAAAAACCATTTATGTTATTCTTTACAATTTTTTAATACAGAATATCATTCTGTGTATTGTTGGTGAATATAAACGCAACATTACAATTTTATTGTGTGTTACCAACACAATTATATGCAATGAAAACCATTTTTTTTAAAAATAGCAAGTGATAACACATAAAATTTGTGTTACCAAGCTAAAATAGCCCGTTTTTTTTAAGTTTATAAAAGGTATCTGTACCTTTTAACTATGATGCAAGCTTTGTAACAGATAGTTGTACATTTTGTTTAAAAGCGCATCTTTTAAATAAGTCTGTTAAACTACCGGTTTATAATTGTTTATTTTTTCAGATCACCCGCCGGCTTTTTTAGCTTTATACCCGTCGGTTTGTAATAATACCAGTATTTTATCACGGAAATCGCCCTGGATCAGTATTTCGCCATCTTTAACCGAACCTCCAACCCCGCATTTCGATTTTAGCTTTTTTCCCAAAGCTTCCAGGTCAGCATCGGCACTAATAAACCCGGCAATGCGGGTAACCAGTTTGCTGCCTCCTTTACGGTCAAGATATATTTTAAGATTTTGCTGCTGTGGCGGCAATGTTTCGGCCCCTCCCCCGCCGTTTTCCTGGTATTGAAAATCGGGGTCGGTTGAGTAAACTACGCCTGTAAAATTTTTCTTAGCCATATTGATCAATTTTTAAATGACGGGCCAACTATAACCTTTAATGATTTTGGCAATATAGTAATATCTATGCCAGTACCCGCCACTTGCGGTTCGCCATCCAGGTGAATGGGGCCGGTATGCTCCCTTTTTATCAGGATCTGCTTACCGCGGATAATTTCTACGTATTTGGAGCTTTCGGTTGCTTTAATCAGCATGCGCATGCTCATCTCCGGAAACCTCCACAACGGAAAAGGCTTTATCACGCAAACATCCAGCAAACCATCCTGCAGGCTTGCTTTGGGCGATATATGCACATTATTGCCATATTGCGAAGAATTGGCTATACTGAGCATAAATGCCTTATAATCATATTTCTTTCCGTCGATATCCAGGTGATAGTTTTGCGGCTGGTAGCCAACCACCTCTTTTATCGACGATTTTATATAACTGATAAAACCGCGCTTTTTACCATGCGAAAAGATCTCGCTGATGTGGGCGTCAAACCCCATGCCTGCCATATTAAAAAACGGCTGCCCGTTAATCCTGGCCGAATCAATAATTTCGGTACGGCCAGAGGCAAGGTTTTTAATAGCATCCCGTGTATCCATAGGGATCCCTAAAAACCTCGAAAGCCCGTTGCCCGAGCCAAATGGCACTATGCCAAGCGACGTATCAGTATCTACAATGGCCGAAGCCACTTCATTAACCGTGCCATCACCGCCAACGGCCACCACGGTATCAAATTTGCCTACAGCCTCGGCCGCTATTACCCGCGCATGGGCTATGCCATCGCTAAACGCTATAACCGGCTCCATTACACCGGCATCAACAGTATCTTTAATCAGTTCAGGCACCCCGTCCTTCTTCTTCCCGCCCGAAATTGGGTTTATTATAAATAACGCTTTCCGTTTCAACTATATATATTATTTCAATCTTCAAAAGTAAATGTATTTTCGGCTTTGTGAAATTTGTTTTATTTTTACCGCCCGAATGTGGACTGATTTAATGCTCCTTTTTACACCGGAGCCGGATTGCAACCACGTAAAAAAGTGCTAAAACCATGCTTCTTTTTACTGCCCGATCCGTCTTAAAACCCTCCCAGTCGATTTTTACTTTACTTATTTAAATTTTATGTCATATTTATTTACTTCAGAGTCTGTATCAGAAGGTCACCCGGATAAAGTGGCCGATCAGATCTCGGACGCGCTGATTGATCATTTTTTAGCATTTGATGCCGAATCGAAAGTTGCCTGCGAAACGCTGGTAACCACAGGCCAGGTTTTTTTAGCCGGCGAAGTAAAATCAAAAGCCTATCTCGACGTACAGAAGATTGCCCGCGAGGTGATCAACAGGATCGGGTACACCAAAGGCGAATATATGTTTGACGGCAGTTCATGCGGTGTGCTATCGGCCATCCACGAACAATCGCCCGATATTAACCAGGGGGTCGACCGCACCGCCAAAGAAGAACAAGGTGCCGGCGACCAGGGTATGATGTTTGGCTATGCCACTGTTGAAACCGACAACTATATGCCGCTTGCCCTTGATATAGCCCACGCTTTATTAATTGAGCTTGCAGCCATCCGCCGCGAAAACAACGAGATCAAATACCTTCGCCCGGATGCAAAATCGCAGGTTACGCTTGAGTACAGCGACGACAACAAACCGCAGCGTATTGATGCCATCGTTATATCAACCCAGCACGATGATTTTGACGACGAGCCAACCATGCTTGCCAAAATCAGCGCCGACATCATCAGTATCCTGATTCCACGTGTTAAAGCTAAATACCCTAAATACGCCCACTTCTTTAACGATGATATTAAATACCACATTAACCCAACCGGTAAATTTGTTATCGGCGGGCCGCATGGCGATACCGGCTTAACCGGCCGCAAAATTATTGTGGATACCTACGGTGGTAAAGGTGCACATGGTGGCGGCGCTTTCTCTGGTAAAGACCCTTCAAAGGTCGACCGCTCGGCCGCTTACGCTACCCGACACATCGCTAAAAACCTGGTTGCCGCCGGTTTGTGCGATGAAGTGCTTGTTCAGGTATCATACGCTATAGGTGTTGCACAGCCAATGGGTATTTACGTAAATACTTACGGCACCGCCAAGGTCGACCTGCACGACGGCGACATTGCCAAAAAGGTAGAAGGCATTTTCAATATGACCCCATACGCCATTGAAACCCGCTTTAAACTGCGTAACCCCATTTACAGCGAAACCGCGGCTTACGGCCACTTCGGCAGACCTAACGAGGTAGTTACCAAAACTTTTGTTGGCCACGACGGCAGCAAACTGGAACGCGAAGTTGAGCTGTTCACCTGGGAAAAGCTTGATCATGTTGATCAGGTTAAAGCAGCCTTCGGGTTGTAATTAATTACACCTATATAATATACGCAATAGCGACGGGCTTACCTGTCGCTATTGTTGTTTTGGGGCCATCCTGTTTATAAGACAGGAAAGTACTTTAGTAATAACAAAAATCATTGGCCCGCTCAGTTACCGCCGGGGCTGTTACTTTACCTTAGATGCAAAGTAACCAAACATCAAGTCAGCAGGGAGGCTTTTTTGCCGCACGGGCCTTTACCTGCAAACCAGCCAGAACCACGGGCTGCAATTATTTTGCCCTGCTTCGCTCCCTCCAGCCACTGCTTCTGCAAAAACTTGCTATGCCCTTCCGTACCCGCAACCCCCGCATTGTTCTGCCCGGTTTCGCCCAAAGCTTTCCTGCTGACAAAAACAACACCATTCGAACCAAACTCCCGCTTTCCTAATTAAATTATAAATACATACATTTATCACCCAAAATCCCCGAGCCCAATTTAAATGCCTGCTAACACCCGAAACGCCATAACCGCCATCATAAACTTTGCCGCATCAGTCATGATAACCGCATGGTTCATTGAACAAAAGTTTGGCTATGTGGTTACGCCCGAGGCCATATTGTTATCCAACGTTGTTGCATGCAGTAAATGGGTAGTCATGGTTATAGCGGCTATCATATTGCTCGAAACCAACAAATGGGTCTTCATCAGGCGTATGAGCTTTGCCAGCCTGGCGGGCAGCTGCGCCATGTTTTCTGTGTATGTGTTCAGGTATATACCGGTGAGCAGTTGGGAGCAGTTTACGTATGCTATAGCTTTAGCCTTGCTGGTAATGACCGTATTCTTTTTTAAGGCCGTTATAAACACCAGGCTATCACTTAAATGGTTTGCGGCATGGTTGGTTTGCCTTGTTATAAGTATGGTACTGCAAGTTAAAGTGGTGTTTAGCCTGCACCCCGGAATTGTAACAAATGAGGTGTCCCATTTTTTTGATTCCCGAAAAAAAAGTGAAATTTCCTGATCCTTCTTTTTTTAAAAATCACAAGTGTTCCATTTTTTGAGAGCCGAAACGCGAAACAAGCGTTTAATGAAACATCTTAAAAATCAACTATTTAGCATTTTTGGTGAAACATAGTTAAATATTTGATTATCAACAATTAAAGCTTTTCACCAGTAAATTTAACCGCTCATTAAAGCAGCGGTTCAACGCGTTTTTTGCCTTGTATTTTTCATGTATTTTTTGCTGTTTTTTTGAGTTTTTTATTTGAACCCTCCATTTTATCGAAAGGTACTGACAAAACAGCGCCACCAATATTGCAAAAACCTACAGCTAAATTTGCCCCTCACACACCCCTCTCCTTTGGAGAGGGGTTATGAAAATTTCCCCGGGCGCATTAAGTCAATAGTTCTGAGCCGGAAGCCATAAGTCGGGGTTATGCCGTAAGTGTTCGGAAGGTTTTTAATTCCCTCCGCTGGGAGCATAGCCGTTACCTTATGAGGTTAATTCAGCTTAAACACATCAAACTCCCCTCTCGAGAGGGGGGGGCGCGTTGGAAAAAGCGGGAGCAGGGGTGTGTTATACAAGCGATAAGTCGCGCGTAGAGTAACACACCCCTCCACCCCTCTCAAGAGGGGAATCGCGCAATCCTTCGCTTTTTTTATTTCTTCTGAACCCTTATGCCGCTTTACCCGGGACTTACGACTTTGCCCTAAACACCAAGCATTAATTTATCAACGACATAACACTATGTTGAAAAAAATGGACGACCACTGGTTGTGGAAATGATCCGCGCCGATGTGCGCGAGGCGGCGCGAAGAGACGCTAAAAGAGGGATCCGCCCGAGGGTTTATGACCCTGACGCTATCCCTCCCGATGCTTTTATTATTCACCAGGCCAGTACATGGATGGAGATGGAACGCGAACGCCAAACGCCCCGGATGCTGTTCGGCGAGTTTTGGCTTGAGGGTGAGCTGTGCATTCTGTTTGCCGATACCAACATGGGCAAAAGTTTGCTGACCGTACAACTGGGCGACAGCATTACCCGCGGCAAAGCCATCACACCTTTTAAAATGGATGCCGAACCCAGCCCGGTTCTCTACATTGATTTTGAACTCATCGGCAAACAATTTGAACAGCGCTATACCGATGGCAGCACCACCCATACCTTTCACGAAAATTTTTACCGGGGTGAGTTTAACCAAATGACCGGCCTGCCGCAAGATTTTAAAACATTTGATGAGTTTATCACCCACGGCCTTAGCCGCGCAATCAAGCGTACCGATGCCAGGGTGCTCATTATTGATAATATTACCTGCCTGCGCAACGGCACCGAACGCAGCAGCCAGGCCCTCTCGCTCATGAAACAGCTCAAACTGCTTAAAACCCGCCATGGCCTCAGCATCCTGGTGCTGGCCCACACCCCTAAACGCAACCCTTCACTGCCTATTACCCGTAACGACCTGCAGGGCAGCAAAATGCTCATCAACTTTGCCGACAGCGCCTTCGCCATGGCCGAAAGCCAAACCCTGCCCGGCTACCGCTACCTAAAACAGGTAAAACAACGCAGCACCGCCGAAATGTACGGCAGCCATAACGTATGCCTTGGCCGGCTGGAAAGGCAAAATGGCTTTTTGCAGTTTGTATTCTCCCATACCGATAACGAGGTAAAACACCTGCGCCGCTACAGCCAGGTAGAACGGCAACGCCGGGCCGCAGATGTACTCGCGCTTCATAAGCAGGGTTTGAGCCAAAGGCAGATTGCCGGCAGGTTGGAAATGAGCTTATCGGCGGTAAACAGGGTGTTGGGGGTGGCGGGGGGATAAAGTGGTTTGGGATATTGCAGCAAAGGTATTCACGTTAATCGATATCATTAGCAAATACTTACTATAAAACTACAATATTTTAGCAAAATCATGGTAGCGCATAGGTAATACCATTTTAATGCCTTTCCCTAATAGGCTCCATGTGCATAAATAAAAATATTAAATATTCTTTAATTTATTATTTAGTTATTATCTTGCCTAAAGACAATCTACTAAAATAATGAAACAACCTAAACCGGCTTTTAAAAAGCTACTACTTCTATGTGCGCCTATCACGCTCATCGCCGTAATCATCGGCAGTTGTAAAAAAGATAACCATGTGACTACGCCGCCTGCTGCAAATCCTGCCGCTGTCAACGAAGCAAAAAGTTGGTACGAAAAATCGTATCCTGCCAGCACCAAACTCTCTGTGCAGGCAGCATCAGTCGGCCAAGATTGGAGCCAAGGTGTAAAGCCTGATTGGAACAACGGTACAACATATACACGCTTCGATGACGAGGTGCTCGAAATGCCGATAGACGCAGTGACCTCGGGAAAGCTTGCCCTTGGCATAAAAGAACAAACCACCGGGACGGAATACAAAGCAGCGAACAGTAAAAGCTCATTCCTCTTGATAAAGTCGCTTGGCGTCTATCAAGCCTACATTATGACTATTATCGGCGACCCGTCATATCTCAAAGGTGATCTCAGGAAACTTGATCGCAACAAATACAACAAGCGGGACAGCGCCTTTACCGGCGTAGTGCTCTATTCCACTCCAAAAGGTAAGTTTGTGAATGCATGGACGTACAAAAACGGTACGATCAGTGGGCAGATATCGCCTGACAGTGCTTCGGCTACTTCTGCTACTACCGGCAAAACCCAGACTGATGCGATAAAAGCCAACTTAACGGAGATTACAACCTGCTACACCTGGACACAAACAAGCTCCTATAATGGGCAAAGCACGGGAACCGTCGTGCTTGACAGCTATTGTGTCACCACCTATTCGGGCACATGGGATTCAGGCGGTGGCGGTGGTGGCGGGTCTATTCCCGGAACTGGCGGCGGTGGAGGGGGCGGCGGAGGGACGACAACTCCTCCTTCTCCTGCACCATGTGTGCCAACAAACGCGATTGATAACCTTGGCAAGATCAGTGTTAACAGTGTGACGGTGAACCAGCTACAACCGCTTCCGACCGATCCTCCTGGAGATGGCTTTCCTCCACCAAATGGAAACGTGCCATGTGCAACCGTTGTAACATCAACTCAGGTTACCATTCCCAACACAGACATACGAGATAGTATCAGTACGAACTACCAATGCGCCCGGGCATTGGTGGCGCAGTTGACCACTCTCAACACTAATATTGCAAGGATACTGTATCAAGCCTTCGGCACAACAAGCAGTAAAAGCATTACGTTTGTTGATGGCCCTGCGGCTGATTTTACCGGCAATAATGCAACAGAAGACGGACATACGATCGGCTACAAGGTATATCTCAACCCCTTTGTGCTTGCCAATTCATCGAACGAATACCGGCTCGTAACGCTTTATCATGAAGCCATTCACGCTTATTTAAACTTAGAACACAAAACGCTTGGTGATGCTGGTTTCAGTGCCAAGTATCCGATGGTAAAAGTTGTTGCTCACTCCAATTTTACCAGCGTGGTCGGCGCTGACCCATACGATTATTGGATCGACCCGGGAGCCGGATACGAAACCAAGGTCGTAACAGGCGGGCACATAACTATGGCTGAATACTTCATTGGACAGCTTAAAGATGCGATATTAGCATATAATCCTTCCTTTCCTGCTGATAAGGCGCTGGCGCTTGCAAAAGGAGGAATCGTGGATGATAGCAGTATTAAATATGCCAACGACTCGGAACGAGATGTCAGAAAAGGCAACTCAGTTGGAACAAAATGTCCTTAATATAATTGATTATGAAACAAATTATCATCTCGCTTGCGTTCTTTTTATCGTCCGCATTGTCAATAAAAGCCCAGTCTAAATTAAATATTTACGGAGGCAAAAATCACGATCAATTTTTAGGGTGTGTCACGTGTACAAATGATGATCCTAATTCCATCTGGAACACACTGGGGAGATATGGGTCTACCCACGAGACTAACTCAATATGGAATCCGAATGGCGTGTACGGAAGTACTAAGAGTGATTATTCCCCTTTCAATAAAAAAGCAAAATGTCCGCCGATTATACTTGACGAAAATGGTAAGTCTAAAGGATATATGACCGTAAATAGAAAGAATCCGAAACGATCATGGGAACCGTTTGTAAATGCGGTGAGCGAAGAACGGCAGCAAATAGTTAAGGATATACCTAAATATTATAACGACAATTTTCACGACTTTCGTAATTGAACGACAATTTCAGTATATAAATAACATGAAAAAACTGGAAATAGTCATACCTTCTAATTATCATTATTGCTTGTACTGCAAAAGCGCAAAGCAAGCTAAATATTTACGGAGGCAAAAATCACGACCAATTTTTAGGATGCATGAACTGTGACAACGAAACGCCGAATTCAATTTGGAGCCCTTCACCGATTACGGGATGCGGCACTGCCCTGGGCAGCTACGCAACCTGGTAGCACGCAATTAACATATCAGTTAGGAGAAACAAGGTCACAGCCGACAGGCATTGGTCAAAGTGCCACTGTTACATTAAATACACAAATGTTATTGCATAGCTCGCGGTTATTAATTGCGGCTACAATAATTCATGAAACAATGCATGCCTATATAAATTATGGACTTGCCACTGCGCAAGATAATGCATCGCAAGGATACACAGATTTTAGCAAAAATAACTGGCTGCTTTCTATAGACCAATGGTGCACGATAGACGGGCTCCCTTCTAACTTCAGCAATCATTCGGTGATGTTGACTTCATACTTCGATCAGGCGGTTAGTTCGTTAAAATCGTGGGACAACAGGGCTCACAGCGATGGAGAATATGCCATGGCAATGCTATATGGACTGAACACCTCTGATCCTACCACAACCGCAGCTCAAACAGCCAATTTACAGCAAGCATACAATGCCATTAAAACCAAATATTCGCTTACTGATACTCAAATAAATGGTTTTTATTTATCTTCCCTTAACTCAACAGATAAATTGCCTGGAAACTGTAACGATTAAAGTATGATGAAAAATCTTTTAACAACACTAATTTTATTCTGTGTCGCTCTTTCGGCATCGGCTCAAAAGGCTGTGAGTAATATAGATACGATTTACTATCTTCTCGATACGGCTAATACCCCGGTAAAAGATCGGATGTGGGATATTGGCGTAGAGTCGCAGTATAAATATTATGCAATCCAATGTCCTTGTCTAAAATTTAACAATTATCCCACCTTCGTATTCAATGTAAAAGACCCGGGACGGAAGATAAGTGGTGATCAAATAACCGCTTTCAACTTTGTCAGCCTTTCCAGCCTCATAGAGCGAGCCAAGAAGACCAGTGACTTAACCGCACAGACATTATATGTCTTTTACATCGTCGAAAAAAGTGATGCGAATGAGTATGTAAGCCATAAAATAAGACTGTTACCCACTCGTCAACAAGTAACCACTATAGATAAAGAAAATATACTCCCTGTAACGGATAAGAAAAGGGACAGTCGACATTGAACAAGCCATACGGCATAAGACGACTATGAAAAAAGTTTATAGCAATACTATTTTTTATTGTTATGACTTCTGTAACATCATAAGCTCAATACCGGAAAGGAGTGAATACTCGGGCCACAGCATCAAGCGCTACATACTCCTGCCGGTTAAAAATTATAGGGCAATATTGAATATCAAACCCTTAAATGCATTACGCTCAGAATAAACCACCTATAACGGCATATATTAACTATTATTAAGAGGCTTTATAGTCACAAATGTATACTCTCAATATCGTTTATATATATATATCAATACTGACGGGGCATTTATAAAAAAATATTTGCAGTATATTTTAATAAATTTTAACGGTTATCATACATGAGGCATTACATGCCTATCTGGAAGCGGAAGGAGTCGATCCTAAGAATCAACATGAGAATATAATTATTGATTACGTTAACAAAATGAGCGCGTCGTTAACGACGATGTTTCCTGGAATACCTCCTAATGATGCAAAGAATTTATCTTTGGGTGGACTCGATCAGACAACTACTTTCCTATACACAGTCGCAAAAGATATGGGATTATCGGGCAGTTTTGCAGCTACTCAATCTGCCTATTCAATTGGCTCATTAGGTACAAGATGTAAATAAATTTGATATGAAAAATCCGTTAAAAAGTATTGCTGTTTTAATTTCCTTTTGTGTTGGGATAAATACAGTGAAGGCGCAAGACAAAATGCTGGGTGAAGGCAAATATAAACATACCCTGTCTGATAGTCTTTTAACTGAATTCTCCGGTACCGTGTACAACTCCTTTTATAATCCGTCGTATATGTCTACCACAACACCGACGTTTGCGGTGTTGAAAATTGACATTGACAAGAATGGAAAGGTGGTAGACATGCGGTTCTCGGACAGTGCAGATTCTACGTTTGTTAGGGCGTTCGATAACAGGAAAAAATGGCATGATGACAAGGCGACGCTTGAAAAGTATGCCAGGATAAAATCCTATAAAGACGTTTCTTTGTTGATCCCGGTGAGTTATGAGCCCCAATTACCTAATTCCAATAAGTATTACACCAATGGGTATTTGGAATCGTACTTGAAGTTCAATAACAAAGACTTTACCGGAAAAGCCGTTATGTTGTCTCCGATCTTCATACCGGTGCTCACCAAAGGTAATAGGTAATGCTGTAAAAGGGCTTTGGTGGAGCCATGGGGCGTCATAATGAAGAGAAATACTATGAAGCGGTGGCGATACTACTATTCTTGGTTGGTGTTATACCGAGTTTCAAAGAGAAGGTTTAACTGGAAAAAGCTGCAATTAATCAAACATTATGAAAAAGTTGTTCTTGTTTTTTTTGTTTCCGTTATTGTCCCAATTATCTATGGCGCAAATCCATTCTAAGGATAATGTGATCAGGGGTTTTGATGGAATAAAGTATGCTTTTATAAATAATTACAAACCTGACATTGATTCAGCAAAAAGTACCTGTTGGAAAGGCTGTGTATTTATACGTTTTAATATTAACAATCAGCATCAACTTACCAATGTTACTTATACCACAACCACCCCCATTTTTATAAAAGATGGGATTGCGAAAGTTATTACAATAATAAATCAGCAAGGCGTAAATATAGACCAGGTAAAGAACCTACGTGGTCGAACTTATATTTTACCGCTGATGATTACAAATAATGCTGGTTGCGGATTTATGACGGGCTGGGAAAATAACGATTATCAAAGCAAACTGGATGAAAAAACAAAATTGATGTATGAAAAACGGCAGGAACGGTATGATCAGCTTGGAAATTCAATACAAAACCTCATCAATTTCGGCGATAATGAGAAACTGAATTTTATTGATTGTATTTTACTTAAGTCGATAGTGATGCCTCTCGCGATGAATTAGAATTTACCAGGGTATGTAACTATGAAATGGCTAATTGTAAACATATAACGGGGTTGTTAATTACTTTGGAAATTCTCCGCTGAAGTACGCATGTTCACTAAGATTATTGAGGCAATTGCTACGTTGGTATTATATCTACACTATAAATATGAAAAAAAAAGCTTTAATACTACTGCTTTTCGGTACAATTAAAATCGCGACGGCTCAACAACCGCCGAAAGGGTTTAATAATAATGGGATGATGTTCCGAAATTTTCAAATTCCGCCTGCCGGATATGTTTTGCTCGACGCTGCTGCTTTACCAAAAGGCACCTCGGCTCACAGAGTGACCCTTAAAAGTAGCCTATTTACACAACCACAAACCGACCTGACAATTGAAATATTTAACATTTTGTTTAACCAAAAGGACTTAGCTGTATTTTCTGTGATGCCTTCTCTTTTTAGCAAAGACCCGAAATGGCAGAAAATAGACATTGATACTTTGAAAGCACCAGTAATTAACTTGAATGAGTTATATGATATAATGAAAAACAAATTTTCAAGATACCAGAACGAGGGAAAAGATGGCTTGGATAGATTGAAATATTTTAATTACGAGTTGATACTTAAAAAAAACGACGGCTATTATTGTAATGCTACCGATTGTTTTACAGAGTTTTTAACAGTTGGCGATAGTGCTAATAAACAGCCTGCCGGATTTCGACTTAATTTGAATGCAAAAATGCGAAGTACGGCCGAATATGAATCTGCATATTACCGGGCGAATGGTGCTTTTTCTTCAAACTACAACAAGTATGATTCTGAAACCAGCCTGGGCGTAGAAGGCGGCCCGATGCTCAATTTGTCTTATATAATTTCGGATAAAGGCAAAAAGGCATACAAATTTTGGTTGCTTGACAGTTGGATACAGGACGGCGTAAGTTACTATCGCGGTATGGACCGATTTGTTTTTGAACCAGGAATTGGGATAATAGGGGCTGCTTACGAATTTTTCATGCGCGACCTGAGCACTTATTGGTACCATATTACTGAAGCTCCTCCAAAAATCGTTAAAGGTTCGGCAGACGATAAAGGATTCTATCCTATCACCCCTTATTTCCCAAAATCAGATCTCGCTTTGTTTGATTATTTGACCGAAAGTGTAATCAACTATATAAATATCGAAAAGCTTTAAAAAACCCTGCCCTTTCGCTGGCGCACGCGCAATGTCATTAAGTTAAGAAATTGACAGGCTGCACCAGAGGTGCAAAAGGTTTGTAGAGATGGATAGGAATGAATTTCCGGTGTGCCAGAGGTACACAACTCCGGTGTTCCGTACCTCTGGCACGGTTATTTTGGTGTTATTATATTGCTACAAACCTGTACCCCCTCTGGGGGATTCCTTAACTTAATGACATTGGCCTTGCGGTAGCGAAAGCCAACGTTCGTACCGAAAGAAGTATCCAACAAAAAAGGCTAATCATCTCTGATCAGCCTTTTCACATAATTACCCCGTTTAGTCTATTACATTTAACATTCATTTTCCTTTGTACTGTGCGCAACAAAAAAACCGCATAATGCACTTGCGCTTAATGCCAATAATAACGTAATCATAGTGTTTAATTTTAGGTGAATAATTAATTAATACAATAATTAGTACGTATAAAACTGGCTATAGTTTTATTAAACAGTCGTTTTTTGATATACGAAAGGCACTTTTACAATTATTATTTCTTTCAGGTTAAAAAATTAGGATATTATTAGCAATAAACCTCCAACACGCAACAAAATCAAAATAACTTTACACTTATTTGTGCCGTAAATTACAGCGTATTCGGCGCTTTATATAAATCTTTAGCGTTTGCTGCCGTGTTATGCATGTTATCAAGCTCATCGCTTTTGGCAAAAAGTCCTGAATTTTACCTTTGTTAGCTTTCAAAACGCAGCCACGCATATCTCACGCGGCCTGGTTTTAATTTAATCTCCTCCTGTTGTGCATTATCTTGTTACAATACCGTTCTTTAAAACATATTATCTTTGCGATACCTGTTTAACCATTACGCCAAAAACATTGTTAAAGGCCAAAGCATGATACGCGGAAAAAACATTAAGCCCATACGTTCATCACTAAGTTTGATGATGATGGTGATTTTCCTGGTGCTTGGCTACTGCCCGGTAAGGAATACTTTGTGTTCGCTCGCCAGCCATTCGTCTCAAAATAAAGAGCAAAAGGCCCCGCGCGATATCAAAGCTATTGTTGATGACGTATGTAACGCATACAATAGCGGCGATAAAATTATACCATACCAGGAAGTTGTATCAAAAACAACAATCCCCTTGCTCCTGGCAATTGTTGTTGCGGCAGCATTTTTTGGGAGCATAGCCCCGTTAAAAAGGCTTGTTGTTTTATACCCCTACCCCGCTGCCCGGGGTTTAAATACCATCCCGCTTTATTTGGCAAACAGGTCGTTATTGATCTGAACCTTTCCTGCCCCATTTTATGCTTCTCGCCATGCAACAATTAAGTTGTGCGTTTAATTTAAGCATTGTCCACTAACGCCTTACGGCTCTTTGTATTCAATTTTTTAATGATCCCCGGCTTTTCTGTTATTGATGTTGCTATCTGCAGCGGCATCTGTATACACGGCCTAAATGATCACTGCATATCAATTTTTTTTAAATCATGATCAAACATATTTTTTCAATAACCGGTAAAAATTACCGGCAATCAGCTCCCCTGTTTCTGCGTCTGACTATCGGCTTCGGCTTTATGGCACATGGCTGGGCAAAATTAATTAAAGGTCCCGAAGCCTTCGGAAACCTGCTGGCCCAGATACATGTCCCTTTCCCGCATGCTATGGCATGGATGTCAACCGTAACAGAACTGGTTGGCGGCCTGGCCATGTTTGCCGGGTTTATGGTAAGCTTAACCGCCTTGCCACTTATCGGCATTATGCTTGTAGCCATGTTCGGTATTCAAATTGATTATGGTTTCAGTTCGGTAAAAACCATTGGTTTAACTCCCAACGGACCAATTTTCGGTCCACCGGGATATGAGATCAATTTATTGTATATCGCCGGACTAATCTCGCTGCTGATCTCGGGAGGCGGCATATTTTCTGTCGATTCCATTCTGTCGTCTAAACGAGGCACAACTAAGTCGTAATAAAAAATAATAACAGCCTATTGATCATTAAGCCTCCCCGGCAAATGATCAATAGGTTTAATACACATTGATATGTACACTGTTTTTCTTTACATTTTTATTATAAGTTTTATTGCTACACTGGTGCGATCGACCTTTGGTTTTGGCGAGTCGCTGGTTGCTGTACCACTACTAAGCATATTTATCCCTCTTGGCGTTGCCGTTCCGCTTTCGGTACTCATTTCTGTTTTGATTGCGCTGGTAGTGGTGATACAGGATCATAGCAGCATCCAGTTTAACAGCGCGAAATGGCTTATCATTTTTGCTATACCAGGCATCCCCATCGGCTTGCTGATTTTAATATATGGCAACGAGTTTTGGGTAAAAACAGGGCTGGGTGCCCTCATCATCCTTTACTCGTTATATGCCATGTTTGGCAAAAACAGCTTTAAGCTTAATCATGATAGTAAATTATGGTTGTTTATCTGTGGGTTTCTATCAGGAGTTTTGGGAGGGGCCTATGGCGTTAACGGGCCACCGCTGGTTGTTTATGGTAACATGCGCAAATGGAGCGCTCAAAATTTCAGGGCAACACTTCAGGGATACTTTTTACCGGTAAGCTTAATTGGTGTAGCAGGCTATATTTTTAAAGGGCTAATTACCGGGGAAGTATTGAAATATTTTATCATGTCGCTACCGGCTGTTTTCCCCGCGATTTTTTTAGGACGATATCTTAATCACAAGCTAAATAGCGCTTCATTTTTCAGGTATGTATATTGGGGTTTACTGCTTATCGGGCTATTTTTAATTGTATTTTGCCTGTTCAACATAAAAACCTGATGTACAAGCCATCAACAAAAAACCTATCTTTAAAATAAATAATTTACCTGGACTTATCTGCCTGCTATGGAACCTATTGCACCAGCCCAAACTATTAACCAGATTATTGAACAGTTAGAGGCTATTATTGCCGACGCTATAAAAACCGACAGCAGGGCGGGGTATTTCGCGGCCCTGTACCATAAGGTTACCTGCAAGGTAAGGGAAGGCATCCAAAACGGTGAGTTTGAAAACCCTGCCCGCATGGAACAACTGGACGTGATCTTCGCCAACAGGTACATTATGGCTTACTATTGCTGGCAGCAAAAACAGCCCTGCTCACAGTCGTGGGAGTTGGCTTTCAGTATTTTTGATAAATCATCCAGACTGGTACTGCAGCACCTGCTCATTGGAATGAACGCGCATATCAACCTTGATTTGGGTGTTGCTGTTGTTGAAGTAGCGCGAAATCTTAACCAACCGCTAACCGAGGTCCATAATGATTTTAATTCCATCAATACTATACTTTCGGCACTTACTTACGAGGTGATCAGCGAGCTGAACCGGATCTCGCCGCTGCTGTCACTGGCGGGCCTGCATGCGCAAAATAATTCCATCCTCATCCAGTTTGCCCTTAGCAACGCCCGCGATGGCGCCTGGTGCTTTGCCGAAGATCTGTTTACCCGTAACGGGGATGCTTATCCTAAGCAAATTGCCAGCAGGGATAGTGATATCAATAAACTGGGACTTGGCATTGTTAACCCGGTTGGGATGCTGCGTATTACCGTATGGATCATTCACCTGTTTGAAAAACGGGACCCATCCAAAATAACTGAGATTTTGAGTACTTATAAAAAGACTTATTTAAAGGTGAATTAGATGTTTAGCGCTGGGTAAACGCTAAATTGTAAGAAGAGGTGGGAGATCCTATTTGTAAATTGCGATCAGCACAAAAAACAATACCAGCATTCCTCCACCAAAAAACTTCACATAATCGTTAAGCCATTGAGGTACATAAAAGAGATACCGATAGCTGGGAAGGTGTTGCCCTGTAAACACTGCACACAGTATTTTATAAATATATAGCGGAATATTACACAGGTATACACCAAGTAAACCAATTGTTTCGAGCGTTGAGCCTATGTGTAACACACTTTGGAATTTAGATTATTTATAATACAATAATAATTAATATTGTGTATCGCCGGGCAGTCAATTAAATATAAAGTATATAACGTACTATATAAGCCTTCCTAACAATAAACTCTCCCTCATCAAAATTCATTATCTTTGCCCCCTGATCGATGAAAGCAGCTGTTAATTGGTGCCTTCATCCAAAAATCGGTGAAATCATAAATGCAAACAATAACAACCTGGGAAAAAGGCTATAACAATTACGGGCCATGGCTTAAGGAAAAATACAAAGGCCATCGTGTGTTTAAAGTAATTGTTGATGGTGGTTTTACCTGCCCCAACCGGGATGGCTCAAAAGGTTACGGCGGTTGTACCTATTGTAATGTTGATTCATTTACGCCTTCTGTAAGCCGCAACGCCCCCACCGTACGCCAACAGGTTGAGGAAGGTATGGAACGCGCCCGTAAAGGCAATAAGGCCGATAAGTTTATTATTTACTTTCAGCCCAATACCAATACCTACGCCCCGGCGCATTATTTGAAAATGCTGTACGATGAAGCCCTAAGCTACGGTACCGAAGATATTGTAGGCCTCTCGGTAGGTACCCGGCCCGATTGTATTGACGCCGAAAAGATTGCCCTGTTGGAAAGCTACACCGACCGTTTTGATGTTGATTTGGAGATGGGTATGGAAAGCATCTATAACGAAACCCTAAACCAGATCAACCGGGGCTGCAGCCACGAAGAACTGGTGAAAGCCCTGAGCCTGGTCGAAAACTCGAAACTGGATATCTGCGTGCATACTATTTTCGGTTTCCCCTGGGAAACTAAAGAAATGATGCTGAAAATATGCCGACGAGATCAACCGTTTTAAACAGATCAAGTTTGTAAAATTCCATCACCTGCATATTGTTGAAGGCTCGGTAATGGGCGTAAAATACAAACGCGAGCCATTTCACCTGTTTGGCATTGATGAATATGCCGATTTTCTGTGCGAGTTACTGCCCCTTGTTCGCCCGGATATCGTGATCCAGCGCCTCTTCGGCCTCAGCGACCGCGAACTGCTCATCGCCCCCAACTGGGGATTGAAAAAATCAGAGATCCAGTATTACATTGATCAGAGAATTTTAAGCAGAGGTGTGGTGCAGGGAAGCCGCCTGAACCTTGATTTATAGGATTTGCCGGATTACTCTGCCGTTGTTGGTGTTGTCACCAACAACATTTACCCCTCGGCTATTAATGGTAAAGCAATTAAGAATAATGGTATATTGAACAAATAGAAGTTGTTGGTGACAACACCAACAATAGCGCAGTATTGATTATCAAAGGTATTTTTGGATCTGTTTTGTGATATGGGCGTTGCCTGCGGCCCGTGCTATCCGCTCATACTGCACGGGCATTAGCCACAAGGCCGGTATCCGCTACTATCACTAACGCGCCCAGCGCACCATCGCTAAGATATACTTTATACGTCATCACGGTTTTTTTCAGGATTTCCCTGATGGGTACTCGCGATGACGATGTTATAAAAAAGCTTTGGAAACTTACGAGTCAACAAAATCCATCAATCCGGCCAGTCCCCCCAAATCCCGGTTCTGGTTTAACGAATAAGCAAATCAATACTCTTCTCCCTGCAACTAAAAACTGCCACTGCAACTTAAAATATCACCACTTGCCGGCTGTTGCTTCTTAAACATTGGTATCTCTTTTGCAAACATTTACGTATAATTAAATTCATCTGAAAGTTAAAATACGTCCATTTTGTCACAACGAGCACAATCCAATTATATTCCGGCGTTAACAGGTGTAAGGGCCATGGCAGCTTACCTGGTTTTCATATCGCATTTTGCCTATGTGTTTGATGAGAAATTTCCCCACTCTGTGCAACGTTTCTTTAATGAGTTCCATATCGGGGTTACCATTTTTTTTGTGCTTTCGGGCTTTTTGATCGCATTTCGTTATTTTGATAGTTTTAAATTAACAAAAGCCTGGTTTCTGCAATACCTTAAAAACCGGGTGGCGCGCATCTATCCCATGTATGCATTGCTTACCATTGGGGCGTTCATAGCTTATCATTTTACGCAAAGTCCAACAGTAACGGCAGGGCAAAACCCGGTGGTTATGTTTTTCATGAATATCGTTTTTGTGCGCGGCTTTTTTGATCAGTTTAAGTTTACAGGCATTGCACAGGGCTGGTCGCTCACGGTTGAAGAATGTTTTTACTTTTCGGCGCCATTTATTTTCCTTATCGCCACTAAATACAAAAAGTTTTATATACAGCCTATCGCGGTTACCGGTTTAGGGGCTTTGCTTGTATTCATCTTTAGTCATGTAAACTGGTTCGGTTTCTTCGGCAACTTTACGTTCATGATGCTGTACACCTTTTTAGGCCGATGCTTTGAGTTTTACGCGGGCATTCAGCTGGCGCTTATTGTTCGGAAACAAAAACTGGAGGGTACAAGCAAAAAGAAGTTCACTTACCTGGGTTTTTTCATGATCTTTTTTTGCGTGTGGATCATGTCCACCTTGACCATCCCGAAAGGATATGAGGCAGGCTTGCATAATCCCTGGGGCATTATAACTAATAACTATCTGCTGGCTACCTCGATTGCCATTTTCTTTTATGGTCTGCTCACCGAAACTACCCTCCTTAAAAAGTTTTTAGCACACCCTTTTATTGAACTGCTGGGCAAAAGCTCCTACATATTTTACCTGATCCACTTAGGCTTTATGTACAATTTCATCCATCAGGGCATGAACAGTCTTAACGATTATGTTTTTGAGCTTTATGATAAATGGGGTGTCGACTGGCATTCGCCTTTTGAGTATGATAGCTTAAACCTTTTGTATGCCTTTATCGTTTTAAATGTCGTTTCCATAACGTTGTTTAAATTAATTGAAGAACCACTTAATCATTATATCCGTAAGTCTGATTTCCTGATTAAAAACAAAGCACGTAATCCCGAAAATGAATCAGCTAAGATTAAAGCCTAATTACAACATGCTAAAAAACGCTAACAAACTACTGATCATTGCTTTCGTTTTACTGACCTGGTGTGCCGCCCTACCGGCCATGGCACAGGAAACCGAAAAAGACCCGGCGGAGAATACCGGCAAAAGCGGTGGTGATGATGAAGTATCAACGGTATTAACTATCAATAATAAGGATGGTATATTCAGTTCAACAGCCTCGTTCAGCTTTGAAATTAAAAACACTTATGATACTAACCAGGAAGGCAGCATATCATACAATATCACTACCGAAAATGGGCAAATTGTTAAAACCCTGTCAAAGCCGGTAAATCTGGGCAAAAAAAGCACTTCCAAATATGATTTTGAGGTACCCAACCTAAAAACAGGTTTTTACAAGGTTAACATGATGATCAATGTGAGCGATTATGACGATACCACTCGCCGCGCTTTTGGGATCAGGCCGGAGGAAATCCGGTCGCAATATGCCAGGCCGGCCGACTTTGACCAGTTTTGGCAAACCGCCAAAGATGAGCTGGCCAAAGTGAAACCCAATTACAAAATCACCGAAGTGCCATCCATGAACACCGAAAACCGCAAGGTTTACGAAATAGAAATGAAATCGCTGGATAACCTTACCATCCGCGGTTACATGACGGTACCTATCAGCAAAAACAAAAACAAGAAATTTTCGGTACTGCTGGGTTTGCCCGGCTACCAGGTAAAGCTATATCCCATTGTAGGTGATGACCCCGACCTCGTGATCATCACCCTAAACACGCGCGGACAAGGTACCAGTCGCGATGTGATCCACACCGAGCGGGATGCCTTTATCTCCTATCATATTGAAGATAAAAACAAATATGTGATGCGCGGCGTAATTATGGATTGTGTACGCGCTGTTGATTTTATTTACGCGCAGCCCAATTTAAGACACGATCAGATCCTGGCAACCGGCGGTAGTATGGGCGGTTATTTATCGCTTGCACTTTCAGGCGTCGATCGTCGTATAAACCTTTGCTCGGCACAAAACCCCATCATGAGCGATATCCGCAATTTGGTTGGCGCTGTTGAATGGCCCATTAACGATATTAAAAAATATGTTTTAAGCAAACCCGGCGTAACCTTTAACCAGGTATTAAACAATCTTGATTATTACGATGCAAAAAACTTTGCAACAACTATAAAATGTCCAACAATTTTAGGCTTGGGCCTTTTAGATCCCTACGTACCGCCAGCCAATGGTTACGCGGTGTTCAACTCAATAAATACTGATAAACACGTATTGGTATTTAAAAACCTTGCACATGAGGTGAGCCAGGTATACAAAGATTATGAGGGCCGTTGGATGCGCGATACCTTTGGTTTGTTTTAAAACTTTTAAAATCTTAAACACATGACCTTGAAAAATACTTTATCAAAATATTTGCTTACGGGGATAGTAATATTCGCCTTTGCTACCGGTAAAAGTTATGCAGGAGGGTTCCCGGTAAGGCCGGGCAGGATCTCACTATCGCCATCAGCAACTTACTTTTTTGCCAATAAAGCCTGGGATGCCGACAGCCATAAAGGTGCCTTTGCCAATAATGGCAAGTTCAGCTCATGGAGCTATTCCTTATACTCAGAAGTTGGCTTAAGCCGCAGGTTTACCCTATCAGTACTTGCGCCTTATGTAATAAATACTTTTAGTACTGATCTTGGTACAAGCAAAAGCTCAGGTTTCCAGGACCTGGAAGTGGGTATCAGGTATTACCTGGCCAATATCAGTTATAAATATTACTTCAGCTTACAGGGCACGGCTATTGTACCTATGTATACCAACACCGCACTTGGCTATAACCAAAAAGGGGGAGAACTTAAACTGGCCTTTGCCGGCAGCGGGCATTTATTCGGCA
Organism: Mucilaginibacter sp. OAE612; assembly: GCF_041806395.1. Taxonomy (NCBI): domain Bacteria; kingdom Pseudomonadati; phylum Bacteroidota; class Sphingobacteriia; order Sphingobacteriales; family Sphingobacteriaceae; genus Mucilaginibacter; species Mucilaginibacter sp. OAE612. The sequence continues at coordinate 5,023,566 of NZ_JBGMUW010000001.1, forward strand.
AAAACTCATTCTTCATTCTTGAAAACGGTGTACGCGAGTACTTTGGTTACGAAAGTGTTTTCCAGGACAGGTACAATGCCACTTATGGTTTAACGCTTGATAAAAAGTTCCGCGAGCAGATCTCCCTAAGCGTGGGCGGCTTTTATACTACCAGTATCAATAAGGATTTTAACGTAAACCCAAGCGCCAGTAAAAACTTTGCCTTTAACCAGGTATCGCTAAGCTACGGTCATGCATTCGCTAAAAGCCTGTCGCTGTTTTTAACAGGCGGCACCTTTATTACCGGGCGCAATACCGGCGCGGGCACCAGTTTTTCGGCATCACTTAATTACCGGATAGATACGAAATAGCCTTATAAAAAGCTAAAAGCGGAAGGCATAAAGCTTAAAGCAATAGGGTAGTCAAAAAACTCCTTTAGATTCTGCTATGCTAAATCTGCAGAAGTTTTTTCCATTTCAAACAGGTTCAACACCTCATCCCAATTGTGAACCCGCACGTGCTGGTGCTCATGTTTGTTGTGATGCGCGTTAAACATGATGGCTTTGCCGCTGCAATAGTCGAGGTTTTTACAATGGTCATCTATCATGTAATCGGTATGGATGATACTTTTATCGCCACACAGCACAATATTACGCCAGCTGATAAACGGGAAATATTCCTGAAGCCATTCCAACTTTTCGGATAACGACAGCGGGAATTCCGTTGCGGCGGATACAATGTATACCTCGTAATCTTCCATCAGTTTTCTAACAGCCTCAATAGCGCCGGGCATAACCGGCAGCGTACGGAAAAATCCGGGCAGGTTCAGGGAAGCCTTCGTTGCAGCATCTAAGGGAAAAGCCTCGGCATGTGATAAGCCATCAATAGCCTCAAGGGTTTTCGTAATACCGTACAACTGTTCATAATATTTGATCAGTTGCGGCTCAACATCGGCCATAACACCGTCCATATCGATGGCGATAGTTTTCTTTGTTTGCGTTTTCATGCAACAAATCAAAACAAAATTGCAATATTTTGCAAATTATTTATAAATTTGCATCATATTGCAAACATGGTAAGAGAAGAAAGACTCCAGATCATTTTAGATCACGTATCAAAAGACAACAAAGTTATGCTTGCCGAACTGAGCGAAAAACTCAATGTTTCGGAAGATACTGTACGCCGGGATATTAAAGTATTGGCCGACCAGAAGTTGCTAACAGCAGTAAGGGGCGGCGCGGTTGCCCACTCTCCCATTCCGCACCATTACCGCGCGAGGGAAAAGCATGATATTGCCTCTAAGAAAGTCATCGCATCAAAAGTGTTGAGCTTTTTAAAAGACGGACAGGTTGTACTTTTTGACGGCGGTACATCAACCTTAGCTGTGGCTGAAAGCCTGCCGGATGATTTGAGGATCACCGTGGTTACCAACAGCTTTCCTGTTGCAAGCGCGCTTGAAGATCATCCAACGGTTGAGGTCATATTTGCCGGTGGGCGTCTGTATAAATCGTCCTTTACTACCATCGGCCATGAAACCATCAATGCCTTCAGGAATATCCGGGCCGATCTTTGTATTTTCGGGATTTGCAGTGTGCACCCTGCCATTGGTATCACAACAAGGGATTATGAAGAGGCCGAGATCAAGAAAACAATGATCGAAGTATCTAAAGAAACCATCGCCTTATCCACCTTAGAAAAAATAAACAAAGCCGATTCTTATTACATAGGCCCGGTAACAGAACTGGATACCATCATTACCGATGTTTCTCCCGACAATGAAGAACTTTCGGCATACAGGGAAGCAGGCATTAATATCTTTTAATATAACACTACCGCTGGCTTTCAACCCGTGGTTTAATACTTGTACTTCCCAAACATTTCCTCAATAACCTTAGTACGATAATCAAAAATCTGTTCAACCTTGCTTTTAACGAAAACGGCATTAGCAAATCTCCCTATTGCACCATAAGGGATAGCGTAATGTAAGAGGTCGGTCATGTGCACTCCACCGTCAATTTCTTTAAAATGGTGTTGGTGGTGCCATAAAGCGTATGGCCCGAAACGCTGCTCATCAACAAAATACTTTTTATCATCAACATGAGTGATCTCTGTCATCCAGTTCATTTTAATACCTAATAACGGCGAGATCTTATAAGTGATGATCATTCCGGGGTACATTTTTGTCTCGGCGGTATAATCAGATGTTACTACGAAGCTCATGTCACTGGGTGTGATCTTAGCCAAATTTAATGGCGACGAAAAAAAATCCCAGGCCTGATCAAGGCTGACAGGAATGGATTGTTCTTTTTTTAAAACGTATGTTTTCACGATGACGTAACAAGAAGGGACGGATAAGTGTTTTGGTCGACTCGCCCAATGGGCTATAAAATGATGTCATTGCGAGCGTAGCGCGGCAATCGCATACCATACAGAACCGCTCTGCGTCCGTGCGATTGCTTCGTTCCTCGCAATGACATTTTTTTCTGACCCTACCGATCTTCCTTCCCTATTGGCAAATCCCTTCTTGACCATTCGCTCCAGGAGCCAACGTAAAGCTTTGGGCCGTTGATGCCTGCGTAATCCATACCCAGTAAGGTATGGCAGGCTGTAACACCCGAACCGCAGTGAACTATTACTTCGCTATGCGCTACATCGCCAATTGCAGCATCATAAGCCTTGCGCAACTCATCAGCGGGTAAATACTTACCGTCGGCACCGAGGTTGTTGATATAAGGCAGGTTTAAAGCACCGGGGATATGGCCGGCTATCAAATCCAAAGGCTCTGTCTGGCCCAGGTAGCGTGGCGTTTCGCGTACGTCAATTACCAGTCGTGAGGGATCCTGTGCAGCTTCTCCAGCCTCCGCTATCTCAACAGTATTTGCATATTCGTGTGTTACCGGATACGGATCAACCGCAACCGGCGTATAAGCTTCTGTGCTCAATGTTATACCTGCATCCTTAGCGGCCTGTAAGCCGCCATTTAGTACCTGTACGTTTTCATGACCAATTGCCCGCAGCATCCACCACAAACGTGATGCGCTGAACGCGCCTGATTTATCGTCATAAACCACTACGTGACTGTCGGGTGTAATGCCCCAGTTACCTAACAATACAGCAAACTCCTGTATATTAGGCAACGGATGTCTGCCGCCAAAGGCAGGGTCATCGGGTTTAGTGGTAAGGTGCTGATCAAGGTCGGCGTAGATGGCGTGGTTTAAATGGCCTGCCAGGTAACGCTGGTAAGAGTCCTGCCCTCCGCGGGCATCAATAAGAATAGTATCCTGTGCGGCTAAAGCCGGGTCGTTGATTTCAATAAGTGGCGACATAGGTATATCTGATATGTTTTAATATCAAATATAGATACACGCTTTGGGTTTCGGCAAATTTACTGCACTATTTTATTGGCGCAGTATGAGCTTGCAAAAGCCTCGGGCTTGGCCTTAAACACAAAACCCATGCTCAGGATGTAACCCATAGCCTCGTGCAGGGCCGCGTTACTTTTAAACATCGGGTTGGTGTTGATGTCGGCATGTACCTCAAGCTCCACATCATACAGGTCGAGCAAATCGCAAAGCTTGTAAGCAATGTCGATAGACTTCTGCACCTCGCTCAGCATTCTTTCTTTAATGCTCATTTTTTGCGAAGTACGCTCCTGGTGTATGAACATAAAAGCGCCGCGTTTTTCGCGCAGAAACACAATCACCGTTGCAAAATCCGTTACGGATCCTTTAACTTGCGAGTCGGTGCCGATACATACTTTTAGCTTGTTGCCAAGGAGGGCTTCGCGTTCAATTGCCTTTTCAACCTCTTCCATAATGGGCGATTGGATTACTTCGCCGCTGAATTTTCTCCAGGTCATAAAAATTATTTTAGGTAAATTTTAGGCGACCTCTTTTATGGGTCTATAAAAATAAGCGATAACGTTTCATATTAACGTAAATAACGTGTGATTTATTTGTTAACATTTATCTGATTATTAACAGGTTGGTTGCATTTCGAATATCGGATTTGGGATTTCGAAATTAAAGAGGAAAGAGTTTTTTTACTGGTCGAAGTTTAGCGATAGCGTAACTTCGTCCCAAAACAGGGCAAGAATTCTGCTTGCGGAAGCGGAAAAGTAAATTGATTGTATAGTTAAGCTGAAAGCTTAAGGCATTTTAGGACGAAGTTACGCTATCGCTAAACTTCGACCAGTTGGGATGTTCGGAAGAGGTTCGAATTCCCTCCTTGGGGAGGGGTGCGTTGGAGAAGTGTAGTGGCAGGGAGGGGTTTATCCGCTATTTTGACGATGTAAACAAGTCTATGAAACCCCTCCCTACCCCTCCCAAGGGAGGGAATCGCTCAATCCCGCGCTTTTTATCCGCGCGAGCCAAAAATAAAAAAAACCAAAATCGAAATTCCGAGATCCGAAATCAGGACAACGCAGCCTTGATCTTGTTCTCGGCTTCCAATACCAGGTCGCCAATCGAGGTTTTACCGGGCTCAATCGGTTCAAGTACCGTCCAGGTCATGGATATAAAAGTATTAAGCGGATAAAAGCCATATTGTACAACCTTCCAGCTATTTTTTATGGCGATGGGCACCAGCAATGCTTCAGGGCATTTTTTTAGCAGCATGGCAACACCTCCCGGCTGAAAAGACCGTACTACACCATCCTTAGAGCGGGTACCTTCCGGAAAGATCACTGCCGACCAGTTATTGGCTTTCATGCGCTCACCTAAACTTATCATTTCGGTCATGGATTGGCGGGAGTCTTTCCTGTCGATATTAGCACCGCCGCCGTGTTTCAGATTGTAACTGATAGAGGGGATCCCTTTGGTAAGCTCTATTTTAGAAACAAACTTGGCGTGATACTTGCGCAGGTAATAAATAAGCGGGGGGATATCGAGCAGGCTTTGATGATTGGCCACAAATATAATTGGCCTACCCATCGGCAAATTTTGCTTATTGATAAAAGTTACCGTATCGCCAATGATATAAAAAGTGCGGAACAGGCATAAGTTCAGGATATCAACCGAACGTTTGTGCGCGGCATAGCCAAAAAAACGAAAGCAGATCCACTGGATGGGCTGAAAAATAACCAGGGCTAAAAAAAATGCAATTATGGCAAAGGGCGACAGGATATAACCTAATAACTTCTTCATCAATGGGCAAAGTTATATTTTTTTCAGTAATGCAATAATTTACAAACGGTTTTCTGTTAGCAACAGTCGCACTTTAAGTACCGCGGCCACAGTCATGGAATCAGTAATCTCGCCATCGCAAACCATACGGTAAATTTCAGCAAAAGGCACTTTTCTGATAATCAGCTGTTCGGTTTCTTCGGGTTCGGCTTCAAACTGTTCAAGGCCCCGGGCCAGGTACAATATGCTCAACTCATCGCTTACTGAATTGCTGAGGTGCAGGCGCTGGATCTCCGTCCATTGAGAGGCTTTTAACCCGGTTTCTTCAAGCAATTCACGTTTGGCCGATTCGAGCGGATCCGTACCTTCAGGGCCACCACCTTCTGGCATTTCCCAGCTGTACTGATTTAATGCGAAGCGAAATTGCCCTACAAGATAAGTATTTAGTTCAGCGTCTAAGGGTAAAACACCAATCGCCACATTTTTAAAATGTATTTTACCATAAATACCGGGATTACCGGAAGGGTTAATAACCTGGTATTCGGTTAGGTTGATCCAGGGGTTATCGTAGATATTTTTTTGGGACGTTATTTTCCAGGGGTTATCTTCAGGGTGATGCATGGCCTAAAAATAGACATCTTTTTATTAAAAAAATGTCATTTCGACAGAGCAGGGAAGGGAATGAACGCCCGGAGCGAAAGAGAAATCTTGTACACCCTGCCAGTGGCTATGCATGTTGGGAAGCATGGCGTATGGGAGATTTCTCCTCACCCTCCTGCACTTTTCCCAGCGGGTTCGTCGAAACGACACTTTCTTACAATACAATGGTACCCCTTAAACACAGCCGCCTCGTCCTTAAGTATAGCAAGCACTTCCGGCCTTTAAAGTCAAAAATCGTTGATAGAAATCAGAAACTTATCTCAACCGTTGTCTTTAATTTCTTTCAATATTGGTTCTTCCATATTAATTTCCATCTTCGATACTATAGGATTGCCTAACTCAACATCAATAGGATCATCCCAAAGAGTATCACATTCGGCACAAAGTAAAAACAGTTTACTGGTTAAAGAGTCTTTTATAATATCAACCCAACCCTGATTGCAAAATGGGCACCACGCAACGTGATAATTACTATTATTGATCATATGTATTTATTTTGTTCCCTCAGGGTCCTCTGCGGGAGACCCTGAGGTTCTCCTCATTCAAAGACACATCTAACAGATATTTAAAACATCGGATCTGCATGACGTATACAAAACCAAAGAAATTCTGAGCAATAACCTCACCGAAGATGAAGCCGCGACCCTAAGCGATCTATTGGACAAAATGCGGGGATGATTTTTTAGGTGAAAGGGAAAAGGCTAAAGGCGAAAGGTTATTACCCTTAAATTCAAAATAAAAACATGTCATTGCGGGCGTAGCGAGGCAATCTCGTAGCCAATGCATGTACGATCTGCATCGGCTACGAGATTGCTTCGTCGTTCCTCCTCGCAATGACATATCATGTATAAACTTTAATTGGTTACGAAGCCTTAAACGCCGCAACTTCATCCTTCAGTATTGCCAGCACTTCCGGCCTTACATTACCGAAGAAAGACACGCCCATCGCGCCGTTTTTAAGCGCCACCTGTATACCGGTGCGAATTTCATCATCACTCTTAAAATCGGATAAATACAGACCTGCATACAGCGGGAACCTTCCGGCCAGGAAATGAACGCCTTCGGCTACGGCATTGCCTATCCAGCTCACGCCTTCCTTGTAAAAACCATGGTATATCATGGGGCAAATGCCGTCCATGTTCCAGTTTGTCCAGTCCTGCCTTACGTTGCGGCGGGCAACTTCGGGTGTTGGGAATACGGCTGCTGTTATCTGCTTTTTATGCTGATGGGCAACTGTCGAAATACCATTAACCACCCGGGTTATGTTATTATACCTGAACAAGCGCCATGAAAGGCTGGCTTCTGGGTATTGGATCTGATCGAGGTCCTGGTTATATTCTTCCTTGAATTTGGCTTTGCAAACATCGCAGTAGCAAAAATCATATTCGGGTAGCTCTTTGGTTTGCTCAATTTTATATTTATCCCAAAGGTTTACCGGTAACACCACATCGCAGTAACGCACGTAATCCAGGTGGATACCATCGATATAATCTTTAGCTAAAATATCATCGACAGTTTTGGTTAAATACTCCTGAACTTCGGGGCGCGATGGGCACAGCCAGCGGTAATACTGCACATAAGGCGGATGATCGGCACATGATTCGCCTTTGCGGTTTTTGCTGTACCATTCGGGCTTTTCGTTTACCAGTTCGGCACGGTTAAAAGTCCAGATCCAGCGGTGGGCCTCCAGTCCTTTAGCTTTAGCGGCACGAAAATGGCGTTCGCTGTCGTTTTCGAAAAATATGCCGGTGATGCCCGATGCTTTATAGGAAGCGTAGCGGGTGGCCAGCTCATCATCTGTATCTTTGGGGTTAGGGTTGATCCATACCCAGTTTTTCATGGCCTTTTTCTTGCCGCTCTTGGCAGCTTCAACAGCGGCATTGCTTACTAAGGGCAACTGGGCAGCCACGCCGGCCAGTAAACCAGCCTTTAAAAATTCGCGCTTATTCATGGAGTTTTAGGGATTATCTGCTGCTGCACCAGGCCCTCCTGGTCAATTTTATAGGTCGCTTTGGTTTTACTATCGGCAATATAAGCTATAAACTGATGGGCAGTTGCTTCCAGCTTAAGTTCGTTAGTATAGCCTGTTATTGTTACCTTATTTTCAACACCCAGGTTGTTTAACGAGGTGCAGTATTGGTGATGATCTTTAAACCACTGCTTTTGCTTGTAATAAACCAGCCATAGGTATTTTTTTTGCTCTTCGGCATAAGGCATTTTAAACCTCGCGTCATCGGCCTCATGATCTCTGAAGAGGAGGTAGCCCCAGCGTTCGGGGTAATGCATATTGATAAGCCCCTGGTTGCTCCAAACCCAGTTATACTCGGGCAAGTTATGCCCGGTATTATCCTGCAGCTTTACATATTTTCCGTTCTGCACTTTGGTATCATACTGCACCCGCGAAAAATTGATGCGCCACAAAGTACCATCTTTTATTACAGCCCGGTTAAAGCCACCGGCTATGGCTTTAAATGGGATAGCCATTTCAACCGTCCAGCCTTTGTCGGTATCCGTAGGATCATTCAGTGTGCCCTCAACTTTTACCGCCGACCGTAAGCCGTGCGCATCCCAACCGGTTACCGCGGCGCCGTCATTTCGGTAAGGCCTGGTCAAAAACAAATCGAAAATGGTATTGAGGGCATTCACCTCAATTTCAAAATAACTATGCGTGCTGTTGGCAGGATCGATAAACAGCTCAAAATCATTGTCTTTGTAAACAATATCATCATGATGGCTAAGCGTAGCCCAAACATGCGGATCTCTGATGCGGGCTGCTACATACAGGCAGCTATCGTCCCAAAGCATTTTAACGTTGGTTTGCAGTGGTGGCTGCGGTTTGAGGCGGCCTTCAATATCCTGGAAATCCCGGGTCCATTTGGCCTGCTGCCATACAGCATCTTCCAGATCGCCATCAATTACCGGCGCTTGCTTTACATGTTTCGCAACATAGCCGTAAGGGGTGGTAAACAGATCGGGAAAGGCGCTGAAAGCATCCTGCGCTTTTGCAAGTCCCGGCAATACCAATAAAACGGCGACAAGGCCCGGTTTAACAAAATAACCCGTTAAGATGCTTCCACATTTCATTTACTGCCCAGCGCTAAGATGTAATCAAACTCTTCGCGCTTTACTCCCATTACCGATAAACGCCCCTGCCTTACCAGGCCAATATCCTGTAATTTAGGGTCGGCTTTGATCTGTTCAAGGGTTACCGGGGTTTTCAGGGCTTCAACCGGGGCCAGGTCAACCACTACCCAATTGGTATCATCGGTTGTGGGGTCTTGGTAGGCTTCCTTAACAACTTTGGCTATGCCTACAATCTCTTTACCCTCGTTACTGTGATAAAATAACACCAGGTCGCCCTCCTTCATTTCCCTCAGGTTATTGCGTGCCTGGTAATTGCGCACACCATCCCAAAAGGTACGACCATCCTTGTTGAATTTTTCCCAGCTGTATTTAAAGGGCTCACTTTTTACTAACCAATGTTGCATTTGTACGGTATAAATTTTTGTAACGTAAAAATGTAAAAAAGGGAGCGTAAACTAAAATGCGCTACAGGCAATACAGGGTATTGTTACAATGAAATTACGGGGTGGAGTGGTGAAGTAGGGGTTAATAAAGTCTTCACTTATTCATTACTGGTTAACAACTGGGTTAGCCTTTTAGCATTTTGTGCGTTGATAGTGTTTGTTAAAGGAACAGAAGTGTAAACAGCAATTCCCTGGTCATCATCGGGGTGATAGCTCAACAATAGTTTTACCGTGCGCGAATCCCACAGATAAACGTCCTGGTAATCATTTGGCTTTGCAGTGAAGGTACCGTACCAGTGCAAAAATTTACTGAGCATTTTATAGCCCTGGTTACGGTTAAAGAAAACATAAATATTTACTATTTTATTTTGCCATGTACGTACACAAATATGAGTTGCGGTTAGCCCGTCTTCCAGTTCCAGCTGCTTATCCGGATGATATTCATAGGTAACACAGCTATCCGCATCGGGCTTGCTGCCTTCTCCATCAATGTAAGTTAAAGCCTGTTCCTGCTCGCCGGTTAACAAGCCGCCCAGGTTAAACCCGCCAATTCCGTTGCGCGCCCTTAAATATGCCAGCGACCCGATTTTCGCCGCCTGCGAAAAACCCCGCGAATGTAAACACATGATGATCAAAAGCCCCGTAACTACTCTGTAGGGCAAGTAGCAAAAAAACTTAGCTTTCATATCCTCCTCCTTCGTTTTACAACGGCTAAATCAGCACCGTAACAAGGGGTACTTAAGCCATTGAGTAAAACGAATTTGGAGAAATAATTAACTGATTATCAAACCATAATAACGATTGTATCACAAATTGAGCTACCTTTACACTTTATTGCACAGATACCTGTTTACTTCTTTCGCAACAATGTATAATAAACCGCAAAAAACTTTTGATACTAATCAGTCGGCATATATTCTTTAAGCCCGGCCTGTAGTTTTATGGCCTGCGTAATGAGGGTTTTATCGTTGATATATTGTTCAAAAGCGACATCGGGGCCGATCAGGTTTTCCTTAAAAATGTCCTTAAATCTGGAGTATTTTAATACCAGGTTCCACTTGTCTTTCAGATACTCAAAAACCTGTTCATCCGCGTCTTTCAGCATCGAATAATTAACAACTACAAATGCATCCCGGGGCAGTGTTTCAATACATTTTAAAATATCCTGGTTATAGGCTATCCAAACTTTCAGGTATTCGGTGGCATGATCATTATAAAACTGCACCATGCGGCGGCCGCGGCGAAATTTTGTCCATACCAGCCTTGAAAAATATTTACGCGCCATGTACCTGTTTTCCATCCACTTAAATTCACGCCGCAAAAGTGAACTAACTACCGACTGATAATCACGCAGGATAACCAGGTAACAGGCATCGGGCAGCAGTTCTTTATATACATCCAGAAACAGGCAGGTCCGCGGGTCTTTCCAGCCCCATTGGTCGTATAACTGTTGTTTAACTTTAATAATGCTTTTAAGCTTTTCCCTTTCGTACAAGGTAAACTGGGCCACATGCTCAACCGTAAGCCCGGTTTTGGGCAGGTTATGGCCGGCCAGGATCTCTTCGTGCATTTTTAAAAATTCAATATCTTCAAAATGCCCTTCCACATTGCCATGGCCACCGGGTACCAGTTTTTCGCCTGTTTGCAGGCCGCATTTGCTCAACCACTGGGTAATAAGCGAGGTTCCGGAACGGTGCATCCCGGTAATGATCAGTACTCTTTTTTGCATAAATCTGTTATTAGCGTCCTTTTATCAGGAGTAGCTTGGTATCTTATTGGTCTGCTTAACAGGATGCAGGTTATTTATAATATAATAGAGCAGTGATGAGGTACTTTGTTGTATGGTATAATTGCAGGTATCAATGTATAGGTCGGGCTTAACAGGTACATCAAACCTATCGTTAATACCTGTCAGGTTGGGTAGTTTATCAGGATGCCCATCGGGCAGCAACGCCCTTTTATACAGGCCTTTGGTATCGCGGCTTATCAGCTTGTTCACCGGGCAATCCACGTGGATAATGCTTACATGATCATATTTTTCGGCAAGCTCCTGCCTGACATCGTCATATGGATTTATAGCACTCACTATGGTAACAATACCCTGAGCGCTGAAACGACTGGCTACAAAGCCCAGGCGGCGGATGTTCTCGTTCCGGTCTTCCTTACTAAAGCCGAGATCACGGCACAGTGCCGCGCGGTATTCATCACCATCAATAATTTCAATTTTAATACCCAGGCTTGTTAATTCGGCGGCCACACTTTTTGCCAAAGTAGTTTTTCCCGTACCTGATAATCCGCAAAATAAAAGTATCATGCCTTAATTTTTTTATTTAATATGCCTTAGTGATCAGCTTAACATATTGCTTAGGATAAGTGAACTTAGGAAATTAATTGGCTGATGAATTTTGTTACATTGTAAATAATCAATTACATGCAACACTGAACAACGGAAAGTCAGGAGAAAAAAGTAACCAATACCGGCTAAAAATGAAGATTTAATGAATAAATGGATGTATACGGTCAAACACTAACCAACGCTACACTTAACAAAAATGTTACGTTATTTAATTTATCAGAAATGATTTTGGAGATTATTTGAGGACCCGTTTTTATGAAATATTTACTGTGGGCTAAAGAACCTATCACAATAAACATGAACGAATTTTTACTTAACGGGGGTGCCTATGTTGGCAATACCAAAGTCTCCAAACCTTTTGCAGCTTTGAAAGCTGATACTTCTGTACTCAAGATTAACCTTGGTTTGTTAGGTCAGTTATTTTTCAACGCTGATGATATTGTTCAAATCGAATATGCATCCTCAATTGCCGGCAGCGGCATCAAGATAATACACAACGTATCGTCATACCCTAAAAAAGTTATGTTTACAGCAAACATGCCTTACAATGACATAATTGAAAACATAAAAGCAACAGGATTCTTTAATAAAACCGTCAATAACCAGGTACAATATTACCAGGTTAAGAAAATGCAGGGGCAGGGCAGAATACCATTTAAAACTGCAGCATTAATTGTGTTTTTAGCGGGCTGGAATATCCCTCTTATTGCCGGTTCTATAAAAGAAGGGGTTGGCCGTGCTGCAAATTATTCGCTCGTTTCACTCCTGTTCGTTTTTTTTATGATCGCACTGACACTTTTTTCACCGGCTTTCAGGGCATTAGTATTGAAAGAGGATAGAGAAATAAATGACCTGAAAAAGTCTTTATATTTCTTATGGTTTATTGTTACAATTGGCGGCCTCATGTATGCTATCATAAGCCGGGTACCTTTTAACAAATAATCATTAAAAAACTATTCAGCATCCTCGGCAACCGGCTCTTCTTTATCCGGCATAAAAAGTAAAACAAGCGCCCCTATTTGTAACAGGTCAATTATAACAGCGATGCAGCCTGCATAAAAGTTTGCCTTAAAAGTTGCGGGCAGATTTATAGCGTCAGGCGTTATAGTTAAGATTAATAAGCCTAATAGCAGCCATTTTGCCCATTTATAACCCCGCCTGATAAATAAAGCCAGTAAAAGTAAAATGCCCAGCGCTATGCACGTTGCTAAAGCGATTGGAAAAGAAGCCGACCTTCCGCCGTTCAAATAATAATAAACCAGGTACAAAACCGCCGATACGCGGATCATGCCGGATGCTATATTAACTTTTGATTGCGAGGATAGGGTCATTTTAATCAGAATAAATCTTGCCAAAGATCATCATTAACTGCCGATACAGTATATAATTATTTTGTATTTTTGATAGATAACTTAAATCTGTCATGCAACGTATCCTGCTGTTTTTGTCTTTATTAGCATTCATTTGTTCTTGTAAAAAACAAGAAGCCTTACCGAATACTATTAAACCAACCGACACAAGTAAACATCCAGATAATGGGAACACCCCCGGTGGTAGTACACTGACCGATGTAAATAAAAAATATCAGGTATTGTTTACGGTGGCCGGTTTTACTAAAGAAGCAACTCCTATCATATCAGCTTTACAAACCAATGCGATAATACCAAACGTGGTTGTCTTACCATCGGATGATAAATATTATGCTAAGATCATGTATATTGTTTATGACAGCACAGGTACGCAGGTAAGCCGCCTGGAAGAAAACTTATCGCCAGAAGATAATGGTAAATTATTCAGGATTAATAAAAACTTCAGAAGAGAAATAAACAACTCAACACCTTTCGGAACCATAAAAGATTCTCTAAAAGCTGGCGATTACACTTTAATTATCACCGCCGGCACCCAAAAAGGTAGCTTAAATAAGCTGGGAGAATTTTGGCAAATACCTTCGCCCAACGGTTTATTTCCCGAAACTCCACTTTCCGATGCGAAATTTTTTCCCTCCGATGATCATAACGTTAATTACAACCTTATGGAAGATGCTTTCTTTTATAAATCTGTATTAAAAGTATCAAAAAACAATATAGAACAAACTATAGTTCCTGAACGCATAATTGGACAATTGTCAATAAACATTGAAGACCATACCCCACAAAAGGCAAGCTACTACCGAATCTATATCGATAATGAACTGTACGACTTTAGTATGGATAAAGCCCATGCCGAAGGAACAAGAAATAATTTGACCTCATACGTTACGAAAAACTACTCGGGTGAATCAAACTACAGTCTTTCATGTAAAGTACTAAACACCCAAACTCCTGTCACACTAAAAATAGAGGGTTATTCGGGCTTACAGTTATCCGTACGCAAAACAATCCCAAACATACGGATAAATAAAGGGGAAACCACTTCCATATCCACAAAACTATTCAGCAACAATTAGTTGTGAACTAATGCAGTATCTTAAACATCAGCTCCTTCATCAACTCACCGTGCGGCGCGTTTGATTCAACGCCTTTACTTTTCAAATCATATTCGCGCAGATAGCTGATCACCTGGAAAATTTTACCAAGCGGGTAGTTACGGGCGGCCTGCTCATAATCTTTAATAAAGTATGGGTTAACGCCCATTTCGCGGGCTAGGTTTTGCGGGGTTTTGTCTTTTACGTAATGGTACACCAGCACCTTGCTAAAAAAGTTATTCAGGTTGCCGAGCACCAAAACAATGGGATTTGATTTGGGATTGGCTTCAAAGTAATTGATGATCTGGTTTACCTTGTAAGCATCTTTTTTGGTGAGGGCCGTTTGCAGCTCAAATACATTGTACTCCTTACTGATACCAATATTATCCTGGATATGCTTCAGGGTAATCTCCTGCCCGGCGCTAACATTCAGCATCAGTTTTTCGAGCTCGTTGGCAATTTTAGCCAGATCGTTGCCCAGGTACTCGGCAATCATGGCCGATCCCTGCTGGTTCATTTTGTAACCCTTCTCGCTTACATAACCTTCAACCCAGGCCGGCACTTTATTATCATATAAAGTGGCCGACTCAAAAATAAGCCCGTTCTTTTCAATGGCTTTGTATGTTTTCTTGCGCTTATCAAACTTGCCGTATTTATAGCAAAAAACAAGAATAGTACTTGGCAGCGGATTTTCGAGATAGCTCAATACAGGGTCGATGCTTTTTTTGTTATCATCGTCCTTACCCCATTTCATGTCCTGCGCCTCTTTTACCAGTACCACCTGGTAATCGGCCATCATGGGGTAACGCTTGGCGGCATTGAGCACGGTCATGATGTCGGTATCCTTGCCGTAAACCACGGTTTGATTGAAGCCGCGCTCATGCTCGGGCAACAAGTGATGCTCAATGTAATTGCTTACCAAGTCGATAAAATAAGGTTCCTCACCATGCAGCAGGTACAGCGGTTTAAACTTACGGTTCTTAAGGTCCTTTAATATCTCGGCAGCAGTCATATTTCGCAGTCAAAAGTACTAAGTCAAAAGTCAAAAGTGGAATGTATTTTAATTTAGGGCGATAAGATATCGATACATCTTAAATTTCCGTCAGCAGAAAAGTTTCGGGCGAAAACTTGCAGAACAATGATGGCCATGTGTGATGGCAAGGGCATTAGCGAATTTTGCTACAAAGGATTGTGTGGGTGGGCAAAATTCAGCAGCCGTGGTTCTGCATGTTTTGCAGCACGGGCATTGTGCGGCAAAGAAACCTATCTGCTGACTTGATTTTTTGGTTACTTTTGTATCAAGACAAAAGTAACAGCCCTCCCGCGGCAATTGAGCGGGCCAATGTTCTTTGTTTACAACATCAGCTTATTATTTACTACTAAATAAAAAATGCTCCAACCGCTTAATCTGCCACCCTATCCTTTTAAAATAAGCGACGATAACGGAACATTAACGCTTTTTGACGAGATCCGTAAGAAAACCATCATCGTTACACCCGAAGAGTGGGTACGCCAGCATTTTGTACAATACCTTATCAAACAAAAAAACTATCCCCGCTCATTAATTAAGCTGGAAGGCGGCCTCAAGCTCAACACCCTGCAAAAACGTACCGACATTGTGGTATTTAACCCCGACGGGCAACGCATTTTAATGGTTGAATGTAAAGCCCCATCTGTAACTATCGATCAAAAAACCTTCGATCAGATTGCCCGGTATAATATGGTTCATAAAGTATCCTTGCTGGCGGTTAGCAACGGTTTGCAGCATTATTATTGTACTATCGACCACGAAAAATGTACTTACCAGTTTATTGAAGAGTTGCCAGGGTATGTGAAGGGCTGAAGCTGTCTGAACTCGAATTAAACGAATTTGAAGAATTTATGGAATGTGTATAGCATTTTCTGCCCTCACTGGCGCAAGTCTTGAGTGTAGGGTAGCGCTATGGCTGACTTGTAACTTCTCCAATTGTCCGTAAGTCCGAAAGATTAAAATTGGCTTGGACTTCCAGACTTACGGACATCTGACTTTCGGACTCACTTCCACTCACTTAATAAACCAATTTCCTACCTTTGCGCGGTAAACTCAATATTGCATGAGCGAAAAGATCTTAGTGATAGGCGCCAACGGCCAGATCGGTACCGAACTGGTAATGGCTTTGAGAAATATACATGGGGCCGAAACGGTTATAGCTTCGGATATTAACAGCCCTACCTATGCCATGCGCGGAAGCAGCGGACCATTTGAATTGATCAATGTACTTGATAAAGACAACCTGCACCATATATTTGGTAAGCACCGCCCCACACAAGTTTACCTGTTAGCTGCCATTCTTTCGGCAGTAGGCGAGCAAAAACCCAAAATGGCCTGGGACCTGAATATGACCGGTTTGCTGCATGTGCTTGATTTTGCAGTTGAGTTTAAGGTAAGTAAAGTTTTTTGGCCAAGCTCAATAGCGGTTTTCGGTCCGCATTCGCCGCAGCATAATACGCCGCAGTATTGTGTAATGGATCCTAACACGGTTTATGGTTTTAGTAAATTGGCCGGCGAGCGCTGGTGCGAATATTATTTTAATAAATACGGCCTTGATGTACGCAGTATCCGTTACCCGGGCCTGATAGGCTGGAAAGCAAACCCAGGCGGCGGCACTACCGATTATGCCGTACATATATTTCACCAGGCATTAAAAACCGGCAGCTATGAAAGCTTTCTGGCTGAAGGTACCGCCCTGCCCATGATGTATATGGATGATGCCATCAGAGCTACCATCAGTTTGATGGATGCACCTGCCGAACAGATCAGCATCCGCTCATCATATAACCTGGCTGGCATTAGCTTCACGCCCGAACAACTGGCAGCAGAGATCAAAAAACTGATCCCTAAATTTGAGATCAGTTACAGTAATAACGACCCGCGACAAGCCATCGCCGATAGCTGGCCAAAGTCAATAGACGACAGCTACGCGCAAAACGACTGGGGCTGGAAACTGGAATATGACTTACCAAAAATGGTGGCCGACATGTTGACCAATTTGAAAACGATAATTTAAGGTTAAAGGCGAAAGGATAAAGGATAAAGGTTTTTATCCGTCGTTATATAAACAAATATTATATTTACCGCCTTGTCTTTATAAGGCAAAGCTTTGTAATACAACAAGGTTGATCTATCACTATCAACCATGAACAATGAACTAAAAAAACATGGGAAGAGCATTTGAATTCCGCAAAGAAAGAAAGTTTAAGCGCTGGGCCAAAATGGCAGTGCAATTTACCCGTTTAGGTAAGGAAATTGTAATGGCTGTAAAAGCCGGCGGCGGCGATGTTAACACCAACTCACGCTTACGTACCGCGGTACAAAACGCCAAGGCTGTAAACATGCCTAAAGACCGTGTTGAAGCCGCCATTAAACGCGCCAGCAGCCGCGACGAAAAAGATTATGAAGAGCTTGTTTACGAAGGTTACGCACCTTACGGTGTTGCAGTGTTGGTTGAAACCGCTACCGATAACACTAACCGTACCGTTGCCAACGTACGCAGCTATTTTACCAAATACGGTGGCTCATTAGGCAAAACCGGCTCTCTTGATTTTATCTTTACCCGTAAATCAGTTTTCACTTTTGAGCCAGGCGACCGCGACCTGGAGGAGCTTGAACTTGAATTGATAGACGCAGGTTTGGAAGAAATATTTGTTGAAGCCGATGAAAATGGCAACGATATTGCGGTAATCCATACAGCTTTTGAAGATTTTGGTAAAATGCAAAAAGCGTTAGAAGAGATGGGTATCGAAGTAAAATCGGCCAAGCTGGAGCGTATCCCGCAATCATTCCACGCTGTTAGCGAAGATCAGGTTCCTGAAATTATGAAACTGATTGACCGTTTGGAAGAAGACGACGACGTGCAGGCTGTTTACCATAACATGGCGGAGTAATCCTGGTATCGGATTCCGGAATTTCGATTTCGGATTTAGTTCCACTCAAACAATAAACACCATGTCATTGCGAGCGATGGCGTGGCAATCGCACAGAAGCATCATCGCTCTGTACAGCATGCGATTGCTTCGTCGTTCCTCCTCGCAATGACATAAAGAAGAAACATCATGCCACTATTCAACACACGTAAAGGAGAAAAAAAAGTAAAGGTTACCTTTGCTAACGGCCTTCTTTTTGTGGAAACTGATGGTGGCAAGCCGCAGGCTTTCCCATTGGAATGGTTTCCACAGTTATTAAACGCTACCGATGAGGAACGTGAAGACTGGGGCCAAACCGAAAAAGGCATCCGTTTTAACAAGCTGGGTGTAGATGTAACATTATAAGATTTGAGATATGAGACGTGAGATATGAGACAAGGCTCTAAACCTTCAATTATCTCAAATCTCCTATCTCAAATCTCCTATCTAACATCTCATATCTAAACAAAATGGTTTTTGAAGAATTTTTAAAGAAGAAAAGAATTGATCTTGCCGCCCTGCAACAGGGCGAACCTGCTTTGTTTTCTGAATTTAAAGATCACTTTGAACAGATGGGCGAAAAAAGCTTCGACCATACCAAAAAATACTGGTTTAATAAACTAAGGCGGCGGTTCCCGGTTCCGCTTGAAGTTAAAACCGAAAAAGCACATATCAAAAACCCGCTGGCCGAACAAACCATAACCGAAAGTTTAACAGAACCCGCTACGCCGGCCAAAGTTGGCTTTACGCCGAAGTTCCGTCCGGCAACGACACCTAAGCCTGCTCCTTCTGCTGAGGAGCCTAAGGAACAAGCAACGGAGCCTACTGCATCAGAAGCTTCATCGCCTGAAACTGCACCAAAACCAGCATTCAAGCCGCGTTTTAACCCTGCCATGGCGAAGGCTCAACCGGCGGAAAGCGAAACATCACCCGAAACAGATAAAGAGCCACAGACCGAAACTCCTGCTCCCACTGTTGAAATACCGGCAACACCAGCCAAACCCGGTTTCAAACCACGTTTCAACGCTGCAATGGTAAAACCGAAGCCAGCCGAAACTGAAGCACCGGCAGAGGATAAAAAAGAGGAAAACCCGGTGGCTGAACCACAGACGCCACCTGCAGAGACTCCAGCGCCTAAAATGGGCTTTAAACCACGCTTCAATGCCGGCATGGTAAAACCTAAGCCGATTGAAAACGATGTAACTGCTGAAGAGCAAAAAGAAGAAGCACCGGTAGTTGAAGAGCCTAAAATACAGGAGCCTGAATCACCTGCATCCAAAATGGGCTTTAAACCACGGTTTAATGCCGCTATGAGGAAGCCGAAGTCAGCTGAATCAGAGCAGGAACCTGTTGAAAATAGCAAGGTAGAACCATTAGCCGAAACTCAGCAACCATCAGTTGAAGAAGAAAAACCGACTGCTGAGGTATCTGCGCCAAAACTTAGCTTTAAACCACGGTTTAACGCGGCAATGATAAAGCCTAAAGCTACTGAAGTTGAAGAAACACCTGTAGAAGAAAAAAAAGAAGAAACTCCATCGGAAGAGCCTCAGACACCATCCGCCGAAACTCCCGCACCCAAATTGGGATTCAAGCCACGTTTTAACGCCAAAAATCTTCCTAAAAAATCAGAGGGAGAAGAATAGGTTAATAGCTTTTCCAATCAAGCTAAAAATTCATGTCATTGAGAGCGTAGCGTGGCAACCGCACGGAAGCGTGACCGCCCTGTATAGCATGCGATTGCTTCGTCGTTCCTCCTCGCAATGACATGTTTTTTGTATTACCCGTCTCCTACTTACTATGCGAAAACAACCAATGCAACAGATCAGGCTCGTTGAACGCGTTGTCCCAACTGTTGTGCCCTACACCTGGATATAGCGTAAATCGCGGCTTGCCTCCCGCCTCTTTAATAGCATCAACCATTACCTGCGAGTGATCGGCAGGTACTACCGGGTCATTATTACCGTGAAAGATCCAGAGCGGAACTTTTTTAGCGTATTTCTTCGCGTTCAGCGTATTATCGCCGCCGCAAATGGCAAAGGCTGCTGCAAATACATTAGGTTCGCGGCCAATGATTTCAAATGTCCCCATACCACCCATGCTAAGGCCTCCCACATAAACTTTGTGCTTATCAACAAATGGCTTATCTAAAAACTGGTCAACCAGTCCCATCAGCATGATCATCGCCATTGTTGGCGGCGCATTTTCCTGGAAAATAAATTTGCGCTTATTGGTTGCCGAATCCGTAACCTGCTTTACATTGCTCCAGTAACTTTTTGCCGGGCATTGCGGAAAAACAACGATAGACTCGTATAACTCCCTGCAGCTGTCCTGTAAGAACCGTTGTGCCCCATAAGCCAGTTGCGACTCATTATTGTTTCCCCGTTCGCCCGAACCGTGTAATACAAACAATAAAGGGTACTTTTGACCCGGATTAAAATGCTTTGGAAATAAAATTCGGTATGGTAGTGTGTCTACTTTAAAAATAAAGCTGCCCCTGTCAAACGAGGTCAAATTTTGGGACTTGGCTAAAAAAGAGAATGCTAAGAGTAAGCTTAGCATTCCTGTAATTCGTATTGTTTTGATCATGGGTTAAAATGCTTCTTTGTTTTGCAACCGACGTAATTACCGCCGTTGCTTTAAAACAAATTTAACCTCTTTAACGGCCTTTTGTTTATTTTTTATGCCGAATTAATTTTTCACGATAGCAGGGCTTTCAAAACCCAGTTTTTTCAAACCACCCTGAACCTCGGGGCAGCTCATGAAAAGTTTCCAGAGCAAACCGGTCCGGTAGTTTTCAATCATCACAATGATCGGGCCCTGATCGATGGCTAAATAGGAGTTGGCGTACCAGTTATGCGACTCGCTGAAGGCATCGGTAAAGCCATACTCGCCCCAGATCTTATCGCCCAGGTCATAATAAAAATGACGCAACGCTTTCATCGAATATTCCGGGGTATATGGGAATGCGGATAACGCGGCCGTAGGCGTAATTACGCCGAGGTCGTTAGTTGGCGAATGTGCATTGTACCCCTCAAAGTTATCACTGGCAGTTAAGCCCCAGCAATTTTCACCATAGCCTTTAAATTTTTTAGGATTATCAACGCAGTAAGCATGATTGATCAAAGTATGATTTTTATTTTGTTCCCAGTAGTCGGCATACTCGTCCTTTAATCCCTTAGGATTAAGGCCGAGGAAAGAATATTGCGAGAAGAATAGCGGACCGCCGTAATCAAAACCAAGCGGCAATTTAAAACCGTAAAAAGTTTTTCCATTTTTAAAGAAATCGCTTTGCGCCCAACCATTATGGTAAACATTGGCACTAACGGGGTAACGTTCGGCAGATGCGGCAAGCACGTAAGTGATCAAACATTCGTTAAAACCGTGGATCGGGAAATTCATGGCCCAGCCATTGTTGGGGCTCCAGTGCCAGTAAAGGTAGTCGCGGCCATCGCGGGTGTACCAGTTCCATTCCATTTCACCCCACATCCAGCTAATCACATCACGGATGCGACGTTCTTTGGGCGCATCGCCGTTGAAATATTGCCTCGCACACAATAAACCCTGGAAAAGATAAGCTGATTCAACAATATCACCACCATCATCCTTACGGCCAAAACGGATCACTTTACCGGTTTCGCCGTTTAACCAGTGCGGGAAAGCGCCGTGAAAAGCATCGGCCTTGTATAAAAAGTTAACGATCTTAACCATACGGTCAACCGCCTGCTCATGGGTGATCCATTTGCGGCTATCGGCCACAATGAGCGACATGATGCCAAATCCCGAACCGCCGGTAGTCACCACCTCGTTACCGTAATCAAAAGAAGTGTTGCTGCGCTCACGGGCCAGACCGCTCACCGGGTGACCAAAGTCCCAGAAATAACGAAACGTTTGGCGCTGCACCACATCCAGCAAAGCGCTATCGGTAAGGTTTTTTATAATACCAACGGGCTTAATGCCGTCTTCTGATTTTTTTGTTTGCTTTTGGGCAAAGGCGCAAATGGCAGCCAATATAAATACCGGAGTAATAAATAGTTTTTTCATAAAGCTATTTGCATTTGGATATGAAAAACAGGGTTTTCATTAAAAAAAGAGAGGTTGCCCGTTAAACCCAACAAGGCAACCTCATCATCAATCAACTGTGTGTATTTTATTGGCTAATTAATAACCAGGGTTTTGTGTTAATGCGCCACCGCTCAGGTCAATTTCATTTTGTGGCACCGGCCAAACTTCGTTTTTGCCGGCTTTCCAACCGCGTGAGCCAAAAACTTCGGTACCCCTACCCTGACGGATCACGTCGAAATAACGTTCAAATTCCATAGCCAGTTCAACCCTTCTTTCCTGGTATATAGCTTTACGAAGGGTTGCCTGATCAGTTGTGGTTATCTTTGGTAAGATAGCGGCGTTACCGGCACGGGCACGGGCACGAACCTGCTCTAACGGAATTAAGGCAGCTGCTGAATTACCAAGCTCATTGTTAGCTTCAGCGTTCATCAGCAATACATCAGCATAGCGTAAAACGATCTTGTTTTGCTGGCAGCCTTCATTAAAGCCAGATACATACAGGCTAAAAGGAACGTATGATTTTTGGTTATACATCGGGTTATCTCCGCTGGCCGGGATCTTATCACCCTCCGGCGTAGTTTCGCCCCTGAAAATGATAGTCGCATCACGGCGTGGGTCGCCGGTTTCGTAAGCAGCAGCTAAACCTGCACTTGGCACGTTGAAGCCCCAGCCGCCTCCGGTAACACCACGTACACCCTGTACCTGCGAGTACTGTGAGTTTGAAGCATCGGGATTGTTAGGGATCAATGCGCACTGGATTTCAAATACCGATTCCTGATTGTTTTTATGATTGGTACGGAACATTTGTTCGTAATCAGGAAACAACGAATAGCCCATGCCCATTACCTGGTTGGTATAATTCAATACATCGCTCCACTTTTTCAGGTACATGGCAACTTTTGCATGCAATGCAATAGCGGCGCCTTTAGTAGCATGACCGATATCGGCCGAGCTGTAGGTTTGCGGCAACACATTGGCTGCATCAGTCAAATCCGTTTCAATGGCAGCCCAAACCTGTGCTTTTGCTGTACGCGGCAGGTTATATTCTGACGCATCTTTAGGTAAGGTTAAACGCAATGGCACATCGCCAAAAGCCCTAACCAACCTAAAATATGAATAAGCCCTGATAAACTTAGCTTCGGCCAAATACCTTGCCTTTAAAGTTTCGTCCATGGTAATACCTGGCACGTTGGTCAAGATCTGGTTAGCAAAATTGATGTTTTGGTACTGACCTTTCCAGAAACCACCCAATTGGGCATCCCCCGCAGTAATGGTAAATTTGTGATAGTCATTAAAGAAGGTAGCATCACTTGCGGTACTGCCTTTTTCTACATCGTCAGAACCCATGCTCTCTACAGCAATAGGTGCAAAAGCGATATTGTTCCACTCGCGCAGGTTAGCATACATGGCGCTAACCGCTTTAGTAGCATCATCCTGGGTTTTGAAAAATTGGGTTGCCGCGGTATTTTGAGCCGGATCAACATTTAAGAAGCTTTTTTTACAGCTTTGAAACGATATAATTGAAGCGATAAGACCTAAAGCAACGACCTTACGCGAATATTTTGTACTATTTTTCATCTTTATATTGATTAAAAAGTAACGTTAACACCAAAATTATAGGTAGCAAATAACGGATACACACTTGCATCAATACCACGGCTGCCTACAGCACCACCAATCTCCGGCGAGAAGCCTTTGTAACCAAACAGGTTGATGGCGTTCTGCGCGTTTGCATAGATCCTGACTTTTGAAATATTCAGTTTCTTCAGGAATTCGCCCGGAATGGTATAGCCCAGCTGCGCGTTCCTCATCCTGAAGTATGCACCGCTTTCAACATAGAAAGAGTTAGGGGCGGCATTACTATTTTTACCAACGTTTACTGAAGGGTAGGTATTTGAAGTACCTGCTCCATGCCAGCGGTGTTCATAAAAATCCTGAGTAAAGTTTTCATTGCCGAAGCGGTAAGCGATATTGGCGTTATAAACACTTACACCGGCAACGCCCTGAAAATCTAACGCAAGGTCGAAGTTTTTGTAGGTGAATGATGTGTTTATACCGTAGTTATATTTTGGCAGCGGGCTACCCAGTGCAACGCGATCGCGGCTATCCAATATGCCATCGTTATTGGTATCCTGGTAAATGAAATCGCCAGGGGCTGCGCCCGGTTGTTTTGAAGCTGCAACCTGCGCTGCTGTTTGGAAAATGCCTGTTACTTTGTAGCCATAAAACTGGCCTATCGGCTGGCCAACCACGGTGCGGGTAGCCAATGCGCCGTTGGCAATACCTTCGCCACCATCATAAATTGGGTTTTGGCCGGTTATTACATTAAGGACCTTATTAGTATTAATACCGAGGTTACCGCTGATACTATAAGTGAAATCCTTTGACGGATTATCTCTCCATCCTAATGAAAACTCCCAACCTTTATTCTGGATAGTTGCCTGGTTACCTATCAATGAACTGTTACTTGTACCTAATGAACCAGCCACTGGAATTGCGAAAATAGCATGTTCAGTTTTACGATCGTAATAATCACCTTCGAAAGTAAGTTTGCCATCAAACAAGCCGCCCTCGATACCAAAGTCTGACGACGCGGTGTTTTCCCAAACGATAGATGGGGGTACTATGGAGTTAATACTTGCACCCGGATAAGTTTTAAGCGGGTTACCAAATAAGCCAGTGAGGTAAGGATCGGTGGCAATAACTTGTACTGTCGGGTTAATAGGCACACCAGAGTTGCCTATCTTTCCCCAGCTTCCCCGAACCTTTAACGAACTGAATACCTTCTGATTTTTCATAAAATCCTCGTTGGTAATTACCCAACCGGCACCAATTGACGGGAAATTACCATAAGTATGCTGGCCATAAAACTGCGACGCACCATCATGACGAATGGAGGCGTTCAACAAATACCTGTCTTTAAACGAGTAATTGACACGTGCAAATTGTGATAATGCGCGGTTGTGAGCCTGACTGCCGGGAGTTGGAAAGAAATTTATATTGGCGGTATCCGGAAATGAACTCCTGATACTGCCGTTTTTTACATACGGAACATTATCGGCCTTACCATCTATTTGTTTAGTTCGGTAATTTTGAGCACTGTAACCCACCAGGGCTGTAATTTTATGATCCTTTATTTTAACATCATAGGTTAATGTATTTTCCCAGATCCAGTTACGTACATCAGTATGGTTGATGTCCAGATTGGTTTTATTACTCTGTTGTTTTAAGGTAGCAAAGTATTGAGGAGAATATCCCCGTACTTCATTCTGGCTGATATCGCCGCCAAAGCTCGACTTAAATTTGAAGTTTTTAAGGAAGGTAACTTCGCCATAAGCGTTATAAGTAAAACGCTTGTTTTTTGTGCGCTGATTAAAAAAATCAATAGTAGCCTGCGGGTTATAGTTATTACCATCGCCGGTTCCATAGTCGTTAGGATCGCCATAACTGCCATCGGCTTTGCGTACGGGTAGTGTAGGGGCCGCGCCAAATAACTGGTGAAAGATATCGCCATTCACATCGCGCGATACGTCAGACAACCCACTTGCGGTATATCCGAATTTTAAGTTTTTAGTTGGCTTAAAATCATTTGACAAGTGAACGGTGTAACGCTGATAATTGTTGGTTTTGGCTAATCCATCCTGGTTAAGGTAACCAAACGAATAGTTGTAAGTATACTTATCGGTACCACCGCTTATTGAAGCCTCATGGTTTGTAGTAAATGCCTTGCGCAATATTTGTTTATACCAGTCGGTTCCTTTACCGTATGATGAAGGATTGCTGAATATCGGATCGCCACCATTTAATGCCGAAAGCTCATTTACCGCAGTGGCATATTCATTGGCATTTGCCATTTTTACCTGGTTGGTAACAGCCTGCAAACCTACATAGCCATTATAATTAATAACCGGTTTACCTTTTGTACCACGTTTAGTACCTATCAAAACTACACCGTTGGCTGCACGGATACCGTAGATAGCTGTACTTGACGCGTCTTTCAAAATGCTGAAGCTTTCGATATCCTGCGGATTAAGGAAGCTGATATCATCATACCAAACACCGTCAACAACAAACAGCGGTTTGGTATTACCATAAATAGTACCTAAACCACGAATAGTAATGTCTGGTGATTTACCCGGTGTACCGCTGTTGGTGATTTGTACACCTGATACTTTACCCTGTAAACCGCTCAATGCGTTAGGTGAAGCTTGTTTGGCAACATCGGCGCCTTTAACAGTAGCTATCGAACCGGTTACGTCAAGCTTTCGCTGCGTACCATAACCAATAACAACTACCTGCTGCAATTCGTTTGTCTTTGGCTGCAGGGCTACGTTTATGGTTGTTTGCCCGTTAACTGCTACCTCTTGTGTAGCATAACCTATATAAGCAATTGATAAAGTTGCATTACCCGGTGCCTGGAGGGTAAAGGCTCCGTTTACGTCTGTTTGGGTACCTATAGTTGTTCCTTTAACTGAAACAGACACGCCTATTAAAGCCTCGCCTGTTTTTCCGTCAGTTATTTTACCTTTTAGTGTAACGTTTTGTGCAAACGCCGCGTCATAGCAAAACAACAGTAACAACATCAACCCTGAAATAGTAAATATTCTTTTCATAGTGGTTAATAAATAATACGGATCGAAAAATAATTGGTTTATTGATTTGCAAAGCTGTACAGATAATCAGCCTTTAGCAAATAATGTAACTCAACATTAATACATCAGCATAAGAATACTTTCACACGAAATGTTTTTATAAAACACAAACACCTATTTAACAGACAGTTAAAATAAAACCAACTACTACACAGCCCGCTTAGTACCCAATACCACTAAATAGCACAATGAGAGGTAATGATGTAGTGTTAAAGCTCGATGAGAAACTCGGTGAGGTTTTTATCATGCTCCAGATTGAGCTTTTTGCGCAGCCTGTAACGACGAATTTCGACACCCCGCAATGAAATATTGAGCAGCGATGCCATCTCCTTACTGCTCATATTCATGCGCAGGTAAGCGCATAATTTAAGGTCATTGGGTACAAGGTCCGGATGACCGGCTTTTAATTTTTTAAAGAAATTTTCGTGCGCTTCATTAAAACTGGTTTCAAATATGTTCCAGTCACGCTCATCGCTCATACCTTCATCAATCACTTTCTGGATGCGGCGCAATTGTTCGTCGGCCAGCTTTTTACCATCTTCTCCTTTGAGGTGAGTTAGCTCGTCGCTTATCTTTTGCAGCAGCTCATTTTTGTAAACTATGTTCATAGCCGAATTTGCCAGTTCACGGCTTTTACTGGCCAGGTCGGCTTGCAACTGCTCGTTCTTTATGTTGATGATATGCTGCTCATTGGCTATAGCCTCCTGCTTCAAAAATTCTTCCTTCTCTTTCTGCAGCTTTTGTTGAATCTGCTGCTGATGTTTTTTCAATTTAAGCCCGTAGTAATACCTGATCACATAAAATAGCAATACAGCCAGCAATACATAAAACACCAGCGCTATTTTGCCGGCATACCATGGCGGCAATACCGTAAAAGTTATTGTTGAAACAGCAGATTGGTACTGATCATTCACCTTAGCCCTCACCTTAAAACTATAGGTACCCTGGTTAAGGTTGGTAAACTCTTTTTGGCTTTGCGGCGTCCATTCGCTCCATTGATGCGAATAACCTTCCAGATAATACTGAAACCTTATTTTGGCTTGCGTATAGTAAGGCAAAGAATAGCTTATGCGGATGTTGTTTTCGGCGTAAGGAACCTCAATATTGTTACTCTGTTCTGCTGCTTCAGTTATCAACGATACCTTATCGGTAACATTCTCTATCCTCCTGATCAAAACATCAGGTATTTTGATCCTATTGGGCAGTTGGGCATCTGCATCGTTTAATATCACAAACCCGTCATCAACACTTATCAAATAGGTTGAGTTGTTGATACGGTTAATGGTTTCATAATGCTGTACCATCTGTCCGTTCAGGATAGAAAACCTGTTGGTATCGATGGTTAGCTTCCCGGTAACAGACATATCGGCCAAACCAACCCTGCCCTGGTTAATGAACCAGTATTTTTTACCTATAGCCTTAATGATCTTACTTGAGGTGGCAAATGTGCCCAGTTTGCTGTTAAGCTGCTGATATTTATAAAACCTGTCGGTAATATCGTCATACATATAAAAACCCAAATCTGACGAGAAAACCGTGCGGCTATCGAGATCAAATACATTAATGTTGTAACTACCCGGCAAACCATGTTTTTGGTCGTAATAAACGTGTGATACCACAGTGCGCTGATCGGCGCTTAAAGTAAGTTTATAAATACCCTTATAAGCGTGGCTTACCCAAATTTGACCTTTGGCATCACGTTCAACATAGCGTGAAGGTTCACTGAAACCCGCTAATTTATGGCTGAATTGCCAATTGCCCGCGGCATCTTTCCGGTAGATCACCAGGCCGGTATAAGTGCCCTGCATGAGCATATCGGGGGCCATTTTCTTAATGGTCCAACCGCCTGTTACATCCGAGATCTTTTTTAACGAAGCTCCATTTACCTGGTAGGTTCCGTCGTTATGGCCGCAAAGCAACCTGTTATCCTGTAACGACAAATCCCACACCTGCCCCTGCGAACCGGGAATCAGTTTAAAGTCGAATGTTTGAAAGGGGCTGTTATGATTATCGGGCAGCCAATCGCTGTAAAACAGCCCCTGGTTAGTGCCGAGATAGATCTTTTTATCAAAAATGATACTTGAATAAACCGTACCGAATTTCCCGGTTTTATCGAAATAAAAATACAAAGGCGAGTTAACCTCAATTCTATCGATACCATTATCCAGTCCGGCCCAAAGGTTTTGGCTGGCATCGGTATAAAGGCTTAACACCGTATTGTTTTGCATACCGCTGGCTTTATTGATATGCTGCACTACACGACCGGCAGTATCAACGATCACAATACCATTAAGAATGGTACCATAGGCGAAATACTTATCGGCGATGGCCGCGCCATTATTCAGCTGGTAGGTTTTTAAAAAATCATTTGCCTGGCTCACCCATGGCTTAACTGTTTTACCATCGTAGATAAATAAACCATTTTTTGCCGTACCAATGAGATATTTACGCTGTTGAAATGGCAAAATAGATAACACACCACTTGCGCCTAAAATACTGCTGCCTTCAATATATTCAGTCTTTGAACCTTTAAGCTCAAAAAGCCCTTTTGTTAATTGCTCTACAAAAAAGCGGCTACCACATTTAAAAAGGAACAAATACGGCTCATGTGTTTTTACCACCTCAATTTTACCAGCCGAATAAATATAGATAGCACCAAATGATTGGAAAAGCACCCTGTTGTTATCGCAATATATTTTCCAGATCTCTTCGGTTACCGGTAAAAAGTTTTTCGGCACCAGGTTAACGAGTGAGGTATATTTTAAAATGCCCTTACCATCGTTATGCCAGTAGCCAAATTCACCATATCCGCCGGCATACACCCTGCCCTTGCCATCAGCACTAACTGAGCGTACAATTAAGCCGTTGGGCATGTGGTATTGCTGCCAGTATTTACCATCAAAGGTGAGCAGGCCTTCGGCATTACCAAAGTACATAATATCGTGCTCATCGCGCGTTACCGACCAGTTTTGGTTACCAAACTGGTAAGTTGCCTTGGTATAGTTTTGAATATAAGGAACACCTACACTTTTAATATCTACCGACCACGCGGGCCAAACTGATATAAAAACAAGAACGATAATAATACACAGGGTTTTACGCATGGGATGTAGCGGCTCAATTTGCTAAAGTAGTGTTTGTACCCGACAAAATAAAAAAGCCTACCCTTGAGGGTAAGCCTTATATAATTAATTGTGCCACAGCTGTTATGCTATTGGCTGCAGTTTGTTTTTACTCACATTTACCGGTTGAGGTACTTTTACATAATACCCGGTACCATCATAAACCCGTTTACGCGGATGCTCTTTACAAGCATCGCTGCAGCAGCCGTCCATAGCGGTTCCGCATTCATCGCACTGGGTAAAATGTTCGTTGCACTCAGGGTTGGCGCAATTGATCATTTTTGGTGTGGTTTTGCCGCAATTTAAACAGGTTGAAATAACAACCGGGTTCACGCTGTTTACATCAACCGAAAGGCGGTTATCAAATACATAGCATTTGCCCTCAAAATCCTCGCCGCCGGCTTCTTTACCATATTTAATGATGCCGCCATGCAACTGGTACACTTCGGGGAAACCTTCGTGCAACAACAACGCCGATGCTTTTTCGCATTTAATGCCACCGGTGCAGTATGTCAGGATCTTTTTATCCTTGTACTTGGCCAGCTCGTTGATCATGGCCGGAAAATCACGGAAGTTATCAATATCAAGGGTCACCGCGTTTTTGAACTTGCCTAAAGAGTGTTCGTAATTTGAACGTACATCCAAAACAACCACATCTTCCCTGTCTTTCATCGCCAAAAACTCTTTCGGCTCCAGGTGTTTACCGGTTTTTTGTTTCGGGTCGATCAGATTCGGATCACGAAGACCTGAATGTACAATCTCTGATTTATAACGCACATGCATTTTTACAAAGGAAGGCGTATCTACTTCATCAATTTTAAAGTCGATACCGGCAAAACGCTCGTCGGCGTGTACAGTATCCATATAAGTTTTACATGCCTCAACAGTACCCGAAACAGTACCGTTAAGCCCTTCATCGGCCACAATAATGCGCCCGGTTAAACCTAAGCTTTTACAAAATTTTAAATGATCGGCAGCAAATTGCTCCGCATTAGCTATTGTCGAATAACAATAGTATAGTAGGGTATTATACATTTTCATAAAATCATTGATACTGCTGCAAACAGTGTTAAATGAGCGGCGCAAAGATACGAACTTTGTTCGTAGTCCGAAAGTCTGAAGTCAGAAAGTCCGTAAGTAAGAAGTCAACCATTAAATCAAGAGCAAAACTTTCGGACTTAAGCGGACTTTCCGACTTCCGGACTCCCTTACCTTATCCCGTAAAAGATCCTAAACCCCTGGATGTATTTTTTATCGCCGGCGTAGGAGATACCATAGTCAACACGGAAAATTAGGCGCTGTACGCCTACGTAAAACTCGCGGTAATTGCGGTTATTTTTCGTGGTGAGGTAGTTGGCACCGATAATTTCTTCAAGCTTCCACTTTCTTAACAACGGGATATGATTAAATAGTGAACCTGCAAAATTATGTTGGTAATGCGCCTCTAAAAACGCACCGTTGGTACTATAGGTATAAAAAGGCAGGAAGTGGAAACTACCTACATAGGTAGGATCAAAAGTGGTACCCTGGTTACCTAAAAAGTGGTTATAATCCATGTAGTACAGGTTGTTGTTATTGAAAAAGCCTCCGCCCGATACTTTAAATGATGAATAGCCCGAAAGACCGACACGGATATGGTCCTGCGAAAGATCGACAGAGGCAAAATCGTAATCTACATCCGAGCCGATGATATTTTTAAACCCTTTACGGTAGTTTACCGTTAAGGTTGGATATTTTGACGGCAGGTTAAACTTGCCGGTGGGCCGGGTTTCGTACCGCTGATCAAAAGTAAAAGTAGCTGACGCGTTAAATACAAGCGCCTGATTGTCAGGAAACAAAAAGGAATGGTCATCAGCCGGAGTACCCGGCGGAGCTAATGGATTATTTGATGTAAACTGGCGATCTTTAATATCCTTTATCTTGCTAAAAGACGTATTGTAAAGCTGCGAACGACTTGAATACGACAAACCTCCTTTTAAAAACACGCCGTTTAACACTTCGCGCTGATAGCCGAAATCGCCATAATGGCTTCGGTAATATTTAACATAGTTATTTTCGCTCAGAAGCGTACTCAGCGTGTTGAAATATAACGAACGCGTGCCTACATTGTTAAGATCAAGCACATCGCTGCCAAAATCAGCATAAAACTTAGCGTTATGGAAAGGATCGTTCTTATACTCAAAACCTATGTTGGCGCTGAAGATTTTGTTAGAGAAACCATAACGCAAGGCGGGTGTAATTGTCAATGAATGAAAATCATCAATGGTACGGATATAGCTTACCTTTGCATTAATGCCAAAGCCCTCAACCGTGTTGTAATAAAAGGTTTGTATAAACGGAAAAATATACAATGAATCCCTGTTGCTTTTATTGCTGGCAGCATAACCAAAAATCAGGTAGCCAGGATAGTTGATATGATTTTTATGATGCTGAAGCGAATCCAGATAAGTATCCGTCTTTTTATATTCTTCAAAGGCATCCTTTTTTTTGTAATCACGATCCTCAAAAGCAGTTAAGGGTATGGGCCTCGCATCGGCCCAGTAGCCCGGCTTTTTACTATTAGCTACCGTATCAATTTTCAGGATCTCACCGGTAAAAAAGTTATCAGGAAATGTCGGGTTGATTTTATAGTTATTATAAACAGCCGCATAATATCCGCCAAATTTAAATCCGAAGACGGCCCCTTTAAAACTGTATTGGGTTGATGCAGGCATCCATACGCTATCGGTTATGGCTACGTATTGCTGCCTGATCTTTAATGTATCAACCAGATTGAGGTTGCTCGTTTTATTTTCAACAAACAGGTCAACGCTGTAAATGCGCCAGTCGCCGTCAACAATATAAATATCGCCCTGAAAATACTGACCATGCCCGCGTTTCGGAATCACCTGGATTTTGTGGATGGTATGGCCATTTTCAACTGAGGTTCCAAGCAATTTGTAATTATAAAACCTGGGACCATATGAAGCAACCGGAGAAACAAAGCCACGGGTAGCTAACCCGTTTATAGTAAATACATTCTGGTAAAAATTAGCCTGTAGATCAGATGCCTTTTTGTAGCCAAATGCTGTATTCTGGCCAGCCATCCGGTTGGCGATAGTAATCTCCCGTACCTTGTTTGGTTTTTGAAAATTGTATTCAGATATTGATTCGGACTGGTAGAGTATCCCCCTACCGTTTGTATCCAAATCGAGCGTTTTCCTTACCTCCTGGCCCAACAATGATTTAGGTACGCTCAGTAATTTTTGTACACCTTTGATATAAACAGCACAGGAGTATGAAGTGGCCTCCTCAATATAGTATTTGCGCTTTTTCAGCACTTGCTTCATGATGGTATCGGCAGCATCCCGGTTTTTACGATAGGTTTCGGCTAC
The DNA here is from genome assembly GCF_041806395.1 of Mucilaginibacter sp. OAE612. Taxonomy (NCBI): domain Bacteria; kingdom Pseudomonadati; phylum Bacteroidota; class Sphingobacteriia; order Sphingobacteriales; family Sphingobacteriaceae; genus Mucilaginibacter; species Mucilaginibacter sp. OAE612. The sequence goes on from NZ_JBGMUW010000001.1 coordinate 5,056,827, forward strand.
CCTGTTGGTGGCAAATACTTCATCGGCCATTTGTACATTATGTTCCTGATCCTGATCTGTTATGGTGACCTGCTCTATCTTTTCAGTATATCCAACATAGCGATATATGACATTATAGGTACCGGGAGCAAGTTTAAACTGGTAAATTCCGTTTTCGTTGGCGGTAGTACCATAGGTGGAATTACGGATATAAATAGAAACAAAAGGAATGGCCTGTCCATCCTTATCGGTTATTTTTCCTGTCAAAAGCGATTGCTGTGCAGAGGCCCTTATTACGCAAAAAGCAGTGATTAATAGTAGTATATATTTTCTCATATGTTACTTATGGGTAATGTGTTATGGCCTAAAAATGTTTTATTATTCAGTTAATAATTATTTAAGGTTTAATAAACCTTATCAAATGCCCGCGAATGCTTAATTTTGCCCTCTTTAAAACACGCATGCTATGTACAACACACTAAAGCCGGTTTTACAACGGGAGTTAACCGAAATTGAAAACGCCGGGTTATACAAAAAAGAACGGATCATTACTTCGCCCCAGGGCGCCGATATTACTGTTCAGGGCGGTGCCGAAGTAATTAACTTTTGCGCCAATAACTACCTCGGCCTATCGGGTAATGCCAAAGTAGTACAGGCCGCCAAAGATGCCATGGATACGCATGGTTACGGTTTATCGTCTGTACGGTTTATATGTGGTACACAGGACATACACAAAGAGCTTGAAAAAAAGATAGCTGAATTTTTGGGCACTGAAGATACCATTCTATATGCGGCAGCGTTTGATGCCAACGGCGGTGTGTTTGAACCGTTATTTAATGATCAGGATGCCATAATTTCTGACGAGTTGAACCATGCTTCGATCATTGACGGTGTGCGCCTTTGCAAGGCCCAGCGCTACCGTTACAAGCATGATGATATGACCGACCTGGAAGAAAAATTAAAAGCTACGCAGGAACTGCGTCACCGAATCATCGTTACCGATGGCGCTTTCAGCATGGACGGCACCATTGCCCAGTTAGATAAAATCTGCGATCTGGCCGATAAGTACAACGCGCTGGTCATGATCGATGAGAGCCATTGCTCGGGCTTTATGGGCAAAAACGGTCGTGGTACGCATGAGCACCATAATGTGATGGGGAGGATCGATATCATCACCGGTACATTAGGTAAAGCTTTGGGTGGTGCTTCGGGCGGTTTCACATCGGGCCGCAGAGAGATCATTGACATGCTGCGCCAGCGCTCACGCCCATATCTGTTCTCAAATACTTTGGCACCTGCCATTACCGGTGCTTCGATAGCGGTATTGGATATGCTAAGCGAAACCACCGAGCTTCGCGATAAACTGGAAAGCAATACGCAATACTTCCGTAAAAAAATGACGGAAGCAGGTTTTGATATTAAACCCGGCGTACATCCTATAGTCCCGGTTATGTTATATGATGCCAAGCTGGCCCAGGAATTTGCAGCCAAAATGCTTGACGAAGGTATTTATGTAATAGGCTTTTACTATCCGGTAGTACCGCAAGGTAAAGCAAGGATCAGGGTACAGATCTCGGCAGCGCATGATATGCACCATTTGGATAAAGCTATTGCAGCGTTTACTAAGGTGGGTAAGGAACTGGGAGTGCTTAAATAGTCGTATATTTGCTGCCCTGCGCACAAATATCAATCTATAACAGCTATCTCCTTAGCCACCAATAATCAGGGGGCAGAGATAACAACAAAAAGAATTACAAACAATACATTATAATGCAAGCTCAGATAGACCAATATACCGCCGAGATCAATGCTTTCTCGCCTGCTAATGCCGACGAACTGGAAGCGTTCCGGATTAAATTTTTAGGCACTAAGGGTATTATTAAAGACCTTTTTGAGCAGTTTAAAAGCGTTAGTCCGGAAGAGAAACGCACTTTCGGCAAGGTACTTAACGAGTTTAAACAACTGGCCGAGGCTAAATATAACGAGCTGAAGGAAAATGTTACAGCGGATACGGGCTCTGCAAAATCCGAAATCGATCTTACTTTACCCGGTGACGGTTTCACTGTTGGCTCACGCCACCCGTTATCGTTGGTGCGTAACGAGATCATCGATATTTTTAAACGTTTAGGCTTCGTTGTTGCCGAAGGCCCGGAAATTGAAGATGACTGGCATAATTTCTCGGCCCTGAACTTCCCCGAAGAGCACCCGGCACGTGACATGCAGGATACCTTCTTTATTAAAAAGAATAATGGTAAAGATGATATTGCGCTGCGTACCCACACCTCATCTGTACAGGTACGGATGATGGAAGCCGGCAAACCACCGTTCCGTGCAATTATGCCGGGCAGGGTTTATCGTAACGAGGCTATTTCGGCCCGCGCGCATTGCTTTTTCCACCAGGTTGAAGGTTTGTATGTTGATGAGAATGTATCTTTCTCTGATCTGAAACAAACCCTTTACCACTTTGTGCAGGAGCTTTATGGCGAAGGTACAAGGGTACGTTTCCGTCCGTCATACTTCCCGTTCACCGAGCCATCAGCCGAGATGGATATTTCGTGTACCATTTGCGGCGGTGCCGGTTGTAACATGTGTAAACACAGTGGCTGGGTGGAAATTTTAGGCTGCGGTATGGTTGATCCTAACGTTTTGGAAAACTGCGGTATCGACAGTAAAAAATATACAGGCTTTGCCTTTGGTATGGGTATGGAGCGTATCGCCAACTTAAAATATGTAATCCGCGACCTGCGCCTGTTTTCAGAAAACGATGTACGTTTCCTTAAACAGTTCCAAACTGAAATGTTATGAGGAAACTCACTATAATATTATTGGTAGTTATCGGTTGCTTTTCGTGCGGAAAAGCAACCGATAATGTACCGAGTGTACCTGTTAATTTCCAGGCCGCATTGGGCACACCGGCATTGAGCCCCCTTAACGTTGCGGGCGGCGCGGTGGCCGTTAATGGTTATGGTGTGTCCGGATTGATCATTTACCGTAAAGTGAACGGCACTTATGCGGCCTACGACCGGTGTAGCAGCTATCAGCCCGAAAAAAAATGCGCCGTAACAATTGACAATACAGGCTTTACGGTAACCGATCCCTGCAGCGGTTCAAAGTTTAGCCTTGAAGATGGCACACCGGTAAAAGCCCCGGCCACAAAGGCATTAAGAACCTATAGGGTAGCTGTTACCCAGTTTGAAATTCAAGTAACTAATTAATGGAAGCCGATAAAATAAAAGATAGTATTAAGCGGGCGGCACAGGAACTTTTCCGCAAATTCGGGTACCATAAAACCAGTGTTAACGAGATTGCCAAAAAGGCAAAAATTGCCAAGGCAACCATCTATAAATACTTCGATAGCAAAGAGGCCGTATTACACGTACTGCTGATGGACTACATTAAAGCCAGCGTTGACGACCTGGTACAAAGCAATTGGAATGATATTGATGAAGAGGTTTATCTCAATAACCTCATCATGAAAACCTGCCGCCTCTCCTATACTGTTTGTAACGAGTTTATCGGCTGGGATTTCATCCGAGAGTCAACTAACTCACAGGATTTTTTAAAGAACCTATCTAACGAACTGGAAGAACTGCTCATGGCATCGTTTATCCAATTGCCCGGCATCCGCAAGCACGAAACTTACCAACAGCGCTTACGCTTCCTGATCAAGTGCAGTAAAAGCATCGTGTTTAGCTTTGCATTTACTTCGGTAAGTGATTCGGATGTGCGGAAAAATTTTGTTTCTTTTCAGAAAGAGATCCTGCCCTATCTGGTTAAGGCGGCGGTTTCGGTTTAAGTAGCTAATTGGCGGCACATTAACAGAATATTGTGCAAGACATTATGAATATATCCGTTACTAACATATAAAATATGACAGTTGCCCTCATCATCAAAAACGGATAACTTATCCCATTCTTTTTTATTTCATGTTTCTATTGGTTTGAAAGGCCTCTATTTTAGCAATATTCTGAAAATTGATTCTGAAAATATTTTCTCCGCTACAACCTATCACCTGTTTCGTACAAAGTAATGTCCATTGGTTTGAAGATTTAGTAAAGAAAAGCACCGGGATCCCGCTCAAACCTGCTATTAAATTAGATTTCAGGTATAATTTAATCGGTTCTGAAAGATCGTTGAAAAAAGATGTATGGTCATCTAACATTGTACAAATCTCATGTTTGTCAGCTTTCCACATTATTCTATTCAACATATATTCATCGGTCTTTTTCATCAGCAATAAAACTATCAAAAAATGGTGATCTGGTACATATCATTAAAGAAGAGAGTTTCTAATCCTAAAAAAATCGACAATTACTTTGAAATACAAAGTACTTTACATTATATTTGTCACAGGCTTAAGCAAAGCCTTTCTTTTTAATCAGAAACTTTGAAATACAAAGTACTTTATACCCAAGCAATCATGATAGAGGAACAATCACCAAAACAAACAACATTGGGCTGGCTCAGGGAGTCGGCAACATTTAAATTGATCTTTATCGGGCTATTGGCGCTTTTACTCTTAATTCCATCAGCCTTCGTCCAAAACCTGGTAACCGAACGTGCAGTCAGACAGGGTGAAACGGCCAAAGAGGTATCAGAAAGCTGGTCGGCCAGCCAGATTATCAAAGGCCCGATATTGGTTATCCCTTATAAAAAAGGAATAAATATGACCGACACCACTAAGCAGGCGCTTATAGAAAACTTGTATATACTCCCCGACAACCTTCACATTAAGGCAGGCCTTACAACACAGCTTAGGCACCGGGGCATTTTTGATGTAGCTGTATATAATACGCAGGTAAAAATAAGCGGCAATTTTGCCAAACTTGATCTCTCCTCACTCGGTATAAATATAAACCAGCTCCTTTTAAATAAAGCCAGGTTTGAATTTAGTGTGAGCGACCTGAAAGGTTTGAAAAGCAACCCGGTTATAAAAACCACTCAACCCATACTTGGCGCCGAGCCTTCATTTGAATCCGTATTTGGCAATGGTTTGCAAGCCGGTGTTGACCTTTCAGCAATAAACAATAACGAAATTCCATTTGATTACACGCTTGATCTGAAAGGCAGTGAAGGATTAAGCTTTTTACAAATGGGTAAAACTACCGATGTGCGGGTAAATGGCAACTGGAGCAGCCCGAGCTTTGATGGCAATTTCCTCCCCGATGATTCTAAAGTTGATACCAGCGGCTTTAGCGCCAGCTGGCGGATGATGTATTACAACCGGCCATTCCCGCAACAGTGGACCGGTCAGCAAAAAACGTTGGATAACGACAAAAAACTGGAAGAGGCCACTTTTGGTGTAAAACTTCGCCTCCCGGTTGATCAGTACCAGAAAACCATGCGTACCAGTAAGTATGCTATATTCATTATCCTCCTTACCTTTATATCTCTCTTTTTAACTGAGGTTATCCGCAAACAACCGATACATATGTTCAACTACATATTGATTGGCGCGACTATGGTTATTTACTATACGTTGCTGTTGTCGTTTTCTGAGCAGGTTGGCTACAACATGGCTTATCTAATTGCTTCTGTGTCAACCATAGCACTTATATCCGTATTTATATCATCCCTGCTAAAAAACGGGAAGGCGGCGTTACTGTTCGCTTTTATTTTAGCGGTGTTTTATGCCTTTATTTTTGTCATCATTCAACTGGAAGATCTTGCCTTAATGGTTGGCAGTATCGCGCTGTTTATCATTATAGCCGTGTTGATGTACTTTTCGCGCAAGATAAATTGGGATAAAAATTAAGCATTGCATATACCAATCAGCAAAGTTTTCATAAATCTTTACTGATTGGTAATTAAACCTTATACCGATTTGGTTTTTAGTTTAAAAATTACTATGTTAGCATAGTAATTTTTTGTTTTATGAGCCGCGAACTAACAGAACTTTCCGACCTGATTGATGAGCAATTTGAGATAGAAGATATTACCGTTGACGATAATATGGTTAACTATCTGCTAAGTTTATTTGCTTAGAGATCCTGCTTAAGATCGTAACGTCTTTTAAAGGCGACCGGCTTTCTTTTGTCCCTCCTCTCCCATTTTCAGGATTAAATAAATAGGGTTAACTTTGCAGCCTGATGAGTAAAGCTAACAAACCAAAGTTTTTTGAGAACGTACAGATCATTGACATTGCCGAAGAAGGCAAAGGCGTAGGCAAAGCCGATGACTTTGTGCTTTTTGTAGATAAGGCCGTACCCGGCGATGTGGCAGATGTACAGGTATACCGTAGTAAGAAAAACTTCGGCGAAGGCAAGATCACCGAATTAAAACAAGCTTCTGAATACCGAACGCAAGCTTTTTGCGAGCATTTCGGCACCTGTGGTGGCTGCAAATGGCAGCACATGACCTACGAGGCCCAGCTTAAATTCAAACAAAAATCGGTTGTCGATGCTTTAAGCCGTTTGGCCAAGATCAACGTTGAAGGTATCATGCCTATCGTGCCTTCGCCGGCCGACAGATATTACCGCAACAAGCTTGAATTTACCTTCTCCAACAAACGCTGGCTTTACGATGGTGAAAACAAAGAAGATGGTACACTGAACATGAATGCTCTGGGTTTTCATATTCCGGGCAGGTTTGATAAGATCCTGGACGTAAACCATTGCTATCTGCAGGCCGAACCATCAAACAGCCTTCGGAACGAGATCCGTGATTTTACTGTACAACAAGGTTATACTTATTACGATCTGCGCAATCACAGCGGCATGCTCCGTAATTTGGTTGTACGTACCTCATCAACCGGCGAGATCATGGTGATTGTAGTTTTTGCTTACGCAGAACAAAGCGAGATCGATAACCTGATGAGCCATATTGACGCCCGTTTCCCGGAAATAACTTCATTGTTATATATCGTAAACCAGAAAAAGAACGATACTATTTTTGACCAGGATGTTGTAGCCTTTAAAGGCCCCGAATATATCCACGAGGAAATGAATGGCATCAAGTTCCGTATAGGGCCTAAGTCATTTTACCAGACCAACTCTGTACAGGCACTTCGGCTATATGAAATAACCCGTGATTTCGCTGATTTTAAAGGCGATGAACTGGTATATGACCTTTACACCGGCGCAGGCACCATCGCTAACTTTGTTGCCGGCCACGTGCGCGAAGTTGTTGGTGTTGAATACGTGCCTACCGCTATTGAAGATGCTAAGGTAAATTCGGCCATTAACAATATCACCAACACCAAGTTTTATGCGGGTGATATGAAAGATGTATTGGTGGCCGATTTCGTAGCTGAGCATGGCAAGCCGGATGTGATCATTACCGACCCGCCACGTGCAGGCATGCACCCTGATGTAGTAGCCCGCTTAATGGAAATTGAAGCTCCTAAAATTGTTTATGTAAGCTGCAATGCCGCCACCCAGGCCCGTGACCTGCTGGTGCTAAAAGAAAAATATGATACGGTTAAAATTCAGCCGGTAGATATGTTTCCGCATACCCAGCACGTGGAGAATGTGGTGTTGCTTGTTTTGAGAGATTAGAGGTTGGAGGTTAGAGGTTAGAGATTAGTTTTTCTTAGCGTATGGTTCATTGTTGATAGTTCATAGCTATGATGTTTAAGAATCGGTACGATCACAAAAACAAATCGGTGTAATCCCAAAAAAATCAACGAAATCAGCGTAATCAAAAAAATCAACGGTCATGAACCCTGAAGAACTGCTTAACGAAGGAAATGAACGCAACAAACCGGCGGCTGATAGTCCGCTGATAAGTTTGGAGCGTGACCTGAAATATTTTAACGACTCAATTAAAGAAATAGCCGAAGAGATCATTAACGAAGGACTCTCTTCCTACCCTATTTTCATAGCTCATCAGCACGAACTTAGTTTAGGCGAATTAATCCTTGATCGTCATGATTTAAACTCGGAATGGAGTATTCATGCTTCTACATTGGAAGAATTTGTAGAACGAGACGTTATAAAGCCTGTACTGAAAGAACGCTTTATTAACAGCTACAAAGATCCGTACCAATTTATGTGCGTATTTGTAGTGGTTCCCGAAGGCGCAAACTTTGTGTTTTTCCCTTACGCTAAGTAAGTTTTATTTATATAAATTTGAGACGTGCGGCCCCTTCTCCCGAAGACGCAATATGGAATGGACTATTTTAGTTGAATCCTGCTTCCGCATAAAAGCTCCTTATAAGAGAGCATCAAATAATGCCAACAATAACATGCCTGAAAAAAAGCTTCTCATACTAAATAAGCAACAGATCCAGCAAAAGCTCGACAGGATGGCCTACCAGATACTGGAGGATAATTTTGACGAGAATGAAATATTGATAGCCGGTATCCTACCGCGTGGTAACCACATTGCCGAGCGCCTGAAAACCATCCTCGATGGCATTGCGCCTTTCAAAAGCCGCCTGCTTACTATCGAACTTGAAAAACAAAGCAGTAGCTTAAGCGCCAATATTGATTTTGAGGTAGAAGAATGCAGTAATAAAGTGGTGATACTGGTTGATGATGTGCTGAACAGCGGTAAAACCCTTGCTTACGGCTTTGGTGTATTTTTGGATGTTCCGCTGAAAAAGCTCCGTACCGCGGTATTGGTTGACCGCAATCATAAAAGCTTCCCCATTACAACCGACTTTGCCGGGGTAGCCCTTTCAACTGTTATTAAGGAGCATGTTGATGTAGTGCTTGACGAAGAAGACGGTGAAGAGGATGCGGTTTATTTAAGGTAGGATGAATTCTGTCTTATTCAACTGGTTTTTATTCAATAAATCATTTTATAGAGATCGTCATTGCTGTAAGAAATACGAAGCAATCCGGCATAAGCAGAGCAGCAACACAAAGGTTATGACACTTTCCTCTTCTTGGTTTTTATAATTTAAAAATGGCAGAAAAGATTAATTATACAAGAGACTGGTGGGGAAATTTATCTGAAGCTGAAAAACGGCATATTGATGCAGGTATAGCTGATGCCGAAAATGGCAGAAAAATTTCTTCCAAAGAGTTTTGGGATAAACTAAAAGGACAAAATGAGAATTAGTATTCTCGTGTTTTGGGCGTTCCTTCGGCCGGGCTTTCCGCTCATACTGCACGGGCATTAGCCACAGGCCGGTATCCGCTTCAATCCCTAACGCAAACTATAGCATAATTTTAAATACTAACCCCCAGCGCCTCTTCCAGCTTCTCAACCGACATATCTATCCCTTCAACGATGTTGCTTGCCTGCAGGTAGAAACCTTCACGCTCGGCCAGTTTGCCGGTGATAAATTCTACCAGTTCATCGCCTTTTTTCCCTTGCAATACCGGACGAATGGTTTTGCTGTTCTCCAACCTGTCGGCCAGGGTTTTGGGAGATAGCTTTATGTAGAGAGTTTTACCGTTGGCATTCATCCAATCCATGTTATCAAAAAAACAAGGCAATCCTCCACCGGTCGATACCACCGTATTTTCGGCATATTCAGTTTCTTTTAATACCTGCGATTCCAGTTTACGGAATGCATCCTCGCCAAATGAGGAAAAATATTCGGCTATGCTCATGCCTGCTTTGGCTTCGAGCACATGATCAAGATCAATAAATTCGTAGCCCCATTTGGCGGCAAGTTTGCGGCTCCAGGTTGTTTTGCCACACCCCATAAAGCCCACAATAAAATATTTCATAAAAATTTCTTCAGCTTAATTTTACCCGAGGGTCAATCCAAACATAGATAACATCCACCAGGATACTGATCACCACAAATATAAACGCGATAAACAATATAGAGCCCATCACCACCGGAAAATCCGACATTTCCAAAGCATCAACAGTAGCTTTGCCTAATCCGTTATAACCAAAAATGTATTCCACAAAAAACGAACCTGCCAAAAGCGACGCAAACCAGTTGGCAATGGCGGTAATTACCGGGTTCATGGCATTTTTAAGCGCGTGACGATAAATAATCGTCCGGTTACTTAATCCTTTCGCTTTGGCAGTTCGGATGTAATCCTGCCCCAAAACATCAAGCATCGCATTGCGGGTAAGCTGTACAATAATGGCCAGCGGCCTCAAGCCCAAAGTAATTACCGGCAGTACAAGGTTTTTCAGTGTGATCACTTCGCCTTTAAACGGGTCATAGCTATACAAACTGCCCGACATGTTTAAATGCGTGTAATTGCTGAGCACAAAACCAAAGATCCACGCAATGATAATCCCGGCAAAAAATGACGGAGCCGAAATGCCTAATGTAGAAAAGCTAATAGCCAGCTTATCAATCCAGGTGTCTTTGTTTACAGCACTTACTACGCCTAAAAAAACACCGATAATAATAGCGAAGATCATGGCAGCCGCGGCAAGCACCAGTGTATTCGGGATCACTTCCATCAATAATGAAGCTACATCTTTACGGGTTTGGTATGAACGCCTTAAATAAGGCCATTTCAACGCCAGCACTTTGCTTTTGCTCACCGGGAATAGTTTTACATAGCCGTAGCGCTGTTGCTCGTCAGCCGTATTAAGATGGATACCTAATGGGGAAAGATCATTCAGATAATAGGCAAATTGCACCGGTACCGGTTTATCCAGCCCAAACTCTTTGCGTACGGCCTGAAGCGATTGTACGTCGGCACGCTGTCCCTGGGTCATGCGGGCAGGGTCGACAGGTAAAATATTGAACAGGAAAAAAACAACAAACACCACCCCCAGCATTACTGCCAGCCCGTACATTAATTTGCGGAGCAGGTAGGGGATCATTTGGTTATTTCTGTAAGTATTCCTTTACTATGTCTTCGTATTTAGGCACCGAATGATAATGCCATTTATTAATAACGGTGCCATTCTTAATTAACAAAACGCCCGGATTGGAACGCACCATTGATTTCAGCGGAACACCATCTGCATAAAAGATTTCGCTGATCAGCTTATGCTCTTTGGCAAACGCTTTGGCATCGGCTGCGGAATTTGAGGTGAGCAGTACGGTACGGATATTATAATTATCGGTTAAATTGATTGCCAATGCGTTGAGACGGTTGATCGCATCTTTATCTGTTTCGCTCAAATCATAGGCTACAATGAACAGGCTATAAAAAGGGCTCGAAAGTAATTCTTTGGTATAATCGTTCCGCTGTTCATCCTGGATAGCCAGGTCACGAATTTTAGGCTCATATCCCTTTTTCACCAGGCGGTTTTCCGGGTCACCAACAACTTCCCAACTGGCGTCCTTCCAGATATTACTTTTAAGATATTCCTTATCGTTCATTACCTTGGTAGCGCCAGTCTTTTTGTTTTTGAGGTGATAGGTAAGTTCAAACTCGTCAAGAGGTGCACCAGGCGGGATCTTCATTTCATCGGGTAGGTTAGCACCTATTTTATATGGCAAAAAATCAATGACCGGCGAAAAGTTGTAGGTGTATACGCCGATGCCAACCGAAACTACGGCAGCGCAGATCAGCCACTTATCGCCAACCTTCGCGCTAAATAATGGCTTAATTTCTTTGCGCTTTACAAACAATACCAGCACCAAAGCAAGCAAAACCATATCCTTACTAAAGGACTGCCATGGTGTTAAGGGAATGGCATCGCCAAAGCAGCCGCAGGTTTGCACCACTTTAAAAAAGGCCGAGTAAAAAGTTAAAAAGCCAAAAAAGATAATCAACAATAACAAGCCCCAGGCAACTTTAACAGCGCGGGCACCTATTAGTAAAGCGAAACCCAGCAACATTTCAAGCGCGCATAACACAATAGCCATCGTAAGCGCAAGCCCATTGAGGAAAGTCATATGAAAAACCTCAAAATACTCAACCAGCTTATACGAAAAGCCCAGCGGATCATTGGCTTTGATCGCTCCCGAAAATATAAACAATAAGCCCACCAATAAGCGTGGGATCCATATTACAGCGCTATTTGATGATGTATTTTTCATAAGCTTTATTTGCCCAGATGTATATTAAGCTTGATCAGCGCGAAAACGGCATAGTTCAGCATATCCTGGTAGTTGGCTTTTACACCTTCTGAAGCTTCTGTAAGGCCTTGATTATCTTCTATTTGTTTTACGCGGAGCAGTTTCATCAGTATCAGATCTGTCAATGAACTGATGCGCATATCGCGCCATGCTTCGCCGTAATCATGATTTTTGGCAAACATCAGTTCTTTGGTTTCATTCACCTTCTCGTCAAACATCTGGCTCACATGATCAGGGTTAAGCTCGGTCGACATTTCGGGGCCGCATTCCAGCTGCATCATGGCAATCACACAATAGTTAACAATGCCAATGTATTCGCCGGTGATATCATCGCCCACTTTTGAAATTTTCTTCTCTTCCAAAGTGCGGATGCGCTGGGCCTTGATAAAAATCTGATCGGTAATGGATTGCGGACGGAGGATGCGCCAGGCGGTGCCGTAATCGCGGGTCTTTTTCATGAAAAGGCCCTTACATATATTAATTACGCCTTCGTATTCTGCTGCTGTATTAGTCAAAAGATGATGTGTTTTGTTTGTTGTACGTTGTAAAGCTTAAATGTTGGGAGGTTTTGAAGCCTGCGCCTGTAAAGTTAGTTAACTTTGCCGTATTATAACTTTGCAACACTTAACTAACCGTGACTAAAAATACATTTTTCAGTAAAAAAGTTACACTTAATGCCGGGGGCCGATTGATTGATCTTTCATCGCCAAAAGTGATGGGCATTATCAATATTACACCCGATTCGTTTTTTGCCGATAGCCGCAAACCCGGTGTTGATGAAGCCTTAAAACAAGCAGAAAAAATGCTGACCGATGGTGCAACGTTTTTAGACATTGGCGCGTATTCATCACGCCCCGGAGCGGTTGATATTTCAGCACAGGAAGAAACAGACAGGCTATTGCCTGTTGTTGAAGCTATTGCTGCCCAATTCCCGGAAGCTATCATGTCGATAGATACTTTTCGGGCAAAGGTTGCCGAAGCGGCAATAAAAGGCGGCGCGCATATTATCAATGATATATCAGGCGGCATGCTTGATGGTGACATGTTTGCTACTGTTGCCCGCCTGCAAGTGCCATATATTTTGATGCACATGAAAGGCACACCGCAAACCATGAACCAACTGACCGAATATGATGATGTATTTCGCGAAGTGTTTGATTATTTTCTCTCGAAATACAGCGAATTAAAACGGCTTGGCGTACATGACGTGATCCTCGACCCGGGCTTTGGCTTTGCCAAAAAAGCGGAGCATAGCTATGAACTGATGAGCCGGATGAATGAATTTAATATGTTGGGTTTACCGGTGCTTACTGGTATCTCCCGTAAAAGGATGATCTACGGTTTACTGGGGAATACGGCGGAAGAGGCGTTGAATGGTACTACAGCTTTAAATACTATTGCATTGACGAAAGGTACCAATATTTTGAGGGTACATGATGTGAAAGAGGCCGTGGAGGCGGTGAAGATTTGGGAGGCTTGCCAGATTTGAGCTACGGCGGCCGGGAGGCCGCTTGATAGTTTGGCACTCGGCAGGAGTCGAGCGCCGGCGCCTTTTGTTTATTCCCCAACATACACCACGCTGACGCTCGGCTCTTGCCGAGTGTCGACTATTTCGCGGCCTCCCGGCCGCAGTAACCAAAACAAAAGGTCACTCATCAACCTTAAACACAGAGTCAGGATTAGCGCTACTATACACATATGCTATCGGATCATTAACGATCATCGCTTCAACCGGGTTATTATGGATATACTCTGCCTTCTGGTCAAATACTTTGGCAGTTATTAGTTCAGTAGGATGCATGGTCTTTTGCCAAAATTGATATTCGCTGTTTTGTTGAGTGCTGTTCGCGAAGTACCTGAACATGTAAAGCAGCCATTCTTTTCTGCTTTCCGTATAGCTATTAGTTATCAATGCTATAATACGCTTAGCTGTATAACTTTTGAGGTCTCTTATAATTTGCGGAAGTTTTGCTTCCTCCCATTCAATAATCAAATGAATATGGCTACTCATTATACAATAAGCATACACCTTTAAGCCCTTGTTTTTTCTGCAAAATTCCAGGTTATTTAAAAACTCTTCGCAATATTCAGACCGGGTGAAAATATCTATCCAGCCAACTATCGTGAGGGTTACGAAAAACGGGCGATCTGTATTGGCTTTTCTGAATTCTGATATGATTTAGGTTTGATTTTAGGCTTTGACTACGGCCGCCAGAGGCCGCTTGATAGTCGATACTCGGCTGGAGCCGAGCATCAGCGTGTTTTTTTTATATATTTTTTTATTATTCCGCCACCGCTCGGCTCCAGCCGAGTGGTAACTATCCCCAGGCCTCCGGCCTGCTACTCACTATAACAACTTTATATTTTTCTTGCTTCTTAATTCTTAAAGTCCTGATTCTGAAAAGCCCCCTCCATCATTTTCAAAATAGCGTCCACATATTCCCTGTCATTAGCCAGGCGTGGTACCTTATGCTGACCGCCTAATTTTCCTTTTTCTCTCATCCAGTTAAAGAAAGTACCATCAGGTGCGCGGCGTACCATCGGGCGGCGAAGGGCCAGGTCTTTAAAACGTTTGGCGTCGTAGTCAGAATTGATACGGCGCAGGGTTTCATCCAACAGGTCAACAAAACGCTCAAACTCGGCCGGTTTCTTTTCAAATTCAATAATCCACTCATGGGCACCGCATTCATTGCCGTTAAAATAAACAGGAGCTGCCGTGTATTCCCTGATAACGGCACCGGTTTGTGAACAGGCTTCGTCCAATGCACGTTCGGCATTGTCAATGATTACCTCCTCGCCAAAGGCATTGATAAAATGTTTGGTACGACCTGTGATCTGGATCCTGAACGGCGAAAGCGACGAAAACTTAATGGTATCCCCTATCATGTAGCGCCACAGGCCCGCATTGGTTGATATGATGAGCGCGTAGTTTTTGTTCAGTTCCACCTCATCAAGGGTAAGCGTTTCAGGGTTTTCATCGTGAAGGTTTTCGATCGGTAAAAACTCGTAAAAAACACCGTAATCAAGCATCAGCAGCATATCGCCGGGCTCTTTGGTATCTTGTATGCCGAAGAAGCCTTCGGAAGCGTTATAATTTTCGAGGTAATACATATCCTCGTGAGGGATCAGCTTTTTAAACTGCTCGCGGTAAGGTGTAAAATTCACCGCGCCATGGAAATACATTTCCAGGTTGGGCCAAATTTCAAGCAGGTTATTTTTGCCGGTGATCTCCAGGATGCGTTTAAATAACACCAGGTTCCAGGTGGGTACGCCGCTGATACTGGTAACATTAACATCCTTGGTAGCATGGGCTATCTTCTCAATTTTTTCCTCAAAGTTTTCGAGCAGGGCGATGTCTAAATGCGGTGTACGGTGAAATTCGGCCCACATGGGCAGGTTTTTCATGATCACCGCCGAAAGATCTCCAAAGGAAGTATCCGGACTTAACTGACTGATCTGGTGACTGCCCCCAAGTGTTAGGATCTTCCCCGTAAACATACGGGCGTTAGGCTGATTATTGAAATAAATGGTAAGTAGGTCCTTACCGCCTTTAAAGTGGCATTCTTCCAACGCTTCTTCACTTACCGGGATAAATTTGCTCCTGTCGCTGGTAGTACCTGATGATTTGGCAAACCAACGGATCTCTGAAGGCCACAGCACATTTTTTTCACCTTTAAGCATCCGCTCAATGTAAGGCTTTAACGTATCGTAATTTTGTATAGGCACCCGTTCCTTGAACTGGTTCAGGTTTTCGATACTTTTATATTGGTATTTTTTTCCCCACTCTGTATTTTCGGCAACCGATACCAGTTGCTCAAACCATTCTTCCTGCACTTCATTAGGGTACTTCATAAAAAGCTCTATCTGGTGGATACGCTTTTTCATGAACCAGGTAAATACGGAGTTAAAGAGGGTCATAGGGTTATTATTGAGGAAAAACCTTTCGTTTAAGCACAAAGTTTGCCCCAAGATACACTTTCCTCACCATTTCATTCTCAGCCAATACCTCGGGCACGCCTGATTCTAATATTTTACCTTCAAAAAGCAGGTATGCGCGGTCGGTAATCGACAGCGTTTCCTGCACGTTGTGGTCGGTTATTAATATACCGATGTTGCGGGTACGCAGTTTGGCCACCATCGCCTGGATCTCCTCTACCGCGATCGGGTCAACCCCGGCAAAAGGCTCATCCAACAGGATAAAGTTTGGCTCGGCAGCAAGCGCGCGGGCTATTTCTGTACGGCGGCGCTCACCACCCGATAGCAGGTCGCCCCGGTTTTTACGCACTTTGTGCAAGCTAAACTCATCGATCAGTTCTTCCAGCTTATCTTTTTGCTTTTCTTTAGACATATCGCCCATTTCCAGCACGGCCTTGATGTTATCCTCAACCGAAAGCTTCCTGAATACCGACGCTTCCTGCGCCAGGTAGCCTATGCCCTTTTGGGCACGGCGGTACATGGGGTCCTGGGTTATGTTTTCATTATCCAGGTGAATAGTGCCTTCGTTAGGTTTTATCAAACCTACTATCATATAAAATGATGTGGTTTTACCCGCGCCGTTAGGCCCAAGTAAACCAACAATTTCGCCCTGTGCCACATCAAAAGACACGTCGTTAACAACGGTACGCTGCTTGTATTTCTTAACTAAATTATCTGCTCTTAGTATCATTTTTTGTCTGAACCATGATTTATGGGACTCATGGATTACCCTGATATTTAACCGTTGATGATTTTGATTTTGCTGATTCTGTTGATTAAAATTTCAGACTATGAACCATGATCTATCAACCATGAACCAAGCCAACTAATCTCCAATCACCAACCTCTAATCTCCAAATCGTATCCCCTTCACATTCAACTGTATGGTTCTTCTTTCGCGCCAAACATTTTCTTCTATCGAATAGCACATTTCGAACGGAACACCCGGCCTTAATTGTTCCAGGTACTGGCCGTGGTTAAAGGCTATGCAATCAAATGCTGCCGATCCTTCCTGCATTACGCTCATTTTAATGTGCGAGCCGCCAACCAAACCCGCGTTACCACTAACATACACATTTTTACTTATGAAAACCGGCGCCATATTTTCGGGTCCGAAAGGAGCAAATTGGCTCAGGATCCTGAAAAATTTTGGTTCTATCTGGCTTAAACGTAATTCGGCGTCAATTTGTATTTGCTGTATCAATTGTTCGGGTTTTATGGTAGAGCTTACCACCTCTTCAAACCTTTCAATAAAAGCTTCAAGGTTTTCGGGGGCCATGGTAAGGCCGGCCGCATACTTATGCCCTCCAAACTGGATCAGCAGGTCTTTGCAGCCACAAAGCGCTTCATACAAATCATATCCTAAAACAGAACGAGCCGACCCGGCTACATGCCCGTTTGAACGGGTAAGCACAATGGTTGGTCGGTAATATTTTTCGGTTAGTCGCGAAGCCACAATACCGATAACACCTTTGTGCCAGTCTTCATTAAAAACCACCGTCGATTTACGGGCAATCAACACCTCATCACTTTCTATCATGCCAAGCGCTTCGTCGGTAATGTTAAGATCGTGCCCTTTTCGCTCGGTATTGCGCACGTTGATCATGGCGCTTTTTTCTTTGGCAACGTCTTTATCGGTAGCTATCAGCAATTCAACCGCATGTTTGGCGTCGTCTATCCTGCCGGCTGCATTAATGCGCGGACCCAGCGAAAATACTACATCTGATATAGTATATGTCCCTGTCTTGCCTGCTATCTCCATTAAAGCTTTAACGCCTATACACGGATCGGTATTTATTTTTTGCAGGCCGAAGTGAGCCAGCACCCTGTTCTCGCCGGTGATGTGAACTATATCACATGAGATGCTGATCACCACCAGGTCGAGATAGCAGTTTACTTCTTCAACCGGGATATCATTCTTTTCGGCGTAGGCCTGGATCAGCTTGAAGCCAATGCCGCAGCCGGATAATTCCTTATATGGATATTCGCAATCTTCGCGTTTGGGGTCAAGCACCGCTACCGCGTTCGGGATAGATGCTCCGGGTAAATGGTGATCACAGATGATAAAATCAATGCCTTTTTCATTGGCATAGTCAATTTTATCAACTGATTTAATGCCGCAGTCCAGCGCTATGATCAGGGTAATACCGTGCTCAGCAGCATAGTCAATTCCCTGGGTAGATATCCCATATCCTTCTTTATAACGGTCGGGGATATAATATTCAATATTGGTATACAACTTTCTGAAAAAACTGTAGGTTAGCGCCACCGCTGTGGTGCCATCCACATCGTAATCACCGTAGATCATGATCTTTTCGCCTGCTGCCATGGCCCGTTCTATACGGAGGATGGCCTTTTCCATATCCTTCATCAGGAATGGGTCATGCAGGTGCCGGTGATCGGGCCTAAAAAAATAGCGGGCATCTTCAAAGGTGGTAATACCACGCTGCACAAGCATAGCGCTTAGTACGGTATCAATGTTGAGTTGGGCGGCTAATTTTATTACATCATCATGGTTTGTATTATCCTTTAGCGCCCAACGTTTATTCATATCTTTGCAGCTTGAAACAGTAAATATACTTATGCTCTGTTAAAGAGCCAAAGGTACATTCAAAATCTGATACTACGTTTACTATGGAATTTTTTGCTTTAGGTGAGGGCTCATATTCGGTTGATGCAACCAAGAAATTTATCCCGTTCAATCCCGAAACCGATAACCCCAAAGATCGCCCGGCTTCGTTGTTTATTCACGTTAACCCCTTCCTCATCAAAACAAAAACCGATCTGATTGTATTGGATACCGGTCTGGGCTTTAAAGATACCCGCGACGAGCTCATGCTGCACCAAAACATCCGTAATGCGGGTTTCGATCCGGATGACGTAACCCTGGTGATGATGTCGCACCTGCATTATGACCACTCTGGCGGTTTGGTAGTTGAGCGGAACGGTAAATTAGTACCCAGCTTCCCGCAGGCCGAACATGTGATCAATAAACAGGAATGGGAGTTTGGGATCAGCGGGAAAGGCTCATCATACCATGTTGAAATATTTGAAGCATTACAGGCCGGAGCTAAGATAACTTTCGTTGAAGGCAGCGGTGAGTTTAAACCAGGGATCAGGTATGAACATTCGGGTGGTCATTGCCCGGCGCATCAGGTATTTTGGTTTGATATAGAAAGCGAAAAAGTATTTTTTGGCGGTGATGAGCTTCCCGAACCAGAGCAACTGTTGAGGAAATTCATAGCCAAATACGATATGGACGGCCGCAAGGCTATGATGCTGCGCGAAGAATATGGTAAAAAGGCTGCCGCCGAAGGATGGAAATGCCTGTTTTACCATGCTAAATCATTCACTATCGGAACCGTTGAAACAGAAGGAGACCATTTTAAGGTTAAACCGGCTTAATTTTCGGCAGCTACCTCAAAAAGTTCTTTTATCTTTTCAACGTTGAGCGGCTTGGAGATAAAATCTTTAACCAACGGATATGAACGCGCTTTGTTAATATCGTTGCTGAAAACAGATGATGAAATAATATAGATCTTGCTTTTGCCCAGGGGATCGAGGTTGAGGCGCTTATACTCATCCAAAAATTCCCAGCCATTCATAATGGGCATATTAATATCAAGCAAAATATAATCGGGTAGTTTATTAGGGTCTTTTCTCTGGATATCAGAAAGTTGCTCAATCGCATATTTTCCGTTCAGGCAGGCCATAATTTCTGTATTAAGTAAAGCTTTCTTTATCAGTTTTATGGAGATAAAGTTATTTATCTCATCATCATCAACCAGCAATACACTTATGGCTTTATTGTTAACATTCATATCTAAAATTTAAGCGCGTTGTTTTATACGAGACCACAATTCAAAAGGTTATATTCCTTATAGTTGTAAATTATAAAAAACAATACATTAAAACGGCTCCGCAACGTGAATATTTTATTTAATCTGGCCAATTAAATAAAGTTCAAAAAAATACGGAACAGAAATTAGCCATTGAATTTAAAAGGCGTAGTCATGCTCCACCCGGCAAATGCGTACTTTATAATTCAGGTACCATTTATCGCGCCCCTGCTGCTGGGCAAACAGGTGCCGGGCATTAGCTTTCCAGTTCTTAATAGCTTCTACCGACTGCCAATAAGACACCGTTATTCCAACATTGTTACGCGCCGATTCAACGCCCAGAAAACCTTCCTGCTGCCGGGCCAGTTCAACCATTTCAACAGCCATATCGCTATAGCCTTGCTCTACACCGGTACGTAGGGATGTAAATATTACCGCATAATAAGGGGGCTGTGGTGTTTGAGCGATAAGCTCTTCTAAATCTCCCCTAAAGGGAGAGACTTTTGAATTACCTTCAGGATTAGCTAAACTCATAATATATATTAGTGTGAAAAATAAAAACCCTCCTTGTTTAGGGGAGGGTTGATTTAAAAGCTATTCAATCACGCTTTCTTCAAACTCATACTCTTCCAGCGGGGGGCATGAGCAGATCAGCGTTCTGTCGCCATAAGTGTCATTAACTCTGCCCACCGAAGGCCAGAATTTGTTGGCAGCAACATAAGGCAGCGGGAATGCCGCTTTTTGACGGGTATAAGGGTGCTCCCATTCGTTGCCGGTAATTACAGCTACAGTATGTGGCGCATTTTTTAAAGGATTGTTTATTTTGTCGGCCAGGCCGTCAACCACATCGGCAATTTCATGACGAATAGAGATCATGGCATCGCAAAAACGGTCGAGCTCATGCTTAGGCTCTGATTCAGTCGGCTCAACCATTACCGTACCCGCAACCGGGAATGATACGGTTGGTGCATGGAAACCATAATCCATTAAACGTTTAGCAATATCCGTAACCTCGATACCTGCCGATTTAAATGAGCGGCAATCCAGGATCATTTCATGCGCGCAACGGCCATTAGCACCAGCATATAGTACAGGGTAATGTTCCTGTAACCTGGCTTTAATGTAGTTGGCATTCAGGATAGCATAACGGGTAGCGTTAGTCAAGCCTTCGGCACCCATCATGGCAATGTAAGCATGTGATATGATGAGGATAGATGCAGAACCCCATGGCGCTGCAGAAACAGCATGGATTGATTTACCTCTGTCGATATCAACCACAGCATGACCCGGCAAATAAGGAACCAAATGTTTTGCAACACCGATCGGGCCCATGCCGGGGCCACCGCCACCGTGAGGGATACAGAATGTTTTATGCAGGTTGAGGTGACAAACGTCGGCACCGATATTGGCCGGACTTGTTAAACCTACCTGCGCGTTCATGTTAGCACCGTCCATATAAACCTGGCCGCCGTTTTCATGAATAATTTCGCAAATTTCAATGATGCTTTCTTCAAATACGCCGTGAGTTGATGGGTAAGTAACCATCAGGCATGAAAGCTCGTTTTTGTATTGCTCAGCTTTGGCGCGCATGTCGGCAACATCAATGTTTCCGTTATCATCGCACTTAACCACCACTATCTTCATACCGGCCATAGCTGCAGATGCAGGGTTGGTACCGTGTGCCGATGAAGGGATCAGAGCAATATTACGGTGGCTATCGCCCCTGTCATTGTGATAAGCGCGGATTACCATTAAACCGGCATATTCGCCTTGCGCACCGGCATTTGGCTGCAGGCTCATGGCTGCAAAACCGGTGATTTCGCTTAGCCAATTGTTGATCTCATCAAACAGCTGCATATAACCGCCAACCTGGTCGGTTGGGGCAAATGGATGAATTTTACTGAACTCGGCCCAGGTAACAGGTACCATTTCGGTGGTAGCGTTCAGTTTCATGGTACAAGAGCCTAAAGCTATCATAGAGTGGCAAAGCGAAAGATCTTTCGCCTCCAATGATTTGATATAACGCAACATTTCATGTTCAGACCGGTGGGTATTGAACAGACTGTGCGTTAAATATGCAGAAGTACGCTGAAGTTCTGTAGGAATAACAGTTTCAAGGCTTGCATTAACGCCATCGAAATCAACATCGTTAAATGTTTTACCCTTAACTTTGGCAAAGAACCTTACCATGGTTTTGATATCCTCAACCGAAGTGGTTTCATCAATTGCTATAGTTACTATTGAACCTTCGTAGTTAAGGTTCATTTCGTTATTTAATGCTTCCGAATGGATAGGACCAACAAGGTTCCCCACATCAAACTTAACAGTATCAAAGTAAGCATCGTTCAATTGCTCATAGCCAAGCTGCCCTAAGGTTTTGGCTAATAATATTGCTAAGCCGTGAATGCGCTCTGCTATAAGCTTAATACCATCCGGACCATGATATACGGCATACATACCAGCCATAATAGCTAACAGTGCCTGTGCGGTGCAGATATTTGATGTAGCTTTATCGCGGCGAATGTGCTGCTCGCGGGTTTGCAGGGCCATGCGCAGGGCATAATTATTGGCGCTGTCGATAGTAACGCCGATGATGCGGCCCGGGATAGAACGTTTATACTCTTCTTTAGTAGCGAAGAAAGCAGCATGCGGGCCGCCAAAACCCATCGGTACACCAAAACGTTGCGATGAACCAACAACGATATCGGCACCCCACTCGCCCGGAGGGGTTAATAGCGCAAGACTCATGATATCGGCAACAACGGTAAGCTTAATACCTTTTTCATGACCTTTTGCAGCAAAATCGGCGTAGTTATAAACCGCGCCATTGCCGGCAGGATATTGTACAATAGCGCCAAACATATCGTCGGTTAATTCAACGGTACGGTGGTCGCCTATTCTCAGTTCAATGCCATAAGGCTCTGAACGGGTTTTTAAAATATCAATAGTTTGCGGGAACACTTCTTCAGAAACGAAGAAAACGTTGGCGCTGTTGTTTTTACGCAAGGTATATTGCATAAACATAGCCTCGGCAGCGGCAGTACCTTCATCAAGCAATGAAGCATTGGCAATTTCCATACCGGTAAGGTCAATAACCATGGTTTGGAAGTTTAACAAAGCCTGCAGGCGGCCCTGTGCAATTTCGGCCTGGTATGGGGTGTACTGCGTGTACCATCCGGGGTTTTCAAGAATATTGCGCTGAATAACGCCCGGTACAATCACATCATAGTAACCTTTGCCGATGAATGACTTGAAAACTTTGTTTTTTGAAGCTGTTTGCTTTAAGGTGTTCAGGTAATCGAACTCGCTTTTTGCCGCGGGCAGGTTAAGCGGTTTGGCAAGCCTGATCTTTTGCGGTATGGTTTGCTCTATTAATTCATCAAGCGTACTTACACCGATGGTTTTTAACATTTTGGCCGTGTCGGCCGCGCTTGGAGCAATGTGCCTCGACTGAAACTGCTCCTGATAGGTTGTATTCAACTTCATGAATTAATCGTCCCTCTTAAATTTACCGCAAAGGTACGATTTTGCAACATGAGTAACAATTAGCTAATATGATATTGACAATGCATTTACAGGAAAAAAATGTAATTTGGCTCTTGAATACCTAAACATGACGGGCAGGCGAGTTTTACTTTTTATCACGATTTTTCTTTTTATCAGCTTTAAAAGCTTTTCAGCTGTTTTCACGGTAACCAGTAATGCTGATTCGGGGCCGGGTACCTTGCGCGAGGCACTCACCCTGGCGGCAGCCAATGGCAGTGCGGAGAAGGATTATATTTATTTTAATTTACCGGATTTGAGCGAGGCGGGAAGGACGATAACAATGTTAACCCAATTGCCGGATGTTTCATCAAACCTAATTATTGACGGCAGCACACAACCGGGTGATAAATTTGGCATAAGTGACGCTAAAGTTGCACTTTTTCAAACGGCCGATTATACACAGGAGGTCTCGGGCTTGTTCATTCATGATCAAACTGATGTAGCCGTACTTGGCTTATATATTAAGTGCGCAACCTATACAATTACGCAAACCAACTATTTCTGGCAAGGTATCAATATAGAAAACAGTAAAAATATACAAATTGGCCAGGCAGGAAAAGGTAATATTATCGTTGGATTTTATTTCCCGATAGCTACTAACTTTGACCATAAAAGTCAAACCTGTGAAAACATCTCTTTAAAAGATAATATCTGCGACATTGAAATTGACGGAATTACCACATCACCCAATTTACAATATAACCAAGGCGCTTATTTTTTCTTTCTTGCCGGACAAATAGACATTGGTGGCACGACTGGCGAAGGTAATTTATTTGCCAATGGTTTGACCATTTATCAGTGGAACTCCTACGATGATTCACCGCCTGCTAATTTTCTGATCAGGAATAACAAGGTCGGTGTAAATTACCTGGTTAACGATATTATACCCTCATGTATTGGGCTTAACATAGGAAGTGGAAGTCCTGCCGGAAAAAACACTATTACTATAGCGGATAACGAGCTAGCGGGTTTCCAGGGACCTTTATTTGCCTCTAATTGTATCGGTAAACTCACCATATTAAGAAACTATATTGGTATAGATAAAACGCTCACTCATAAGCTAAATATACCGGGTGCAGGAATAGCTGTTTTTTACTATCAGGGTGATGTGCAAATAGGCACTACCGACCCTAAAGATGCCAATGTAGTTGGATATTGTAAACCATTACAATTAACAGAAACTCTTAAGGTGTCTTTTAACAAAAACAGTTTTTTTTGCGCCAAAGATTTTTACCCCATTTACAGCTATAGCCTGTACAGTCCGCTGCCGCAGGCAAGCATCACTAATGTTACCAATAACAGCATTGGCGGTACCGCAACTCCACACTCATCTATCGAATTATTTTATGCAGATGACTGTGGCACTTGTTCTCCCAAAACATATTTTGCATCAACGATTGCCGATAATAACGGAAAATGGGTTTACAACACCCATTTAACCGGCTCGGTTTTAGCTACCGCAACCATAAACGGAACCACGTCCGAATATACGCAACCCTCTTTGTCGGCCAATGTAGATGACAGTCAAATAAATAAGCACACACCCGATTGCAATGGAAGTAACGGTTCAATAACTAATATCAGGGTCACCTCCTTTACCCAGCCAACTGATATTTATACCTACACATGGACTAATAGCCAAAATCAGGTCGTTGGTCATAATCTAGACCTCAACGAGGTACCAGAAGAAACGTATACCTTAAAAATTACCGGCCCCGGCTGCGGCACGATAACAACTGCCCCTATAACGCTAAAGTCAAAAACAATAACGATTGATTTAACAAACATCCATAAATCAAATGCAGGCTGTAATGGACCAACCGGTTCAATTACCGGCATAACCGCGCCAAACGCAACCCATTATCAGTGGATAAATAAAATCAACAACCAAATTGCAAGTAATTCAAGCGATCTTAGGGATGTTGGACCTGGTACTTATCAGCTGATTGCAAGCAATGATTTTAGCTGTAGCGAGAAAAGTCCGGAATACACTATTGATGCTACTCCTGCAACCGTCTATCCAAATTATAACGCTAATATTAACAACAGTTGCACAGGTGAAAACAACGGCTCAATTACCGTAATACCTACAGATAACCTTGTTAAAACAGCACGCTGGATTGACGCCGAAGGGCAACCTGCAGGTACGGGGTTAAATGTCCCAAACCTTAAACCCGGCACTTATAAAGTTTACTTTACCGATGCAAACGGCTGTGAAACGCTTTATCCGCATGATTTTACCGTTAACGAAATTGATCCCCTGCAAATAGTGGCAAACTCAGAAACCCGTACCGATGATCAATGCGGATTAAATACGGGGGGTATAAAAAACATTCAGGTTAAAGGCGGCACACAACCCTACACCTATTTATGGCTTAATGTAGCCGGTGAGCATTTGGTTACATCGCAAGATCTTACAGACGTCGGTGCCGGGGATTACACGCTGCAGGTTCAGGACGCCGGTGGTTGCGGCGTTATGGCAAGTCGCATTTATACTGTTTTAAATGAAAACAGCAGCATAGATGCGCCGGTAATTGCCCCCTTGCAATTATGCGCTCCGGGCGAAGCTTTGCTATCCGTCAGTTCTCCATCTGCCGGGAATACCTATCGTCTTTATGATTCGCAAACAAGCACTCAATACCAGGATGAACAAACCAATGGCATCTTCAAAATCAAAGCAAACCCCAATAGCATTTATTATATAAGCAAGGTTAGCGGCCAGTGCGAAAGCGAACGAACCCAGGCGCAAATAACCATCAGCTTATCTGCTATTGATATCCCAAACGCGTTCACACCTAATGGCGACGGTAAAAATGACTACTGGAAAATAAACAATGCTCAAAATTATCCGCAGGCAATAGTCCAGATATTTACCAGGTACGGGCAAAAAGTATTTGAATCAAAAGGGTATAGCGTACCGTTTGACGGAACTTATAATGGCACCAAACTTCCTTCGGGAGTGTACTATTATATTTTAAATCTCGGTAAAAGCTGCAATTTGCTCTCAGGCAGTTTGTCAATCATCAGGTAACCATACAGCATTTCACTATTTTGATGTTGTTTATTGTATAACCACCACCTGATCAATATAATATTCACAGTGTACTTACAGCAAAAAAGTGTATTTTGCAGCTGATTACCTAAATCAATGTTTGTTAAGAAATTATCACTTTTAGTACTACTAATATCGATCTTGTTTTGCAATGTAGCCTCAGGCGCTACATTTATAGTAACCAGCAATGCCGATACCGGTCCGGGAACGCTGCGCGAGGCTTTAACCAACGCCGCGGCTAATGGCACTGCAACGCCTGATATCATCCAGTTTAAATTACCGGGAACGCTTGTATCTGACCGCACCATCAGGTTAAAAAGCCAATTGCCCGCGGTAACTTCAAATTTAGTAATTGATGGTACAAGTCAGCCCGGTATAGCCTTTGGCGTGTCTGATGCAAGGGTTATCATCGAACCTGAAACTTCGCCAGCCTACTTTAACTGCCTTTTCATTAACGGTGATATTAACAGCGGCGGGGCAACGGCAAAAAGCATCGGGATTTATGGGTTATATATCCGCAATTTTGCCCGCATTACCAGCTTTGCCAATCCTGACCTCGGACAGGGTTCGGGCATTGTGATCCAGGGCGATGCTTCGGCTATTATTATAGGCGCGCCGGGTAAAGGCAACGTCATATGCGGCAACATCAACGGCATTGTTAACAACTCTTATTACTATAATAACGGGCTTGCCGATATTCTTATTCAAAGCAATATCATAGGTTTATTGGATGATGGCTATACCGCGGCAAGCAATATTAACGGTGTTAACCTGGTACTGAGCAAAACAGCCACCATAGGTGGTACAGCTGCTAACATGGGCAATGTTATATCGGCCAATGTTACTAATATTAATATCATACGCGGATATAATTTCAATGTTACCCCAAGCGTTGTTGACATTCAAAACAATAAAATAGGTACGGATTATACCGGGAAAAAAGATTTTAAAAACATCCTGCTGTTTCAGCAAAGCGCCTTTATCAAAGCATACGGCATTAATGTAACCACCGATTACACCACTGTGAACATTAATGCAAATATCATATCGGGCCAGCGTTATTGCGGCATTTATATTGAACGGGCCACATTCAATATCACCGGCAACAAAATTGGTACTGATATCACCGGTACCGCCAACCTCGGGAATGGCGAGGGCATCAGGGCCGGCGAAAGCTCATCGGGTACCATTGGCGGCCCGCTTGCTACCGATAAAAATTATATAGGTTATAATCAGTACGGCATCGAAGCCCTTAACAGCGCTCATACATTGATAACCCGAAACAGCATTTTTTGTAACAGTGACTATGGTATAAGTGCCATTAGCAACTATTATACAGTCCCCTATGTGCAGGTGCTTAATTTTGGCAGCACAGCTGTATCTGGAATAGCCACACCAAACTCGGCTATCGAGCTTTTCTTTTCGGACGATTGCGGAACGATATGCCAGGGTAAAACCTATATTACTACCGTACAGTCTGACGGGAGCGGTAAATGGTCTTACTCGGGAACTATCAGTAAGGCTGTAATAGCCACGGCAACTGATGCTAATAAAAATACCTCGCCTTTTTCATCATTGGTGATCAGGGAAAGTGATATTGTAATAAAAAATTACACTTGTGCATACCAGGGTAGTATTACCATACAGCAAAACCGGAGCGGCCTGTTATACCATTGGGATAAAAAGGAACAAAATGGCAGTCTTGCATCCGTTGGCGATGGTCAGAGTATAAAAAATCTTTTACCAGGCACTTACCAGTTAACAGCGCAATACCCTGGCGGCTGCCAGAAAGTTACGCAGCTTTTTGAGGTAAAAGATTCGCGGATCAAAATACAGAATGTAATTGTGCCGGTACCGGAATGCCGTCAGAAACAATTTCCGTTTGATGTGAACTTTACAGGAGGTACAGGTAATATCACTTTTGCGTGGAAAGATAAGAATGGCAATATCGCGGCAACAACCAAGTCGGCCTCTTTACCCCAAGGCACTTACACGGTAACCATTTATGACGAGGCTGGCTGCGCTGTAACCTCAAGCCCGGCTGTAAACATTAAAGCCAAGCCAGGTCCTGATTATGACCTTTCAACCATGACGGTAAAATCTGCTCAATGCGGGGTAGCCGACGGCAGCATAAAAAACATTACACCCATCCCCTCAGGGATAGGTACACTTACCTACAAATGGCTGGATGCCGCGGGCAAAACCGTTAGGACTTCAAAAGATCTGGTAGGAGTCAAAGGCGGTACCTATACCCTCGTACTCACAGATCAAAGCGAGTGCAGTCCTTATTCTACCCCGCCGATAACTATTTCAGAAACAAATTCGGTAATTTTTTATGGTGGTGTTGTAACCCCCGCGAAATGCGGTGAAAATAATGGTGCTATAACCGGGGTTTCAGCACCAAATGCCGATAAATTTCAATGGTACGATCCACAAGGTAACCCAATACCTACTAACCCTGCAAACCTGGATATTTCTCCCCTCGCCGACGGCACATACCGGCTGAACGCGTTAAATACTCAAACGCAATGCAGCAACGATGCCTATTTTACGGTTAACCGTTTGGCACCCGAGGTATTTACCATTAAAAACCTTATTAACACACCTACTACCTGCGGGCTCAACAATGGCAGCCTGCATATTGATTTTGAGGGAAGTATAAAGCCAAGTTCTTATCAATGGGTTGATGCAGCCGGTACAACAGTAAGTTACGGTACCGATGTTCCAAACGCCGCCCCCGGTTCATATACGCTTCATGTAACCGATAAAAACGGATGTGCTTCTGTATTGGGCACCTGGGTAATACAGGCAACCCCTTTGTTACAATTTTCGGCAAATAATGCCCCGGTAGCCAAAACAGATGAGTGCGACCAGCTATTGGGCAGCATTACAGGCATCGATGTTTCCGGCGGTGTGCCTCCATATAAATTTATCTGGACCGACGCCACCGGCAATACCGTGGGGAACGATAAAGATTTAACAAATGTGGGCAAAGGCACTTATTCATTGACAGTTACTGATAACACTACCTGTGCAATTCCGTTACCATTCAGCAAGGAGGTTGGCAACCAAAAATTCATTCCTGATGCACCGGTATTAAACGACCAAAGGATCTGTCTGCCCGGAAAAGTAGGCCTGTCTGTTTTAAACAAAACTACAGGCATGTATAATTTATATGCCGATGCTACATCAACAACGCCGCTTCAAACCAGTAATACCGGCAATTTTGAAGTATTAATAACCGAAACCAGTGATTATTATATCTCATACAGCATAGGATCATGCGAAAGCCCGCGCACCAAAACACATATCGAAGTTGTATTGGTCGATGTAAAATTCTCCAATACCATAACCCCCAACGGCGATGGTATAAACGATTACTGGAAGATAGAAGGCCTTGAAAAATTCCCCGGCACTTTAGTTCAGATCTTTAACCGTTACGGAAAAAGGGTGTTCGAGTCAAAAGAATACGCCACACCATTTTCAGGGCAGTTTAATGGCTGGCTGCTGCCTTCGGGAGTGTATTACTATATCATTAACCTAAATACTCCTTGTAAGCTGCTATCGGGCAACCTTACATTGATCAGGTAATTTTTTAACAATATCATGAATAACCTGCCGCTCCGTTTTGCGGCGGGCATATTATATTATAAAGGATATTAAACAAAAATCGTAACTTACTGGCAGGCAATATCAACCAATATTAACGAACCAGTTTATTGCCCAAATCAATTTATAAACTAACATTCCAAATTGTGTTGCCGCCATGAAACACAAGTTGTTTCTGTTTACGCTATTTTTATTGCTGACCTGTTTAAATGCAGAGGCCACGGTATTTACCGTTACGAGTAATGCCGATGCAGGAACAGGCACACTGCGTGAGGCCCTTACTAATGCAGCAGCCAACGGCACAATTCAGCAGGATATTATTAATTTTAACCTGCCGGGCAGCGTGACCATCACACTTTTTACGCAGCTCCCCGAGGTTACCTCCAATTTAATTATCGACGGCAGCACGCAGCCGACACCCAAACTCAGCAGAAGTGACGCCAGGGTTTATATCATACCCGATATAAGCTATACTTTTCCGGGGACTAAGGCAGCAGCCCTGTTGATGACCGAAGTTACCAATGTGGAAATATATGGCTTATGCATAAAAGGTTACAGCAGCAAACTCACAAACTTTAACGGCAACCTGCTTTTCACCGCTATATCGGCTTACGATTGTACCAATATTACCATAGGCGCACCGGATAAAGGAAATGTTTTTTGCGATAACATCTACGGTG
Organism: Mucilaginibacter sp. OAE612; assembly: GCF_041806395.1. Classification (NCBI taxonomy): domain Bacteria; kingdom Pseudomonadati; phylum Bacteroidota; class Sphingobacteriia; order Sphingobacteriales; family Sphingobacteriaceae; genus Mucilaginibacter; species Mucilaginibacter sp. OAE612. The sequence continues at coordinate 5,087,406 of NZ_JBGMUW010000001.1, forward strand.
TGTATTGCGGCACCAACTCACTAACCGACTCAAAGAATAATGATAATATCAATATCCAATCAAATTTTATTGGTTATGACGAATCGGGAACAAATGTTGTTGAATTAGGGTATGCACTTGATATAACCGCCGATAACTCATTAGTGGGTGGCCCTACCTCCAAAGAAAGAAACTATTTTGCTACCGCGATAGCCTTAAACGGAACTGATAATAAGTTTATCAACAACTCACTTTCACTTGATGTGAACGGTCAGGATAACCGCGTAAACGGGGCATCCATACTTGTACGGTTTCAGGGAAGCAATACACAGGTAGCCGACAATGATTTTTGTTCTACACAATTTCAGTTTATATCTGTAAACAGCTTCACTTTTATGCGTAATAAGCAAAGCAGTATACCGGGTAATTCGGGTATGTACTTATTTAAATGCAATAATGCTTTTATTGGCGATGATAATGATGACGATATCAATATCTTTAGTAACGACGGCGGCGCTTTCTATGCGGTCGAGTCAACCAATATTACTATAGCCAAAAACAGTATCTCATGTAATACAACACCATACCTGATATCAAGTGGCACAGCCATTCCCGACATTAATATAGTTGTAAACAGTGCCGCCGAATTTTCAGGAACGGCATCGCCCGGAGCTGCTATTTACATTTATAATGACAATACTGATTGCCAGGTTTGTAACCCGGTACAATACCTGGTTACGGTTGTTGCAGATGCGACGGGTAATTGGAAGTTTACCGGCGATTTTCACAATAAAAAACTGGTGGCAAATGCTACACTTAATAACAGCTCATCTGAATTTACCCAACCGGTGATTTCGACATCGGCCGCCGATTATGTGAAGGTTAATCCAACTTGTTTTAAAAACAACGGATCAATCACCCTGCAAAATTTAAAGAATGTTATTGGCATCGACTGGTATAATGACCAGGATCAATTAGTACAGTCCGGCGGCCCTAAACTGGATGGCGTTGGCGTTGGCACCTATTACGCCAAATGCTATAACGGAAATTGTTTTGCCAAATCTATTCTCATCACCTTAACCAGTTCAAATCCCGGCATTGATGATTCAGGGCTTCAAAAAGTGAATGCTTCCTGCGATGCAGCGAATGGCAGCATCAGTAATTTAAAGCTTATCAATACAAACGGCGGTACACCACCATTAAGGTGGACAAATGAAGCCGGAGATGTAATACGCAACACACTAGATATCGACGGGCTTCCCGGCGGAACATATACGCTAACCATAGATCCGGACGGCTGCGCTGTGCCCTATCACATTACCCTGCTTAACCAGGAGCTTGTTATCGATCCGCCTGTGATAAGCAGCTTTCAATTGTGCGGCCCGGGCGAAACAATAATACCAGTAAAAAACCCAGTAGCAACGTCAACCTACAGGCTTTATGATAGTGAAACCAGCACTACTCCGCTTGATGAAGAGCCTAATGGCAAATTTAAAGTAAACGTTACCGCCAACCGAAGCTATTATATAAGCCGTTTTAGCAACGCTTGTGAAAGCACCCGCACAAAGGTTGATGTAAGCGTGGGCCTTTCAAACCTTAATATTGCCAATGTAATTACCCCAAATAACGACGGTATCAATGATTACTGGCAGATAGCCGGTATGGGAGAACTATCCGGCGGCCACCGTAAAAATATTTAACCGGTATGGCAAAAACGTTTTTAACTCAATAGGATATAGCCACCCGTTTAACGGTACCTATAATGGCAAACCATTACCTGCGGGCAGCTATTATTATATTATTAACCTCAGCTCGGGCTGTGGCTTATTATCGGGCAGTTTAAGCATTATCCGTTAGCGATAATTGCCTCAGGTACATTTGGATAGTATTTTCCAAACCATAATACAAGGCATCGCTTACCAGGGCATGACCAATGCTTACTTCGAGCAGACCGGGTATATTTTCTGCAAAATATTTCAGGTTATGTAAATCCAAATCGTGCCCGGCGTTAAGGCCTAATCCCGCCTGTTGCGCAACTTTTGCAGCCTCGATATATGGAGCAATAGCAAGCTCTTTCCCCTGCGGAAAATGAGTAGCATAGCCTTCGGTATAAAGTTCTACACGGTCGGTACCAGTTTTGGCGGCGCCCTCAACCATTGCAGGTATTGGATCAACAAAAATAGATACCCGGATGCCGGCTTCTTTAAATACCGCTATCATATCTTTTAAATAATGATAGTTAGTGATAGTATCCCAGCCATGATTAGAGGTGATCTGCCCTAATACATCAGGTACCAGGGTAACCTGCTCGGGTTTATTGGCAAGCACCAGGTCGATAAATTTTTGTTCCTGGCAATTGCCTTCAATATTAAACTCGGTAGTAACAATTTTCTTAAGTTCGAACACATCGTTATAACGGATGTGGCGCTCATCGGGCCGGGGGTGCACCGTTATTCCCTGCGCGCCAAAACGTTCGCAGTCTTTAGCAACGTGGATCAGGTCGGGATTATTGCCCCCCCGCGAATTACGAAGGGTGGCTATTTTGTTGATGTTGACAGATAGACGGGTCATACTTCAAAGTTATAGATCATTTAGATAAGTTGGCAGATATATTTAACTTTAAACCATGAAGCCTAAACAAGTCATTATCGAACTGGGCGTACTGTTTGCCATATATGCGCTGGCCTTTTTGTTGGCCTGCCTTTTTTGAAATAGTAAAAAGAAGCGTAATCTATGATTTCAATTTGCACGATACCTACTTTGTAATGTCAGCCTCACCGTGGGATTATTTAGTAATATGGACTTTTTCATCCATAAGTACATTAGTTTATTTTAGCAGGGCCATTATCCGAGGTTATAAAAACAATATTGTGAATGCCATCTTAATTGGCAGCAACTTTTTGTTGATTATAACATTGATAAAGATATACCGCCTGATTTTGCTTTTGGAACAACCCATGAATGCAAAGTCGCCGGGGTGGACACCCCCCGCTTTCGGGATTAAATAGCATGCCGCCATCAAAAGTTGAACATCAACATTTTGATAATTACATGTTTGTTCCAATAACCATTTTTATGTTGATATTAGTTGTAAGCAGTATACTTACCGGCAGAAACTGGAAAACAAATGCCCATGAACAAACACCTTCTTAAAATAACGCTATCACTTTTTATTCTACTCCCTCTTTGCCGCGAAGCATCAGCGCAAACCATCTACCGTAAAATCGGGAATTACAAGGCTTACTATGGCTGGGCGCACAACTATCCGCAAGACTGGATGATCCTTCGCCGCTTTGATAATGAGGGGCGCAATTACCTGTTGATGGTGAACCCGCAAACACTGGAAACCAAAATAAACGAAAGCAGCTTTTACCAGATCAAACCCATGACGATGGAGCAGGCGCGTGAGTTTTTTAAAAGTACGCCTTATCAAAAGGCGCTCAGTAAAGCCGAAAAACAATCTGTCAACATTCAGGACGCAGGCATCGAAAGCGGCATCCCCAAACAAACAGGCATCAGCCTTACCGCCGACCTTTGCCCATCGCACCGCCCGCTGGATAAACGCATTTTCACTGATATTTTCACTGAATTTAAAAAGGTAGAGCGCCCTGTACCAATAGCGCTTTCCATAACCGGCATCTGGATGCGCCAGCACCCGCAGGACCTGGACTGGCTAAAACAAATGCAGGCCAACCGTGAGATCTACATCACCTGGATCAATCATTCCTTCAATCACCGGGTTAGCCTGAAAGCTCCGCTTAAAGAAAACTTTTTACTTGAACCAGGAACAGATATTAGTTATGAAGTACTGGAAACAGAACAGGCCATGCTGCGTAATGGGCTATTACCATCCGTATTTTTCAGGTTTCCCGGCCTGGTATCTGATCAGCAACTGGTATACCGGATTACCGGTTTCGGCTTGATCCCGGTTGGTACCGATGCATGGCTGGCTAAAGGCCAACAGCCTCAAAATGGCAGCATTGTATTGATACATGGAAACGGCAATGAACCTGTGGGCGTTAACGATTTCATTAAACTACTGCAGTCAAAAACACGATCGATTGCCGGTAAGCAATGGTTACTGTATGATTTACGCGAAAGTGTGGATGAAGAGTTTAGTGAAGCGCCATGAGGGAAGCTGGCAGTGCACAGTGGCAGTTAGCAGTGCAAATGCGCAGACTTACGAAGTTTAGTTTTTAAGTTTTTTGAGTATGATACCCTAAAATAAAAGCCCCATAGCACTCGCTGCATGGGGCTTTAAACCTAAACCTTATCACAAATCCGGGTTTGGATACCCGTAATTGAATTGTAAATATAAACATGATTTTTAATAATTTTATGGGCTTTGTTACAATTTAATTCTTTTGCACCATATAACATCCATTTATATAAATCTCATATTTTTTTCACCTTAATTTAACAGTATATTCACAATAGAGGCCTGCATCTATCTATCAGCTTTCTCTCAAGACTTTACGCTATGAGAAGCAGCAATGACCTTTTAATTTATTTACTCATTCAACATAAACTTGTCAACTCCTTGTGCAGGTTGCCATTTATCTCCAGGTTCAAAATAATGCCAAAGCAGGGCCGATACTTTTTTGATCAGCAATCCGGCTTCATTGTCGGGTGTCCAACTGGTATCCTTGTTATGATTAGTAATGATCGAAAACACATAATCTCCATGCGGGGCATTTACCAACACAGTTTCCGACCTTGATTCATCAACCGCCCCCTGTTTGGAAATGGTATGTACATAAGGCGGAATTTGCGACAACGCGTGCTCATCCCAGTAAATGCGGCCCATGTTACGGTACATCCGCTCGCTGGCTGCCGGGCTTACCGCCTTCCCTTCGCGGATCATGGCGAACAGGCGGCACATTTCGCGCGGGGTACTTACTCCCCAACCATAGATCCTGCGGATAGCTTCCCTGCCCGGCACACGTGAATTCACCCGCATTACCTTAAAGTCATTTTGATTGAGCCAGTTGTTGATATATTCGCCGCCCACCAGCTTTTGCAGCCACAAACTTGCGGTATTATCGCTCATGGTGATCATGAGCATAGCCACTTTACTCAATTGTACCGTGTCTTTATCTTTGAACGAGCCCAGCAAATCCTCACCCGCATAAAGCAATGAATCGCGGTAAACTAATTTTTGATTATACTTCAGCTCACCTTTTTCTATCTTATCCATCACCCCGCATTGAATGCTCACTTTGATCATACTGGCTGTAGGGAACAGCGTATCTGCATTGATCTCCGCCGTTTTGCCGTTTTTTAAATTATGTACATAGATGCCAACCTGGCCCTGAAAACCTTTGACAGCTTCATTTAATTTAGCGCTGAGTTTACTATCGGTTTGTGCAAATGCCGGTGCAGCTAACAATGTTAACAACAGTAAGGTAAGTTTATGTTTCATGTGATGGCGATCTAAAAAAATGAAAATACAAATTTTAATATAACAAGCAATCACTCCTTTATATTTGCTAAAACATCCATTAACCCGTGAACCAATTTGTTGATATTACCAACCGCAAAGTGCTGTACCGCTTAATGCTTAATCTTCAGCCCGAAGCAGCGCCGCTTTGGGGCAAAATGAAACCGCAGCAAATGATCGAACACCTTATTGACCAGGTTCAGTATACCAACGGTGTAAAAATACCAGCCTGGGATGGCCCGGATGATAATACAGCTGCAAGTAAACACGCCGCCGTTTATACCGATGCCGAAATACCCCGTAATATCTTTTTGGAAGAATTGGCTGATACCTTAATCTACCCCAATTTGGAAACAGCTATTAATCAGCTAATGAAAGAGCTTGACACATTCGACAGGTATTTCAATACCCCCGATGTTAAAGTGATCCACGGTGCTTTTGGCCCTATGGATTATTACGAGTGGACCATATGGCACGGAAAGCATTTTACACATCATTTAAAGCAGTTTGGGGTGATAGACTGATAGTAAATCGGCATCAAATATTAACTTTGTTGTTCTTCAGAAATTTAAAAGAAGAAAGACGTCATTGCGAGGTATGAAGCAATCCCAAACTATACAGGGGGGCTTGCACTGCCGACCTGCACATCGGGGATTGCTTCATACCTCGCAATGACGGCCCGCAAAATCATTTATGAAATTCCTCCGCTGGCTTTTAATCCCATTTTCGCTGATCTATGGCCTGGTTACGACTATTCGCAACTGGTGTTATGACCGGGGAATTTTCAAAAGCACTGGTTTTGACATGCCGCTGATCGTAGTCGGCAACCTGGATGTTGGCGGTGCCGGCAAAAGCCCTATGACCGAATATCTGATCAGGCTGTTGAAGGATAATTATAAAATTGCCACGCTTAGCCGGGGCTACGGTCGTATTACCAAAGGTTTTTTACTGGCATCCGGCGAAAGCAAAGCCTCAGATATCGGTGACGAACCTGCGCAGTTCAAACATAAATTTCAGGATCTTGATGTTGCCGTTTGCGAAAATCGGGTTGATGGCGTTGAGCAGTTAAAAGACCATCATGATGTTATTATTTTGGATGATGCGTACCAGCACCGCGCGCTTGAGCCGGGCATAAGCATTTTACTTTTTGATTACAGCCGTGTTAACGAACCTCATTTCCTGCTCCCGGCGGGTAACCTGCGCGAACCATTCGGCGGGCGTAAAAGGGCGGATGTCATCATCATCAGTAAATGTCCGGCTTCGCTTACCGATCTGGAACAAGGCCGCGTGATTAAACGGGTCAAACCGTTTCCGCACCAGTCGCTATTTTTCACCACCATAAGGTACCTGCCGGCCCAAACTATCTATGGGGCCCCGGTTACAAATGCCATCGACGATAAAACCGCGGTTTTCCTGCTTACGGGAATAGCTAATCCAAAACCCTTATTGGCGCACCTGAAAAAGCAAACACCACTGGTTGTTCATCACAATTATCCCGACCATCACCGTTTTAGCTTAAAAAATATCAGTAAACTTGCCGATGAATTTTCGGCCTGTGCATCACAAAAAAAAGTGATCATCACAACAGAAAAGGATGCACAGCGTTTAGGGGAACAGGACCTGCTTGCGATGGTTAAAAAACTGCCCATTTTGGTGCTACCCATAGGCATTAGTTTTTTAAATAACGGGCAACAACAATTTGACGAATTAGTACAAACATATGTTAGACAATATTGAAGGCACCGCCCGGTACATCAAAAACCGGATAGGCGATTTTGAACCCGAAGTGGGTATAATTTTAGGTACCGGCCTTGGCGGCCTGGTAAAAGAAATTGAAGTTGAAAAACAGCTGATGTATTCCAACATTCCTGATTTCCCTATCTCAACATTAGAGTTCCATTCGGGTAAGCTGATTTTTGGTACCCTTGCAGGCGTTAAAGTTGTGGCCATGCAGGGCCGTTTGCATTATTACGAAGGCTACAATATGCAGCAGATCACCTTCCCGGTTAGGGTGATGAAATACCTGGGCATTAAAACGCTGTATGTTTCAAACGCCAGCGGCTCGCTTAACCCCGATTTTAAAAAGGGTGACCTGATGATCATTGAAGATCATATTAACCTGCAGCCTCAAAACCCGCTGGTTGGCCGCAATTATGAAGAGCTTGGCCCACGGTTCCCGGATATGAGCGAACCTTACCGTCATGATATGATCGAAAAGGGTTTAGCCATCGCTCAAAAAAATAACATTACCTGCCATAAAGGAGTATATGTAGCCGTAACCGGCCCTAACCTGGAAACCCGTGCCGAATACAAATACCTGCGTATCATTGGCGGCGATGCCGTTGGTATGAGCACCGTACCCGAAGTAATTGTTGCTAACCACATGGGCATCCCAACATTTGCTATTTCGGTATTAACAGATGAAGGCTTCCCGGAAGTGCTTAAGCCCATAACATTGGAGGAGATTATTGCTATTGCGCAGGAAGCCGAGCCCAAAATGACCCTGATACTTAAAGAACTGATAGCCGGTAATTAATGCGCCAAAAGCTCAAATATATTTTTTTATTGCTGATGTGCCTGTCGGTACAGGCTGCTTTTGCGCAGTATGGCAACCGCACTAACCCGCGTAACCTGCCTACCCGTGATACCGCGCGCCGGCAGGAAAAACAAATGACCGACGATCAGCTGCTGGACAGTTTAAGGCGAAAGGAAGAAAACAAAAAAGATTCGGTAGTTTTTAGCTCCAAATTTATCCGTGTTACCAACGAGCGTTTGCTGAATGATAGTACGCAGCTGTTCCCGATTGACACTGGTATCACCAACTTTGAGATTTATAGCCCGCTTATTGATCCGCGCAGTCCCCGAATTCATTTAGGTAATATTGGTTTGTCACAACGGCCTTTGCTTTTTGAGCCCAGCAGGGCCATAGGCTTTGACCTCGGCTTGCATGCGCTTGATATTTACGCTTTAAAGCCCCAGGATATTAATTACTATAACACGCGTGTACCTTATACCAAACTAACATTGTATAATGCCTTTGGTGGTTCGGCCATCCAACTGTTTAATATCGTTCATACCCAAAACATAAAGCCCAACTGGAACATCGGTTTTAACCTTAATTTCAACGGATCAAAGGGTTTCTACAACTTTAACAACGTGCTGGGCCAAAACGTGAGCGATTTGAATGCTTCTATTTTTACGTGGTACGAATCAAAAAGCAAACGGTATAACTTGCTGGCCAACCTTTTGTTCAACAATCTTAAGGCCCCCGAAACCGGCAGCATTCTCAACGATTCGGTATTTACCAGTACCAATGTAAACAACGCCTTTTCAAAAGACAGGGCAGCGGTACGTTTACCGTATAGTTATGAAAACTGGAATGATAAGGGCCTTTACATTAAGCAGTTTTATTATTTAGGCCGGATAGATAGTTTGAATAAGGGGAAGGACAATTCAAAGATCCTGCCTACCCAACGTGTATCGCATACCCTTCATATATCAAACAGCAGGTACCTGTACAAGCAAAGCGGTGTTGATACCTATAATGTATTCCCTGACTATTATTACAGCAATAATCGGTCAAGGGATTCAACAGTCGTCACGCATATTCAAAATGAGTTTTCGTATAGCTTTTATCTGCGAAGTAAATCGGTAAAATTTGTAAAGAACGAGCTTAAGCTTGACTTAGGGCTTGTACATGATTTTTATTCGTACAACCAATATGTTAGCGATACCACCCTTAACCAGTATGGCGCAAAATATATTCATCAGGATAAAGTACAGCACAATACTTTCCAGGACATTACGCTGAAAGCTAAATTGGGCTACCGTTTCAGCGATCGTATAGCCCTTGATGCCGATTTCAGGCAAATTGCCCAGGGCCGCGACTTTGGCAATTATTTATACGATGCCAAACTTACCCTGGCAGGCGGCAAAAAAACCGGCAAGATCATTTTAGAAGCCTATTCACAAAACAGCTCGCCCCCGCTGGTTTATAATAACTGGATCTCCAATCATTATATTTTTCATAATGATTTCAGTAATCAAAAAACTACCAGCGCATCGTTTAATTACATTAACAATGCCCTGCAAATTGATTTAAAAGCCGAATACTTTTTGATCAGCAATTACCTGTATTTTACAGCACAAGATGGCGGTACCGATGTGCGCCCGGCTCAGCTTAACAACTCTATCAACCTTTTAAAAGTAAGTTTGGGTAAAAACTTCACTTACCGGAGCCTGCATTTTGATAACTATGTGGTATATCAAAAAACCGATTATCAGAATACGCTTCGTACACCGGAAGTATATGCTTACAGCAGCTTATATGTTAACAGGGTTTTGCTTAATGTACTGCATGCCAGTATGGGTATAAATGGAAGGTATAATACAGAATATGTTGCCCCGTCATATGCCCCGGGACTGGGCCAGTTTTATAACGGCGCAAACGTAACATTTTCATCCTATCCGATATTTGGCGTATTTTTCAAAGCAACCTTGCAGCGTACCAACCTGTTTGTTGCTTATGATTACATCAACCAGCGTGCCTGGAGTAAAGGCTATTACACGGTTAACCGTTACCCACAACAGGATGCCATCCTGAAATTCGGTGTTTCATGGACATTTTATAATTAATAAAGATCATCGGATATTAAAAAGCCCGAAACCAATTAAGTGTTAGTTTCGGGCTTTTATTTTCTGTTATACAAGACTTGCGTTAAAAAACGAGAAGCTGCCGAAAACGAATTTATTCCCCTTTCCTTTTCTGGCGCAAGTCTTGTGTGGCTGGCATGAGGGTGGATGACTTGTGCCTTCTGGAACTAATATCAATATGCCACCTCAACTTCCAACAAAACCCCTCCTTTTTCTTCATAATTAGCGGCGCTACTATAAACATATGCTGAAGGTTCGTTAACCCATCCTGCTTTAACAGGATTTTGGTGAATATAATTCAACTTTTGATCAAACATATTTGAGTGTGGCTCAATTTCTATCGGATGATTTTCTTGTTGCCATAACTGATAATGGGTATTATTTGTATTTGCTTTTCCTGTGTCAGCAAAGAGTTTAAGCATCCAGAGTTTTCGGCTTTCTGCCGGGTTTTCTATAATTTCCCTGATAATCTTAACAGATGAAAACTTTTTCATATCCCGCATAATGGCTGATAAACTTTGATCAGCTTTTTTGCCTATGAGCAAATGAACATGATTGCTCATAATGACAAACCCATAAATAATTAAACCTTTTTCCTTTATACAATAACGAAAACTATCAAGTAAGATATCACGATAAATGTTTCTTGTAAAAACATCGACCCAATGAACAACGGCGAAAGTCACGAAGTATATCCCCTCCGGATTAGCGAATTTGTATTTAGTACTCACGCACTGAAAATAGTTAAATACAATTATAAAAGCATAAAGAAAGCACAAGTGAGCGCCCCTCCAGCCAACCACACAACACTTGCGCTAAAAAAGGAAGGATCAACAGGCTTACCTATTCAACTCCTCACTAAAGGTTAACCTGTTACCAAATGGGTCGTGAACCGTCATCATAATAGCCTTGTCATTCCATTCGGGTACTTCCAAACCGGGACGGTTATATTTATATTTTTTGGCGATGAGGTGGGCGTGGTAATCTCTTAGCTCGTTAAAATCATCAATAGCTATATGGCTGCCCGGACTGGCATCGCCATGGTGTTCGGAGAGGTAAAGCACTACATCGCGCAGGGAAATTTGGATATATACCGGCACACCTTCGGGTTTGTGTTCCCAATCGGTTTTAAAGCCAAGCCAGTTGATATAAAATTCAATGGCTTTATCATAATCAAAAATTCGGAGGATGGGTTTTGTTATTGACATAGGTAATTAGTTGTTAAACAAATTTAACGGAAAATGCCACCTTTTTTATACAGCGAAACCGCTTGTTTTCAATTAGCTGCCTTCAAATGTTAATAGATGTTAAATATGCCTTGTGCAGCACCTGAAATTAGGTTTCCATACAACAGATACCGTACTTTCGTCGGCACATTTTGCCCCATCGTCTATTACATTGAATGCGGGTTTAAAATGAGGCTACCTTAGCATGATATGTTTAAACGGATAAAGCCGGCGCTGATTATCGAAATTTGTATCCACCTGTTATTTTGGGCGTTGATCATTTTTACGCCCATCATTTCCAGGCCGGATATGCGCGGCTTTCCGCAGCCTGCTTTTTCACCTGGGCACATTATCAGTTTTAACCTGGTGCTCGCGGCCGAATTCTACCTGAATGCGTTTTTCCTTATTCCCAGGATCTTAAAAAATAATATCTGGCTTTACTTTTTTGCCTTGCTCGCCTCCTTTGTGGTGTTCAATGTAATACTAACGGAAGTACGGCATTATTTCCCTGTGCCTCATTTTCCCTGGATGGGGCATCATCGTCGCCCCCCGGGGCCGTTCCTGGTTATTTTCCCCTTATTATCTGTTACCGCCGGCAGCTTTGCCTATCATTACCTGGCCGATCAATTTAAGGCTATCAACAAAAAAAAGGATATTGATAATGCATCACTGATCTCTGAACTGGCTTTTTTACGCTCACAAATCAGTCCGCATTTTATTTTTAATGTGATTAACAGTGCGGTTGCGCTTTCGCGGTTAAACCCTTCGGCAGTTGAACCTACGCTCATCCAGCTTTCGAAATTGCTCCGGTATATGCTTTATGTAACCGATGCCGAAAAAGTTATGCTGTGCCAAAAAGAAGACTACCTCCGCAGCTATATCGAGCTGCAACAACTCCGTTTCTGCGACCAGGTGAAGATCAGTTTCAGTTCGGATATCAAAGCTCCCGAAAAAAGCATCGAACCCATGCTGATGATCCCTTTTGTTGAAAATGCCTTTAAACACGGCACTGGAGATATTGAAGCCCCTGCTATAGCTATCACACTCTTTACCGACGAAAAGAACCTGCGTTTCAGTGTACAAAACGTGTACAACCCAACCGAAGAAAGTAAAGATAATGCCTCGGGTATTGGTCTGGCTAATGTTAAACGCCGGCTTGAGCTGTTATACCCCGGCAAACACAATCTATATATCAACAAAAACGAGCAGGCTTATATAGTTATGCTACAACTGGAACTTAAATGATGCGATGTTTAATAATTGACGATGAGCCACTTGCGCTCGACTTGCTGGAAGATAACCTGAAGCATGTAAACACCATACAGGTAGTGGCGCGTTGCCGCAACGCGGGCGAGGCGATCATTGCCATGCAAAAAGAACAGATAGACCTTATCTTCAGCGATATATACATGCCCGGCATCAATGGTTTACAACTCATCAGGAGTTTGACGCAAAAGCCCATGGTGATATTTGTAACCGCTTATGAAAAATTTGCGTTGGAAGGTTTTGAACTTGATGTGGTTGACTACCTGGTTAAGCCCGTACCCTTAGACCGCTTTTTGAAGGCCTGCCACAAAGCGCTCGACTTATATGAGCTTCGCCGCAGTTATGTGCCGCAGCCAACCACTAAAAACTATTTCTTTTTGCATGCTGATTATAACCTCGTTAAGATCAGCTTTGACCAGGTTGAATACATTGAGGGGCTTAAAGATTATATTAAAGTACACCTCATCAATCAGCAAAAACCGGTATTGTCCCGTATCAGCCTCAAAGCTATTGAGCTGCAATTACCGCCCGACCAGTTTTTCCGGGTACATAAATCATACCTCGTTAACCTCGACCATGTATCCCAAATGCGCCGTGCCCGTATCAAACTCATCAATACCGAGATACCTTTAAGCGACGGATATCGCGATGTGATCAACAGGATGATTGGGAAGGTGTAGGGTATTTCCTAATCATCTTGGTTCTGTTTTTGAGGTCTTTGCCTTCAGACAAGGTTAAAGGCAATTTCCAATTAACATATGCAACCACCCGCCATTGCCTCTAACTAATATTCTTTTTCCAACCTGCAACTGCCACTAACAACTGCTACTAAGCAAAATCCCCCTGCCACACATCCGGGCATCTGGTCTACAGAAAACCTCCCATGGTCGATTTTATTTGAGGTGCTTCAAAACATGCTGCATTTTCGGCATCGAAGAAAATATACCCCTACATGAAGAAATTTTCCCTAATGTTAATAAGCTCCCTGATTTTGTGCGGTACGGTGGCCCATAGTCAGCAAACCCAACAAAAGCTAAAAAAGATTGTAGTTAACCATTTTTTTTCGTGCCCGCTTGATGAGCTCTTTGATACACTGGCCATGAACTATAAAGTCCGCATAGTATTTGAACGGGAGCCTTTACATGAAATGGACGTTGTGGAGCACTTTTTTGAAGAACCGCTTAAAAATGTAATTGCCAAGGTTTGTAATGAAAACAACCTGCATTACTGGATAGAATCAACCGGCACTATCTACATCCTCCAAAACACCGACGATCTGGCGCGGCTGCAAAAACTCAACAAACTCTCACTGCAGGCAGCCAATGCGGTAAAGGCTAAAGAGATTGAGGCGCCCAAAGCCAAACCCAAACATTTTTTGGTGAGTATTAACGGGCGGGTAATTGATCAGCAAACAGGCGAGTCGCTGCCATCGGCTACGGTGAAGATCAGGGGAACCGACCTCAACGTTATGACCAATGCTGATGGTTATTTTACGATGTTCAGGGTACCTTCAGATACATCGGTAGTGGAGGTCTCCTATACAGGTTACCAAACGGACTATTTTAGGCTGAGCAGCGAAAAGCTGAATTCGCCGCTGATCTTTGGGTTATATTCATCGCTCAACAGCTTAAATGAAGTTACTATTACCGGTAAAAAAAGCGGCGTTATGAATACCGATAGCAGGCAGGTTGGCGTGTTACAGCTTTCGCCGGCTAATTTAGATAAGCTGCCAACCATGGGTGATAAGGATGTGCTGCGTGCATTTCAGCTGATGCCCGGCGTAAGCGGTACCAACGAGTCATCATCAGGTGCATACGTACGCGGCGGTACCCCCGACCAAAATTTGGTTGTACTGGATGGTTTTACCATTTACCAGGTTGATCACCTGTATGGCTTTTTCAGTGCTTTCAATGCCAGTGCCATTAAGGATGTGCAATTATATAAAGGCGGCTTTACGGCCAAATATGGCGGCAGGCTTTCGAGCGTTACCGAACTCAACGGCAAGGAGGGTAACAAGAACGAAACTAATATTGGTACCGATTTGAGTTTATTGAGCGCAAGCGGTTACCTGGAAACGCCGCTTTCTGATAAATCGACCTTGCTGTTAGCGGTAAGGCGCTCGTACCAGGGGCCGTTTTACAACAAGATCTTCAACCAGTTTAATCAAACATCAACCACGCAGGGCGGCGGTCCGGGTGGTGGTGGCCGGGGAGGCTTTGGCGGCGGCGGTTTTGCTAACCAGATTACCCCAAGCTCCTACTTTTATGATTTTGATGCCAAGTACACGTACAGCATCAGTCAAAAAGATAAGGTATCATGGACTTTGTACACAGGTACAGATAAAACAGATAACAGCAGGGAACTGGGCCTGCCATCGTTCCTGTCGTCGGGCAGCAGCGGTATCAACATAACCGATTATACCAAATACGGAAACCTGGGCAGCAGTATCAAATGGTTCAGGCAATGGAATAAGAAACTATACTCCAACAACTACATCACCTACTCATCCTATTTCAACGACAGGAACAGGAGCACTTCGGGCTTTGCACAGATTGATACCAACGGCATTTCGCACACACTGAGCAACGGAACTTTGGAGACTAACAACCTGAAGGATGTAGGCTACAAATCTGAATGGGAATGGACGGCCAGCAACAAATACAAGCTACTGTTCGGTAGTTTTGCATCTTATAAAAAAATAGATTACGAGTATACCCAAAACGATACCAGCAAGCTCATCAACCAGCATAATAATGCCATATTAGCGGGTTTCTACACCGAGCTGGCTATCGACCCAAACAATAAATTTCATATTCAGCCTGGTTTGCGGGCCAGTTATTTCGGCCCTACATCCAAGCCTTATTTTGAGCCCCGGCTGTCGGCAAGTTATAGCCTTACCGATAAATTTACCATAAAAGGCGCTACCGGGCAGTTTTACCAGTTTGAAAACCAGGTTATCCGCGAGGATATTTTAGCCGGGAACCGTAATTTCTGGGTACTATCAAACAACAGCAATATCCCCGTTGGGATGTCAAGGCATTTCATATTGGGTACCAGCTACGAAACGGACGAGCTTTTATTCAGCGTTGAAGGATACTACAAAACGCTTAGCGGCCTTACCCAGTACACCGTAAGGCAAACACAGCCTGCCGGCGGCGGTTTCAGGATGGAGGCCAACCAAAATCAAACACAAACCGTAACTGAAAACTTTTATGAGGGAACCGGTCGTGCTAAAGGCATTGAGTTTT
The DNA here is from genome assembly GCF_041806395.1 of Mucilaginibacter sp. OAE612. Classification (NCBI taxonomy): domain Bacteria; kingdom Pseudomonadati; phylum Bacteroidota; class Sphingobacteriia; order Sphingobacteriales; family Sphingobacteriaceae; genus Mucilaginibacter; species Mucilaginibacter sp. OAE612. The sequence goes on from NZ_JBGMUW010000001.1 coordinate 5,103,218, forward strand.
TGGTACAGAAAAAGATGGGGCGTTATACCGGCTGGATCAGCTATACCCTTGCCCAGGCCCAGAATAAATTCTTAGCTTTTGGAACCGATTATTACGCTGCCGACCAAGATGTGCGCCATGAGTTTAAATCCATTAACATGTACCATTACCAGCGCTGGAATTTTGCTGCTACTTTCCTGTTCAGCACCGGGCATCCTTATACTGCCCCCTTATCCAGCTACACCATTAAAACGGTTGACGGCAACAGCATCACTTACCTCAACATAAGCGATAAAAACGCCGAACGTTTGCCGGCTTATCACAGATTGGATATGTCGGTTTCATATGACCTGCTGAAGATAGACGGGCATAAAATAGGCTCTATAGGCTTGTCGCTGTTCAACGTTTACAATCATACCAACACCTGGTACCGCGAATACCAAATGCAAAACAATCAGGTTATCACTACCGATGTTAACTACCTCGGCTTTACCCCTAACATTACATTAAGCTTAAGATGGAAATAAAAACATACATACGATATACATTTTTTGCACTGATAGCCGGTTGCCTGATGATGGCATCGGCCTGCAAAAAAAACTCTTCTGATACGGATGCGGTGAACAAACCTGTTGTTGAAGCATACCTGATTGCCGGCCAACCGCTTTCAGTAAAAGTTTATCAGCAAAAAGACCTGACGGATACTGCTACTTATGGATCGGCCATTACCGGGCTGACAATTAATGTAAGCAATGGTACACAGACTGTAAAACTCACCGAAGGAACAAACGGAACTTACACATATGCTGATGCCTCATTCATAACTGCAGGGAAAACTTATTCCATGCAGTTTACCTATAACAATATGGTTGTGAGCGCGTCAACAGTGATGCCGGGCAAACCAGTTGGATTTAAACTAACCGACAGTGTATTTCATGAGCCCAATACGCTTGATCAGGCTTATAACGATAAGGTGCGCGCTACCATTACCTGGACCAACCCCGATTCGTTGCAGCATATGCTGCTTTTCAAAAACACCGATAGTAATCCTTTTGAGATTATAGCGGTAAGGAACAACAGGAACCCAAGCTTCGAGATCAATACCGAAAGAGCCTCTACTTACAGCATAACGCAAACCACTTTCAAATACTACGGGGCTTATAAAGTAATATTGCTAAGGGTAAACGACGAATACATTAATATATTAACCAGCAATACCCGCGGCAGCTCACAAAACCTGGTAAATACCCCAACCAATGTTGTTAACGGCCTCGGTATTTTTACCGCTATGCAAGCCGATACCTTGAATTTGAGGGTAACGACAGAGTAAAATCTGATAATTGGTATTGAATCATCTATTGGCGCAAGTTTCCCCGGTCCGGGCTGACTTGCGCTTTTCCTAAAAAACAGCGTTGAATCCAGATTTACGAAGTTTCAAAACTTTGTAAATCTTCCCTGGTGTTGTCATTTATCTCCCCTAAGTTTTATCACTCGTAATTGACATGGTTTATATATTGTCGCCTCGTCGCAAATCCCCCTTTTAATCCCCCATTGTAAAATCCCCGGTTACATCATAATAGTGTAACTTATACATTACAAATGCACTATTTGTAAAAAAATAAAAATTCAGCATGTAACATTTAAAGTATTTTCGCCTCCAATTACCAAAATAATACTAAATGAAACGTTTTTACATACTTATTGCATTATTCTGCTTCGCGTTATCGGCTCAGGCCCAGTTTGGTGTGGGCGGCGGCGGACCTACAACAACAGGCAGAATATCAGGCACTATCATTGATTCGCTAACCAAAAAACCAATGGACTACGCCTCGGTTGGTTTATATCGCAGCGGGGGCAAATCGCCAATTACCGGTGTTGTAACCGATGAAAAAGGTAACTTTAAATTGGACAATATAAAGCCGGGCGTATATAAGCTGGCTATCTCCTTTATAGGTTACCCAACTAAATATATTGACCAGGTAACCACTACCCCATCAAAACCAGATGCCAAGCTTGGTCAGGTACTGTTGGCCCCAAGCTCACACGCGCTTAAAGAAGTTTCCGTAGTTGGCCAGGCCGCATTAATCGAAAACAAGATCGATAAGATAGTTTATAACGCCGAAAAGGATCTTACATCGGTAGGCGGTAACGCTACCGATGTGTTACAGAAAGTGCCTTTGGTTGCTGTCGACCTTAACGGTAACGTATCTATTCGTGGTGACCAAAACGTACGCGTATTGATCAATGGCAAGCCATCCGGTGCTACATCTGCCAGCTTATCGGATGTATTGAAAACCATCCCCGCCGACCAGATCAAGAGTATCGAGGTGGTAACTTCACCATCTGCCAAATATGATGCAGAAGGTTCGGCCGGTATCTTGAACATCATTACCAAGCAAAAAAATGTTTCGGGTATCAGCGGTTCAATCAGCGGTGGTGTTGGTACACGTCAAAACAACGGCAACGCCAATATCAACTATAACCACAACAGGTTTAGCTTATCGGCAAACGCCGGTGGTAACGCAACGTGGCCTCAAACCTCGCTTACCTCAAGCGATCAGAACTTTAATTATAACGACCCTACCAAACACTATGAGCAAACATCTACCGGAACCAGCCGCGTTAAACGTCACGGCGTAATAGGTTCTGTTTCGGCTGGCTATGATTTTAACGCGTACAACAACTTACGTACTTCTATCCGTTTAAATCAGGGTGGTTTTGATCCGCATTCGCTGTCAACCACAAATCAAACCTATTATTTTGATCACACCAAAGATCAGTCTTACACTTCTGATGGTCGCGGTCACAATAGTTTTGGTGGCTTTGACTGGAACATTGATTACACGCACAAATTTAAAAAAGAAGGTCATGAATTGGACCTGTCTGCACAATGGAGCCATAGCAAAATTGTTACCGATTATACTAACTTGTATTCGGCGGTGTTTGATTCCCTTCAAAACAATATTAACGGTAAAAACAACGAGTATACCATACAAGCCGACTATACTTTACCTGTAAGCAAACTGCTTAAGCTGGAAGCCGGCGGCAAAAACATCATCAGGAGGATAAAAAGTATTTCGGATTATTTTGTACCGGACGGAAACGGCGGTTTTGTATTCAGCGATCCAAACTCAAACAGGTATAATTATAATCAGACAGTTTGGGCCGGTTATACCGTATTAACTTTCTCTCTGCCTAAAGGCTACTCCATCATGACAGGTGCGAGGCTTGAAAATACGGATATTCACGGCGAGCCAATCAATAGTGCTCAAAATCTTAGCCCTTTTGATCAAAACTATAATACGTTTATACCAAGCTTAACTTTTCAAAAGGCGCTTACACCTACTCAAACTATCAAATTATCATATAGCAAGCGTATAACACGCCCAAGCTTACAGTTTTTGAACCCCTTTGTTAACAGGAGCAATATTACAGCGCAAACAGTTGGTAACCCCGACTTAGCGCCCGAAATATCGCAAACAGTTGAATTGGGTTATAACACATTCATAAAATCGTCTGTGATCAACCTGTCGGCTTATTATAAGCATACATCAGGCCTAATTGAAGGTATAGTTGAAAACCTGCCACCTAATGGTGATCAGAACGCTACTTTAACTACCTATCAAAACATTGGTGTAAATAACTCATATGGCGCAAGCTTTTTTGGTTCGGTAACCCCATTCAAGATCCTGACCATACGCGGACAAATCAACGCTTACACTTACAAACCAACCGCTATCGACCAGTTTACGCATCAACAAACACAAACCAATACTTATGTGCAGTACAACGCATTTTTAAGTGCTCAGCTTACACTGCCAAACAACTTTATAGCTGAGGCATTTGCTGTTGAAAATTCGGCACGCCGCACCATTCAGGGCTCAAATCCATCGTTCAGCATTATGGGCTTTGGCTTTAAAAAACAGTTTATGCAAAAGAAACTTGCATTGGGTATTAATGCCATTGAGCCATTCAATACTTACAAAAACTTTAATACCGACATAAAAACACCAACATTTACGCAAAGCAGCAAATTTGCGTTCCCATTCCGTTCGTTTGGTGTAACGTTTAGCTACAGCTTCGGTAAATTAAGCTTCAGCAACCCGCAACAGCAGAAAAAAGGCATCAACAATGATGACATGAAACAAGGCGACCAGGGTGCCGGCGGTTCACCTACAGGAGGCCGATAATCTTTAAGAGTCAAGACTGTTAGAGTCAGGATATAAGAAAAAATTAAAGAGCCGGGAGCGTAAATGCTTCCGGCTCTTTTTCTGAACCAGGATTGTCTGAACTCGAATTTGTTGAATTCATTGAATTGACAGAATTTTAAAATTCGATAAATTCTTAAAATTCGTTTAATTCGAGTTCAGACAAAATCCCGGTTCTATTCTGCGTCCACCTCAATCCCTATCTGTTTAAGCAATAGCGAGGCGTTAAAAGTTTTGCATTCACCGTGCTTGATCTTGTAATCAAACAGCATTTCGCCGTTCACTACCTGGATATCAAAATAAAAATTACGTACGTAATCAGGATATTTGGTTTCGAGATGGGCTATCTGTAAATCGTGAGTGGCTACCATACCCACCGCATTTTTGTGGATGAGCTGCTCGATAACCGCTTTTGAGCCGAGGTATTTATCAACCGAATTGGTACCGCGCAGCATTTCATCAATCAGGAAAAACACTTTAGGCTCATTTTCAACCGCGGCCAGCAGCATCTGCAGGCGGTCAAGCTCGGCCTTAAAGGTTGAGGTGCTTTCATTGAGCGAATCTTTGATGCGCATATAACTGATCATGGTGATCACCGATACCTGCATACTTTGGGCGCAAACAGGGGCACCGCTTAAGGCCAGCACGGTATTAATGCCCACGGTACGCAAAAAGGTGCTCTTACCGGCCATGTTTGATCCGGTGATGATATCAACCTTAAAGGTGTTATCCAGTTCGTAATCATTTTCTATACGTTTGGTGGCGTCAATAAGCTGGTGGGCAATGGCTTTAGCTGTAAGGGTATAGCCCGGCCTGTCGTCAATAACAGGAAAACTCCAATCCGGATAGTTTACGGCCAAACCGGCCAGGCTTAACAGCGATTCAAATTCAGCAATGACATCAAAAGCGGCTTCAAGGCTGTCCTGGTTTTGACGTTTCCAGTTTTCAATGGCGATGATCTGGCGGATATCCCATAAGAAAAACAGGTTGAGCACAAAGCCGATTAACAGGTTAAGATGATAATTAAGCTTATTGATCAACTCCCCCAGTTCTTTTATTTTGGCCGATGTCTTGTCTGTTTTTAGCTGTTGCGCCAGGGTGTTGCTATAACCGGCCTGCCATTGCTGGTCTTCAATGCACTTAAATACATTTGCATAGTTGGATAAAGTATCACCTATTTTACCGGCAATAAGATCGGCTTTGCTGATGTAGGCTGCTTTTGAAAACACCACCCCCATATTAAACAAGCCAACCACGATGGCCGCAAGCTTCACCGGCGAATAAAAATAAGCGACAACCAACAACGCCGTAAACAAGTAAGGCGCTATTTTGGTATAAGCGGCAAGCCATTTTTCGCCTGGCATATCGAGCGGAATGTGCAGGTATTTGAAAAGGTTTTTAAGCTGGTTCACGTCCTGCTTTATGGCGAAAATGAGCCGTGTTTGCAGATCGAGCTTCCAGCTGTGCTTAGCGGCTATTTCTTTAACGGCTTCCTGCCGCTGTAATACGGTTTGCTTGCTTGCCGGGGCATTGAGCCAACCTGCCAGTTTATTATTTCCCGGGGTAGTAGCTGCACGGTTGATGAGCTGGTATAACGATGCATTACCGTAAATATCCAGGTCGGAAGTGTAGAAGTGTTTGTCGTTAGCGTAGCGCGCGCCATCGTTGTAGATAGTTCCGTGGGTTTGGATACTAACTATCTCGTTTTCATTTACCTGCTGCAGATCGTCATAATACTGTTTCTGCTTTTCAAACGCACTTTGTCGCGCTACCAGCCAGGCAAAGGCAAAAACCAGCAATACAAAGGCTATGGCGATAATACTAAAATTATCGAAGTGAATGGCAAAGGCTATAGTTACAGCCACCATGGCAAAAATGCCGAGCCTCAGCAGTGAATAGGTATTGGCAAGCTTTTTATATTTGGCCGCTTCTGCAGCGGCGAGGCTTGCTCTTTGAGTATAATCGTTTATAATTGTTTGTTCCATTTGCAGATAAATTCAACCAAAATAAACACATATATTTTAAATAAACGTTTATTTGTTGCAGATATGAAGATCACGTTCCTTACCGTTGGAAAAACAGAGGATGCCTATTTAAAGGAAGGCATTGATAAATATGTAAAACGGCTAAAACACTATACCAAACTGGAGCTTGCCGAAATCCCCGAGTTGAAGAACACCAAAGCGCTGAGCCCCGAGCAGCAAAAGGCCAAAGAAGCCGAGTTGATCCTCAAGAAAATCACCCCGCTTGATTTTGTGATCCTGATGGATGAGAAAGGTTCTGAATTTACCTCAACCCAGTTTGCAGCTTATATCAATAAAAAAGAAGTTACCACATCTGCCAATTTAATATTCATCATAGGCGGGCCTTATGGCTTTGATACCTCCGTTTACCAGCGGGCTAACGACAAGATCTCTCTTTCGCGCATGACATTTTCGCACCAGATGGTACGCCTGTTTTTTGTGGAGCAACTGTACAGGGCATATACCATTATGAAGGGAGAGCCTTATCATCATGAATAATCCGAACCATGATTTTTAGGATTTAAGGATTGCCCTGATGATTGATCAAATAAACAGATACGGAGCGGGATTATGACCACAACGATGTTACAGCAAATGCTTATTTCAGGAAATCCTAAAATCATGCGAATCAAGGTTTTTACCTACCTTTGTTAAATGTCAGCAGGTCACGATCATTCACACTCACATTCGCACGGGCACCATCATCACGACCATGCCCCTAAGCTTGATCATTTAAATTCGGCTTTTATTTGGGGCATAGTGCTTAACTCGGTGTTTGTGGTGGTTGAGGCTATTACAGGTTTTATTACACACTCGTTGTCCCTGTTAACCGACGCCGGCCATAACCTGAGCGATGTGGCCTCCCTCGCGTTAGCCTTGCTTGCTTTTAAACTCACCAAAGTAAGCGCTAACAGTAAGTATACCTACGGCTATAAGCGGTCGACCATCATCGTATCTTTTTTTAACGCGGTAATATTATTTGCGGCCGTTGGTTTTATTATTTATGAGGCTATTACGCGCTTCATGAACCCCGAAATAGTATCGGGCGGCACCATGGCCTGGGTTGCTTTTATAGGCATTGGCATTAACGCTTTTACAGCGTGGCTGTTTGTTAAAGATAAAGATACCGACCTCAATATTAAAGGCGCTTACCTGCACATGGCTGTTGATGCCATAGTATCCTTTGGTGTGGTGATATCTGGTATTATCATATACTTTACCAAACTGTACTGGATTGACAGCACAGTGAGCCTGATAATAGGTTTTGTGATATTACGCGGCACCTGGAGCTTGCTTACAGCCAGCCTGCGTTTGGAAATGGACGGCGTACCTGCCGAAATGGACCTTGACAAGATCAAAGCCGAACTTAAAAAAGCCAAAGGTGTGGTTGATGTTCACCACATGCACGTTTGGGCACTCAGCACCACCGAAAACGCACTTACTGCCCACCTGGTGATCAAGCCTGAAGCCATGGCCGATTTTGATAATATCAAGCATGACCTTCGCCACCGACTGGAACATCTTGATATCAGCCACAGCACTTTTGAACCCGAATTTTCGGAAGAAGGGTGCAAGCAGCCGGAGTGTTTGTAGGCTGCTTCTTCATATTTCATAAAACCCCTCAGTTTTCTTATTTTTGAGGTAAACAATTACCTTAACATGAGCAAAGCCCAAACCTTAAAAGTACTATCCGTTATCACTTTTCTTGAAATCGTCGGAATGATGGCATGGCCGGTTATATTAGGCTGGGGGCAGCTTATGAGCTCGGCGGGACTGCTGCTTTCCGTAATATTCGTTTTTCCGCTTATCTACTATGTGGTTTTTATCATATTCCTGTCCCGCTATGCGCAGAGAGATGTGCAGGATCAGAACATCGGGCTTGTGATATTTTTAAATGTGCTGCCTGTTATTGTGCTGCTTTATGTTTTGGATGTGTTTTGATTGAAACAACTTATAAACGTTTTAAATAATTCTTACTACCTTGAAAGCGATTATTTAACCTGTCATGAAATCAACCCGAAGAAAATTCATAACCACAACAGCGGCACTGGCTGCAGGTACAGTTACAGCATCGGCAATATCGCTGAAAGAGCAAAAAGAAGAATGGCCAATAGTTCACCATGTGTTTTTCTGGCTTAAAAATCCGGGATCAACAGAAGACCGTGATAAATTGGTAGCCGGAGTTAAAACCCTTGCCAAAATTGAAACCATACGCAAACTTCGCGTAGGTATCGTAGCCAGTACCGAAAAACGCGACGTAGTAGATAACTCCTGGGCGGTGTCCGAACTGATGTTTTTCAGCGATCTGGCCGGACAAGCCACTTATCAAACCCATCCTATCCACCTGGAGTTTATTAAAAACTGCAGCCATCTTTGGGAAAAGGTTATTGTTTATGATGCGATGGATGTATAGCTTTTAACAAAAGCTTAATCAGATTCCTGCAAACCAATCATTTATGTTTGAGTTAATTAATACAAGTTAACCAAAACACTAAATGATATGAAAGTTAAACACCTGGCTATTTGCCTTGCTATTTCAAGCTTCACATTACATTTAAGCGCCACCGCTAATGCAAAAAGCGGAGGCGCCTATCACAAACCAGCAAAGGCTGCTCCTGCCGTTGAAGGATGGTATTTCAGGGCTGTAAGTGGCTATCCTGCTGCCATTGCCTTTGAACCCGTAGTATTATTTAAAAACGGCGAATACTTTGACGTTGGTGATGAGCCAATTGAAACGCTGGATGTAACAGCCGCTAAAAGCAGCCGCCCTAAAGCCTGGGGAACCTGGAAAAAAACGGGCGCAACCTTTTATCTTACTAATAACGAAGGAAAAACCTATGATTATAAGTTGGGTGAAGGCAATTGGTTCCCGGCCTATCCGTATACAGGCAGTATTAAGCTAAAAAAAGGATATGAAAAAGTAAGCGGCAGCGATTATGGCAACGGCACAAATGCCCTGGTAATCAAAAAGATCAATTTTATTGATGATACTCATTTTACTGAAGGATCAAACGGCGGAATCATGACACCTGCTGCCAGCGCCTGGAAAAAAACCGGAGGCAAAGGCGGCACCTACAAAATTTACGGCAACACCATCGAACTGAATTATGGCAGCAAGGTGATCAAAAAATCATTTGCCTTAGGTGCTTCGGGTTCACCTGCACACGCAACAAATACAATGATCTTTATTGGGGGCGATGCTTATACTGATACCGAGTAATGCTCTTAAATACCCGTATGTTCTTATAATATCATAAAGAAGATGTCATTTCGACGAACCGGCCGGGGAACAAACGGGATGGGTGAGGAGAAATCTTCTACGACATAAAATCAACGTTTTACAGGGCGTATAAGATTTCTCGGCCTTGCCTTCACAATTTCCATCCTTCCAGGCTTCGAAATGACATCATTTAAAGCACGCAGGACGATGGGAATCGCTATAACTAAAAAAAGCCGATTATTCGGCTTTTTTTGTGGCTTTTTTAGCTTTTGCTTTTGGTGCTGCTGGCTCAGCTTCCGGTTCAGCTGTTACAGCTTCGGCAACGGGTTCTTCTGCAACCGGGGCAGGTGCCTGGGTAGGATCGGCCTCTTCAAAAATTGGAAGCGGCTTTAATATCTGGAACCCAGGCTATTACCTTTTTAATATCAGATGAGTAAACTTTTTCTTCATCATGATCTGGCGCTACTTCATAAAAGAAGGTACGCAACGCTTTACCGTCGGCTTTAACGTCAGGTATGTTTGATGCTGATTTCATGCGCTCAAGCACATCAGTTAACCTGATATCATCCTCAACACCAAAAATGGTGATCTCACTTAAAGCAGCTAATTTGGCTGTAGAAAGGTTGGCTATCAGTTTTGTTTTCTGTGCATCTAAACTTTCCAGCACATAGCCGGTTTTATTTTGTGCCAAAGCTTTCCATAAACCCGGTTTTCCTGATACCGATACAATTCCCTGTAAATTCATATATTTTTTGTTGGGGCTGATTAGATGAGTAGTTTATTATGTTTAACCAATAAACTACTCACCTCATCAAAATTCACTTAATCTTCAATAACTTCGATTCCTAAAATTTTATCTCCCTGGCGAATAGCGTCAACAACGTCAACATTTTCAATCACTTTACCAAAAACGGTGTGGTTACGGTCAAGGTGGGCAGTGTTTGTGCGATTGTGGCAGATGAAAAACTGTGAGCCACCAGTGTTGCGGCCTGCATGTGCCATTGAAAGCACACCACGGTCATGGTATTGGTTGTTGCCGGTAAGCTCGCAATCAATTTTGTAGCCTGGGCCACCAGCACCGGTACCGGTTGGATCGCCGCCCTGAATCATAAAATTAGGGATAACACGGTGAAATATCACGTTATCATAAAAGTTTGATTTTGCTAATTTTTTAAAGTTAGCAACGGTATTAGGGGCATCCTGATCGTAAAACTCTACGGTCATGTCGCCTTTTTCGGTTTTGATTATTGCTTTGCTCATGTTTTTGTTTTTTAGAAAACAGTTGGCAAAGGTAATAAAATTGAGGATTAAAGAAAAAGGTTAAAGGCGAAAGGTTAAAGGTGAAAGGTTTGAATATTTATTAATTACCAGGGTGTAAAAGTCATGGTAAGTAATCTTTGTTTTGGCGAATAACTAATCTCGCCTTTTCTTTTTGAATCAAACATTTTAATTTCCGAAAGCGGCTTTTTATAATCTTTACCCAATTCGGCCAGTTGGGCAAAAAACCAGTCGAGTCCTTCCTGATCACCCAAAGTATTGGCAAACCAGGCCAGTTTTTGCAGTTCGGCGAGGTTCACTTTTTCGTCGGTGGTAAAAACGTAAGTCCATTTAACTATTGCCAGCTCATCGGGCTTGCCAATTAGTTGGGCCCGGCTTCCATTGGCATCTGTGGCGACAAAATTTGGCAACAGGCTGATATCTGTGTCCTGCTTAAAAACAAGACTGCTGTCGGCTTCTGTAAGCTTTTTAATCAACGCATCACGATTGAGGCGCATACCCGAACTTCCGTTCTGCGCGTGCGCGGCCAAACAGGATATTAATAAAACACCGACAAGGAAAATATTTCTGACAATAACAGATAAACTCATTTAAGGACCAGATTTAACAACGCCATAAAGCTAAAACAACATGCATATAGCCAGAAGCCCTTATGTGTTAAAAATGGTTAAAATACATTAGCCCTTTATTCGTTACATTTGATAACCCGGCAGTAAACAAATTAACAAGGATCGTGAATAATTCATCAGGCAATAACTTTTCACCTCTTACATTTCGTCTATTACTTATAAAGCTAAAGTTCCTTTTACCTTTCGCCTTTTACCTTTTACCTTTAACGTCGCGGGCTGCATCTATCTTAATCCCTATGGATGATGAGCAAAAGGACCATCTGAAATCGTACGGGATAGCTTTCTGGGTGCTCAAAAACGGCGAAGAAGTCGACTGGCTGCTCAACTATCGTGGTGGCAGTTTCATGATGAAGTACGGGCAAAAAGTTGAGGAAGAGTGCAAGATCCGCGGGGTAAGCTACGAAGTTATTGCCGATGCCAAAGCCACCGAAATTATTACCGAAGTAAGCGATCCATCGGTAAATATGGACCTGGTTAAACTGGAGAAAGCCCCCCGCATGGCGGTTTACTCCCCCAAAAACAAGCTGCCCTGGGATGATGCAGTTACCTTGGTTTTAAAATATGCCGAAATTCCGTACGACGTAGTTTACGACGAAGAGGTGATCCACGGCGAACTGCCTAAGTATGATTGGCTGCACCTGCACCACGAGGATTTTACAGGGCAATACAGCAAGTTTTATGGCGCCTTCCGTTACGCGCAATGGTATACCGATGATATCAAAATCCAGGAGACCATGGCCCATAAACTGGGCTTTAGCAAGGTATCAAAAATGAAGCTGGCCGTAGCCCAAAACATCCGAGATTTTTGCGCAGGCGGCGGCTTCCTGTTTGCCATGTGCTCAGGTACCGATACTTTTGACATTGCACTATCGGCTGCTAATACAGATATCTGCGAACGTATGTTCGACGGTGATGCTGCCGACCAGGACGCGCAATCCAAACTCGATTTTAGTCAAACGTTCGCCTTTCAGAATTTTACGCTGGATATGAACCCCATTTCGCATTCCTTCAGCAATATTGATGTTACCACTACCCGCCAGGTAGACCGCACCCGTGATTTTTTCACACTGTTTGATTTTTCGGCCAAATGGGATGTGGTGCCGAGTATGCTTACGCAGGATCATGACAAAGTAATTAAAGGTTTTATGGGTTTAACTACTGCTTATAACAAAAGCATGCTCAAACCGGGCGTTACCATTATGGGCGAAATGAAAACCGCCAATGAAGCCCGCTATATTCACGGCGAATACGGCAAAGGCCAATGGACCTTTTACGGCGGTCATGACCCTGAAGATTATCAACATGCTGTAAATGATCCGCCGACAGATTTGAAACTTCATCCCAATTCTCCTGGCTACAGGCTGATATTAAACAATGTGCTTTTCCCGGCGGCGAAGAAGAAAAAACAGAAAACGTGATACCAAAAAAATGTCATTGCGAGCGTAGCGTGGCAATCGCACGGAAGCATAGCCGCTCTGTATAGCATGCGATTGCTTCGTCGTTCCTTCTCGCAATGACATTTTTTTGAGATTCCTACTTGCACTCATTTGCAAACAAGCTTTATACTCGAGCTCGTTTGTAACGAGTGCGCAACCTGGGTTTGCGTTTATAACGCAAGAGGCAATGCAATCACCAAACCATATTAAGCGCACTCGTTACAAACGAGCCCAAGATTTTAACAATTATTATTGCACCACATCAAAATGAAACTCCTGTACCAATGGCGGGTTTTCGGGTGTAAGTGTAAAACTCACTTTGATATTTCCAGTTTCACATTTGATAATAAAATAACCGCGCAACTGGTTCTCGGCAACAATATCACCGACACTTATTATTCTGCCTGTTTTTGCAAAAGCTTCAGTTGCGGCTGCTTGAAGTTTATCGGGGAAATAATCCATAAAAAAGTTATCAGCAAAAATGCCGCTTTCTTTAGCCTTGCTCCAATCAGCAATAACTTTAAGCAGATCATTTTTACGTTGCTCTAATATGGCTGATGCCGGCAATTGCCGTGATTTTATACCCGAAAGAGCCAGTAAAGTATCCAGAGCCTGGTTATTGGGATAACCAGCACGGGCATAGGTCAGGTTGGCAAATGAAACAACGCCCACACCGTACTCCGGCAAGATATTCCACTGACTGCCGAAACCCGGTAAGCCCCCTGTATGACCAATGTATACGCGGTTATCACAATCCTTTGCCCAACGCAAACCGTAGGCATAGGCACTGACATTGGGGCATGGTCTGCCCGTGGTTGTTTTGGCATTTACAGTTAAATAATTCACATCCCAGGGGTACTGCATTTCCCGGATAGAACTACGTTTTACTGGCAGGGTTTCGGCATCATCGCGCGGAGGCCAGGCATCCATATGCACAGCTATGTATTTGCTAAAATCCTCAATAGTGGTGATCAGGCCGCCCATCGCACCGTAAGCCCCGTCATGCAGCAGAGGTTGTTCAACCCATTTACCATCAAGCCAGCGGTAGCCATGCGCCAGTTTATCTTTGGGCACTTTGGCATATTCCCAATAGGTATGTATCATACCTAACGGTTTAAGGATATTTTCTGTGATGTATTGCTCGTAAGTTTTGCCCGATACTTTTTTGATGATATATCCCAGCGTAGCAAAACCAAGGTTGCTGTACTCATAGCCCTGACCGGGATCATTGGAAAATGAAACACCTTTTTTGTATAACGCCAGGAGTTCTTCATCGCTAACTGCAAGTTGCCTGTCGCCCCATGGGTTATCTTCCGGGTAACCTGCTGTATGCGTAAGCAGGTGTCTTACGGTTACCGGGACAGCATCTTTGGTCAAATATTTCAACCCCTTCATCTCGGGGATATAAATATAAGCCGGATCATCCAGTTTTAGCTTGCCCTCATCCCTGAGTTTTAGGATAGCCATAGCGGTAAGGCTTTTGGTCATGGAGGCGATCCGAAAATCCGACGATGAATCAGCCTTGATCCTGGCATCAATATCGGTATATCCTAAACCACCGGTATGTACCAGCTTACCATCAACCACAATGCCATACACCAATCCCGGCCAGTGATTATCTTCAGCATATTTTTTATAAAGCTGATCGATTACCGGGAAAGTAGCCTGAATCTTTTTTAATCTGTCGGGATCAGTAAACACTGCGGGCTTGTAGGGTTGGGCAGTGGAGGTGTAACTTACCGTAGCCAACAAGAGGGCAAAAGCGGATTTAAGCAGATTTTTGACCATATACATAGATACGGAAAAAGTACTCCAAATTATTTTTAAAACTAAAAAATCCCGGCCAAATCATGACCGGGATCTTCAATATTAAAAAGCTTTTCGCTTTCGGCTTTACGCCTTAAGCTTTACGCTAACTTAGCCAGTTCTTCAGCCATGGCAGCGCCAATTTCGGCTGGTGATTCAACCACACGGATCCCGCACTCGGCCATGATCTTCATTTTAGCAGCAGCAGTATCGTCAGCACCGCCAACAATAGCACCTGCGTGGCCCATACGGCGGCCCGGAGGCGCTGTTTGGCCAGCAATGAAACCAACAACCGGTTTAGTACCGTTCGCTTTGATCCAGCGGGCAGCATCAGCTTCCATATTTCCGCCAATTTCGCCAATCATGATGATACCATGAGTTTCCGGATCGTTCATTAATAATTCAACAGCTTCTTTGGTTGGTGTACCAATGATCGGGTCGCCACCAATACCGATAGCTGTAGTGATACCCAAACCGGCTTTAACCACCTGGTCAACCGCTTCATAAGTTAAAGTACCTGATTTTGAAACCACGCCAACGTTACCTTTTTTGAAAATAAAGCCAGGCATGATACCAATTTTGCTCTCATCAGCAGTGATGATACCGGGGCAGTTAGGACCAATCAGGCGTGCATCCTTATCTGTAAGATATTCTTTTACTGCGATCATATCCTTTGTAGGGATCCCTTCGGTAATACAAACAATAACCTTAATGCCGGCTTCAGCAGCTTCCATAATAGCATCTGCACCAAAAGCAGGAGGCACAAAAATGATGGATACATCGGCACCGGTTGCAACAACGGCATCTTTAACCGTGTTAAAAACCGGCCTGTCTAAATGGGTTTGACCACCTTTACCTGGTGTAACACCACCAACTAACTGAGTACCATAAGCAATCATTTGCTCGGCATGGTATGACCCTTCTTTACCGGTGAAACCTTGTACAATAACTTTTGAATCTTTATTTACGAGTACACTCATTGGTTTTTTCGTTTTAGTACGGCAAAGCTAAAGTTTTTGCCCGAATGTCAAACCCTATTGTAATCTAAATTTATATGTTAACATAAAAGTGACTTTTAAGGGGATTGGATGTGGTTATAGGGTGTTTATGTGTTTTAAATTTTTTATGATTATAAAGTTCCCGTTGAATAAAACTGTCAACTGAAAACTATCTACTGCCAACTAAATTAGGGCGTTGCCTGCGGCCCAGGCTATTTGTCTGAACTCGAATTAAGCGAATTTTAGCAATTTATTGAATTTGCTTTTCATTCTGGTAGATTCGGGTTCAGACAAAATCCGAAATCATTACACTGCCATCCATAACGTGGCTAATTACTAATTGAATGCAATTGCAAATTCAACCGCTGTAATTAAAACGAACACCAAAAACGTAGCAAGAAATATAATCCCGGCTTTTTTAAGTTTCACTTTATCGCCAGAAATACCCGGGATAAAATTGATCGCAGTAAATGTCAAACCAGTTAACAATACCAGTGATTTGAAAATTGTTAATAATATATATATATCCGATTTATTCATTAACTCCCCTTTCAGCCGGCTGTTCAACAAACTCCCCCTCACTCTTCGCAATCACAATAGTAGCAACACCGTTCCCTATCACATTGGTAATGGCCCGTGCTTCCGACATAAACCTGTCGACCCCTATTAATATCGCCAAACCTTCTACCGGTATTATTTTGATGGCTGTAAGCGTACTGGTCAATACAATAAAACCGCTGCCGGTTACACCCGCCGCGCCCTTGGAGGTGATCATGAGTATCCCGATTATGGTTAGCTCCTGCCCCAGCGAAAGCGGGATATTAAACACCTGCGCCAAAAATATCACGCACATAGACAGGTAAATGGTAGTGCCATCCAAATTAAAAGAATACCCCGTTGGGATCACCAAACCTACTACCGATTTGGAACAGCCAAACTTTTCCATCTTCTCCATCATGGCCGGTAAAGCCGACTCCGACGAGGATGTGCCCAGTACGATCAGGATCTCCTGCCTGATGTACTTCAGGTACTCCCAAAGACTGAACTTAAACAGCCGGCAAATAATATTCAATACCACAAATATGAACAGGAACATGGTCAGATAAACCGAGCCCATCAACAGGGCCAATGGCTTCAATGTTTGGATGCCATATTTACTCACCGTAAAAGCCATCCCCGCAAAGGCCCCTATCGGCGCTACCTTCATCACTATTTTCATGATATTAAAAAACACTTTCGAAAGCTTATCAAATAGCTGAATAACCGCTTCGCCACTTTTACCCATCCGGCTTAACCCAAAACCAAACAGTATCGCAAAAAACAGGATCTGCAAAATATCGCCTTCAACAAAAGCTTTGAAGATGTTTGAAGGTACTATGTGGGCCAGGAAGTCGCCCCAGTGCATTTCGGCGGCGGCTTTTTCGTATACGGCTAATTTGCCGGTATCCATTTTTGCAGCATGGTTTTCAAAACCGGCACCGGGTTTAATAATATTGGCTACGGTAACGCCGATGACAAGCGCGAAGGTGGTTACGATCTCGAAATATAACAAAGCTTTACCGCCTACCCTGCCCACTTTTTTCATATCGCTCATGCCGGCAATGCCCAGCACAATGGTTAAAAAGATGATAGGCGCAATCAGCATGGTGATGAGACTGATGAACTTCTTGCTAATCAGTTCGGCAGTTGGGGCAAAGCCTTTAACGTATAAGCCGGCCACTACCCCAAGGGCAATGGCAATAAGTACCTGAAAAGTTAGGTTTGATAAGAGGCGTTTCATGATTGATCCCCCGGCGCCCTAAAGGGGGAGCAACAGGATGGGACGGCAATATAATAAGTTATTGTTTCAGGCACAAAAAAGCCCCGTACCGAAAACCGGCACAGGGCATAATTGATTGATTGAAAGATCGTGATTATGCAGGCGTTGATTTACCGGTTAGTAAATCAATTAAGAAAATTTTATTAAGGAAAGTCAGCTTTGCCTTGTGGTTGCCCAGGAAAACGATAGTGCCGCTGTAATCCCAGCCCCCGCCGTTTGTTTTTCCTTCCGAACGGAAAGTAGCTGTACCGCTGGTGATATCAAACTTATCGTTGCCATGTACATACAGGTTAGTAAACACATAGGTATTATGCACCCTGCTAAACGTTTTGTATTTAGTGTATTCGTTATCAACATAGGCTTTCATAGGGCCATCAAGCGAGAAGTTTGAGTTATTGGTGTTAAGGCCCCTAACCTTATATTTCTGCACAATATTGTAAACGAATGAATAACCCGGACCACTGCCTACCGTGTTTAATGAATCAACCGAATCATAACCAACAGTTTTGTTGCCGTCACAAATAAAATAATATTTGGTACCGCCTGTTTTGGTTGCTTTTAAAGTATCACCCTGATTAAATACACGGTTCAGGCTGGTATCAATATAAAAACCGCAACTATATGTACTCTGTACTTTAAGCTTTGATGAGGCATTGGTTGAGGGGGTAACACCGTCGTTAAGGCTGGCCCCTCCAAATGAACCGGCCAATGATTTTGCCAGGTTATCTGCAATTGCCGAACTGGCTACATTATCGCTTGCTTTTACAGTTGATGGATCGGATTTTACATTAATTCCTGTTTTTGTACAGGCTGAATAAAGAATAGCCACACCTGTTAATAAAGGTAATACACTGCGTAGATTTAGTTTCATAAACGTATAAGATAAAGTTTAGATCTCTTTGCCTCAATTGGCAATAAGCATACCACCAGGTAAAAAATTCGCAAAAAAAACGGCCGGGATATGTGTTTTTAGGCTCATTTTTCTTTTTTATAAAACAGTTAAAGATTTATACTGCTGATAGCAACGGAACACAAAACACACCCACTACCTGCTTTCCCCGCTTCGGGGAAAAATACGTGGAAAATATTCCCCGTTTTTTTAACAAATACACAGGTGATAAAAAGCATGCCGTTTTGAAAAACCATAGCATACAAAAAGCCCTGCCTCCGGTTAGGGAGCAGGGCTCTACATATATTTAAAAACGAATTTAATTAACTTCGCCTGTCATCAGATCGGCAGTATAAACCGTGCCGTCGATAGTGATCTTAGCTTTGTGCCCCCCTAAAAACGTTATCGTCCCTTTATAGTTCCAGACATTTTTTCCGATACTTCCTTTACTCGAAAAGGCAGCACTTCCGCTTAAAATAAAATCGGGGTCTTTTGTTGGATCAACAACAATTGATTTGAAATTGTAGTTAAAGGTGCCTTCAACATTTGGCTGGTCTGTTGTAGGTTTGGTGTAGTTAACCCTGGCATAATAATTCACAGGGCCATCAAAAGAGTATTGCGCGTGTTCAACACCCGGATTAAGGCTTCTAAGTATCAGGTTTTCACCCATTTTTAAAACCATCGTAAAACCGCTGCCT
The DNA here is from genome assembly GCF_041806395.1 of Mucilaginibacter sp. OAE612. Taxonomy (NCBI): domain Bacteria; kingdom Pseudomonadati; phylum Bacteroidota; class Sphingobacteriia; order Sphingobacteriales; family Sphingobacteriaceae; genus Mucilaginibacter; species Mucilaginibacter sp. OAE612. The sequence goes on from NZ_JBGMUW010000001.1 coordinate 5,122,202, forward strand.
GCCATAGTCATATTTAAGCTATCATTAGCCGTAACACCTGAAGGTACTCCATTGGTACAGGTAAGCTCATATTTAACCTTAGCCCAGATATCTATTTTTGAGGTATCGCTTTGATCTAAATTAAATGCGATCGTAGTATCCATTTTGGCGCCGCACTGTGGCTGAGGGTCAATAGATTGTACTTTGATCTTACCTTTTTTGTTCAGGGATAGATCGGTTGGCATACTTAAACCGCTCTTAAAATCAAACCCGCCGTTTTCGGGGTTAAAAATGCCAACAAGGCTTTGCGCAATTTGCACACTCGCTTCTTTCTTACTTACTGTACTTTGATTGTTAGGCGCCATGTTAAGCTTATGGCACGAAGTGTAAATGGCAGTAATACCGGCAAGCAGCAATACTATAATTTTGTACTTGTGTTTCATGTTTAGGATTTTAATTCCGCGCAAAGTTAACTTATTATCAATTAATTAAAGAAATTTTGAAAATATTTAGGAGCAGAATGCTATAATGTTGTTCATACCCATTTTGAACGATGAGTAAGGGCAAAAGGTTAGCCAATGTGTCGCCCACGGTTAGGAGACTCGGCTGGAGCCTGCCATTCTTTAAAGTTTCTATAACTTATCAGAGCTCTCTGAGGCCGAATGGCAGGCCGGCCTGTTTAGAGCGCCTGAGCCCCCCTCCCGCCGCGTATTACAAACCATGAGACTGGTTCGATCACTACCCAAGAAATGAAACAACAATTATAATTTCACTTCAATCTCTCCGCTTTTATTCTCTATTATTTCTTCCTGAAGCTTAACCCCATCAAAACCATGCAAAACAAATTTCAGCTGCATAAACCTCGATTTAGATGAGCCTTCAACTGATGATAAACTGAGGCTCTTTTCTATGGGATTGAAACTGATAACACGTTTATAATAAACACCCTGCTCATAATCATATGATACGCCATCGTCTTCATAATAAATAAAACTATTTGCTTCCCTGCCGTTCCATACGTGTACCTGCAATATACCGTCGCCTTTTTCATTGGTGCTTTGTACAACACTTTGCATAGGGATAATGCCGCCTGCTTTTATAAATACCGGCAGATCGGTTAATGGCGCCTGAACATTAACAATCTGTTCTCCCTCATAAAACTTATCGCTGCTTAACCTATACCACGAGCCTCGGGGCAGGTAAACATCTTCGGTTAGTTTAGTGCTTTCAACAGGAGCAACCAGCATCGCGTCGCCAAACATAAATTCATTTTGAAAGCGCTCATCAAAAACATTCCCGTCAAAACTGTGCTCAATAGCTAATGTACGGCTTACCGGCAGGCCGGTTTGGGTTGATTGATAAAAGCTGCTGTACAGGTAGGGCAGGAGTTTGTACCGTTGTTCAATGTCCTTCTTAATGATCTGTTCATTGTTTTTACCCCATTCCCACGGTTCGCGCATTTTACTACCTTGTATGGCATGATTGCGGAACATTGGGGTATATGCACCCAGGGAGTTCCAGCGTACCATGAGCTCAGGCGTAGGATTGCCGCTGAAGCCGCCGATATCCACCCCGATAAAACTCATACCTGTAATGCCCAAACTATTTACCAGTCGTTGTCCTAAAAGCATATGGGCATCGGTGCCGGTGTTGTCGCCCGTCCACACGGCCGAATAGCGCTGCGTGCCCGAATAGGCTGCCCGGGTAAGTACAAACGGTCGTTTGTTTCCCATGATCTTTCTTGTGCCATCATAAGTGGCGCGGGCCATTTGCATGCCATAGGCATTACGCACTTCCGGCATAAACTTATCTCCAAATTTTACTATCCAGGGGATATTTTGCCCCCAGGCGGCAGGCTCGTTCATATCATTCCAGAAACCTTCAACGCCGGGTTGAGTAAGAGCGGTGAAGGCTGCTCCCCACCATTCGCGTACCTCTCCCCTGAAAAAATCCGGAAAGTGACAGCGGCCCGGCCACACATAGCCGGTATAATTTTCGCCGTCGGGATATTTGGCAAAATAATCCTGCTCAATACCCTCATCGTATTCCTTATAACCTTCTTCTACCTTAATTCCCGGATCAACAATGGTAACCAGCCTAAAGTCCATCGCCTTTAGTTTATCGAGCATTTGCTTGGGTTTAGGGAAAGTTTTTTTGTTCCAGGTGAAGATCTTGAAATCGTCCATATAGTCGATATCGCAGTACATTACATCGGCAGGGATCTGTTTTTTGCGGAAGGTTTGGGCGATGTTCAATACTTCATCGGCGCTCATATAACTCCATCGGCATTGCTGATAGCCCAGGCTCCAGAGCGGCGGCATTTCCATCCTGCCGGTAAGCCAGGTATAATCTTCAATTATTTTCGCAACACCTTGTGCCCCGAAAAAGTAGTAATTCAAATCGCCGCCATCTGCCCCGAACCAGCTTGTTTCCTCATCTGTGGATGCACCAAAGTCGAAGTAGCTTTTATGGGTATTGTCAAGAAACAAACCGTAAGTTAACCCGCTGTGCAATCCTATAAAAAAAGGAAAGGTTTTATACAGCGGATCGGATTCGGGCGTGTGGTTTGGCGCATCGGTATTCCAGTTTACGTAGGCCGCGCTACGCCTGTCGAGGTTACCGGTTTTTTCGCCCAGGCCAATAAACCGTTCACCCTCAAACAACCGGCGATAACAGGTCACCCGTTCGCCCTGCCAGTTTGTACCAAAGCGGGCGTCATCTTCACTCAGCGAGCTACCTGCAGCCGTGAAAAAGTTGAACCTTAAAGGCGATTTCTGAATACTGAGCTTCAAGGCTGGTGTAGTAATATCAATATTGGCCGATGACTCATCAAAATCGAAATCGGCCAGTGGCTGCCTGATTACCGCAAAGGAAGGATCATCCGGGTTGAAATTTTTACTGATGCTTACCCTGATAATTGTAGGGCTATAGATATAAACCCTTGCTTCGGCTTCGGCGGTTTTAATTGTTAAAATACCATCCTGTTGTTTAAAGCCCTGTACATTACCTGCAATTTCTAAATTCATGCCTGTGGGGTACCCGGAATAGATAAAGGTACTTAAAGGCAACGTTGTTTGGTTAGGTTGGTTTTGTTAAATGTAGATTTTGAAAACGTTGCATGGATTTTTCTATTTCATCCCCGAAAACGACCAACCCGCTTTCCTGCCCGATCAACACCCTTTAATTTTCGACCAACTTGTAAAATACTGATAATTAGTGTGTTTTTGGTGTTTGCCGAATGCTTTTGGGTATTGGTCTATATCTTTTCGGTGCTGGTATAACACTTTTTAGCACTTAAAATTAATGTTGTTCATTTGATCATTGAAAATAACAAACACAAAATATTTAACATACTTAAAAGCTCAAAATTATGAAAACTTCAATAAAATTATCAGCACTATTCTTCTTATTAAGCGCAGGTGTATTTGCTACTACAGCAGCTAAAGCCGCCGATGTAACTCCTAAAGCTAAAGAGGTTGTTACCTTTAAAGCCCTTGATCACGACCGCGGTGTTAAGTTAACGCTCGCAAAATCAGAAAACGGCCGTTCATTCGTACGCGTTTACAGCAAACAAAATGAACTTTTGCTGAAAGACGTTGTATCAACCAAAACCGATGTTGAAAGGGGTTATGTTTTAACCAACCTTGAAGATGGTGATTACATTATGGAAGTTAAAACCAATAACCAGGTGGTTAAGAAAACCCTGCACGTTTATGAAGACGGTGATCAAAAAACATTCTTTATTTACCAGGACTAATTTAGGAAGCCATATCAAACAAAAAGCTCCCGTTCCAACCGAACGGGAGCTTTTTGTTTGAAGGAGCAAATATTAATTAGTCCCAAAGTTTTTCGGGGTAAACGCCGCCTGTAACCAGGTCGGAGATACATTTTTGCACTATTGGTTTATCTTCCTTGTAAGTAACTCCAAACCATTTTGCACCGGTTGGGATCACCTTAAAAGAGGCTGTACCATTTTTGATCAGCTTATCGGCAACCAGGGGAATAAAGAACTCCGATTTCGGGTTGTTTTCGTTAGCAGCAACAAACTCCCTGAACATATCTTCACTTTGCTTGAAAATAGCCGGTGTAAATCCCCAGAAATTCATCGATACACGTGTTTCATTATCAAGCGGATGTTCGCCGGTTGCGTCTTTATAAGCTACGCTGCCGTCCTCTTTAAAATAAACTTCAGTGCGTTCGTTAATTTCAACCATGTTACCATTATCATCAACGCTGCAAACACCACGCGATACCGAGCCATAGTCAGATAATGTACGGTCAATCTGGTATCCGATTATTGAATACTGGTCGTCTTTAACGTCGGTGGTTAAAAATTTAGCCATTTTTTCAAATGAATCATAGCCGTAAAAGTCATCAGCATTGATCACACAAAAAGGCTCGTTGATCTGGTTGCGGGCCGCTAACACGGCATGGGCTGTTCCCCATGGTTTGGCACGTTCAATCTCTTTATCAATACCAAATGGCTTAAGATCAAAGCTTTGATATACATAGTCTGTTTCAATGCGGCCGGCAAGCTTAGGCTCAAAAATCGCCTTGAAGTTTTCGGCAAACTCTTCGCGTATAATAAAACTCACCTTGCCAAAGCCCGCTTTTATAGCATCATATATTGAGTAATCAATAATTGTTTCGCCGTTGGGGCCAAAGCCGTCAACTTGTTTCATACTGCCATAACGGCTGGCCATCCCTGCGGCCAATATCAGTAAGGTTGGTTTCATAGATAGTATCGGGGGTATTTGTTAAAAGCTATTTTATAATTAATGTTAATAAGGAATGGATTTTTGCCCTTATTGTTTTACAAATTGTACTTTTTGTTATTTGATGTACCTAAAGTCCTGGCCGGCCTGGATATTCAGCAGCGACTCGTATATCAAACGGATTACGTTATCAACATCTTCTTTGTGGATCATCTCGACCGTGGTATGCATATACCGTAAAGGTAATGAGATTAATGCCGATGGCACGCCGTCATTTGAGTAAGCAAAAGCATCGGTATCGGTCCCTGTTGACCGTGATGATGCCTGACGCTGGAACGGTATGCCCGCTTTTTGAGCACTTTCAATAAGCAGCTTATTCAGGTTGTTTTGTACTGCCGGAGCATATGATACAACAGGGCCTTTACCGCAGGCTAAGTCGCCCTGGGTAATTTTGTTGATCATTGGTGTTTGGGTATCATGCGTAACATCGGTAACAATAGCCACATTGGGTTTAATTTTATGCGCTATCATTTCGGCACCGCGTAAACCTATCTCCTCCTGTACCGCGTTAACTATATATAAACCGAAAGGAAGTTTTACATTGTTTTCTTTAAGTAAACGGGCAACCTCGGCAATCATGAACCCGCCTGCACGGTTATCAAGCGCACGGCCAACATAATAGCGATCGTTAAGCACCATAAATTCATCTTCGTAAGTGATAACACAACCTACGTGGATACCCAGTTTTTCAACTTCTTCTTTTGAGGTGCAACCGCAATCTAAAAAGATATTTTTAAGGGTAGGCGCTTCTTCTTTATCGCCGCCCAGGCGGGTGTGGATAGCAGGCCAGCCGAAAACAGCTTTAACCACGCCATTATCGGTATGGATATTTACACGTTTTGAAGGTGCTATCTGATGATCGGAGCCGCCATTGCGGATAACATATATCAAGCCATCGTTAGTGATGTAATTCACAAACCATGAAATCTCATCTGCATGAGCTTCAATAACTACTTTGTAATCGGCTTTAGGATTGATGATGCCAACCGCGGTGCCATAATTATCAACATAATGGGTGTCAATATAGGGCTTCAGGTATTCCAGCCAAAGCTCCTGGCCTTTCCATTCAAAACCTGTAGGTGAGGGGTTGTTAATATATTTTTCAAAAAACGCGAGTGAAGTTTCGTTTACAACGGAAGTATGCTGTGGGGCGTCAGATTTCTTTTTAGCCATATTGAATTAATGTTTTCAATCTAAATGTAGTAATACAGCAAATATAATAAAGCTCATGACATTGCACTAAAATTAAACGGGATATAAGCGGTATATCAATTATATAAAATCAATATTAAACGTTTTTGAAAATATTTAGTCACAATGAAGGCGCTGGTTTGTTTTGATACAAAAATGACCGGTTATTTCATAAAGCATTCATACTTATGTTATACCTTTCCGCGATATTTAATTTTTAATAAGGTGAAACTATTCAGGCTAACTTGTATCCTATTTGCGGCATGTTTTTTAGCAGCATGCAGCGTACCTCAATATGTAAATGTTCCGGTTGATTACGCGCCGAAGCTGAATTTTAACAGGGCAAAAACAACCATCGTGGTCATTAACCACTACATGCCCGATTCGGCCCGTAACCGCAATAAACGCGTATTAACTACATTTAAAGCCGCCGCTTATACCGCTATAAACCATGCAGCGGTACAGCTGCATGCGCTGCCCGGTGTAAAAGTTGTACAACTGGTTGATTCGGTTAACTTTACCGCCAATACCGATTCGGTGAAATTTCTGTCAAAAAAATACAACGCTTCTTATGTGCTCGCGTTTGAGGATTTTAAAGGCGAAACCAAATTGCAGCAGGATTATTATAACGGCGTACCGTCGGTTTACCGGGTATCGGTGGTTAAAACCAGCTTTACTCTTTATGAAGCCAATGGCATCTACTTTAAAAGGCTAAACGGCGAGGCTGAAATAAATGACAATAATCCTTATGGTAATGCATCCAGCTTACTTGCCCATGGCGGGCCTTTATTTGATGCTATCCGTAATTCGGCATTGGATGCCCTAAAGGATTACCTGCCGTACACCGATTATCATGACAGGCCCCTGTATACTAATGGCGACCAGCTAAGCAGCTCGGTAGAACTGATCAAAGCCGGAAAATTTGATCAGGCTTTCAAGGTACTAAACCCGCTTATTGACGGGCCCGACCTAAAACTGGCCAGCAGAGCTGCTTACAACCTTGCGGTGGTTTATGAAGCGCAGGGAGATATTGACGCCGCACTTGAGGTGGCTAAGATCTCAAACCAAAAGCAACCGAATGATTTTGCCAAAGCTATTATTGTTGATTTGATGAAAGAGTAATTATAAAGCGGAAAGCAAAATGCACAAAGCCTAAAACAGTTGTGCGCTCGATAGCTTACCACTCTTGTTATTGCTGGCCTGGGGAAGGAATAAGTTGTTTTTCGAGGATCTCGTAGTCGAAGCCGTTTTTTGAAAAAAGCTTGCCGGTATGTGTGAAGCCATGTTTTAAATAGAAACCAATGGCCGATACCCTGGCATTACACCATAATAACGCGCCTCCATTAGTAAGGGCAAAATCGGTTATATGCTCCAGCATTGCTTTACCGATGCCCATTTTTTGAACTGTTTCATCAACAGCAAATTTGCGAAACTGCCATTCGGTGCCTTTATTAAAGAGGGATACTACCGCTATGATATGATTATCTTTAAATGCAGCAAAGTGATACCCGTGGTTATCCTCCTCCATCTCCATTTCATAAAGTTTGCTTTCGGGATATAAGATACGTTGCCTTAACCGCCAGGTAAGCTCCGGACGGATTTGTTCGATAGAGATGTTTTTCATTTTTTTTTGAGGCGAAAGGTAAAAGGCGAAAGGTAAAAGGTTTTTTTCAAATTCGCCAAACGCAAAGCTTTTAATGACACCGGATAGGCTAAAAGGCACAAGTAATCCCTGCACTGGCAGCTCTACAATACTTGCGCCGGAAAAAACGGACGTGCAAACCTTTGGCCTTTTACCTTTCGCCTTTAACCTACAAAGGAATATTCCCGTGCTTCTTCCTCGGGTTATTCACTACTTTATTTTCCAGCATTTTGAATGCCTGGATCAGTTTAATGCGCGTTTCGGCAGGTTCAATAACTTCGTCGATAAATCCGCGTTCGGCAGCACGGTAGGGATTGGCAAAGGTATCGGAATATAATTGTTCCATTTCCAGCCACTTGGCTTCATGGTCTTCGGCCTTCGTGATCTCCCGTTTAAAAATGATTTCGGCGGCACCTTTGGCTCCCATCACCGCAATTTCGGCCGATGGCCAGGCGAAGTTCATATCGGCACCAATGTGTTTGGAGTTCATCACATCATAAGCACCTCCATAAGCCTTGCGCGTAATTACAGTAACACGCGGAACGGTGGCTTCACAAAAAGCATATAATAGTTTAGCGCCATTGGTGATAATAGCATTCCATTCCTGGTCGGTACCGGGCAAAAAGCCGGGAACATCTTCAAACACCAGCAGCGGAATGTTGAAGGAATCGCAAAAGCGCACAAAACGGGCAGCCTTGGTTGATGAATGGATATCCAATACCCCGGCCAAAAAAGCGGGCTGATTAGCCACTATGCCAATACTGCGGCCTGCCAGACGCGCGAAGCCCACCACAATGTTTTCGGCAAAATCTTTATGCACTTCCAAAAACGAAGCTTTATCGATGATATGATCAATAACCTCACGGATATCATAGGGTTGTGAGGCTATTGATGGCAGGATGGCGTTTAGCTCAGGCCTAAGCTCGTCGCCGTTTTCGTAGGGAGCGGCAGGAGCTTTATCCTCACAATTTTGAGGCATATAGCTCAGCAGGCTTTTGATATGCTGAATGGCGGCTATTTCATTGGCACAGGCAAAATGAGTAACGCCCGATTTGCTGGCGTGGGTATTGGCACCGCCCAGTTCTTCGGAGGTTACCACTTCATGCGTAACCGTTTTTACTACATTGGGCCCGGTAACAAACATGTATGAGGTATGCTCAACCATTAAAATAAAATCGGTAATGGCGGGCGAGTAAACAGCACCGCCTGCGCATGGCCCCATAATAGCCGAGATTTGCGGAATAACGCCGGATGCCATAGTATTACGGTAAAAAATGTCGGCATAACCGCCAAGGGATACCACACCTTCCTGGATGCGCGCACCGCCCGAATCATTAAGGCCGATAAGAGGAGCGCCATTCTTTAGGGCGAGATCCATGATCTTGCAGATCTTTTCGGCATGGGTTTCGGAAAGCGAGCCGCCAAACACTGTAAAATCCTGGGAAAATACGTAGGTGAGCCGACCGTTTATGGTGCCATAACCTGTAACAACACCGTCGCCGGGATATTTTTCTTTCTCCATACCAAAATCAATGGAGCGGTGGGTAACCAGCATCCCTATCTCCTGGAAAGAGCCTTCATCCAATAAAAAATGCAAACGTTCACGTGCCGTTAATTTTCCTTTTTTATGCTGACTTTCAATACGTACCGGGCCTCCGCCCTGCATGGCTTCATGACGTTTTAGCCTTAACAGATCAAGCTTTTTATCCACAATTCAGGTTGTTAGTAATTGTCTAAAAATAGTAATTATATTGTAAGAATAGCTTTTGCTTACTTATTCTGGTGGTTTAATAACGGATTTTTATATATTTGTGTTGATGAAGATCAGGAACAATAAAATATGGGTAGTGGCGCTGTTCATGACCGTCTTTGTAATAAAGATGGGCATTTCGCTTGCACCTGTTTTTTTATATCTTGATAATAAAACGGTAAGCGCGGTGATCCTTCAGCTGGAGCAGGAAAGCAAAACTGAAAAAGACAGCCCCGAAAAAGACCTTGTGAAGGAGAAAAAAATCTTCGATGAGTATGACCTTCATACCATAAACTTCATCACATTTATTGCCGAAACCAAAGTTCTCCATAACCAGGAAAACGCCTTATATAAGCAGGTATATCACCCTGTGGTCCCCACGCCGCCGCCCAACGTTTAAAATGATTAACCGGATACTTCCCTATCCGGATAGCAATGCTATTTAATTCATTTTAAAGTTTTACTCAATTTTTCATTCTTATGCAAATCAAGCAAGGTGAGGCTGCTATGGGCAATCTCAACCTAAAAAAATATTTTCTGCCCAAAAATTTAAAAAGGGATATTCCTTCAAGTGTCGTTGTTTTCCTGGTGGCTTTGCCGCTGTGTTTAGGTATAGCGCTGGCATCGGGCGCACCGCTCTTCGCAGGCGTATTAACAGGCATTATTGGCGGTATAGTGGTAGGTACGCTTAGCGGCTCGCAATTAAGTGTAGCCGGTCCTGCAGCCGGTTTAACAGTAATTGTACTTAATGCCATTACTACGCTTGGCGCTTACGAAACCTTTTTAATGGCCCTGGTACTGGCGGGTGTTTTCCAGATCATACTTGGAATTGTTAAAGCCGGTACCATTGCCAATTACTTCCCGTCATCGGTTATTGAGGGGATGCTGGCAGCGATAGGTATTATTTTGATCATGAAGCAGTTTCCGCACGCGGTTGGCTATGATGCCGATTTTGAGGGCGATGAGGGCTTCAGCCAGATTGATGAACACAATACCTTTTCAGGTATAACGAGGGCTTTTGCCCGGATCAATTATGGCGCGGTGATCATCAGCGTGGTATCCCTGGCATTCATGATTTACTGGCCTAAGTTTAAAAAGCTGGCTGTTGTTCCGGCGCCATTGCTGGTGGTGCTGGCCGGGATAGGTTTAAGCCTGGCCTTTAACGGCACAAGCTTCGCCTTGCTTGATAAGCAGTTTGTACGCATACCGCTGGTGAACAGCAGTGCCGAATTTTTTGCGCTGTTTAAATCGGCAGATTTTAGCCAGATAGGCAACAAGCAGGTTTGGATAACGGCCTTCACCATTGCGGTGGTTGCCAGTTTAGAAACACTTCTGAGCCTGGAGGCTGTAGATAAAATAGATCCTATCAAACGTATCTCGCCCACTAACCGCGAACTGCTTGCACAGGGAACGGCCAATATAGTTAGCGGTATGCTTGGCGGTTTACCCATGACGGCGGTGATTGTTCGTTCGTCGGCAAACGTGAATGCGGGTGCCCGCACTAAAGTGAGCGCCATACTGCATGGCATATTGTTATTGGTTGCTTTACTGGCGATACCGTCTTTAATTAACCATATCCCGCTGTCGTGTTTGGCAGCGATCCTGCTGATGACTGGGTATAAACTGGCTCGTATAAGTCTTTTCAAGCACATGTGGCACCAGGGCTTGAGCCAGTTTATCCCTTTCGTAGTTACCATTGTGGCCGTTGTTATGACCGATCTGCTTATTGGTGTGGGCATAGGCATGCTGGTAGGGATCTTTTATATTCTGCGTACCAACCTGCGTAACCCTTATTTCTATCATCTGGAAAAGAACGGCAGCAAAAAAGTTATCAGGATTAAGCTGGCCGAGGAAGTATCCTTCCTGAACAAGGCTGCCATACAGGTAACGCTTACCAGTTTACCGCAAGGCGCCGAAGTGGTGATCGACGGATCGAACTCAAGGTACATCGATCCGGATGTGCTGGAGATCATCCATAATTACAAGCACAATGCCTATACCAAGGGCATTATTGTGCAACTGAACGATGTAAAGGACAAGTATGACGTACCTCCTTTAAAAGAACTGGTTTATAACCCTAACTAAAAAATCGAAAAACAATGTCAACACAAGAAAAAACAAACGGCAAAGCCGTAATAGATACAAACAATATTAAACTGGCCCAATCAAGCAGTTACAGTACTTTAATTAAAAACAACGCCGCCTGGGTTGAGCGTAAACTTGCCGAGGATGGTGAGTACTTTAAGAACCTGGCCAAAGGTCAGAGTCCTGAAGTGCTGTGGATAGGCTGCTCAGACAGTCGTGTACCGGCTAACGAAGTAACCGGAACCAAACCCGGCGAAGTATTTGTGCACCGCAATATTGCCAACGTATGCGTACACTCAGACATGAACATGCTGAGCGTACTTGACTATGCCGTTAACGTACTAAAAGTAAAACACGTTATTGTTGCCGGGCACTATGGTTGCGGCGGTGTTGCCGCTGCTATGAGCAGCAAACAATTTGGTTTAATTGACAACTGGCTGCGCCATATTAAGGATGTGTACCGTTTGCATAGCCATGAACTTGACCGTATAACCGACGAGACCACCAAAGTTAACCGCCTGGTTGAGCTTAACGTTACCGAGCAGGTATATAACCTGTGTAAAACCACCATTATCCAAAACGCGTGGAAAGAACGCCATGACCTTGAAGTACACGGTTGGGTAATTGACCTGGGCAGCGGATTGGTGAAGGATCTTAAAGTAAGCAGCAGCAGCCCGCATAATTTAGGCTACGTATACGAGCTTGACGTTGAAGCTGTAGCTGCACACTAAAATATAATTTGATCAGTGCTTCCGACGCTGTAAGGGGCGTAGGGAGGTTTGATTGTTAAGTTGATCCCGGCTCTTAGGAAGTGGCCGGGATTTTTTTTAGCCGGCCCCACCCAAACCCTCCCCGGAAGGGAGGGCTTAAAAAGCTAAGCTGATTTTAAAAGTCTCCCCTTCCGGGGGAGATTTAGAGGGGGCTTGTTAAAATATTATCCGTTGCATCAAACAAGCTTATATAAACTTGGTTAAGGTTTTGTAAATTGTAACTGAACCCCTGCCGTGAAATATCTATGCTTAAAGCTGTAAAAGAACAACGTACCCTTAAAGAAAACCTGATGCTGGCCTCGTCAACGGCATTTGTAGCGGGCGTTACCAACGTGGCGGGCATGCTGGCTTTTTTGGCTTTTACATCTAACATTACCGGGCATGTGGCTAACCTCGCCAAACACATTATTGAACAAAACTACCGCCAGATGATCATCTTTTTAGTTTGGTTGCTGATGTTCTTTGCCGGGGCTTTTGTATCCAGTTTTATTGTACGTTCATTTGATGATAAAAGCAGGTGGCGGGCAAACTCCACCCCAATGGTAATTGAAGCTGTTATTTTACTGGGAGTTGCCATTTACGGGCATAATTTTTACCGGGAAACACAGATGGAGCGCGAAATTGTGATCAGCGCTATTTTGTTTTCGATGGGATTGCAGAATAGCCTGGTTTCCAATATCTCGGGCGGCCTGATCAAATCGAGTCATTTAACCGGTTTATTTACCGATCTGGGCAGTGAGGTGGCCGAATGGTTTCATCCCCGCACAGAAAATACCGAAACGGCAGGTAATAAAATATTGATCAGGTTTACAGTGCTTGGCTTTTACCTGTTTGGTGCACTGGCAGGCGGATACTTTTTTAACCTGTATGAGTTTGCCATATTTTATTTTATCCCTGTTATTTTGCTCACCATTATGTATTATGACGTTTCGCCGCTTGCTTTGCATAAACTTAGCCGTATGTTTGCATCGGGCAGAAAACGTCAAACCGCATCTTAAAACATCAATCTCAAAAATATATGTGCGCTCAAATTCATGATACCAGTCATATCACCTATGAAGGCTTACTGGAAGGGAACAAAAAATTTATTGAAGGTGCTTTAGCCGAAGACCCTCAATATTTTGATAAGCTGGCTAACGGGCAAAAGCCCCCTATCCTTTGGATAGGCTGCGCGGACAGCCGCGTACCTGCCAACCAGATCACCAATACCGCCCCGGGCGAGATCTTTGTGCACCGCAACATCGCCAACATGGTTATACACTCGGATATGAATATGCTGAGCGTACTTGACTATGCCGTGAACGTATTGAAAGTAAAACACGTAATAGTGACCGGTCATTACGGTTGTGGTGGAGTTAATGCCGCTATGAGTAACAACCAATTCGGCCTGATTGATAACTGGCTGCGCCACATTAAAGACGTTTACCGTTTACATGCCGATGAGCTTGATGCTATTACCGATGAAACTGAGCGCAGTAACCGCCTGGTTGAACTGAATGTGATAGAAAACGTGAACAACCTTTGCAAAACATCTATCGTGCAAAATGCCTGGAAAAACGGCCAGGAACTTTCGGTACACGGCTGGGTTTACAGCCTCAGCACCGGCCTTATCAACGATATGAAAGTAAGCACATCCAGCAATGAGAATATGGATGCTGTGTTTAAATTCAAGTGAGAATAGAAGCAAGAGGTCAAGAGTCAGGAATCGAGAATATAGATTCAAGAAGTCAAGAGTCAGGAATCAAGACCGGAAGATTCAATAGCTTATAAGAAAACAAGAAAGAGTCGAAAAATCGGGTTTTAACATTTCCGATCTTCGACTCTTTTTATTTCTAAGCTATGACCTAAAGATTCTTAAACCAGCTTCTTCTTGTCTCTTGAAGCTTGGTTTCTTGACTCTCTTCTCAACTACACTTCTTTAGCCAAAAACGGATACCTGTAATCTTTTGGCGGATCAAAGGTTTCTTTGATGGTGCGTGGCGATACCCAGCGAAGCAAGTTAATCATTGAACCGGCTTTATCATTAGTGCCCGACCCTCTTGCGCCGCCAAATGGCTGCTGACCAACTACCGCACCTGTAGGTTTATCATTAATGTAAAAGTTACCTGCCGCGTTGCGTAAACGGGTGGTAGCTTTTTCAATAGCATACCTGTCCTGCGAGATGATTGAGCCTGTAAGCGCGTATATGGAAGTTTTATCTACCACCTCAAGGATCTCATCAAATTTATCATCTTCGTAAACATATACGGTTAGTACCGGGCCAAAAAGCTCCTCGCACATGGTTACGTAATATGGGTCTTCAACTTTTAGCACAGTTGGCTCAATGAACCAGCCTTTGCTTTTATCGTAGTTACCGCCGGCAACAATTTCAACGCCCTCATCGGTTTTAGCAGCGTCGATGTATTTGGCCAGTTTGTCAAACGACAATTCGGTGATCACGGCATTGATGAAGTTTTCAAAATCTTCTACCGGGCCAATTTTAAACGAAGTAATGTCGCGCTGCATGTTTGCTTTTACCGCAGGCCACAATGAAGCCGGGATATAAGCCCTTGAAGCAGCCGAACATTTTTGTCCCTGGTATTCAAAAGCGCCGCGAACAAGGGCAGTGCTTACCACATCGGCGTTGGCGCTCGGGTGGGCAAGTACAAAATCTTTACCGCCGGTTTCGCCCACAATGCGCGGATAGGTTTTGTATTTGTGGATATTGGTACCGATAGTTTGCCAGATGTTCTGGAATACTTTGGTTGAACCGGTAAAGTGGATTCCTGCAAAATCAGGGTGGTTAAAGATCACTTCGCCTGCAACAGGGCCATCAACGTAGATCAGGTTGATAACGCCATCAGGTACGCCGGCTTCTTTAAAAATCTTCATGATCACGTTAGCAGCGTAGATTTGCGTATAAGCAGGTTTCCAAACCACTACATTGCCCATCATGGCTGCAGATGCAGGCAGGTTCCCGGCAATAGCCGTGAAGTTGAATGGTGTAAGCGCGAACACAAATCCTTCAAGCGGGCGTTGTTCTACACGGTTCCAAACACCTTTGCCCGATACCGGCGGCTGTTGTTTGTAGATCTCGGTCATGTACTCCACGTTGAAACGCAGGAAGTCGATCAACTCACAAGCCGAATCGATCTCGGCCTGATAAGCGTTCTTTGACTGACCAAGCATGGTGGCTGCGTTGATTTCGGCACGGTATGGGCCGGCAATCAGTTCGGCAGCTTTCAGGAATATGGCAGCACGTTGTTCCCAGGCCAGGTTTTCCCAGTCGGCTTTAGCTGCCAGGGCTGCATCAATAGCGGCTGTGACGTGACTTGCATCACCTTCGCTGAAGGTAGCCAGCAAATGTTTATGATCATGCGGCGGACGAATTTCCAGCTTAGTGTTGGTACGTACTTCCTTGCCGCCAATGTACATAGGTATATCTAATTGTTGGGCACGACCGGCTTCTAAAGCTGCCTTAAGCGCCACACGCTCCAAGCTCCGCGGACCGTAATTTAAAACGGGCTCATTTACCGGTGCCGGAACATTAAAAAATCCTTTAAGCATAGATGATAATTTATGTTGCCGCAAAGATAGGGATTTTGCAGGGGAAGGTTGGGTAGGCGAATGTCAAAATAATGGTGGAGGAAACCCGTAGTTGTAGTTAATTTATTTGTGGATGGAAAAAAGTTCGGCATCTTTAACATAAAATCCTAAATATGTTTTCCTTTTTTAAACGCCCTCGTAATAATGTTGTAGCACCCCAATGGGCTTCTTTTTTTAGTGACGCTGAATACCGGGATTTTATTAAGGCAATTGATAAGTTTTTTTACAAGAAGAACATCAGTTACAAGATAGAAGATGATGCTTCAATAAAGGTTGGGCCTAACGATTTTGGATTGAATATTTTAGGTTTAACAAATGTTGCACAATTATGCAAGCAAGACGAGAGGCGAAACTACTATGAATTAATTTCCGGCCATTTTGATGCACTGATAAGGACTTATCTGTTCGATAAGGATTTTAACGCGATCGTTGACGATTACGAAGCAATAGAGAAATATCTTGCCACCCGCCTTTACCCTTTAGGCTACCTGGAATACGGAGGCGAAGAAAATAAGATCTATAGCATGATTGCAGGCGAAATAGCTAAGGTATTAGTATTTGATTTGCCGGATGCAATTCAGACAATAACACCTGAGCAAGCGGAAAAATGGAATAAAACCTACGATGAGCTGTTTGAAAAAGGCGTTGAAAATGTAAGGCAGAAATATCCGTGCAGTATTTCGAGGGAGAAAATAGGCGAATTTGAAGTCCTACTTGCCCAGGGCGATCATTTTTTCGCACCGAATATTGTATTTGACCTGGAGAAACAAAGTATTGTTGGCAATTGGGGAGCGATTATCGGGGTACCTCACAGGCATGCTGCAATTATATATCCGCTTGAAACATTAGCGGTTGTCAATGCTGTTACTTCGATTATCCCCGTCGTTGATAATATGAGTAAACAGGGGCCCGGAGGGGTTAGCAATAATCTGATCTGGTATAAGGATGGTGTTTTTGAACAACTACGGTATAAAATAAAAAATAATAATATCGAGATTTATCCATCGGAAAAGTTTTTGGAAGTGCTGAACAATATGGCTGAATGATAACTCCTATTTTGTTAATTACAACCTGATTTATCGATTGAGCGAAGCAAGATTGCGCAGGTGCGAAAGAGAATCTTGTACGCCATGCAAATCCGGTAAGCATGGTGGTTGATCATTTTCATTTAATTTAAAGAGACCGGAAACCATCCCATTCCCTTTAACCTTTTACATTTGCCCCCATGCAACCGCTACTCTACGAAGATCAAACTTTCACCAAAATAACCGCTGGCCAACTCAACGGCACCACTTACGAAAACTGTAAATTCATCAACTGCGACCTTGCGCATGTCCACCTTACGGGCATTACTTTTGTCGATTGCCTGTTTGATACATGTAACCTGCTTCTTGCAGAGTTAGGCAACACCGGTTTGCAGAACATTCGTTTTAAGCACTGCAAAATAAGCGGCGTAAACTTTGGTAAGGCTAACGACTTTTTGTTCGAAGTGCATTTTGAGGATTGTATTTTAGATAATGCCGTGTTTTATAAAAAGAAGAACAAGAAGGCTACCTACGCCGATTGTTCCATGATGGAAACCGACTTGACCGAGGCCGACCTGAGCGATTGTAAATTCATTAACTGTAATCTTAAAAACGCCTTCTTCAGTCGTACCATCCTTAAAAACGCCGACCTGAGCACATCCTATAATTTCATCATCGATCCGGATGATAACATCATCAAAAAAGCAAAGTTCTCGCTTCATGGTTTACCAGGATTGCTTGCCAAATATGATATCCGGATAGGATAATATTTTGGCGACTTATTAGTTAATATCAAAAGCATAAAATTAAGAATCGTCATTGCGAGTAACCATCAGGGAAGCCCTGAAAAAAACCTAATGACATGTAAAATATATTTTAGCGGTGTTGCGCGTGGGCCGCGTTAGGGATTGCAGTGTAAAGCCCGCAGCGTGTAGAGAAGTTGCGGGCAGGAAAAGCGAGGACTTGCAACGGAAAGCCCGGGCCGCAGGCAACGCCCATGTTATACAACTGATCGAAAAAAATATACTTAATAACTTACAATCACGTCATTATAAGAAACGAAGACAACCGAGCGAAGCGAACTCATTAATACCTATAAAAAACAAATTATAGATATTAATAATCGCGAACTATACAGAGCGGATCTGCTAATCTGGGATTGCTTCGTTCCTCGCAATGACGCGTTTGACATCTTGAAACTACTTACTGACCACAAACCTTATGCAAAAACTTGTCCTGTTTTTTTCTTTTCTGTTGATAAGCACCGGGGCTTTAGCTCAGGCCGACACTTCTGCGTTTACCAAATTCAATGATTTTAATAACCTGGTTTTAAACGGTGGTGTCAAAAAACCGGAAGCTCAAAAGCAATTTGAAACCCTGTTAAAACGAATTAACATCCTGGAAATGATCCGTGCTGAGCGGATCATTCCAAAAACACAATGGGTATTCCCCTTAAAGGGCTATAAAAGCAGCGCCATTGGCGGTACTCACGGTAATGGTTACTTCGATAAGGGTTACCGCTATCTTGACGGCAACAAGCATGGCGCCCATCCTGCACATGACATTTTTATTAATGATAAAAACCAGGATTGTATCGATGACCGTACCGGTAACCCTGTTGATGTAGTTAGTGTAGATGACGGCTGGGTGATAGCCTGTACCAATCAATGGGAACCCAACAGCAATATGCGGGGAGGCAAATTTATCTGGATCTATCATCCGGCAACTCATATTTTTACGTACTATGCGCACAATAAGCAGATTTTTGTAAAACCGGGTGACTACGTTACGCAGGGACAAAAAATAGCCGAAGTTGGCCGCACGGGTTATAACGCTTATAAAAAACGTTCGCCTACCCACCTGCATTTTTCGGCATTTAAACTGATAGATGGTATCCCCGTTCCTTATAACCCATATGAACAGCTAAAAAAAGTCAAAACGTTATGAAAATCCTGATCACCTGCCTGCTCTTATTTTTGAATATTAACATTGCTCCTCCGGATAATGTGATTAAAAGGTTCGCGGTACCGGCAGGCTATCAGCGTATAACAGCGTCGCCCGGCAGTTTTGGGGCATGGCTGCAGGCTTTACCTTTAAAGCCGGCGGGCACACCAACCAAAACTTACAAAGGCGATATTGCCCGCACCGATGTTTACACCGCTGCGGTTATTGACATGAGCATAGGCAACCAGGACTTACAGCAATGCGCCGACGCAGTGATGCGCCTCCGTGCCGAATACCTTTATCAGCAAAAAAAATTCGACGAAATTTCTTTCAACTTTACCAGTGGTTTTAAATGCGACTATGCTCACTATGCCAAGGGCTATCGCTACAAAAACGACCATTGGGTATTGAAAGCCAAACCCGATTATTCGTACCCGGCATTTTTAAATTACATGAACCTGGTGTTCAGTTATGCCGGCACCCTGTCCCTGCAAAAAGAATTAAAAACTGTAGCTAACCCCAATGATGTAAAACCAGGTGATGTGTTCATCCGTGGGGGCTCGCCCGGGCATTGTTTTATTGTGCTCGATGTTGTAGAAAATGCCGCTCATCAAAAGCAATTTTTACTGGCGCAGAGTTTTATGCCGGCCCAAAATATCCAGGTGCTAAAATATGATTCACCCTGGTTTGCTATGGACCAGCACAGCGGGATCATGTATGGCGAGTTGATCAGTAAAAATTATCTGAAGCGGTTTTAGGAGGAATAATAAATACCCAATTGTCATTTCGACGAACCCGTTGGGGAAAGCGCGGGGCTGGTGAGGAGAAATCTCCTACGCCATGCTGTAGATAAGTAGCAACGTTGTACACCATAGGAGATTTCTCCTTTGCCCCAGTGCTCAAACCAGCCCTTGCTCAGTCGAAATGACAATTTTTATATAATGCAGGAGATAATTATCTTTTTTCAACCCTGTCATAAAACCCACCGAAACTGTTCATTTTCACGGCATCCTCATTGAAAAAGTCGCCGGGGAAACCTAATTCAATAGCGCTAACTTCATTGAGCTTTTTGAAATGTTCGGGAGTTAATTTGGTATCGATGGCCTTGAGGTTATCATTTAACTGGTCAATTTTGGTAGCGCCCACAATAGGGATGCAACTAAAATCCCTGTCCATCATCCATTGCAGGGCAACAGTACTTTCGGATACCCCTAATTCAGCGGCGATGCCAACAACCACTTCAGTAATAGTTTTAGCCCTGTCGTTACGGCGGTTACTTTCCGGTTTTACACGTCCCTGTTCGCCGCGCAGGTATTTACCGGTTAAAGCACCACCTGCCAACGGGGCCCATGGGGTAACCGTCATGCCGTAATGTTTTGCCATCGGTATCAGCTCCCGCTCGGCAGTCCGGGCCAGCAGGCTGTACTCCACCTGTAAAGCGATGAACTGGCTCCAGCCCATCAGCCCGGCAAGGGTATTCCCTTTTGATACTACCCATGCGGGCGTATCACTGATAGCGGCATAGGTTACTTTGCCCTGTTTTATCAAGTCGTCTAACCCGCGCAGCACCTCATCAATAGGTGTAATATTATCCCAGATGTGCAGGTACAGCACGTCAATAAAATCAGTTTTGAGGCGTTTAAGGCTTTCTTCCACGCTCCGCATCATGTTTTTGCGGTTATTGCCCGATGCATTGGGATTGGTAGTATTATCTTTTAGGGTGTACTTGGTAGCCAGCACAAAATAATCGCGGTCATGATTACCCAGGTATTCGCCAATGATCTTCTCGCTGGTACCCAGTTTATAAACATTGGCGGTATCAATAAAATTGCCGCCTGCATTGGCAAAGGCATCCATAATGGCAAAGCTGGCATCTTTTTCGGCGCCCCACCCGCCTTCGGTACCGAAGCCCATAGTGCCCAGGCATAATTCAGAAACTTTAAGGCCCGAGCGGCCTAATAATTTGTAGTTCATATATGGTGATGTTTTGTGTAACGTTTTAAAATATGTTATTGGCAAAGCGCGGCAATCTTGTAGCCAATGCATTGCGGCTATGCAGATCAATCATACCAGTCTACACTTAAATCTCCCCACGATGGATTAGCTGCCACTATCAAATCAATTTTCTTTTGCCTTGATCCTGCTTTCAATTGTTTTTCTCTGGCTATGGCATCGTCTATCCATTGAAATTGTTCAAAGTATACCAATTTATCGCACGCATATTTTGCCGTATAACCTTTATAGATCTTTTTCTTATGCTCTAATATCCTGTTATGTAAATCACTCGATACTCCTACGTACAACACTGTGTTAGCTTTGTTTGTTAAAATATAAGCGAAGTATTGGTGTACTTTCATTAGATAAGGTTTGGCGCTAATCTAAAAGAATTAATATTAAACTACACCATTTTTAAACATCCACCTCATTGCGGGGAGGCAGATTGGCACATGCATAATCCAACCATTAAAAGTTATGTCATTGCGAGGAGCAGCACGGGCAAAAGAGCGTCCGGGCGACGTGGCAATCTCGTCGTTATGCCTCTACGATATGCAAAGCCGCTGAGCATAGCTACGAGATTGCCGCGCTTCGCTCGCAATGACATATTGGATTGGCACATATATAATCCAACCATTAAAAGTTATGTCATTGCGAGGAGCAGCACGGGCTAAAGAGCATTCGGGCGACGTGGCAATCTCTTCGTTATGCCTCTGTGATATGCAAAGTCGCGGAGCATAGCTACGAGATTGCCGCGCTTCGCTCGCAATGACATATTTTTTTATAATCAGAGGAAAGTCGAGTACAAACAATCCCTCCTTCAACTTTGTACTATTTAATACATCGCTAATATACCAAATTATGAAAATCATCACCCTCCATACCAATACCGACATCAACCAGTTATACCAGTTACTGCACGAAAAACTTAACCCGCTGTTTCAGGAGCAACGAAAAAGCGAATTAAATTTCACCGTTGAGCGCAAAGGCGGGGCGGTTGAAATTTCGTTGCCTGCTGTTTATGAAGGCGCACTGTTCAGCATCGCGATTAACGGTAACGAACTTTGGATTACCCGGAATGAGCATTATGTTGATGACGTAAATTCGCTCACCGTCGAATCGATCCTGAACGATCTGTTCAGCAAAATTGCCGGTAATTTGGGGACGGATCTGGTACAAGAAGGATAGTGGGCATAACGCTAAGCAAATTGAAATGAGCCAAATAATTTTTAGCTTTAACAGAAAAACATCCCTATGCCTAAAATTTATAGCCTGCTCATCCTTTTTCTGTTTGCTGCATTTACCACACGGGCACAAAAACTCCCTGAAAAAAACGGCGAACCGGTGATCATTAACCGGGATACCCTGTTTAAATTTTATGCCCCGCAGGGATTGTTTGATCCTAAAGAGCGCGCCGGGATTGTTACCCAACGCATTAAGGCCCTGATGAGCCGGATAGATTTTAACCCGGATTCGTTAACGCTTAAAAACGATACGTCCATATCGGTAATAACCTACAACGGCCAGATGATCATGGGCGTTAATAATACCGATGCCTCTTACTCCGAACTGAACCGGCCGCAGCTGGCAGCAAGCTATCTGTCTATATTAAAAAATAAGCTCGGCAACGTTTTTGAAAGCAACAGCCCTAAACAACTAATTACAAACGTGCTTGAGGCCGTGGCGGTTATTATACTGCTTATTGTGCTGATCTGGATTGTTAATAAAGGTTTTAGGTGGATAAAACTTAAAATTATACGGGGATGGGAAAACCGTGTTAAAAAGCTGGCAGAAAAAGGAGCTCCAATAGCCTATGCCTCGCGGCTACTTCCGTTTATCAGTGGATTGATAAATATTGCGCGCCTGTTCATTATCCTGTTGCTGGTTTACCTGGCCTTACCGGTATTGTTTTATATTTTCCCTTCCTCGCAGCCTATCGCCACACAGTTGATCGGCTTTGTGGTTAACCCGTTGAAAAGTATCCTGCTGGCCATTGTCCGTTTTATACCCAACCTGCTTACCATAACAGTTATTTATCTGGTTACCCGCTACATTGTAAAACTGGTAAAATTTATAGCTACCGAAATAGCAAACGGGGCCATCGCTTTAAAAGGCTTTTACCCTGAATGGGCCATCCCAACTTACAATATCATCCGGGTACTGATGTACGCGTTTATGTTTGTGGTGATATTTCCTTACTTGCCGGGATCGCAGTCTAAAG
This sequence comes from Mucilaginibacter sp. OAE612, assembly GCF_041806395.1. NCBI lineage: Bacteria > Pseudomonadati > Bacteroidota > Sphingobacteriia > Sphingobacteriales > Sphingobacteriaceae > Mucilaginibacter > Mucilaginibacter sp. OAE612. Next base: position 5,145,164 of record NZ_JBGMUW010000001.1, read on the forward strand.
TGTTCCAGGGGGTTACCGTGTTTATAGGCGTATTGTTTTCGTTAGGTTCCTCCTCGGCTATTGCCAATATGGTATCGGGCATTGTGCTTACCTATATGCGCCCCTTTAAAATTGGCGACCGCATCAAAGTTGGCGAAATTATGGGCGATGTGATTGAGAAAAACCTTCTGGTTACCCGTGTGCGTACCATTAAAAACGAAGATGTAACCGTGCCCAACGCTACCATTTTAAGCGGTGCTACGGTTAACTATACTTCATCATCAAAAACTTTGGGTTTGATACTGAATACCAGTGTTACTATAGGCTACGATGCCCCCTGGGAAACCATTCATAACCTGCTCATCAGCGCGGCTGAAGCAACAGAAGGCATTCTTGCCAACCCAAAACCGTTTGTACTGCAAACCGCTTTGAATGATTTTAATGTAAGCTACCAGATAAATGCTTATACCGATCAGCCCGGCAAAATGGCCGTGATCTATTCGGCATTGTATCAAAACATACAGGATAAGTTTAACGAAGCAGGCATGGAGATCATGTCGCCGCATTTTACAGCTGTACGCGATGGAAGCCACATCCAGATCCCCGAAAACTACGTTGCCAATGGGTATAAAAAACCGGGGTATAAGATAGAACGGGAAGAAAGCTAAAAGCCATTAATAAGCCGAAAGCCGAAGGCTATAGGAAAGAAGCTATAAGCAAAAAGCTTAAAGCACAAAGCTATGAAAAAGAAGCGCTTTATCGGATAGGGCACAAGTCATTCACCCTCATGCCAGCCACACAAGACTTGCGCCAGAAAAGTGAAAAAGAAGCTTATCAAACCGATTGCAAAGCAAAGCTTTAAGCTAAAATCAACCGTTAATCCAGGTAAACTTATACTCCAGCATTGGGTTTTTCATGCGCTCGGCTACACGCAGTAAGCGGGCCGGAAGGTTTACCACGTAATCGCGGGCCTTTTCGCCCGCTTCGTCCAAACCTGTGATACTTTCGATGTGCCAGTCGGTCAAAAGCTCTTTCAGGATATCCACATAGTCGATAGCTGTATAGATCCCCAAACGCTGTGCAGCATCGGTGAAGTGACCAAAAGTTTGACCAACCTTTAAACCAACCTCACGCAGGAAGTGGGCAGGCATCACAATCTTTTTACGCATCATATCCTCAAAAGCTACCATAGCCTCACTTGGATCTACCTCAAATATTTTTTCGATAAAGTATTTGTAAGCTTTGGCATGGCGGGCTTCATCAGATGCGATAACACCGCACATTTTTGAAAGCAGCGGATCGCCGTATTTCTTGGCCTGTGAGGCCACGCGGCGGTGCGATACATTGGTTGCCAGCTCCTGGAAAGAGGTATATATAAAGTTACGGTACGGATCATGACCGGTACCGATGTCAAAACCATCGGAGATGAGGTATTGGGTGGAGATCTCCATCATGCGCATATCCACACGACCAGACAGGTACAAGTATTTGTTAAGCAGGTCGCCATGGCGGTTTTCTTCACCGGTCCAGTGGCGGGTCCATTTCATCCAGCCGCCCTCTTCATTGTCAGATACCCCTTCAACCATGGTAAGCCATGATTCGTAAGTAGGCAGGGCCTCTTCGGTAATAGTATCGCCAATTAAAACGGCGATCAGATCATATGAAAGGCCCGCGGCGCTTTCCTGCAATTCCTTAATTTCAGTAAAGAACGAGTCCCTTGAAGAGTCGGGCAAAAAATCAGACGGCTGCCAGATGGTATCAATCGGTTTCAGGTATTCATGTATCTTTTCTAACATGAACTTTTCGATATGCACCATTACTTCTCTGCGCTTTTCTTCAAAAAATCTCATAACTGTATATTAGTGAGCAAAGGTAATAAAATTGTAACATTAATGTTTAAAATTTCACTGTACGGCGCTAATTGCGTCTTTCATACACAAGGGGAAATTTCCCATAACCGGCCTGCCGTTAAACAGTGAAAAACTACTGTTATAATCCCAAAGCATGCCAAAAATATCAAGCTCTTTTAAAGCCTTGCGTACAGATTTAATATAACGGCGGCGGCTATGTGCATCGGCATATTTGTTATAGACGCTTTACGCACCACAATAATGGGTACATTATATTTCAAGACCCGATTTTTTATAATTTGCTATTTATCATTTATAGATTGTCCGTTACCATCTCGCGGGTACGTCCGGTAATTGCTTTGGTCGCAGGTATTTTTTGCTTTTGGATTAAGTGCAGGAAAATTTTCCGCATTGTATGGAAATGATACCCCGGTGATTGAAACCTGGTCACCTATCCGGCTTGCGCCCTGGTGAATAAAAAAGAAAGGCTCGTATAAGTGAAAATTGCAGATGATATGGTTATCGGCCACCTTACAACCTGCTTAGCTCATAGATGCTGATATAATTTGATGCACTTACGATCAGGGTTTGTTGTTTATCAATCTACGGATAAGCGTAACAATATTATCCGCGGCAACTTTCCACAGTTTGGGGTTAATATGGGGCAGTTCCTTATAATTCTCAAAAAACAGGTTACTATAATCTGCGTTTTTATACCTTTTAGTTAATTTTAGCCACAAATCAATTACCAGGGGTGTTTCTGTAAGGTAATTATTATCATTTAAGCGGCCGTAATGATAATCTATAACTAACCTAAATCCGTAAGTATTGCATTGCTCAACACCTTTATCTATATAGGTAAATAGCTGCGCAGTTGTCGCCGGGCCAAAAGGAAGTAAAAGCCACAGGCAGCCTGATGCTTTTAAAGCCCAGCTTTTTGAACAGCAGAAAAATGGATTTTTTAATGGCGTTTGGGCCGTTGAGCTTTCGTTCTGGATTTGCGCAAGCCATAAATACTGATGCCCTTGCTTAAACTTTGGCCCGGTTTAAAAGCGACCTTCCGAACTTGCCGGGGAATTGGACGGCTTTTTGCAACGGCAATTATTACTGTTGGCAACAGTAACAACAAACCTGTTTAAATTATCGTATAACGAATATATTTGTCTATCAAATAATTAACGGAGTTAATTTAAACAGCGGCCTTAATTTTTAATTACAATTCAAGATAACAAATAATGTTTGTTCAAATTAGCAACGAAGAATTAATTAGAGAGACCTCCAAAAAAGCATGGTATCAAACCAATAATATAATCTGGACAATTATATTGCTTTACCCTACCTTTTCCATAATTGACTATATATACGAACCTAATATTTGGTTGCAGTTTCTTATTGGCAGGTTAATTACTATCATGCTCATTTTAGGCTTACATAACCTTTTCCAAGCAAAAAAGTACAGTTACCGCATACTGCTCCATATCAGCTTTTTTATGCTATCGGCCACAACAGCCATGTTGTGCAACCTTGTGAACATACAACACCTTAATATTTACTTCCTGCTTTTTGCAACCATTATACTATTCTTTAATTTACAGGTTTTTTGGGAACCGTTGAATTCCATTATACAAACTTTAATGGCCTTTTTGCTGCTAGCTATTTTTTACAACCTTTTAAGTGAATATAATTTAGACCTTATATTAAGTAATGGCGGCCAAATATTTTTCATTATCGCGGGCATATCATGCCTGGTCCCCCGGGCGCGTTACAAGGTGATCCAGCGTGAAGTACGCGCGCAGATCATGATCGAAAAATCAAACGAGCAGCTTAAACAGCAAAACAAGGATATCAACGAAAAAAATAACCTCATCGATCATCAGTATGAGCAGCTCCGCAAGCTCGACAGCCAAAAGAACAGCTTTATCAATATTGCCGGGCACGACCTTAAAAACCTCATCGGCTCTATTATAATGAGCAACAACATGATCAGGGAAGAGGATTTCAGGCTCAGCACCGACCAGAAAGAATTTGTGGGCTACATCGCCGAATCGGCTGATAAGATGCAGTATATGCTCAACAAGCTGATGGATGTTAAGGAGATCGAATCGCCGGATATGAAATTCAACATGGAGATCTTTGATATCAACGTTGAAGTAATGCATGTTTTTAAAGGCTTGTACGAAACAGCCCTCATGAAAAACATCCACCTGGTGGATAACATCCTGAAGCTGCCCCTCAACGTGCGGCTCGACAAAGTATTTGCAGGCCAGGTGTTTCAAAACCTGCTATCAAACGCCATCAAATTTTCGCAAACCAATAACAGCATTAAGGTAGTAACCAGCCTGCAGCGCCAGCGTTTTGTTTTCGAGATCATTGACGAAGGTATAGCCATAGGCCAGCAGGAGCTGGACATGATGTTCAACAAGCTTAAAACGCTTAACGATACTCACGGCGTTACCGAAAGCCGCCTGGGTTTGGGTTTATCCATTGCCAAGCTGATGACACAGGAAATGGGCGGCGAGCTCAGCTACCGCAGCGATGACAACGGCAATTATTTCAGAGTAGAATTTTACGTAATAAATTAATATTGATATCAATGAATAAGTTTTTTACCTTATTAGCCTTTATCCTATTATTCAACACGGCTTCGCAGGCTCAGGGCAACAGCATTGCATCCTTTAAAGCCTACGGCCATGACGATGAGGTGGTATACGGCATGAGCGGCGCTATTTCATTTTACTTCAAGATCACCCCTTTGATTGAAATGAATGGCAGTAAACTGGTTTTATTTTTTGAACCGTCGCAGGCATTGATAAAATCGCATTCGTACATTAACCTGGTTATTAATAACAAACCGGCATACAGCAGCCGCCTGGGCCCCGATTCTATCCAGAAAATCACCCTTAACCTGAGCCGTGCCGACCTGAGCCCCGATAAGTTCCTCAAGATCCAGATCAAAACCCTGCTCACCATTACCGACGACCAGTGTAAAGACCTGGATAACCCGGCTATGTGGTTAAGGATCAAAAACTACTCATACCTGTCGCTGGTTAAAAGCAATAAAAAACTTTTTTGATAACGTAAATATCAGCAATTGCTTCGACTCCAAAAAAGCTATCGTTTACCCGTCAAACCCAAGCCTGCATGACCTTAAAGCCGTAGCCTGGGCCTATTCAAGGTTAAAAAAGACCCAAACACGTGAAATTGCCGTTTACGAAGAAAGCAAACTGCCCGACAGCGTTCGTAACTACATCAGGGTAGGCGCCATTGATAAATTACCTGCCGATGCGCGCGCATTGGTAAAAGTTACCCCGCAAAACGCGCAGGGTTTATTCTACCTGCATAAATCGGTAAGCCTGCTCACTGATACCATTGTGCACATGGTTGATGTAAAAGGCCGGTTTGTGCCGGTTAAAACCGTAACGCAGGAGCAATCGCCCAAAGAGGTGCTGTTTGTTACCGGCGGCGACGATACAGGTTATGAAAAGGCCATCACCGCCCTGGGCAACATGAACATCTTGAACTCAACCTATGGCGATTACCTGCTGATCAACAAGGCCGAGAACACCTTCTTTAAAACTATCGATGAAAACCGTTCAAAGCTATCCTTAAAACAAATTGGCGGCGTGAGCGACTTCCTGTCGGGCATCGGCTCGTTGAAAAGCGCTTACAGCTTTAAAAACAGTGATTTCAGCTTCACCCCTAAAGAAGTGGAGATCCGTTTTGTTGCCAATTACAGCGGCCTTGCCCCCGGCGACCGCGGTTTCTTCAACATATACCTTAACGGTTTGCTCATCAGCAGCGAAAAACTGGATGCATCGGGCAAGCTGAACAGCTCTATCACCATTAACCGTTATCAGCACCATAAATACAACACGCTGGAGGCCGAATTCAGGTTTTACCCTACCAACGGCAACTGCCGCAACAGCTTCACCAACTTTTTTGCCGAAGTTGACGTTGACAAATCATACCTCGAATCAAAAAACCCCTTCATCACCAGCGACCTGAGCTTTTACCAATATCCCGAGGCCTTTAACAACGGAACAACCAAAATTGTAGTAAGCGAGGAATACGCCAAATATGCCGCCGGCGCTATGGGCGAGATCATTTATGAGCTTAACAATAACATCAACGCCAACAACTTCCCCGAGTTTGTTTACTCGAAAGATTTGAAACAAACTGACTTCAAGCAATACAATATCATAGCCCTGCTGTCAAAAGATGATAAAATACTTAAGGAGTTTCGCGATGCCCCTATCCAGTTCGACAGGAACTTCAGGCTGTACAACACCGATAATAATAAACCGGTTTACGCGCTTTCGGATACGGTATCAAACGGCCTGGCGCAAATCTTTTACGGCGTAAGCAACAATGCTACCCTGGTGCTTACCGCTACCGGCACGCATGTTTCTGAAGCTTTTTTGGCGGTATCCAAATCCATTACCGAGCAGCTTTCAACCCTGTCGAGCAACGTTTGTATCTCGGATGTTAACTCCAACAAGTACCTGTTCAACATCAACAAATCCAGCGAAAACCTGGAATACATCGATACCAAGAGCGGCCTTACCCGTTTCTGGGACAGCTATAACCTGTACATTTTGCTGGGCATCCTGATCCTGATCCTGCTTTCGTTCCTGTATGTGCGGTCAAAAGTTCAAAAATCGCAGGATCTGTTTAACGATTAGTACCTCACCCTGCCCTCTCCAAAGGAGAGGGTTTTAAGAAAATGACGCTAAGGCATCATCATAAATACAATGACAAACCGCCTGCCCTCTCGAAAGGAGAAGGCTTAAAAAAAGCTCCCTCTCCTTTGGAGAGGGCGGGGGGTGAGGTTATAAAACACCTAATATGGATACATTGAGTATTTCTGTTCCTGAAATTTTGGTTGCCCACGGATTTATTTCGCCGGCCGACCAGGAAAAGATCCATGCTTTTTCGGAAAGATCGGGTATGTCATACCTCAAAATAGCCCTTAACTTCGGCTATGTTTCCCGCAAAAACTATGAACGCGCCTTAGGCAACGCGGGCTACCACTTTGCCGAAATCCGCCAGGAAGCCTTCGACCAGAAAATCCTCGACCAGGTTGACCTTAAATTTGCCAACGACCAGCTGGGCCTCCCTCTCCGCATCGAAAACAATAAGGTGGTTACCGTTATGGCCGACCCCGGCAATGAACTCTTCCTTGATTTTGTAAGGTTTACCTATGACATGGAACCCGAAGTTATCGTAGCATCCGATTTGGAGATCACCTGGCTAAGCCACAAGCTTACCGGGCAAAAATATGTGAAGGCATCCGTTTTCGAGCTCCTTAAGCGCGACCCAAAAAGCTCGGCCTCAACAACGTTCACCACATCACAGCTTGTTTTCATTTTTGCCTTGTGGGGTATTACCGCCATCGGCCTGTTCCTCAACTTCAAAAACGTATCCATCACCATTAACTTAATCATCAGTTCGTTTTTCCTGATAGCTATCATCTTCAAACTGTTTTTGGCGCTGGTAGGCTCCCGGTTTGAGCTGCACCAGGCCGTCACCAAAAATGATCTGCGCGCTATCGTAAACGAGGAGCTGCCTGTTTACACCATCCTGCTGCCCGTTTACAAGGAAGATAAGCTGATCAAAAAACTCATCTGGAACCTGCAAAGCCTCGACTATCCGCGCGAGCAGCTGGATATCAAGCTGCTTATTGAAGAAGATGATGATAAAACATTAAACGCCGTAAAAAACCTCGATTTCCCCGCTGTGTTTGAAGTTATTGTGGTGCCTTTCCACATGCCTAAAACCAAGCCCAAAGCGTGTAACTACGGTCTGCATTTTTCGAGGGGCCAATACCTCACCATTTATGATGCCGAGGATATCCCCGATACCGATCAGCTTAAAAAAGTGGTGGCCCTGTTTCATAAGCTGCCCGAAAACTATATCTGCATCCAAAGCGCCTTAAACTACTTTAACCGCAACGAAAACTTCCTCACCCGGATGTTCACCCTCGAGTATTCGTACTGGTTTGATTATATGCTGCCCGGTTTGGATACGCTGGATATCCCCATCCCGCTGGGCGGCACCAGCAATCACTTTAAAATGGACGCGCTGATTGAGCTTGGCGCCTGGGACCCCTTTAACGTAACCGAAGATGCCGACCTTGGCGTACGCGCCTATGCCAAAGGCTATAAGGTGGCCATAGTAAACTCCACCACGTACGAGGAAGCTAATAACAACTTCTGGAACTGGATCCGTCAGCGCTCGCGCTGGATCAAGGGCTACATGCAAACCTACCTGGTGCACATGCGCAACCCGCCGGCCCTCATCCGTAAAATAGGCTTTCGCGGTTTCCTGGGTTTTAACTTTTTCATCGGCGCCACATCTGCCACCTTTTTAATTTACCCGGTGCTGCTCATCATCTTTATCTGTTACCTCATATTTGATTTTTCAACCATCCGCAATTTGTTTCCGGACTGGGTGCTGTTCATGTCGATATTTAACCTCATGGTGGGTAATATCCTCATGATCTATATCAACATGATGGCCGTATTTAAACGCCGCTATTTCGAGCTCATATTGTTTGCCATTGCCAACCCGGTTTACTGGCTCATGCACTCGGTAGCGGCCTATATGGGCCTGTACCAGCTTATCACCAATCCGTTTTACTGGGAAAAAACCAACCACGGTTTAAGTAAGGTTAATAACCCCACAAACGTTATTAAATGAAAATTGCCAAAAGTACATACCTGTTTATATTTACCCTGGTGCTGGCCGCCTGGTACCTGGTTATCGGCGTATACCTTAACCACTTAGGCTATTATAACCAGGAAAGCCTTTTTTATGTCGAAAAAACAAAGATCGTGTTTGAGGGGTTGGGCAACCGCCTTAAAGTAATGGGCCTAACCGCCCCGCTGCTGCCCTTTTACTCCTCGCTTATATTTTCGTGGGTAAACAGTTACCTCGCCCCGGTCATCGCATCGGCGCTGGGTACGGCAGGCTTCTTTTATCTTATTTCGCGCTCGTTTGTTATCAGGGTGAAGGACGATTTTTACCTCATCATGGTAGCCCTGCTATTTTTGCTGCATCCCGGTATCATTTACATGGCCTGCTCGGGCAAAGCCATTTACCTGGTAGTGATCTTCGTGTACCTGTTTTTCCTTAACCTGCTTAAGTTTTACCGCTCAAACACCACGTTCCACGTATCCATAGCCAGCATGTGTTTGGTATTGCTCATTTTTTGCGATTACCGCTTTATCTGGCTTACGCTGTTCTTTATTCCGCTGGTACTGTCTATCACGCTGGCCAGCCTTAACCTGGGCGAAAAGGAATCCATTTTCAGGCTGTTCATGAGCTTTAACAGTCCGTCGTTAAGGCGTAAGCTTATCAATAAAACTTTTGCCATTTACGTGATCCTGTTTATCCTGCCCGTGGTATCGCTGGTTTGCTATAAACTGCTTAACCAAACCCACGCCAGCGACTATAACTACTTTATGGAAAGCCCCCTGGCCACCTGGAACGTACTGGTCGACAAGCTGAATTATGACACCGCCGCCACTGCCGTAAACTACCAGCTGCCCGAACTCAGCATCCTGGTATCATTAAGGGTGATATATTTTTGTCCGCTGATACTGTTTGGCCTGTACCTGCTGCGCGAAAGCACTTATCATGTGCTAACCGTGCTCACCCTGTTTGCCTTTGTTGAGTTTTTGCACATTAAGTACGATAAGCTGTTCCTCACCTACCAGTACTACCTTATATTTTTATTTGTGGCGCTGCTGTGTATCATATTTAAGGTGCGTACCATTAAAAATATGCTGCCCCTTAAACTGGGCCTGGCCTTTGTAATGGTACTGCAGCTGTATACCGGCTACACCTTTTTAACCAACTCGCTCATTACCGACGAGCGCCGCTTCATCACCACCCTTAGCCGGCTGGAACCTAATACCGATCAAAACGAAAGCAAAGAAATAGCAGCCTATATCAATAGCCTGCCCAATGGTACGCACATCCTCATGGACGATGCCGTATCATACCCCATTGTGGCCTTTACCAACAATATCAAAAAACTAACCCTGCCCTACCAGCTCAACTCGTTTCTGTCGGCCATTGAAACCCCATACAAATACGACGACTATATCCTGATAGCCACCCCCAAAAACCCCTTCACCGGCTACACCCAGCTCAGCGACAGGTACATCCCCGAAATCCGCCGCCTCAACAGTGGTGTAAACTATAAACGCGCCTACGAAACCGACGGTTGGATTTTGTATAAGGTTGTGACGTTGCAGTAATCAGTGGGCAGTTTTTGGTGGGCAGTTTGCAGTTAGTTTTTTAGTGGCAGTAGCAGTGGCAGTTGCAGTGATAGCGGCCTGTCACCCTGAGCCTGTCGAAGGGTCGCGTGCAGAGGCCTAACCCACCATGCTTCGAGAACCTCAGCATGACACCCGTTTTAATGTTGTCAACCTGAGTGCAAAGGCCTGTCAGCCTGAGCTTGTCGAAGGTTCGTGCGCAGAGGCCTAACCCACCATGCTTCGAGAACCTCAGCATGACACCCGTTTTAATGTTGTCAACCTGAGTGCAAAGGCATGTCACCCTGAGCTTGTCGAAGGGTCGCGCGCAGAGGCCTCACCCACCATGCTTCGAGAACCTCAGCATGACACCCGTTTTAATGTTGTCAACCTGAGTGCAAAGGCCTGTCAGCCTGAGCTTGTCGAAGGGTCGCGCGCAGAGGCCCTACCCACTATGTTTCGACAAGCTACCCATGACAAGATAAAAAATGTGTTTTTTCGCAGCAGATCAGCTTCGGGTGAAAACGAGCAGAACGATGCTGGGCGGTGCGGCTGCAGGGGCATAGCAAGTTTTTGCAGAAGCGGAGGCATAGCGTGCGAATCGGGGCAAAATAATTGCAGCCCGTGGTTCTGTTCGTTTTGCAGGGTAAAGGCCGCGCCGATGGCTATGGGGCCAGGTTGCGCGCAAAGAAGCCTCTCTGCTGCAAGCCTTTTTGGTTACTTTTGTGGCGACAAACGGCGGAGCCTTCTTGAGCACCTTAAAAAATGAACAATAGCGAAAAACGTAACTGGCCCCGCGCGGCCAGGAGCGCGACGATGTAAGTTTATAGAATAAAGTCTTTTATCTGCCTGCTGGGGTTTGCTTCGTAACTCAGCAATGACGTGGTGGAGATATCATTTCACCTTCAGAGCCACGGATTTAAACACTCAGCATAACAGCTGTCTCTTAATGCCTTAAATCCGAAATCGAAAATCCCAATTCCGAAATCAAATAATGGCGTTGCCTGCGGCCCGGGCTTTACGCTGCAAATCCTCGCCTTGCCCCTTCGCCAAGGCCTGAGCAAGGCTGTGGGTTTTCCGCTGCAATCCCTCCTATGTTTACATCTAATATTATTGTAATGATTTTATGAGTGAAAAGAGTGAGAGCACAGCAATCCCAAACAGCCTTGAGCATGTTGAGCGTTAGATATAGCCTCACTCCTTTACTTTTTTGAGTTTGAACAGAATGTAAGGAATACGACCAGGCAGTATATCCAGGATAACCAACAGGAGGAAAAACGAAGAAAGGTTTTCACTTATAACAGTTAAAAACTTTGATCAATGGCAAGCAGATTATTAAAACAAGTAGTAGGTATTGATGTGGCTCAAAAAGAGCTGGTGGTTTCTATCGGCAAGATGGATGAGCAGGCAGTTATAACAGTTTATGCGAACAAGATTTTTCCAAACAATGAAAAAGGATTTGCAAACCTGGAAGTATGGATAAACAAGCAAAGCATCCCCCAATATCCATTAAGATATGTAATGGAGGCCACAGGTGTATACCACGAGCGCCTTGCTTATTATCTGGCCGGCAAAGGGTATGCTGTAAGTATTGTCATGCCCAACAAGATCTCAAACTTCTTCAAGACACTGGAGATCAAAACAATTACCGATAAATCAATGTCTTTTGCCATAGCCATGTTCGGACTTGAAAAGAAACTGGATAACTGGGTACAACCCAAAAGGGTGTTCAGGACCCTGCGGCAGATAACCCGTGAAAGAGAACAACTTATTGCAGAAAGAACCATGATCAAGAACCAGCTACATGCTGAACAGTCCGAAGCTTTTCCGGGGGAAGATACTATCCGCAGAATGATGGACAGGATAAAGATGATTGGTGAACAACTTAAAGAAATACTTACTGAGATTAGAACAGCTGTAGCACAGGACAAACATTTAAAACAAACACTGGCTACCATTACCACTATTCCTGGAGTCGGCTTATTAACGGCCACTGTGATCATAGCCGAAACAAACGGCTTTGAGCTGATCAGGAGTAAAAAGCAGCTGACCAGTTACGCCGGGCTGGATGTCAGGGAAAAAGAATCCGGCTCATCCGTTAAGGGCAAACCCAAGATATCTAAAAGGGGGAACAAGCATTTACGAAAAGCCATGCACTTACCTGCATTAGCGGCCATAAGACATTCAGAAAGATATAAAGCTATATTTGTCCGGATCGTATCCCGAAATAGCGTGAAAATGAAAGCTACTGTAGCAGTACAAAGAAAATTATTGGAGATGGTATACACTATATACAAAACCAACAAACCATTCGAAAAAGACTACCTTCAACAGAATGCACACATATCCGAAAATAGTTAGAGCAGTCGCTTCAATTGAAGGACTGCCCTAAACAGGCTAACATAAAGCTGCCTAAGACTCAAAAATAAAAAATAACTTTTGCATATCAACACAGAATCTAACGCGGCCGGGGGCGCAAAGCCCGGAAGGCGCGGATATAATTGCAGGATTTTTTGCTACCGCAATGCTGTGCCTTGTGGTCAGTTGCTATGTACAGGTTTTGCTTGCAGCAGCGGAGGTAGCTTGGAGTTGGTGGGCTAAGTATAGGTTGCAAGAAGCAAAAATGGATTATGTGTTTACATTTAAAAATGCTCTAATATGGGTTGCGATAGCTTTTGACAACAATGGAGGAACAGCATTTCCAATTTGATTGTATTGAGAAAGATGATCGAGGTCTTCCTTTCCTAATTTCTTCAAAAGCTTGCTTGAAATCATCGTTCGCTTACCTTGAAAAACGTAGTTATCAGGAAATGATTGAATCCTTGCAGCTTCTCTCGATGTTAAATTTCTTGGAATCGTTGGATGGATAAAATTTGAGTAGAAGGATGCCGGTATTGTGTAAGAAATTGCTTGAGGCTTTAAATGTCTATAGTTTGATTGATAACTTATTTCTGAAATTTTCCCATTTCCATTTCTTTTACGAACTTTTAATTCTTCAGGTAATTCATCTCTATCAGTTCCCTCCTGTATAGATTTAAATCTATTGATGAGTCTTTTGGTATGTTTCATAGCAACATGATTGGATACCAATTCTGAATTTAGCCTTGCCCATTCCTGATAAGTACTTATTGAATTTTCAGTGTAAGGCATATATTCTATACCTTCTCCTGCTTCAATTTTGGGCAAATCGCTAATTGCATCCCAAACAGTAACTGCCGGTAATAAATTGTTAACATTAATGGGGGCTGTGGTGTAATGGCTTTGTGGAGGAGCCCCAATCTTTTTATTAAATAAATTCCCTACGATAAAAATACGGTTTCTCAATTGAGGAACACCGTAGTTAGCCGCGTTGAGTTGCCAGACTTCAGTATGATAACCTTTACTTCTGAAATCGGCTTGTATTATATCTAATACTTTATCGCCATTAGCATTTTTTCTATGCAGTAACCCTGTAACGTTCTCCATAACGAAGACTTTGGGTTGAATTACACTAACCCAACGGGCAAAATATCTAAATAGTGAATTTCGAGGGTCTTTTGGATCCTTTGATGGACCGGCAAGACTAAATCCTTGGCAGGGAGGTCCTCCGATGATTACATCAGGCGGAGATTTGACGATATTTAAAATTTCATTGTTAGTCTTATAAGATCTTATATCATCTTGGATCACTAAGTGGTCAGGATTGTTATGTCTTAAAGTGTCTACCGCCCATTTATCTTTTTCTAAAGACAAAAGCAAGTTAAAAGAAGCCATTGAAAACCCCAAGCCAAATCCGCCTGCTCCTGCGAATAGATCAATTACTGTATACTTTTTTACCATTTTGGAGCGCAAAGGTAAAAAATCGTGGCGTTAAAATCCAATATGCAAATTATCTACTGTAGTTATAAATTAGCTTCTGTAAAATTTGGAAAATATCTATATATTTTAGAATAATTTTTTATGTCTTCTTCAAAAAGGGGTAACTCAATAGACTTTTTATCCACTGAAGGAAGAAACATATCCAAAGCATGAACCTCTCTCAAAGTAAGATTAGGTACAACTATATTGAAACACTTATCATCAAAACTTATAAACTCAAGATTGGAAAAATTCATCTCATTTATTTTTTGCATTTGAGTTGAATTATGAATAATTCCTCCTACGGTTAGCATTTCAGCACCATCCTTATAGTGAATATTAAAAAGCTGAAGGTATGATAATTTTTCTTCCTCATCACAATCCACATTTCTTAAAAGAAGCGAAGAATCAATCATGTTATTTATAATTTCACGAATGACCTTTTTATTATTTTCCACGTTTAAGTTAAGTCCATATGCATACTGAGGAATATGTTCTTTTCCTACTCTATCTTCAAGATACTTAATTCTTAATTGTTTATTCGTTAAACCGTTATCGCCTTCTTTATTTTCATTACTATCCCTTTTATCTTGGTTTATGTTTACTGAAATTAAAACCAAGCTCCCAGGCTTTGCTTCAGAAATTACCGTTCTTATATCACCTAACATGTAGTTCATTAACGGTTGGGTGTAATCCAACCAGATGATGGATTTTTGGGTCCAATCTTTCCATGGTAATCTTGGCAGTACTTCAGATGACGCGCCGAATTTCACATCAATGCACGAATAAGGCTTATTAAAATTAATTCGATCTTCAAAGTCTGTCTCCTTCTCAATGCTTATTAGCTTTGAAATACCTAATGTTTTATGAAACAAATTAAAATCTGTAAAATAGGTAGATCCAAAGCCAATATAGATATAGTCTTTAATATTATCCAAAATCGACAGACGAGCAAAAGCTTCACAAAGCATTTTACGTTCAACACTCTTACCCGGTCGTATTGTATAATTTATTGATTCAAAATTTGGTCTGCTTATCTGTTTGCCCATAAAACCTTATTCTATTTCATTTTCAAAAAAATAATCAAAGGCTAACTCTCCAGCAACGTCTTTGTCATCTGTTTCGAAATACTTTTTTGCCTTCTGTACTATTGGGTCTGGTTTATAAAATGTTATTTTAGTCCCCTTTTTTGCTTTTGGAGCTGGTGAAATAATAGTTTCGGGATATTTATATACAGTTGGGAGACTTTGCTTGTTAGACATCACTTTAACAACTGGGACTACAGCGGCTCTTTTAACCACATTATTTAAATTCTGCTTCGATTCAGGGTTTCCTCGCTCTCTTTCCTTTTTCATGTCATCCATGATCTTTTTAACCTGCTTGCCGATAATAATCATCTGATTTCTCACATATAAAAAATCGGGAGAGTCCATATTCATGCCATTTTTAGTCGTATTCCATGGCAAGAGAGAAGAGTCATCTGCATTAAAAAATACATATCCACGAAATCGGAAATATTGATCATGATATTTCGGAAGTTCGTTGCCATTAGCTCCGGTCCAGCCAGTTTTTTCAGAAGTATCGGGTCCAAGTATTAACCTCTCGTTACAGAAAACATACCAGCCTCCCTCTTTATTAATATCATCAGATATACCCGCTAAAATCTCTGCTTGCAGAGTATTCTTAAAACTATGTTTCCAATATGCCGGTACTATACCTTTTTCTTCGTCATAGATTAATGTAATATTTTTTGAGACCAACTTTTCATTATTAATAAAAATATTTAGGCCTCTATTAATCGAGTACATATGTTCCAAAGCAATTTCATTTTTAAGATCTATCATGAATTGCTTATCATTAAATTGATCTTGAACATCTGAATTTAACTTAGATACGCTAATTAATGTCCTTGTTTTCTCGATCGGATTACTGATATGTTCTTGAAATTTGTCAAATGTAAAATCCCATTCCTCTTTCTCTCTCCATATATCTACATCTATATGCATTTCAAAGGACGACGTTAATGCATCTGAATGGATATCGACATAATTACCTAATTTAAAAAAAGCCCTTTTCATTCCAATTCCAAACTGGCCTATCGTGTGAACTCCTTGAACATAATTTTTAGGTTTGCCAAAACAAAAAGCCGATTCTTTCGCAACTTTAACTTCTAAACCACCTCCGTTGTCTGATATCGAAAAATATTTCTGACTCGCCTCAATATGAATTTCGAAGTTTGAAAGAGAACTTGGATTACCGGAATTTTTTTTAATGGCATCGACAGAGTTATCCACCAAATCGCCAATAGCGTCCCTAATAGTGATATCCTTAACGAGCATTGTTATAAAAAGCTCCTTTGTCGGATAAACTTTTATTGAAAAATCGTTTGGGGGCTGAAATGCTAAACCTTCATTTTCCATAAACTATGTGATAAGCACGTAATTATATATATAAATTAAATAAAAACAAATATTATTTTGACATTATCTATACTGGTGAATAATTACCTAATCAGTTCTATTAAGCCCTTTACTGGCCCATGAGTACAGCCTGTGCCTCGACTGCTAAGTTACCTCATCCCCAAACTTGCAATCTCTTATTCCCCCAATACCAATTCAACAATAAAAGAATCCTGTCAAATTCCGTCACATACTTGGCATATTAAGCACACGCGACGCGCGTACGCAAGCGTAGATGTCTTTTTTTTAAATTAACATGTACTATCCAACCGATAGGAGTGGGTGTTAGCATAGGCAAAATCTTGGCGGTACTGCAATTTGATATTTCATAAGTACTCATCGTTCTGTCCTAAGCTGAATACTCGCGCCGATCATATGATGATAATTAGTCCATGATTATCCGACGTATGTCAGATTCATAGTTAAATTCTTGCAAAAGAGACTTTATAGACTCGAGAATCCCAACGGGTCTATTGGAGTTTAACACAATCGAAAATTCCCCATTCGTAGGACTGGTCACACCTTCTATATATGGTAAATACATGTTACTTAATTTTGAAATCTTTTCTTTTGTTGTTTCAGAGTCCTCATCACCAGTCTTTACTGCTATACGGATAAAAGGTCGAGTAATATTATTAAAGAAAGATTTGGGGCTACGATTAGATTGCGATTCAACGATGAACCTTTCAAGTTTATCAAATCGTGAAATAATATAGCTATTAAAATCGTCTTTAATGTCAATTTTCTTAATTACTTGTTGTTCTTGAATGCTGTCATAAATTGGATTATTAATATCCGAGTCTTTCAACACTTCTCCCAAAAAGTTACACAATGTTTCTTTAGCTTTTTCAACGCCATACAAACTATCTTCGTAAAAGATACAGCGTTGATCTATCAAATCAAAAGGTAGTTTGGTGCCTTTTTCAGCCATGATAATAACCGGTTTCCTTATTGCGTGACGAACAGCAAGTTCGTACATTACATTAGGATTTAAGCCCGTCAGATTAGCTATTACTAAGTCATCCTCGTATAATCTGATTATTATTTGTTTATTTATGGAACCAGGTGTTGAAATATCGCTTGCCGCAATGGGTTGATAAGAAAATAGCTCTAATGCGGGTCGCATTACGGCATTTATTAATCCAAAGGCTTTTTGATTAATTTCCGAGTTAGGTTCTCCGATTGGGGTCACTATAAAGCATTTTTTTAATTCTGGAGATATTTCGGGTGCGTTTTTAGCAACTTCAGAATTGCTACGACTTTTGGACATATATTTGAGTTTAGATTATCAATATTAGGAAATTCCCCTTGCTCTGACAAGGTAAATTAAGCAAACCGGCTCTTCGCTGGCGCAAGCGTGTCGCGTGTGCTTCGCATACTAACTCTGAATCATCACACAACCGATAAGACACACGCTACACGCGTACGCCAGCTTAATACATACCTGGAGGTTTACAGCCGGCTATTCAGCATCCTATTCACACTTCCCACACTCATCCCGAGCCGCTCTGCTACCTGCCGCTGGCTTAAACCTTCATCGCTTAATTTTTTAGCCTCCCGGTGCATGCGTTCGCGTTCTTGCCTGGAGGCATCGCGCAGGTGGTTTTTCTCGCAGTCATGGCCTGTAAAAACAAACTTTAAAAAGCCCTGATGCCGCTCCAGTTGGGCAAGGCATATATTGTCGGCACCATAAGTTTCGGCAGTGCTGCGCTGCTTAATTTGCTTTAAATACCGCTGGCCGGGCATCAAGTGGCTTTCGCCCATGGCAAAAGCGCTGTCACAAAAATTGATGAGCATTTTACTCCCCTGCAAATCATTGCGGCTCAGCGGCAGCCGCGGGTTACGCTTAGGCGTATGGGCCAATACCAGGATACTCACGCCATGGCGGGTTTTAAGCTTTTTCAGTTCCTTCATCAGCAACAGGGCAGCCCCGGCGCTCTCGGTTCCGTTGCGCAGGCAGGTAATATTATCAATGATGAGCACCCGGGCATCGGTACGCTTAATGCCCCGCGTTAAAGCTTCAATCACATACCTGTCCAGCTTTTGATAATGCGAGCTTGCACGGTTAAACTGGTTGTATTCGCCGCGGTAAAACTCGGTGGCAAACTGGTAACGGTTTTGACCGTCTGTATAGCGTTGTTCAAACTGCTTGCCCGTAAGTTCAAAATCAATATACAACACCGGCGAGGCCTCGGCCCCAAGCGTAAAGGGAGCAATGGGTTCGCCCCGGGTAATGCTGTCGGCCAGCTGCACCGCCAGCAGGCTTTTGCCCATATTGGTATCGGCAAACAGGATGCACAGCTCGCCCTCCAGCCAGAAGTTACCAAACAGCATTTGCGGCGTTTCGTGTCCAGTTTCCATGGCCATCCACTCATTGGCCGGGTAAATATCAAACAACTCAACCACCGCATCCGGGTCGGAGATCATCACCTCTCCCTTTCGCCCAAGCTTAGCCGCCGCTTCCCGCACCTCATTTTGAATCATTTGAATAACCAGGGGTTTTTCTGCAGTATGGTCCATAATTTGTCGCGCCGTCCGGCAGCTCAAAAGCCCGAAACATCCATCGTTATTTGCCGCCAACCCGCCGGCAATCATGAAAGGCACTCAAATTTACCCACTAAAAAGCCCCCCAATGGTGACAGCATTTTGTTAGTGTTCAATTTTTAAAAACCGGGTGTTCAACGTTAAAAAACCAATTTACATAAACAACTGATTATCAAATACAATTTGTTCAAATCGTGATTTTGAACAGACTTACCAATTTATAACACACTGATTATCAGGCGTTCATTTTTACTATAAAACACCAGGTGTTTACACTTTCAAAAATTGAACAGTACAATACAAGTAAGTGCTAATGCTCCGAAACCATCATTGCCTCCCACAACCAGACACCCCAACAAACAAAAAAGGCCCGCCAAACCTGGCAGACCTTTTAAGTTCTTCTACAAAACCAATCCCTTATTCCCTGCTTTTCTTCTTAGCCGGTTCAACATATTTTTCGCCAAGGGCTTCAAGCGCGGCGATGAGTTTTTTGCGTTCTACGGCGTTGTCGGGCACGGTAGCCAGCTTCTCACGGCGGGCTTCCTCCACCTTGCGGATCTTCTCGTCAAAAGCCCTGTTGATTTTATCAAGCTCGGGCGTGGTATCCAGTTTTGCTATTTCTGCTTTAATTTGGGCTGCTAATTTTTCAAATTCCATGGGGCTATTTTTGGAAGCGCAAACATAAAAAAATCATCGTAAGTTATTATTACCACAATAAAAAGTATGTGTATTAACTTGTATTTTTTGTTGCCGCTGAAGCGCGCTATGGAAAGTACGATAGGCTTATGAAAAAGTCCTTTAAACGCAAAAAAGCCTTAGTAATTAACTAAGGCTTTTGCGATGTAGCACCATTGAAGGTGATAAAGGGTGGCACCGACCTACTCTCCCACGTTTTACCGCAGTACCATCGGCTCTGGCGGGCTTGACTTCTCTGTTCGGAATGGGAAGAGGTAGACACCGCCGATATAGGCACCTGAATTTCTTTTTATTAAGGTGAAAGCTTAAAGGTAAAAGGTTAAAGGTTTCTTACCTTTCGCCTTTATCCTTTGGCCTTTCAGCCTCATAAATGACATATTATTGAAAGAAGGAATTGAATGTAGAGAAAACAACAGCATTGTTGTTTGTTTGTGGTTGATAGTTCATGGTTCATCGCTCCATATTACTATGAACTATGATCCAATTACTATCAACCCTTTTTTCTATCTGAAGAAAGCTTCGGGCAATTAGTATTACTCGGCTATGATGTCACCACCTTTATACCTGTAACCTATCAACGTAGTAGTCTCCTACGACCCTCAATGGAAGTCTCATCTTGTGGCTAGTTTCGCACTTAGATGCTTTCAGCGCTTATCTATTCCCAACGTAGCTACTCTGCAGTACACCTGGCGGCATAACAGATTCACCAGAGGTTAGTCCAACCCGGTCCTCTCGTACTAAGGTCAGCCCCACTCAAACTTCCTGCGCCCACAACAGATAGGGACCGAACTGTCTCGCGACGTTCTGAACCCAGCTCGCGTGCCACTTTAATGAGCGAACAGCTCAACCCTTGGGACCTTCTCCAGCCCCAGGATGTGACGAGCCGACATCGAGGTGCCAAACCTCCCCGTCGATATGAGCTCTTGGGGGAGATCAGCCTGTTATCCCCAGCGTACCTTTTATCCTTTGAGCGATGGCCCTTCCATGCAGAACCACCGGATCACTATATCCGTCTTTCGACCCAGCTCGACTTGTCTGTCTCACTGTCAAGCAAGCTTATGCTATTGCACTCCGCGTACGGTTACCAAGCGTACTGAGCTTACCTTTGAAAGCCTCCGTTACCTTTTTGGAGGCGACCACCCCAGTCAAACTACCCGCCAAACAATGTTCTCCACTTTGTAGAGTTAGACACCAAATACAGAAAGGGTGGTATTTCAACGTTGACTAACCGACTCCTAGCGAAGCCGGATCACAGTCTCCCACCTATCCTACACATCCTGTATCCGATATCAATGTTAAGCTATAGTGAAGGTGCATGGGGTCTTTCCGTCCCGTTGCGGGTAACCGGCGTCTTCACCGATACCACAATTTCACCGAGCTCATGGCTGAGACAGCGCCCAGATCGTTACACCATTCGTGCAGGTCGGAACTTACCCGACAAGGAATTTCGCTACCTTAGGACCGTTATAGTTACGGCCGCCGTTTACTGGGGCTTCGATTCAATGCTTCGCCTTGCGACTAACATCCCCTCTTAACCTTCCAGCACCGGGCAGGTGTCAGGCCATATACGTCATCTTGCGATTTTGCATAGCCATGTGTTTTTGTTAAACAGTCGCCTGGGCCTTTTCACTGCGGCTGACATTGCTGCCAGCGCCCCTTCTCCCGAAGTTACAGGGCCATTTTGCCGAGTTCCTTAGCCATGATTCACTCGAGCACCTTAGGATTCTCTCCTCGACTACCTGTGTCGGTTTACGGTACGGGTTTTTATTACCTGAAGCTTAGCGGGTTTTCTTGGAAGTCTGATTACCTGAACTATCACCTTGTCCGAAGATTCGGTGTACTATCAGCTTTCAGCAAAGTCTGCGTACTTAACTACAAACTCTATACCTACAGCCTTTAACGAACTATTCCGTCAGTTCGCGTCAGTGTCACTACTCCGTCACCGCATCGCAGTAATAAAAAGTACTGGAATATTAACCAGTTGTCCATCGGCTACGCCTGTCGGCTTCACCTTAGGCCCCGACTAACCCTGATCCGATTAGCGTTGATCAGGAAACCTTAGTCTTTCGGTGGGCGGGTTTCTCTCCCGCCTTATCGTTACTTATGCCTACATTTGCTTTTCTATTCCCTCCACAGTCAGTTACCTTCCTGCTTCTCCGACAAATAGAATGCTCCCCTACCAGTCACATTACTGTGAATCCATAGCTTCGGTATACTGCTTGATGCCCGTTTATTATCCATGCCCGATCGCTCGACTAGTGAGCTGTTACGCACTCTTTAAATGAATGGCTGCTTCCAAGCCAACATCCTAGCTGTCTGTGCAATCGGACCTCGTTAGTTCAACTTAGCAATAATTTAGGGACCTTAGCTGATGGTCTGGGTTCTTTCCCTCTCGGCCATGGACCTTAGCACCCATAGCCTCACTCCAGCGTATATTATAAAGCATTCGGAGTTTATCTGGATTTGGTAGGATTTGACTCCCCCGCACCCAATTAGTAGCTCTACCTCTTTATAACTCAACCGCCAGGCTGTTCCTAAAAACATTTCGGGGAGTACGAGCTATTTCCCAGTTTGATTAGCCTTTCACCCCTACCCACAAGTCATCCGGAAACTTTTCAACGTTTATCGGTTCGGTCCTCCAGTACCTGTTACGGCACCTTCAACCTGCCCATGGGTAGATCACAAGGTTTCGCGTCTACCTCCCCTGACTATACGCCCTTTTCAGACTCGCTTTCGCTTCGGATCCGTGTCTTAAACACTTAACCTTGCCAGGGAAGAGTAACTCGTAGGCTCATTATGCAAAAGGCACGCCGTCACCCGTTACCAGGCTCCGACCGCTTGTAAGTACACGGTTTCAGGTTCTATTTCACTCCCCTGTTCGGGGTTCTTTTCACCTTTCCCTCACGGTACTGGTTCACTATCGGTCTCTCAGGAGTATTTAGCCTTACCGGATGGTGCCGGCAAATTCCCACAAGGCGTCTCCGACCTCGCGGTACTCAGGATACCACTATCCTATTATCTATTACCCGTACGCAGCTCTCATGCTCTATGGCAGGGTTTCCCACCCCCTTCCGGTTCTATTTAATATTCATGTTGTGGTCCTACAACCCCTGCTATGCCGTAACATAACAGGTTTGGGCTTCTTCCATTTCGCTCGCCACTACTCTGGAAATCACTATTGTTTTCTCTTCCTCTGCTTACTTAGATGTTTCAGTTCGGCAGGTTAGCGCATTTATGCAGTTATTCTTCAAATAACTAGGTTTCCCCATTCGGAAATCTGCGGATCAATTCATATTTGCTAATCCCCGCAGCTTATCGCAGCTTATCACGTCCTTCTTCGCCTCTGAGAGCCAAGGCATCCCCCGTGTACCCTTTCTTACTTTCTTCTACTCTTGCGCCTTTTGCGCCGCAAGGTATGTCTTTATTTTAGTCCGTCGTTCGACAGAGTCAAGAGTTCAGGAGTCAGGAAGCAAGATTACTCTTGTTTCTTTATTCTTGTAATCTTGGTTCTCAATCAAACAACTTCCTATCTGTTGTTTTCTCTTGTTTTCAATTACTTCTTCCAATATGTCAAAGAACGTTAGTTTTCATCTGTAGCGTAACCTATATTATAGTTACTGTAGAATACTTGGTGGAGAATAACGGATTCGAACCGTTGACCCCCTGCGTGCAAGGCAGGTGCTCTAGCCAGCTGAGCTAATCCCCCGAAGGATAAATTAATTAGTGATTTGGTGATTTATTGAATTAGTGATTGCTTTTCAATTCACTAACTCACTAATTCCTTAACTCGCTAATTGCCTTGTTGTAGTCCCGAGCAGATTTGAACTGCTGACCCCTACATTATCAGTGTAGTGCTCTAACCAAGCTGAGCTACAGGACTATTTGTTTTTAGTTGCAGTTATCAGTTGCAGTTTGCAGGACTTTTCTGCCTACTGCTGCTGCCACTGCTTACTGCCACTTGTCCTGTGCTTACTTTCGTTTACACATTCCACAGATGGCTTCATCTTCTGGGTTTCCTTTTGTCTTTTTTTTGTGTTTTAAGAAATATCATGTAGGTAACAGTTCCGAATTACTCAGAGATACTGCTCCAGAAAGGAGGTATTCCAGCCACACCTTCCGGTACGGCTACCTTGTTACGACTTAGCCCCAGTTACCGACTTTACCCTAGGACGCTCCTTGCGGTTACGCACTTCAGGCACTTCCAGCTTCCATGGCTTGACGGGCGGTGTGTACAAGGCCCGGGAACGTATTCACCGCGTCATTGCTGATACGCGATTACTAGCGAATCCAACTTCACGGGGTCGAGTTGCAGACCCCGATCCGAACTGTGAATGGCTTTATGAGATTGGCATCCTGTTGCCAGGTAGCTGCCCTCTGTACCATCCATTGTAGCACGTGTGTAGCCCCGGACGTAAGGGCCATGATGACTTGACGTCGTCCCCTCCTTCCTCTCTATTTGCATAGGCAGTCTGTTTAGAGTCCCCACCTTAAATGCTGGCAACTAAACATAGGGGTTGCGCTCGTTGCGGGACTTAACCCAACACCTCACGGCACGAGCTGACGACAGCCATGCAGCACCTAGTTTCGTGTTCCGAAGAACTGTGACGTCTCTGTCACATTCACTAACTTTCAAGCCCGGGTAAGGTTCCTCGCGTATCATCGAATTAAACCACATGCTCCTCCGCTTGTGCGGGCCCCCGTCAATTCCTTTGAGTTTCACCCTTGCGGGCGTACTCCCCAGGTGGAACACTTAACGCTTTCGCTTAGACGCTGACCGTATATCGCCAACATCGAGTGTTCATCGTTTAGGGCGTGGACTACCAGGGTATCTAATCCTGTTTGATCCCCACGCTTTCGTGCCTCAGCGTCAATCATACTTTAGTAAGCTGCCTTCGCAATTGGTGTTCTGTGACATATCTATGCATTTCACCGCTACTTGTCACATTCCGCCTACCTCAAGTACATTCAAGCTCTTCAGTATCAAGGGCACTGCGATAGTTGAGCTACCGTCTTTCACCCCTGACTTAAAAAGCCGCCTACGCACCCTTTAAACCCAATAAATCCGGATAACGCTTGGATCCTCCGTATTACCGCGGCTGCTGGCACGGAGTTAGCCGATCCTTATTCTCAAGGTACATTCAACCCGGTTCACGAACCGGGGTTTATTCCCCTGCAAAAGCAGTTTACAACCCGTAGGGCCGTCTTCCTGCACGCGGCATGGCTGGTTCAGACTTCCGTCCATTGACCAATATTCCTTACTGCTGCCTCCCGTAGGAGTCTGGTCCGTGTCTCAGTACCAGTGTGGGGGGTCATCCTCTCAGATCCCCTAAACATCGTCGCCTTGGTATGCCGTTACCACACCAACTAGCTAATGTTGCGCATGCCCATCTTGATCCTATAAATATTTGATTATAATACGATGCCATATCATAATGTTATGCGGTCTTAATCTCTCTTTCGAGAGGCTATCCCCCTGATCAAGGTAGGTTACATACGTGTTACGCACCCGTGCGCCACTCTCATTAGGAGCAAGCTCCCAAATCCCGTCCGACTTGCATGTATTAGGCCTGCCGCTAGCGTTCATCCTGAGCCAGGATCAAACTCTCCATTGTAAAATGTTTTGTTTAACCACTGACCCTATTATTAATTAATAGAATCTGTATTATATATCTTTATACAGTCTCTCTTCTTTTTGTAACTCTTCAGCTTTGTTTAACCTTGGTTAGACTTCGCCTCCCGTTACGCTACATGATTTCCATTTCTTAAAAGAACTTGCTCGCTTCATCATCCGAATCAGCTATTATGTCGTCGCAATTCGCATTGCTTAACTTGTCAGTTTGTTTCCCCGAAAATCGCTTCCGGCTCTTTTGTTTTACTCATTAACCATCGTTAACTTTCTCCCTTCTTTTATTGACTGAACTCGCTCAGCCTCAACTTCTTTCGCTCTCTCAAGCACCCTTCCGTTTGGGTCTGCAAAGGTAGAAAACCTTTTCTTATTTCCAAAACTTTTTTTTATTTATTTTTAAAGTTTCAGACCCGCTTCTCTCTCTTCTTCTCCTCGTTTGCGGGCTGCAAAGGTGTGGATTTTTTTTCATTCCCACAAAAAGATTTTAATCTTTTTTTTCCTTTACTTTTCTATCCTTTTAATGTACTAACCCGCTAACTCACTTCCTCGTTTGCGGGCTGCAAAGGTAGCCACTTTTACGCCTTCTCCAAATTATTTCTACCTATTTCCCTTAATGTTTCCTTAACATACTATACATCAGGCAAAAAAGTTTATACAAGCCTCGAAAACCAGCGTTAGGAATAGCAGCGGGTACCGGCCAACGAGCGTAATGCCTGCAGGCGTATGAGCGAATAGCCCGGCCGAAGGCAACGCCCTCATTCAGCTTGCTGTTTTGAGCACCGCAGTTAACACTTACAAAAATCAGGACTCATCAACATCGGGACTATAGATAACTTATCCATTTGCAACTCTACTATATACTTAGGAAGACAACCGCCGGAAACTCCCCCAACAATGACTTGCATACCTCCGGCACACTAAAGATTATTTTATCAATTCGATATCTACAAACCTTTTGTACCTCTGGCGTAACTTATCAATTCATAACATATGCCTTCAATTCCACTATTGTTAAACTGCCACCCAAGGCTATTAACTTAAGAGACTGCGAGGTCTCAACCTGCACTCAAAAAATTAACATTAAGCTATGCATAGTTATTCTACAAATCAAATGTTCATACTATAATTCTCCTCCTTAAAACCCTCAGGTTAATGAAACCCCAAAAAAACATATACACGATATAAGAAACGGACATTTTAATCGTATTAATCCAGGAAGCTTACCCTTCCAACCCGACAATAGTTAAAAGATGTTAAATACACTATATATATAGATACCGAGCCAAAGCCTCGTTATATATTAGCGGCTAAATAAAAATTGATTGATTTATATTATTAACTATCTTTGCAGAATGTTTAAAAAGCAACTAACGTTATTAGCCAGTGTTTTAGCTATCGTAATTATTACGCTTGGCAGTTGTAAAAGCAAATACGAAAAGTTAAAAGCCAGTAACGATTACGCTAAAAAATACCAGGAAGCTATTAAGTACTATAATAAAAAGGACTATAACAAAGCTTTAGGTTTATTTGAGGTATTGGTGGAGCGATACCGTGGCCGTGAAGGGGCAGAAGACCTCTTTTATTACTACGCGTTTACGTATTACAAACAAAAAGATTATACATCGGCAAGATATCATTTTAAAACGTTCGCCGATACCTATCCTTCAAGCCCAAGGGCTGAGGAATGCCGCTTTTTCTCTGCTTATTGCTACTACCTTGATTCGCCGATATATTCGCTTGACCAGGACAATACGTTAAAAGCTATCGACGCTTTGCAGTTGTTTATTAACCTTTATCCCAAAAGCGACCGTGTAGCCGAGGCCAGCAAGCTGATCCAGAACCTGCGTGACAAACTGGAAACCAAAGCTTATGCCAACGCCAAACTTTATTTAACCATCAGCGATTATCAATCGGCAGTGATTGCGTTCAACAATGCACTGCGCGACTATCCTGATACCAAATATGGCGAAGAAATGGAATACCTTATTGTTAAAGCGCAATATCAGTATGCTTACCATAGCTTTGAAACCAAACAGGAAGACCGTTTTAACCAGGCCATAGCTTATGCCGACCAGTTTGCAGAAAAATATCCGAATAGTAAATACCTGCACGAAACTCAGGCATATATAAAAGACAGCCAGCAGGGCATAAAACAGGCGCAGCGTTTAATTGCCGAAGCAATGAGCAATGAAAAAACCGCAAAGAAACTTTTAAAGAAAGATACCGTAACAACAACATCGCCATCTGAAAAAAATCAGCCGCAAAAAATACCATATTAATTAAGATATATTAAAGAGTTTAAATTAAGATATGACAGCTAACAACAGTAATAAACCAGCAGCAGCCAGCAGCACTGTAACCCGCGATTTACGCGAGCTGGATACCAAAACAGAGAACATCTATGAGTCGCTTGTGATTATGTCAAAAAGGGCAAACCAGATCTCGAACAACATTAAAGAAGAGCTTCACCAGAAACTTTCTGAATTTGCATCATCAAATGATAACCTTGAAGAAGTGTTTGAAAACCGTGAGCAAATTGAAATTTCAAAATACTACGAAAAATTACCTAAACCGTCATTAGTTGCCGTTCAGGAATTTTTAGATGGTAAAGTATACTACCGTAACCCAACTAAAGAAGTTTAGTCTCCCGGCTCCTAAAAAAGCAGCTTCGGAAATTTATTTATATCGTGAAAAACTCCCCTATCGGGAGTTTTTTCTATTTTAGCCTATATTTATCCTTTCGCCTATTGGCGGATCTGAGCTTATGCTTAAAGACAAAAACATTGTTTTAGGAGTTTGCGGCAGTATTGCAGCCTACAAATCGGCACTGCTGGTTAGGCTGCTGGTTAAAGCCGGCGCTAACGTTAAAGTGGTGATGACTGCCGATGCCGCCAACTTTATTACACCGCTTACACTCTCAACGCTTTCAAAAAACCCGGCGCTGGTTGATTATTTTAAGGCTGATACCGGCGAATGGAACAACCATGTTGAACTTGGGCTTTGGGCTGATATGATGGTTATTGCCCCCGCCACGGCCAACACCATTGCTAAAATGGCTAACGGCCTTTGCGATAACCTGCTTAGCGCGGTATATCTTTCGGCAAAATGCCCGGTTTATTTTGCTCCGGCTATGGACCTGGATATGTGGCTGCACCAGGCTACCCGCCAAAACGTAAGCAGGCTGCAATCATTTGATAACATCATGATTCCGCCCGGTAACGGCGAACTTGCCAGCGGTTTGCATGGTGAAGGCCGGATGGCCGAACCTGAAGAAATTGTTGATTTCCTGGAAGCGGAATCAAAAAAAAAACTCCCTTTAGCCGGTCATAAAATACTGGTAACCGCCGGGCCTACTTACGAGGCTATAGACCCTGTACGGTTTATCGGCAACCATTCGTCGGGCAAAATGGGGTTTGCTATCGCAGATGAACTGGCTTTGATGGGGGCCGAAGTTACTTTAGTGACCGGTCCTACTGCGCAAATCAGCAAGCAGCAAAATATAAAACGGGTTAATGTTATTTCGGCGGCACAAATGTTAGAGGCCTGCTTAACCGCTTATGGCGATGCGAAGGCTTGCATTATGAGCGCTGCCGTTGCCGATTATACCCCGGCTGATGTTGCCACTCAAAAGATCAAGAAAAGAGACGACGATCTCCGCATAGAATTGAAGAAAACCACTGACATATTAAAAACTCTTGGCGAGGCTAAGCGCGAAGGACAAATATTGGTTGGTTTTGCTTTGGAAACCAACGATGAGGAAATGAACGCGATAACCAAGCTGCAAAAGAAAAATCTCGACTTTATTGTACTAAATTCGCTCAATGACGCGGGTGCCGGTTTTGCAGGCGATACCAATAAAATAACCATTATTGATCGTGAGCTTAAGAAAACTACTTTCGACCTGAAAAGCAAGGAAGCGGTAGCCCGCGATATTTGCAATAGAGTTGCCCAACTGATAAACGGATGAAAAAATTGCTGCTTTGTACTTTGCTGATGTTTCTTTGCTGCCGAACTGTAGCCCAGGACCTGAATGCACGTATACAAGTGTTATCGCCCAAGATACAGGTTGCGAATAAGCGCGTTTTTCAAACGTTGGAAACTGCCATGAAGGATTTCCTGAACGGCCGCAAATGGAGTGCTGATCCAATTTTGCCGCAGGAGAGAATAGATTGCAATTTTGTGCTGAACATTACCAACTGGGATGGCAGCAGTAATTTTACCGGCGAACTGCAGGTACAATCATCCCGGCCGGTTTATGGCACATCATACACCTCCACCCTGTTAAATCTTAATGATAAAGATATTAGCTTTAGTTATACCGAGGGTCAGACCATTGACTATACCGATCAAAATTTTCAGGGAAATTTAAGTTCGATCATGGCTTTTTACGCCAACATTATTATCGGCCTTGATTATGACACGTTTTCAAAGTTTGGAGGCACGCCATATTTTTTAGCTGCACAGACCATCGTAACCAATGCGCAAACATCATCATACGGTGGCTGGAAAGCCTTTGATGGCAATGTAAACCGTTACTGGTTATCCGAAAACCTGAATAATAAACTATATAATCCGCTGCGCAGCTTTTTGTATGATTATCACCGCAACGGCCTCGATCTGATGGCCGATAATGTGAGCAAAGGTCGCAAAGCTATTGATGCCCTGCTACCTTTACTACAGCAAATAGACCGGCAACGTGTGGGCGCGATGCTTCCGCTTATATTTTACACAGCAAAAAGTGATGAACTGGTTTCCATTTATAGCAAGGCCGATAACCAGGAACGGTTAACCGCCATGAACCTATTTTTAAAGCTCGACCCTGCGAATGGGAATAAATATCAAACGTTGCAGAAATAATCCTTACTGTTAGTTTGAAAACAAATAAAGAAGTTGAGGAACGGCAAAGTAATCCCTACTTACAAGAGCAGGCTTTTTAGTTTGGCTTATTGATAATTACAATTTGTAAGTCACTGATTATTGAGCGTGTTATTTCGATTGACTTTATAACATGGGCGTTGCCTGCGGCCCGGGCTTTCCGTTGCAAGTCCTCCCGTTCCCATTGCAAAAGCCTCCGCGCACTGCGGGCTTTTCACTGCAATCTAACGCGCCCCCGCACAGGCCCGCAACTGTAAGCAGGACAATCGTTGTCCATGCCCTCCGACAAAGAATCAACAAAATGGATACCCCATTTTGTTACGGCTTAATAATCCGCCAGCACTATCAGCTTATCACAAATAGGCGTAATCCTTTCTTTACCAGTCAAAAAACCAAGCCCCACTACAAAGGAAAAACCGGAAACTATACCGCCCATTTCCTTGATAAGCTCGCTGGCCGCAGTTACTGTACCACCGGTAGCCAGCAAATCGTCATGAAGTAATATATGTTGACCGGGTTCAAAGGCATCGGTATGCAGCTCGATGGTGGCGGTGCCGTACTCCAGCTTATAAGCTTTTTGTTTTATAGTGAAAGGCAGCTTACCTGCTTTGCGCACGGGTACAAACGGCACCCCTAATTTGGTTGCAAGCGTAAGCCCAAACAGGAAGCCCCTGCTTTCGATACCGGCCACCGCATCAATCCGGGTTCCCTGCAATTGTTCAACAAAAGCATCGATGATGCTTTCGCATAATCCGGGGTCTTTCAGTATGGGCGTGATATCTTTAAAAACAATTCCCGGTTTCGGGAAATCGGGAATATCCCTTATGGCTGCTTTAATTTGCTGGGCTATCATTTGAAAACTAAATAAGGCCCAATTTTACGCAAAATTCCGTCATTAAGTATTGCAATATTTTTCAGGTCGTTCAGGGCACTATAGTTACCGTGCTCATCGCGATAAGCTACAATAGCATCCATTTGTTTGTAACTGAGATAGGGAAAGCGCTTAAGCTCATTAAAAGTAGCTGTGTTAATATTCACTTTAATAACATGCCTACCATCAACAGCAATATCAGCCTTGATCTGGTTATACTTTTGTTCGTCGATGCCATAAACCTCTTTTAACTGTTCCTTATTATAAAAGCCGCCAACCCGTTCGCGATAATGTACGATACGCCGGGCAAATGCAGGGCCAATCCCATGGATCATGGTAAGCCTCGCCGAGTCGGCGGTATTAATTTCTATTGCTTCTCCCGGTTTAACTTTTTTTGTGTGATAAGCAGCCCCATCGGGCAGGTTAATATACGGTTCAAGGATTTTATATTCTGCCGGGCTAACGCTGTACATTTTCTGCACATCGCCTTTGGTATAAAATCGTCCGCCGTTTTGCTCGTAATGTTTAATTACCTCTGCCTGATGTTCAGTAAGGCCAAGCTTTATCCAACCTGCAAGAGGTAAGTTATTGGGATTAAATTGAAAGAGTGTAGCAGAACGGACATTGCGATTACCCGCAAAAACTTCATCCTTTGCCGGGATATCGCCCGTTTTATCGGAATCGGTTACCGCTTTATCAAAAGCCTTAAAATTTATTATATTATCTTTGTGGTTTGCCTGAAACAAATAAGGGGTCAGCAAAACCATTGCAATTAAAATAATCAACACTACCATTCCGTTCCACTCTTTTTTTGTGACAGACAGGTAGTTTTTAATTTGCGGCCTCATTTATGATATGTTCCAGGCGTTAAATTAAATAAAAATTTAGGATATTTATTTGTTAAAACATACTGCTATAAAAAACAATGAAAGTTATAACCACCGAAGAGTTTGCCAAAGCCACCAAACTGGATAAGTTGAAAATGCCGGGCCTGGCCGCTTTATTGATGGAGCTAATGAAAATAAACCAGGTTAATGACCTGTTTGCCCAGGCACAGCCCAAGCAAGGCCCCGACTTTGTT
Source organism: Mucilaginibacter sp. OAE612 (assembly GCF_041806395.1). NCBI lineage: Bacteria > Pseudomonadati > Bacteroidota > Sphingobacteriia > Sphingobacteriales > Sphingobacteriaceae > Mucilaginibacter > Mucilaginibacter sp. OAE612. The sequence continues at coordinate 5,177,243 of NZ_JBGMUW010000001.1, forward strand.
GATGCCATATTAGAAGGTTGTGGTATTGATGTTGAGTTTGATGAGCGTGAGCTCCGTAACATACCTAAAGACGGAGCCTTTATAGCTATTGCCAATCACCCTTACGGAGGTATTGAGGGTATGGTGTTATTAAAAGTTCTGTGCATGGCCCGCCCCGATTCAAAGCTGATGGCCAACTTCCTGCTTAAAAAAATCCCCAACCTTGCCGACTATTTTATAGCGGTAAACCCTTTTGAAAATGTTGAACATTCATCAAGCATAAGCGGCCTAAAAAACACCCTTGAGCTGTTAAACCAGGGCACCCCGATAGGTATTTTCCCGGCCGGCGAGGTATCAACCTTTAAGGTAGAACAAAAACAGGTGACCGACCGTATGTGGCACCCGGTTGTAGGTAAGATCATTGCCAAAGCCAAAGTCCCGGTGGTGCCTATTTATTTCCACGGCAATAATGGCCTGTTATTTAACTTTCTTAGCTTGCTGCACCCTACCCTGCGTACGGCAAAATTACCGTCAGAGTTATTTAACAAACATGGGCATACTATTAAGCTGCGCATTGGGAAACCCATTAATGTGACCGATATCCCCGACTATACCAACAGTGCCAAACTGCTCAACTTTTTACGCGCCCGTACCTATGCTTTAGGCACAGGTTTGGAAGAGGAAAAAAAGATCTTCAACCCGCGAAACCTGTTTAAAATTAAACGCGAAGCCGAAGAGGTTTCTCCTGAAATAGATAGCGCCATTCTTGAGAAAGAAATTGAACCGCTGCGCGAAACCTATAAAGTTTGGACTGAGAAGAACTACGAGGTGTTCATCGTTCCGACGTCAACCATCCCTAATGTGATACGGGAAATAGGCAGGCTACGCGAGATCACTTTCCGCGAGGTTGGTGAAGGTACAAACAAAGCTATCGACCTTGATGAATATGATATTTATTATCATCACCTGTTCATCTGGGATTTTGAAGCCAAACGGATTGTAGGCGCTTACCGCATTGGTTTGGGCGACGAGATATTTTACAGCGTAGGCAAAAAGGGCTTTTACGTAAATGAGCTGTTTAAACTTAAAACCCAGTTTATACCAGTGTTACGACGCAGCCTTGAACTGGGCCGCTCATGGATCCGCAAAGAATACCAGACTAAACCGCTTCCGCTGTTTTTACTTTGGAAAGGCATCCTTAAATTCCTGATAGATAACCCCAGGTATCGCTACCTGATAGGCCCGGTAAGTATCAGTAACTCCTTTTCTAAGTTTTCCAAATCGCTTATTGTCGATTATATTAACCGCAACCACTTTGACCATGAAATGGCGCAGTATGTTAAACCACGCAAAAAATTCAAGGTTGATTTTGCCAAAATTGATACCGACCTGCTTATGGCCGGTGAAGACAGCTTTAAAGGTCTCGACAACCTGATATCGGAAGTAGAAACCCGCAATATGAAAGTACCTGTACTGCTCCGTCAATACATTGCCCTTAACGCTAAGATCATCAGCTTCAACATCGACCCTAAATTTGCCGACTGCCTTGACGGTTTCCTGGTACTCGATCTTGAAAAAGTACCGCAGGATATACTGGATAAGCTTGGTAAAAACTTGTAGTAGCCAAATTTACATCAAACCTATTAATGCCGTTTCAGATTTTGCAGCGGCATTTTTTGTGTTCCAGTGGTAATGCGAGTTATCTGAGGCAACCAAACTGCCATCCCAGTTTACTGTTTACAGGCTAAAGATGTCTTCAGGTAACGAAAAACGAGGGCGCAAAAATAATCCGCATCCTCGTTTCTTTATTTCCAATCGAGATACTGTACCCCATCGTAATCAGCAAGGATTTTATTGTTATCAGGTACGTCATCTTTCAGATAAGTAGCCACTATTTGATGCTTATCCTGATCGTTATCAATACCCCAAAGCAGATACTGCACCTTACTATTATAAACAGGTGTACTATACCGTGAGCTGGTAGCGCCGATTTTTACAGTAGGATAAGCACTTAGTCCATCAAACAAATAAACTTTGTCCAGATCATCAGTTCCGGAATGAAGCTCTCTGAAACCAAGCATCATATCATTACCGTTGGCGGCGAAATTGATATATGCCATCGGGAAATCGTTATTATCGTCTTTAAATATCTTCATTGTACCGCCGTTGGCGGGCTTAATCACAACTTCATATTGGTCAAGCGCCGAAAAGTTGTACTTTTTCAATATATAAGCAAAATCACCTTTATCAGAAATCGCTGCCGATATAAAATCATAGTATCCACCCTCGTAGGTTATGGAAGGCACCTTTAAAGCCGGGCCATAAAAAACTATATCTTCGCCATTTACTATGTATAATGTTTTATCATCTACACTCCAATCAAAATTTCGCACGTCCTTATAATTCGTCAGTGCAGTTATAACCTTACCTGTCCGGTCGATTATTTCTATTACACTACCGCTGCTTAAGTATGCGAATTTAGTATGATCATGTGAGCTTTTTACAAATTTTTTGCCCCCGCCCGAATTTGTTATGCGCAGCGCCTTACCCGGAAAATCAGCTACAAAATAAACTTCATTATTGTATATAAACGCAACGTTTTGCACCGCGGGGTGCCTCACGCTGTCTATTTGCTTGGCTTGGTCTACAGTAATGTAGGGATAAGGACCTTTTTGGCAGCTGTTAACTGCATACATTGCAAAAAAAACCAGTATATAATATATTTTTTTCATACTTAAAACTTAAAGATTATGCCCGAACCAATTGTGAATGATGAATAAATCGTGCCCACCCTATCATTCCATCTTTTTTTTCCGGTAGTGGCAAATACGTTATAGGCCCCCTGCAAATTCAATTGAAGATCATCGCTGAGATCAATTGCAAGGCCCAGCTTTGGAGCGATATAGATCTCCTGCTCGCCGTCTATTACCGTTGTGGCGTCGCGCAAAGCATCAACCGAATGCAAGCTGAATTTTGTTATGTACAAACCAAAGTTAAAGCCTCCAAAACATTTAAAACCTTCGGCTACTTCAATATTATAGGCTCCCCCAATGTACCCAATGTAACTCCTGAAATCAGAATAAGTGATCGTTCCATAATCGTTATCCCCAACAGCATAATAAAAAACATCCTGCTTAGGCTTGTAGATGCGGTAACCAATACCAGCGGTGATGGTGAAATCATCTTCAAATTTGTAATAGTTTAAACCATAATTAATTGCCGGTTTATAAGTGTACTGCAAATTACCAACCGGGGCATCATAGGCTATATTAACACCGATGCCACTTGTCGGATCATCATAGTTATCCCTAAAAAAACGCTGTGCTTTTGCATCGCCGCAGCTAATTAACAAAAAAATAAAAGACATGAATACACCGCGACATACCGCCGCGGTAATAGGAAGCCGGGAATCCCCGCTAAGAATAATATACATTACGTTGTGATAAAGTTTGGTGCAAAGAAACAACATTTGCAACTAATTGCATTGCCGCAAATGAATATAACATTTAATAAAAAAAGCGCCCTGCCGGATACCGACAAGGCGCTTTGTAATTTTTTGCTATAACTGTATTTTGTTTTACGATTACCAGCTGTAACGTACTCCAAATTGCATTTGCCAGCGTGAAGCGAACAAATCAACTGAGTATGGTACTCCCGGATCCTTAAATACATACTTAGGATAAGTTGTAGGAGCATTTTCAAATGAAGGGGTTCCACCTTTTGCAGGTGTTAAACCAATGCTTGATGTTGAGTTATATGTATTAGCCGAGAAATAATATTGGCCCCATTTTTTATTCAAGAGGTTGGTCAGATTGATAACATCATAAGTAAAGGTGATCATTTGTTTGTGTTTGCCACCAAATTTAAAGTCTTGAGTAAAACGGAAATCCAATTGATTATTCCAAGGTGTAAATGCAGCATTACGTTCAGTAAAGTTACCGCGACGAGATGACAGATAAGAATTCTTATCAATAAATGCATCAAATGCTGCCGCCTGTTGCGCTGCAGTTTGACCACCTATTATATCAGAGAAGAAATTCACTGTTTCACCATGCTTAGGGACATAAGCTAAGCTAACTTGCTGACCTGTTCCATCGATAGCATTTGGATAGAAACCATAAGTATATGGATTACCAGATTGTGCGCTAAAGAAGAAGGTAAAGTTTGCAGTATATTTTTGAGCCGCATCCCAATCATGTTTGAAATTCAAGTTTGATACGATACGGTGGCGGATATCAAAGTTTGAATTGGCTATACCCGGGTTATTAGGATTTAAAGCCTGATTTAATTGCCAGTTTGATTCCATTGAGTTACGGATACCATTCGTAACATCTTTTGAGTGACCAAAAGTATAAGCAACAGACACGTTCAAAGCACTGGTTGGGCTAAATTGCGTGTTTTTAGCTATCTGTGCGGTTAAGCTGTAACGGTAGCCTTCGCTTGTATTTGATAATAGGTAAGCATTGGTATACGCCGTATTGATCTTACCTTTATTAAGGGCGGTGGCGGTATTATTAAATATGGGCTGTTGTTTTTGTGTATCGTATACGTAATAAGTTACCTGATCAAGCGTGTTTACCTGTTGAAATTTCAAGTCATGAATAACTTTAGTATAAATACCTTCGCCCGTAAATTTCCACTGATCATCAGTAGTATAATCAACAGCCAAACTGCTTCTCCAAACTTGTGGCATTTTAAAGTTATTGTCGATCATATCAACTTGCGTTGCACCTGAAGCGGAGGTATTTACAGCAGGTATTTGCTTGTTAACATAATTCAGTTCGCCATTAGCAGCAGTTTGCACCGGGTTGGTACCTGGTGTTTGGCCTGAAATACCAGAACTTGGAGCTTTTACGTCATAAGCTCCATACGTTCTGCCGTTGTTATAAAATGCGTAACCAAACCATGCAAATGGAACACGACCAGTGAAGAAACCACTACCACCACGTAAAACAACGCTTTGATCGCCGTTTAGGTCATAGTTAAATGATACACGTGGGTTCCACTCTATATTACCCAGATAATTCTGTTTAATATCTTTTGGTTTGGTATAAGTATAAGTGTTACCGTAGTTAGGATCAACCGGTGCGTTGGTTGTTTTATCGCTTAACGGTTGTTTGTTAGGCACACCTGCATAGTCGGCTCGTAAAGCTACCGTTAACTTGAAGTTATCTGTTAACTGAATTTCATCCTGTCCATACAAACTCATTAGGTTAACTTTGAATTGAGCAGAAGGATTAGCCAGGATATAATCGCGGGTATTATTGGTGTAATTAAAGTTCGTACGTACTCGGCTGGGGTTATTGGCGATAAAATCTTCAATACTGCTATAAGCTACCCTACCGTTCCATGAGTTTACGAAATTATAGGTGATATTATAAAACTCATTGTGTGTACCAAAAGTAAAAGTGTGTTTGCCTTTTGTCCAGGTTAGGTTATCAGTGAACTCAGCTGTTTTCTGGTGCATGTCAAAAATAGCTGCCTCACGGTCAGTACCCATGAAAATAGTTGTACCAGGAGTACGGCCTGTGATTTCGATCTGTGGTAAAGACGGATCTGAATTAGGATCGCGGTAGTCATGTACATTTGAATAACCTAATACCAGGCTATTGCTTAGGCTACTGTTGAATCTTGATTTTAACTCAGCAACAGTTGAAGTTGAGTTATTGTGTGAAGTGTAATCGATACCGCTGAAACGGAAGTTTTGTTGATCGCGCTCTAAGTTAGTAGCTTTTGAGCTGATGGTATTGTTACGGATAGTTAACTGGTTGTGGTCATCGATATTCCAATCCAAACGGTTAAAGAATTTGTTTGAGTTAGAGAAAATCGTGGTATTGTTATATGTACCCGGATCCAAACCGCCTGTAAATGATTTAAAAGCGGTAACCAATTTATCGCCATCAGCCTGACTTAGTATATTAGACGCCCCGTTGTGGTCAAGGCCTCTGATAACAGGGTCCTGCCGGCGGGCGATTTCCTCATTGGTAAAGAAGAATAATTTATTTTTAATGATAGGGAAACCTAAACGGATACCGGCCTGGTAATCATGAAAATCATTAAGCTTTGAACCATCACCGCCAGAAGCAGCTGCTGCGTTGTTTGGCCCCACCATGAACGAGCCACGGCCATAACCGTAAACCGCTCCGCTGAAGTTATTGGTACCACTACGGGTTACAGCATTGATACTACCACCTAATACGTTACCGATTTTAATATCATAAGGGGCAACATACACCTGGATGTCCTGGATAGCATCAAGAGAAATAGGACTTGTACGGGTACTGCTGCCTACCTGGCCTGACGCATTGTTCTGACCACCTAATGATGGGCTAAAACCGATGGCGTCGTTATTGATAGCACCGTCAAGTGTTACGTTGTTATAACGGTAGTTGGTACCCTGAAATGAGTTATTGTTACTTTGAGGGGTATTCCTGGTTAAATCCTGCAAGCTGCGGTTAATTGAAGGAGCAGTACGGATCTGGTTTTGACCAATGCGGGTACTTGCACCTGTTTTGGCCGGACCAGCAGATGCTTTTACTTTAACTTCCTGCAGGGTTGTAGTTGCATCCTGCAATACAAAGTTTAAAGTAGCATTACCTAACTGAAGGGTAAGATCGCTTTTTTCGTCTTTTTTATAACCGATAAAAGTAGCGGTTACCGTGTAAGGGCCACCCGGGTTAATGTTATTAACCGAGAAACGGCCCTCGCCGTTGGTTTGTGCACCATACCTGGTACCTGTGCTGGTATTAAGTACAGTAATGGTTACACCCGGAAGAGTGGTACCTTTTTGATCTGTAACTTTACCGGTAAGTACCGAGGTGGTGATCTGAGCGTTTGCAACGCCCCCAACCCCAATAATTATTAGTGTTAAAATAATAAAGTAGAGCTTTTTCATTTGTGAATTTTTATTGCACAAAATTGCCCTACCAATGTTAATTCTACATTAACATCAGATTATTATATTAACAACTACTTAATGATTTCTTCTTTACCTGACACAGACGCCCGAAACCCAATAGAAAAATACTGATTATCAATAAAATACCAAATATAATGCGCCGAAATATTAAGTTTTTATTTATCTACTATCGGAGATAAATTACACAATTATGTTCGTCACAGCTAAAAAATGTCCCTGTTATATAGTATTTAAAGGGCAACGGTAATGAGCATTTTAACAAATACTTAATACGTAAATACTAAAATCAACTTTTGATTCTCAATTTATTAAGCAATTGTTTCAGTAAGTAAGCAGGCGCTATAGCTAATGATTTAATGTTGAGTCCGTTTGCTGCAAACTGCGGCTCACGGCTATTGCCGATAAGTAACGCGCTTGCAGAGGGAATAAACGCAGAAACACATAATAGCCACATAACGGGCCCTCCCGCTTGCTGCCACGCTACAAGTTCTATTATACCATAACTAAACCCTAATAAAATAAATAAGATGAAGTAAGATATAATTGGCGATAACTTTAAATAAAAATAGATGGCAATTGCTATAATAAAAGAAGCCCAGTTAAAATAGTCATTGTAGGCTCCTAAAAAGCCTAAATGAGGAAAAGGAATAGCCCAGATCAACCCAAAGAGACTAAATGCCAAAGTTGGGATAAAGACATAGTGTATGATTTTGTTAACCCTATCCTGGTGAGCTTCTTCATATTCCCTGAAATAACGATCCACAGGGCGTTCATCAATATTTGCAGTAGTTTTAACTGCTGCCTTCTGTTTGTTATCTGCTTTTGCTGCCACGTTGTAAAAATAAAAAACCCCTTCGGTTTTGTGCCGAAAGGGTCTCGTTTAATTTTATAATGATTACTTGGCAAATGCTACCGAACGGGTTTCCCGGATAACGGTAACTTTGATTTGACCAGGATAAGTCATTTCTGTCTGGATCCGGTTTGAAATATCAGCAGCCAAAACTTCTGATTGCGCGTCGCTGATCTTTTCGCTCTCTACCACAACACGTAACTCACGGCCGGCTTGGATAGCAAATGTTTTTTCGACACCCGGATATGATAATGCCAGTTCTTCCAGTTCTTTCAAACGTTTGATGTAGCTTTCAACAACCTCGCGGCGTGCACCAGGACGTGCGCCTGATATAGCGTCACAAGCCTGGATTATCGGCGATAACATTGAGGTCATCTCAATTTCATCATGGTGGGCACCTATAGCATTGCAAACTTCAGGGTGTTCTTTATATTTTTCAGCCAATTGCATACCCAAAATAGCGTGCGGCAGTTCAGGGTTATCATCAGGTACTTTACCAATATCATGCAGCAAGCCCGCACGTTTTGCCATTTTAACGTTCAAGCCAAGCTCGGCAGCCATGGTAGCACAGAAGTTGGCAACCTCACGTGAGTGCTGCAACAGGTTTTGCCCATATGATGACCTGTAACGCATACGGCCAACCATCCGGATCAGCTCCGGGTGCAAACCATGAATGCCCAAGTCTATAACGGTACGTTCACCAATTTCAACAATTTCTTCTTCTATCTGCTTTTTGGTTTTGGCAACTACCTCTTCAATACGTGCCGGGTGGATACGACCATCAGTAACCAAACGGTGCATAGCCAAACGGGCAATTTCGCGCCTTACCGGGTCAAAACCCGAAAGGATAATAGCCTCGGGGGTATCATCAACAATGATTTCGATACCTGTTGCGGCTTCCAGTGCACGGATATTACGCCCTTCACGGCCAATGATACGGCCCTTGATCTCATCATTTTCAATATTGAAAATAGACACTGTGTTTTCGATAGCGCTTTCGGTAGCAGTACGCTGAATGGTTTGGATAACTATTTTCTTAGCCTCTTTAGTAGCAGTAAGCTTAGCCTCGTCAACAATATCCTTGATCTGGATCATCGCTTTGGTACGGGCTTCCTCGCGCAGGGTATCAACCAATTGGTTTTTGGCATCTTCGGCTGATAGGCCGGCAATGGTTTCCAACTGTTGAATGTGCTGGTTTTTAAGGTGCTCTACCTCGTCTTGCTTTTTAACAACTATTTCAGTTTGTTTTTCAAGATTTTTGCGGGTGTTATCAAGTTCGCTCTCCTTGCGGTTAACATTTTCCAGGCGCTGATTTAATGATTGCTCTTTTTGTTTAACACTATTTTCGCGCTGATTTACCGCATTGTTTTTATTATTTACTTCCTGCTCATGCTCAGCTTTCATTTGTAAAAACTTCTCTTTAGCTTCAAGCAATTTGTTTTTTTTCAGGATCTCGGCATTGTTTTCAGCGTCTTTTAAGATCTTTTTCACTTTATTCTGAGCCGATGTTTCCTGGTCTTTAAAAAGCTTTAATAATAGGAAGCGACCTATGAGCACGCCAATGATGGCGCCTGCCAGCAGGCCGATGATGACGTATAGTAATATGTCCATTTTAGGTTTGGTGGTGTTATATATGTATGTAAATAAAAAAACCGCAACTAATTTTTAAGTATCATGTATTTAAAACCTCATTCCGGATATTGGGGACCATGGGTTGGTTAACGTTAATCGCAACTAACGCATGCCTCTTGATCCGCTTAATATTGAAGCGTTAAGTTTTTAATAGTGAAACCTAAAATTTAACTGCGGTTAAATCTTAATGTGCTCTTGTATATTTATGTAAAGAACGTTTATTACTTCGAAAAAAATTCGGTCAACAAATGATCTAAATGATAAACTTTTTCAGTCACCTCTGTATCCTCAACGGTAACTTTCTTTTCTGCCTTCAATGATGACGTTGCGTAATGCAGCACACACATTGAAAGTAAATCCTGCTTATCCCTAACCGCATAATTTTCCTGATATTCTTTTATCCGGTCGTTGATCAGCTTAGCCGCCCTGCGTATTATTTCTTCTTCCTCCATGTTAACCTTTAAGGGGTAAACACGGTCAGCAATATTTATTTTTATTGAGATTTCTCCCATTTGAGCTTTTCACTTTTTGTACTATTTTTTCAATAATACAATACACTTATCTATTTCTTGCACAAAGTCGTTAATTTTTTGCTTAATGTCAACACTTTTTTCATTTGTTTCAGAAAAAGACTTGGCAACTTTAACAACTTTTAATTTTTCTTCCAGTTCTTTTGTCTTGGCCTTACTGGCGTTCAGAGCTACCGTAAGTGCCTCACTTTCCAGTTTTAAAAGGTCATTTTCCTCCTGCAAAGCAGCGCACAGTTCAATCAGGCGCTCGGTTTTATCTACAATTTTATTTAACTGCTCTGCTAATGAGGCCATGTTTGGTTATTGGTTGATTAAGTTGATTGAGTGAATGGTTAAACTACCAGATCAACCACTCACCCAATCAACCATTCACTATTTTCTAATTTCTGCTCCGGCTTCTTTTCCTAAATTATAAATTAATTTCTGCATAATAGAATCAATTGCCTTATCTGTTAACGTTTTTTCCAGATCCTGGATGATAAAACTCAAAGCATATGATTTTTTACCTGCAGGCAGCTTATCACCCTGGTAAACATCAAACACATCAACTTCCTTCAGCAATTTACGCTCGGTACGCTGGGCAATTTGCTTTAATTGGCCAAATGATACGCTTTGGTCTATTAACATAGAAAGATCGCGCCTAACAGCCGGAAATTTTGAAACCTCCTGGTAAACGATCTTATTTTTACGGATAGCTGCCAGCACAAGGTCGAAATTAAAATCAGCATAAAATACCTCTTTGTCAACATCCGCCTTTTTTAAAGAAGCTGCAGCTACCGACCCAAATTTCACCAATTGCTTACCATTTAACATGTATTGAATGCCAAACGACATTTTTTTACACGTTGCATCCTCAACTGTAAAGTTGCTGATGCCCAGGCGCTGCAAAACACCATCAACCACAGCCTTGATATTATAGAATGATACCGGTTTTGATTTCTGGTTCCATTGCTCGGCAGTATTAGCACCGGTGATCAAAATACTGAAACGCTGGGTTTCGGTGTACTTATCATCTTTAACACTGTACACCTTTCCAAACTCGTAAAATTTCAAATCTGAGCTACGGCGATTCTGATTATAGGCTATAGCTTCCAAACCAGAATACAGCAGGGTTTGACGCATTACATCCAGATCGCTGCTCAGTGGGTTCAGAATCTTAACGGCAGTATCCAGGTTATCCGAATAGGCAGATTTTGTAAGTGAGTTAGCCAGGATCTCGTTAAAACCATTCGCGCTCAGCAAATCAGATAACTGGTTTTGAACGGTATCTTTCTCCGGACGAATGGAGTTATTTAGGGATGCCCTGATCTGTGTAGGGATCTCGATGTTGTTATAACCATAGATCCTCAGGATCTCTTCAACCACATCCACATCGCGGGTAACATCCACACGATATGGAGGCACTTGTAACGATAATGAATCCGCAGTTTCATTCACTATCTTGATATCAAGTGCCGTGATAATACCTTTGATCTCATCATGGCCAATCTTTTTACCAATCAGCTTATCAATGGTATTGTAGGTGATTTCCACAGCAAAGGGAGCAACCGGTGCTGGGTAATGATCGGAGATTTCTGACGATATCTCACCACCTGCCACCTGCTGAATCAACAATGCAGCACGTTTCAATGCAAAAACGGTCATGTCCGGATCGGTACCACGCTCAAACCTGAATGAAGCATCGGTTTTTAAACCATGCCTTTTTGAAGTTTTACGAACAGATACAGAATTGAAATAGGCACTCTCCAGGAAGATATTTTTGGTTGATTCTTTAACACCTGATTTAGCACCGCCAAATACACCTGCTATGCACATTGGCTCTTCGGCATTGCCAATCATCAGGTCATCGGCAGATAGTTTCCTGTCAACATCATCCAAAGTTTTAAATATAGTGCCTTCAGCATAGTTTTTCACCAACACTTTACCGCCGGTTATTTCATCGGCATCAAAAGCATGTAAGGGCTGACCAAGCTCATGCAGTACATAGTTGGTAACATCCACAATGTTATTGATAGCACGGATGCCAATAACAGCCAAACGCTCCTTTAACCATTGTGGCGACTCTTTAACCTCAACACCGCTGATGGTTAAGCCAGAATAGCGCGGTGAAGCTTGCTCGTTCTCCACTACAACCTTTATAGTACGGCTTGTATTATCAACTTTAAACGCACTTACATCGGGCTTATTGATACCAATTTTCAGGAAAGCGGCAATATCCCTTGCAGTACCTAAATGCGAAGCCGCATCGGCACGGTTAGGGGTTAAGCCTATCTCGTACATGTAATCGTCGTTCAGCTTAAAGTATTCTTTAGCAGGAGTACCTACAGGAGCATCATCCGGCAATAGCATAATACCGGCATGACTGGTTCCTAAACCTATCTCATCCTCGGCACAGATCATCCCGTGAGATTCTTCGCCCCTGATCTTTGATTTTTTGATAGCAAAAGGCTCGCCGCCGGTTGGGTAAACAGTAGTACCTACTACAGCAACCACCACTTTTTGCCCGGCAGCTACGTTAGCAGCGCCGCAAACAATCTGCAGGTCTTCCGCACCGCCAACATCAACTTTGGTAACATGCAGGTGATCAGAATTGGCATGGTCAACACACTCTTTCACATAGCCAATTACCAGGCCTTCCAGTCCGCCGGGAACAGCCTGTACCTTTTCCAGGCTTTCAACCTCCAAACCGGTTCCGGTAAGGATGATAGAAATCTCCTGGGGCGTTTTATCAGTATCAATAAATTCTTTAAGCCAGTTATAAGATATTTTCATTATTCCGAAATGATAATCGGCAAAGATACGATTTAGGCTGAAAGGTTAAAGGCGAAAGGTAAAAGGTATTTTATTTAAAAATTAATCCAATTTGAAGATTTGAAAATGTTAGGTCAATTTCAAATCGCCTCATTTTCAAATCTTCAAATTAAAACTACATCAACCCTTCATCGGCCAAACTTAAGTAGCCGGCGTCGGTAATGATTAAATGATCAAACACGCCCATGTCCAGCATCCGGCCGGCGGCGCTTATTTTTTTGGTGAGCTGGATATCTTCGTTACTGGGTTTCAGGTTACCCGACGGATGGTTATGCACCAGTATGAGGCCGCTGGCCTGGTATTGCAGGGCTGAATAAAAGATGATCTTCGGGTCGCATACCGTAGCCGACAAACCTCCTTTACTGATCAGCTCCTTCCCTAATACTTTGTTGGAACGGCCTAATAGTATGATCCAGAATTCCTCGTGGTTCAGGTCCATCAAATGGCGGCGCATAATATTGTACCCATCCCTGCTTGACGTGATCACCTCAATGGCACCCGATTCAAATTCATTACGGCGGCGGCCGATCTCCAGAGCGGCAATAATAGATATAGCTTTGGCTTCCCCTATTCCTTTAAATTTGGATAATTCGGCTATGGAAGCCTTACCAAGCTTGTTCAGGTCGTTATCATAATGGCGCAGGATGCGCTTACTCAGTTCAACCGCGGTTTCGGTGCGGCTGCCCGAGCCGATAAGGATGGCGATCAGCTCGGCATCGGTAAGGGCGCGGCGCCCTTGTCCACTAAGTTTTTCACGCGGGCGGTCTTCCTCAGCCCATGATTTAATACTGATCTTGCTTTCGTAGTTTTCCACGGCATTAAAGTATGAAAAAGCGCCAAACAAAAAAAGGGATAGCGTTGGTACACTATCCCCTTTGGTATATTTTAATAGCTAAGATTAGCTTAAGCCGTTAACAAATTTAGTAAGCTTTGATTTATTGTTCGAAGCTTTGTTTTTGTGAATAACGTTCTTTTTAGCTAAACGGTCAAGCATTGAAATCACTTTACCCAACAGTGCAGAAGCATCGGCCTTGGTAGTAGTGTTTCTTAATTTCTTAATAGCGTTCCTGGTTGTTTTAGCCTGGTACCTGTTGCGCAGACGCTTCGCAGCGTTTGCCCTGATTCTTTTTAATGATGATTTATGATTTGCCATCTCGTATAGCTTGTTATTCTTTTCTACTTATTTTAAGGACTGCAAATATAGAGCGATTAAATTTAATATGCAAGTGGTTTTTTGATTTATATTTCAGGATGATTAGGTTGATAATGTGATTGATTACCTGAACCCTTAAGACGTGAAGACCTCTCAAATTAACAAGCTGTTAACCCCGCATTCACGAAGTGTTTATACAACACAATGATTTTTGCTGCGTTACTATTAATTAAAACTATTGCGTTTATGGTTACCAACAGCACCACCAGGTTCAGCAACCGGGTTGAAGATTATGTAAAATACCGTCCCGGCTACCCCGACGAACTTGTTAAGTTTTTACATGACGCTTACGGCTTAACACAGGATAAGCTCATTGCCGATATTGGTGCAGGTACAGGGATCTCTACCGCATTGTTCCTGAAAAAAGGCTACCGGGTAATTGCCATTGAACCAAATTTGGAGATGCGCGAAAAAGCTATCGAGTTACTCGGTTCATATAACGGTTTTATCCCCCGAAACGGCACTGCAGAAAATACCGGCATCGAGAGTAATAGCATTAATGCTATTATAGCCGGACAGGCTTTTCATTGGTTTGATGCCGTAAAAACCTGTGCTGAATTTAAAAGGATCCTGAAACCGGATGGCATTGTTGCCCTCATCTGGAATGAAAGAAAAACAACATCGGCCTTTGAACAGGAATATGATGAACTCATTGTAAAACATGCCCGCGATTACGTAAAGGTTGATCACCGCAACATCGATACCGAACATATCGCTGCTTTCTTTAAGCCGCAACCCGTTCACCTGGAAATATTCGCCAATAAACAGGTATTTGATTTTGAAGGATTAAAAGGCAGGCTGCTGTCATCATCATACATGCCTGCACGTGGCGATGAGGGGTACGGGCCAATGATTAACGATTTGCATGCACTTTTTGATAAATTTCAGCAGGATGGCGTTATCGTTATTAATTACGATACGAAGGTTTATTCGGGGAAACTGTAAGATCAACATTATTTCGTATCGGTGAAACAATTGCACGCGGGTATTATCTAATTAGCAAACACAGTGGCTTATTAATACTACTTAAACATGATATACTGGATCATTATTATAATACTGCTGCCTTTTATATTTATTTTAATAAGCCATTTAAAAAACAAAGCCCAACAAAAAAAGAAACTTACCGAAATAAAAGAACGCTGGGGCAAACCCATAATTGCAAGCAGAAATTTCAAACCGATCAGCACCTACCTTACAGCTTATGGCGGCTCAAGCGGGATCTCTGCCGATACTGCCACCGACCTTGACATCGACAGCGTATTTGAATTTATCGACCGTACCAATTCAAAACCCGGGCAACAATACCTATATAAGCAATTACACTCCCCGCAAATTTCAGAAGAGTATTTTGAAACGCTTGAACAGCGGATCGGCAATGTCACCGCCGACAAAGAATTGAGAGAGGCAGCCGAGCTTAAATTATCTGAGTTAGGGAACAGTGATGCCTACTACTTACCGGAGCTTTTTAAGAAACCGCATCATTCCATGTTTCCGGCAATTGGCAATTTTTATATCAGCATAGCGCCGTTTTTGATCATTGGAGTGGCATTTAGCCTTTTTATTGTTCCCAACCAGTTTATGCTCTTGCTATTGCTGGTATTAATGATAGCCAATGTAGTTATTCATTACAGTAATAAAACCCAGATGCTGAACTACACACATTCGCTACCGCAGTTATTGGTTTTATTCAAGGTATCAAATTGGCTTAAGAACCACAACCTGCTCAGGGATAATGAAAATACCCGCCTCAGTATGGTTAATATGGGCAAACTCAAAAATTCGTTAAATTATATCACCCTGCAAAATAAAGCCGCTATTGACCCTACCGATATTTACTACCTGGTTACCGAATGGCTGAAAATGTTCCTGCTTATTGAGCCGCTGGTATTTATAAAATCCATCACCAAGGTAAACAAATACCTTAGTGACATTAAAGTTGTTTATGAAGCGGTGGCTGAGGTTGATGTTGCCATTTCCATCCAATCGGTACGTGATGGCGCGGCTCATTATTGCAAACCTCAACTTACAACCGGCAATACTCATATCATTATTAAAAATCTTTATCACCCGCTTATTGAAAACTGCGTGTCAAATTCTATCGCTATAGATAATACACAAGGCATTTTGGTAACTGGTTCCAACATGTCGGGTAAAACCACTTTTATCAGGGCTATTGCTATAAACGCTTTGCTATCGCAAACCATTAACACCAGTTTTGCTACAGTATACCAGGCTCCTCCGCTCAAAATATTTACCAGCATTGATATGACCGACGATTTGGGCGATAATAAAAGCTATTTCCAGGCCGAGGCATTAGCTGTTAAAAATATAGTGGCACAAACCATTGCCAGCAAACCCATAAACAGCCTCGTAATCATTGATGAAATTTTCAGGGGTACAAATACCATTGAACGGATAGCCGCCGCGAAAGCCGTACTAAGCTACTTTATCCACAATCAAAGCTTCGTTTTTGTATCTACACACGATCTGGAACTGGCCGAATTACTGGGCAGCGATTACAAAGTTTTCTCTTTTGAGGAAGTGATTGGTGATGACCGCTTGGTATTTGATTATAAAATTAAAGAGGGATTGCTCAAAAACCGAAATGGCATCGCTGTTTTAAAAGGCGTCGGTTTCCCGGAGAGTATTATTGATGAAGCCAATAAGGTAAGCAGCCAATTAAGGGAGAAGTATAATTTAAAACTCCCCCTTTAATTGCATCTTTGCCTCATGAACCGCCGCATAATTTTAAGCATAACTGGTACCTGTTTAATCATGTTATGCTCATCATGGGGATTCTTTGCACATTATCGTATTAACCGGCTGGCAGTTTTCACATTACCGAAGGCCATGGCAGATTTTTACAGATGCAATATCGATTATATAACCGAACATGCCGTTAGCGCCGACAAACGCCGCTATGTTGACTCATCAGAAGCGCCACGCCATTTCTTTGATGCCGACCGTTACGGCAAAAAACCCTTTGAGGCTATGCCTAAAAAATGGAAGGATGCCGTTGCCAAATACTCAAAAGATACCATCATTAAATACGGCACTGTTCCCTGGACCATTCAGTACCAGTATTACAGGCTGGTACGGGCTTTGAAAGCCCATGATACAACGGCCATCCTTAATGCATCTGCCTATTTAGGGCATTATATTGCCGATGCACACGTACCGCTGCACCTAACCCAAAACTACAACGGCCAGCTTACGGGGCAAACCGGCATCCATGCCCTTTGGGAAAGCCGCCTGCCCGAGTTATTTGCCGATCATTATAATTACTACGTTGGCAAGGCCCGGTATATTGAAAACCCGTTGAACGAAGCATTCCGTATATGCAAGGCTACTTACAAAACCGTTGATACGGTTTTACGCTTTGAGCGCATACTGAACAAAACCTACCCGCAGGACAAAAAGTACGCGTTGGTACAGCATGGCAAAAAGCAAATTACCGATTACTCCGTGGCCTATAGCCTGACTTATCACAAAATGCTGAAGGGGATGGTGGCAAGGCAAATGCGGGCATCTATTCTTTCCGTGGGTAGTTTCTGGTACTCGGCCTGGGTTGATGCAGGGCAGCCCGACCTGAACAAGCTTATCGCACAGCCTTTAAGCATCGAACAAAAGGCAAAGCTTCGGCAAGAAGAAATGCTTTACCGATCAGGCAAAGCATTAATAATAAAATAGTTAACGATCAAACCCGGCAGCCTTCCCCTGCCTTCTTTATATTCTCCGTATCAGCTCCACGAAAACAGCGAAAGGGCTAACACCAGTTATCACCTTTCTTATCTGAAACAATCGTAACATGGCAGCATAATCAATCATTAGAAATTGCTGCCTCATCTGCTTCATTTCCCGTTATCATTGGTATTTATACGCAATTTTTCCATTAGGTATTTATACGCTATTACCCGGTTTACAACCCTCCTAACTTAGTTAAATCAATCAGGAAGTTGATTTGACCTCCCCTTTTAGCCACAAGCCCTAAACCTAATAGAGAATTAAATAAACAGGAGGCCATATCGAGTGACTGGCATTTTATATCACTGAATATTTACATCTATAAACTATCATCTTATGGCAAATTTAACTTTAGCACCACGATGGGCATCAAGTGTGCTGCAACTCGGAAACACCGCTTATGTAGATTGCGGTACACCAACCGTACTAAACAATTTAACCTCCTTTACCCTGGAGGCCTGGGTAAACGTGTCGAGCCTTAACGGATTTCAATCCGTAGTTGGCAATGTTGACAATGCGGTTGGCGGACAATACCAATTATTTCTTGAATCCGGTTATGTTTACGCCTATGTAGGCATCGCACCGTATCTGATCAAATCAACTTTACCCATCACTGTCAACGAATGGCACCACCTGGCCTCTGTATTTGATGGTACAACTTCCAGCTTATCGCTTTATGTTGATGGCGTGGCTGTTGCGCAAAGCACCTTTTCGGGAACGCTGCCTGCAAGCGGTACCAATATGCTGCTGGGGGCTGTAATGCAGCAGAGTAGCCCGATCTGGTACCTACAGGGCCAGCTTGGAAGGATTATGATCTGGAATAGCGTGCGCGACGCTGAAGATATCCTTAATGATTCGGTACAGGTGAATAATTATAGCGCTGTCCAAAATCCCAACCTTATATTTTACAGCGACTTTTCGGAAATGCCGGGGGTAGACAGTTCCGGAAATAATATAGCCCTTAATTTCAAAAACAATGTACAATACGCGTTCAATGTTCCATCTGTTGTACTGGGAGCGGATGGTTATGTTGATTGCGGCTCCTTTCCCGAATACAGCATTCCCGGAAACGCCCCTTATACCATTGAAGGCTGGTTCTTCCCGGGCAGCAGCAGCAACGGTATCCTGTTAAGTTATGGCCTGAACGGCGCATGGGAATACAAAGTAAGCTATCAAAACAACCAGGTTATAGGCCAGCGTAACAGCGACAGTATTTCTTTAGCATCAGCAGCCTCAGTTTTGCCGCTAAGCTATTATCATTTTGCACTAAGTTATGATAGCGATGTTAAAGCCCTTAGCTTGTACGTAAACGGTAACCTTCAGGCTATCGATTATTTTCCTTCGCCGGTTACCGCGGTTCCAAACGGGCATGTACTCGTAGGCGCTCAATATGATTCGAACGGAAATATCATCGACAACTTCGGCGGTTCTATCCAAAACCTGCGCATCTGGAATGTATGTTTGGAACAATCAGAAATTGTTCAATGGATGTACAATGACGTGATAACCGATAACCGTTTAATTTCAAATTTTGATTTCACCGTTAACCCGCCGATAGATACAACCGACAAATCAACCCTTGAACTGGATAACGGTGCTGTGCAGCAGCTCCAAACCGTAAACGTTTTAACTACCGAGCAGATTGCGCTTTTGGGCATCCCACAATCCATCAACGCTATTTATCTCAATCAAAACGTAGAAACGCCTGTACCGCCGCCTACTGATATCCTATTTGCCAGTCAGCCCAAAGTTTTTACCGAAGATCATAAAGAGGAAAGCTGGGCACAATTTGAAGATTGGTTCGGCAGTAAAAACGGAGGCCCGGCAACAGAAGGCTTTCGCCAGCAGTTTGATAACGCTTATGAAAAAGCCCGGCAAATGTTTGACGAAAATGCCAATCTGTCCCGCGTTTTTACCCGCACCGATACCAATGGCATAACCCGTATTATTTACCATGGTGTAAAGGCAGACATGCTCGTTTACGAAGGGGCTATAGGCGCCGAATCAGACTGTACGCTCTGGTGGATCCAATTCATCTTTGCGCTTACTGTAGGTTTCCTTCAGGCTGTGGGGCTGGCACCTACCACCGGCAATATCGCCACGCGTATTTATAATCTGCTCCGTGCAAATCAAACGGTAATGAATGCCATGAGCTCAATGGCCGGAAAAGCAATCAGCGCCACAGCCGCTATTGGTTTTGTAGGTGTAATATATCAGCAGGGACTTATGTGGACCATTATCAAGTTTGTGCTGACATCCGCAGGATGGTATGCCTTATTCTGGATCCTTCGTAAAGTAATAGCCATAGTAACAGGCCTGGAAGCAGCCGCCATACTTGCCGGTTTTATTGTATGGGCTACTCAGCTTACCATACTTTCACTTAAATACAATACCGCATGCGGTCAGCTTCTCCAATCAACTAATGTTTCACCTTCTTTTAATTCATAAAGCCATGCCAACTTCAACACCTGTTGTCGCTATACCTGTGGTAGACACTTCATATAGCATGACAACTTCAAATTATGTCGCAATCACAGTCATCGATACCAAAGCTTTCCTGAACAATGCGCTCCCTGGCGATTATATTGGCGTGGCATCCTACGACACCAACGGAAGAGTAACCTATAACCTGGCACAGGTTGATCAAAACCTTACCGTACCGGTTACAGCAGCTGCAGCTGTACAAAACCTAAGTTTCACCGGAAGCTGCACCAATATGGGAGGAGGGCTTCAAACCGCTGTAAATATGCTTTCAAGTGCTCCTGCCGGTGTAAATAAAGGCCTGGTGCTGCTTTCTGACGGTTATCAAAACTGCGGCACCAATCCCCTGCCATTACCTGCCGGCACCCCTCCCGTATATTCATGTGCAATGGGGCCGGCGTCTGACCAAAACTTAATGCAGCAAATTGCAACCCAGAGCGGCGGCCAGTATTATTATGCCCCCTATGTTTTCAATATGATGCAAATTTACAACCAGATCAGGGCGCAAACTCCTGCTGCACAATTACTTGCAAACGGATACAAAGTAGCCCAGGCCTATGATTACCTGCTGATTCCGGCCACCGTATCTGCAGGCAACGACCTCGGGCAGTTTTCGGTTGTATGGAGTGATCCTAATTATACGTTCACAAACGGCCAGCCCGGACTTAATCAATTAAGTGTAACACTTGTAACGCCGGCCGGCGTGGTAATTACACCAATGCCTACCTTACAGGGAGGGGCCTATGTGGTATTTAACATTCCTAACCCGGCGGTAGGCCTATGGTATATCCAGATCATGTATGGCGGTACAACCCCGCAGGGCCTGACAGGCGGTGCTTTTGAATACGCACCTTCAGGCAATGCCGCTCCGCTTCAGCTTACAGTTGATGCCCCTGCTATTGTACGCAAAGGACAGCCTATTACTTATCATGCACATTTAACGGATGATGGAAAGCCGATAACCGGACAACAAATACGTGCTTTGGTTACCCGTCCCAAACTAAGTCAGAATAGCGCAATTAAAGCTTATGCATCAGACCTTAAAAACATAAAGCTGCCTGAAGAAACAATGGACACTATACAACATCCCGATTTGGCGAAGCTCGATCTGCTTTACAGGCAGCGGTTGACGGAGGAGGACCTTTTGCCGCACATAAAGGGCGGGAGTATCCTGTCGGCGGCAAAGCAAGGTGGGTACGCCGGTACTATACATGAAACGCACGAGGCCGGAAGTTACACAATCGAACTTGAAGTAACCGGATTTTCAGACAAATCCAAAACGCCGTTTTCCAGAAGTCGTCGCTTTAATGTAGTGGTTACCGATGGCGATTGAATAAACCACCATCCTGTTTAATAAACAAAAAGCCTGTGTCGGAATTATATCCTGCACAGGCTTTTGATATTTGAAAATGCTGAACAGGCTTTTATTGCCCCTCAGAAACTTTGGCGCTACGGCCTTTTATAGCGGCAAAAATGGGTGGCAATATCGAGATGAGAATGATGATCACTCCTACCAGCGAAAAGTTTTTAGCTATCACCGGTACCTGCCCTAATTTGTAACCCGCAAACAGGAACACAATGATCCATGATGCACCGCCGACGATGTTATAAAGGCTATACTTTAAAAAAGGCATCCTGCCAACACCCGGCCACAAAAGGTGCGATAGTGCGGATAATAGGCATAAAACGGCTAAAAATCACCGCCTTGCCGCCGTGTTTATCAAAAAAAGCTTTGGTTTTAAGATAGTATTCGAGCTTTAGGATCTTATTTTCCTCTTTAAAAACTTTAGGGCCTAAATAGTTGCCTAAAAGATAATTGACGGTATTGCCGATAAAGGCAGCGGCAATTAATATGATGCCCAGCAGCCAGATATCCAAACCCGAACTACCACCGGCTATTAACGCGCCAGCCGCAAACAACAGTGAATCGCCTGGTAAAAAAGGGGTTACTACAAAACCTGTTTCGGCAAATATGATCAGGAAAAGGATCAGGTAGGTCCATCCCTGGTAAGCGCTGGTTATTTGTACCAGGTGCTTATCAATATGCAGTATAAAGTCGATTATGCTTTTTATTACTTCCACAGGCTAAAATTTTGCCCAAAAATATAAATATTAAACAAAACGCCGCTACTGAAGTGTCTTACTAAGCAGATTATTAGTAAGTACCCCCGCGCCAAAGGCCAATGAGTCGGCGCTGCCAACAATACCTTTGGTATAAATGGTATAGGCGCGCCCGTCTTGTATAGTTATATTTTGCAGGGTTGTTTCAATTGTCGTGGGCGTTCGGGTAGTGGTAATGGTAAAGTTATAATTACCGGCAGTAAGTTCAACGTATTTAGATACCTTGTTAAAGGTAGTACCTCTAACCACAAGGGTGTCATTAGCCCGCAGATCCAGGGCTGATGTGTTGGGTGAAGTATGCACAAACCTTACTTTTCCTTTACCTATGGCTGGCAAACCGGTACTATCAGATAGTATAAATGAACTGACAAACGAACTATCCTTTCTGAAGCCGGTTATAAACATCGTGTATTTCCTGTTGGCTTTAAGCGTAGTATCAAATTGCAGCAAAATAACCGGCGCCGCGGTAGCTGTACGTAACTGTAACGGCGGTTCAAGTGTTGAAAGGTAAAAATATCCCGAACTATTTGGATAAGTATAGGTAGTGGTATTATACCTGATAAAATGCTGATAAAGGTATACCGGCTGGATATCGGGACTTAAATTAACGATTTGAAACTGGGTATTGAGGCCTACTGATGATGCATTGCCCCCCTTACCGCACGAAGAAACAGCACAGATAAAAAGTCCGCATAGCACAGCTATAAAAAACGAAACCAGTACCTTGCTTTTATTTTTATTAACCATTAATGTAATTATTGATTGATGAACAAACCGGTTGCCAGGCCTGTACTTTTATTGCCGTAACCGTAATAAGTGTATATCTTACCGGCGCTTAGCGATACCGTATCCCTTACAATGGTACCCGGAAAGGCGGCCGAATGCAGCGCCATATTATGCTCCCCGGGCGCTACCAAATAAAAAGTTGAAGTACTTTTAAAACCCAGATCTTTCATTTTTGGGGTATCCAGGGCAGCTGTTGTACCTTCAAAGTGCACGCTTATATTTCCGGCATCTGGCGAAGCATTTACAAACCTGATCTTTGCCTGTTTATTTGTATCGGCAACCAATACATCTGTAGTTTTAAAAACCTGGTCGACCGTATTACCAGCTACGTAAAATGAATATACAGAATCCTTACTTAAAGTTAAAGGCAGGCTAAACAGCGGATTGGGATTATTTGGCCCATCTAATTTAACCGAATAGCTTTGTGTACCCGCTTTTACCGAAATATACCCGAGCGTGCCTCCCGGATAAAATGTTGTTGTATTGTTTATTCTCGTACCATTAACATAAATATTAACATTATTAAAACTGGCATTAATAACGTTTAGCGATGACGTTGACGAATCCACGGCATCGGGCTTATCATTATTTTTTTTGCAAGACGTAAGGTAGCCCGTTATGGCTATAATGATCAATAAAGCTTTAACCTTAATATTCATATACAATTATAAGCTATAACTGCTTACTGTAATTTTTGGTATCGGGTGCTGAACAAAAAAAGTCCGGTTTATGATACCGGACTTAGTTTTGGATTTATAATTTAAGTTTACACTTAAGCATAGCTATTGAGCATCACCGGCATAACCAGCATCAGCACGTCTTCATTCTCATCACCTCCCTGCGGCAGTAATAAGCCGGCACGGTTTGGAGTTGACATTTCCAAAGATACTTCTTCGCAGCTTAAATTCTTCAACATTTCTATTAAAAATCTTGCATTGAAGCCAATTTCCATGTCTTCGCCCTCATATTGACAGCTTAAACGCTCGTGGGCCTCGTTAGCAAAGTCGATATCTTCTGACGAGATATTTAACTCGCTGCCATTTATTTTAAGCCTTACCTGATGGGTGGTTTTGTTAGCGTAAATAGCCACACGGTTTAACGACCCCAGGAAGGTAAGCCTGTCGATATTTAATTTATTAGGGTTATTTTGAGGAATAACCGCCTCGTAATCAGGGTAACGCTCGTCAATTAAACGGCATACCAGGTTGATATTGCCAAACTTGAAGAAAGCACTGGTGGAATTATACTCAACAGATACATTCACATCATCGCTTGGCAATGATGATTTAAGCAGGGTTAACGCTTTTTTAGGCAGAATGAATGATGTAGTGCTTGCAGCCTTTGCATCTTTACGACGGTAACGAACCAGTTTATGTGCGTCTGTAGCAACAAAAGTAAGGGCCGATGTTGTTAGCTGGCAGTAAACGCCTGTCATAGCCGGGCGAAGCTCGTCATTACTTACCGCGAAAATAGTTTTGTTGATAGCTTCGGCTAAAACTGAAGCAGGCAGATTTACTGATGAAGCGTTTTCAACAACCGGGATTTTTGGAAAGTCCTCGCCGTTTTCGCCGCTTAGTTTGTATTTACCATCGCCGGCATTAATTTCAATGGCGAAGGTTTTATCATCAACCGAAAAAGCAACAGGTTGCTCCGGTAATGATTTCAGGGTCTCTAACAATATACGCGACGGGATAGCAATCCTGCCGTTCTCTTTAGCCTCAACCGGTAAAGAGGTGGTCATGCTGGTTTGCAGGTCGGTAGCAGAAATGGTCAAGTTCCCATCCTTTATCTCGAACAAAAAGTTTTCCAGTATCGGCAGCACAGTACTGCTGCTTAACGCACCACTTACCGATTGCAGTTGTTTGAGTAATGTTGAGGTAGAAACAATAAATCTCATATGGTTGTAATTAATCTATCAAAAATAGAAAATTTAACGGGCATACTTTTGCCTGCGTAAATAATGTTGAAAAATAGCACATATTAACACTAAAATCAGCGGTGCAACAGTATTAACCAGCTGCCAGTACAATTTTTCGCCGCGGATACGTGCCCTGTCCAGCAGGCGGATCTTAATTTCCTTGGTACGCAGGGCTATCAGCCCCGAGTCGTCGGTCATGTAATCGGCTATGTTAAGCAGCAGGTTTTTATTACCGTAGGTTTGATGGGTATAATGATCATAACCCAGCGGATAAGGCGAACCATCGCTGCCTACCTGATTCTTTAAAATATCACCATCGCTAATCACTATCATTTTGGTAGGCTCGCTTTGTTGCTTTATGGCAACTTGCTCTTTAAGCCCTTCGGGCAGCGGACGGTTTTGCCAGTCGCTTACAAAACTGCCTTCCAATAATACACCCGTTATTTTAGGTGTACTTTGAAATTCTTTAGGGTTTGGCTCCTGCTCCAAAGCCTGCAATGATAATATGTGCGGAGCTGTTAACTTTTTATTATAGGGCGATGAGGTTAGCAACACCGTTTTATTTACATTTTTGGTATCGAGGATATCAATAGTGCTTGCAAACTCGCTGCTGATGCCGTCCAAATTTTTCACCACCGGGTGTTTGCTTAGCGGAATAAATACCGGGTAATACAGCCATGGCAGCATCTGGATCTGCGCCTGCCCGCCAACATTGCCGGTGCTGATGGGAATTTGCGAGCAGTTCATATCAGCAATCAGATCATAATTGATACGGATGCCGTAACGGAAAAGCTGATCATCCAGGTTAAGCTGTTTTGGAAAAGCAAGCTGCTCGCCGCCATGCCCGCGAAGGCTATCCAGTTCGGCGCTAACCTGGTCAATAGTCCACAATACCCGGCCTCCGTGCATGATATACTGATCAAGCTTAAATTTCTCTATTTCCGAAAACTTTTGATCTGGTTTAGCTATCACCAGCAATTTGATCTTTTGCAGATCGGCAAAGGAAATTGCATTCAAATCAACCCGGCCTACCTGGAAACCATCGGCAAGGGTTTTCATGGCATCGTTCAGTTGTAAATCGGTTAGTTCATGATGGCCTTCGGTAAAGCCGATTTGTGGCCTGCCCCCGTTAACCGCTTTTTTTATGGCCGATGAAAATGCATATTCCAGGTTTTGGATAGAGTTATTCAGTACTTCATCGGGCGAGAGGCCTATCCTGCTCAGCAATAGCTTTACCGGGATATCCTTACCATCTGCCGATACCAACGCCGACGGAAATATAAGCTTTTGGCTTACGCCATTATCAGTTTTAACGCTCAGGTTGGTTGGCTCAACACCTTCGGCAGCCATGTTTTGGATCACTTCGTTCTGCTGATCGTTGTTTAAACCTTTCAATGGGTCACGAAACTCGAACTGAATTTTACCTTTACTGTAAGCTTGCAAATCGCTCAGCATATCGCGTGTAGCGCTTTGCAGGCGTTTAAAGCCGCCCGGCAGGTTATCGCCCTGTAAATACACCACCACTTTTACTTTTTTAGGCAGCTTATCCATGATTTGCCTACTGATGGACGATATGGTATAACGCTTTTCGGCAGTAAAATCAAAACGGGTAAAAGTAAATGATGACAGGATCCCCAGAAAAAACAAAACTCCTAAAACGCCGATCATCACAGTACCGCCTACCCCCTTTTGGCGCTGCTTTGCCAGCACAAACAGGGTAAGCCATATAAATATACCGGTGGTGATGATGAAATAAACCAGGTCGCGGGTATCCAGCACACCACGGCTTACCGAATCATAGTGCTGGGTGATACCTAAATTCTGCAATCCCAGGTCCTGCAATGAGAGCAACTGACTAATTGAATCAAACCCACTGTAAAAAAAGAAACACAGAAAAACGGATATCGTAAAGGCAATGATCTGATTTTTAGTGATGGATGAGGTAAACAAACCTATCCCCACAAATACTGCTCCCAATAAAAACAAACCGATGTATGAGCCTATCACTGCGCCGGTATCAATATTGCCCTGCGGCATGCCCAATGCACTTACCGAATAATAGTAAACCAGTGTGGGCAGTAAAGCAAAAAGTACTATTAACAAACAGGCAAGGTATTTGCCCAGTACTATTTCCCAATCTTTTAAAGGGCGGGTAAACAGCAGTTCAAAAGTGCCTTCCTTACGCTCTTCGGCAAGGGAGCGCATGGTAATGGCCGGGATAAGGAACATGAACAGGTACGGCGCAGTGCTGAACAAGCTTTCGAGCCCGGCATACCCGTACTCCAGTATACTTGAATCAGGGAATACCCACAAAAATAGGCCAAGCACCAGTAAAAATACACCGATGGTAACATAGGCCACCAGCGAACTGAGGTAGGATGCTATTTCTTTTTTAAGGATACTCAGCACGTTATATTATATTGTATTAAGCGCCGAAATTACAACAATAATGCGCCAAAGCAAAGTGTGCTCGGATATCGGGGAGAGATATCGGATATCGGGGAGAGATATCGGATTTAATTATTTTAAAACCCCTTTGCGGGTTTAAGCGTGGACGCTCCTTTTAAAGCGTAGTTCAAGCGAAGGACGCTTGAACTTGCCGGGGGACTTTTGAGCTTGTGGGGCAACACTACTGCAACTGCCACTTTAATATCTGCTACTAAAACCTCTGTCCGTCCGTTTCCAGGACCCAACCACCTGTGGCCAAAAGCCGGACAACTACCCAATCCTAAAACCTATACTTATAAGCCACATTTAACACCAACTGATTAATAGCATGGTCGTAATCGGTATTCTTGTATCCCCTTTCAAATTGCAAACCAAAATCGAGCCCGTGATGAGGGCCAATAGGCGCAACAGCTCCTGCCCCTCCTGCGTAAATAAATGAGGTACGTGCTCTACTATTGATGCTGAAAGCGCTGCCTGTTTCGGCATTTACATAAAGGTATTTTGTAAAGTAATATTTCAAACCCGCGGTTAGCGGCAGGTAAGCATACAGATCATGATAGTGGTCATCGTAGAAAACGTTTGACGAGTTGCTTGAAAATAAATACTGCGGGGTTGATGCGGTAAAAACAAAGCCGGTGCCGACTGTAAAATGCAGGGTTTCGGTGATCGGCTTTTCCAGCTTCAGGTTAACGCTAAAGCCGGCATCTACATTAAAATCGGTACCGTTATCATTGCGGTAATTCATGTTAAGCGGAGCTATTATTCCAGACCCTGCACTTAACGATGTTTGTTCGCCACGCTGCGCTTTGGCTACAAATGAAAATACAGTAAACAATAAAATGAATGTGATGTGGATAGGTTTATAAGTCATGTTATGTAAGATTACAGGTGCTATTTAACGAAAATACGCCCTTCTGCAATATATCGGCTAAAAATAAAATATTTACCTGCCAAATCTGTAAGCAAATCTGATAGCTGTTTGCTGCAAGGTATGGGCCGACCAGCTTTCATACCTCAAGCCCAATTCAAAATTGCGGCTATCGGTACCGGTAGGGATCATGATTGCCGGGCCAATGGAAAAGGCGAACAATTTACGCTCGTCATAATTAAGTTCGATGGCGCTACCTGCTTCGGCCTCAAAAAACACGCCCGAACCTACATTATACCGTACACCTGCTTTTATCGGTACAAAGACATCACCGCCCGAATGGCCGTAGTTAAAAGGCGAATCTTTGCGAAAGAAACTGCTGAACCCCGCTGTGAGCGTTAGGCTTACCGGGCTTACAACAGGTTGCTCTAACTTTAGCGATGCACCAACACCTACATTGTACAAACTGCGCGATGGAATACCAAATTCAACCCCGGCACTAAAAGCGGTAGAAGGTTTCGGTACATCCTGGGCATAGGTTTTAAAAGCAGGGAGGATAAGGAACAGCAATAACAGTTTTTTCATATCGGGCCGAAAATACAATATTGCCCGGCTAATAATTATGAAGAAAAACAATAAGCCCGGAAAACATTTCCCGGGCTTATTCTAAAGGTTGACAGTAGTTTAATTAAAACCTAAAAGCTACGCGCAATGCAACCTGGCTTGTAGTGCCGTTTTTTGACCAGGCTTCGTAACGTACACCAGCTTCCAGTCCACCTGCAAAGCTATAGCCTACACCAGGTGAGTAAGCAAACGCGGTGCCGGCACCACTTTCTGTACCGAATACCGCACCCAACTGACCTTCGGCAAAAAAGGCATCGTCAAAATAATATTTAACGCCTGCTTTAACCGGGATAAAACCCGCTCCTGATTTACCAAAAAAATCTTTGATCTCTTTTTTATATAGGAAACGTGTATAACCTGCCGAACCTGTTAAAAATAACTGATCGGCAATTGGATGATCATACTTCAATGAGCCGCCAATAGCGAAGTTTGAAATCTTGTGGGCGTCACCAACAGGCAAACCTGCATCAACACCAATACTGAATTTTCCGCCGTCTGAATTTGCTGATTGAGCGTGGGCCGCGATAGCGGTAAAGCCTAAAAAGGCTAATGATAATAATAGTTTTTTCATATAACAATAATGTAATAAAGTTTGGCATGGCGGGGTACCTCCGCCTTGCCGGTTCGCCTATATAGATGTTACAAACCAGCAATTCGTTACAAAAAATGTTAAAAAAATATTAAATGGGTAATAGTTATAGATGATAATTACTCCACTACGTCCTTTCGGATACGGAGCGATGATTTGTTTTTTAATTATTGGTAAGGCTGATAAACACCTCCTCCAACGATTTGCCGCCGTTGTTTTTCCGGAGTTGCTGCAGCGTATCATTGGCTACGATAATTCCTTTATTAATGATAATCACCTGGCTGCAAACGGCTTCAACCTCCTGCATAATGTGGGTTGATAGTACAATGGTTTTGCTTTTACCCAAATCGAGGATCAGCTGGCGGATCCCTATCAGTTGGTTTGGATCGAGGCCGGAAGTTGGCTCATCCAGTATCAGTACTTCCGGGTCATGCAGCATGGCCTGTGCCAGCCCTACCCTTTGACGATAGCCTTTGGATAGCTGCCCTATCTTTTTATGCTGCTCGGGGCCGAGGCCTGTTTGTTCAATAATATCGGCCATACGTTTGGCAGGTTCATGAATTTTATGGATGCCCGCAACAAAGCCCAGCGATTCTTTAACATACATATCCGTATACAGCGGGTTACTTTCAGGCAGGTAACCGATACGGCGTTTAACCTCAAGTGGCTGCTTAGCCACATCAAACCCACACACAGATGCCATACCCGATGTTTGCGGGATAAAGCCGGTAAGGATTTTCATGGTGGTTGATTTACCTGCACCATTAGGCCCTAAAAAACCTAATACACCCGGCTGGGCAGTAAAACTGATGCCATCAACAGCCTTTTGTACACCATAAACCTTGGTTAATGCCTCAACACTGATACTCATGGCTGTAAAAATATGCTTTAGATATGAGATTTGAGACGGGAGATTTGAGATTCATGCAAAGCGGAGAGTTCTTTTGTGGTGTCCGTCCGTCTAGAGGAGCCGGTTCGCTGCAAACCATTCCGGATGGTAGTTTACAGCCTAAAAATCAGAAGATTGTTATGTACCTCAAAGGTTAAAAAGTTCATGTGAATGTCATTCTGAAAACCTTTTGAGGCGATAAGGCAACATATACTTTGTAAAAAACGTATTACAATTCAATAGTTTATAAAGCTTGTCTGCTTTTGTCCTTCGGAGTATGATCCCCGGGGCGGACGGACAACAGTACAGCTTTATAAATGCCAACCAATAATAAAGGTGTTTTGCAGAGGCGCACCACATGTGTCTGTAATATGCAGGGATAACATGCAAGACAAAGCATAGAAGACCTCACGTGATGCGTCTCCGCATAAACTACCTTTCAAATACCACGGAGTCACTATCAGCTCCGAGTTGCCCTAATATGTCACTGAGCTCAGTAACCATCGCGTCAGGGCCGCATATATAAAAATGCTTTGAGAAATCTTTTATTTCAGCTTTCAGAAATTTGGCATCTATGCGCCGTTGATCATACATACTGTCCTTTTGGCCGGTAATAGTAAAATGCGCGTTTGCACCAAGGATGCTTTTCAGTTCATCCCTCAAAATGATATCCTTATCAGTTTTATTGGAAAAGAAAAGCTTGTTATCGGCAATTGAACCATCTCTATTTAATTGCCTTAGTATAGCCAAAAAAGGGGTAATACCTGCACCACCTGCAATAAAGTAACCGGGTCCTTTATATTCAATAGCCCCCCAAACGTCGCGAATAATAAGCTCATCACCTTCATTAACCTTGCTTAGCCTATTGGTAACACCATCATGGTCGGTATAAGTTTTTATGGTAAACTCAAGATAATTATCATCGTTAAGGCAAGTAAAAGTAAAGGGACGTGTTTCATTACGCCAGCCCTCCATATTGATTGATAATTCGGTAGCCTGACCCGGAATAAAGCTGTAACCGGCAGGTTTTTCAAGCCTGAATTGCCTCACATTGTGGGTAACATATTTTGCGGAAAGTATTTTTACGATTTGTTCCATTTGTGATCGGTATCGCAGGCTTAATACAATAATAATGCAAAACAGCCAATAGTTTATAACTATTGACAATAATTGTAGATGGTTTACAAATTATGAGAAATGGCTGACTGAATATGCGGAATATATGAAGGTAAGGTTTCTCAAAAGTTAACACCCCTTAAAGCATCGTTTGATAACAAACAATGAATGCAATCCTATTTACCGGACTGGTTTGTATAGTTATGAATGCTCTCTCCATACGCGTTCAGAAAAAAAGATACCTGGAAATAAGGTTTTATTAGAAGCAGCTTTTAAGAAAACGATATTTTTAGGTAACACTTATCTCAAAGTAAATCCGAAATCGAAATTCCCAAATCCGAAATCAAAAATTATCTTTGCAGCTATTATGAGCAAATCAACCGACGAACTTTTTAAAAATGTTATATCGCACGCCAAGGAATATGGCTTTGTTTTCCCTTCCAGCGAGATTTATGATGGCTTAAGCGCAGTTTATGATTATGGCCAAAATGGCGCCGAACTCAAAAACAACATCAAAACCTACTGGTGGAAAGCCATGGTGCAAATGAATGATAACATTGTAGGCATTGATTCGGCCATATTTATGCACCCTAAGATCTGGAAAGCAAGCGGTCACGTTGATGGCTTCAGCGACCCGATGATCGACAACAAAGACTCCAAAAAACGCTACCGCGCCGACCAATTGCTGGAAGACAAGATAGCTAAATACGACAGCGAAGGCAAAACCGATAAAGCTGAACAACTGCAGCATGACATGGATGAGGCCCTGAAAGCCGAAGACCTGACCCGCCTGCGCGATCTGATCATTGAGCATGAAATTGCCTGCCCGGTAAGCGGCACCCGCAACTGGACAGAAGTGCGCCAGTTTAACCTGATGTTCAGCACCCAGATGGGCGCTGTGGCTGATGATGCCGATACCATTTACCTTCGTCCTGAAACCGCGCAGGGGATCTTTGTAAACTACCTTAACGTGCAAAAATCGGGCAGGATGAAAATCCCTTTCGGTATTGCGCAAATAGGTAAAGCTTTCCGTAACGAGGTTATTGCCCGCCAGTTCATTATCCGCATGCGCGAGTTTGAACAAATGGAGATGCAGTTCTTTGTTCGCCCCGGCACACAAAAAGAGTGGTTTGACCAGTGGAAAGAAGCCCGCTTAAAATGGCACCTTGCACTGGGTACCAATGCCGCTAAATATCGCTATCATGAGCACGCCAAACTTGCTTTTTATGCCGATGCTGCATTTGATATTGAGTTTGAATTCCCATTCGGATTTAAAGAGGTTGAAGGTATCCACAGCCGTACAAACTACGATTTAAGTCAGCATGAAAAATTTTCGGGCAAAAAACTTCAATACTTTGACCCCGAGGTTGATCCTGAAACAGGTAAGCCTTTTGGCAACTATGTACCTTACGTAATTGAAACATCGATAGGTTTAGACAGGATGTTCCTGCTTACCATGATCAACGCTTACGAAGAGGAAGACCTAAGCACCGAAGATAAACAGGACAGCCGCACTGTGTTACGCCTGCACCCTTGCCTGGCACCGGTTAAAGCCGCTATTTTCCCGCTTACTAAAAAAGATGGCCTGCCCGAAAAAGCACGCGAGATCATGGATAAACTAAAACTCGACTTCAATATCCAGTACGAAGAAAAAGACGCTATCGGTAAACGCTATCGCAGGCAGGATGCTATCGGCACGCCTTTCTGCATCACGGTAGATCATCAAACCTTAGAAGATAACACCGTAACTATCCGCCACCGCGACAGCATGGCCCAGGAACGCGTTCCTGCCGATCAGTTGGATAAGATCATCGGCGATTTGGTTAGCTGGCGGAATGTGTTGAGTTAGTAGAGTTAATAGATTAACAAGTAATCATAATATGTCCAAAGCCTGCATTAACCGTGCAGGCTTTTTTGCAATTCCCGACAAGCTGTTTCGTTCACAAAACGGACGGACACCATACCAACCCAATCTGCATCCCTCCGGGCTAATTATCGGCGAAGCAAACAATTGTTTGTCTTGTTCCTTTCAGTGTAAAATCCTGCGTCTATGCCTGCTGTTAAAGAATACCCCTTTTACCTTAAAAGTACTGTTATACTTTTTGGATTGATATTATTGGTTTACGTGTTTGCCCAACTGGCAGATGTGATGATCCCGCTTGCCTTTTCGGCTTTTATTGCTATTTTGCTTAACCCTGTTAGCAACTGGCTGCAGGAACATAAAGTGCCCAAAATTTTGTCTATATGCCTGGCTATGCTGCTTGGCGCTATTTTACTGACAGGGTTGTTCTATTTTCTTTCTACCCAGATCATCCAGTTTGGAGATTCGCTGCCCACGCTTAAAAAGAAGTTTGGTGAAATGTTCATCACCTTTAAAGACTGGGTAGCTACCACATTTAACTACTCAGTTCAAAAGCAGGATAAGCTTATCAAAGACGCTATGGATAACAGCCAGGCGCTGGTAGGCCGCACACTTGGCAATGTGTTAAGCACGTTTGGGTTGATATTTGTGGTACCCGTATATGTTTTCCTGGTATTGTTTTACAAAACCCTGCTCCTGAATTTTATTTACGAAGTATTTTCTGAAGAAAACTCCAAACAGGTTGCCGATGTTTTGAAAGAAACCAAATCGGCCATCCAAAGCTATATCCAGGGTTTATTGATTGAGATGGTGATAGTTGCTGTCATGAATTCGCTGGCCCTGATATTACTGGGTGTTAAGTATGGCATCCTGATAGGTGTAATAGGCGCTATCCTTAACCTGCTGCCCTACCTGGGCGGCATTATAGCCATCTCACTTCCCGTGCTGATGGCAACGGTTACCAAAGACGGTTACACAACGCAGTTAGGAGTGATCATAGCTTATCTTGTTATCCAGTTTATTGATAATAATATCCTGGTACCGCGCATTGTGTCATCAAAAGTGCAGATCAACGCGCTTATCTCCATTGTGGTTGTGTTGTTAGGCAATTTACTTTGGGGCTTATCGGGCATGTTTCTTTCCATTCCATTTGTAGCAGTCCTCAAAATCATCTTCGACAGGATTGACACCCTGAAACCCTGGGGCAAACTCCTCGGCGATACTGTACCCACCAGACCTAAAGGGGCCGGCTGGACTAAAACCAGGAAAAAAGCGGTGCTGCCGGAGGATGAGGTGAAAGGCAAAAGCTGAAAGGCGAAAGGCCAAAAACAAAAGGCGAAAGGTTAAAGATGAGCACAGATACAGCTACCTTTAACCTTTCGCCTTTAACCTTTTACCTAAATTAGTGCATCACCGGATTATCTCCATTATGCAGTGTACCGTTAATATACAGCAATTGATTTACCTTTTTAGGATCGCCCTGGTATACCCATACAATATTGTTGATATACTTACGGAATGCATTGCTCACATCATCGGGAGTGAGTTTCTTTACATCATCAACCAGGGTTAATGAACGTTTCCAGTTATCATGCAATACTTCATTTGCTGCTATTGATGATGCCTGGGCGCTGTTGGTTTCGTTTTTATAGTAAAAACCGGTAAGGTAAGTAACCTTCATATCGGCTACATCTTCAGGTTTAAAACCTTCGCGTTTAATTTTATCAACCAGCTTATCAAACACAGCTATGTATTTATCAGGCTCGGTTGTTGAAACAGAGAACTTGGCAGTTGAGGTTTGACCCGCGCTAAACCATGCCTGTGGGGCATATGACAAACCGTTATTAGTACGTACCTCTAAAAAGTGCATGTTCGAGAAGATGCGCATGGCTACATTAAAAGCGTTAAAATCGGGCGTACCGGCGGCAGGACCACTGGCGATACCTTCTACATAATTGGTAGCCAAATCACGTTTTTCAACATTGATGCTGTTTTTGTCGGCCCTGAAAGTCGATTTTTTAAACGCGAAAGCCGGGCCTTGTTTAATACCGCTCAGCATACCCTTTACTTTAGCTTCAATAGCAGCCTGGTCAAGATCGGCAACCACAACAATTACCATGCGAGATTTGGTCAGTATCGACTGATAATAAGCCTTTGTTTCGGCAGGGGTTAAGGCTGTAACAATAGCTACGGTCCCGCTTGGGTCTTTAGCGTAGTTGGTGCCAGCAAAGGCTACCTTATCGGCATACTTATCAATGGCATTATCGGGCTGTGAATCTTCTTGCTTAATGTTATTGATGGCATCCTGCTTAATGCGCGCAAACTCCTTTTCGTCAAACTTCGGCTGGGTTATAGCCTCCACATATAAAGGCCAAACCACGTCAAAGTCGCCTTTAATACAGTTCATGCGCACTACCGAATAGTTTTTGTTGCTGCTGCCGTAAACGGTGGCGCTTACTTTATCCAGCTCATCTTTAAAGCTGTTTTTATCGTGCTTTAAAGTACCGCATTCGGTAAGGGCGCTCATTGCCAGCGACTCAATACCCGCTTTGGTAGCCGGGTAGTTTTGCACGCCGCCTTTTATGATGGTTTGTACTTCAACAATATCGTTGCCGCTTGGCTGTACAATAACCTTTACGCCATCTACCGTGGTTTCATAGGCCTGTTTTTGCGCCTTGGCTGTATTCCCTATAGCCGCTGCTACCAGCAGGGCAATTATATATTTTTTCATCATGATGAGGTAGTTTTAAATTACTTGGCTGCAAAAAATGAAGCCGCGTTTACTGTTTTATTTAACTCGGGCGCTATGATCATACCGGCAGCATATGGCTTGCCAATTACGTAAGTCTCCAGGTACTTTTTAATATCGGCACGGGTAACTTTCTGATAGTTGGCATCAAGGTCGGTATAAAAATTAAACGAGGTGCTGCACCACTGGTAGCTGATCTGGCTTGGCAATGATGAAGGTTTTTCTTTAGCTTTAATGTCATTACGGTGCAGGATAGCTTTAGCAGTAGCCATTTGCTCGTCGGTAAAATAGTCGTCCTTGTTCCACATATTTACCTGGTTCATTAACTCGGTATAGCATTCTTTAAGCTTGTTAGGGTTAGGCACCACGAAAATATCGATAGGGCCTACATAACGGCTGGTAGTGTAGTTTACATAGACACCGCTGGCCAAACCTTTATCAACCAATGCCTGCTGCAGTTTTGATGAGTTTAAGCCCACAATGGTCGAAAACACATCGGCAGCAACAGTTGAAGCTGAATCCGTTGGATATGAAGGCCCCTGCCAGGTAAACTCCATATAAGGTGTTTGGGCAATGGTGGCTTCCTTTACAAAATACTCAGGTTTGGTTAAAGGCTTAAATGCGGGTATAGGGAATTTGGTTTGCGGGTCGAAACCACTGTTGGCCCAGTCGCCAAAAATGCTTTCGGCAAGGGCAAAAGCGTTATCATGCTTAACATCGCCGCAAATAGTCAGCAAGCTATTGTTAGGAAAATAATATTTATCCTTAATGATCATCATTTTTTCGGGCGTAGCCGTGTTGATCACTTCGTGCACTCCGATAGGGTTTTTGCGGGTAATGAGATCACCCCAAAGCTTTTGC
This sequence comes from Mucilaginibacter sp. OAE612, assembly GCF_041806395.1. Classification (NCBI taxonomy): domain Bacteria; kingdom Pseudomonadati; phylum Bacteroidota; class Sphingobacteriia; order Sphingobacteriales; family Sphingobacteriaceae; genus Mucilaginibacter; species Mucilaginibacter sp. OAE612. The sequence continues at coordinate 5,214,235 of NZ_JBGMUW010000001.1, forward strand.
TGCATGCCATACCAAAGCTGGAAACCAGGATCGCTTTCGGCTCGCTGAAATTCGCCGTCAACCACCGGGCGCTCTTTTTTCATATCCTCCTCGCGGTAAATTGGGAAACGGATAGCCGCGTTCATGAACTTTAACCCTGCTTTAAGACTGTCCCTGTCAAAAGTGAAGTAGTAATTTACGCGCTCAGTATTAGTGGTACCGTTCCAGATAGCGCCGAGCTCCTGCGTACGTTTTAAAAACTTCTCCTGGGTTGGATAATCTTTATTGGCTTTGAAAAACATGTGCTCAAACAGGTGCGACAGGCCGCTGAACTCCGGCCCCTCTGTGTAAGCACCGTTTTTTACAGCTATTTCAATGGTAGTTAAAGGTACTTTGCTGTTTTCAATCACCAGCACATCCAGGCCGTTTGGCAATGTTTTAAGGAAGTAGCCTTCCGGCAACCTCACCTGGGCATTAGCAATGCCGGCGCTAAAAACCGCGGCCATGCCTAATGCAAAAATTTTGATAAAATTTCGGTTCATATATTTACAATGTTTTTAACACTATAAATATATCGGTATAATCTTAAACAAATGAATGATTTAACCGCTTATCCCTAATTTTTTAAAACGAAATTAAGCCTGTGGTGATTTTGGCATATTTACAAACAGCAGTTAAATACCGGCTTTAATACTATTATAAGGCAAACCCATGTCATGAGCGGCGTATTGGGTAAGCACGCTGTCTTTTATGGTAATATAATCGCCTGCCTGGCTTACATGCAGCTTTTCAATGCCATCGCGGTTGTCCATGAGGGGAATGGTACGGGATACTACTGTGCCGGTGGTATCAAGCTCAATAATATAAGTTTCTTTTTTTTCGCCTGCCATATCAGTAAACGGAACAATAACAGTATGGTTATTATCGTCAATAAACCTGCCTATGATATTTTTCCCGTTGAGGTCGGCAGGGTTTAAACCAAGCAGGTATTTTGCTTTTTCGGGCGACAGGCCAAGTATGTTTAGCCTAACGATATTGCCATCAGCATCTTTAGTGGTATCCTGCATGGTAACTTTATCTCCTTGCGGATAGCGGGCTACGGCGTAAAAGGTATTAGCACCGGTACTTTTATCATTATGACCAGGAAGCAAAAAGTTAAGCTGCAGGTTGCTCAGCTTAGCGCTGTCGGCTTTAATTTGTGAGGTGATGCTCAGCAGTTCGGCCCATTTAAGCCTGCCATCTATTTTAACGGTTAACTGGGTGGCTGTATCTGATTTGGTAACCCTTGATATGGTGTAATGCGGCACATTTTTTTTAGTGCAGCCAAAAGCTACAAGCATGATTATTAAGCAAGCGAAGATATTCTTGATCATGTGGCAAAGTTAAACCGTTGGTTTGAATTTAATGATGGTGATTTCGCTGATTTTTGCCGCGGTTATAATATCCATTTGCAGCAACACTGATCATGGAAAAACAGACTAAGCCTGTCATTTAGCTCGCCTATTGTAAACAAACACATTCAAGCTACCTCAGCAAGGTTACATGTCCCTTTTGAACCTCAACCTGTCCATCGCCCATGGTATAGTTGCACATCCAGTAGTAAACACCTGTAGGCACAGGTTTCCCATTATAATTGCCATTCCAACCATCATATATACTTTCCGACTCAAATAGCCGCTGACCCAGGCGGTTAAAAACCGTAAGTTTATACGCTATGGGATTACTGCTTTGATTGGGCCTGAATAAGTCGTTTACGCCATCGCCGTTGGGTGTAAAAGTATTGAAAAACGTAACCGGCTCACATGAATCCTGCGTTATCGTTATATCCAATTCGGTAATGATACAACCTTGCTTATCCAGCAGGACAAAGTGGTTGGTGCCGGCGCTGAGGCCCCTTATTGTTTCATCGGGTGTATAATTTTGGTCGCCATGCTTAATAGTGCCGATAGCTACCCCTTCTACATAGGTGTTAAACTTTACCTGCCCCGCTAATGTACAAATTGCGTTTTTAGCGGTATATGTTACATAAGGTTTGGTCAAAGTAAAATCGGGTACGGGAACTTGTTTTCCAACCCTATCTCCGCCAGATGAAACTATCACCAATTGATAGGAACCTGGTTGCACCCTGTTAAACACGCCTGTGGTATTGCTTATACCGTTTAAGCTATATGTATAATTATCCGGATGAGCTGCTGTGAGTACGGTAACACTTGCTTCGCCGTAAAAATCGCATTCAGGTTTGATGACAATATCATTTACAACAATTGGCGGGCATACTTCCTGTACGAGGGTGCAATCTTTTTCGTACAGCAAACAGCCATTTGGTGTTATAATTGAAAAGTGATAAAAACCCGGGATTAAATTTGCAAAAACATGGTCAATGGGGTAAACCGCGTTGTTATATTGTACCCGGTATAACGCTTTATCGGCGTTTGTTTCCAATTTAATCGAACCCGCGATATCACAAACCGGATCCGTTTTATTAAAAGTAACAACGGGGTCTTGTAGTGAAAAATCAGGAATAGTGAATGGAAATATTTTAGGCTCTTCACCACCAAATGAGGTAATAGTAACCTGGTAATTACCAGGAGGCAGGTTATCAAAAATACCCGTTGTGTTACTTTCTCCGGTATTAAGTTTGTAAGTGTATTGATTTCCGTGTGGGGCGCAAATAATTTCGGCCCGCCCTTTATTCACCACATTGCACTCTCGGGTCACATTAATGCTTTGAAGCTTAATTACCGGTATTTCACCTGTTTCAACAGTACTGCCGGCATCATAAACTATATAGGGCAGTGAACCGGCAATACCTTTTATATGCATATTTTTCAGGTCGAGCTCTATAAGCTCCGACTTGCTATTGTTTACATCAATAGCATATACCGTTACAGCCCCCCTGGAAGCTACCGATGTTAAACCATATACAAACCCATCTGTAATAGGTATAACTAATTTACTTTGGGAGAGATCATCGAGGGAGACTTCGACAATGCCACTATAACTTGCCATATATAGCTTATCGTTATAGAACACAAGATCGCCTGAAGCTCCGTACGGCATGATTCCCAGGTTAACAAGCACGGGATTTTTAGGATCGAGTTTGTACAGCGAATTGAAGTTGGCCATGTACAGAATGCCATTTTTATCAACCGTCATTGAATTCACGAAGGATACCGATGTTAAATACTGGCAATTAGTTACCTGGGGGGTATTACCTCCGGTTATATCAGCTACACTCAATTCACCAGAAGCCTGGGTATAATAAATTTTATTACCCCAAAGTGCAATGGAAAGATACCCCGACCCACAACCGTTAACATTTTTTGAAACCGGGCCGTTAGGGGTAATGGTTACCTGTTGTAAAATTCCCTCTTGAGTAGCGGCATAAAACTGCTGTCCATACACTTTAACAAAAGTTAAAAGTATAACACCAAACAGCAATGCAGCTCTTTTTAGTAAAAGGTTCAAGTTGATGATATGTTCAGGCACAATAGTTTGAGCCAAATATACAGTATTACTAATATCTACACCATATTAAGTGCAATTAATAATTAGCATATTACAAGCTTATCCCAAGCCTTATTGCCGATTTTGCCTCAGTACCTCCATTGTATGATACGCCATACATCAAACGGATATTAAGATATTGCAATCCAAAACCCAGTTCGGTATAGTTTTTAAGCGTGGGAGTGTACAGGTAATTTACGTCCACGATCTCCTGCAGTTTAAACTTGCGGATCAGCGGGATCTTATTGGTGATGAAACCAGAAAAGTTGTGTTCAAAATGCCCTTCAAGATATTTATCAGGCGTACTGAAATCGTAGTAATCCAGTAAGAGAAATCGGTTTAACCTCGGCTTGTATGAAAGCACCTCGTTGCCTGCAAAGTGGAAATAATCGGGGAAGAATACGCTCTTAGCATTCAGGAATTTACCGGCTCCTATAAAAAATGAGCTACTGCCATAAAAACCCATGCTAATATCTGCCCTTGAAATCTCCGCGCTGATTTTATCATAATTAACATCTGAACCCAATACATTGCTGATGCCTTTAGTGTAGTTTAAACTGATGGTTGGATATTTGGATGGCAGATAGCGCCTACCTGAAGGATAGGTTTCGTATTTATTGCTGAAATCATAACTGGCCTGCAGGTTTACGGTGATCGACTGATTTTCGGCGAACAACTGCGTATTATGATCAGGATCCAACGGGTTATTGGACGTAAACTGATGGGCGTGCGGATCAAAAACACTGAATGAAGCCGTGTTTAACAACGATTTACGGTTAGCCCACTCAACCGATGCGCTGCCGCGCAAACCGCCGGTCACCCTGCCCGAAAGTGAAGCCAAAGCAAACTGCTTCTGATACAATTTCTTAAAATTCTGTTGTGCCAACAGGCTGTGAACTGTATTCACAAAGGTAGACATGGGAGCCTGGTTATTCAGGTCAGCTATATCCGAACCACCGCTTAAACCCAGCGTAAACCGCTGCATTACCGGGATAGCCGCACCTGCCGAAGCATTGAACAAATGGTTGGAGAAGCCATAGCGCACCTTGCCGCTCAGCATAAAATAGCGGTTATTGACTGTATCAATCAATTTGCTGTACGATGCGCCGTAATCAAAAGCCAAACCTTCTACTGTGTTATAAAGCAGGGAGCCGATGATTGGATCGTAATGAAAATATTCTTTTTTGTATCGATTGCGGGTATTGATGCCGGTGAAAAGCAGGTTTACCGGTTTAAATTTATTGTTGGCTTTATCCAGTGAGTCGAGGTACTCTTTTGATTCCCGTTTTATGGCGAGTTTATCTTTATTGGTATAATCGGTAACCTCTTCGGCGGTAAGCGGGATTGGCCGGGCCTGGTTCCAGTAAGCAGAATCTTTGCTGATGCCTTTGGCGATCCGGAGCACTTCGTTAAAATCGGCTTTGTTTAATGCAGGGTCGAGGTTGTAGTTTTTATAGATCGAAATAAAGTAACCTCCTAATTTAAATCCAAACAAACCTCCTGTAAATTCAAATTTAACAGAGGATGCCATCCAAATCTTTTCGCTAACAGGGAAAAACTGCTGGTTAATTTTAAGGGTATCAACAAAATTGATGTTAGCCTTTTTGGTGATGTAAAGCTGCAACCCGTAAATGCGCCAGCTATCATCCAAAATATAAATATACCCCTCAAAACATGGGTCATGTGCCCGTTTAGGGCTTACCTGGATCTTGTTAATAGTTTCGCCATTCTCAACTGAAGTACCTATGTACTTATAGTTATAATAAAACATGGCGTTATCAGCCACCGGCGATACCAGCGGGCGGTTACTCATACCCCGCCAGGTTTCATAGTTCTGGTAAAAATTAACCGCCATATCCGATGCCCGGTTAAAGCTGAACGCCCGGTTACGGCCCGACACTTTTGACGACACCTGTTCCTCATGCACCTTATCGGGCCTTATAAAGCTATATTTTGATTCCGACTCAGAAAGGTAAACTATCCCGCGGCGGTTTGAATCAAGACCGGCTTCACTGGTAGCTTTTTGCACATCAAAACCCATAAAAGTTTTTGGGGCGGCCAATAGTTTTTGTAAGCCTTTGATGTAGATATCGCAGGTATAGGCTTTAACTTCGTTAAGATAGGTTTTGCGTTTTTTAATGGCCTTACGCATAATTGCATAAGCTGGATCTTCAGCCCCTGCATGCACAGTAACATCCTTAAGCTGGTAAGTTTCTGTTTGCAGGCTGATGTTGATAACCTGGTTAGCTGCAAGGTTAACTATTTTGCTTTGCTGGGCATAGCCAACTGCTTTGTATTGAATTTCCTGCATGCCGCCATTTAAACGCAGCAGGTAGGTTCCTTCGCTGTTGGCGGATACCCCTATAGTAGTATTTTTTATAAAAACGGATGCAAAGGGGACGGGCTTACCTTCCTGGTTGGTTATTTTACCACTAATGCTGAATTGCTGGGCATATGAAGAAAAATTGAATATTAAAAATAACGCAACTAAGGCTGGCTTCATTAAGCAGATGTTTATGCTAAGATGAAACTTATTAATTGATTGTTACAGCGCCAAATTGTTAAATAATGTGAAAAGGCACCCGGTTAGGATGCCTTTTTCTTTGATATATCTTTGTTGCCAAGAGGCGGATGTGGCTTATTTTTGATGTTCCAATCCTTAATATCAACCAGGCCTGGCTTTGTTTGATAATGCGATTTGCTTTCAGGGCACCTCACAATAAATTTACCTTTAACCTGCTCTATAACTGGCCTTTCGCCGCATTCCTTACAGGGTTCACAAAAGATATTTTCTTGTATAGGTATAAATTTTTCCATAGTAAATTATTCGAACATTAGTACGTTTAATTAATTATGGGGTCCTTTCGGTAATACAAATAACGTAATTTCTGAGCTCAAAAAATAAAATTCCTCATTAATAAACAAAATAAACAACACGGGAATGCTTATTTTATCAGTGCGAGTAAATCGTCATCGCTGATAATGGGTATATTAAGTTTATTAGCTTTTTCTAACTTGGCAGGGCCCATATTTTCACCCGCGACCAGGTAATTGAGTTTAGCCGAGATACTGCTCAATATCTTGCCACCGTTTTGTTCAATGATATCTTTCAGCTCATCACGCGAAAAGTTGCCGAATGTTCCCGATATAATAAAGTTCATCCCGGCAAGCTTTTCACTGGCCAGTACAACTTCTTTTTCTTCGGCAATAAATTGCAGGCCCTGCTCCCTTAGTTTTTGTATTTCCTGCCGGTGGATTTCACCTGCAAAATATTCGGTTATACTTTGGGCTATCCGTTCGCCTATTTCTTCGGCAGCTGTAAGTTCTTCAGCCGACGCTCCCATTAATTTATCTATCGATTTAAAATGGAAAGCCAGCTTGCGGGCCACCGTTTCGCCCACATAACGGATGCCCAAACCAAACAGCACTTTTTCGAAAGGCATTTTCTTGGATGCCTCAATACCATCAAGCATATTATTGATCGATTTTTCGCCAAAGCGGCCTAACTGTTTCAATTCGGCAGCATGGGTATGCAGCTCATAGATATCGCTGATGTGGCTTATAAAGCCCTTGCTGTATAAGGTTTCGATAGTTTCATCACCCAGCCCATCAATATTCATTGCTTTACGGCCAATGAAATGCTGCATCTTTCCAACAATCTGCGGCGGGCAGCCTTCATCATTGGGGCAATAAAACGCAGCCTCGCCCTCCTTGCGCTCAAGCGGAGTATCGCAGGCCGGGCAGGTAACGCGGTAAACAACAGGCACAGCGTTGGCCTTACGTTTTTCAGGGTTTACGCTAATGATCTTTGGGATGATTTCACCGCCCTTTTCAACAAAAACGGTATCTCCCTCATGCAGGTCAAGCCGGATGATCTCATTGGCGTTATGCAGCGTCGCGCGTTTTACCGTAGTGCCTGCAAGCAGTACAGGCTTTAAATTGGCCACCGGGGTTACAGCACCTGTACGGCCTACCTGGTAAGTCACTTCAAGGAGCTCGGTCTCCACCCTTTCGGCCTTAAACTTGTAAGATATAGCCCAGCGCGGCGATTTGGCGGTAAAGCCAAGCTCCTGCTGCTGTGAGTAATTATTTACTTTAATAACAATGCCGTCAATATCATAGCTCAGGTTAAAACGTTCCTTATCCCATTTATTAATAAATTCCAAAACGCAATTAATATCCCCGCAAAGCTCACTATGCTCATTGGTATGAAACCCCCAGGTTTTAACAGCCTGCAGGCTTTCCCAATGGGTTTTAAATACTGTTTTTTCGGTGTACAAAAAGTACAGGAAGCAATCAAGCGGGCGTTTGGCTACTTCGGCCGAATCCTGCATTTTTACTGTGCCTGAGGCAAAGTTACGGGGATTAGCATAAGGAACCTCCCCACTTTCGATACGTTCATTATTCAACCTGTCAAAAGCTTTGCGGTGCATGAACACTTCACCGCGGATGTCAAAATAGCCGGGATAGCCTTCGCCATGCAGGCGCTTAGGTATGGTATGAATGGTTTTAATATTGGTGGTAACCTCATCACCCTGTACACCATCACCGCGGGTAACGGCCCGCACCAGTTTGCCGTCTTCATAAGTGAGGCTCATGCTCAAACCATCAAACTTAAGCTCACATACGTACTCAAAGTTATCACCAATGGCTTTGCGGATCCGCTGATCAAAATCAAATAGCTCCTGTTCATTATAGGTATTGCCCAACGATAACATCGGCCAGCGGTGCCTAACGGTTACAAATTCCTTGGTTATATCACCGCCTACCTTTTGTGTTGGCGAATCAGGGTCAGCAAACTCCGGGTATTCTTTTTCGAGTTTATTAAGCAACTCCAGTTTTTTATCAAAATCAAAATCAGAAATGGTTGGCATAGCCAGCACATAGTAGTTGTAATTGTGCTGTTTAAGTTCGGCGGTTAATACCTCTATTTGTTTTTTTGTTTCAGCTGATGACATAGGTACGAAGGTAATAATTTCCTTTATTTCATCCTTTTCACCACGGTAAATACCGGCTTTTGGCAATAACGTTTTTTTGGCATGCAATAACAATAATTAGCATATGATATTGCATATAATACCAATAAAATAAATATGATAAATCTCTTTCATAAACGCGGAGCACATAGTAGATTTATCAAACAAAAAACTACATCGAATGAAAACACTAAAAATCCTGATCCTGTCAGTATGGTTGATGCCTTTTTTGGCAACCGCGCAAACAAAACCACTAAAACATGCCCACAACCCTGCTGCAAACCATCACAAACTGCCGGTACGGGGCATTACTTATGATGACTTTAAAAGCTCGGTTGCTGATTTTGCCGACACCAGCAGTAAAAAAGCCCTTGCCGATTCGGCTTGGCTGCTCTGGAAAACCGAAAAATGGGACGCGCTTGAAAAATTCTTTACCGCCAACAACCTTAATGGCGGCTGGCCTCCAAATCGTGGCGCAGTAAATCTTATCATCATTACTCTAAAAAAGGGTGTGTTGATTGACCGCTATGGCGGTTATAGCGATTCTACCGGCACTTTTCAGGATAAAGGCACTTTTGTATCGCCAAAAGGCGTACCTTTCCCAATGCGTGCTTTGCCGGATAATACTCTTAGCAAGCCGTACAAAATTTACAAGATCCTGAAGCCTATAGCCAAAGTTAGGGAGGGTAAAATTATTCCATGGTTTGGCAAACCGGGCTTGGGTATCCAGTATGAAGTACCAGCCACTGTTAACGACCTGAAAGCAGGCGGTTACATTGAAGAGGTAAAACAATAAAAACGCGATATATTAAAATATGATCACAAAATATGAAGTAACAAAATCATTGTTGTTTGATGGAGACGAAGCCGAGGTAATACATAAAACATTTAAACTGCCTGCCGGTGATATAAAGTTCGGTGATTTTGCCAATAATAATTTTGAAGATCTGCATAAGGTAATTACACCCGACGACTTTAAAACCATTGTAAAAACAGGCGGCTTTAATGCCGACTTTCTTAATTTATACAAGGGCAGCGAAAGGCTCAGGCTATATTATACTAAAAAGGGGAACTCTATTGCTGTTTTCGCATATGGCGAGTTTCAGCCAACAAGGTATAAACTTTATTTTGAAGGCTTTTGGATATTGTAATACCACTGTTTATACAATAAAAAAACCTGCCGGTTACGGCAGGTTTTTTTATTACTATCTGTTTTAATTAATGGTCGGTACTTGATGTTTCGCTGGTAACACTCATAGGGAATGTTAAACCGCCCGGAACTTGCGGGTTATCTTTTATTTCGACAGTACCGTCAATGTTTTGCTTTAATTTTGAACTGGAGATCCAGCCGGTAGCCTTGTCAACAACAACATCAGCTACCATAGTACCTTTCATATTGTATTTCATGGGCATATTACTAACGGTTTTATAACCGGCAGTATTATCTGTTTCAAGTGTGGCATTTCCGTGTATCAGGTAGCTCTGCGGAGTGATATCAACCAGTTGATAAACAGATATGACCTTCGCGCTCATAGCACCTTCCAGGTTATTTTTAATTGTCCATTTATCATTTTTTGCCACCGCCGTTTCGGGCAGCACCGACATGGCCATTTCCAGGTTGCTTTTAAGCGCCCCTGATCCAAAAGATTGGGTTAGCTGCGTTTTCAATTGCTCTTTCTTTTCGGCCGGCACCTCCTTAAAGCCATCTATCATAGATGTGATCATATTCTCGGCGTTCTCTATCGACCTAATCCGGCCGCTTTTGGTTAGCGTTGCCGTAAATGGTTTATTGGTTATGCCCGACATGATTCTGGCCATAATATTTGTGGTATCCTTATTATCAGAATCAAAAGTTACATTACCCGTAGGCAGCTGCATTTTCATACCCACTTTGGTATAGTTAACCTCCATATAATAAAGAGAATCATTAGCATTTAATACTTTGAATGACATTTTGCCGTCAATCGTCATATCGATATTATTAACCTGCCCATTTATAGTTTGCTTTACAACAGAGTGTGCCGTAGTAGATAAGTAATAACTATTACCTTTAATTAGTTTTAAAGCCGGTTTTACCTTCTGCGCATAACCGGTTACCGCTCCTATAACCAGTAAACCGGCCATCAAAATTTTCTTCATGATTGGTAATATGTAAGCGCTAAATATATTATAATATCTCTTACAAAAAACTTAAAATTCCTAACAATTAATTAAAAACAAATTCGTTAACTTTATACTGCGCTCGGCTCTTTAATTTTTCACACACCTAATTTAGCGGAAAGAGAGGTTTTTATGTTACAGCAGATAGCATTTATACCACAGCACCAGTTTCATGTGCTGATCAATTTTTCGGGAGAAGATGAACGTATTTTGGCAATTTTACCCAACGAAGCAGGAAATTTCCGCGTGATTTACCAGGGTAAGACAATTGCCGAACTTAACCTGGATAAGGACGGCTGTACCTGCTATAAGGGTAAGCTAAAGAAAAACGTCATGGCCCAGCTTGAGCACCAGATAAAAAATCATTACGCATAAGCTGTTAATAAAAAAGAATTTGATAGTTCATGGGAGATAAACCCATGGTTCATAGTCCATGAGTTTATACCCGTGGACTATCAATTAATTTCCGCTGGTTTTAGCCAGCATGGCTTCTCTGATAAATTTAACCGGTGCACTGCCGTAACTCAGGAACTTTTCGTTAAACTCTTTCAGTTTATATTTATCACCCATTTTTTGTTTATAGGCATCCCTCAAATCTATGATTTCTTTATAGCCAGTATAATAACTGGTAAGCTGAACACTGGTTACGCTAACGCGCTTCCATTTGCCATCAGCTTCGGCCTGTTGTTGGAAAGCTTCGCGGGTTAATAACTTAGTTGTTTCATCTTTGGTCATACTGCCGCTATGAACACTATAATCCAAAATGGTGTTACATACCGAACGCAGGTTCCATTTATACCACATTAGCATCATTTCGGGCTCGTTATTGCCAAAGCCGTTCTCCAGCATCATTTGCTCGGTGTATACGGCCCAGCCTTCGGCCATGGCACCATTGCCAAATACAGCTTTGATGATACTTGGGGCTTTATTGGAGTATACGCCCTGTACATAATGCCCCGGCACAGCTTCATGAATGCTCAGGATCTGTAAAATATAATTGTTGTACTCGCGCAGGTAGCTTTCGGCCTTTTCCTTGCTCCAGCCGGCCAGGCTGCCTACGTTATAGTACGAATTACCATTTTTATCGTACGGGCCAGGGCCGCTCATAGATGCGCCTGCCACACCCGCCATATAACCAGGCTCTTTACGAATGATCAATGGTTTTGACGGATCGAGCGTTAACAGGTCTTTAGCTTTAACAAAGGCATTAAGCTTTGGTATAATTTGTTCAATTGATGACTGAAAATCTTCAGGCTTTACATGCTTTGATGATAGGGTATCTATCAGCTGGCTTATTATCAGCAGGCTATCGGCTGGTGCAGCCTGTTTACCAAAGTATTTTGGCCAAAGTTGCTTGCTGATCTTAGTCATCTCACGGTGAATGTATTTTTTACGTTCAACGGCAGCATTGTAGATTTTCTCGGCAGTGTTGGTAGCTACAATTTCGTATTTAAACTTATCCTCATATAAATCCTTACCCAGCCTGAAACTTCTTGGGTGATCATTTTTAAGTGCTTTAAGCCAATCGGCATAGGCTTTAATGGCAACCACGCTCTGCGCAGCCCTGTCGGTCATTAACTTTTGCTCAGCTTTGGGGATATTGGTTTTCTTAAGCGAATCGGCGAAGTCTTTTCCTATTACATCAAGCCCACCCAGGTTTTGCTCAATAGCCAGGCTGGTAAGTTCGGCCACCGGGTTTTTAATCTGTTTTTGGGCGTCTTTGTAATACTGCGGAATAAACGACATACGCTGATAAAAATGACGCAAACGTTTTGGCAAAGGCTCATAGTGCTCGTTCAGGATGTAAGCAAAGGTGCCGATAACGTTATATGACGATGGGTCCCACTCATATTGTTTTAACTGGCGCACCTGCCATTGCAGGTATTCAAGCTGATTTTGCAGAATCTTGTAATCTATCTTATTGGCTTCAGAAAGAGTGTTTACCTCAAAGCGGCTTAACGAATCAACCTGGTATTTGGCAAAGGTTACCAGTTTATCGCGGCTTTGCTCATTAGGCAACACCATCAAGCTATCGTATTTGTGATATCCTGCCGAAGTTGCCCAATCGGGGTTCAACTTCCAGAAGTTATCCAGAAACGTGTTCTCGTATTTAATAAAAGCTTCATCATCCTTCCCTAACAATGGGCCGGTGCCGCTGCCCCCATCTTTTTTACAGCCGATAAAGGCAACCATGAATAAAACAACGGCGAGTGCTAATTTTAAGAATATGTTTCTGACCACAACTGATGAGTTTTACAATGAAGCATAAACTTAAAACTTTTAAGCCAAATAAATCAAACCGGCGACGAATTTGTTACTTTAAGCCCCCGGCCCCCTAAAGGGGTGCGAGAATTAGTCGTTATAATTTGGATTACCTATGAATAATGAACATAAAGTCTTAGTAAATGAAATTGTGCATTTGCTGCAAGGTGGCAACGCACATGCAGATCTGAAAAAAGCGCTCGATGGTTTACCGCCCAATCTTCGCGGGGTTAAAGTTGATAAACTTCCTTATACTATATGGCAACTGGTTGAACATATCCGGATAGCCCAGTGGGATATGCTTGAATTTAGCAAAGACGGCAGCCACGAATCACCAAACTGGCCCGATGATTACTGGCCAAAAGAGCTTTCACCAAAAGATGATGCAGCCTGGGATAACAGCCTTGAACAGATTGACAGCGATTTGGAAGAGCTAATAGAACTGGTGAAAAGCGGGGATATCTATAAAAAAATTCCGCATGGCGACGGGCAAACTATACTTCGGGAAGCGTTACAAGCTGCCGATCACAATGCTTACCACGTTGCCGAGATCATCGTGATCAGGAGGTTATTGGGGGCTTGGTGATATGTAAGATAACCATATACAACCGTCATTGCGAGGAACGAAGCAATCCCCAATTAGCAGAGCGGCTATGTAAAGTTTCTCTGTACAGCTTGGGATTGCTTCGTTCCTCGCAATGACGTATGTTTAATAAGGTTACCTCGTTGTCTTCAACACAAAGTTTGTTATCGCCGTTACAAACTCCGGTTTAAGCGGTAAATCAGGCTCATTATAAGTCGCTTTGTTCTTTTCCTTATCTGCCGGGGCTTCTTTCAACACATGATTCATGTTGGGGATAATATCAAGTATAGCATCTGACTTTGCTTTTTTCAACTTTTCGGCGTCACCAACAGTTACCTGTAAATCGGTGGTTCCCTGGATGATCAATATTGGTGCTTTTACCTTCCTGATCTCGCGTTGCGGATTATACCTGAACCATGACATCAAATATTTTTGAATACTCGGCCGGGCTATAAAATACAAAGCGGGGTCGATATTATCGGTTGTTTTACCACGTTTCAAACTATCAAGCATCCGGTTAAAGCCTTCAGATATAAAAGCAGGTTGCGCTTTCATCTGTTCAGTGAGAATCTTATCTGCCGAATCACCGGCACCGGCCACTGATATGAAGCCTTTTATCGGCTCATCAAGCGAAGCCATCATGCCAACCAACGAACCTTCGCTGTGCCCCAGAATAATTATCCGTGAAAAACGCTCATCTGACGAAAGCATGTTAAGCAAGGCGGCGGCATCTTCTACATAATCCTCAAACCTGATCTCGTTTTCCTTAATGGATGTAGTGCTTTGCCCTACCAAACGTTTATCATAACGCAAGGATGCTATGCCTTTTTTTCCCAACTCGTTAGCTATCATCTTATAAACATTGGCATGGAGGCCCAGTTTTGGACTGTTACCGTCCCTGTCTGTAGGGCCAGAGCCGGCGATGATCAATACCAACGGCACTTTACCGTTAGCGTCCTTCGGCATAGCCAGCGTTCCCGATATTGAACCCAATAAAGTTTTAACCGTTACAGGTAATTCGACCAGAGAAGGATCGGTAGCTATGGTTGTACCCGCCGCGGTACTTGCCGCAGCAGTTGTAGCCGACGCTTTGTACGGTGTCAATGACAGGCCTGTAAATTTATTATCGGCATTTAACGACAGATTTAATAAAAAAACACTTTTCTGAAATGTAGCTTTATAATGCGCTATCGGGGTTTCATAGCTTTCAAAATCAGCCTGTAACAATGAGCCCAATTGTGTTTTTAACTGCACCGTTGTACTTTTGAAATCGGCTTGTGAAAGTGCCTTCTTCATTTCTGGCCCAAACAAGCTGTATATGCTATCCGGCTGATTGTTATTGTATAGCTGTTTAAATTTATTTAAAGCTGTAGCATAATTGTCCGGAGGTGTTTGTGCAAATAAATCCCCTGCAAAACAGGCAACTAATATAAACAGACAAAGTTTTTTCATGTTATAATGGTCAATATACAGTGCGATGATGTATTGAGGCCGAAAATAAAGAAAAAATCAGGTTGTTTTGTTTATTTATACTGTTGCATGCTTTTTTGTAAACAATATTTGATGCTGCACTGTAAAAACCTTTTACCCGACATAATCCATACTAATGTTGCAACATTCTTTTATATTATATAATTAAAATACCAATACAATACATATAATTTTATATATATTGTATTATATTGCGGTACATTTTTATAATCTTTTAAACTATAGCAATTTTCTACATTACTGATTAATGAGGGTTTTAATAGCAGGCTTATTTTTTGCATTCCTGGCGGGAGGGTATTGTATTTCGTTCGCCCAAACAAAATCTTCAATAATACAGGGTAAAGTTTTAACAGAAAACAACCAGCCCGCCGATGCAGCTACAGCCATTCTCCTTGCGGCTGCCGACTCATCTATATTAAAATCAAACCTTGTAAATAAAAACGGGCAGTTTGAATTTACCGGCCTGCAACCCGACAGCTATTTAATACTTATCAGTAAAATAGGATACGTAAAAGTTTATACGGGGCCATATAAGGTTAACGCTGGTCAAATAATAACTGCCAATGATATTGTTTTAAAACTTTCAAACAACCAACTGCAGGAAGTTAAAGTAGTTGCCCGGAAGCCTTACATAGAGGTAAAGCCCGGCAAAATTGTATTAAGTGTACAAAACAGCATCCTGGCCGAGGGAAACTCGGCCTTTGATATACTAAGGCAATCGCCTGGGGTAAGGGTTAACAGTAACGAAACTTTAAGTATTAATGGCAGACAAGCAGCATTAATAACCATCGACGGTAAACCTACCAACCTTACCGGCGATGATCTTACCAGTTTGCTCCGCAGTATGCAAAGCAGCACTATCGACCAGGTTGAAATGATCAGCAGCCCGTCGGCCAAATATGACGCCTCGGGCGGAGGTATCATCAACATCATTTTAAAAAAGGGTAAAAACCTGGGCACCAACGGTACGGTTACTGCCATGGCGGGTTATGGAAAGTATTACAAAAGTACAGCAGGCATTGTTTTCAACAACCGCACCGGTAAGCTCAATATTTTTGGAAATTACACTTACGATAATAATAAAGGCACACGCACTATTACAACCAACCGTAACATTACTTATAACGAAACCCTGAGTAATTACGATGTTGATTATAACAATATTCAAAAAACCACTAACCACAACTTTAAAATAGGGGCCGATTATACCATCAACCCAAAGCAAACTATAGGCTTTTTAGTAAGCGGAATTATCAGGAGTGATGATTTTACAAAGCACAACGACCTGTACATCAGCAATCAGCATCAGCTCGATTCAATAATCAGGGCCCGTTCAAACCTTGACAGGGGCAGCAACTATTTAAACTACAATATCAATTATAACGCGGTGTTGGATAAAAGCGGCCGCAGTATCTCGGTAGATGGTAACTATTCAACCTACACCCGTCACTCTAATGAATTCATTACCAATAGCTTTTTCACCCCGGCGGGCAATACTTACCGCGATGATCTTGAGTTGGAAAACCTTTCGCCGTCAGATATCCACATCTGGACATCAAAAGTTGATTTTGTTAACCCATTAAACAAAACCTCACGATTGGAGACAGGCATTAAATATAACAACACCCGCAGCAATAATAATCTCATTTTTGGCCCCAAAATAAACAACATATATGAGGCCGACCCCAACTTCAGCAACAGGTTCCTTTATACCGAAGCGGTGAGCGCGGGATATATCAATTATTTAAATAAAATAGGTAAGTGGGATATTACGGCAGGTATACGTGCCGAAAACACTCATGCAACCGGTAAATCATGGGGATTAAATGAGCGGGTACCGGCGATAAACACCAATAATTATTTTAACCTTTTTCCGCAGGTACAGATAAGTTATGAGGCCGATAAAAAAAACATTATCGGTATTGGTTATAACCGAGGTATTCACAGGCCACTTTACGAAGATATCAATCCATTTTTGTACTACACCGACCTATATGATTATCGGGCCGGCAACCCACAGCTAAAGCCGGAATATACCAACACCATACAAATCTCCCATACTTATAATCAAACCTTTTCAACCGAACTGTATTATACAGTTACCAATAATGCTTATGATTTCCCGGTATATCAACAAAACGATTCGACTAAGGTTAACATAACTCTCCGTAAAAACTTCGGGCAGATCTTTGTTTACGGGGCTTCATTCTACGCGCCTGTACAATTTACCAGGTGGTGGTCGGGCAGTTTTAATCTTGATGCTATTTATGTGCGTTACAAAGCTTACGCACAAAACGGGGATTTTGACAGGGGTAAGCAGGATATTATTTTTGGCAGTACACAAAACTTCACCATCACCGGTACATTACTTGGTGAAATATCGGGCAGGTATGAAACCCCAACCATTTACGGCATCAATGAATTAAAAGCAAGCTATTCGGTAAACGCGGGTATCAGCAAGCAAATATTGGATAAGCGGGCCACTATTAAATTAGCACTAAACGATGTATTTAATACCGACAGGGGGCGCAACCATGCCAATTATCAAAACATTGATCTTTCGGAGGTAAATAAACGCGATACGCGCATCGTAAGGCTCAATTTTACCTATCGTTTTGGCAAAAGCACCATTAAATCGGCTAACAAACGCAATACGGGTAATGATGATGAGCGCCGCCGCACCGGAAATTAATGATGTGCGTACCTAACCTTTAACTCGGGGTATTTACCCTTTATACGGGTAACAAAGAAATGCCCAAGCGAATCGGAGCCAATAAACTTATTATAGGCAGATAAAGGAAAACCGAAGTACTGCCACACACCGCCATTTTCCCGAAATTCAAGTTCAAGAATGCGGGCGTCCGGATCGTAGCCAACGCTGCTTAAAGCCGATGATTGTACTGTACGTCGTTGCATTTATTATATATACTATATTAAATACAAAAAAGTTTTTAAAATGTCAGCCCGCGTGACCGCTTATCATACTGGTTAAAATAATAAGCAACACAAGTACAGTGATGGCTGTGTACAGGTAATCTTTTTCCATAATAAAGCCAATGGCCGAAAATAACACCCGGATAACCGGCGTAGCTATCAGCAAAATTATCCCCGCCTGTATAATTGCCCGGCCACGTAAA
Source organism: Mucilaginibacter sp. OAE612 (assembly GCF_041806395.1). Taxonomy (NCBI): domain Bacteria; kingdom Pseudomonadati; phylum Bacteroidota; class Sphingobacteriia; order Sphingobacteriales; family Sphingobacteriaceae; genus Mucilaginibacter; species Mucilaginibacter sp. OAE612. The sequence goes on from NZ_JBGMUW010000001.1 coordinate 5,232,330, forward strand.
GTAAAGATACCGTGTATAATGCCACCAGGATTACTCACAAAATCGGGCACACCAACAAACTTGCTGTAATCAACATGGGTTTGCCCATGCCTGTACAAGTAAATAACCCCGCCAATAAAAATAACGCTCATTGATACCAGCACTCCCGCGCGCAGTATCCAGCCTATCACGGCCTGCATATCGGTATCTTTGAATTTGCTCATTTTATATCATTATGTCATTTGGTCATTAAGTCATTCTTACCCGCCATTGCTTTATTAAGTCATTTTTCTTATCAGGTCGACCAGCCATGTCACTTAACCTCACACAAAAATGACTTAATGACGCAATGACCTAATGACAAATTATATAGTCCCTGTAATTCCTTTATATATCATTTGCGATGCCAAAAACGTAACCACCACGGCAAAAACTACACGTAGCCATCCCGACGATGAAGTATGTACCAATATTTTTGATCCGCTTAAGGCACCTAATAAAACCCCAATAGCTACCGGCATCGAAAGCCCGGGATCAATGTACCCCCGTTGCAGGTAAACTACCGCGCTTGCTGCTGCGGTGACCCCTATCATAAAATTGCTGGTAGTAGTTGATACCTTAAAAGGGATGCGCATAACACCATCCATCGCCAAAACTTTCAGCGCTCCCGAACCTATGCCCAGCAAGCCTGATATTACCCCCGCAAAAAGCATCATGAAAAAGCCGCCACCTACGTTCCTTACCGAATAAGTAATTTCGCCTGCCGGGCCGGGGAAACTGCCGTTTAGTTTCAGCCTCTCGGCCAATACACTTTTTTGCTGATGGATTTGTTGCGATTTTTTTCGTAACGACATTACCGCCGATAAGATCAGGATGACACCAAATAAAACAGCTATAAAATTTGTGGGAATATAAATGGCTATCAATGCACCAACCATAGCACCTGCCGTAGTGGCAATCTCCAGGAACATGCCCAGCCTGATATTAGTGATACCTTCTTTAACGTAAGCTGCTGCAGAACCTGATGATGTAGCAATAACCGAGATCAGCGAAGCCCCGATGGCGTATTGAATATCCACCCTAAGTAAAATAGTAAGCAGCGGAATAATAACAACCCCGCCACCCAGCCCGGTTAACGACCCCAGCAAGCCCGCCAAATACGACCCAACAAGTATAATAAGCGTTAGTATAGTTACCGACATAGGGGCGATTGATATTTGCTAGCTAAAGTAAGGAATTTATCATTAGGTCAGGGAGCCGACAAATCATTGCTTGTGTTAATCGTAGATTACTATTTGTAATACAACTATTGAAAATATCCTGATGACAATGAAATGAATCCTCCCAATGAACTAATTTCTTAATTTCGCCCTATGGGTTACTCAAGTTTACAAGCCTGCATTACCGATCTCGAAAAAAATGGTCACGTGGTTCGTATCAAAGAACAGGTTGATCCCTATCTGCAAATGGCTGCAATACATTTACGTGTATTTGAAAATGAGGGGCCCGCTATATTATTTGAGAATGTAAAAGGCAGCAAATTCCCCGCAGTATCAAACCTGTTTGGTACGCTCGACAGGTCGAAATTCATATTCAGGGACACGCTCGAAAAAATCAAGGTTCTGGTCGATATTAAAAACGATCCCATAAAGGCTTTAAAAAATCCTTTTAAATATGCTGGTGTTGGCTTAACGGCGCTCTCGACATTACCCTTGAAAAGTGGCACAAGTGCGCCAATTAAATTTGGCAAATGCAACATCAGCGATATCCCTCAAATTGTAAACTGGCCTATGGATGGCGGCCCGTTTGTTACCATGCCCCAGGTATATACTGAGGATGCCGACAAACCGGGCATTATGAACGCCAACCTGGGCATGTACCGCATCCAGCTTGCCGGTAATGACTATGTACAAAACCAGGAGATCGGTTTACATTACCAGATACACCGGGGTATTGGCGTGCATCAAACCAAAGCCAATGCCAAAGGGCAACCATTAAAAGTCAGCATTTTTGTAGGCGGGCCACCGGCACATCCGGTAGCTGCCGTAATGCCCCTGCCCGAAGGCTTATCAGAAATGACTTTTGCAGGTGCATTAGGGAACCGTCGCTTCCGATATTTTTATGATGCCGAAGGTTTCTGTATTTCGGCTGATGCTGATTTTGTGATCACCGGCACAGTTATGCCGCACGAAAATAAACCTGAAGGGCCCTTTGGCGATCATTTGGGCTATTACAGTTTGGTACATCCTTTCCCGCTGATGAAAGTACATAACGTTTATCACCGTAAAGATGCTGTATGGTCGTTCACTGTGGTTGGTCGCCCGCCGCAGGAGGACACCAGCTTTGGGGCTTTGATCCATGAAATTACAGGTTCGGCTATTCCTAAAGAAATCCCCGGCCTACATGCTGTGAATGCGGTTGACGCGGCAGGTGTGCATCCCCTGCTTTTTGCCATTGGCAGCGAGCGCTATACCCCCTATCTCAAAGAGCGTAAGCCGCAGGAGATAGTTACTATCGCCAATCACATATTGGGCAAAGGCCAGCTAAGTCTTGCTAAATACCTATTCATTGCCGCGCAGGAAGATGACCCAAAACTTAATGTAAACGATATTGGCGGTTTCCTGAAGCACATTCTGCAAAGGATAGATCTTACCCGCGACCTGCATTTTTATACCAATACAACTATCGATACGCTTGACTATAGCGGCGAAGGCTTAAACTCGGGTAGTAAAATAGCTGTTACCGTAGCCGGCGAAATCAAGCGTGAACTGTGGGCTGAGCTGCCCGATTGGTTTAGTCTCCCCCGCCCTATCAGCGCTTACAAAATGGCCATGCCTGGTGTGCTCATGGTTGAAGTGCCCAAACATGTAAATCACAAGGACATAGATAATATTATCAGCATTATAGAATACAGCCTGCAGGATGAAGACCTTACCGGCTTGCCTTTAATAGTGCTTTGTGATGATGCCGGTTTTGCCGCCCAAACCATTAACAATTTCGTCTGGGTAACCTTTACCCGCAGCAACCCGTCGCATGATATTTATGGTGTTGGCAGCATTACCGAGCATAAACACTGGGGCTGTAAAGGTCCACTGATTATTGATGCCCGGATAAAACCACATCACGCCCCCGTGTTGGAGCGGGTACCGGAAGTAGAGAAAACGGTTGATAAGCTTGGTGAAAAGGGTGGATCGTTGTTTGGGATTATTTGAGGAAAGGCTAAAGGCTAAAGGCTAAAGGCTAAAGGCTAAAGGCTAAAGGCTAAAGGCTAAAGGCAATGCGTTTTGAAATGCTTTGTTTTATTTTTTTAAGGTTTTTGCTTAGGGATAGTAGCGGATACCGGCCATGAGCGGAATGCCTGCAGGCGTATGAGCGGATAGCCCGGCCGCAGGCAACGCCATTATTAATTTCGGATTTGAGATGTTATTGTACTAAAAAGTCACAAGTGAACCCTCACACAATCAACCGCACAACACTTGCGCCAAAAGAAGATACATACATCCCCGTTGCCGTGTCCCCACGGTAACCTTTACATTAGCCCAATATTTAAAGATGTATTTCAATCCATTCAAATTAAACATCCCAATTATCCAAAATCTAACTTTAAACGCAATCAAGGCACTTTTTCAAAAAATAAACCTCTAATAAACTCTTAATCTACAATCACTAATCACTATATTAGCATCCTTTTAATTTTAATCATGAATATATTTTACGGAACAGGGGTAGCTATGGTAACCCCTTTTTCATGCGGATGGTCAAATTGACTACAACGGGTTGAGAAACCTGATTGAACATTTGATTGATGGCGGGGTGGAATACCTGGTGTCGTTAGGTACAACCGGCGAAAGTGCCACATTGAGCGAGGCTGAACGAAAGCAGGTTTGGGCTTTCACAGCCGAAGTGGTAAATAAGCGCGTTGGCCTGGTGGCGGGTATTGGCGGTAATAATACTCATGAAGTTGTTGAGCAAATAAAATCGTTTGATACAGAAGGCTATGATGCTATACTTTCAGCAAGTCCGCATTATAACAAACCTACCCAGGAGGGTATTTATCAGCACTACAGGGCTATAGCACAAAATACTAAACTACCTATAATCCTGTATAACGTACCAAGCCGTACAGGCAGTACCATCAGCGCTGAAACAACTGTACGCCTGGCAAAGGAGTTTAAAAACATAATCGGTATCAAAGAAGCATCGGGCAATTTCGACCTGTTTAACCAGTTGATGCGCGACAAGCCCGAGGATTTCCTGTTTATATCAGGCGATGATCCGGTTACTTTGCCCATGATGGCTTTAGGCGGAGTTGGTGCGATATCTGTTATTGGTAATGCTTTGCCGCGTCAATTATCTGACATGGTTAGGCTTTTGCTGAACGGCGATTACAAAGCAGCACATGCCGCGCATTTTGATCTGATTGAGTTTACCCGATTAATGTTTGCCGAAGGTAGCCCTGCAGGTGTTAAAACTGCCCTAAAACAATTAGGCATCTGCGGCGATACAGTGCGGCTACCATTGGTACAGGTAAGCGAAAAAACTGCCGGTGCTATTGTGGAAGAGCTTAAAAAGCTGGCTCCGGTAGCAGTAAAAGCATAAAATACAAGAATCATCCTCTACAGGCGTCATGGCGAGGTACGAAGCAATTCCCTATTAGCAGGTATACCCTGTAAAGTTTGCGATTGCTTCGTACATAGCAATGACGTTTTTTATATTCCCTGGAGGGCTTTTTTAGTCACATGTCGAAAGCTTTCCATAAAATAAAAAACCCGGTCCATGGACCGGGTTTTTTATTGGAATAAGATGATAAAAATCTTACTAAGCCTCTTTATTCTTCGCCTCCTGAACTTCAAGGCGGATTGCCTGTGCCAGGTTTTTAAGATCCTGCATACCTTTACGTACACGTGTACCGGCAGCGCTGTTTCCTTTATTGTAGAATTTGTCGGCGTCGGCCTCTAAAGCTGCTACAAGCTCTTTTACTTCAGTAAATTTTTTCATTTAATTACTCCTTTTAAATTTTGAGGTTTATTGTTTTAATTAAAGCTAAGCTAAAATGTTTTTTGGTAATTAAAAACTTTTGAAGCCAAAAAATACGGCCTTAACAGTGGTTTTTTTCCACATTTTTGCCCATTTTGATTTATTAACCGTTGCTTATTTTTTATTAAAAAGTTTAAATCAAACCTATATTTAAAAATAAGATTCATTAATAATTAAAATACAAGCCATAATTCGGCATAAATAATATTTACAGCAAACCATACAACTTAAACGTAGTATTTTAAATACTATTAAGTATTAACATATTCAGCTGGTTTAAAAAGTCTGTTGTAGTATGTCAGGGTAGTGTTCGTGCACTTTTAGTATCAATTCGCCAAATAAAGTGTTAGCCCAGGCAAACCATTTGCGGGTAAAGTCCTTTGCATCGTCTTTATTAAAGGATTCGTGCATGAAACCGGTGCCTGCATGTGTGCTTTTCAGCCATTTGATACACTGTACAATCTCTGCTTTATCAGTTGATGTAATACCGCGCATAATGATTGCCATTGGCCAAATATAACCTATACCCACGTGCGGACCTCCAATGCCTTCGGCAGCGGTGCCTTTAAAGTAGTAAGGATTACTATCGCTCAGTACAAATTTACGGGTATTTTGGTACAACGGATCATCAACTTTTACCGAATCAAGATAAGGCAGAGCCAACAAACTTGGAACGTTCGAATCATCCATGAAAAGTTGGTTTCCATAACCATCAACCTCAAACGGGATAACCTGACCAAATTGCGGGTGATGGCCAACAGCATATTGTTTAAGTGCCGCCTGAACCTCTGTTGCTAAAGCCTTACAAGCATCAGCGGTAGCATTATCATGACCGATGGTACTGTACATTTCGGCCATTTGGTTTAAGCTTGCTACCGCGAAGTAGTTTGAGGGGATCAGGAATGGATAAATGGTTGCATCATCCGACGGACGGAAGATAGAGCAGATCAAACCAACGGGTTTAACGGGATTCCCATAGCCTCTGTTTGGTGCGGTATCACTTTGTGTTTCGGTTTTGCGCTGGAAAAAGTAGGGGCCTTTACCATCCTTACGTTGCTGTTCTTTGAAAGTAGCCAGGATGATCTTACCTGCTTTTTGCCAGCTCTCGTCGAAAAAGCTGCTGTCGCCACTTATTTTCCAGTAATTATAAGCCAGCCTTACAGGGTAGCAAAGTGAATCTATTTCCCATTTGCGCTCGTGCAATTCGGGTTTCATGGTGGTGCGGTCGCTGTCCCACTCGCTGCCGGTTGGGCCCTCGTTAAAGGCATTTGCATATGGGTCAATGATCACGCACTTAGCCTGGCGGCTCAATACACCCTGGATTAATTTTTTTAATGCTGGGTCATTTTTAATGAGTGGCAAATATGGCCAAACCTGTGCCGACGAATCGCGCATCCACATAGCATTAATATCGCCCGTGATTACGAAGGTATCAGGCTTACCATCTTTTTCAGAATAGTTTACGGTAGTATCTAAAGTGTTTGGATAGCAGTTTTCGAAAAGCCACGCAACTTCAGGGTCTTTAATATCGGCCTTAACTTTTTTAATGATGGCCTCAACCGCCTTACTGGTAAACTTACGGTCGGCCAGTTTTGGGCGCTGGCTTTCAAAGGCAGGAGCCACAGCCGAAGCAAATACAGGAGTTACACCTAAACCGATACCGGCAGCCGCAACGCTGTTAATTTTTATAAAATGTCGTCTGGTTAATTTCATGGTTTTGATATGGTAGGCGTAAAAATAGAAAAGGGTTTTTGTTAAACAAAAAAGCTTGCTAAAATAATTTAGGAACGTTTTATCAAGGATTTTCAAGGGGTGGTAATCTTCAACGTAGAGACGCATCACATACGTCTACTAAAAGGGCAAAAGCCCCTCGTAATTTATTCACCATAGCGGCATTTCAAACGAGAGACGCATGTGATGCGCCTCTACATCAGATGCAAAAAAAAACAAAAAAAGCCCCGGATCTCTCCGAGGCTTCTAAGTATTATCAAATGCGTTTAAGCAATTTCCAGTTTATTCTCTTTGTAATAACCGGCCTTTAATTTTTCACCGATAGCACTGTAAGCATCAAGGGTACGTTGTACATCCTCCAAACTATGAGCCGCTGTTGGGATCAGCCTTAGTACAATTAATCCTTTAGGGATAACCGGGTACACTACTATCGAACAAAAGATGCCATAGTTTTCGCGCAGGTCGCGGGTTAGGGCGGTGGCTTCAAAAAGATCGCCTTTTAGAAATACCGGGGTAACCATAGTATTTGATACTCCGAGGTCAAAACCACGTTCCCGTAAACCTTGCTGCAAAGCATTTGCAATCTGCCACAATTTTTCACGAAGCTCCGGCTGACTTTTCAGCATTTCAAAGCGCTTTTTTAAACCTAATACCATTGGCATAGGCAATGCTTTGGCGAAAGTTTGCGAACGCATATTGTAACGCAGATAATGGATGATATCCTGATCGGCAGCTACAAAAGCGCCAATACCGGCCATTGATTTAGCAAAGGTAGCAAAGTACACATCCACTTCATCCATACAATCCTGCTCTTCATGCGTACCGGCACCGGTTTTACCCATGGTACCAAAACCATGCGCATCATCAACCAATAAACGAAAGTTGAATTTCTTTTTAAGATCGGCAACTGCTTTAAGTTTGCCTTGCGCGCCCGACATACCAAAAACACCTTCGGTAATTAACAGAATCCCGCCGCCGGTTTGTTCGGTTAGGCGAGTTGCACGTTCCAGCTGTTTTTCGCAGCTTTCAATATCGTTGTGCTGATAAACAAAGCGTTTACCCATATGTAAACGTACGCCATCAATGATACAGGCGTGCGATTCGGCATCGTAAACAATAACGTCATTCCTGTCAACCAGTGCATCAATTATAGATACCATTCCCTGGTAACCGTAATTTAGCAAAAAGGCCGATTGCTTGCCAACAAAAGCAGCGAGGTTGTTCTCCAGCTCTTCGTGATGAATTGAGTTTCCCGACATCATCCTTGCACCCATAGGGTAAGCCATACCGTAATCGGCAGCGGCTTGCGCATCAGCCTGCCTTACTTCGGGATGATTAGCCAAGCCAAGGTAATTGTTAAGACTCCAAACTAAATGCTCTTTTCCCTTAAACTCCATGTGCGGGCCTATCTCACCTTCCAGCTTAGGAAAAGAAAAATAACCATGCGACCACTTTTGATGCTGACCTATCGGCCCACCTAAGCTTTTTGTTATTTTATCAAATAAATCCAAAATGAATTGTTTTTATAAATTTAAATGCAAATATAGCCGTTAAAACACCTTTAAACAATAGCTATAACTTTTTAGAATAGGTTATAACTTGGAGGAAAGAAGCAAGAATCAAGAGAAGAGATATTCTTTCCCTAAATATAAAACTGCTGTCATTTCGACGAACAGAGTGATGGCCTGTGTGATCGGGTGAGGAGAAATCTTGTACGCTCTGCAATTACTACATACAACGCACTATCGTATAGCGTACAAGATTTCTCTTTCGCCCCAACGTCCTCTGCCCCGCCCTGCTCTATCGAAATGACATTTTTTTACTATAATAACAAAAAGGGAGATCAACGCTCAGATATAATTCTTTTGTTGATCTCCCTTTCAATTATTGTGGTTTTTATTTCTCTTGATTCTTGACTCTAAAAGTCTTGCATCTCTTCTTAATCCGCGTTTCCGTGCAAATACGAGTTATTATTCCTGATCTCCACGTTACCTTCACTATCCTGCATCAGGGAAAAACGTGAGATCTGGCTTTCGTCAGATGCCGGGGTATCCTGCAGGGCTATCTCTTTACGTTTGTAAGCCGGTACATTTTCCAATTCCTGAATATTACCTGTACGCAGTTTCATGCTCAGGTCTTTCAGTCTCATAATGCGCTCGCGCGATTTTTTTAACTGCTCTTCTATAGATTCGTTGGTTTTGTTATCATCAGCCCCAACAGGTTGCGGTGCAGGAGTTGGCTCTGGTTCAGGCTCGGGCATACGTGGCTGTTCCCTTACAGGCTGCTCATAGCTCACCGGCTCACTCATTTTAAAAGTGAAACCAGCAGTATCCGGCTCGTTATCAACCTCTGGCTCTTCATTCATTAGGCTATGCCTTACAACAGCAGGTTCTTCCTGGCGACTACCGGCAAACATATCAAACAACCCAGCTTGCTTTGCATCTTCTTTAGGTGCTTTAGCATAAGGCTCGGCAGGAGCATCAACCTTAACTGGTTTAATAAATTCGTTAACCGGCCTTGCCTGCTGAGGCTCTTCGGGAACCAGCATTGAAACTATTTTCTTGTTGCTGTTTTCCTTTTCGCGCTCATCTTTGGTTTGGAAACCGGTAGCAATAATGGTTACCGATAATTGCTCACCCAGGTTTTCGTCGATACAGTTACCCCAGATCAGGTCAGCAGCTAAGCCGGCTTCTTCCTGGATATAATCAGTAATTACGCTGATCTCATCCATGGTAACCTCTTTAAGGCCCGAGCTGATGTTCAGCAATATATACCTTGCACCTTCAATCTCATTATCTTTCAACAATGGCGATGCCAATGCACCTTCAACAGCTTTAAGGGCACGGTTTTCACCATCTGCGCTAAAGCTGCCCATGATAGATACACCGCTATCCTTCATTACCGTGCGCACATCTTTAAAGTCGACGTTGATATAGCCCGGCAAGGTGATGATCTCGGCAATACCTTTAGCTGCTGTAGTCAATATATTATCAGCCTGGGCAAATGCAGAGCTCATTGTCAGGTTACCGAAGATCTGACGTAACCTGTCGTTCGAGATCACCAGGAACGAATCGACATATTTACGCAGTTCTTCCAAACCAGCATCGGCCTGCATTTTACGGCGTTTACCTTCAAAAGAGAAAGGTGTGGTTATGATACCCACCGTCAATATATCCATTTCGCGCGCTGCCTTGGCAATGATAGGGCTTGCGCCTGTACCCGTGCCACCGCCCATACCCGCTGTAATGAACAGCATTTTGGTATTAACGCCCAACATCTGTTTAATATCGTCGATATTTTCAATAGCCGAATTTTTGCCTACTTCGGGTATTGAGCCTGCACCCATGCCCTCGGTTAAACTGGCACCCAATTGCACCTTGTTAGGTATAGGGCTCAGCTCCAATGCCTGGGCATCAGTGTTGCATATTATAAAATCAACACCGGTAATTCCTTGCCTGTACATATGGTTTACCGCGTTACCACCACCACCGCCAACACCAATTACCTTGATGATTGACGATTTTTCTTTTAACATTTCAAAATGCATAATCTTCGTTTTCAGCTATATGTAATTCAACCCAACATTAGATTTTACCATCGTAATAATAACACTTTTTCAACAAGATTTATCCACATTTGTGAGCAATGTGAATAAGTTTAACCCTTGTGAATAAATATTATTTCAGAAAGTCCTCATCCTTAATGTCATCCTTAATAAATGTGATGCTTTTTTTCAGCAGCCTGTCTAACAAGCCCCCTTCTTTACTTTTCGCATCGTACTTTGGCTTAGCCGTTTTCACTTCGGCAGGGATCGCTTCATTCATGTATTCCATTTTCTGGATCCCTTTAATGAGCAAACCAATACCGGTAGCAAAAGTTGGGCTCTGCAATTCTTCGTATGTACCTTTCGGCAGCACTTCGTTTTTAGCCAGGTGCTCGGTTGGGTAACCTACGCGGCAATCCAAACCGGTAACAAACTCAACCAGTTGACGCAAGTGTTTCAACTGCGCACCACCACCTGTTATCACGATACCAGCAATCAGCTTTTTCTCGTAGCCTGATGATTTGATCTCGTAGTAAACATGCTCTACAATCTCTTCCATACGGGCCTGAATTACATAAGCCAGGTTTTTCACCGAAATTTCTTTTGGCTCACGGCCACGCAAACCTGGCACACATACAATCTCATTTTCCTTGTTCTCATCGGCCAGGGCAGATCCAAACCTTACTTTCAGTTGCTCGGCAATGTTGCGCATTACTGAACAGCCTTCGCGGATATCCTCAGTTACGCTGTTGCCGCCGAACGGAATAACGGCTGTATGGCGAATGATACCTTCGTGAAAGATGGCCACATCGGTAGTACCACCACCAATATCAACCAATACTACACCCGCTTCTTTTTCCTCTTCGCTCAATACAGACTCTGAAGATGCAAGCGGCTCAAGGATCAGTTCCTGGCTTTCCAGGCTGGCCTTGTTAACACATTTTACGATGTTTTTGATGGCCGTAACCTGACCAGATATAATATGGAAGTTAGCCTCAAGCCTAACGCCAGCCATACCTATCGGATCTTTGATCCCAGGTTCATTATCCACAGTAAACTCCTGTGGCAACACATGGATGATCTCCTCGCCCGGAGGCATCACCAGGTTATACATATCCTCTATCAGCTTATCAATATCCTTACGACCGATCTCTGATTGCAGATCGCGACGGGTTATTAAACCGCGGTGTTGCAAGCTTTTGATGTGCTGACCTGCAATGCCTACGTTCACTACCCTGATTTCTACATTTGATTGCGAGCCCGCCACCTCCACCGCCTGATGAATGCCTTGTACTGTTTTATCTATATTTGACACCACGCCGCGCGTCACACCCGCAGATTCGGCCTTGCCAATCCCTAAAACCTCAATCTTCCCGTTCTTGCTCCTGCGCCCAACAATGGCACATATCTTGGTAGTCCCGATATCCAATCCTACTACAATTGGCGAACTTTTTTCCTGAGTTGAGCTTTTGTCCATATTACAATTTAATTTGAGATGTATCCCTTTTCGTCCTAAGCGAATCCTGTTTGGCAGTTTTAGCTGCCTTAATTGAATCTGCTTTTATATTTTCATTTTTTATACCAATAACCTGGTTGGTATATTTTACATTGATCACTTTATAAGTATCCCAGCCTACCTTTGGCAGCACCTGCTTGTAAAAAGCCTGCAGGTTGTTCAACTTTACGTTAAGCGAATCCGCATTACCGATCAGGATCCTTTGGTTGCCCACTCTCGGAATCAGCTCTATCTCGCGCTCACTGTTCACATACATCTGCGCTATCTGTGCATCCCAAAGCGAATCCTTACGGATATAATCAGCCGTTTTAAACAAATCTTTAGCCAGGCGCGTATGTAACGAATCAACCCGGTTGGTAAACAGCTCTTCGATAAAACCATTAGCTACCAATACCCTCGCGGTAAAGTTTGATGATAGCGGAATCTTTAAGCCGTTTTGATCTACATAAAAATCCATATCATAATGGTTCATGATGCGCAATATCGGCTGGCGCTGGCTTACTTCAACCCTCAGTACACCGTCCATTTCGGTATAAACTTTAGCAAACTCAATAAACGGGTTCGCTTTCAATTTATCTTCCAGTTCCTGGATATTGATATTTTCGATAGGCCTGCCTACCAATGAGTGACTGGTAACTTCAATAATATGATCAACCTCCTGCTTGTCAATAAAATATTGCCCGCCGGGGATGCTTACGTTTACCGCGGTACACTTTACACCCGCTTTTTTTGTTTCAATAAAACTCATAAGCACCACAAGGCCACCCAGGCTTATTACCCAGGCACAACCTATTAACAGACGCTTCCAAATGAGTTTTTTATTCATTGCTTAATACTTGTTTTAAAGGTTGTACCAGCGTGTCAATATCACCGGCACCTACCGTTAACAATAGTTCGGGCTTTTCGGCAGCTACAGCGGCTACCGCGGCCTCTTTACTCAGTATCTTTTTATTTTGCAATTGCATGCTGTTAAGCAGCATTTGCGAGTTAACCCCTTCTATCGGCAATTCGCGCGCCGGATAAATTTCCAGCAATATCAGCTCGTCTACCATATCCAGCACCTCGGCAAAACCATCGGCAAAGTCGCGGGTGCGGGTAAATAAATGAGGCTGAAATATGGCCGTTAACTTCTTAGCCGGGTATAATCTTTTTATTGATGATATACAAGCCCTCAATTCTTCGGGATGATGCGCATAATCATCAATGTAGATATGCTCTGGCGTTTTAACTATGTATTCAAACCTGCGTTTAACCCCTCTGAAAGATGCTAATGCTGCTTTAATATTTTCCGGTGATATAGCCAGTTTCAGCACCGCTTCAATGGCTGCTACGGCGTTCTCCACATTGTGGGTGCCGGCTATGCCCATTTTTATATCCGTGATATTTACCGCATTACTGTTATAATCGAAATAGAAATCGCCGTCAATGATCCTCACGTTTGAAGCATGTGCATCAGCAGTTTCATCTTCGAAAGCATAGGTGTAACCACCATCCAAAGGCAAACCATTTTTGTGCACCAGCGTACCACCCGGTTTTATATGCGAAGCGAACAGCTTAAACGATTCGGTTAGATGCGCGTGATCACCATAGATATCCAAATGATCGGCATCCATTGAGGTGATGATAGCCACATCCGGATATAGGGTAAGGAACGAGCGATCATATTCATCGGCCTCAACCACCATTACGTTGTTCTTGCCATACAGCACATTGGTTTGGTAATTTGATGAAATACCACCCAAAAAAGCAGAGCAATCATTACCCGATGCCTTAAGCAAATGCGCTACCATGGTTGAGGTGGTAGTTTTGCCATGTGTACCCGCCACAGCAATAGTAAATGAGCTCTTGCTGATCAAGCCTAAAACCTGCGAGCGTTTATAGAGCTCAAAGCCGTGGTTTTTAAAATAGTTAACAATGTGCGAATCCTTCGGTACCGCCGGTGTATAAATAATCAGCGTATCGTTGCATGGTTTCTGGAAACTCATGGGGATATAATCCGCATGATCTTCAAAAACAACCTGGATCCCCTCGTTGTGCAACTGGTTTGTTAAATCAGTCGACGTTTTGTCATATCCGCAAACAATGCAACCCAAATGATGGAAATAGCGTGCCAGGCCGCTCATACCGATGCCGCCTATGCCTATGAGATAAACTCTTTTTATATCGTGCAGTTCCATTTCAATTTGTTTTAAAAAGGCCCTCCTCCCTTTGGAAGAGGAGGACCATCATTTTAATTGTTACTTATTATTTGGATAAGTTCCTTTGCTATTACTTCATCGGCATTTGGCATGGCCATTTTACCAATGTTTGTGCTCAATTTTTTTTGCAGGTCGCGGTCTTCCAGTAATTCAAGCGCCCGGTCAACCAGTTTTGCCTCAGCATCTCTGTCGGCAACAAAAACGGCTGCGTTTTCATGCACCAGCGCTAACGCGTTTTTTGTTTGATGATCTTCGGCCACATTTGGCGAAGGCACCAGGATCACCGGCTTTTTAATGGCACACAGCTCGGCAATAGTGCCTGCACCCGCCCTTGATATGATAATATCGGCGGCGGCGTAAGCCAAATCCATCCGGGTTAAAAACTCCCTGATCTGCAGATCAGGGTGATAATTTTCGCCCAGTTTTTCGATAATGCTTTTATAATAAAACTTACCGGTTTGCCATATCACCTGTACATCGGCAGCCAGCAGCTTATCTATACCGTTCATGATACTATTGTTTAGCGTACGCGCGCCAAGACTACCGCCGGTTATCAGTATCGTTTTTTTAAAGTGCGACAAATGATACAACTCCAAAGCCTGCATATGCTTACCGGCAATGTTCACCGCATCCTTACGGATAGGGTTACCTGTTTTGATGATCTTGTCGGCAGGAAAAAACTTCTCCATACCATCAAAGGCCACGCATATTTTTTGGGCATGTTTACCTAACCATTTATTGGTAATACCTGCATACGAGTTTTGCTCCTGTATGAGGTATGGGATCCCTTTCAGTGATGCAGCATACAATAACGGACCCGATGCATATCCACCTACACCTACTGCAGCGTCGGGCTTAAAATCTTTAATGATTTTGATAGCCTTGCGTACACTATTGGCAAGTTTGATAGGGAACATTAGGTTTTTTACGATAGAACCGCGCTGAATCCCCTGAATATCCAAACCGATGATCTTGTAACCCGCCGCCGGCACCTTATCCATTTCCATGCGGCCGTTAGCGCCCACAAACAGGATTTCGGTATTGGGATCAATATGTTTTAAAGCATTGGCAATAGAGATAGCCGGGAAGATATGTCCTCCTGTTCCGCCACCGCTTATGATGATACGCGGCGACGCCCCCCCCGCCCCCTGAAGGGGGTGCTTTTGATTGGCTGCTTTCATACTGCTTTTATCTTCCATTTGTTAATTACGCTTTTTAGTCACCTCTATTCCTCCCCCTTTTGGGGGCCTGGGGGGGTGTCTACGCCGTCCTTATCTCTCCCACTATGATCTTATTCGGCCCGGTGTTATCTTCCTTTATAGCCTTATCCTTTTTAGGTTCTTCAATATCTTTACTCACCGACAGTATAATACCAAAGGCGATGCTTGTAAACAATATCGAAGTACCACCCATACTTACCAACGGTAGCGGCACGCCGGTTACCGGCCCTAAGCCTACAGCTACGGCCATATTGGCAAAAGCCTGTATGGTTAAACTAAAACTTAAACCACACGCCAGCAATGCCCCAAAGGCTTTTGGCGCTTTAGTTATGATCTTGATACATCGATACAACAAGAATACATAGATCCCCACTACGATTATACCTCCTACTAAACCATACTCCTCAACTATAATGGCGTAGATCTCATCAGAGTATGACTCGGGCAGGTAATTTCTTTCTGTGCTGTTCCCTGGACCTTTACCAAATAACCCGCCTGTTGCGATGGCAATTTTTGCATGATCGCTTTGGAAAGATTTATCGGCCTTTGCCAGTTCGGGGTGCATAAACACCTTCATACGTGACACGTAGGTATGCCTCCTCGGACCAAGGAATATTACGCCCAGCAACAATATAAAACCTGCAGCACAGGTAATAGCTATTTGCCTGATACTGATCCGGCCGATGATCAACAGTAATATGCTAACCCCAAATAACATTAACGCTGTTGAAAGGTTAGCTAATGCAATCAGGATAAACACCACACAAACCGAACCCATGATAGGCAAAAAGGACTCTTTAACATCTTTAATGTTCTCCTGCTTGCGCGATAATGTACGGGCCAGGTAAGTGATCAATGCCAGCTTGGCCAAATCCGAAGTCTGAAAGCTTAAACCCGTTCCCGGGATAGCTATCCAGCGGCTTGCGTTATTAATATGACTACCAAAAACCAATGTATACAGCAACAGCGGAATGGTAACGATCATCATTACCTTAGAGATACCGGCATAATAACGGTAATCAAGCTTGTGCGAGAAATACATCAGCGCAATACCACCCACTATCATGAACACGTGTTTCATGAGGATGATCTCGACCCCTTTACCTTGCTTAAATGCCAGCGTACCTACCGAGCTGTATACCGCCAACAAGGATATAACAGAAAGCAATATGACTATAAGCCATATCCAGCGATCTCCTTTTGTATTGTTTAATATCCTATGCATTGCAACTTTATTTTCTTTATTTGTCCATAGCCCATAGTCGATAGACCATGATTTAATTTTCATAATCTATGGACTATCGACCATCGACTATGGACTGTTTTACTTACAATTCCTTCACAGCGTCCTTAAACTGCCTGCCGCGGTCTTCGTAGTTTTTAAACAGATCGAAGCTGGCGCAAGCCGGTGATAATAGCACCGTATCGCCTTTAGTTGCCAGGTGATAAGCTACGGTTGCCGCTTCCTGGGCTGATGACGTGTTTACTATAATTTCAACCATATCATCAAAGGCTTCGTGGATGCGTTTGTTATCCTTGCCTAAACACACAATGGCCTTTACCTTTTGCTTAACCAGATCATTAAGCATACTATAATCATTTCCTTTGTCAACACCACCCAAAATCAGCACTACATCGCTGGTCATACTTTCCAAAGCGTACCATGTTGAATTAACATTGGTAGCTTTTGAATCGTTGATGAAGCGGATACCGGATATATTGGCAACAAACTCCAGGCGGTGCTCAATGCTTTTAAAGTTGCCCATGCTCTCCCTCATCGTTTCGTTGCGTAGCTCCAACACTTTTGCCACAATACCCGATGCCATGGAGTTGTAAATGTTGTGTTTGCCTTGCAGGGCCAGATCTTGAATTGACATTGTAAAATGTTCTTGTGTTGTGTTAATGACAATATTGTCGCTGTTATCCAGGTATGCCCCCGGTTCAAATTTTTGCTGTATGGAAAACGGCAACAGCTGTGCCCCGAACGTTCGCTCTTTCATTCCCTTTATTGTTTCCGGATCATCGGCACAATAAATGAAATAATCGGCTGCAGTCTGGTTCTGCGTTATCCTGAATTTGGATGCCGCATAATTTTCCAGTTTATAATCATACCTATCCAAATGATCAGGTGTGATGTTTAGTAGTACCGCTATATCAACTTTAAACCTGAACATATCATCAAGCATAAAACTGCTTAGCTCCAGCACATACCAGTCAAACTTTTCGGTGGCAACCTGGTAGGCAAAGCTTTTGCCGATGTTGCCCGCCAACCCAACATTCATCCCCGCATCTTTTAAAATGTGGTAGGTTAAGCTGGTGGTGGTCGTTTTACCGTTTGAACCTGTTATACCAATGATCTTTGCATCAGTGTACCTCCCGGCAAACTCAATCTCCGATATCACAGGTGTCCCATTTTCATGCAGTTTTTTAATGATCGGGGCCTTATCCGGAATACCGGGGCTTTTGATCACTTCTACCGCATTCAGGATCAGTTCTTCAGTATGCTGTTTCTCTTCAAAAGGAATATTCCAATCTTCGAGTTGCTTTTTATAGTTATCGGCAATGCCGCCAAAATCCGACACAAAAACATCAAAGCCTTGCTGCCGCGCTAAGTAGGCTGCTCCAGCACCGCTCTCTCCCGCACCAAGGATTACTATCCTCACTTTAGGAATTGACTGCGTTGATATGTTATTGTCCTGACTCATTTCTTTTTTCTTTTGGGATTACACCGATCTTTTGGTGATTCCACCGATTTCTTTTTGGTGATTCAATGATATCACCGATTCGCTTTTCTAATATTTTTCTTTCCCTAACCTCTAAGCTTCAATCACTAACCTCTAACGAAGTTTCAACGTTATCACCGTCACTATCGCCAGTATGATACAGATGATCCAAAAGCGGGTAACAATCTTTGCTTCATGGAAACCCTTTTTCTGGTAATGGTGATGCAGCGGCGCCATTAAAAACACGCGCCTGCCTTCGCCGAATTTCTTTTTGGTGTATTTAAACCATGAAACCTGGATAATCACCGAAAAATTCTCTACCAGGAAAATACCACACAGCAATGGCAGCATCAGTTCCTTACGGATCATGATAGCAAATACCGCTATGATACCACCTATAGCCAAACTACCAGTATCACCCATAAACACCTGTGCCGGGTACGAGTTGTACCATAAAAAGCCTACGCAAGCCCCGACAAAGGCACCGGCGAAAATTACCAGCTCACCCGAATTAGGGATGTACATGATGTTCAGATAGTCGGCAATAACCGTGTTACCCGATACATAGGCCAGTATAGCCAGCGTAATACCTATAATGGCAGATGTGCCCGTCGCCAGGCCATCAATCCCGTCGGTAATATTTGCTCCGTTTGATATGAACGTAATGATGATAATCACAAAAAACAGGAACACCACCAACGCGTATTGCTCATAACCTTTACCCAAAAACTTCAACACTTTGCCGTAATCAAACTCATTGTTTTTGTAGAATGGCATTGTTGTTTTGGTAGAGTGTACGTCCTGAGTGTAAACCGGAGTATTACGCTTCATGTGAAACTCAACCGGAGCATCATCCTTCACCGGAAGCACAACTTCCTGGCGGATGATGATATTACTGTTGAAATACATTGTCCAGCCAACAATAAGTGATAAACCCACCTGACCAATAATCTTAAACCTGCCCGCTAAGCCTTCTTTATTCTTTTTAAATACTTTAATGTAATCATCCAGAAAACCGATAGCTCCCAGCCAAACGGTGGTAATGATCATCAGGATCACATACACATTCTCCAGCTTGGCAAACAGCAGTGTTGGTATTAAAATACCCAGCAAAATGATGATACCACCCATAGTTGGCGTACCTGATTTTTGCATCTGGCCTTCCAAACCTAAATTCCTTACGGTTTCGCCCACCTGTTTAAAGCGTAGATAATCTATTAGCCGCCTGCCATAAACAGTAGTGATCAGCAATGAAGTAATTACAGCCATCGCCATCCTGAACGTGATGTATTGAAATACACCTACCCCGGGGATACTGTAATTTTTGCTTAAATAGTTAAACAGGTAATACAACATTGCTTTTTCAATTTGCAGATGTGCAGATTTCAGATGTGCAGATGATTGACTTGCTCATCTTAGTTCTTGCAGATTTGCGTTTTTAATTCCTTTTACTCTCTATCAATTAGTTGATGGTTATACCAAATCCTGGAATTGCCTTTCCAGTTCTTCCATATCATCGAAGTGGTTTTTCACCCCGTTTATTTCCTGATATTTTTCGTGCCCTTTGCCCGCTACCAGGATAATATCACCCGGATTTGCCAGCATACAGGCTGTTTTAATCGCCTCATGCCTGTCGATGATGCTTACTGTATGACGCTTAAATGCCGGGTCGACACCTTCTTCCATTTCCTTGATGATCTGCGCCGGATCTTCGGTACGCGGATTATCGGATGTCAGGATCACTTTATCACTCCACTCACATGCGGTTTTGGCCATGATGGGGCGCTTGGTTTTATCCCTGTCGCCGCCGCAGCCAATTACCGTAATCACCTTTTCATTTCCCTTGCGGATATCATGTATAGTGCTCAACACATTCTGCACAGCATCCGGCGTATGGGCATAGTCAACTATACCTACAACTTTGTTCGGTGCTGTGATATATTCAAAGCGGCCTTCGGCACCTGTAAGTTTGCTCAGGCTCGTAAGCACTTTCGCTTTATCCTGCTCAAGCAGCATCGCGGTAGAGTAAACACCTAACAGGTTGTAAGCATTGAATGTGCCCACCATTTTAAACCATACTTCCTCGCCGTCAATTTGCAGTAATAAGCCGCTGAACTGATTTTCGAGGATTCGGGCTTTATAATCGGCCATGGTTTTAAGGCCATAGCTTTTTTTATGTGCTGCTGTATTTTGCAGCATTACATTACCATTTTTATCATCGCTGTTGGTAAGCGCAAAAGCATCTTTAGGTAAACCATCAAAAAATTCCTTTTTGGCATTCAAATACCTCAGGAAGGTTTTGTGATAATCCAAATGATCGTGCGTTAAGTTGGTAAACACACCACCCGCAAAAACCAAACTCTCGATACGTTTTTGCGAGATGGCATGTGAGCTTACTTCCATAAAGCAATAGTCACAACCGCTGTCTACCATTTCGGCAAGCAAACTGTTTAGCTCAACCGGATCAGGCGTGGTATGGGTTGATGGGATTACTTTACCATTGATCTGATTTTCGACAGTTGAAAGCAAGCCACATTTATACCCCAGATCGCGGAACAGCTGATATAACAACGTTGCGATAGTTGTTTTGCCATTAGTACCAGTTACCCCAACCAGTTTCAGTTTGGCTGATGGATTATCATAAAAATTAGCAGCTACAATGCCAAGCGCCACAGCCGAATCGGCCACCATCAAAAAGTCAACCTCGCCGGTAGTATGGGCAGGCAGGTCTTCGCAAACCACTGCTACAGCACCTTTTTTTATGGCCTGGTCAATATAGTCGTGTCCGTCAACAACGGTGCCTTTTACGGCAACAAACATGGCCCCGGGGATCACTGCCCTCGAATCAAAAGCTATCGCCGTGATCTCCACATCAGCACTTCCCTGCAACTCAGTGAAGGCCAGTCCATCAATTACATCGCTTAAATACCTCATTGCAGTTCTATTAAAATTCGTGATCCTTTTGGTATTGCACTTCCTCCGGTAACCGATTGATTGGTTACTATACCGCTACCGCGTACAGTAACCTTATAGCCGGCATTACCCATTACATATAACGCATCGCTAAGCCCCATGCCTGTTACCGAAGGCACGGTACCATTTTTATAATTTACCTCTTCAAACGGGATACCATTGCTTGTATCAACAGTGCTGTTAGCCGAAGCATACAACGGTTTAACACCCAATTTTGAATAAACCTTTTTCAGGGCCTTCATATTGCCCTGTTTTACCTGCGGCATTACCGTATTGCCTACATAATGGGCCTGCGGGGTTTGGTTAATGTCCAGATCGTTGGCATAAACCCTGTCGGCCACTTCCCTAAATACCGGGCCGGCAACCTTTGCAGCCAGGTAGTCGCCCTGGGTTGGATTATTGATCACCACAATCATCGAATATTTAGGATGATCGGCCGGAAAATAACCGCAAAAAGAGGCCTGGTATTTTTTATCCTTATAACCTTTTGTTCCGTTAGCCACCTGTGCTGTACCGGTTTTACCCGCCACACTGTAAAGCTTATTTTTAATAACATTTTTGCCGGTACCATTAAGTACTACACCTTCAAGCATACCACGTACCTTACCCAGCGTAGCTTCCGAACATACCTGCTCATTGATCACCCGGGCCTGGAATTGCTCAATAGGGTTACCCAATCTTCTGATCTCACGAACCAACAGCGGGGCTATCATTTTACCATTATTGGCCACTGAATTGTAATAAGCCAGCATTTGCAGCGGCGTAATATTCATTTCATAACCATAAGCCATCTCAGGCAAACTGTAATTTTTGTTCCAGCTGCGGTTTGACGGATTTTTGATCACCGGCCTGCCTTCGCCGGGAATTTGTAACTGAAGCTTTTCATTCAAATGATAGCTGTACAATTTATTGATATACTCCCACGGGTTATTGTGGTAAAACCGATCAACCAATTTTGCAGCCGCCACGTTTGATGACTCCTCAAAAGCACGTTTTACCGACATTTCATAGTTATCATGCTCGGTATCGGTAATTGTCGGCCCTTTCGGGAATTTATATTTACCACCCTCAGCATTAACTATGGTGCTGGTGTCAATCTTATGCTGATCGAGCATGGTCATGTACGATGCCAGTTTAAAGGTCGACCCCGGATCGATAGCGTTACTGATAGCATAATTCATTTGCTCTTTATAATCACCGTCCTTAGTACGGGTGTAATTAGCAATCGCCCTGATCTCGCCGGTAGATACCTCCATAAGCACAACGCAGCCATGATCGGCCGCGCTTTTTACCAGTTGTTTTTTTAATGCATCCTGAGCCACATCCTGAAAGTTTACGTTGATGGTTGAAATAATATCAGCGCCATCTTTAGGCGCTATCTCATCATCATCGTCAACCGGCATCCAGATACCGCCCGGGATCCGCTGCATTAAACGCCTGCCGCTTTCGCCATTAATGTACGACGAATAAGCACCTTCCAGCCCAACCGGGTTCTTTACGTTCTCATTTTTATAACCGATAGTACGTGCAGCCAGTGATTGAAATGGCAGGATCCTTCTGTTTTTTTGAATAACAATTAACCCTCCCTTATATTTACCCATGTTAAACACAGGGAACTGCCGGATCTTTTTCAAATCCTGGTAAGATACCTTACGCCTGATCAACACATAGCGTGAACTATCCCGGCGGGCCTCGCGCAATACACGCGAATATTCCCTTGCCGATCTGTCACCAAACATACCCGACAGCTTTGCAGCCAGCAGGTCGATATTGTTGTTAAACGCCGTATCCGATGCAATACCACTGGCCAGCATGTCCATATGCAGCTCATACTCCGGCACCGAAGTAGCCAGCAAGCTTCCATCGACAGAAAAAATATTACCCCTTGCCGCTTCAACGGTTTGGTATTGCGCCGAAAGATCGGCAGCCATAGCTTTCCACTTATCGCCCTGAACATATTGCAGGCGGCAAAGCTGTACCACAACGGCAATGGCCAAAAGCAAAACAAGACCAAAGGCTAAATAAACCCTGGCCAGTATGTTAGTCCTAATTCCCATCTGAAACCTCCTTCACTGTTATTTTTCCCGGTGGATCAACGGATTGACTTAAGCCTAATGTATCTGCCCGCTTGGCCACTTCGGTAAGCGTACTTTTAAAAGCCATATCGGCCTTTGTCGATTTATAATCCCAGCCCAGTTCCTTAACCTCTTTGGTAAGCGCGTCAATTTCACGCACCGATTTTTCGGCATAATGCATATTTCCTATATACACCATCCCCAAAAAGGCTAAAAACAAAATAAAGGGCAAAGCATTGGTGGCCTTCTCGGTTGTAAGAAAGCCCTTGGTAAAAAGTTGCGTAAAAAAGTTATCAGGCAGCTCCCTCGCAGGCCTCTCCTCAATTACCTCTTCAACTTCTTCCTCCTCCTGAATTTCTGTACGTAAACGATTGGTCATTTTTTTACAGCTATCCTTAATTTAGCGCTCCGTGCCCTGTTATTATTGGTTATCTCATCTGCCGACGCCGTTATAGCCCCGCGGCTTACAGCATCAAGCGGTTTATTATCATTTCCATAAAGATCCTTCTCCACCTCGCCGCTGAATTTACCTTTGGCAATGAAGTTTTTTACCAGCCTATCTTCAAGCGAGTGGTATGACATGACTACCAGTCTGCCCCCAACGCCCAAAACCTCAGCCGACTGCATTAAAAAATCTTTTAATGCCTCTAACTCCTGGTTAACCTCTATCCTTAACGCCTGGAACACTTGTGCCAGGTATTTATTTTCCTTTCCTTTCGGAATGCGGTTACTGATCACATTTTTCAGATCAGCAATAGTAACTATCGGCATATTCAACCTTGCAGTAGCAATGGTTTCTGCCAATGATTTTGCATTCTGGATTTCTCCGTAAATGCCAAAAATCCGGTGCAGATCGGCAACCGAATAATTATTTATCACATCCTTCGCAGTCAGCTCGCCCAACTGGTTCATACGCATATCCAACTCGGCATCAAACCGGATGGAAAACCCGCGGTCGGCCTCATCAAACTGGTGTGATGATACACCCAAATCGGCCAGAATGCCATTTACGGGAATAGCCCCGTGCAAACGGCAAAAGTTTTTGAGATACCTGAAATTCTGATCCACAAAAACAAAACGCTCATCATCAATAATATTCCGCTGCGCATCGGCATCCTGATCAAAAGCAATCAACCTGCCTTTTGGCCCCAGATGTTTCAAAATCTCGCGCGAATGCCCGCCACCTCCAAAAGTCACATCCACATAAGTACCGTCCGGATCAATATTCAGCCCATCAATACACTCCTTCAGCATTACCGGTACATGGTACTCACTCATTCCTGCTCCTTACTTTTATTACCCATCACCTTTTTTGCCAATGCACCAAAACTTTTTGGCTCATCATCCATCAGTTTACGGTGAGCTTCGGCATCCCAAACCTCTATTTTATTCAATTGGCAAGCCAGCACTACATCACCTTTTATACCCGCATATTCCAACAGGAATTTCGGCAACAATACCCTGCCGGCAGCATCAGGCATAAGCTCGGTGGCCCCACGGGTAAAATATCGTATAAAGGCTATATTATCCTCTTCATATTCATTAAGTTTGCTCAGTTCTTCAAGTCGTTTATCCCATTCCTTTTTAGTGTATATGACAAGGTATTTTTCAAACCCACGATTGACCACCAGGCCTTCAGATTCCAGTTCAGGAAGCTTTTTTTTTAGGCCAGCCGGTATCATCATCCTAAATTTAGGATCAAGCTTACACTCAAATTCACCGGTTAAAAACGACATTGTATGACTTGGGCAATTTTGTAACGTAAAAGTAAATACTTTTACCACTTTCTACCACTTTCCCCCACTAAAAGTTTTCAACAATTTTTAGCCGGGTCTGTTTTATATTTTTTGAAGATTTTCCAAAATTTCACCTGCAACAAAAGGGACTAATAACCAATTAGTTAAATCACATTTCAGCTATAAATATTGAATTATTAGAAAGTGGGAGAAAAACCCATTTATTGCGAAAGCATTACTTTGATAACCTCAGCTATCTGACCTGCCTTGGGGTACTAATATTTTGTATATTAAGCTATTGAACATAACAAATCGCATATACACCTATAAAGTACAAAGCCCCGGCCTTAGCATAATGCAACGCACTCATTCCGTCCCTTTTGCATAGAAATATTACGGAATATTACCGACAACGAGCGGAAAAGCTGGAAATATTGGTAAGATATAAGAAAGTATGGGAGCCCTTACCGGCCTTATTGGATCGGGGTTGGGAAGCCGGTGAGATGAATAGTAAGTTTTGATACCACATCCGTGATTGCAAGGTACGAAGCAATCATCGACTTAAATGGCGAACCTGTAGGGCCCTTTCCATCACATCACCGCTTCGTACCCTATAATAATATTGTAAAAACGAGATTTCCTTTATAAGCCCGAATGATAAATCCCTTATGATATTGTATTATACCGTTGCCTCAGCAGATACCACTCTCATTCTGCCACGAACTGGTTTTTCCTTCTTTTTACGAATCCGGTTTAACCACATCATAACCCCGGTTACCGGGAAGATCAGCGAAATAAGTGTAATAAGAAAAGCTAAAACCTGGGTAGGCCAGCCATAAATGGAACCTGTATGGATTGGTTTAATTACCCCTCTGATACGCTGCCCGAGACTTTTGTCAGCATACAAAATAACTCCGGCAAGCTTGCCGCTGTACTGATCGATATAATAAGTATCAGTGGCCAGTTCAGCGGAACCTTTTTTAAGCACATTAAAAGTATAAACCGCTGCCGTATCGCGCGGATAACGGATGGTGTAATTTTCGGCATCAGCTATTTTGTTGCCTAAGGCACTAACAGCCGCATCTGGCGAGATGGCGGTAACGCCGGGTTGATGAACAGAAAGCGGAGCCTTGATATCTTCTTTACCAGCAATTTTTGAGTTAGTAAGAAAAAACAAGGTATTATTTGCCCACTTAAAGGTCATTACCAGGCCCGAAGCACAAATAATGATCAAAAATATAGAAGTATAAAAACCGGTAACAATATGCAGGTCATGGGTAAGGCGTTTGCCGCTGCCATCCCATTTTATTTTAAGACGCTGCTTCATGATTACTTTGGTTTTAGGCCACCAAAGTATTACGCCTGTTATCAATATCACCAGGAAAAACAAGGTTGAAAGACTGATCACCCAATCGCCTGGGCTATTTTTACCGCCTAATAAATAGCGGTGAAACATCTCAACCGAATACAGGAACGTTTGCCTGCGATTAAACTGATCAACTATTTGCCCGGTATAGGGGTTCACAAAAGCGGTGAGGTTTGGCCGCTCGGCGTCTTTTGGCTTCGCATCTTTTTTTCCATGAACTCCGGCATGCTTTTCTGTTTTAGGCGCATCCGCGGGTTTCTTACTTTTTTTTTCGGGCACTATTAGGGCTACTTCTACCGCACGCTCAGGATCATCATAAACCATAACCATTGCCAGCTTTGATTTAGGGATTTGTTTTAATACCCCTGCTGTTAAATCAGCCAGCGGCAACCTCTTTTCCTGCGGCTTTACGAAATACCGCTGAGGATGAAGCGCCTGCTGAATTTCTTTTTCAAAAACCAGCATTGTACCTGTTAAACACGAGCAGAAAATAATCACCCCGGCTGCCAGGCTTAAATAAAGGTGTATGGTGCGAAAAAATACTTTCATCAGTTTGTTATAAGCATAAAAACCGGGCATGTTGCCATGCCCGGTTAGTTTAATTAATTAAAATTTATAACTCAATGTGGTCAGGAACTGCCTTGGCGGTATAGGGTTAATGCTATAGTTTTCGTGCACATTGTAATTAAGCACGTTGCCAATATTAGAGATCTTACCAATAATGGAAATCTTTTTATAAGTATAACCCACCGAAGCATCAACCGTTGTAAAGCCCGGCACATTAACTAATCTTGATATAGTTTGGGCTTGACCAACTGTATTGGCATTACCCGCAACACGATCGCCCAGGTAATAAACAGACGCACCTACTTTGAATCCTTTTAAATCGCCATAGTAAAAGGTATAAAATATGCTTGTATTGGCGGTGTGTTTTGGTGTATTCAGCAAAGGCTGGCCGGCTATGTTACTGCCCAGCGCGGTTCCTGTTTTAGTATATTTGGCATTGGTATAGCTATAGCCCGCCAGTACATCCAAGCCCTTTACCGGGTGACCGGCGATATCAAGTTCCACCCCATCGCTTTTGGTTTCACCGCTCAGCACTTTGATGTTGGTATTGGTGTTCTCTTTCCCATCGGGACCGAAAGGTGCAGTTTGGGCCAGGTTATTATTTTTAATACGGTATGCTGTTACATTTACCGACAGGTTGCCATTCAGGAAATCATTTTTAACGCCAACTTCATACTGATCAACTATCGACGGATCAAGCGGAGCGCCATTAGTATCAGACCCCGTATTCGTAATGAAAGAATTGGAATAGCTTGCAAACAAGGCAGTATTTGCTATCGGTTTATAAATGATCCCAACACGCGGCGAAAACGCTTTATCTTCTTTCCCGGCAGCTGGTTTGGCTGGGGCAATAGGACTGTAATTGGTAACTGTCGTAGGCGCTACATACTGGTATGACCAACGGATTCCCGCAAGCACCTTAACTTTTTCAGATAAACTGATCAAATCGTTAGCATAAGCGCCAAAACGATTGGTAGCCGTTAAAATGCTATAAAACGGGTTCATCTGCGGTTTATCAGTACGGAGGATATACTTATTAAGGTCAAAAATGTTGATGGTATCATAAACCGCTTTTTGCTTAGTATTTGTTTGGTCAAGATAAGTCGAAACCCCATCCACGGTGGTAACGTAGGTATAAGCATTATTGCGGTACCAATCGGCATCAACACCGGCCAAAATATTGTGTTTCATAGCACCTGTGTTAAATTGTCCGGTAATATTGAACTGGCCGGTGTAATAATCTTCAAGCGTTTTAGCCCGGTTCAGCGTGCGGCCCCAGTCACCATTGGGGTTAGGCAATACACGTTCGGTGGTTTGGTATTGGCGGTTAAAGTGCTGGTATGAAAAACCGCCGCTTAACTGCCAAAGGCTATTAAGCTGATGGTTAATGGTTGCCGTTGCGGTAGTTTGTTTGGTATTACCGGTTGACCATGATGCACCCAAATACCGGTTACGAGGAACGTTGGCAATAACGTTATTGATTTGTCCGGTTCCGAAATCGGGGGTAAAATCATAGTTAAGATAATCACCTTCAACAATTAAAGTTGTTTTATCACTTATTTTGTACAGGAATGAAGGATTGATGTATTCTTTTTCTGATTTTACATTGTCGCGGAAGCTTTTGGCATTTTCATAGGTACCATTTACGCGATATGCTAATTTGGAAGATATAGGGCCGTAAACGTCAAACGACGGGCGGTAAAGATCATAGCTGCCGTAGGTCATTGATACCTGGCCACCCTGCGTAAATAAGGGTTTTTTAGTTACCATATTCAGGATGCCTCCTGGCGCAACGTTACCGTATAACAATGCAGCACTGCCTTTCAATATTTCAACACGTTCCAGTGAACTAATCTCTGGCACAACACCCGAGTTTACCCTGAAACCATTTTTAAACATGTTATTGCTTCCGAAGTTATAACCGCGGGCGCCAAATGTTTCCTGGGTATTGCCGCGGCTGCTGTATAAATATACACCATTCACATTTTTGACAACATCGCTTAAGCGTATTGACTGTTGCTGATCAAGCACATCACGGCCTATTACGGTAACACTCTGCGGCAAGTCCATCGGCGATACGTTCATTTTGCCGATGGTTAACTTTTTACGGTTGATGGTTTTAGTTGATGAAACTACAACCTCATCTAACTGGGCCGAGCTTTCGTTAAGCTTAAAAGATACAACCGTTGTTTTATTTGCGAAAACTGTCACGGTTTGCTCTTCGGTTTTTGTACCAACGTATGAAGTAACCAGGGTGTAGGTACCCGGTTTAATATTATGAAAGGCAAATGATCCGTTATCGGTAGTGGTAGTACTTTTGTTTAACCCTTTAATGGCAACATTTACAAAAGATGCCGGTTTATCGTCGCTGGTTTTAACAACACCGGTTATTTTGCCGTTATTGCCTTCGTCATCAGCTTTAAGGATCGAGATATTTACAAACAGGAATAAAATTAAAAAGGGGATTGTGCGCAGGTAATAGTAAAGATTATTCGTCATTCTATTTAGATTAAGTCTAATTAAGCGCAAAAGTATAAAAAGACTTTTTATCTGCAAGTTTTATTTATAATTAGTTTAAATAAGCGCAAGTATAAAGGCCGCAATTTTCACTTGCAGCCTTTTATCGTAGGAAAAAAATGTATTAATTAAGTACTATAGTAGCCGGACCGGATACTTTAGCTATATGGCAATTACATCCACCCGAAATTTTAAACAGCGCGGTTTGGGTGGCATCTGTTTGGATATTGGTTACAGTAAGCTCCACGTCATCGCCTTCGGTCGAGAACTCATTTTTATTATTATCTGTAGCGATGGTATACAAATGCGGGCCTACAGTTGTTGAAGGAGGCCCCGGGTTTCCTTTAGCTATTATGGTTTGTTTGGTACGTAGATTTACAACCTTTACATCTTTTCCAAATGCCATTTGACCATCCTTATCAACAAAATTTACATATAGCGATGCGAAGTTCAGCGTGCAGGCCTGGCTTGGACAGCCGGTTTGCTGATTATGTTTTTTACAGCCCAATAAGACTGAAGCTATCATAAAAAGGATGATATATTTATACATGGCTATAGGTTTAATTAATAACCTTTACGACATTATGGTATAAAATGCGACAGCCCCATGTAAATACATGAGGCTGTCGTGCTTGCATTGCAAGTATTTTATTCCATAACCCTAACCTTTAAGTAACTAGGGTTTGTTTTGGAGGTGTAAACCTTATGCGTAGCTTTTTTAAAATCGGTATCCTTAGCTTTCATGATATCCTGAAACTGCTGTGTATTCCTGTCGATAAGCGGGAACCAGGTACTTTGCACCTGAACCATCATGCGGTGCCCTTTTTTGAAGGTGTGCAGCACATCCTGTAATTCAAAATTTACCGGCGTTACTTTTCCAGGCACAAAAGGTTCGGGCTTATCAAAACCGTTGCGGAACTTGCCGCGCATGGCCTCGCTGCGTACCATTTGCTGGTAGCCACTCAGGTACACCTCCTTGCCAGCCCATTTGGTATTTTTGGTAGAGTCGGGATAAACATCAATCACTTTAACCACCCAATCAGCATCTGTGCCAGTAGTTGATACTTTAAGATTGGTCCAGATATTACCTGCGATGGTTACATCCTTATCTAAAATATCAGTTTCGTAAGTAAGCACATCCGGACGTTGCGATGCAAAACGCTGATCGGCGGTCATGTATTCGCGCTTCATATCCATATCAATACTATTGATGAAAGGTACCGGTTTGTTAGGGTCGGATATAAACTCATCAAAAGTATTTGCAACTGCTACAGGGGCTGCGAAAGACAACTTGCCACCGGGAAGCAGGTATAGATTTTTTTCTGTAGCTTCTTTTGGAGGCCAGGTGTTATAGGTTTTCCACTGATTAACACCGGTTTCAAACGTTGATACCGGCTTCAGGTCAAAGTCAGCAGTACCTTTTAAATAGTGGCTAAAAAAGGCGAACTCAATTTTTTCACGGTAGAAAGGGCCTGTAGGGCCGCCGAACCCCACATCGCCCAGGTGATCCCCGTCACCTCGTGCCCAGCCCCCGTGCACCCAAGGGCCCATGGTAAAGTAAACCGGGGTTTTAGGATTTTCTTTAACCAGCGTTTTATAGGTATTGATAGCTCCGTATAAATCTTCGGCATCGTACCAGCCGCCGGTTACCAGTACCGCTGTTTTTATATCATGCAAATGATAAAGCACATTACGGTCTTTCCAATGCTGATCGTAGTTAGGGTGATCAAGCATTTCGTTCCATAAACGGATAGTATCCTTATAGTATTTAGTGTTTGAATTTTTTACCGATCCCATCTTCAGGAAAAAGTCATACCCATCTTCGGTGCCTGCGTCAAAGCCTTTGCCACGGCGCTGGGTTGGTTTATCGTCCTGCCTGTTGGTAAAGCCCGGATAAAAACCAAAGTTTGCTACCAGCATAAAGGCACCGTTATGAAATGCGTCATCGCGATACAGGTCGGCAATTGGAGCCTGCGGCGATGCGGCTACCAGGGCCGGGTGACGGCTTAACAAAGCTGTTGTGGTATAAAAGCCCGGATACGAAATACCCCACACACCAACCTTGCCATTGTTATTGGGGATGTTTTTCAGTAACCAGTCGATAGTATCGTAAGTATCCGTGCCTTCATCAACATCTTTATTGGTTTTATGATCTTCCTTTTCGGGGGTCATTTCTTCGTAAATACCTTCACTCATCCAACGGCCACGTACATCCTGGTAAACAAAGATGTACCCATCGTGAGCGAATAATGATGATGGCCCAAGGCTGCCTTTATACAGTTCTGTACCATAGGGCGCTACGCTATACGGGGTCCTGTCCATCATAAAAGGATATTTTTTTGACTGGTCCTTAGGTACATATACCGAGGTAAACAGCTTTTTACCATCCCTCATTGGGATCTGGTATTCATATTTCTGGTAATTGGCTTTAATGTAATCAGCATCCGGCGCTTTGGGCTGCGCGTACAGGCCTGATGCCGAAAGCAAAAGGCAGAAAATGAAAAGTAAATTTTTCTTCATAAAATTTTTGTCAGTCAATCAAATGTAGCCGAATAAAATAAAAAGGACAACTAACCATACGGCAATTTACAAAAAGCCTCTTTTTTGTTACAGAACAAAGGTTTTTGTTATAGTTAAAATTAAGTGTAATAAGCACATTTATTAACCATAGTAATATTTTTATAAAATAATAATTAAAACCTGTAGGCGATTATACACGTTTAATGGTCTATTACTTTGAACCAAATAATACCGGAGCGAGGACCTAAGCGCCCGGCAACCTAAAATATTTAAACAGTTTTTTTTTGAGATAGTGACTATCCCCTGGCTATGCCATGGGCCGGCTTTATGCAAACCAGTTATGCTAAAACAATTTATCTTTTTATAAACAATTTAACAAACACACCAATTATGAGAACAAACTTTAATCTACCACTTACAAAAACACTAACCGCCTTATTCGGCGCAGTTGTACTCCTCACATCCGCCTGTAAAAAAGAAAAAGCGGCACTGCCTACTGATGCCGGCAACACTCCGTCAAAGTTAAGCACCAATGCCATAGGCGTGGCCGGGCCTAAGGGTGTTTGCTATGTGGAGGTAAATAATAATGATATCCGCAATGTGGGTAATTATACCCTTTCAACCGGGGAGCAGCTTTTTGATATTGCTATTATATTTGCGGCCAACATCAACTATGACACCGGCACGCAAAAAGCAGTGCTGTACTTTAACCCGCAAGTAACCAACGTACTCAACAATAAAGCCACTTATATTCAAAGCCTGCAGGCTAAAGGTATTAAGGTATTGTTATCTATTTTGGGCAATCACCAGGGCGCGGGGATCTCTAATTTTCCATCTCAGGCTGCCGCAAATGATTTTGCTCAGCAATTAAGCAACGCCGTTACCACTTACGGCCTGGACGGTATTGACTTTGACGATGAATATGCCGACTATGGCACCAATGGTACCGGTCAGCCAAACGACAGCTCATTTGTTTACCTTGTTACTGCCTTACGTAACCTGATGCCTACCAAAATAATTTCGTTTTACTTTTATGGCCCGGCTGCGTCACGGCTGAGCTACAATGGTGTAACGGTAGGCTCAAAAGTTAACTATAGCTGGAACGCTATTTATGGCACTTATTCTGTTCCAAATGTTCCGGGATTAACCGCAGCCAACCTTGGCCCGGCCGCTATTGATATTCAAAGTACCAGTTCATCAACAGCAGCATCACTGGCAACCCAAACTGTAAATAACAATTATGGCATCTATCTGTATTACAATTTGCCTAATAGCGACGTACATACTTACCTTTCGAGTGTATCAAACGCGTTATACGGCAAGTCCACTGTATATACGGGAACCAGTACTACAGGGATAACTTTTTACCAGGACATCAATTACGGCGGTACAGTAACGAGTGCCATACCTAAGGGCACTTATACCCTGGCACAATTGCAGGCTTATGGCTTTGTAGATAACTGGGCTTCGTCGGTAAAGATCCCAACCGGTTGGACAGTGACGATGTATGCAAACGATAACTCTACCGGTACATCCTGGACACGAACATCAAACACAGCTAATTTTACCACCCTATTTCCAAATGCAAATGATGTGGTGACTTCGGTTAAAATTCAATAATTAAATAAAATGAGCGTTTCCATATTGGGAACGCTCATTACTTATTATATACTTTGCTGCATTACGTAATAATCTCCAAGGCTGTCAGTGCCGCTATCTCTCACTTCCCAATTTAAAGCCCGATAAAATTGAACCGCTGCCTCGTTTTTAATGAGACATTTTAAACTAAGCGGAGTTGGGTAAGTTTGAGCTGCTAAAGCAAGCAGTGCTTTCCCAGTACCTTTTCCCCTGTATCTGGCGTCGATATACAAATGATGAATAAAAGCATCGGGAGGCCATACTGCCATAAAGCCTGCTATCTGATCATCATATTCGGCTACCCATATATCTTCATCACGTGTGTGAGCGTCAAAGTCATTCAACGTAAACAAGGAGCTGTCTGTCCAGTAAAAAGTCTGGATCCGGCAAAGCAGATAGATTTCACTAAGTTTTTGGCGGTCTTTCTCTTCAAAACTCCGGATATGTAGACTAACCAATTTCAATATCTGCGAAAATACTATTTATCAATCATCCAATCTATCTGAAAACCCGATAAGTAATCTGTCAATAGGCTTAACAGAAAGCCAAGCACTAAATATTATTTTTCCGCAATTCATCAACAGCATAATTTGCAGCCCTCACAGTAAGGGCCATGAAAGTTAAAGAAGGATTTTGAGTGCCGGTAGATGTCATACAAGCTCCATCGGTTACAAACACATTAGGACATTCATGCAGCTGGTTCCATTTATTTAGCAACGAGTTTTTGGGATTGGTTCCCATCCTTACCCCTCCAACTTCGTGGATATCTAAACCAGGCGCCTGTTTGCTATCATTAGGGGTGATATTTTTACATCCAGCCTTATCAAGCATCTCAGCACCCTGCTGCAAAAAATCATTTAGGGATTTTACATCATTATCATCATAATCTACCGAAACTGACAGTAACGGTATTCCCCATTCATCTGTTCGGTCTTTACTCAGGCTCACCCTATTTTCGGCCTTGGGAATGGTTTCGCCCTGCATCATCATATATACATTCCAGTTGCCCGGTTCGGAGATATTTTCCTTATAGTTAGCCCCAATCTGATCGCCATCAACAGCATGCCCCCAACTGCTCCTTGTAGCGCTATAAAACGTCATATACCCTCTTAAAAAGTCGGTTTCCTGCTTGTAAACATTTCTGAAATTTGGCATCATAACCGCAGCAGGCCTCCGGCCATAATAATAGGTATCCAGGTAACCATCAATGGTTGCCGTTAACGATCCGCGATAATTATGAAATGCAATATACCTGCCAAGCAAATCATTATCGTTTCCTAAACCGTTTGGAAACCTGCCTGATTTTGAATTGAGTAAAATAAGGTTAGAGTTTAACGTAGCTGCGTTTACAAAAATAATACGGGCATAATATTCGGTAACCGATTTAGTGTGTGCATCTATTACCCTGACACCTGTTGCCTTTCCCTTTTTTTCATCGTAAATAATTGAATGTACTACGGCATCGGGCCGGAGGGTAAGATTCCCCGTTTTGGCCGCCCATGGCAAGGTTGATGAATTAGAGCTAAAGTAACCCCCAAACGGACAACCGCGCTCACATAAACTCCTGGCCTGGCATTGCCCCCGGCCCTGTTGTAAATGAACTGGTTGCGGTTTGGTTAAATGCGCGCACCTGCCAATAACAACATGCCTGTCATGGTATGCATCCATTATTCTTTTTTGAATCTGCTTTTCAACCACATTCATTTCCCATGGCGGTAAAAACTCGCCATCCGGCAGCGTTTCCAATCCATCCTTGTTACCGGCAATGCCGGCAAATAACTCTACATGACTATACCATGGTGCAATATCGTTGTAACTTATAGGCCATGCTGTAGCAAAGCCATCTCTTGCCGGGCCCTCAAAATCAAACTTGCTCCAGCGCTGGGTTTGCCTGGCCCACAGCAATGATTTCCCTCCCACCTGGTACCCGCGAATCCAGTCGAACGGCTTTTCCTGAACATACGGGTGTTCTTTATCTTTAACAAAAAAATGAGTTGTAGCCTCGCTAAATGCGTAACACTTTTCAGCTATCGGATTTTCATTTTTTATAGCTTCAGGTAAATGCCCGCGATGAGGGAAATCCCAGGGATTTTTAGTAGCTGTTGGATAATCCCTTAAATGTGTAACATTCCGGCCACGTTCCAGTACCAATGTTTTCAGCCCTTTTTCGCACAGCTCTTTGGCAGCCCATCCGCCGCTGATACCCGATCCAATCACAATGGCGTCAAACGTGTGTTGAGCCTCTCCTCCCGAATTAATGTTGATCATATTTCATAATTGGCTTAAACAACAATGCAAAACTCAATTTGAAGTTAAGATAATTATCAGGGAATAAATTGATCAGCAACGGATTTAAACAAAAAAAGCCCCGTTACCGGAGCTTTTTTTGTCTGTTTTAATCCTTATTAGTCGTTGATTGCTTTTACACCTGGCAATTCTTTACCTTCCATGTATTCAAGCAAAGCACCGCCGCCGGTTGATACGTAGCTTACTTCATCGGTCATGCCAAATTTGGCTACCGCAGCGGCAGAATCACCACCACCTATCAGCGAGAAGGCACCGTTTTCAGTAGCTTTGGCCACAGCTTCGGCAATGGCTTTGGTTCCGCCTAAAAATTTCTCCATTTCAAAAACCCCCATCGGGCCGTTCCATAAAATGGTTTTTGATTCTTCAACCACCTTGCTAAATAAAGCAACCGTTTCCGGGCCGATATCAAGACCCATCCAGTTATCTTTTATTTCGCCGGTTTTGGCAACATCCGTGTTAGCATCATTTGAAAATGCATCGGCAATGATGTTATCTAAAGGCAATAACAGGTTTACACCTTTTTCTTTAGCTTTTTGCCTTAGGCTGATTGCCAGATCAAGCTTGTCCATCTCAACCAGTGAGGTACCAATGTTACCACCATCAGCTTTAGCAAATGTATAAGCCATGCCACCACCAATAATCAGGTTATCCACTTTTTCAAGCAATTTTTCAATAAGCTCTATTTTATCCGATACCTTCGAACCGCCCATAATAGCTGTAAATGGCTTAGGTGCGTTGTTCAGGATCTTTTCAGCATTGTTTAATTCGGCTGCCATCAGGTAGCCAAAGTATTTGGCGTCAGGGAAAAACTGAGCGATGATAGCGGTTGAAGCGTGCGCTCGGTGAGCGGTACCGAATGCATCGTTCACATATACATCACCTAATTTTGATAATTTTTCGGCAAAGGCAACATCACCTTTCTCTTCTTCTTTATAAAAACGAAGGTTTTCTAATAATAAAACCTCGCCGTTACCAAGCGCTTTCGCTTTTTCAACAGCCTGCTCGCCGATACAATCATCAGCAAACTGTACCTGCTGACCAAGCAGATCAGACAAATGAGATACGATATGTTTTAATGAATATTTTTCTGTAGGACCATCTTTCGGTCTGCCTAAGTGCGACATCAGAATAACTTTGCCACCATCTTTCAATATTTTTTTTATGGTTGGCAAAGCTGCCGTCATACGGTTATCGTCGGTAATATTGTAATTCTCGTCAAGAGGCACGTTAAAATCAACCCTGATGAGGGCTTTTTTACCTGCAAAACTAATTTGATCTACTGTTTTCATATCTATTAAAGGGTCATTTGTTATGAACGGGCGCAAATTGGGCATTTTAATTCAAAATACTGAACGAAAAACGAAAAAAGCTGTTTTAATCGGCCAAAATTTCATCTTATTTTAACATACATTACATAATGAGGACCAATGCCCGGCACCTCAAATTCGGGCAAAACGACCTCAAAACCAAGGTTGTTATAAAAGTGCACTGCTTTTTTACGGGCATTGCACCACAGATAATCGGCCTTATGCCCTCGCAGGTATACCAAAGCAAAGTTAACCAACTGATTGCCGAAGCCCTGCCCTCTATATTTTTCGATAGTGGCCATACCCCTGAGCTGGTATCCTGTACCGTTAAATTCGCCATAACTTTGCGGGTGAAACGAAGCAATACAAGCCAGTTCATCATTAACAAAATAGCCAAGGTGAAAATTGCCTTCATTATCATCTGACGGGAAACGGCATTCATCAAGAGTGAGCCTGCCTTCGCGCAGTACCTCATTACGTAGATGCAGCAGCTCATCAACTTTTACAAACCTGATCATGCAGCAAAATTGAAAAAATTCATGGAACAGGAAATTTTAATTCCATTAAATTAAAGCAGCAACGCTTATTTCGCGTATACCGGGCGCTACTCAAAATTATACAGAAAATAACTTATACTATTGTTTAGGCAGGCTGTTTTTTAAGTTCGGCTATTCGTACTACCAAATCGGCCAGCCGGCTGCTGTATCCCATTTCATTATCATACCAGCCAACAACTTTTACAAGGCCACCCACTATTGACGTTAGCTGCGCATCAAAAATGCAGCTGTGCGGATTATCCAATATATCAGTTGACACAATGGGGTCTTCAGTGTATTCAAGTACATTTTTCATTGGCCCGTTGGCAGCTTGTTTAAATGCTTCATTAATTTGAGTTATGGTTGGCTGCTTTTTGAGGCTGCAGGTAAAATCAGTTAATGAACCGTTAAGTACCGGTACACGAATCCCTGCTCCGCCCAAACGGCCGTCCAAATGAGGGAATATAGCTGTTATTGCTTTAGCAGCCCCCGTAGTGGTGGGTATAATAGAAGCCGATGCAGCCCTTGCCCGCCTAAGATCTTTATGAGGTGCGTCATGCAGGCTTTGATCGCCTGTCATAGAGTGAACGGTGGTAATGTAACCATCAATGATGCCCCAGTTTTCATCTAATATTTTTACCATTGCGGCAACATTATTAGTTGTACATGATGCGTTTGACAGCACAGGAGATTGTAGGTCAACCTCCTGGTCGTTTACGCCAAGCACTACAGTTGGTACATTTTTATCGGTTGATGGTGCAGATATGATAACCTGCCGTGCCCCGGCGGTTAAATGAGCCTCAGCACCCTGTTTGGAAGTAAATTTACCGGTTGACTCTATTACGATATCAATATCCAGAGCCTTCCAGGGCAGGTTAAAAGGGTCGCGCTCGGCAAATACCCGTATACAGTTACCGTTAATAACAAGATTGTTATCATCAAAACTCACCGTACCCTTAAACCCTCGATGAACAGAGTCATACTTAAATAAATGCGCGAGGGTTTGCGTATCGGTAAGATCATTTATAGCTACCACCCGTATTTCGGGATGTAATAAAATATTCCTTAAAAATATGCGGCCAATGCGACCAAACCCGTTTATAGCTATCTTCATGGTATGCTGATAAATAAAGCATCAAAGTTAATGAAGATGGATGGTTAATTTGCTTATTTACGGTATTACTACTTGCAGGTTACAATTGGTTATTAGTCGCTAAAATTCCGGACTACCAGGGCTTCGCCTTTTTTTGAACGGATAAAATAAGTGATCATCCCGTTAAAGGATATCGACAATAAAAATATAAGAACAATAAGCCAGGAGTTATTTAAATTATTAAATACCAGCACCATTACTATCGAAACAAGGTTCAGGCATCCTAAAACAAAAGTAGTTTGCAGATGCGTTAAACCCATTTTTAACATACGGTGGTGGATATGGTTGCGGTCTGCATCAAAAGGGGATTTTTTGTTTAAGATCCGGATAGTAAAAACCCTTAGCGTGTCAAAAACAGGACCTATAAGTATCGCTACGATTAATGCCGGTGCTGTATATATGAAAGGCAGTTTGACCGTCGAAACTTTACTTAACTCAATAAATTTAATAGCCATTACTGCCGATACCAGGCCAATGAGTAGGGCGCCGGTATCGCCCATAAATATTTTAGCAGGAGTTACGTTAAAACGCAAAAAACCAACCACCGCCCCAACCATGGCAAGTGAAATTGCTGCAAGCTCGTACTGGTTCATATAAATAAAAAGCGCCGCAAAAGCGCTGTTGGCAATAATCCCGGTAGTTGCAGCCAACCCATCAATACCGTCAATAAGGTTAAAAGAATTGATGATAAGCATAATAACAAGTATTGACAATATTACACTGGGGATATATGGCAGCGATGCAATATCAAACACCCCATACATGCTGCTGATCCGGATATCTCCGGGGATAACAAGTATGGCGGCAACCACAAACTGGATCATGAATTTGGTACTTGAATTAACCCCCGAAAGATCATCCTTCAGCCCCATTGCAAACAAAATAATACATGCGGTAAGCAGGTAACTAATCGGCAACGATTTGTCGATAATACTGAATAACAAAACTGTAATAGTAAAGCTTACAAAAATAGCAACACCTCCTAAGCGGGGAATACCATGATCATGTTGTTTCCTGAAATGGCCAACATCATCATATAAATGGCGGGCACGCGCAACATGTAATATTGAAGGGATACATAATAATGTAATAAGTGTTGAAAATACAACTATTAGCACATTATAAACAAAATGATAAGAGCGTAGAAATTCAAGCATATGCTATAAATGTGTTAGTGACCGGCTTATTCATTTATAAATACTTATACGACAGGAAACACAAAAGGTTAACTAAAGATTAAAGAAATTGTGAAATTTTCCTAAGGGGCTTCAGCACAATTGCCAAAACGGGTAAAAACACATTATTTTTACGCATCGCTTTCAAATCAAATGACCACGCCTTAAACCTGCTCATTAAATTGCTGTTGCTTATACCCCCTACCTGCATTTTAACCATAACTTTGTTAAGATAAAAGCTCCTTACCTGCCATTTATGCAGAAACCTCGCCATTAATTCATAATCGCCTGCAGAACCGTATTCAAGACTGTAAAAGCCGTGTTTTTCAAACAAATAGCGTCTACAGTAAAAGGTAGGGTGTGGGGGCATAAAACCACGGTTAAAGGAATTTTTTCCACATTTGTGACTTTTCCATTTACGGGTGATTTTACCTGCAGAATTTATATAATCAAGGTTTCCGTAAATGATTTCTGTATCACTGTTTGAAAAAGCCTGTGCCACTGCTGATAAAACTTCCAGGTCTGCAAAAAAATCATCGGCGTTAAGTATACCTATTATTTCGCCTGTTGCTAAACGGATCCCCTTATTAATTGCATCATAAATGCCCTGGTCAGGCTCAGATATCAAAACTTTGATGTGCGATTTATATTGGTTAATTATTTGCAGGGAATTATCTGTTGAGCCGCCATCAATTATAATATACTCAATGTTGTTGTAATTCTGGCCGATAACAGATTCGATACATCTTTTAATAGTATCCTGGGCATTGTAAACAACAGTGATAACCGAGATCTTCAACCTTGCAACTTTGGGAAAAATACAACGTATTAATACCCCGAAATTATGTAATTTTGACTTTGAAGCCTAATTATATTAAATATAACTTGGAACTTTATAGCTGAACATGCGCAACTATACATTTATCTGCTTAATTACTGGAATACTTTTTTTGTTAACCTCCTGCTCAAGCAAACAATATCAATATCTTTTTGAACAAAAGAATAATGTTACTGATACCATATCAAAAGCAAGCGATGTCGCAATAAGCCCGTACCGCATTAAAGCACAGGATATATTACAGATCAGGAACCTGCAAAGCATAAAATATATAGTAGATGAAGCGCCTTCCACTAATGCGGGAGGAGGGGGAGGAGGAGGCACTGCCGGACAAACGTTCCAGGTTGAAGACGACGGCACTGTTGCGCTGCCTGTTATCGGCCATGTAAAAGTTGCAGGCCTTACCAGGCCAGAAGCAGCAAAACAAATTGAGGGGCTTTACCGTACAAACCTGTTGAAAGACCCCATCATTGAACTAAAGATAATTAACCTAAAGGTTACCATGCTTGGCGAAATAAAAGGGCAGGGAAATTATACGTTAACAAAAGACAGGACCACTTTAGTTGAAATGATTGGAGAAGCAGGAGGCCTGACAGATAAGGCTAATGAAGCAAATGTAAAAATAATAAGAGGCGATCAAAAAAATCCCCAGGTTACTGAAATTAACCTGCGGGATATCCAATCAATAAATGATCCCCGTGCTATACTTCAAAGTGGAGATGTTATTTATATAGCACAAAACAAGCGCACCATACGCAATGATAAATTGCAAAACCTTTCGGTAATAACGCAGCCGGTTTTACTGTTGCTTAATACTGCCTTAATTATTTTTACGCTTTCTCATCGGTAAATGGAAGAGTTAGAAAAAGTACAAAGAAAGCTGCCCAACCAGGAAATTGACTATTTTAAGATCGGCAAAATACTACTCAGCCGCTGGTACTGGATATTGGCATCCGTTGTTATTACATCAGCTATCTCGTACACTTATTTATGGTATACACCTAAAACATATGCTACCGGGGGGACGCTTAAGGTAGAAGAAAAAAAATCAGAGATTTCTGACATTATCAGTGTAATGACCACGCCCGAACGCGGCCCGTCAAAAATTCAGAGTATAACTTCAGTATTAACCAGCCGTACCCTCATCCTAACAGCAATAAAAGACCTCGACTATCGTATCAGCTTTTATATCTCGGGCAGGGTACGTACCTCCGAAACCTATCCGCAAAAGCCTCTCGGTATTACTCTGGTAAAGTTTGATAGCCTTAATTTTTTCCATAGCCTGATAACTTTTAAGCCGATCAGTGCTCAAAACTTCAATCTTACCTATAGCATAAACGGTAAGGAGATTCAAAACAACTACAAATACGGCGATATTGTAACCATTGGCAATACCAGTTTCAGAATTAAATACCCGGGGTTAATTCCATCCAAAACAATTTATTTATTTAAGTTCAATATCCCCGAAGATTTTATCGGCCGGGTACAGGGTAATTTATATGCTGGCGAAACAGCAAAAAACTCAAATATAATTGCCATTCAGCAAACAGATTCCAATCCGCAGTTTGCAGCGGATGTACTTAATGCGATCATGAACAATTATGTGATTTTTGACCGGAACCAAAAGGCGCAGTCAGCTTCACAAATGATCGATTTTATTGACAGTCAGCTGGATTATCTGTCGACTGAAGTAAAAGGCTCTGAAAACTCGATAGAAAAATACAGGAAAAAATCCAAGATCCTTGACGTTACATCCGCATCAACTACTTCTGTAACCAAGGCAACCGAGCTTGAATCAAACAAATCGTTACTAAAAATACAATTAATAGCACTCGACCAGCTTAGCAGCGAAATAGCCAAGGAAAAAAACAATGTAACTTTAAACTTTAATGTAGGCAGCGCTAATCTACCATCGTTAGAAGTTATGGTAAGCCGCCTGGACAACCTGATTACGGAACGGGCAAGTTTATTAACTACCTATAATGCCGATTCGCAGCCTATTCAAAACATTAACCAAAGCATTATCCAAATTAAAAACACCGCTTTAAACAATATAAAACAGATCCGGGCTGGCATTGAAAAAAACATTCAATATCTTGATAATCAACTTGGCCAGGTTAACTCAACTATAGCGGCATTGCCTGCCGCCCAGCGTGATATGGTGAGCCTGCAGCGTGATTTTGATATTAATGATAAGGTATACTCTTTTCTGTCCGAAAAAAAACTGGAAGCGCAGATCAGCCGTGCCGGGATTTTGCCTGGTGCAACTATTATTGAGCTGGCTCAGCCAAACTTTAATCCAGTTTCGCCCAATGAACATAATATCCACCGTACTGCTACTATATTAGGTCTGGCTATAGGCCTGGGGCTTATCATTCTCATCAGGATATTAAACCCCTATATTTATGATAAGGAAACCATTGAAAGTCTAACCAGCATACCTATCCTGGGCGTTATCCGAAAATTTCCGTATGCCCTTGACGAAAGCAGCGAAC
Source organism: Mucilaginibacter sp. OAE612 (assembly GCF_041806395.1). NCBI lineage: Bacteria > Pseudomonadati > Bacteroidota > Sphingobacteriia > Sphingobacteriales > Sphingobacteriaceae > Mucilaginibacter > Mucilaginibacter sp. OAE612. Next base: position 5,275,481 of record NZ_JBGMUW010000001.1, read on the forward strand.
AAATCCTTGCTATCAGCAAACCCAAATCAATTTTTGCCGAATCGGTCCGTTCTGTACGTACTAATCTTAGCTTCCTTTCGTCAGAAAAAGCAAGCAAAGTTATTTGTATAACCTCGGAAGTAGCCGGCGAAGGCAAATCATTTGTTGCCGTAAATTTGTCAAGCACACTTTCACTTATTGATAAAAAAGTAATATTAATAGGAGCCGATTTACGTCGTTCAAGGCTGCATAAAACTTTTCATGTGGCCAATGATATTGGCTTGACCAATTACCTTGCACACCAAACTGAAATTGATGATATCATTCATCACTCTGAACAGGAAAACCTTGATTTTATAGTGTCGGGGCCCGTACCGCCTAACCCATCAGAGCTACTACACAGCAAAAGGATGAACGCTTTAATTGAAACACTTAAAACGATGTATGATATAGTGATGATTGATACCGCTCCGATCGGACTGGTATCAGATGCTATACCGCTTATCAGGATAAGTGACATCAATGTTTTTGTGATCCGGTCAGGCAAATCAAAATATTATGCCGCAACTGTGCCACAGCGCATAGCGCAGGAATATCACCTCGATAATACCGTGATAATTTTAAATGCATTCGAAGAAGATTTGCTGCATTCAAGATATTACACTACCAAATTTACCGGCGAAAATACAGGCACACGATATTACTATTATTCAGATTACAGCGGCTACGAAGGTTCGGGCTATTATCTTGATGATGAAAAGAAAAAATGGTGGAATTTAAAACGATGGTTTAAATAAGCTTGTTTATTTAAAAAGATTGTTACTAAAATCAATATGGCAGTAAACAAATGGTATCCGGTTTACACCAACCCACGAGCCGAAAAAAAGGCATATGATGCATTAGTGAGCAAAGGCATTAATGTTTACCTGCCACTGCACCGTCAGCTTAAACAATGGAGCGACCGCAGAAAATGGGTTGAGGAACCATTGTTAAAATCATACCTGTTTGTAAATATTGCCGAACAAGAGCAGGCCGAAGTGTTAATGACCAAAGGTATTGCGCGGTTCCTTTATTTTTCGGGCAAGCCTGCAGTTATGCCTGATAAGCAGATCCATGAACTTAAATTACTCATGGCAAGTCCATATGAACTGGAGGTAACAGAGGAAGACCTGCAGCCGGGCGAGAAGATTATCATCAGAGCAGGTGCACTAAAGGGCATGACAGGCGAAGTTGTATCACGCAGATCGCAAAAACAACTGATATTACGACTGGAAAGTATTGGTTACTCCATTATCGTTAATGTTGCTGCATCGCTCATTGAGCGGTTTTAAAATAAAAGGAATTGTTTTGGACAACAGATAATATTTCATTATTTGCGCCGAAAATTCAATAAATAGACAGCTTGTGCCCTGCAACACAAGTAATTAATAACTAATTAGTTACAAGATATCAATGTAACTTACGGGGCGAAGCTATGAAATTTAATGAACAATGTGCCGTATAGCAGGAATCGTTTCTGAAAAAATATCCCAAAACGAGATCAGGAATAGCGTAAAATTAATGTGCCGCGCGTTACAGCATGGGGGGCCGGATGATGAGGGCATATTTGAAGATGAAAAAGCCAGCCTTGTTTTCGGTCACCGCAGGTTATCAATTATTGACCTCAGCAGCAACGGGCATCAGCCCATGGCAGATGTAGGTCAAAATGCATGGATCACCTTCAATGGCGAAATTTACAATTACCCCGAATTAAGACAGGAATTGCTAAGATCAGGAGCACAATTTAAGTCAGGCACCGATACCGAAGTTATACTCCAGGCCTATCTTAATTGGGGCACCGCGGCTTTTGCAAGGTTCAGGGGTATGTTTGCTTTTGCCTTATATGATGTTGGCAAAGCCCTGACTTACCTTGTACGTGATACCACCGGTATAAAACCGCTATATTATTCGGCTGCAAACAACGAGCTTTGTTTTGCATCTGAAGTACGGGCATTTAAACAGTCGGGACTGAATATCGAAAAAGATCCGGACTGGCCGGTAAGGCTACTGGCATTTGGCCATATTCCTGAACCCTATACCACATTAAAAAATGTATTCAGCTTGCCCAAAGGACATTTTTTATGCTGGGACCACAGGAGCGCGGGGTATACTTTAAGCAGATATCATATTGATGGTTTGCAAAGTGTAATAACCGATAAAAATGAAGCGCATCGGATAATCTACAATGCACTTAGTCTGGGTGTGAAAAGGCAATTAATTGCCGATGCACCCATAGGTGTATTTTTAAGCGGGGGGATTGATTCAAGCCTGCTCACACTCCTGGCCAATCGGCAAAAAAAAGAGCAACTTAAAACCATTTCTATATTTTTTGATGAAAAAAGTTATGATGAACGCAGCTATCAAAACATCATTAACAATAAAATAAATGGCCAAAACTTTTCACACCTGGTAAAACAATCAGATTTTGAAGCGGTTTTTTCGCAAATTATTGGTGCTATGGATATGCCTACCACTGATGGCATTAACAGCTGGTTTATTAGTAAATATGCCCATGACGATGGTTTGAAGGCCGTATTATCAGGTGTGGGCGCCGATGAACTTTTTGGAGGTTATCCCTCATTTAACCGCATAAAATATCTTGGCTATCTGCGTAAACTGCCATCATGGATGTTAAAAATATCCGGTCATTTTTTGCCTGATCATTATAAGAGATTGGCATTCCTCGCTGTTAACCATCCCGTAGCTGATTACCTGGCTTTGCGTGGATTATTTTCATTGGCTGATGTTTCTGCTTTACTGGATACAAGCATTGATCATATTAATGATGTATTGTTCGGCGCAGCTTTGTCGCCCGCACCACACGGTTATAATAACGAGCATGCAGAATGGTTTGAAACGCATTTCTACATGCAAAACCAATTGCTTAGGGATACCGACATAATGAGCATGAACCATGGTCTTGAAGTCAGAGTTCCGTTTTTGGATGAAGATTTTAATCGTGCAGCCCGGAATATCGCACCAGCCATCAGATTTAATAAACGCCAGCCGAAAAAACTTCTTATTGAAAGTTTCGACAACCTTATTCCGCCCGAGGTTTGGAACAGGCCTAAAATGGGTTTCACATTCCCCTTACAAAAATGGATGAAGGAGCACCAGCTAATTAGCGATACTGATAATTACAAAGGGAAAGCGGCACAAAATGCTATAAAACAGTTTAAAAACGACAGCATTCATTGGTCAAAGGCTTTCGCCTTGTACCAGGTTCAAAATGATGGCTAAAAATGTAATTCTTTTTACTTTACAAACATTTAGCACTACCGGCGGCATCCAGAAAATGACACGCACACTTGGTCATTCCTTGCATCGTGCTGCCTTAAAAAACAATTGGAATTTTGAGCTTTGGTCGGCTTATGATAAGCAGGATGACCTGATGGCGCAATATTTACCTTCTGCAAATTTCAAAGGGTTTGGCATAAACCGGGCAGGTTTTGTTTTAGAAACCATTGGCCATTCCGCAAAGCCCCATGTTGCTATATTAAGTCATATTAACCTGGCTATCATTGGCCTGTTAATTAAACTGATTAACCCTAAATGCCGGCTATGGCTTGTAGTACACGGTATTGAGGTTTGGCGTCCACTTTCGTTTTTAAAGCGCCTGATGCTTAAACACTGCGACAGCGTAATTTGTGTAAGTAATTATACCAAACAGCAAATGATAAAAAGGCATAACCTGAATGCAGATAAATGCATTGTCCTGAATAATGCCATTGACCCTTTTATGCGTTTGCCCAATATCTTCACGAAGCCACAAAAACTGTTGCGCAGTTATGGTTTAAACCACGATGATTTTATCATATTTTCGTTAACACGCATGGCATCTACCGAGCTATACAAAGGGTATGACCAGGTAATTAATGCTCTGGGGAGCCTTAAGTCAAAATTCCCGCAAATAAAATATATACTTTCGGGCAAATATGATGAGCAGGAACACATCCGTATAAAAGAATTAATAGCGGCGCATGATGTAAGGGAACAGGTAATTTTAACCGGCTTTATTGATGAAGCCGAACTTACCGACTATTTCCTGCTGGCCGACCTGTTTGTTTTACCAAGCAAAAAGGAGGGCTTTGGCATTGTATTTATTGAAGCCCTTGCCTGCGGCTTACCCGTTATTTGTGGCAATGCCGATGGTAGTATTGACGCCATCCGGAACGGCGAACTGGGAGAAGCCATTGACCCGGACAACCTTACCGAACTTAACAAAGCAATAACAAAGCATTTGCAAAAACACTTAGCTGCTGATACCCGCAAAAGCTTACAGGAAAAATGTTTAAGCCATTTTAACGAGCGCGATTATATGACCAAACTTGAGCAGCTGATAAATGACTGATTTGCATCCTGAAAAATGGGACATCGAAATAAATGCGAAAGGCAGCTTGCTCGACCTTAAGCTTAAAGAGGTGTGGCATTACCGCGACTTGCTTGTGCTACTCGTTAGGCGCGATTTTATTTCCTTTTATAAGCAAACCATTTTGGGCCCGGTGTGGTTTTTTATTCAGCCGGTTATTACTATCCTGTTTTATACCCTGATATTTGGCAATTTGGCCGGCATCCCGGTTGATGGCCTGCCCAAGCCACTTTTTTACCTGGCCGGCACCATCATTTGGAACTATTTTGCCGATTGCCTGAACAAAACGTCAACTGTTTTTAAAGATAATGCCGGTATACTTGGCAAGGTATATTTTCCAAGACTTATTATGCCCTTAAGTATTGTGCTTTCAAACTTGATCCGTTTCGCGGTTCAGTTTCTACTTTTCATAATCCTGTACATCATATTTATCTTAAAGGGCGAACATATTATTCCCAATATAGCAGCCTTGCTGCTGCCATTACTCATTATCATGATAGCATCATTGGGTTTAGGCTTAGGTATGATCATATCGGCTGTTACCACAAAATACAGGGATATAGCGTTTATAGTGGCCTTTGGCGTACCACTTTTAATGTATGCAACAACGGTTATATACCCTTTATCGGTGGCACAGGCTAAATATCCTAAATACAGCTGGCTTATTAAGTTTAACCCCATTACGGCCATAATTGAAACGTTCAGGTATGGCTTTTTAGGCAAAGGAAGCTTTAACTGGGAGCTGTTAGCTTACAGTATCGTTAGTACTATTGTAATACTGCTTACAGGCATAGTAATATTTAATAAGGTTGAAAAAACTTTTGTTGATACTGTATAAATGAGTAAGGCAATAAAAGTTGAAAACTTATCAAAAGCCTACCAACTAGGCGATTTTGGTACGGGCACTATCTCCCGCGACCTGGAGCGCTTTTGGGCACGTCTGCGGGGTAAGGAAGATCCTTTTTTAAAAATAGGCGAAGTGAATGATCGTACCATCAAAGGCGAAAGTGATGTGGTATGGAGCTTGAACGATATTAATTTTGAAGTTGAACAGGGCGATGCTGTTGGCATTATAGGCCGCAACGGAGCAGGTAAAAGCACCCTGCTTAAAATTTTAAGCCGTGTTACCTCTCCTACTACCGGCTCGGTAAAACTAAAGGGCCGGATAGCCAGTTTACTTGAAGTAGGCACAGGTTTCCACCCGGAACTGAGCGGGCGGGAAAATATTTATCTCAATGGTGCCATACTGGGGATGCGCAAGGCCGAGATCAAACAAAAGTTTGATGAGATCGTGAGCTTTTCGGGGGTTGAAAGATACATCGATACGCCGGTTAAGCGTTACTCGTCGGGAATGTATGTACGGTTGGCCTTTGCGGTGGCTGCGCACCTTGAAAGCGAAATTTTGATAGTAGATGAAGTACTGGCAGTTGGCGATGCCGAGTTTCAGAAAAAATGTCTCGGTAAAATGGGACAGGTGAGCAAAAGCGAAGGGCGCACGGTTTTGTTTGTGAGCCACAATATGGCCGCTGTGAAAACATTATGTAACCGGGGCATTGTACTTGCCAACGGACAGCTAATATATGAAAACCGCCAGCTTGAAGCCGTTAGCTTTTATCAAACCAATAATAATACCCGGGCAACATTTGAGCATCATGGTGATCTAAGCTCAGCGCCGGGAAATGAAAATATAAGGGTGCTTAAATTTATTATCCGCCCGCTTACGGGCGACAGTATTTCCATTTCGACAGGTGTTAGCTTTGAGATGATCTTTTTTAATCAAAAGGCAGGCATTAACCTCGATGCCACATTTGAGTTAAAAAACAGCGATGAGATTCCTGTATTTCATAATGGCGTACTTATATCAACCAATAACGATTCAAAAACCGGCTTGTATACGGTTAAGTGTACTATCCCGCCAAACCTGTTGAATGCCGGTAATTATTCATTCAAGTTAATTTTCGGTGAAAATCAGCGCTACCTGTTATTCGGTGCTGATGACTTTATCGGGTTTGAGGTTGAAAATGAAAGCAAGGGGAGTAACAGTGCTTTAGCTCCGGGTGTAATTCACCCTAAACTTGATTTTGATATCAGTTACCAGGCATAACAGCATATGGAAGGCCCGCGCATCATACAATTACCCAAGTTTTTAGACGATCGGGGGAACCTTTCTTTCATTGAAGAAAACAACTCCCCTCCTTTGCAATGCGTAAAATTTTAATTGTAAATGGCCATCTGGTTATAGGCGGTGCCGAAAAGCTCGTCTATGAATTGGCTGTTTTCGCCCAGAAAAATAACATTGCCCCAACCGTTCTTATAATTGATAACTACATCAGGGAATACTACGATCCGATATTTAAGCAAAAGAAAATAAAAGTAGTACGAACCAGGCTCAGCACCATACGAAACTTCAGGGCTCCTTTAAAAATGCTAAGGTCAATGTACTGGTCGCTTAGGTTAAAATATTTTGCCAATAGTGTATATGATAGTGTTCATGTCATCGGTTTGCATAACATTTACAGGGCAAAAGATTTCATTAATCATAGTAACCGGTTTTATTGGCATGTAACCAATGCAGCACAGGGTGCTTACAACTATCCCGAAAGCTACTTCGATAATCCCAATGATACGCTGGTTTGCATCAATCAATACCAGGAAAATGAACTCGACAGCCATTACGGGAATGATGTATTTAAATGCAAAAGGGTTTTATTCCCGCTTTTTTTGAATGATTAATTTAAACGTCGTATCACGCATCTCTGATGATAAGAATTATTTTCCCGATCTGTTAGAAACATTGCACTTGTTAAAAAATAACGGGATCACTGATGTTCATATACTATTTATAGGTACCGTATATAGCCCGAAAGTTTACCAAAACATTCTTGATACGGCCAGCCGTCTTAATGTCTCTTCAAACATCGCGTTTACAGAAAGGTCTATCCCGATGAATGAACTAAATGACGAAATAAAAAGCGGATATTTTATCAACTTCACAATTGGTGAATTTACCGGCTACTCAGGTCTGGAAAGTATCAAAAACGGATTTAAGACAATTTTTTATAACGTTGATAAGTCGCTTAAAAATGAGCACAATGACTTAATCACCTACTGTCACACGCTTGATGAACTAACGGCCCTGATTATAAATATCAGCCGGGAGCAGGCTCTTATAAACAAAGAAATTACAGCTTGTAACCATGATATGCTTAACAGGTTTGTACTAAACAGTACCAAGAAGCAGCAATTGCTTTCTATGATGTTGCCAAAACATTAATTATTAAACACATTAGCCCAAATGAGTAAGGTTGCCTTGATAATTATTTACAACCACCAGTACAATAAAAACATACCTGTTTTAGAAAAAATTTATCATAATAGATTTACCAACATCTACCATTTGGTTCCTTTTTATACCGGCGATTTATCCAATGTAATTTCTGTTTATGAAAACTCATTCTACTTTCAGGGATATGTTACCCAGAGCTTGGGTTCTTTTTTTGACGATAAATATGATCACTATTTTTTCGTTGCAGATGATCTGCTGTTGAACCCCGCAATAAATGAGAACAACTATGCGGGCTTTTTTAAACTAAAAGCCGGCACATGTTTCATCCCTGAGCTTATCAACCTGCATGAAACCGACCTAAACAAGCGTTGGGAAAGGGTGGCCGATGGCTTTAATTATAACATAGAATTGAGTGGTGTTGAAGCGAAAAGCTTTCTTCCCGATTACAACACCGCTTTAGCTATATTCAATAAGTTTGGTTTATCGGTAGGGCCTTTGAATTTCAGGCAAATTTGGGACGCCCCAAAAACACTGAAAGACTGGTTTACAATGCCACTGCGGGAAGTATTGCGCTATTTAAAAAACCTGATCACTAAACAACAACACCATCTTCGGTATCCTGTGGTTGGTGGTTATTCAGATGTGTTTATTATAAGTGCCGATACCATCAAACAATTTAGTCATTATTGCGGCATAACAGCCGTAACTAAATTGTTTGTGGAGGTTGGTTTGCCTACCTCGTTAGTATTATCGGCAAATGAAATCGTTACCGAAACGGACCTTAACTTAAAAGGTTTCCCATTGTGGACAGCTCAAGATTATACCATACTCGATAAATACAACAATAGCCTTACCGATCTTGTAAATAATTTCCCGGAAAATTTACTTTACATCCATCCCATTAAACTTTCTAAATGGAAAGCCTAAAAAAAGCAATTGTAATAACATCAATATTTGAACCAACAGAGGCCGTCGTTTCTTTTTCAAAACTGTCCGATTATCACCTGATAGTAGTTGGCGACAAAAAGTCGCCCAAAGATTGGCACTGTGATAATGTTGAATATCTTTCTGTCGACCGGCAGGAAACATTACCATATCAATTATCAAAAGTGCTGCCCTTTAACCATTATTGCCGTAAAATGCTCGGTTACCTGGCGGCCATTGGGCAAAAAGCAGCATATATAATTGATATCGATGATGACAATTACCCAAAGGAGAATTGGGACTTTCCGGTATTTGAGAGTGAATTTGACATGATAGACGGGCCTGCAGGATTTGTTAATATTTACCAATACTATACAAAACAAAAAATATGGCCCCGCGGGCTCCCGCTCGACCTTATCAATACCGATTTTCAAATTGAAAAATTTACTTCAAGACAGAATTGTAACGTTGGAATCTGGCAGGGCTTAGCTGATGAAGACCCTGATGTAGACGCGATTTACCGCTTAACAGATAATACCCCCTGCTATTTTGATGACAAGCCACCCATTGTTTTAAACCGTGGAACGGTTTGTCCGTTTAACACTCAAAATACCATAATACGGAAAGAGTTATTTGCGTTGCTTTATCTTCCAACATATGTAACATTCCGCTTTACGGATATTCTTCGTGGTTTAGTGGCACAGCCAATTATGTGGCTTTATGGTTATCAGCTTGGTTTTATCAATGCCACGGTTGTGCAAAAAAGAAACCTGCATAATTATATGGATGATTTCACATCAGAGATACCCATGTACCAGCATTGTAGTAAAATAGTGGATTTAGTAACTACTGTTATATCTGCGGATAATACCATTGAGGTTAATCTGCTGAATGCATATAAAGCATTGTTAGAAAATAATATAGTTTGCGAAAAGGAAATAATTACACTGGAAAGCTGGCTCGCAGACATCACATCGCTCCAATAAAACAATCAAGTCGGGAAAAAGCCGAGCAGTCATATATTTTACCCCATCAATAATTTGAGTCCCGGTATATCTGTCATAGTTTGCTGTTACAATAGCAGCAAACGGCTTCCCTTAACCATTAAACACCTGGCCTTACAACAAGCAGCTGTTAAGTGGGAAGTTATTATCGTTGATAACGCCTCAACAGATGGGACAGCTACCACAGCTGCGGCCGAATGGGAGAAATACAAGTTGACCAATGTTCCGTTCAGTGTTTTGAGTCAACCGATTGCAGGATTAAGCCATGCGCGAGACATGGGCTTGAGCTATGCCCGGTATGAATACCTTCTTTTTTGCGATGATGACAATTGGCTTTTCGACGATTATATTGAGCGTGCCTTTAAAATCATGAACTGTGATAGCCAAATTGGTGTATTAGGGGGATGTGGAGTTATAGAAGCTGAACAACCAGCCCTAATTTCTGAAGATCTACTGAAATTCACCACGGTCTGGGGCCCTCAAATATGGGCAGCCGATAGCCATTGGGTTTATGGTGCCGGGGCTGTTTACCGGAAAAGTATCCTGCTTGAACTGAAGAACGCCAATTGGAGGCAGGTAACAACCGGCCGGATAGGTAAAAAACTGCTTTCGGGCGAGGATGTTGAGATTTGCCTGATGAATTATTTGATGGGCTATAAGATCATCGCCGATGATAACCTAAAGTTTAAACACTTTGTTCCCCATCAAAGGCAAAATATCAACTATATATTAAAGGTTGCATTTTGGTTAAATTACAGCAGCGTTTTGCTCAATGGCTATTTTGCACTGGTTAATGATAATAAACGGCCTATCGAACAGATCATAAATCACGATCTGCTTTCCGCAGCAAAATCCTTAATCAAGTTAACGGTTAACTTGTTTTATCAAAAGGTTATCAGATTCCGGCCTGTAAGCGTCGAACAAAAAATCTCATACTACCAAAAATCTGGCCAGCTCAAATCGCTGTTAACAAACAGGCAACTGATAAAAAATCAGTACCAGCATATAAAACAATTATTAAAAACTGTAAAAACAGCCCAGGCTTTCACAAGCTATTAAGCTTATGGGATATTCCGTACCGATACTTTTTTTAATATTTAACCGCCCGGCTTTTACAGAAATGGTTTTTGAAGCCATAGCTAAAATTAAACCTAAATACCTTTATATAGCTGCCGACGGACCAAGACCTGATAAACCCGATGACATCGACCTATGCGCTAAAACACGTTCGGTAATTGAGCGCATAAACTGGGATTGTGAAGTTAAAACACTATTAAGGGATAAAAACCTCGGCTGCAAATCGGCAGTTAGCGAAGCCATCAACTGGTTTTTTGAAAATGTTAACGAAGGCATCATTTTAGAAGACGACTGCCTGCCCGATAGAACATTTTTCCCCTTTTGCGAGGAGCTGTTGACAAAATACCGTTTTGACGACAGGGTAATGTCAATATCAGGTTCAAATTTACTAACCGATGGCTGGAAAAAAGATGCCCAATCATATCATTGGGGGCATGGCGGTATCTGGGGTTGGGCCACCTGGAAACGTGCATGGAAACTTTATGACATAGAAATGAAAGACTGGCCCAAGCAGCAAATAAAGGATAAGGTTGAAGCTCAACTTGGTACTACCGACTGGTTCCGTAGTTATTACGGCATGTTTGAATCATCCTTTAACAAATCATTAAATACCTGGGATATTCAATGGTTCTATAGCATTCTGATCAACGGTGGCATGGCCATTAATCCTTGCGTAAATCTTGTAAAAAATATCGGCTATGGGAATGGGACACATACGCATTCGGCAGATGATGCTATTGCCGATCTGCCATTGGGCACAATGACATTCCCGCTAAAACATCCTAAAAAAATGCTTTTGGATATCGCTTATTTAAAACAGGTTTATGCCCGGCTTAACAAAAAATACAAAAGTTCTGTTATACGCAGGGCGCTTCAATTTTTTAAGATAGCATAATGAAACAATTCATAAAACGGTTATTGCTTGGCCTTTTTGAAAAAATAAACCTTGTCCATTTAATTTACCTGCTTAATGAAAAACAGGCAAAACGCAACATTCAGTTAAGCATTACCGATCTCGGGGCCACTTTTTATCCGGAGGCGGTGGTTTCGAACTCGCTCGACAAATCAAGAATAGTGGTTGGCAAAGGAACCCATATCCGGGGGATGCTCAATATATTTAAATACGGCGGTAGAATTGTGATTGGCGAAAACTGCTACATTGGCGATCACACCAGGATCTGGTCGGGCGAAAGTATAACCATTGGTAATTTTGTGCAAATCTCACATAATGTAAATATTATGGACACAAATGCGCATGAGCTTGAAGCCATTGAAAGGGCCGAACGATGGATGCACCTGGTACAAAACGGGCACTGGGCCGATAAAGGCAATGTACACACTGCACCGATAATAATTGATGACTATGCCTGGATCAGCCTGAACGCTGTAATTTTAAAAGGCGTTACCATTGGCAAAGGCGCAATCGTAGCAGCAGGAGCAGTGGTTACTAAAAATGTTGAACCATTTACCATGGTTGCCGGCAACCCGGCACAATTCATAAAAGCATTACCACAGCAATGAAAATACTTGTCATAGGCTCCAAAGGATTTATCGGTTCGGCCTGTTACAGCTATTTTAAAAATCAGCCAGGTTATGAAGTGTATGGCGCTGATGTAATGGTAGAATATGACGATCCCAACTACTTTTTAATTGATGCCACCAATGCCGATTTTAAGAAGGTATTTCATGAGCAACAGTTCAATTGGTGTATTAACTGTGCAGGGGCTGCGTCAGTGCCCGAATCATTCAATAACCCTGAGCGCGATTACCTGCTAAACGTTCATCACCTCGTGAGCATCCTCAATGCCATAAAAGAAGGTAATGGCAATTGCAGGCTCATCCAATTGTCAAGCGCGGCAGTTTACGGTAATCCGCAAATGCTACCTATTGCAGAATCTCATGCGCTTAGTCCGCTCTCACCCTATGGTGTACATAAAAAACAAGCCGAAGAGCTTTGCCAGCTATATCACGATCATTTTAGCTTAAATGTTCATATCTTCCGTGTGTTTTCCGCATATGGAGCCGGTTTGAAAAAGCAGTTGTTTTGGGACCTTTACAAAAAATCGCAGGCTCAAACAAATATCACATTGTTCGGTACCGGTAACGAAACACGCGAATTTATTCATGTTACCGATATTGTAAACGCCATGAACCTGTTTATCAATGCCGACAAGCCCGGGTTCAGTATTACAAACATTGCTAATAATAATACCATCACTATAACAACAGCAGCCGAAACTTTTTTGAAATATATAGGCTTTAGCGGCGGTTTGTCATTTACAGGCACCAACCGCGTTGGCGATCCGTTATACTGGCAAGCCGATAACAGCCTGCTAATTAGCCTGGGCTACCAACAAAAAGTAAATTTTGACGATGGTATTAATACCTATTGTAAATGGCTAAAAGGAAAAGAATAGGACTAAGCTACACCTACAACGAAAACTGGATAGGCGGTACTTACTATATCGAAAACCTGGTAAATGCGTTAAACGCCCTTAATGATGAGGAAAAGCCGCATATTGTTTTACTTACCGATAGTTACGAAAGTTTTTGGACCGCGCAGCAAAAATTCAATTATCCTTATATCAGCTTTCAGTTGGGTTCGGGCGAAGCAAACAAAGGTTTCCAATTACTAAACAGGATAACAAACCGGCTGTTTAAAATCCGTCTGTTTAGCCAGAAAATTAAAGCCCTTGACGCTGTTTTTCCTTATTATAAAAGTGAGCAACAATCGGCTGCTAAAAAGAAAATATATTGGGTAGCTGATTTCCAGGAACATTTTGCCCCTGAATTTTTCAGTGAAGATGATATTGCCTCGCGCCTGCAAAACCAGCAGGAAATTCAAGCCTCGGCCGGGCATTTAATTGTGAGCAGCAATACCGCGCTTGGACATTTCAAATCTATTTTCCCTAAGCATACAGTTAAGGTAAGCGTTCTGCCTTTCGCGGTAGCACATCCTTCGTATCAGGATATCAACATCAAATTACTGCTTGAAAAATATCGGTTACCCGCACGTTATTTTATCTGCCCTAACCAGTTCTGGAAACATAAAAATCAGCTGGTAGTTCTAAAATCAGTTAAAGAACTAAAGACGGAAGGCATTGAAATTACCGTAGCTTTTACCGGTAACACCAACGACTACCGAAACCCACATTATTTTACAGAGATGAAGGCGTTTGTTGAAGACAATAACATCGGCAACAACGTTAAGTTCCTGGGTTTTATCGACCGGCGTGATCAGCTTCAGTTGATGAATAATGCCATTGCCATTATACAGCCTTCGTTGTTTGAAGGCTGGAGCACTGTTGTGGAGGATGCTAAGCTAATGAATAAATTTTTACTGGTTTCAGATATTGAGATCCATAGGGAGCAACTGGTTAACAGCTCGGCATGCTTTTTTAATCCCCATAATGTTAACCAGTTAGCGCAACTGCTTCAGCAGTCCAGTGAACATCAAACCCCTCCCCCGCTCTTTGAAAGTAACACTTATCATGAAAGCGTTAAAAAATTTGGCCGAACATTTCTGCAGATCATTGACTGAACAAAAAACATGACCCTTCCCGATCTTCAGTTATACCGTTCAAACTTTATTAATAAAGGCGTTCAATTGCCCCTGCCCATAGTAGCCGGTACCGAAAACGGATTATTGCACCAGTTACCCCTACCTCCGTCCGGTAAAACCGGATGGCCCTGGGATGAGGAGGTTGCGCCAGCTATTTATGATAACAGAATAAACTGGCCTAAGCTTACCATCGTAACCCCATCATATAACCAGGCCGATTTTCTGGAGCAAACCATCAGGGCCGTGCTTCTGCAAAATTATCCCAACCTGGAGTATATCATCATTGACGGCGGCAGTACCGATCAATCCAAACAGATTATTGAAAAGTATGCCCCATGGATCAGTTACTATCAAAGTGAAAAAGATAGCGGGCAAAGTAATGCCATTAATCAGGGGTTCAGTCTTTCATCGGGCCGGTACCACGCCTGGATCAATAGTGATGATTACTATCTTAAAGGTGTTTTCCATAAGGTGTTAAATAAATTTATGAGCACCAAAGCAGATTTTATATACGGTTACGGGAACGACTACAATGTGCTGTCGGGCAAAACAACCACAACACGGGTATTGCCTTTTATTGATTATTTTATCAAGATTCCGAGTCTCGTACAGCCCTCCACTTTTTGGAGTGCCTCCATTCATGAACCCGTTTGGGAGGAGCTTCATTGCTCCCTTGATTTTGAATTATGGCTCAGGCTGGTAAAAGGACACAGCAGGGCATTGATCAAAGAGCCGCTTTCCGTTGCCAACGTGCATGACCAGGCCAAAACTCATTCACCAAAAATGAAGGTGCAATGGGAGGCCGATCATCAGAAAATATGGGCGGCAGATGCTCACGGCACTGTTCATGAATGGAAGAAAATTGTTTTTTTTAACAGGATCAGGATCAAATTATATAAGGTATTTGGATATTACTCATGATGTTACTAAAAAGAAGTACAAACAAGTTCCTGAGGATCTTATTCCGTTTCTTTAACGAAACGTCCCTTCCTTTTAAAAGTAACCGGATTTTAATTGTAAGACTTGATGCTCTTGGCGATTACATTCTTTTCAGAAACTATGTAAGATGTATCAAACACGCACCAAAATTTAAAGGCTATAAACTGACGCTCCTTGGAAATATAGGATTTAAAGATATAGCCGAGGCATATGATAAAGATATTATTGATGAATTTATTTGGATAACGCCCTCGATAATTTATGATATAAATGAAAAAATAAGGTTATCATTTGCCTTTAAAAAAAAAGCATTTGATATCTTAATCAATCCGGTTCATTCAAGAGTATTGCACACCGACGAGTTTATATCCCAACTTGGAGCCAAACAAAAGATTTGCAGCAGCGGCGATTATACTAATATGGAATCATTAGAAGAATTAAAACGCTCTTATAAATTTTATGACAGTATTATAGATGTGCCCGGAACTGATTATTTTGAATACCTGAGAAATCGCAAATTTATTGAAACCCTTACAGGTCAAAGAATTGATACCGCATTAAATTTGCCAACCAAAAGTAAGCTAATCGAAAAAGAGGCTTTGCAATTGGTAATATTTCCCGGTGCGGGCCAGGAGTATAGAAGGTGGGGAACAAACTTATTTGCAACAGCAATTGATTCCATAATGGCAAATTCAACATTTAAAGTTACGGTTACAATTGCGGGCTCATCTGCAGATTCATGCCTGGCTACGGAAATAATATCACAATCAAAAAACAAAGAAAAAATTGAGGATAAAACCGGTAAAACTAATCTTGTCGAATTAATTGAACTTATCAACAATGCAGATTTACTAATTTCAAATGATACCAGTGCTATACATATAGCTGCAGGTACACAAACTACCGCAATTTGTATCTCTAATGGCAACCATTTCGGTCGTTTTGTCCCCTATCCCTTAACCATTGCAAACAATATATACACGTTTTATCCTTCTGAAGAGTTTAACAATAAAGATAATTATGCGTTACTCAACGATTTATACAAGCGCGGCTCCAACCTGAATATCAACAATGTCGATCCTATAATTATCAGTAATAAGGCAATATCAATTCTTAATAATGCAAGCTAAACCAGGCGCTGACGTCAAAATTATTGTAAACTAAATTATATATCTGCTTTTTTAAATGCTTTTTAACTCCCTGTTGTTCCTTGTATTTTTTGTAATTGTAACCATTACATATTACCTGCTCCCACATAAATTAAGATGGATGTGGCTTTTAGCCGCAAGCAGCTATTTTTACATGTACTTTAAGCCGGTATACATCCTCATCATTCTGTTTACCATTATTGTTGATTATTGTGCCGGTATCCTGATAGAAAAAGCCACAGGCAAAACCCGCAGGTTTTATCTCATTTTAAGCCTGATCACCAATATTGGTGTACTGGCCTTTTATAAATATTTCAACTTTTTGGCCGCGAACCTGAATTTGCTATCTGACACATTCCATGGCCCGCAATTACCATTGCTTGATTTTATATTGCCTATTGGCTTATCGTTCCATACATTCCAGGCTATGAGCTACACCATTGAGGTTTACCGGGGTAATCAACCCGCCGAGCGTCACTTTGGCCTTTATGCCTTGTATGTAATGTTTTACCCGCAAATGGTAGCAGGCCCAATTGAACGGCCCCAGCATATTTTGCCCCAGTTACATCGGGTGAACAATTTCCGAAGCAGTAACTTGATAACTGGTTTATTTTTTATGGCGATGGGCCTGTTTAAAAAAGTGGTGATTGCCGATAGACTGGGCCTTTACGTCGACCCTGTTTTCAATAATCCGCATGGTCATTCGGCACTTGAACTGCTCGTAGCTACCTATTTTTTTGCATTCCAGATCTATTGCGACTTTAGCGGGTATTCGGATATCGCGGTTGGCACGGCCCTCGTTTTGGGTATCGAGCTAATGCAGAATTTTAACTTGCCCTATCTCGCCTCCAATGTTTCTGATTTTTGGAAACGCTGGCATATCTCACTTTCCACCTGGTTTCGTGATTATTTGTATATCCCGTTGGGGGGCAGCAAGATTAATTTCCGGGTAACCTGCATTAACCTGCTTATCGTATTTATGATAAGCGGCCTGTGGCATGGCGCCAACTGGAAATATCTTGTTTGGGGCCTGATTCATGGTTTGCTGCTCGTTGCTTACCAGTTATTCAACAAGTACGATATCGGGATCAAAGGCTTTACCTTCCTGAAATGGCTTTTCACTTTTAACCTGGTTTCTCTTGCCTGGGTGTTTTTCAGGGCAGCTACAGTATCCGATGCTTTTTATATTTTAAGTAAAATATTGGCCGGTAAAGGATTTACCTATTCGGCCGGTAATTTGATGTCTGTCCCTGAACTTTGGTATTGTGCCTTTATTATCATTATCCTGCTTTTAGGCGAACGTTATCTGCGAAAAGCGAAAGATTATTCAAACACAACAAAGGCGGTCATTATAGGCGGGCTTATCCTTGCCTGTTACTTTTTAGGGATCTTTAACGAAGCTCAGTTTATTTATTTCCAGTTTTAATGCGTAAGGTTACCAGTTTATTCATATTGCTCATTAGTGTTGCGTTGCTGCTTAGTTCCATGAACCGGTCATTCATCAATAAATTATATTTTGACAAATATTTCAGCCACATTTATTCCAAAACAACAAAGGAAACCAACTGGTATAAAGCCTTTTTTTCCTATTCGGACAAGTGGCGCTATGGCGATCTTTACGGCATGTCAAATCTGCCTCAATACAAATTTGAACTCGAACTTTTTAAACACTACAACCCCAAACCCGGCAGGCAAAACACCAATAGGGTATTATATATTATAGGCGACAGCTTTTTGGCAGATAAAATACTTTACGGCGCTTTTGATGCATTTGATAATGTAATTTTCCTTGATCGTCGTTTTGCCTTCGGTCCAATTAAACTGGATAGTACCAAACAAAACTATCTCATAATGGAATTTGCCGAGCGTAACCTGGTCAGCTATGATATCAGCAAAACAGATGAAACAAGGTGGACAAATAATGAAATTAAAAATGGCCTAAATTTTAGTAATGCCCCCCGGTTGGGTAACCAACCGCCGGCAGCATCTATTTTTGAACGGGTAGGCAATGTCATCTTTAACAAGGATCTAAGCCGCAATCTCGAACTAATTCTTTTTGATAATAAACTGGCGACCTCTTTCAAAGAGATCAAAGCATCACTCAACTATAAACTTTTTAATCGCGTAGCCAAAGAGGTAACGGAGAGTACTGATAAAAAAAGACTTTTTTATAATATTACCGTCGATACCGCCAGTTTACAGTCAGCATTCAAGCCTAAAACCGGGGCCGCTTTAGATTCTATAGTCCGCAATCTGGATATTGCACGCGATTATTATCGGGCTATTGGCTTTAAAAAGGTTTTCCTTTCAGTGATCCCAAATGCGGTTTCAATCTATGACGATAAACGGATGCCTTATAATCATCTGTTAGAAAGAGTTGAGCAAAAAACTGATCTTCCTGTAATACCATTATATAAAACTTTCAAAGCCGAGAAGCGCAATCTCTTCTACCGCAGTGACACGCACTGGAACCCGCAGGGCTTGGATACCTGGGTAAATGAAGCGGACAAGGTATTAACATCAAACCTCAATTGAAGCCATTTTTTTCCATCGTCATGCCGCTATATAATTGTGAAGGCACGCTACAGCAGGCATTAGATAGCATCACCCGCCAGACCTTTAAAAACTACGAACTGATTTTGGTTGATGGTGGCTCAAATGATAATACACAGTATATTATCAGCAATTTAAAAAAAGTAGGCAATCATAATATGCTGTTTATCTCTGAACCCGACAAGGGCATTTATGATGCCATGAATAAAGGAATTGATATGGCGAGCGGTCAATGGCTTTACTTTATAGGGGGCGATGATACTTTCAGCAACTCCACGGTGTTGGGTCAGGTTCATCAGGCCATTCAAAATGAACCTGCCGATCTTGTATATGGTAATGTGGTAGGTGCTACATCAAAAACAAAATATGCGGATGATACTATTGATAAAGTATTATCACGCGGCATCCATCACCAGGGCATTTTCTATAAACGCGGGATATTTAATTACACCGGTAAATACAACATAAAGTTTAAGGTGGCTGCTGACTACCATTTAACATTGAAAGTATTTTGTAACCCCGTATTTAAAACCAAATACATCAATCTGGATATCGCGCGTTTTGGCGAGGCTGGTTTAAGCTCATCAACTTATGACTATCGTTTTTTCAGTTATCATTATAAGTTTCTGTCAACACGTAAAGCCCTCGGCAATATCAATGATAAAGCCACATGTTTGCAGCAATCAATTTACTGCTGCCTGTGGCTGGCGAAGGAAAAACAAAGTATAGCTTTTGCCTGGTTCAATATTTTATACTACATAACTGGGTTAAACGGGCTGAGCATTCCATTCAGGTTTAAAACATTTTTAAGAATGATGTACTGGAGTATGAAAAGGTAAGATGATAATACGCTTAGCTGTTGGAAGCCTCAAAGCAATATTTTGAAAAACCGAATTAAAACTATAAAATCAACGCTGTTTTACTTTTATAAATACGGTATACCATCCTATATCATTGCTTTTGGCGAATCGCTGGGCGATAATCTGCTGCTCACTGTATTAAGCCGGGAGCTCTACGGGCGCAGAAATAAAAATATTTGGGTAAAAAGTAACCAACAACAACTCTTTGAGCATAATCCGAATATCAAACTTATTTTACCTTTTGGGGCATTATTATCGGGTATGCTTCTTAAAGCCTTCAACGTAAAAACTGTTTTTCCAAAATACACAGTTTATCATCCCGAAACCGACGGCGACGAAATACCCGAAAAGCATATCATTTTAAAAATGGCCGATGATTTACAGCTTAAAGGTAAAATAGATCTTAAGCCCGTTTTAATTTTAACTGCTAATGAGCTGGAAGCAGCGCAGTGGGCAAAAAACCATATCGTAATAACAACATCCGGCTCAGCAGCATTGTTCCCGATGGGTAATAAAGAATGGGACATTAAAAAATATCAACAGGTTGTTGATCTGCTTTGCCAAA
This sequence comes from Mucilaginibacter sp. OAE612, assembly GCF_041806395.1. Lineage (NCBI taxonomy): Bacteria > Pseudomonadati > Bacteroidota > Sphingobacteriia > Sphingobacteriales > Sphingobacteriaceae > Mucilaginibacter > Mucilaginibacter sp. OAE612. Next base: position 5,295,786 of record NZ_JBGMUW010000001.1, read on the forward strand.
CCCACAAATTCATCCAGTTAGGTTCTCAAACAGATGCGCCGCTGAAAAACGTTATCGATCTGCGCGGGAAAACTACTATCCGGCAAACAGCAGCCATATTAAGTAATGCCGCCCTTTTGGTATCACACGTAGGGTTTATGATGCATCTGGCACGCGCAGTCGACTGCCGGTCGGTAATCATATATGGTGGGCGCGAAAGGCCAGACCAATCGGGGTATATCAGTTTTAAAAATGTATACTCTGCGGTTGAATGCTCACCATGCTGGTTACATAATACCTGCCGTTACGATAAAAAATGCATGCAAATGATTTTACCTGGCACAGTTGAGGCGGCTGTAATAGAACAGTTGGCTTTAATTAACGAACCTTTACCTGCCGATATCTTATATAATGGCTAAATTAAGCGTAATCATCCCTACTTATAACCCGGATACAGCAAGATTACAGCAAACGCTTTCGGCCTTAAAAAGCCAATCACTGCCTGCCAACCAATGGGAGTTAATCATTATCGACAATAATTCATCTAACAATTTCCGGCAGCAGCTTAATTTAAGCTGGCACCCTGCCGTTCAAATTATAGATGAAACAAAGCAAGGTTTAACCTATGCCCGGCTTAAGGGTTTCAATGAATCAACGGGCGATATTATAGTAATGGTTGATGATGATAATATGATTGAAGGCGGCTATCTTGAAAAAGCCCTTAGTATATTTGGCCAAAATCCCAAAGTGGGCGCTATAGGTGGTAAATCAATCCCATTGTTTGAAACTAACCCTCCCGAATGGCTGTGGGAATTTTACGGAAGCCTGGCCCTGCGCGACCTTGGCGATACCCCCTTAACAGCGGCATGGAATAATCAATATCCAACAGCTGCACCCATAGGCGCAGGGATGGCTATAAAACGCGAAGCGCTATCATCCTATTTGGAAAAAATAACACAGGGCAAAAACAACATCAGCGATAGGTTGGGTAACTCCTTAAGCTCCGGCGGCGATAACGATATTGTGCTCGAGATCCTTAAAGGCGGCTGGCAGGTTGGTTATTTCCCTCAGCTCATACTACAACATATTATTCCTGCTCAACGTATGCACGCAGGTTACCTTGCACGTTTGCTTAACAATACCAATAAATCATGGGTGCAGCTACTGCAAAGCCACGGTATAAACCCATGGCAACAAATTACAAAATCGGGGGCTACATTACGGAAAGCTAAAGCCTGGTTTACCTACAAAGCATGGAAAAATGCTGCGGCATATATAAAATGGCAGGGCGCATGTGGTATGTATGACGGCCTTATAAAGAACAACCATGCTCAATAAAATAAGCAATTCACTGGCTTATCGCTTACCAGTACTTTACAGGAGCTTACTTAAATATAAGCCCCTTGTTGTAGGGCAGCCCAAAGCATCATCGGCTTATACTGTACTTATGATGACAGGCAAAAGCATCATAGATATGACGCGCCTGGCCGTATATTCTATTGCAAAATATTGGGAAGAGATTCCCAAACTGATCATCGCATCCGACGGATCGTTATCTCCGGAAGAAATCAAAAGTAAATTTAAGTTTTGGCCGGGTGAGCTTATTGTTAAGCACTGGCAACAAAGCGCGGTATATCATCAGGGCAAAAACAGGATCAATCTTTTAAACTATGCCGAGAGCCATGTGCTTGGCAAAAAATTGGCTGTGATACTTCACCAGGCCGAGATCCAACCTGTAATATGGATAGACAGTGACATACTTTTTTACAAGGATTTTAAAAAATATATTTCCCCAACATAACGGGTTTGTTTGCGGCGGAAGCCAGGAGGGACACTCAACTTATGATGACCGCGTTTTGAATTTCTACGGTAATAACCTCTATGATACTTATACCTTCAGTTCGGGCTTATTAATTATTTATGGGCCCAGAATTTGCGAAGACTTTCGGCTGGAGGAATTATTGTTTCACGTAAGTAACTATGTGCATTATTTTACCGAACAAACTATTTTTGCTCATATAGCAAGTTCATCAATTGGAATACCCTGGACAACAAAGATTATAAAAAACGATCACCAGGATAGCCAACAGATTAAGCCTATGAAAAAAAAAGGCATCGTGGGCAGGCATTATACTGCAAACGTCCGACATTTATTCTGGCGCGACTCGTTGTTTAATTTATAGCTTTCCTTGTTACAACAAGTCATTAATTTTTTATACCGCAATCCGCGTTCACAATTACAAAAATTCAGGCGTTTTGGTGGCTATTTCAATTACCGAAACATAATGAACGGGCGTAGGGAGATGGAACAGCGTTCGCTTGAGTTGCCCCCGGTAGTTTCACATACTAATGGGTTGCCGATTTACTTTTTAACAGGTAAAAACTACCTGTACCAAACGCTTTATTGCATCCAATCGTTAATTAAGTCAACTGCTGCGCAATTTAAATTCATATTGGTTGATGACGGCAGCTTTAATGCTGAACTGGTGGAGAGGGTAGCAAAACAGCTGCCCGGCGCACAGGTAATTACAGTGAAGCAAATCAGTGAAAACCTGCAAAACACATTGCCCGAAACACGTTATCCGTACCTGCATAAAAAAAGAGCAGTATATCCTCACATTAAAAAACTAACCGATGTGCACACCATCCCAGGCGATGACTGGAAACTGGTACTGGATTCGGACATGCTTTTTTGGCACGAACCTGCAGATCTGGTCAAATGGCTTAACGGTCCGCAACAGCCGCTGCATATGCTCGATTGTGTGGAGGCCTATGGCTATTCTCAGCAATTAATGGAACAGCTGGCAGGTTCAACTGTAAAACCATTGCTTAATGTGGGTGCTATCGGTTTAAAAAGCGAAGCCATTGACTGGGACGAGCTGGAAAACTGGGTTAAAACACTGGAGGAACTGGAAGGTACTTCTTACTATTTAGAGCAGGCGCTCTCGGCCATGCTCATAGGCAATACCGACGCTACTGTTTTAAAAACCGGAGATTATATTGTTAACCCCAGCCCGGATCAGATCAAAAACAAAACAGGCATTCTTCATCACTATGTAGACCTTTCAAAAGAAGGTTATTTTAAACAAGCCTGGAAACACTTTTTATAGCCCGTGACCTTAGGTAAAATAGCATACAAGTATTTTTTTAAACCCACCTTTTCGGTAAGGTACCATATCAGTCATTTCGGGCTGAAAGGTTGGCTCAGCATGCAGCGGGGCGAGCGGCAAATGAAAAAAGCAGCGCTGAAGTTATCCCCGGTAACATTATCTTCGGATTATAAATTGGAGGTAAGTTATCTTACAGGTGCTAAATACTGGCACCAAACTATTTTTTGCGCCTATTCCCTTGCCAGGTTATTGAAAGGCCATATACGCATCAATGTTTATTCAGACGGCACTTTAAGCCCGGAACTAAGCGGATTTATCATCAAGGCGCTCCCTAATGTCAATATCATTAGCATTAAAGACCTGAACATACAAATTGACGAAGTATTGCCTGAAAAGGATTTTCCGCTGCTAAGGGCCTTACGCGAAGAGAACGCATTTTTCAGGAAACTGGTAGATATGCGCATCAACAATCGTTATATCATACAGTTAGATAGTGATATGCTGTTTTTTAATGAGCCGAAAGAACTGATCGATGCTTACAGAAACAATGAAAACTACTTTATGCAGGATACCATACCTGCTTCTTATTATGTTTTACCAGAGGATGTTATCAGCAAGGACCTGAACATTTCCATGTGCAAAAAGATCAACAGTGGCATTCTTGCCTACAATTCATCAAAAATAGATTGGCATTTTGTTGAACGTACCTGTGCATACCTTATGAAAAATGTACAGAATGTTCACCCCCCCATGTTTGAGCAAACACTAAACGCAATAATTATATCCTGGCTGGAGGGGAAGCCTTTAAACCAGCCGTACCGGATACTTTACGCCGATAAAAACGAAAAAACAAATTCGTCTGATATTGTTCGTCATTATATCTTTAAGGCTAAACTGCCTTATTTTACTACTGAGTGGAAAAAAGTAATCCGATAGTTTCAGTCTGCATGCCCGCTTACAACGCTGGCAAATATATTGCCGCAGCTGTTGATTCGGTGCTTAAGCAAACCTATACCAATTGGGAGCTCATTATTGTTAACGATGGTTCTACGGATGACACCGCCAGGGTACTTAAACAGTTTACCGATCCGCGCATCAGCGTTCATCAGCAGGAAAACAGCGGGCAGTGCGTTGCAGCAAACAAGGCCTTTGGTCTTTCAAGCGGCCGGCTTATTAAATTTATGGATGCCGACGATCTGATCTCGCCCGGTTATATTGCAGAACAGGTTAAACGGATTGGTGATAGCGATGATGTAGTAGCTTCAGCCGCCTGGGGCCGTTTTTATCACGATGATATTAGTTCCTTTAAAGTAAATGAAGACCTCATCAGGGAGGATTGTAAACCCATTGACTGGCTGGTATCGTCAATGGATGGCAAACAAGCCATGATGCAATGTGCCTTATGGCTAATCCCAAGGGCTGTGCTTAGAAAATCGGGATTGTGGGATGAGCGCCTGAGCCTGATCAATGATTTTGAATTTATCATCAGGGTATTGCTCAATGCCAGCGAAATTCGTTTCGCCGAAAATTCGCTGCTCTATTACAGAAGCGGGCTGCAAAGCTCCTTGTCGTCATTAAAATCGACAAAAGGCGCCCAATCCGCCTATGATTCCATCAATATGGGTACTTCACACATGCTGGCCTTTGAACCCAGCACCCGCGTTAAAAAGGTATGCGCTTCCTGTTTTCAAAACTTTATATACTCTTTTTACCCCTTCCATAAAACACTTATTAAAGGGGCGGAACACAAGATAAAAGACCTTGGCGGCACAACTTCAACATTTCCGGCAGGCGGTTACACCCGCTTACTTCAAAAAATTATCGGCTGGAAAATCGTGAAAAAATTAAAATTGCTGCTATCAGACGCACCCCAATAATGACGCGTTGCCGCATTTACTTATTTACTTATAAAAGGAACCACCTGTTGACGCGCGCTGTAAAAAGCCTGCTTAACCAAACTGTTACCGGTTGGGTCTGCGAAGTGCACAATGATTGCCCCGAGGATCCTTTCCCTGCGGCGTTTATTTCGTCATTAAATGACCATCGGTTTATCATGAAAAACCACGCTAAGAACCTTGGAGCTGTCGCTAGCTTTAACCTCGCTTTTGCCGGTTGCGATGAGCCATACGTCAGTATCCTGGAAGACGACAACTGGTGGGAGCCCGACTTTTTGAAAGAGATGACGGCGGTTATGGATAACGATGCTAACATAAAAGTTTCATGGTGCAACATGGTACTTTGGTATGAAGAACCGGGTAACCTTTGGACAAATACACATAAAACTATCTGGCCTGACGGGCAATCTCAATACTTTTGGTGGCCACAACACAGGCAGGCCATAAGTGCTTTACACTCGAACGGAGCTATGTTGTACCGCGGGGAGCATGCATCAGCATACTTAGTGCCGCAGTCTATACTATTTAATGCAGTCGAACTGATCAGGGAGCGTTCTTTTGAGCATCCGATTTACCTTCATGGTAAACCATTAGCCAATTTTGCTGTTACCCTGGCTACGGCGCGCGATAACGATCGGTATAGCTGGATAGCTACACAGGTCATGCTGTTGGCAAGCTTCATTACGGCATCTCCAGACAAAACGAAAACCATGAAGGAAAGTCTTGCATACCACCGGCTGCAAAGACCAGTCCCTACGGCTACATTTTTCCTTGCCAATATCTTTATCCTGAAGGACAATCGAATATACAAATACTTTACCATTGCCGACTGGCTGCTGTTTGGAAAATGGCTAATTGGCAACGGCCGTCAATTAAATTACATCAAACAATACATTGCATTGCACTCGGACACTTACCAGTTCCTCCTCAGACAAACCGGGTTAAGATACCGGGAAGCTGAGCAACACGCACAAAATTGAAAATAGCCATTATAGTAAACCCGCTGATCCCGGTGCCTCCCGAGCAATACGGCGGCATCGAACGCATTGCTTTTATGCTGATCCAGGAACTTAAAAAAAAAGGCCACGATATTACCCTGTATGCCAAAGAACATTCGCAGCCGGGCTGTAAACTCATTAGCTACCATGAATCGGCAAATTATGGCGTTAAAGATCTGGTGAAAATTAACCGGCTTACATCAAAAATTGCTTTTCAGCATTTTGATATTGTACATACCTTCGGTCGCATGAGCAATATTGCGTTGCTAATGTTAAGCCGAATCCCAAAAATCGTATCCTATCAGTTGCCCCCTACCGTATCGCAGGTAAAAAAGGCAGTAAGTATCGCTCATAAAAACACATTGAAATTTACCGCTTGCAGCAATTACATAGCCAATCAAATCAATGCGTTTGCTGATGTAACTACTATTTATAACGGGGTGGATTTAAACGACTACGATTTTAATGCAGGTGTTCCCAATGATGCCCCCCTCGCTTTTTTAGGCCGGATCCAGCATGAAAAAGGGACAGCTATTGCTATACACACGGCAAAAAAAACAAATCAAAAACTGGTAATAGCAGGCAATGTACCCAATGAGCCAATACACCAGCAATATTTTAATGAACAGGTAAAACCCTATATTGATGGCGAGCAGATCAAGTACATAGGCCCGGTCAATAACCTTCAGAAAAATGACTTGCTTCGTAACTCAAAAGCTTTCCTGATGCCGGTAACCTGGGATGAGCCCTTTGGTATTGTAATGGCCGAAGCACTGGCCTGTGGTACACCCGTTATCGGTTTTAATCGCGGCGCAATACCGGAGATAGTCATTAACGGGTCAAATGGCTTTGTATGCGCCACAGAAGCCGACATGATAACGGCGATTAACAGCATTGACTCAATCAGCAGGGCCAACTGCCGGAAGATAGCGGAACAAAAATTTAGCGCCGGTGTACTGGCCAAACAATACGAGGAATTATACCAGCTGGCAACGCGTAAAGATTGAAAAACGTTACTTTTATAACTACCGGCCAGCCAACTACTAACCCTCGCCTCGTGAAGGAAGCCGAAACTTTGCACAAGCTTGGTTATAATGTTAAAGTGATCTGCTGTTTTTACCAGCAATGGGCCCAAAAAACCGATGAAGCTTTAACAGGCAAATATCCCGGTATGTACATTTATTGCGGAGGCGATCCGGTGATACAAAAAGCAACTTACCTTAAAACCCGTATTCGCCAAAAGTTAAGTACGCTGCTGTTTAAATATACCCGGCATTTCGATATACCTGAAAACGCTATCAGCCGCACACATACCGAAGCGTTGTCTATAGCTAAAAAAATAAAAACAGATCTTTATATCGCCCATAACCTCGGCGCCTTGCCCGCAGCCATACAGGCAGCAAAACATTACAACGTAAAAGTTGGTTACGATGCGGAAGATTTGCATTCGGGACAGTTTGCATCAACTCACAATGAAAGTTACAAGCTCAATAAATACATTGAGGAAAAATACTTTCCCCATGTTGATTATTTTACTGCCGCCAGCCCGCTCATTGCAGAATTTTATCAACGCGAATACCGCTATTTAAAACCTGTTGTAATAAACAACGTGTTTCCTAAAACAGCGCTGCAAATCAGCCCTAATTATAAAGCTCACGAACCATTAAAACTGTTTTGGTTTTCGCAAACGGTAGGCCCCAAACGAGGATTGGAAGATGTAATTAAAGCGATAGCTGCTACAAATGGCCATGTTCGGTTACACTTGTTAGGCAGTAGTAATGAAACTTACAGATCTGCATTGTTGAACCTCGCCAAAGAACTTAAAATAAGTGATGATCAACTTTGGTTTCATGAGCCCATTGGAGCGGGCGAGATTTTCGATTTCGCGAGCCAGTTTGATATTGGCATAGCCACCGAAACAGGCATTCCTTTAAACAGGGACATCTGCCTTACCAATAAGATCTTTACCTACATACAATGTGGACTGGCAATGATAGTGAGCGATACGCAGGCGCAAGCCTTATTTATGGAGCAATATCCGGATACAGGAAAACTATACCAAAAAAGCAACCTGCAATCACTAACGGATTGCATTAGCTTTTACCTCCAAAACCCGGATATTTTATACCAAACCCGTTTACAAAACTACCGGCTTGGCCAAACAGCATTAAACTGGGAAACCGAAAGCCGTACCTTTTTAAGTCTTGTTCAAAAAGTATAACGATTGAATAAAAAGCTGCTCATTATTTCGCCATACTTCCCGCCGGTAAATGCCGCGGATATGCAGCGCGTGAGGATGAGCCTCCCTTATTTTGCAGCCTGCGGCTGGGATGCCAAAGTGGTAACCATTGATGCCCAGTATGCCGACCTGGCAAAAGACGAATTGTTGTTGCAAAGTATCCCTCCGGGCATTAAAGTTCACAAAGTGAAAGCATTCCGCAAGGCACTCACTTCAAAAGTTGGTTTGGGCAGTATTGCCATCCGCTCGTTATGGCATTACTGCAAAACGGTTAACCGCCTGCTGAAGGACAACAAATTTGATCTTATTTATTTCTCAACCACACAGTTCCCGGTTTGTACGTTGGGTGCATACTGGAAAAAGCGATTTGGGGTTCCCTACGTCATTGATATGCAGGATCCCTGGCATTCCGATTATTATATCAACAAACCTAAAAGCGAGCGGCCGCCAAAATATTGGTTCGTTTACCATTTAAATAAATACCTGGAGCCCATCGCCATAAAAAATGCGTCCGGGCTCATCAGTGTATCTGCAGGTTACATTGATGAGCTCAAATTACGTTATCCGGTAATTCAAAAGCTTCCGGGCGCTACTATAACCTTCGGAGCATTTGAACCCGACCTGCAAATAGCTAAAACTAACCAAAAGCTTTTTGCAGGGTTGCTTGACGATGGCTTTATCAATGTGGTATATATCGGCCGCGGCGGGAAGGATCTTCACAAGGCCATTAGCCCGGTGTTCGATGCATTAAGGACCGGTTTGAATACCAATAAAGAGCAGTTTGAAAAAATCAAACTCTACTTCATAGGTACCAGTTATGCCCCTGCCGGACAGGGGATAACCACTATACTTCCCCTGGCAAAACAATATAATGTGGAAGAACGTATTGTTGAAATTACCGACCGTATCAGCTACTATCAAGCTTTGCTCACACTGCAGCAGGCCGACGCGCTTTTTATCCCTGGGTCAGATGATCCTAAATACACAGCTTCAAAAATATTTCCATACCTGCTCACAAAAAGGCCTGTTTTGGCCGTATTTAATGCCGCAAGCTCTGCTATACCTATTATGCAGCAGTATGGTGTAGAACATGTTTACAACTATGATGACGTTACCTCCGAAAACCTATTTATATTTTTTGAGCAATTAATTAAGGGTAATTTCCAGACTGTTGAATATAATGCTGAAGCCATCGAAAAATATTCGGCACATGAAATGACACTGGCGCAGTGCCGGTTATTTGATAGAATTATTTATGAACGCCATTAAACGAACTGTCGGCTTTATTTTAAAACATCCTTTGGGAAAAAAACATCCGGCAAAAGCCTTATGGCGGTTTGCCTGGTGGCAGGTACAGTCAAGGCTTTCAAGGGCGAAGTTCATTATAAAACCTTTTGTTGGTGATGTTAAGTTTTATGCAACCAAGGGGCTGAGCGGTATTACCGGTAATATATACACGGGGTTACATGAATTTAATGATATGGCCTTTCTGCTTCATTTTTTAAAGCCTGACGATATCTTTTTTGACATTGGCGCGAATGTAGGTTCATATACACTGTTGGCTTCCGGCATAGCCAAAGCTAATAGTGTTACACTTGAACCTGTTAAAGCAACTTTTGATATTTTAAACAGCAATATCGAGCTTAATTATTTGCAGGACGAAGTAAAGCTCATTAATGCCGGCGCCGGCGCAACAGCGGGCGAGATCAGATTTTCGGCTGATGAAGATACCGGAAACCATGTTATTACTAAAGATGAGAAAGGCAAAAACACTGTTATCGTACCTATAATCACTATTGATTCATTATTGGAAACATACAAACCCGCTCTTATCAAGATAGACGTGGAAGGGTTTGAGACCGAAGTGCTTAAAGGAATGAGATCTACCCTTGATTCGCCCCTGCTGAAGGCCATCATCATTGAGCTTAACGGTAGCGGCGGCAGGTACGGTTTTAGCGATCAGGATATTCACAAGTTGTTACTGTCAAAAGGTTTTAGGGCCGTTGCCTATGATCCTTTTAAACGCGTTTTAACCGGGTTAGATACCTTTGGTGCATACAATACTATTTACTGCAGAGACATTGAACTGATAAACCATCGCCTTCAAAATGCAAAAAGTTTTAATATAATGGGCGAGACTATCTGAATGAAAAATTTGGCTGTAGTTATCACTCACCCCATACAGTATTATGCACCGGTATTTAAGCTCCTGTATGAAAGGCAAAAAATAAACGTCATGGTATTTTATACCTGGGGCAAAGGCGGTTTGCAAAAATTTGATCCAGGCTTTGGTAAAACTATCACTTGGAACCTTCCGCTCCTTGAGGGTTATCCTTATGAGTGGGTAAAAAACATTTCGGCCGATCCCGGCTCGCACCATTCAAAAGGGATTGATAATCCTGACCTTATCAGTCAAATAAATAACTGGCAGCCCGATGTTATTATGGTGTACGGCTGGTTTTACAAAAGCCATCTCAAAATCCTCAAATATTTTAAAGGCAGGGTACCTGTTATTTTCCGGGGCGATTCAACTTTACTTGATGATAAAGGCGGTATCAAATCCGTATTGCGAAGCCAGTTTTTAAAGCGGATTTACCGCCATATTGATTATGCACTATATGCCGGGTCAAACAATAAGGCTTATTTTAAAAAATGCGGTTTAAAAGAGACGCAGTTATTTTTTGCACCGCATACTGTAGATAATGATCGCTTTGCCGAAGACAGGACCAATGAAGCCCTTACCCTGCGCAAACAGTTAGGAATAGCTGATGATGAAAAACTCCTGCTTTTTGCAGGCAAGTTTGAGCATAAGAAAAACCCGCTGTCGCTGCTTGAAGCATTTATCGACATAACACAGCCGGGCACCCATCTGCTGTTCGCAGGAAACGGCATTTTAGAAACAGAACTAAAAAACAAGGCTAATCGACATAAAAATGTTCACTTTATTGGCTTTCAAAATCAGCTTTACATGCCTGTAGTATACCAGGCATGTGACATTTTTTGCCTCCCTTCAAAAGGGCCCGGTGAAACCTGGGGGCTGGCCATAAACGAGGCTATGGCCTGTGGCAAGGCCATATTGATATCAAACAAAGTAGGCGCGGGCACCGATTTGGTAAAAGATTATGAAAACGGACTGATCTTTAACGCGACCGACGGGGTTGATCTAAAAAACAAACTAAAAACATTGCTACTCTATGATAAAACCGCTTTATTTACGATGGGGCAACAGTCCAGGGAAATTATTGAAGGTTGGAGCTTTGTCAAACAGGTTGAAGCAATAGAACAATTGGTGTTAAGTCAATAGTATTAAATCTTAACTCACAAGTTTGGTTTCTGACCTTTTTTACTTATAACTTATTACTTCGGACTAATGGCTAAAAGGCAATTTATCAATAAAATAATTAATAAATGCAGCAAAGCAAATCGATAGAACGATATATTGTGTTGTTTATACCATGGCTGCTGGCACTGGCATGTAAAAGTGATAGTGTGTTATCCTATTTTATTGCATGGGGTGGCTCATTTTTTATATTCATCATAACACTTACCGGCTGGGTACGTCCAATCCCCAACGACCGCCCCATGGCCGAACAGTTGATGAGGCCCTTATTTATCATCCAGATAATTTTTGCGGGGTACATGTGCAGTACATCCATCTTTTATTTTATGAATACCCTCGGCTATGAAAATTTCAAGCACGTATTTATTCATACGTTAAATGATAAAGATGCCCTGGGCTTAATTGCCCAATGCCAGCGTTATTACTGCCTTGGGCATGCTTCATTTGTGATGGGTATACTTATTTTCATGAACTATCCCGTAACTAAAAAATACTATATCGAAACCGAAAGACTGGCAAATCTGCTCATGATGTCGGCAATTATCAGTTTTCCGCTTTCGCTGTTATTTCTTAAGATACCAGGCCTTTCCCAATTTTATTACCAGTTTAGCTCATTGAGCTTTATTGCCGGTACATTGGCGCTGGCCTTTGCCATGCCACTAAAAAAAGGGGCCAATACGCTCATCTGCCTTTTACTATATGCCTTTAATTTTTACCAGGCGCTTACATCGGGGTTTAAAGAACCTATTATTATCAGCATACTGGTTTTAGGGATCTTCCTGTATCCTACCTACAAAAAATTAGTAACCATCACCTTTGTCCCTATCATTGTTTTATTATTTACGGTTTTACCAACATATAACCATATTTTCCGGGCCAATGCATGGAATGGAGATGCCGATAGCGAAGAAGCCTCACAACTGGCCCTTGACGCAGCGCTAAATAGCGATAACAGCGATGTTGACGAAACTAACTGGGATTTTTTAGTATATCGCTTAAGTGAAATCGATATGTTTACCCGCTTTGTGCAGTCGACACCTAAAAATGTGGATTTTTATGGATTGGATATTGTTAAACAATCGGCTATTGCGTTGGTGCCGCGGATTTTCTGGCCCTCTAAACCAATTACCGAAGCCATGATCATGCAGCGCGTTTATGATGCCGGGGTGGTTAACCGTAACTCTTCCGTATCAGCCAAACCTGCCTACATCGTTGATGCGTATCTTTCAGGAGGTGATTGGGGGATCTTTATTTTCCTTTTCGCTTACGGCGCCCTTGCACAACTAATAGCCGTTAAAGCCGAAAAACTTTTTGGGGGATATATATTAGGCACAGCACTTATATTTTCGGGCCTGTTTCAGATCATGTGGCGCGGCATCAGTTTTGAATTCTTGTTCAATACCATCTTCTGGAGCTATATCAGCATGCTGCTCATTCATAAGGCATTGTTAAATTCTAAAATTTTAAAAGAGATTTGAATTACGCAAACGATCGATATGATTTTGAAAGAGCTGCCTTAATGAAAAAATATAAAAATATGGATCCGCAAATAACCACCGCATGAGCGCTTATAAAGATTACGATTATCCCGATGCAAGCCCCTGCCATGTATTTAAGGAGCTCGAGAAACCGCTTATGTCGTTATTAAATAAGGATACCAACAGCAGCATCCTCGACCTTGGCTGCGGCAACGGTCACCTTGTAAATTATTTATTGGCAAGGGGATTTAACGCTTATGGTATAGATGCATCTAAACCAGGCATTGCCATTGCAGATAAAATAAATCCCGGCAGGTTTTTCGTTCATGATCTTTCGGTTGAAGGGTTACCGGAGCCATTAAGAGGTATGCAGTTTAATACCATTATATCAACTGAGGTTATTGAGCACTTGTACGACCCCCACGCGTTTATACGCCTTTGCCAGGATGTTTTAAGCGAATCAAAAGGCGAGCTCATCATCTCAACGCCTTATCATGGCTATTTAAAAAACCTATTTTTGAGTATTTTAAATAAATGGGACACGCATATCAGCCCTTTGTGGCAGGGCGGGCATATCAAATTTTGGTCGGTTAAAACGCTGACACAAATCCTCAATGAACATGGGTTTGAGGTAACAGCATTCAGGGGCTGCGGCAGGTTTCCCTATTTTTGGATGAGCATGATCATTAAAGCCAAACTTAAGTGAGCGAGAGCCTGGATATTATTATCTTAACTTTTAACGAGGAAAAGAACATTGGCGACTGCCTGCGAAGCGCGGCGGTGCTAAAAGCCAATATCTATATTGTTGATTCAGGTTCAAAGGATACCACACTGGCTATTTGCCAAAGGTACACGCAAAACGTCTTCAGCCATCCGTTTGAAAATTATGCAACCCAGCGTAACTGGGCTTTGAATAACCTGCCTTTAACAGGTACCTGGATACTTAACCTGGATGCTGATCACCGGGTAACACCAGAGCTTGCCGCCCAGCTTAACGATATTTTCTCCAAGTCCATAGATGCTGAAACAAATGGCTTCCTGATCAGCAGGCGTACCCTATTTATGGGCAAATGGATCAAACATGGCGGCCACTATCCAACATACCACGCCAACCTGTTCAGGCGCGGCTTCGGGCATTGCGAAGAAAAATTGTATGATCAGCATTTTAAAGTTACCGGTAAAACGCAGGTACTTAAAACTGATATCATTGATGTAATTACCGATTCGCTTACCAGTTTCATTGCCCGGCATAATCATTGGGCAACGCTGGAGGCGCAATACCTTGTTGAGCAGCAAAACGTCCCGGTTATTGACGATAATGGTAAGCTGGTACATCCACGGTTATTTGGTAACCCGATGGAGCGCCGCCGGTATATGAAAAAACGATATGAGTCGTTTCCTTTATTCGTAAGGCCTGTAATTTACTTTACTATAAGATACTTTATAAAATTGGGTTTTTTAGATGGAAAAACCGGGCTGGTATTTCATTTTTTACAAGGTTTTTGGTTCAGGTTTTTGATTGATGCTAAAATTTATGAGTTACGAAAGGAGAGCAAAAAACAATGAAACAACCTGCTTTTTTAAATAACCCGGCGATACGGTTCATGCTGCTGTTTGTATTGCTGTTTGCCATATTTTATAGCTTTAACATTTTCTTTTTCGGTATTACTAATTCCGGCGGGAATTATAACGCTTTCTTAGCCGAACACCTGAATTATATTGCGGCTTTGAGACAGGTTTTATTGGATTGTAGTGTCATGATCCTGAAGTGGCTTGGTTATGCTGCCATTGATAATAATTCCGAGTTACTGGTTGCAGGTAAAGGGACACTGGCCATAGTTTACAGCTGCCTGGGTTTAGGATTGATCAGCTTTTTTTCCGCCTTTGTACTGGCCTATCCATCTCCGTTGCGCTCAAAATTGGTGTTCCTGTTTTCTGGGATCTTTGTTATCGAATTTTTAAACGTGATTCGTTTTGTTTTACTGGCCATCTTCTGGTCGAAAAAGGCAAACCGGATAGTTGATCACCATACCATTTTTAATATACTTCTTTACATTATTATAGCGTTTAGCCTGTATATTTGGATTAAACGTAATGATAAGCTTACCGGCGCTGATGTTCAGAACTGACCTTTCAACTTATAATAATTATCCTTATCATCCGGGCGGCAATGTTTTAAAACGCATTTTGTGGTACTACTGTAATGCCATATTCTTTAAAACAAGCATTATACCCTCAAACGCGTTCAAAGTATTTTTACTGAAGCTATTTAGTGCCAGGATCGGTAAAAATGTAACTGTTAAGCCCTGTGTAAACATCAAATATCCATGGAATCTGCATATCGGCGATGAAAGCTGGATAGGTGAAAATGTATGGATAGATAGTTTAGTGCCCATCCATATCGGCGCGCATGTTTGCCTGTCGCAGGGGGCTGTGCTGTTAACGGGCAGCCACAATTACCAAAAAACATCCTTTGATTTGATAACCAAAGGCATAATTTTGGAAGACGGCGTGTGGATCTGCGCCGGGGCTATGGTAAATCCGGGCGTGACGGTAGCATCGCACGCGGTATTGACCAGCGGTTCTATCGCTACAAAAAACATGGACGCGTACGGCATCTATCAGGGCAACCCGGCGGTAAAGATCAGGGAACGGGAAATCAGTTAAAACTTAAACATCATCTGCTTAAAATAATTATATGCTGAAACAGAAACTACAAACCCACCAAATCATTTTATTGGTTATTAACGGGATTGTTTTCATTATGGGCATTATGCTGATCATAGCCCCAGCCGCCATTTACCCCGACCCCAGCAAGGGCTTCCAGGTAATGCGCTCAATGGAACTGGGTTCGGCATTTAATGTCATGGTTAAACCCGATCAGAACGATATCAGCAAAAACGCGTCAGAATTCCTCGCCTGGTGGTCGCCGGGGCAATACCTGGTGCCCTATTTCTTTAAACTTATTTTCAGCGTCAACACCGGTCGCGCTTCTTCAATAGTAACCCTCCTATTTTCGTTATCGGGCATTTTCGGCTTTTATTACTTCTTTAAAAAAGCGGGCTTTACGCCAATGATCTCGGCTTTAAGCGTACTGTTCATCGTAATTCAGTTATCCTTTTTTACGCCCTATGTATTTTATAACGGAGGCGAAGTACTACTTTTTGGTTACACCGGCTGGTTTTTATACGGGTGCATAGCCATTGAAAAAACTAACTGGAAACTGGCCGTATTCCTCTTTATAGGTGGAATATTAGGCTTCATTTGCAAATCGTCATTTTTATGGATGTATGCTGCCACTTGCCTTTTTTTATGGCTTAGGTTTTCAATGGGAACAAAAGACATCATTCGCTGGATAAAAAATGGCATATGGATAGGAGTCCCTGCGGTATTATCCTTATTTATGATCTATCATTTTTATCTTTCAAAAGGTGCTAACCCCTCATCGATAACCGGGGGCATAAAGCTGGTTTGGGAAACTTTTGGCTTTCCTTTGGCCTCGCCAATATTAACCGCTTTTTCGGTAGATGACCTTACAAACGGCCTTTTGTTTCATGATGACCCTCCCATGTTTACTTACTTTTGGGGGGTGATCATCGTGCTGATCTGTGCAGTATTAAGCATTTTATTAATTTGGTTTATTGTAAAAAAGGCGCCTCACAAAAATTATGCGCTGCTACTGGTGGTTTTTTATGTGGTATCGGTGTTGTTTTTCGGACAATCATTTTTGAGACAAGCCAATATTTCATATGAAGCAAGGCATTTGAGACTCATCGGGCTCATTGCTGCACCCGGCATCATTTACCTGGTAAGCAGATTGCAAACTGGTTATAAATACCTGTTTTATTTTATATGTTTTGTAATAACTTACTCCAGCTACAAATACTTTGTGCCAAGCTACTTTCAAAATAAAAATATCGGCGCAAGGGGATATTCGGGGATAGCACAGTTATTTATCGATCAGCCATCGCTAAACTATATCCGCAACCTGGATAAGCAAAACAACAACGCCATTTTTGTATTTAACAGCCCTGATCTGAGCCTGGAAATTGAACGCAACCGCACCATAACCGTTGAAACCATTGGCGCTGAAGTGGCTATCGATTACGATGACTACGTATATAATGGGCACGCCGGACCACTGTACATAGTTTTGCCCGCCGATTACATCGGTCCAAAGTCAACTATCATGCGCAAATGTTTTCCTGGCTATACCGGCTTTAAAATGACGATGCTTAGTAATGACTACATTTTATGGGAGGCTAAATAACGCTGGCGTTGATCTCTTTCCAAAGCAGGTCTTTTAGCTGATCGATATTTTTCTGTGCCACAGATGATATAAATATAGAGGGGATCCCATCAGGGATCTCCTCTTTCATTTCTGCCTGCAGCTCATCGTCGAGCATGTCGGTTTTGGTTATGGCTAACACACGAGGCTTGTGCATCAGTTCGGGATTATATTCTTCCAGCTCATGCAGCAGGATGCTGTATTCTTCTTTTATACTGCGCGATGTATCGGCAGGCACCATAAACAGCAATACTGAATTGCGTTCAATATGTCTCAAAAACCTAAATCCTAAACCTTTGCCCTGTGATGCTCCTTCGATAATGCCCGGAATATCGGCCATTACAAATGAACGGCCGCCACGGTATGATACGATACCTAAATTAGGCACCAGTGTGGTAAATGCGTAATCGGCAATTTCGGGCTTGGCGGCCGATACCACCGAAAGCAGGGTGGATTTACCTGCGTTAGGGAAACCTACCAAACCAACATCAGCCAGCACTTTTAGTTCGAGGATATTCCAGTCCTCACGGCCATCTTCGCCGGGTTGGGCAAAGCGGGGGGTTTGTTGGGTTGATGTTTTAAAATGCCAGTTACCCAAACCACCGCGACCACCGGGAGTAAGGATCTTGGTTTCACCATCTTTGGTTATTTCAAAAAGTACTTCGCCGGTTTCAGCATTTTTCACGGTTGTACCAAGGGGCACTTCCAATATTTCGTCGCGACCGGTTTTACCGGTACGCAATGAGCTGCCGCCCGAATCGCCATCACCAGCAATTACATGTTTACGGTATTTAAGGTGTAGCATTGTCCACAGTTGAGCGTTACCTTTTACAATAACATGGCCTCCCCTGCCACCGTCGCCACCATCAGGACCACCTTTTGATGTTAATATATCACGATGCAAATGGGCAGAACCAGCACCTCCGTGGCCTGAGCGGCAACAGATCTTCACATAATCAACAAAATTTGAACCCTGCGACATAATTTTTGATTTAGACGGAAAGTCCGAAAGTCAATAAAGTCCGAAAGTTAAGAATTTTAATCTTCCTAACCTGCGGACTTTACTGACTTCCGGACTAAAGACTTCCGAACGACTATTTTTTATACTCTTCAATTACATTAACAATAGCATCGAAGATTTCATCCACCGAACCTACGCCGTTAATGCTTTTAAATTTATTTTGATTTTGATAAAAACCAGCTACAGGAGCAGTTTTATCATTATACTCTTTAATACGCTTGCGGATCACCTCGGGATTGGCATCATCTGGTCTTCCAGATTCCTTACCACGCTCTAACAAGCGACGCTCCAACTCATCATCGCCAACTTCAAGGGCAATCATACCCGAAATTGCCGATTGCTTTGATTCCAGTAACTCATCCAAAGCTTCTGCCTGAGCAACTGTACGCGGGAAACCATCAAAAATAAAACCTTTGGCGTCTTTATTAGCATCAAGCTTATTGCTGATCATGCCAATAACCACGGCATCCGGAACAAGCTTCCCTTCATCCATCAGTTTTTTAGCTTCTAAGCCCAACGCTGTACCTTGTGTAATCTCGCCACGTAACAAATCTCCGGTTGAAAGATGGATCAAATCGTATTTTTCAATAAGTTTTTTCGACTGAGTACCTTTCCCGGCTCCGGGAGGGCCAAACAAAACCAGATTTAGCATGCTCTTGATAAATTAAAAGCCTTTCGGTAATACAACAGAAAGGCTTACAGTTAATTTGCACCAGCGGTGGAAAAATTCCGGACTGCAGTGCTTTGTTGTGCACTCGAAGGGAGTCGAACCCCTAACCTTCTGATCCGTAGTCAGATGCTCTATCCAATTGAGCTACGAGTGCTTTCCGAAATGGAATGCAAAGATAGATTTTTAAACTTTCGCTGCAAACTTTTATTCAAATTATTTTACAATTTCGGCAATAGCCTCAAAATTTGGCAGTTGACCGGCATCTTCAAGCACCTCCGCATAAATGATATTCTGCTCTTCGTCAATTACAAAGGCCGCGCGTTTTGATACACCTTTTAAGCCCATCACAAACTGATCATAAATAGCACCGTAAGCCGTTGATACTTCTTTATTAAAATCAGAAAGAAGATCGAACTGGTAATTGTTCTCTTCTTTAAACTTAGCTAAAGTAAAAGGCGAATCAACAGAAATGCCCAATATAGTAGCGTTTAAACCATCATAGTATCCAAAGCTATCGCGCATGGTGCAAAGCTGCGTGGTACAAACGCCTGTAAAAGCTAAAGGAAAAAAGTGAATAACCACTTTACGACCTTTAAAATCGGCTAACGAAACGCTTTTTAAGGCCGATGAAATTAAGATGAATTGGGGAGCCGGCTGGCCTGGTTGTAATGACATACGTATTTGTTTTAGACAAATGAATAAAAATAAAATGAGTAAATGTAATCCTCTTCCTTTTTTAACATTGAGATGTTCAAAGGAATACTATCCAACAATCATAAAACTAAAAAATTAGTTAATTTTCTTTTATAACTAAAAACTTAGTTTTAACTTTATAGCATAAACCTTTTATGCTATGATCAGGAATTATTTTAAAACCGCCTTACGAAGTCTATTAAAAAACAAAGTCTTTACTTTCATTAATATTTTAGGCCTGGCATTAGGGCTGGCCATTTGCCTGCTCATTACATTTTATGTAATTGATGAGCTGAGCTATGACAGGTATAATACTAAATACGAAAGGATCTACCGGGTAAACACCGACCTGAAATTTAGCGGAACCCTTACCCAATATGCCATAACTGCTATTCCAGTTGCCAATGTTTTAAAAGCCGAATGTCCTGAAGTTGAAACAGCAGTGCGCATAACACCTGCACTGAATATTCGCTTTAAAAAAGGCGATGAAATTGTGCGCGAAGATGGCGCAACGTTTTACAGCGAACCCAATATTTTTGATGTATTTACCCTCCCCCTGCTTTTAGGCGATGCAAAAACGGCTCTGAAAGAACCTAATACTGTAGTTATTGCCGAATCAATGGCTAAAAAATATTTTGACCGTACGGATGTGGTTGGCCAAACCTTGTTTTTAGTAACCAGCGGCACATCACTTAAAATAACCGGTGTAATGAAAGATATGCCGGTACAATCCCATTTCAGGGCCAATTTTTTATTGGCAGCCAGCCAGGTTAATAATGATGCTCCGTGGAACAGGCTGACCGCGTTTGCTACATACGTGTTGCTGAAACCCAATACAAACATCTCCCGCCTTGAAGCCAAACTTAACACCGAAATGCAAGAAGGACTTAAAGGCTCAAGCTCTATGGATTATAGCAAATTCAAAAAGGGCGGCAATTACTTCAAGCTAAGCCTGATGCCGGTAACTGATATCCACCTCAAATCAAACCGGGTTATGGAATTGGGCGCCAACGGTAATGGCCAGTATGTTTACATTTTTGCAGCAGTGGCAGTTTTCATCCTGCTGCTGGCTTGCATTAATTTCATGAACCTGTCTACGGCGCGCTCAGCAAACCGTGCACGGGAGGTTGGGGTACGTAAAGTGTTAGGCTCGTCTCGCAGTCACTTAATTTTCCAGTTCCTTGCCGAATCACTGATCGTAACCTTCGTGGCAGCCATTATAGCCGTACTGGCAGCATGGGCTTTGCTGCCATTGTTCAATCATCTGTCAAATAAACAATTAGCCATCAATGGGCAAACATTAATCTGGCTGTTTCCGGCTTTGTTAAGTATCGTTATGGTGGTAGGGATTTTAGCAGGCTCCTACCCTGCTTTCTTTTTATCGGCTTTTCAGCCAATTAATGTGTTAAAAGGAAAAGTTTCAACCGGTTTTAAAGGCGGCGCTTTCCGCAGCACATTGGTGGTTTTCCAGTTTTCTATTTCGATATTTTTAGTGATAGGCACCCTGGTTATTTACAATCAGCTTAATTATATCCAAAATAAGGACCTGGGCTTTAACCGCAACCAGGTGCTCATCCTCGATAATGTAAACACACTTGAGCATCCCGAACTACTGAAACAGGAGATTAAAAAGTTACCCGGCGTCGTTAATGCCACGCTTACCAGCTTTTTGCCTACCGCCAATAACAAAGTTTTAAACTATGTGTCACCCGGCGGCAAAGAGGGGCAGTCAACCCAGTTCTGGAAAATAGATGAAGATTACATCAGTACGATGGGGATGCAGATGAAGGCCGGTCGCGGGTTTTCCGGAGAGTTTAGAACCGATTCTACAGCCATGGTTATTAATGAAACAGCGGCAAAGGTATTCGGCTACGACAATGATGCCATTGGCAAAACAATAACCACAGGTACTGTAACCAACCAAAAGAAATATCATGTGATAGGGGTGATAAAAGATTTCAATTTCAGTTCGCTGCGCGATAATGTAACCCCATTGGTCATGACTTTAGACAACGATTGGCTGGCGCGTTTAAGCGTCAGGATAAATACACATAACCTTCCAACGCTGATGTCACATATCGAAAAAACATGGAAAACCATTGCCCCAAATGAACATTTTGATTATTCGTTTATGGATGCCGACTTTGACGCACTGTACCGCACCGAACAGCGCATGGGGGAGTTATTCATAACATTTACAGGCTTGGCTATTGTAATAGCCTGCCTTGGATTGTTTGGTCTTGCCGCTTATGCCGCCGAGCAGCGCAACCGGGAGATCGGCATTAGGAAAGTGCTTGGCGCAAGTATCACCGTCATTGTAACCATGTTGTCGAAAGATTTTGTTAAACTGGTAATCATATCATTTGCAATAGCCGCCCCCTTAGCCTGGCTTACCATGAATAAATGGCTTCAGGGCTTTGCCTATCGCCAAAATATCCAATGGTGGGTGATGATGTTGGCCGGCTCGGGGGCTGTATTTATTGCCTTAGTTACTATCAGCTTACAATCATTCAGGGCCGCCGCGGCCAACCCGGTTGAAAGTTTGAGAGATGGTGATTAGTTTTATTAGGTAAAAGGATAAAGGTCAAAAATATCGACTGGCGCAAGTATGAGGGGCTGGAAGAGGGCAATGGATACTTGTGTCATTTCTGCTTGTATCGTCGAAGAACGAAAACTTTCCGGACAAACATTTTAGCGTTAACTTAGCTTTCAACTACAATCTATGAAAGCAATAGTGATCACCCAACCCGGCGGGCCCGAAGTTTTGCAGCTAACCGATAGGCCAAAACCCGTTATCGCCAACGATGAAGTGCTGATAAAAGTAATGGCCGCGGGTATTAACCGACCTGATGTTTTTCAACGCAAAGGAAACTATCCGCCGCCGGCAGGTGCACCGGCGGATATCCCTGGCCTGGATGTGGCCGGTACTGTTATTGAAGTTGGCAAAGCCGTTACCCGCTGGAAACCCGGCGACAGGGTTTGCGCTTTGGTTGCCAGCGGTGGTTATGCCGAATATTGTAAAGCGCCCGAGGGCCAGTGCCTGCCTGTTCCTGCCAGTTTAAGTTTTCCCGAAGCTGCTTCCCTCCCCGAAACATTTTTTACCGTTTGGAGCAATGTTTTTGATCGCGGTAGCCTTCAACCCGGCGAATCATTATTGGTACACGGTGGCTCAAGCGGCATTGGCGTTGCAGCTATTCAAATGGCCAAAGCTTTAGGCAGTACCGTTTACACAACGGCTGGTTCCGACGATAAATGCAGCTTTTGTGAGCAGCTTGGAGCTAATAAAGCCATTAACTATAAAACCGCTGATTTTAAAGAAGGGATCAAAGCACTCACCAATGGCGCTGGTGTTAACGTGATATTGGATATGATAGGCGGCGATTACATGCCTGGCAATATTGATTCGCTGGCTATTGAGGGGCGGCTGGTCATGATCAACGCAATGGATGGCCGCGAAGTACAGCTTGATTTGGGCAAAGTAATGGCAAAAAGACTGATCATTACCGGCTCGATGCTACGCAGTAGGAACACAGCTTTCAAAGCAGCCATCGCCCAAAACCTTGAACAAAAAATATGGCCATTGTTATCGTCAGGAAAAATCAGGCCCATAGTGT
The DNA here is from genome assembly GCF_041806395.1 of Mucilaginibacter sp. OAE612. Taxonomy (NCBI): domain Bacteria; kingdom Pseudomonadati; phylum Bacteroidota; class Sphingobacteriia; order Sphingobacteriales; family Sphingobacteriaceae; genus Mucilaginibacter; species Mucilaginibacter sp. OAE612. Next base: position 5,319,111 of record NZ_JBGMUW010000001.1, read on the forward strand.
ACAAAACTTTTGATGCCGGCGAGGCCGCCGAAGCTCATAAGCTTATGGAAAGCAGTACTCATACAGGCAAAATTGTATTGACTTTCGTGCAATAAAAGCAAACAATTAGCAATGTTGAAATTATCCTCCAAAAATCTTAAAACACTATGTAAATAATTGGATAGAAATCTTAACTTTGCGCCTCTGAAATAGCATCTTATACATTCCTGTTACAAATGATGTATGTTGCTGTTCAGTAAAAGCATTTTTTAAAAAACACCAGGTTATATATGCCAAACATTGGAAAAATTTCAAGGATCATTGGTCCGGTAGTCGACGTAAGTTTCGCTGATGACGCTCATCTTCCTAAAATTTATGACGCATTAGAGATCACGAAAGACAATGGCCAAAAAGTTATTTTAGAGGTTCAGCAGCATTTAGGCGAAGACCGTGTACGTGCTATCGCGATGGACTCGACCGACGGCTTGTTACGCGGTATGAAGGTATTGGATACCGAAGCTGCTATCAAAATGCCGGTAGGTGATAATATCAAAGGTCGTGTATTTAACGTGGTAGGTGATGCTATCGACGGTATCCCGAATCTTGACAAAGTAAATGGTCGCCCTATTCACGCAACCCCTCCAAGGTTTGAAGACCTATCTACCGAAACTGAAGTACTTTTTACAGGTATTAAAGTTATCGACCTTTTAGAGCCTTATGCAAAAGGTGGTAAAATTGGTTTGTTTGGTGGTGCCGGTGTAGGTAAAACTGTATTAATCCAGGAGCTGATCAACAACATCGCAAAAGCTTATGCAGGTTTATCTGTATTTGCCGGTGTTGGTGAGCGTACACGTGAAGGTAATGACCTTTTACGTGAGATGCTTGAATCAGGCATTATAAAATATGGCGACGCTTTCATGCATTCAATGGAAGAAGGCGGTTGGGACTTAACTAAAGTTGATACCGAAGCCATGAAAGATTCAAAAGCAACATTCGTATTCGGTCAAATGAACGAGCCGCCGGGTGCACGTGCACGTGTGGCCCTTTCAGGCTTAACTATTGCCGAGTACTTCCGTGACGGTGATGAAGATGGTAAAGGTCGTGATATCCTTTTCTTTATCGACAACATCTTCCGCTTTACACAGGCAGGTTCAGAAGTATCAGCACTATTAGGTCGTATGCCATCAGCAGTAGGTTACCAGCCAACACTTGCAACCGAGATGGGTACCATGCAGGAGCGTATCACTTCAACCAAACGCGGTTCAATCACTTCAGTACAGGCCGTTTACGTACCTGCGGATGACTTGACTGACCCGGCGCCGGCTACAACCTTCGCCCACTTAGATGCTACTACCGTACTTTCACGTAAAATTGCCGAGCTTGGTATTTATCCTGCGGTGGATCCATTGGATTCAACCTCACGTATCCTTAGCCCAGCTGTTTTAGGTGATGAGCACTACAATACAGCTCAACGTGTTAAAGAAACTTTACAACGTTACAAAGAGCTTCAGGATATCATTGCCATCCTTGGTATGGACGAGCTTTCTGAAGAAGATAAGTTGGTTGTATCGCGCGCACGTCGTGTTCAGCGTTTCTTGTCACAGCCGTTCCACGTTGCCGAGCAGTTCACCGGCTTAAAAGGTGTACTGGTTGACATCAAAGATACCATCAAAGGTTTCAACATGATCATGGACGGTGAAGTTGATGAGTACCCTGAAGCAGCTTTCAACTTAGTTGGCAGCATTGAAGATGCTATCGAAAAAGGCAAAAAGCTATTGGCTGAAGCTAACTCTTAATAAGAAGCAAGAAAATAAGACTCAAGAATCAAGAACAGGAAAAGCCTGGCTCTTGATTCTTAAATCTTGAATCTCAAAAAGCATGACATTAGAAATTCTTACTCCCGATAAAAAAGTTTACGAAGGCGAGGCCACCTCGGTAACCTTACCTGGTGCTTTGGGATTATTTGAAATACTGAACAACCACGCCCCAATCATTTCCACCCTTCAGGATGGCAAACTTACCGTACGCGGTGGTGCAGCTAAAGAAGAAGTATTTTTTATTAAAGGCGGTGTTGTGGAAGCATTAAACAATAAAGTAACTGTTTTAGCCGAAGGTATTCAGCACAAATAAAACAGCATTTTATAAAGCTATAAAGCCCGGATAAGTTTTTATCCGGGCTTTTTTATACCCTTTTTGGGGAGGATACGTAAAAGTCATTTTTGTAAAGTACGAAGCAATCTCCTATTAGCAGAGTGGCCCATGCAAACAAACTACCCTGAAATTGCCCTGGGATTGCTTCGTACCTTACAATTAATAATGACCTATTTTTTACTAATCATAACCTATCGCGTTATTGTACTTGTTTCAAAGCCTTGTCAAGCTCTGCTGTAAGTGTATACCCGGATGATGGCCTTTCGCTGTTATTATTTACAATCTTGTCATCGGTTCCGATTGTAATATAATGAGGGATACCTGTTACGTTATATTTTTGACATACCGGGTTTCTTGTCCAGCCCTCTGCAATGAGGTTGACACCACTTACATTTAATGAGGCCAAACTACTTTTCCACGCTTTCTCGTCCGAATCAACACAGATGTTGAGGAACACTACATTCTTATCTTTATACTGCTCGTGCAAAGCTGCAGTCGTGTTCTTTATTTCGTAAACGCAAGGGCCGCATCCTACGCCCCAAAAATCGATATACACTACTTTTCCCCGGAAGCTTTTCAAGGACACCACCTCACCCTTATCATTCTTCAAACTAAATTCAGGCGCCAGATTACCGGGTTTTAATTGCCGTACAGTTGCATAAAATTGCGCAAGAGTATCTGCATACCTCGGCGTTTTAACCTTAGTTTTAAAATCCTTGTAGATGTTCTCAGCATCGTCAAACGAATAGTAACCAAAATCCATCTCTATGGCTTTCGTTACAAACCAGTCACGAAGCTCAATTAAATGGAGATTGGCCAGGCCCAGATAATATTCATCCCAAGCAGGAGCAAAAGGCGTCATTTTCTTATCCCAATCCGATCCTATTATCGTTGTATTATTCAATCCCTTATAAAATCGGACGTAGTTAAAAATAAATTCTTTGTAGCTATTGCTGTTTTTAAAAGAAAACTCTGATTGGGCGTGATATGCTCCGGCAGGAAATTGCTGATTGAGCGCTTTTCCTGTAGCAGAGGTGTCGTTTATATGCAACTCATATTTAGATAACAAGTGATGACTATTCAAAAAACCAACATACTGATAATAAACATCGGTAATTAACTTCTGACTTTCGGGATGATCAAGATGCACCGCAGCTGTCATCATCACTTTATTATATAACTTATTGATCTTCTCAAACTTTGCGGAATCGGTGAGTTTATTATCATATAAGGATTGTCCCAAATCCATCGACTCTTTACGGTAGAGATTATACATCAGCATCATGGTTTGCAACCGCTCGTTTGTATGCTGGAAAGGAGAGGTGATGCGGAATGTGCTTTTAAAGTCCTTATTATCCCAACTAAGTACCAGGGTATCGTTCCTTTGGGCGCAAACGGTGATAGCATCATCATTGAGGTACAGATAGATATCTTCGGTATCTCCGTCAATATTTATAGCTGTATTGAAATTGCCGTCCTTATCAACCGGTATTGTTAATGAGTAGTTAGTTAAATCGCCGGTTACAGCCATCTCCCAATATTTATCAGTAAAGTTTTTGACGTTCCCTTTAATTACAGCCGTGGCTTTTGGAGTTGAGACAATTAGCGGCTTATTTTCAGCAACAGCTTTAACAGGTTTCTTTTTTATCTGGGCATTTGCCGTTGCTACTAAGAGCAGTAGAATTATACAGGTTAGGTTTTTCATTCAGGGTGACAGGGTTAGATTATGTCAAATATAAAGAAATAAACTATTCGAATAAATCAACTCTTATTTTTAATTCTACAACTTAGGATTCATACTTACCATTTTACGGGGGTGCAAATGTGCAGAATAATGGGTACTGAACTATTTAAAGAGATTGAGGCAACATCAGCAAAAAAGGCAGAGCCGCAGAATAATCCAGCAACTCATATTCCAGTCCCAGCAGCCTGATGTTATTGATGGTCATAGTGATATTTTTCCGCTTGCAGGAACCAGGCTTTAGGACCGAGCTTTCGGATATGAACCATTTTTCAAACAGGCGTGCAGTACGTCCATTGCCATCTTCAAAAGGATGGATCTTCACAAACATCAAGTGGATCATTGAGGCAGAAAAGAATGCTTCCGGAACGGCCAACTTAGCTTGCAATAACAGCTCGATATCATTAAAAAGCGACTCCAGTTTTTGTTCGACCAAATCAGACGAAGCCTCGCTAAAGCAAATCACAGATTTCTTTGTAACCGTTGCTTTTAGCAGCATCGCAAATACTCACCCCATCCTTATTAATAAAGGTTTTATCGGCATGATGCTGTAGCAATAATTTAACTATTTCGGCCCGGGCCTGTTTAGCAGCTAAAAACAAAGCCGTTTCGCTATCCCGATTTACCGGGTTTGGATCGGCACCTTTTTCAAGCAGTAACTTTATCACATCATAGTGCCCCTTATAAGAGGCTATTAATAACGGGGTAGATTTATCTGCCGCTTTACAATTTACATCAACTCCTTTGGTTAACAGCAAGGCAACCGTTGTTGCCTGTCCGTTTCTTGATGCTATAATGATGGGGTTCCAATTGTGCTCGTCTTTAGCATTAATATCTGCACCTTTTTCAATCAGGTAGGCGGCCATTTCGGTACTGCCGCTTTGGCAAGCCACCATCAGGGGTGTCCAATTTGATTTTGGAACAAGGCTTAAATCAGCTCCCGCTTCCACCAACATCTTTACAGCTTTAAGATCGTTTTGCCCTACTGCTTTAAGCAAGGGTGTCATATCATTTTTACCTCTTATGTTTATATTCTTTGGTGATTTCAATAATTCGGAAAGCTGATCGTAATTTTTGTTTTCGATGGCGGTAAATGCATCTTGCGAGAAACTTTTTGTTACGCTAAATAGCAGTAATGTCAGGATTAGGATTTTGTTCATTGTAAGTATATGATATTAATGCCTGAAACTAATCATTTATCAACTTCCATTAGCACAGCCGGATACTTTTTTTCTAAAGTTAAATTACCATTCCCCCCATTTCAGGCAGAAAATCGACAACTTACTATGCATGCATAAAAAACATACCGAATACCGTTTTGAACTTTGGTATATTTCATTAAAAATTTTATATCTTTATTTTAACATAAAACAGAATTAAATTTTATAAAATAAAAAAAATTAAAATAAACTACTTATTTCAAAAAATCAGTGCCTACTATTGCTATTGCCTGATGCTATGGCTACCTTACATATATTGATTTTCGATACCAAGTAAACCAGTATCATCAACAAAATTAAATACTAAAACTGTCTACATATCTAACAAAATGAGTTCATCATCAGATACCACCAACGCTATAGAATTGAACAAGTATAGCAAAACCTTTACCCAGGACCCAACCCAGCCTGCTGCACAGGCCATGCTTTACGGGATTGGCTTAACCGACGATGATATGCGCAAAGCACAGGTCGGCGTGGCCAGCATGGGTTACGATGGTAACACTTGCAACATGCACCTCAATGACCTGGCTAAGCTGGTTAAACAAGGTATCTGGGATGAAGACATGGTAGGCCTCATTTTCCACACTATAGGTGTAAGTGATGGCATGAGCAATGGTACCGAAGGTATGCGTTACTCATTGGTGAGCCGCGATATCATTGCCGACTCAATTGAGGCTGTAACCGGCGCTCAGTATTATGATGGCTTAATTACACTACCGGGTTGTGATAAAAACATGCCAGGTTCCATCATGGCTATGGGCCGTTTAAATCGTCCTTCAATCATGGTTTACGGTGGTACTATCAAACCAGGCCACTGGAAAGGTGAAGACTTGAACATTGTATCTGCATTTGAGGCTTTGGGCAAAAAGATTGCCGGCCAGATAGATGATGTTGATTTTATGGGCGTTATTAAAAATGCCTGCCCAAGCGCCGGCGCCTGTGGCGGTATCTATACAGCGAATACCATGGCTGCCGCTATCGAAGCATTGGGTATGAGTTTACCGTATTCATCATCAAACCCTGCCCTAAGCGCTGAGAAAAAAGCAGAATGCCTTGCCGCCGGTAAAGCTATCAAGGTATTGTTAGAAAAGGATATTAAACCATCAGATATCATGACCCGTGAGGCATTTGAAAATGCAATTGTTGTGATCATGGTATTGGGCGGCTCAACCAACGCTGTATTGCACCTGATTGCGATGGCAAAAAGCGTTGACGTTAAATTAACCCAGGATGATTTCCAGGCTGTAAGTAACCGGATCCCGGTATTGGCCGATATGAAACCAAGCGGTAAATACATGATGGAAGATCTGCACAACATTGGCGGTGTTCCGGCTGTAATGAAATACTGTTTAGAGCAGGGCTGGTTACATGGTGATTGCCTTACTGTTACCGGTAAAACCATTGCCGAAAACCTTGCCGAGATCCCGGCCCTGGAGTTTGAGACTCAAAAGATCATCAAACCGAAAGAAAACCCTATTAAAGCTACCGGTCACCTGCAAATTTTGTACGGAAACCTTGCCGAAGGTGGTAGCGTTGCCAAAATCACCGGTAAAGAAGGTGAACGTTTCACCGGCCCTGCCCGTGTATTTGACGGCGAGTTTGAACTGATTGCCGGTATCCAGAGTGGCCGTGTTAAAAAGGGCGATGTTGTGGTGATCCGCAACGTAGGCCCTAAAGGCGCGCCAGGCATGCCGGAAATGCTAAAACCAACCTCAGCCATATTCGGTGCTGGTTTGGGTAGTTCAGTTGCATTAATTACAGATGGACGCTTTAGCGGCGGTACGCATGGCTTCGTCGTCGGTCACATCACACCCGAGGCTTACGATGGCGGGTTTATAGCGATGGTAAAAGACGATGATATCATTAATATTGATGCTGTTGCCAATACTATAAACGTTTCGCTACCGCAAGAAGAAATAGCCGCACGCCGTGCCGCATGGCAAAAACCGGCGCTGAAGGTTACCAAGGGTGTGTTATACCGTTACGCTAAAAACGTAACTACCGCTGCCGAAGGCTGCGTTACCGACGAATAATTAATGAACAAAATGGCTCATAAAAAAGCCATGAATAAAATGAACACAAACTAAGCCCGTTCATTTTAGCAAATTAGAGACAGATAGAATAAATCAGTTTAGCACCAAAAAGTGCTGTGAATATAAAAAATACAGGTATGGAAACTGCACAAGAAACCTTAACCGCGCCAGCCGCCACCGAAACCGTAAACGTTTCAGGATCGGTAGCATTATTGGAAGCATTGATAGCCGAAGGTACCGATACCATTTTTGGTTACCCAGGAGGCGCTATCATGCCCATTTATGATGCTTTGTTTGATTATAATGATAAACTGAACCATATACTGGTACGCCACGAACAGGGCGGTATTCACGCCGGCCAGGGTTATGCACGTACATCGGGCAAAGTGGGTGTGGTATTTGCCACCAGCGGCCCGGGCGCTACCAACCTGGTAACAGGCTTGGCCGATGCCCAGATCGATAGTACCCCATTGGTTTGTATCACCGGACAGGTATTCGCGCACCTTTTAGGTACCGATGCCTTCCAGGAAACTGACGTAATCAACATCACCACCCCGGTTACCAAATGGAACTACCAGGTAACTGATGCCACCGAAATCCCGGAAGTTATTGCCAAGGCATTTTACATTGCCCGTAGCGGCAGGCCAGGTCCGGTATTGATAGACATTACCAAAAACGCGCAGATCCAGTTGTTTGATTTCGCAGGTTACAAACCATGCGATCATATCCGTAGCTACAGGCCGAAACCAATCGTTCGTCCGCAATATATTGAGCAGGCTGCTGCCCTAATCAACAGCGCTCAGAAACCTTTCATCCTGTTTGGTCAGGGTGTTATTTTGGGCGGTGCCGAGCAGGAGTTTAAAGCCTTTGTTGAAAAAAGCGGTATCCCTGCAGCATGGACAGTGCTTGGTGCCGGTGCTATCCCTTCCGATCACCCGTTAAATGTTGGTATGTTAGGTATGCACGGCAACTACGGCCCTAACGTGTTAACCAATGAGTGCGATGTATTGATCGCGATAGGTATGCGTTTTGACGACCGTGTAACCGGTCGCCTGGATAAATATGCTAAACAAGCAAAAGTTGTTCACTTAGATATTGACCCTGCCGAGATCGACAAAAACGTAAAATCAACCGTACCGGTTTGGGGCGATTGCAAGGAAACACTTCCATTGCTGACCAAGGCCATCGAAAAGAAAGAACATACAGAATGGTTAGCTAAATTCAATGACTACACCCGCCAGGAAGTTGAGGCCGTTATCCATAACGAACTTAATCCAACTACGCCTGAAATGACTATGGGCGAGGTAATCAAACAGCTTAACGAGATTACCAAAGGCGAGGCAGTTATCGTTACCGACGTAGGTCAGCACCAAATGGTAGCATGTCGCTACGCTAAGTTTAACAATACCCGCAGCAACGTAACCAGCGGTGGTTTAGGAACCATGGGTTTTGCATTGCCTGCTGCTATAGGTGCTAAATTTGGCGCTCAGGATCGTACTGTAGTAGCTATTATTGGCGATGGAGGTTTCCAGATGACCTGCCAGGAATTGGGTACTATTATGCAAAGCGGTATCGATGTAAAAATTATCATCCTTAATAACCGCTTCCTGGGCATGGTAAGACAATGGCAGGAATTATTTAATCAGCGCCGTTACTCATTTGTTGATATTCAAAGTCCGGATTTTGTGGCATTAGCCGCAGCATACCGCATCCCGGGCAAATTAGTTGATGACCGTGCGGATTTGACTGCAGCATTAAATGAAATGCTAAGCGCACCGGGATCATTCCTTTTAGAAATAATGGTTACCAAAGAGAACAACGTATTCCCGATGGTACCACAAGGATGCAGCGTAAGCGAGATCAGGTTAAAGTAAGCCCTCTAAAAAAACAGAATCATGAGCGAAGCAGAAAAAAAACAGGAATTTAACATCACCATATATACCGAAAACCAAATTGGTTTATTAAGCAGGATAGCTATTATATTTACACGCCGTAAAATCAATATCGACAGCCTGAATACTTCTCCGTCGGAGATTGAAAGTATTCACCGTTTCAATATTGTAATTAACGAATATGAAGAGGTAGTACGTAAGCTTACCCGCCAGATAGAAAAACAGGTTGAGGTGTTAAAAGCATATTATCACACCAACGAAGATGTGATTTGGCAGGAATTAGCGTTATATAAGGTATCAACCGATGTAATTGCCGAAAAGGTTAGCGTTGAGCGTTTACTACGCGAAAACGGTGCTCGCGCGGTAGTGATCCGTAAGGACTACACCGTGTTTGAAACCACCGGTCACCGCGAGGAAACCGATAACCTGATCAACATATTACAACCTTACGGCCTGATTGAGTTTGTACGCAGCGCCCGTGTTGCTATCATTAAAGACAGTGAAGGCTTTAACAGCAAACTGCGCGAATTTGAAAGGCTTGAACCAGGTGAAGAGGTAATCGAAAATGAATACCTTAACCAGGGTGAGAAGGTGTTTACGATGTAAACCCGCCGAAGGCGGAGAGATTAGTGATTGGAGAATAGAGATTAGTTGAGTTGGTTCATGGTTGATAGATCATGGTTCATAGCCGGAAGTCTTAATCAGTGAAATCAACGTAATCAAAACCCATCAACGGTCAAAATCGGTGTAGTCATCCAATAATCGGTGAAATCACAAAAGAAAATAAATTACTCAATACAAATAAAATCGGTGAAATCACCACTAATCGGTGAAATCACAAAAATCAAAAAAACAATGGCAAAACTAAATTTCGGCGGCACTGAAGAAAACGTAGTAACCCGCGAAGAGTTCCCTTTATCAAAAGCTCAGGAAGTATTAAAAGATGAAGTAGTAGCGGTAATTGGCTACGGTGTACAAGGTCCGGGCCAGGCCCTGAACCAAAAAGACAATGGTATCAACGTAATTGTTGGTCAGCGTAAAGGCACTAAAACTTGGGATAAAGCTATCAGCGATGGTTTTGTACCCGGCGAAACACTTTTTGAAATTGAAGAAGCCTTGCAAAGGGGAACTGTGATTTGCTACTTATTGAGCGATGCAGCCCAGATTGCGTTATGGCCAACTGTTAAAAAACACTTAACCCCAGGCAAAGCTTTATATTTCTCTCATGGCTTTGGTATCACTTTCAACGAGCAAACTGGCATCGTACCTCCTGCTGATGTTGATGTGTTCCTGGTTGCTCCTAAAGGTTCAGGTACTTCATTACGCCGTATGTTCCTGCAAGGCCGTGGCTTAAACTCAAGCTATGCCATCTTCCAGGATGCTACAGGTAAAGCTTTTGATCGTGTTATCGCTTTAGGTATCGCTGTAGGTAGCGGTTACTTATTCGAAACTAACTTCAAAAAAGAAGTATACAGCGATTTAACCGGCGAGCGTGGTACTTTGATGGGTTGCGTTCAGGGTATCTTTGCTGCTCAGTACGATGTATTGCGTAGCCATGGTCACTCTCCATCTGAAGCATTTAACGAAACTGTTGAAGAGCTTACCCAATCATTAATGCCACTTGTTGCTGAAAACGGTATGGACTGGATGTATGCTAACTGCTCAACTACTGCTCAACGTGGTGCCCTTGACTGGTGGAAAAAATTCCGTGACGCTACTAAACCAGTATTTGAAGAGCTTTACGAAAGCGTTGCTACAGGTAAAGAATCTCAACGTTCTATTGACTCAAACAGCCAGCCAGATTACCGTGAAAAACTGGATGCCGAACTGAAAGAATTACGCGAAAGCGAATTATGGCAAGCAGGCAAAACCGTACGCAGCTTACGCCCTGAAAACCAGGTTGTAGAAGCTTAATAAATTAGGTGAAAGCCGAAAGGTAAAAGGCGAAAGCCTTAAAATAAACTCACCAACACGTCATTGCGAGGCACGAAGCAATCTCAAACTTTACAGATCGGATCTGCTAATCGGGGATTGCTCCGTACCTCGCAATGACGTTACTAAAGAAAAATAATAAAATGGGACAAACATTATTTGATAAGATCTGGGATGCGCACGTCGTCAGCAGCAGCGAGGGGTTCCCGGATATTTTGTATATCGATACACATTTCATTCACGAGGTAACCAGTCCGCAGGCATTTGATGGCTTGCGTCAAAGAGGCTTGCCCGTTTTCAGGCCAAAACAAACTGTGGCCACTGCAGATCACAACGTTCCAACCATTGATCAGCACTTACCCATTAAAGAAGAACTTTCACGCTACCAGGTAGATATGCTCACCAAAAACTGTAAAGAGTTTGGTGTTGAGCTATATGGCTTAGGCCACCCGTACCAGGGTATCGTTCACGTTATAGGCCCCGAGCTGGGCATCACCCGTCCGGGTGGTACTTATGTTTGTGGCGACAGCCATACTTCAACCCACGGCGCTTTTGGTGCTATTGCCTTTGGTATAGGTACATCTCAGGTTGAGCAGGTGTTGGCTACCCAATGTTTACTTCAATCGCGCCCAAAACGCATGAAAATTGGAGTGAACGGAAAATTGCAAAAAGGCGTTGGTGCCAAAGATATTATCCTTTACATCATATCGCAGATCTCGGCTGCCGGTGGTACCGGTTATGCTGTTGAGTATGCAGGCGATACCATCCGCTCACTGAGCATGGAAGGCCGCATGACCATCTGCAACATGAGTATTGAGATGGGTGCACGTTGCGGACTGATTGCTCCCGACGAAACCACCATCAACTACGTAAAAGACCGTGAATTTGCTCCTAAAGGCGAAGAGTGGGACAAAGCAGTTGCTTACTGGAAAACTTTATACTCGGATGCTGATGCATCTTTTGACGAAGTATTATCCTTTAAAGCCGAAGATATTGAGCCGATGATCACCTACGGAACCAATCCGGGTATGGGCATCGGTGTTACACAACACGTTCCTGAAACAGCTTCATTTGAAGCCAAAGAGCAGGGATCATATAAAAAAGCCCTTGATTACATGGGCCTGCACGATGATGAAACACTATTGGGTAAACCAATTGATTACGTCTTCATCGGCAGCTGCACCAACTCGCGCATTGAAGACCTTCGTCAGGTTGCCGAGTTTGTAAAAGGCAAACACAAAGCTGATAATGTTACCGTATGGGTAGTTCCCGGCTCAAAACAAGTACAGCAGCAAGCCATAGCCGAAGGCCTCGATAAAATATTTAACGAAGCCGGTTTCCCACTTCGCGAACCAGGCTGCAGCGCATGCCTTGGTATGAACGAGGATAAAATCCCGGCAGGTAAATATTGCGTATCAACCTCAAACCGCAACTTTGAAGGAAGACAAGGGCCAAACAGCCGTACTTTCCTTGCCAGTCCGTTAACAGCGGCTGCGAGTGCAATTACGGGTGTGGTTACGGATATCAGGTCGATGCTGTCTGAATCAGAATTTGCAGAATTGGAGAATTAACAGAATTTAAAAAAGCATAGCTGTAAACTCTGATTAACCAGATGGAAAAAGATACGCTCACGTACAAAATTATTGGTTGTGCGATGCGCGTTCATAATACATTGGGCAACGGATTTCAGGAAGTAATTTATCAACGTTGTTTAGCTATCGAATTTGAAAAAGCAGGAATAAGCTTTGCAAGAGAGTTAGAACATACGATATTTTATGAAGGGATTGGGGTTGGAATAAGAAGAGCGGATTTTGTAGTTGAGGGGAAGCTATCGGTCGAGTTAAAAGCTATCATTAATTTGGATGACGTACATTTAGCACAAGCAAAAAACTATACCGTTACTTATGATTTCCCGATAGGTTTGCTGATAAACTTTGGTAGCCAAAGTCTCCAATATAAATTGATCTTCAATCCAAAATATAACATTAAACTAAATTGAATAACATAGAAACTGAGTTTAAGATTAGCATTTTGCAAATAACACAAGCATTCTGTAAATTCTAAAATTCTGTAAATTCTGATTCAGATGGCAACTAAAATATTTAAACACATTCAAACCAGCGTAGTGCCTTTGCCTATCGAGAATATCGATACCGACCAGATCATCCCTGCAAGGTTTTTGAAGGCCACAACCCGAGATGGTTTTGGCAATAATTTATTCCGCGATTGGCGTTTTGATGAGAACGATAATCCTAAAGCTGATTTCGTGCTTAATCACCCAACCTTCAGCGGTAAAGTCTTGGTAGCAGGCAAAAACTTTGGTTGCGGCAGTAGCCGTGAGCACGCTGCATGGGCCATATCTGATTATGGTTTCGATGCAGTAGTGAGCAGCTTTTTTGCTGATATCTTTAAAGGCAATGCCCTTAACAATGGCTTATTACCGGTACAGGTAAGTGACGATTTTCTGAAAAAGATCTTCGATGCCGTTTATGCCGATCACAAAGCTGAAGTAGAGATCGACCTGGAAAGCCAGACCATTACCATCTCATCAACCGGCGAAAAAGAAAGTTTCGAGATCAACCCATACAAAAAGGCCTGCCTGATAAACGGCTACGATGATATCGACTACATCTTAAGCCAAAAAGGAAAAATTGAGGAATTTGAGTTAGCAAGATAGACGATAGTTTATAGTCCATGGACCATAGATTAAAACTAAATGGCTATGGACTATGGACCATCGACTATGGACCAAACTAATGAACTAATGAACCAACAAAAACATATTCAGCGAGAAGGTAAAGGTACCGCCAAATTATTCGACGAACGGAGTTTAGCGAATGATTATGCAACCCTTGCCCCCCTGCTTAGGCCTGGCCTGAAGGTACTGGACGTTGGTTGTGGTACCGGCGCTATTTCTAAGGATATTGCCGCGTTGGTTGGTGAAAGCGGTCATGTTACGGGCATTGATAATACCGAATATTTTATCCAGAGCGGTAAGGAAACTTATGCTTCGGTTCAAAATATGGAGCTCATTTATACTGATCTGTTCAGCTTTGAGCCGGAAGAACAGTACGATCTTATTGTATCGGCCCGCGTTTTACAATGGCTGAGCAATCCAGTTGAGGCTTTGAAAAAAATGTATTCGTTGTTAAAACCTGGTGGTACGATATCCATTTTGGATTATAACCACGAGGCTTTACAATGGCAACCGCAACCACCGGCAAGCATGCAACGCTTTTATGCTACCTTTTTAAGGTGGAGAGGCGATGCCGGCATGAATAACCATATTGCCGAAGATTTGCCGGAATATTTGCAGGAAGCAGGCTATACCAACATCGAGGTATTTAATGCCGATGAGGTTTACCAAAAAGGCGAATATAACTTTGAAGGCAAAGCAGGCATCTGGGCAAAAGTAGCCCAGTCAAAGCAAATGGTTGAGGAAGGCTATATTGACGATGAATCGCGCTTGCTGGCTATTGATGAGTACACCAATCTGGGTGGAAAATGAAGCCGAGCAAATGGTGATGAAACTAAAAGAAGTACGCGGCGTAAAACCCGAATAAAATAAACATCTATAAAACAAAAAACCGCTGCCTCAGGCAGAGATTAGGGTTATGGGAATTAAAAAACACATATTAGTAATACCCGGCGACGGGATAGGCCCAGAGGTTACTACCTGGGGTAAAGCAGTTTTAGAAAAAATCGGTCAGGATTTTGGCCACGAATTTACTTTCGATGAAGCCCTGATGGGCCACGCGGGTATCGAGGCAACCGGTAATCCGCTACCCGATGAAACACTGGCTAAAGCTAAAGCAAGCGACGCTATCCTGTTTGGCGCTATCGGTCACATCAAATATGATAATGATCCTTCAGCCAAAGTACGTCCGGAGCAGGGATTATTAAAGATCCGTAAAGAGCTTGGCCTATATGCCAACCTGCGTCCTATTATGCTGTTTGATGAGCTTTTGGATGCATCAAGCCTTAAGCCTGAGATCCTGAAAGGTACCGATATCCTTTTCTTCCGCGAACTGACCGGCGACGTTTACTTCGGTGAGAAAAAACGCAGTGAAGATCGTAATACAGCATCAGACCTGATGATCTATTCACGTTACGAAGTTGAGCGTATCGCTATTAAAGCATACGAGGCAGCCCGTGTACGTGGTAAAAGGTTATGTTCGGTTGATAAAGCAAACGTACTGGAGGCTTCCCGCTTATGGCGTGAGGTAGTACAGGAAATTGCCAAACGATACCCTGATGTTGAAACCGAGCATATGTTTATTGATAACGCGGCCATGCAGCTGGTTAAAAACCCTAAAAAGTTTGATGTGGTATTAACCGCTAACCTTTTTGGTGATATCCTTACCGACGAAGCATCACAAATTGCAGGTTCAATGGGTATGCTGGCTTCGGCTTCGGTAGGTGACGGCACAGGATTTTTCGAGCCTATCCATGGTTCGGCACATGACATTGCCGGTCAGGATAAAGCAAATCCGCTGGCATCAATATTATCAGTAGCTTTAATGCTTGAAATTAGTTTCGGCTTAAAAGAAGAAGCTAAAAAGATAACCGACGCTATTGATAAAACACTGAAAGACGGTTACCGCACCGGCGATATCGCTGATGCCAGTACCGACAAAGCCAAAATTTTAGGCACTACGGCTATGGGCCAAAAAGTACTGGAGTATTTGTAGGCTGAGATTAGAGATCAGGCAGGGAACCGGTGAAATCATTAATCAATCGGTAAAATCCCAAAAAACAAAGATCGGTGTAATCAAAAACATCGGTGTAATCATATAAAACAATGAAATGGAACGCTGATTTATACGACCAAAAACATGCCTTCGTATTCAAATACGGAGAAGATGTGCTTGAGTTGCTGGATGTGAAACCCGGTGAACGCATCCTCGATTTGGGTTGTGGTACAGGCCATTTAACTAAACAAATACAGGATAAAGGCGCTATTGTAAAAGGCACCGATTATTCACCCGAAATGATAGCTCAGGCTAAACAGCTTTACCCTGACGTGGACTTCGCGGTAGAGAACGCGGCTGATTTTCACGCCGAAGAAAAGTACGATGCAGTATTTTCTAACGCAGCGCTGCATTGGGTGCTTGATGCCAATGGTGCTATCCACAGCGTAGCCAAAAGCCTTAAACAGGGTGGCAGGTTTGTTGCCGAAATGGGCGGCCAGGGGAATGTTGAACGTTTGATTGAGGCTACTAAACTGGTGCTGCATAATCATGGTTACAATGAAAAAGCTGATACCAAAGTTTGGTATTTTCCTTCAGTTGGCGAATATGCTACCAAACTGGAAGAACATGGCTTCAGGGTTACTTACGTGATTCATTATGACCGTAAAACCCCGCTGCAGGACGGCGACCAGGGTGTAGCCAAATGGATAACGATGTTTGGGGCACAGTTTTTAGAAGGCATTCCCGAGGATGAGAAAGAGCAGATTCTGACCGAGATCACCAAAAAGCTTGAACCTTTTTACAATGAAAACGGCCAATGGTACGCCGATTACAAAAGGTTAAGGTTTATTGCCATTAAAAAATAGGACTTAGGTATGAGACGTGGGATCTGAAAGCAGATGTGAAACGTGAGATTTGAGATATGAGACTTTTTGCTTAACTTAAATTTTAGTTTCCTCTAACAGATTGTAAATCTCAAGCGAAATAAAATATAAATAAAAGATGGATAAGATAAGGGTCTCAAATCTCATATCTAACATCTCAAATCTAATTAAAAACTGATGTAAGGTGATGAGTCTCAAATCTCATATCTAACATCTCAAATCAAAATAAAAGATATGTTACACGATCCCAACCGCGTTTATGTTTTTGATACCACGCTCCGCGATGGCGAGCAGGTACCGGGTTGCCAGTTAACAACCCCCGAAAAGATTGAGATAGCTAAGGAACTGGAACTACTGGGCGTGGATATTATTGAAGCAGGTTTCCCGGTTTCAAGTCCGGGCGACTTCCAAAGCGTTGTTGAAATTTCAAAAGCTGTTAAAGAGCCTACTGTTTGCGCACTTACCCGCGCCAACAAAGGTGATATTGACGCTGCTGTAGCATCTCTGCAATATGCCAAACGTCCGAGGATCCATACCGGTATCGGTTCGTCTGATATGCACATTAAGCATAAATTCAACAGCACCCGCGAAGAAATTCTGGAGCGTGCCGTTGAAGCTGTTAAATACGCCAAAAAATCTGTCGAGGATATTGAGTTTTATGCCGAAGATGCCGGCAGGGCCGATGTGGTATACCTTGCCCAAATGGTTGAGGCTGTTATTGCTGCCGGTGCAACTGTGGTAAACATTCCCGACACAAACGGTTATTGCTTACCAGATCAGTATGGCGCTAAGATCAAGTTTCTGAAAGAGAACGTTAAAAACATTGATAAAGCTATCATTTCGGTTCATTGCCATAACGACCTTGGCTTGGCTACTGCCAACTCTATAGCCGGTTTACAAAACGGTGCCCGCCAAATTGAAGGTACCATTAACGGTATCGGCGAACGTGCAGGTAATACTTCTATCGAAGAAGTGGTGATGATCCTCAAAACACATCACACCTTAGGCTTGCATACTCAAATCGACTCTAAAAAATTCTATGAATTGAGCCAGATGATCCGTACGCAAATGCGGATGCCGGTACAGCCAAACAAAGCTATTGTAGGTGCAAATGCCTTTGCACACAGTTCTGGCATTCACCAGGACGGCTTCCTGAAAATGCGTGAAAACTACGAGATCATTCGCCCTGAAGATGTAGGCTTTCCGAGCGCCACAATAGTGCTAACCGCGCGTAGCGGCAGGCATGCTCTGAAATTCCATCTGGAGCGTTTAGGATACACGCTGGATAAGGAAGAACTTGCTTTTGTTTACAATAACTTTTTAACGCTTGCCGATAGCAAGCTTGACATCAATGACCAGGATTTGCAAGGCCTAATGGCGCACCGACTGGTAAAAAACTAACAATGGAAACTGATACAAAAAGCCAGCTTGATTTTGAAGCGGCATACCAGCGGATAAAGGACGTTGTGAAACGTACCCCGCTGCAATATAACGCCGGTCTTTCGGCCAAATACGAGTGTGAGGTTTATTTAAAACGCGAAGACCTGCAGGTTGTTCGCTCCTATAAGTTGCGCGGCGCATACAACATGATCAGTCAGTTAAATGACGATGAGTTGAGCCGCGGCGTGGTTTGCGCCAGCGCGGGTAACCATGCCCAGGGCGTAGCCTTTTCATGCAATAAAAAGAATATCAAAGGTGTAATTTTTATGCCCGAGATTACCCCCAAACAAAAGGTTAAACAAACCGCCATGTTTGGCAATGGTAATATAGAGATCATACTCACCGGTGATACTTTTGATGATTGCCTGGCCGAGGCGCTCGCCTACACCGAAAAAAACCAGATGACCTTCATCCCTCCTTTCGATGACTACCGCGTTATTGAAGGCCAGGGAACCGTAGGCGTTGAAATACTGCAGGACCTTCCGGATATTGAAGTAGCGATTATGCCTATCGGCGGTGGCGGCTTTGCGTCGGGAACAGGCACCTATCTTAAGAATAACAATCCTGATATCCGCCTGATAGGCGTTGAACCCGAAGGCGCCCCATCTATGCTGGGTGCCATAAATCATGGTAAGCCAATTACGTTAGACGAGATAGACCGCTTTGTTGACGGTGCTGCCGTTAAACGTGTTGGCACGTTAACTTACAATATCTGCAAAGATATCCTGGACGATATGCTACTGGTGCCCGAAGGTAAAATCTGCACCACCATACTCAAACTATACAACGAGGATGCCATAGTGGTTGAACCCGCAGGCGCGCTATCTGTTGCTGCGCTCGACGCATGCAAAGAGCAGATTAAAGGTAAAAAGGTAGTTTGCATCATCAGTGGTGGTAATAACGATATTGCCCGCATGCAGGAGATCAAAGAAAAATCACTGCTGTACGAGGGATTGAAACATTACTTTATTGTACGTTTCCCGCAACGCCCAGGTGCATTGAAGCTATTTGTGAACAGTGTATTAGGCCCAGGCGACGATATTACCCGTTTCGAATTTATCAAAAAGAATGAAAAAGAAAACGGCCCGGCACTGGTAGGTATCGAGCTGAAAAATGCTGAAGATTATCCGGCCTTGTTACAACGGATGCATGCGCACCGTTTCAATGTTATTGAACTGAATAAAGATCAAACTTTGTTTGAGTATTTGGTGTAAACTATGCCTTTGCGAGAAACGAAGCAGTCCCCGATATACAAGCCAGACTTGCATACCGGGGATTATTGTTTATATAGCTGTATAAAAACCATGTCATTGCGAGCGGAGCGTGGCAATCGCATACAATACAGAGCGGCCATGCTTCCGTGCGATTGCTTCGTGCCTCACAATGACATAAAGGAGAGCCCCTTATAAATCATCTGTCCTCCTACCAGGCACAAGTGAACATTCCCACAGTCATCCGCGCAACACTTGCGCCGTTGGCGTTAAGTCTGTCTTAAAATGACGTTTTGGGAGCAGCTTCGGCTATTCCAACCCTATTTTCTCATTCACTAACTCAATAATCTCCGCCTCCAGCGCAATAGCTTTCCGCTCAATTTCATTTCCTCGGTAAATAATATCGATTACATAGTCCTTATCCTTGTAACCCGAGGCGTTGATCTTAACGTTCATGAAGGCGCCCAATACCGCAGTGCGGGCACAAAGGGCGGCCACACCAGCATCGGTTATGGAATTGGGATTACCGCTTAGCGTCATTGCTTTTATTACTTCCATGCTGTCCAAAGCAGCCTCCATTACCTTAAAAGGGATCTCAATAGCATAACGGGTGGCGTCCTGTATGGCCTTATCACGGGCTGCTTTTTCCTCATTGTTTGATTTGGGTAGGGAGAATGCTTGCATGATTTGGTTAAAGGCTGTTGTATCCTGGTCAACTAATGCTAAAAGTTCGTTTTTAAACTGCTGTCCTTTTTGTGCCCAGTCGCTAAACTCCCGCCAGCGGCTGTCCCAGCCTTTTTTATGCGAACTCAGGTTAGCCACCATTGTAGCCAACGATGCGCCTAAAGCACCAACAGCGGCTGAAATCGAACCACCACCCGGCGCTGGGCTTTCGCTTGCAGTTTCATCGGCCAGGTCGGTAAGGCTCATGTTAATAAGTTTACTGTCGGCCTTATCTTTTAGTAAATATTCAATAATGCGTTCCTCCGGCTTAAACGGCGAAAGTTCATCCAGTCCCATTGATTTAATAGCTATCCTGATCAGTTCTTTTTCGCTTACACCTACAGAACGCTGCTGCTTCTCTAAAAAATATTTGCCCGCATCAAGCATCGCTTTCAACGGTATCAGGCCTACAAGCTCGCTGCCTGTTACCCTGATGCCGCGCGCGGCAGCTTTATCACACACTTCATCAAAAGCCTTATGCACCGGGGTAATATTAATATTGGTCAAATTCATCGAGATCTGGGCAACGCCATATTCCTCAATATACCAACCGATAGCTTTTACCGACTTTAATGAACCGGGAATAGTTTTGGCCTTACCATTTTCGTCATATACTATTTTACCATTGATCGGATCACCCTCACGCAGGGTACGGCCGGCTTCACGCACGTCAAAAGCGATAGAATTTGCCCTGCGGACGGATGTAGTATTCAGGTTAACATTATAAGCAACTAAAAAATCACGTGCCCCAATTACAGTTGCCCCGCGCTTAACATCGTTCTCCGCCGAGCCGAAATCGGGTGCCCACTCGGGTTGTTTGATCTTCTTGAAAAAACCCTCATACTCCCCTGCGCGGATCACCGAGAGGTTACTCCGGCTTTTGTTAGGCTGCGCAGCCTCATACAAATAAACCGGGATCTGTAACTCCTCGCCAACGCGTTTGGCAAGCTGCGTTGCATATTCAGCAGTTTCCTCCATGGTGATATTACTAATCGGTATCAGCGGGCAAACATCTGTTGCGCCCATCCTTGGGTGTTCGCCTTTTTGCCTGCTCATATCAATCAGTTCGCCTGCTTTTTTTATGGCACGATAGGCGGCTTCAATCACTTTTTCCGGTTCGCCCACAAAAGTTACCACGGTACGGTTAGTCGCCTTTCCCGGATCAACATTGAGTAGTCTTACCCCCTCAACAGATTCAACTGCATCTGTTATCTGTTTAATGATATCGAGGTTAACACCTTCGCTAAAATTGGGTACGCATTCTATTAATTTGGTCATTAGTTCAATGGTTCATTGGTAGCTAAGCAAGTTGCAAAACTTGCTTAATCGTTATTCTCTGCCGTCCAAACGCGGACTGGTTTTAGTTTTCCCTGTTGATATAATATTTCGCGGTAATCGTTACAAGGATAGGCCTGCATATCGGCAAGCTTGCCTCTGGTCAATACGCCGCGATCATTTAGTTTTAAGGCCTGCGCTGCACGATAGGTTAAGCCGGCGAAAACTTCGGCAGTGCTTAACTTCTCAGCCGCAGCCATTACTGATGCCTGCATCAGCAGATCGCCCATCGGTGCCGAGCCGGGGTTCCAGTCGCTGGCAATGGCGAGGCAGGCTCCGGCATCAAGCAGTTTCCGGGTAGGGGCATACCCCATTCCCAAACCCAATGAAGCACCGGGTAAAGTTACGGCAACGGTATCTGAATTGGCCAATAATTTTATTTCATAATCGCCGCTGGCCTCCAGATGATCGGCAGAAGCGGCCCTTGCCTTAACTGCCACTTCGCTCCCACCGGTTGTAAACTGATCGGCATGAACGGTAGCCTCAAAACCCATTTGCTTGGCCCTGCTTAAATAAAACAGCGCATCGCTGGTATTAAAAGCACTTTGCTCAATAAAAATATCAACACGATTTGCCAGATCCTGCTGCTTTATCTTTGGCAACAGATCATTTAACAGATACTTCAGATATTCACTTTCAGTACCATCAAAATCTTTGGGTTTAATGTGCGCGGCAAGGCAGGTTGGTACAATATGAGTGTGAGTTTTGTTAGCAGCCTGATGAATAGCTTTTAGCTGTTTGAGTTCTTCAGTTACCGACAAACCGTAACCGCTTTTAACTTCAACAGTTGTTACGCCTTCTGCCAAATGACGGGCTATCCGTTTCGTCAGTAAATTGCTTAATTCAGTTTCTGCTGCCGAACGGGTTTGCGTAACAGAATCCCAGATCCCGCCGCCCGAGGCTGCAATTTCCAGATAGCTTTTACCGGCATTGCGCATGGCATAATCCTTAGCCCGGCTACCTGCAAAACAGATATGCGTATGGCAATCCACAAAGCCAGGCAGCAAGATCTGATCGCCGGTTATTTCTTCTATTTGCACCGACGGGTGGTTTTTACGGAGCTTTTCAAAATCATCAACAGCTAATATAAGGCAATCTTCAACCAATACGCCGCCGTTGGTAACAATCTGCAATTGCTCATCCTTCAGCGCGCCTTTAAGCGGCAAGCCTGTTAAAGGCAGTATTTGAGTGAATGGACCTATTAGTTTTTTCATCTTTTTAAGCTGAATGCAAAAGGCTGAAAGCATAAAGCTTCCTTAACCAAATGAAGACATAAACAATATTTCGATAAAAGCTTTGAGTCTTTGACTTTTGCTTTAAGCTCTCAACCCAAACTTATCCGCCCATTCGGCAGCTTTATCATATCCGGCATCAGTATGCCTAAAAATACCCATAGCCGGGTCGTTATGTAATACCCGTTTCAGGCAAGTTGCTGCGCGATGGCTGCCGTCGGCCAGTACCACCATGCCGGCGTGCTGAGAATAGCCCATGCCTACCCCGCCGCCATGATGGAACGAGATCCAGGTTGCGCCGCCTGATGCATTGGCCATCAGGTTAAGCAACGGCCAGTCGGATACCGCGTCCGAGCCATCTAACATGGCTTCCGTTTCCCGGTTGGGCGATGCTACTGAACCACAGTCCAGGTGGTCGCGACCAATTACTATCGGGCCTTTTACTTTGCCGGATGCCACCAGTTCGTTAAATATCAGTCCGGCTTTTTCACGTTCGCCCATCCCAAGCCAGCAGATGCGGGCAGGCAGGCCCTGAAAAGCAATTTTCTCCCGAGCTTTTTTAAGCCAGGTAATCAAAGGTTTATTTTCGGGAAAAGCTTCGATCAGCGCCTGATCGGTAGCATAAATATCCTCCGGATCGCCGGATAACGCTACCCACCTGAACGGACCTTTACCCTCGCAAAACAGCGGACGGATATAAGCCGGCGTAAAACCCGGAAAGTTAAAAGCATCAGCTTCGCCACCCTGCCGCGCAAACTCGCGCAAGTTGTTGCCATAATCAAATGTTATGGCACCTCTTTTTTGTAGTTCCAGCATCAAGCTCACATGCCTTGCCATACTTTTTAGCGAAAGTCGTTTATATTCAACCGCATCGCTTTTCCTCAAAGCAGCGGCAGCATCTAATGACAAACCATTGGGAATATAGCCATTTAACGGATCATGTGCCGAAGTTTGGTCGGTAAGCATATCAAGGATGATATTATCTTTCAATAGTTTTTCGAGCAAATCACCGGCATCGCTTACTAATCCCACCGAAAGCGGCTCCTTTTTAGCGATGGCTTCTTTTACCCAGGCGATAGCTTCATCATATGAATCCGTCATCCGGTCGATATATTTCGTATCAACCCGTTTTTGGATCCGGGATGCATCCACATCGGCACCTAAAAATACAGCGCCCGCCATGGTTGCAGCCAATGGCTGAGCACCGCCCATGCCACCTAAACCGGCGCTTACAATGAGTTTTCCGGCCAGGTCGCCCTTGAAATGTTGGTTACCACATTCCACAAAGGTTTCATAAGTGCCCTGCAAAATGCCCTGTGTACCTATATAAATCCAGCTGCCGGCAGTCATCTGTCCGTACATCATCAGCCCTTTTTCGCGCAGCTCATTAAAATGTTCCCAGTTGGCCCATGCAGGCACCAGGTTACTGTTGGCTATCAAAACCCTTGGCGCTTCCGGGTGACTGCGGATAATCCCAACCGGCTTGCCCGACTGGATAAGCAACGAATGATATTCGTCAAGTTCCAGCAGCAACTCAATAATTTTACGAAGTGCATCAGGATTGCGGGCGGCCTGGCCAATGCCACCATAAACAACCAATTCATCAGGATTTTCGGCTACCTGGCCATCAAGGTTGTTAAGCAGCATCCTGAGCGGGGCCTCGGTTTGCCAGCTTTTGGCATGAAGCTGCATACCACGCGGCGCTTTATACACCGGGTGATTAGCATAGGTTTTAATAAATTCCGAACTCGTCATGACTTAAATCTATTTGGTGAGCGATAGCAGCTTCACCTGCAGTTTTCAGCAGGGAGCCATCCGTAATCAGTTTGTGGAGGCTGTTAATATCATCGGCAAAAACACGGTCATCCTGTATAAAAGCAACGTGTCGCCTTACTAATTGATGGCAAGCTTCAATAACAGGAGTCGATTTTAACGGCCTGCGGAAATCCATGGCCTGGGCTGCGTAAAGCAATTCAATAGCCTGAATGTATTCAATGTTATCTATTACCTGGTGCAGCTTACGCCCGCTGATGGAGCCCATGGATACATGATCTTCCTGTCCTAAGGAGGTAGGCACGCTATCGGCACTGGCGGGGAAACACAAGGTTTTATTTTCGGTAACGAGGGCAGCAGTAGTATACTGTGGGATCATTAAGCCCGAATTAAGTCCGGCATCATGCGTAAGCAGTTTGGGCAAACCGTAACGACCCTCGCTCATCAAGTAGCAACGCCTGTCGGCTATGTTACCAATTTCAGCCGCTGCGGTGGTTGCATAATCAAGCGGCAAAGCAAGGGGCTGCCCATGAAAATTGCCCCCGCTAATCGTATCATCGGCGTTAAAAATAACCGGGTTATCGGTAACCGAATTGAGTTCGATTTCCGTAAGCTCTTTCAGGTGCAGCCATGCATTGCGCGATGCACCATGTACCTGCGGCATACAACGCAACGAATATGGATCCTGTACCCTATCACAATTGATGTGCGACGAATTGATTTCCGATCCGTCAAGCAAAGTAAACAGGCGATGGGCTACCATCCTTGTACCTTTAAAAGGCCTGATCTGGTGCAGCCGCTCATCAAAAGGACGGATAGAGCCCATCAATCCCTCTAATGACATGGCACCGATGAGGTCGGCACGGTTCAGAACATCATCCAGGCGTTGTACAGCCTTGGCTGCAAAAGCCAGGATAAACTGTGTGCCATTGATAAGGGCAAGGCCTTCTTTAGGGCCAAGGGATAACGGCTGTAAACCGTGCTTCTTTAAAAGTTCTTCGGCCGGTATCCTCCCGCCATTCTCAAATACTTCTCCCAAACCAATTAATGGTAAAAACAGGTGCGATAAGGGTGCCAGGTCACCGGAAGCCCCAACCGAACCTTTTTCGGGAACTACCGGGATAATATCATTATCGATATGCCAGATGATCCGTTCAAGCGTTGCAAGCGCAATACCCGAATAGCCTTGTGCCAAAGCCTGCACTTTGGTAATCATCATGAGTTTGGCAATTTCCTGCGGGATGGGTTTTCCGACACCTACGCTATGGCTTTTGAGGATATTGCTTTGCAGCAAACTGGTATCTTCTTCCGAAATCCGGGTATCGCAAAGCGGGCCAAAGCCGGTATTTATGCCATAAACCGGGTGATGGCTGTGTACAATCTTTTCAACCTCGCGCCATGAAGATTTGATCATGTCTGCGGCTTCTTTATTAATAATGCCTTTGGTTTTGCCTGACGCTATGTCAAGGCAGATACCTATGGTGAGATGGTCGGTGCCGTAATTAAATATATTAGTCATTGCCGGCTGGTTTTAAATTGGTATTCAGTTTTTCAACGATGCTATCAGCCAGTTTAGCTTGCCTGAAAGTGTTTTCGAGTGCGCTTATGGCCGGCAGTAATTGTTTTGCAGTTTCGTCTTTAGCAACGAGTTCGGCCATCGAAAGGCTGATAGCATCCCAAACAGGTATCACCTGCATCAGCAACTCACGCCCTTCGGCAGTGAGCGTAACCAGTTGCCGCCTGCCATCGTCGCTACAGGTATCAGTACTTACAAGCCCCCGTTTTTTCAGGTTAGTGATCAACTGACTGGCGGCCGGATGTGATATCTCTATTTGTTCGCTTAATTCTTTGATAGATAAAGCATCATTCTTTGATAGTAAATAAAACACGGGAAACCAGCTGGCATCAAAATCGATACCCGCGGTTTGATAAGCACGATTAATTTCGGCCAAAAAAGCTTCGCTCAACCGCCTCAAACGGCTACCCAAAACCAAATGACCGAGACTTTGATATAAATTCATGATGCAATTTATATAAGCGCTTATATAATTGCAAATTTATTTTGGAGTCGTTTAAATATTTATGTTTTTTGAATGTAGAGACGCATCACAGGCGTCTACCCTTGCAAATCCCCGGAGTTACTACCTTACAAAGCACCTTGTCCTAAAGGAGACGCATGTGATGCGTCTCTACATACCTCTCAAATAAAATTTAAACAGCCTCTTAATAACCGAAAGAAAAACGTCTAAAACAAAAAAGCTCCCGGCGGTCATCCGGGAGCTTCATTTATTACTTAGTGATCAGGTTGTATAACTCATCGAGCTTAGGGGTAAGCACGATCTCTATTCGCCTGTTCTTTGCGCGGGCTTCATCAGTACCGGAGGCATCTATCGGCTGGAACTCGCTCTTACCTGTTGCAGTAAGCCTGTGCGGGTCAACACCTTCAGTTTCGGTGAGGTAACGGGTTACCGAGGTAGCACGTAGAACGCTTAAATCCCAGTTATCCTTGATCTGGCCAAGGTTCTTTACCTTCTTATCATCTGTATGGCCTTCAACCGCCATATTGATATCTGCTTCCTTGTTAACTACTACGGCAAGCTGTTTCAATGCCGCCTTACCCTTCTCGTCAATAATAATACTGCCCGAAGGGAACAATAACTTATCAGCTAATGATACATAAACCTTGCCATTTCTGATATCTACCGTTAAACCGCTTTGCTGAAAGCCTAATAATGCTTTTTGCAATTTATCTTTCAATGCGTTGGTAGCCTCATCACGTTTCTTTAAAATATCTTCTACTTCCTTTAAACGGGCTTCACGTTTTTTCAAATCAGCGGCCAGTCTTGAGGTTCGGGCGGCCAATTCGTTAGCTTTTGACGATGTTGCATCCAGGTTACTGTTTAATACACTGTTGTTTTTGCGCAGATCGGCAAGCTGGTTGTGCAGGCGGGCTGTATCTGCCTGCAGCTGTGCAAGCTCTCCTTCAAGGTTTGTTGTGCGGTTAGCTAAAGAGTCACGTTCGGCAACAAGGGTTTTGTATGCTTTTGGGGACATTACCTTGCATGAGTACATTGTGAAACATACAGCAGCGGCTAAAAATGCATATCTAATTTTCATAGTTATTAAGGGGTTTATATCGAATTAAGAAATGGCGTTCTTCAAAAATACATTAAGCGGATGGATCATAGCGCACACATCAGTAACCAGCTTTTCAGCACCAGCCGTTGTAAGTTCTCTATCTTCCAGCTTATGCCAGGCCACAAAGCTTTTAAGCTTCAGCAGGTCGATATTTTCATTATCGGGTTCATATCCTTTAGGCACAGATTTAAGTTGCTCCTGCTTCCTGAAATCACCGAACAGCTTAACAAACGCTTTATCATCGATGATCTTTTTCAGATCGGCAGCATTGTAATCTATTTCCTGGCGAATGGCTTTCAGATGCGGTGCTTCCGGCATCCAATATCCGCCGCCGATAAATGAATTACCTGGCTGGATATGCAGGTAATACTCAACACCGCCGCCTTTTAAGCCCGAGGTTGGCAAGCTTACCCCAAAGTTATTTTTATAAGGCGCTTTATTTTTACTGAAGCGTATATCGCGGTAAATACGCATCACACATTTTTTGGCATCGAGGTTCTCGTCCATCCCTGCTTCAATTTTGCGAACACTGCCGAGCACCGTGGTTGTAAAATCAATTACATTTTCGCGGGCCTTATCGTAGCGCTCTTTATTGGCGGCAAACCATTCGCGGTTATTATTTTCGGTGAGATCTTTCAAAAACTCAATACTTTCCTGGTATATCATCGGTATCTAAATAGCTTTGGTAATGTATCTTGGGTGATAACCAATACAACAAAAACACACGCGAATATCTGAAATTTACAGGAGCAAGTGCAAAGCAGCCAAAAATTATGGCACCAAGATATAACCATGGCGAATCCTGGTTATGAGTAATCAAATAAGTAAGCCACGCAATCCCGAGGGCCTCGCCAACATTCAGTGCATAACTAACGTACATGGCGGCATAAAAATAACCCGGCTCTATCTCAAAAAAGAGGTTACAATGCGGGCAGTTAAGATTTATTTTATTGGAGAAACTGTAAGGGCTACCCTTAAACATATCGCCGCGCCTGCAGCGCGGACATTTACATTTAAGCATAGCCCATGACTTTGGTGTTTGCGACACGATAAGTATCTTATAAGATTACAAAAGCGGCAAATAATACCCGCACTTGCTTATTAATTCAGATTAAGTTTTTCGCCGCGCATCTCAAGCTTAACATCTTTACGACGGTACTTTTTATACCAGATGTACCCCCCCAATGCTACAGCAAAATAAGGAGCGCCCAATAAAAACAGGATCCCGTTATTTAAACCCCTTGTTTTTGAACTACCGCTTTGAGCGTTGGTTTCGACAGTAGCAGCGCATTGTGCGCACTGAGCTTTTACAGGTTCACGGGCAATTAGCATAAGGCCAAGGGCCAGTACAAAAAGGATAACTTTAAAACCTTGTTTCATAAGTACAAATTTAACCAATTATAAATTAAAAATGATAAAACGGGCGAATCATTAAGTAAACCACCACACCGCTCGCGGTAACGTACAGCCATATCGGGAATGCCCAGCGCACCAGCTTACGATGCTTTTCAACCTGCATTTGCAGGCCACGGTAAAAGCTCAATAATATTAACGGTAAAACAGCTGCTGCAAGTATAATATGAGGCGTCAAAATGGTTAAGTATATTGTCCTCAAAAAACCGGCAGATGCCCTTTCTGCTGCTGACAACTGCCCATCGCCGTTAATATCTCCGTAAACGATCTCGTTACGCATCAGGTAATGAAACAGGATATACGATACAAGGAATAACGACGATAAACAGAACGTAACAATGTTAAGTCGTTTATGTAGTGTTATATTCCCTTGTTTAATTTGATATAACGACAAAAGAAGCAATAAGGTACAAGTGCCGTTAAGTACAGCATTAAGCATCGGCAGGTAGGGTGTAAAAGCGGGAGCTACAGCCGGACCCGGTATCAGGTGCCTGTTTAACAAAACAACTACTGCAATTACAAATATGGTAACACCCGCAACAAAGCGGATTATAAATTTATCACTCATGGCAAATTAATATAACGGCTTATCAACTTTACGAAGCTCTTCGGCTATCAACACTTTTATCTCATCGTTAAGGCGGTTTACCTCTGGTGTTACCGCTGCTTTGTAATATCCACGAATCCGGTGTTCCTGATCAACCAGTACAAAATCATCGCTGTAAACAAAGTCGTTACCGGCTTTTGCAGCATTTACATAGAGGCCATTACGGGCAAAATTGTAAACAGATGAAGTATCACCACCGCACATCAGCCAGCGGTTTGATTCGGGCTTAAATGTTTGCAGGTATTTGTTTAATACTTCCTGAGTATCATGTTCCGGATCAACTGTGATGGTTAAAAAGTAAACCATCTTGTTTTTGTAATACGTACCCACCAGCCAGCTCATGTTTTTGTTGATGGTTTGACAAACCGTAGGGCAGTTAGCGTAAAAGAAATTAACTACAAAAATCTTTCCCTTCAGTGTGTTCAGTGTAACCGGCTTTCCTTCCTGATCGGTAAGTTTAAAATCAGGAATGGTGTGGTAAATGGTATCAGGAATGTACTTGCCGTGAAATTTATGACCTGTTTTGGCAACCACCTTTGGCCCAAAAACAGCGAGGGGCTTATACCTGTTTTTACCTTTAGCGGTAAGTAAATAATATAAAAATCCCGGTACCGCTAATATGAGTACCAGGATCAGGATCTTTTTTAATATAGAAGCCTTGTTCATTACCTCAGGTCAACCCAGTGGTGGCTTTCGTTTGTAAGTACCAGGATTAAACCGATTATAAATATTACCGGAATTGCTATTGACAATATGAGACCCATTTTCTCAAACTTCAAGTGCATGAAATATGCAACTATATAAAATGCTTTAAGCAAGGTTAAAACGATATATACAGGATTGGCATACTGTATCGGAAGAATTCCTTTAGGCACACATACAAGCGCGATAAAGAATTCGATACAGGTAATAACAGTTAAGATACCTGCAACCTGCCATATCCGCTTTCTGCTCATGGTTTCATGATCACCATCGTGATGAATTTCGTGCGATTCTGCTGACATATGATAAATATTTTTAAACTAAGTAAAAGAATGTAAATACGAATACCCAAACAAGGTCTACAAAGTGCCAGTACAAACCAACCTTTTCAACCATTAAATAACTGCCTCGTTTTTCGTATGTGCCCATTAACACGTTTACTGTAATAATAATGTTGATAATAACACCTGTAAATACGTGGAAACCGTGGAAACCTGTGATGGTAAAGAACAAGTTAGCAAACTCCTGCGAAGTCATATGTTGCACAGCTTCGGTGCCGCCGGTAAATAACTTTTTAAGTTCTTCGGCAGGCGGAACACTTCCCCACCAGAAACCTTCATGGTGTAAATGTCCCCATTCCAAAGCCTGGCAACCAAGGAACATGAAACCGCCTATCACTGTAGCTATCATCCAACCTACTACCTCTTTTTTAGCATTACGATGGCCCGCCTCTACAGCCAATACCATAGTAACAGAACTTGCAATGAGGATGAAGGTCATTAAACCCACAAACACCAATGGTGCACCGTGATCAACTAATCCGGGTACTGATTGAAAAACCTTATCCGCACCTGGCCATACGCTTGCGCTGAAACGCAATGAACCGTAAGCTATCAATAACGATGAAAAGGTAAATGCATCCGAAAGGAGGAAAAACCACATCATTATTTTTCCGTACTCCACGTTGAACGGGGATCTTCCTCCCGACCAGGGCGAAGTTTTTACTTCGTCAATTTGTGAAACTGTTGTACTCATCTGTACTAATCTATGGGTGTATTAATTATGATTCAAAAGTAAAAAAACATAGAGATAAATCCATATAATATCGAGAAAATGCCAGAAAATGGAAGTTAATTCCATCTTAAACATATTCTTTACCTGGGGGATATTACGGTATGTACCTATAAGTGTATTTATTAGCAATAACAGCGCCGCAAAAATGTGTACCAAATGCGCGCCAACAAAAACATAAACAAAGGAGCGTGAAGCATTAGGATCAACAAAATAGATCTGCATTTTGAAGGTTAACACATAGCAGGCATAGATCTGTAAGGCAAAAAAAGCCAGCCCTAAGCCCAATGTGATCCATAAATACAGCTTCTGTTTGTCAAACTGCAACGCCTTGGCAGCCTTTGACGCTAAAAACAACGAGCCGCTGCTTAACACTATAACAATAGTGCTATACAAAAACGACTGCGGCATGATCACATTTAAACCGTGCCCGCTGCCTCCCGAATAAACGATAAAGCCGCTGGTAAAAGCTGCAAAAAGCATAAATGATGTGAATATGAAGATCCACATATTAAACTTTTTGGCACCAAGGTTCAGCCTGTCGTTATCTTGTTCCATCCTTGCCATCATCTCACTTAACTATAAAATCTACTAAAAACATTATCTGAACTACCGGCAGGTAAAAAAACGAGCCGAACATTAATTTACGAGCCTCGGGTATTTGCCGGGTACGTAACAGCATAAATGACTGATATAAAAATATTAAGCTGCATATCAGCGATACACCGCCTACCCAGTAACCACCATAACCGTAAAAGGTTGGCAATAAACTTACGGGTACTAAAACGATGGCAAATATAAACGTAATTACCGCACTTGTTAAATCTCTTTTACCTGACGGCAACAAGCGAAAACCTGCGAGCTTGTAATCATCATCCAAAACCCAAGCAATAGCCCAGAAATGAACAAACTGCCAGATAAACTGGATAGAGAATAAGATTAAAGCTATTTCGTCTATCCTACCGTGAACCTGCGCAGCTACATAGCCTATAAGCGGCGGCAATGCTCCGGGGATAGCGCCAACAAAAACTGCTGCAATACCCGATTTGCGTTTCAAAGGCGTATACGCAAATGCATACAATAAAATCGAAAATACAGATAGTAAGCCGGTTAACAGGTTTAAGCTGCCTAACAAGTAAGTGCCGGCCATGCCCATGCCTAAACCTAATACTAATGCCTGCCCCGTGGTCATTTTGCCTGAAGGGATTGGCCTGTCCATAGTACGCTTCATCAGCCTATCCAAATCTTTTTCGATGATTTCGTTAAAGGCATTGGCTGCCGATGTAACCAGGAAACCACCTATAATAAGCTTTACCCAATCAATCCAAACAATATGGCCATTTGCGCGACATCCGATTAAAAATGATATCGACGCCGAAAATACCACCAAGGTAGTAAGTCTTGTTTTGATCAATTTTGAAAAATCAGCCCATTTCATCTGCTTACCTCCCTACCCTTAACACCCTGAAATAAATTCAAAAGCAAATAAAACTGTGCCCCAAATATTAAACTCGCCAATACAATATGTGCAGCCTGGGCAACAGGCGGCAATGCGAGATATGATAACAAGATCCCGGTAACAATCTGCAACGTGATCATTAAAAATGTAAAACTCATCAGCTGCTGCTGAATAGAATGCCTGTTAAAGCCTTTACGGATCAAAGCAAACAAAGCAACGTTCAATATCAACACCAAAATGGCTATATCCCTGTGATGTTGAAATATCTCGCCGGCATTAGTGATCCAATCTTTACGGTAACCTCCCTGAAAATGATTGGCAACCGCATCTATTTTCTCACGTACCTCGGTTCCGAAAGCAATTTGCAGAATACTTACAAACAGTGCAGCAAGCGTTATAACGTAAACCAAAGGTGACGACCCTGAAGTACTTTTACCCGAAATCCGCGCTACATGATAAGTGTAAATACAAATAGCTAAGATAGCCAGCGCTAAAAGCATGTGTACGGTAACAATCCAGGCAATCAAATTGGTAGATACCACGATTGAGCCTAACCACGCCTGAAACCCCACAAGCACCAGATTAAAAATACTCAGGATGGCTATCCTCTTATCCGTTTTCCAGTAGCTGAATGAAAAAACAACCGAAAGCAAAAGAAAAAAGCCAGATAAAGCACCAATAAGGCGGTTGATATACTCAGTCCATGTTTTGCCTGCATTAAACTCCTCAGGCACAAGGATAGAACGATCTTCGCGGATTCGTTTTGCCAGATCACTGTAACCAAATACATCAAGTGTTTTTGCAAAACGCTGGTTCTTTTCAACCCGTTTGGCTACGTATTTCTGTTTATAATCTTTAGGCAGATCACTAATATCAGTAGGCGGAATATACCTTCCGAAGCATTTTGGCCAGTCTGGACATCCCATGCCTGAACCTGAGCTACGCACAACACCACCGGCAAGAATCAAAACAAAGAGCAGAACAATGGTTGTAATATTGATCTTTTGAAACCTATTTTTTCCGGCTGTGCTCATCTAAATAGTTCTAAAAATTTAGGGTACCTTGTTAAGTCGGAAGTTCTAAGTTTTAAGTTCAAAGCTGCTTAACTTAGGACTCAAAACTTCCGACTTAAGACTTAACCGGTACCCTAAAAGATCAGATAAGTATTAATTTATTTTACTTGTTCGTTTGCTTTCAGCGTACTTGTAAACTTATTAAGTTCTTCCAAACCTGCAGGATTATCTTCAAAATCGTGCGGAAGGTTTGAGCTCATAGTTTGCGAGTAAGGAACAGTTTGAGGGATATAATCCTCTTCTGCACCTGGTTTGCTGTAATCATATGGCCAACGATAAACGGTTGGAATTTCGCCCGGCCAGTTGCCGTGTAAGTGCTCAACAGGAGTAGTCCATTCAAGTGTATTTGACTCCCATGGGTTTTGAGTTGCTTTTTGTCCTTTGAAGATAGATACAAAGAAGTTATAAAGGAAACCAAATTGGGTAAGTGCGGCGATAATAGCAGCCCAGGTTACAAATGTATTGATGGTTAACCATTTTTGCATTGAAGCAAATTCGGTGAAGGCATAATACCTACGTGGCACACCGTCAAGACCCATAAAGTGCATTGGGAAGAATACCAGGTAAGCACAGATAAATGTCAACCAAAAGTGCAGGTAGCCTAATTTCTCGTCCATCATACGGCCGAACATTTTAGGGAACCAATGGTAAACACCCGCAAGCATACCAAATATAGCAGCCGAACCCATTACCAGGTGGAAGTGGGCAACCACAAAGTAAGTATCATGTAAGTTGATATCCAAAGTAGCGTTACCCAGGAAGATACCCGTTAAACCACCAGAGATGAAGAACGACACCATACCGATAGCGAACAACATAGCAGGCGTAAACCTGATGTTACCGCGCCAAAGTGTAGCTAACCAGTTGAATGTTTTTACTGCTGATGGAACCGCAATGATCAAAGTAGTGATCATGAACACACCACCCAGGAATGGATTCATACCTGTAACAAACATGTGGTGGCCCCATACGATAAACGATAATACCGTGATACCGATTAGAGAGTAAACCATCGCGTGGTAACCAAAGATTGGTTTACGTGAGTTTACCGACATTACCTCAGATGAGATACCCATCGCAGGCATAATAACGATATATACTTCCGGGTGACCAAGGAACCAGAACAAGTGCTGGAACAGGATCGGGCTACCACCTTCAAATGGTTGCTGTACGCCGTTTAATACGATATCAGATAAATAGAAGCTTGTACCAACACTGCGGTCAAATATCAACAATACTACACCAGCAACTAAAACCGGGAATGCAAGGATACCTAATATAGCAGTAAGGAATAAAGCCCAGATAGTTAATGGCATTTTCCAAAGGTCCATGCCTTTTGTACGCATGTTTAATACAGTACTTACGTAGTTGATACCACCCATTAATGATGATGCAACGAACAGTACCATACTGATCAGCCAAAGGGTCATACCCTCGCCTGAACCCGGCATTGCTTTTGGCAATGCAGATAATGGCGGATAGATTGTCCAGCCACCGCTGGCAGGGCCTTTTTGTACAAAGAAAGATGACAACATGATAACGCTGGCTAAAAAGAAGAACCAGTATGAAAGCATGTTCATGAAAGGCGAAGCCATATCACGTGCACCTACCTGCAATGGAATTAATAAGTTGGCAAAAGTACCGCTCAACCCGGCAGTTAGTACGAAGAATACCATGATAGTACCGTGTATGGTAACCAAAGCAAGGTAAAAATCGGGACTGATACGACCGTTAGGTGCAAAACGACCCAACAAAGTTGTTAACAGCGGGAATGTTTTATCAGGGTAAGCAAGCTGGATCCTAAACAGGATTGACAAAATCATTGCGATAACCGCCATCGTAATACCTGTAATCAGGAATTGCTTGGCAATCATCTTGTGGTCCATGCTAAATACATATTTAGACAGGAATGATTGGTCATGATGGTGTTCGTGACCGTGTTCGTCGTGGTGGGCTCCTGCGTGGTCGTGAACTGCTAATGTTGACATATCTCTATTTCTTATCTTTATTAATTATTTAACGCTAACCTATTTGTTGAAGCACCGCTTTGCTCGTTGTTTGCTGCCGCAAAATGAAGCTCTTTTCTTAAAGCATCATTGAGGTAAGGCTTTTGCCTTGACAGCCATGACTGATATTCGGCTTCAGAAACAACACGTACAACTTTTTGCATGTTGTAATGGCTTCCACCGCATATTTTGTTGCAGTAAAGGGTATATTCAAATTTAGGGTCGTCTAATTTGGTACGCATTTCTGCGGTAGTAATAGTCGGGGTAAATTTAAAGAAGGTTGGTAAACCAGGTACCGCGTTCAACTGAACCCTGAAGTGGGGCATATAAACGCTATGGATCACGTCCTGTGCAAGGATATTCAGCCTGATTGATTTGTTAACCGGCAGATACATAGTATCAACCTTCAAGTCATCAAAACTGCTTTTCTTTTTAAAGTTAACACCTAACAAGTTAGCGCCTGTAACCAAACGGAAATCTTTGGGGCCTAATACACCATCTTTACCAGGGTAACGCAATTCCCAGGCAAACTGGTGACCGGTTACATCGATATTGATATCATCTTTAAGATTTTCGCTGTTCATGATCTTCTGCCAGGTAAAAAAACCAAACACAACCAGGATAGTCAGAACGATGGCTGGTGCAATTGTCCAAACTTTCTCAATGGTATTATTGTGAGGCAGGAAGTGTGCACGACGTTTATCGGAATGACGGTATTGGAACAGGAATGTAAACAGCAGGATCTGGGTAACAAAAAATACTATCATTGTTAAAACAGTAGTGACTGTAAACATCTCATCTATTTTAACGCCATGAGCCGAAGCGGCTTCAGGTAATGTCATACTGCCCTGTTCGGTAAATGACCAGTAAGCACCGTATAAACCTACAAAAAGGAAAACAATACAAATTACAGCCATCACGGTATTCCACTTAATGCCTTTTTTGCCTTGCATCTTTAAAGTAAGATCGTAGATCTTGAGGATTTTACCAACAATGGCAACGCCTAAGCAGATCAGGAAAAATATAAGCACATAATACGCAATCCCGGTCCAGTCAACCTTAGGGGCCTCTTCCTGGCCCGGAGCAGCACCTGCCGCAGTTTGCGCCATCAGCAGGTTTGTGCCCAGGAGCATAAACGCAGCGAAGAACGATAGTAGTTTTTTAGAATTTATTAGTTTTCTGAATCCCATTTTAGTAAGCTGTTTGGTATTCTGTATATGGTGCAAATGTAATAATTATTATATGTGATGATGAAGGCTTTCCTGTAAGAACGGGTGTTTTTTAGGAACTAACGATTTGAACTTGGTTAAAGCTGTCATCGCAGTGAAGGTAAATAAACCTCCGAAACCTAAGAACACGCCTATCTCAATCGGGCCAATCTCAGTTAACCACGATGAAGTTGGGCCAACTGTACCAGGCATGATCATCATAAAGTAATCTAACCAGTGACCAACAATCAGGATAATACACATAATCTCAACAGTACGATAGATACGTTTAGAGTCACGTGACATCAACACTAATAAAGGAGTAAGGAAATTTACTACGATGTTGATCCAGAACCAAGGTTTAAACTCAGGCTCCCAGCGTTTAAAGAAGTAAACTGTTTCCTCAGGCATGTTAGCATAGTAAATCAACAAGAACTGAGCAAACCATACGTAAGTCCAGAAGATAGAGAAACCGAAGATAAACTTGGTTAAGCTATGCATATGATCTTCTGAAACCCATTCAAAGTAACCAATACGTTTTAACCTGATTAATGTAAGTGTAATAACAGATAAACCGCTAACCCACATTGCTGCGAAGTTATACCAACCAAACATAGTTGAGAACCATTCTGCTTCTAAAGACATGATGGTATCGAAAGCGTATATTGGTGTAGTAAAACCAAAGATCACCAAGAATAAGCATGACATGTTAAAGCTCTTTTTGTAGTAGAACATGCCGCCCAAATCATCTTCCGCTTCTGAATATTTAGCCAATAAACGACCAAATATGCAATATGAACCAAGGAAGCAAATTAAACGGATTATAAATCCAACTTTATTCATGTAACCGGCTTTGCCAGCTATAATGGCGTTGTAATTTTCGTTATGAGGATCAGTAACACCGGCAGCAGCCCAAATTTTGTACAGGTAAGGAGCTACAACCTGCTTACCTTCTTCATTGGTTACTGTATGTGTTAATGAAAACCCTGCGATAACTACCACAATAAGAGTAATTGCTGCTATCGGCAAAACTTTACCAAAAGCTTGTGGAATCCTGATCATTGATGCAGACCAACCAGCTTGTGCTGCATATTGCACGGCGCAAAAGAAAATACCGCACATACAAACCGCTGCAAAGTAATAGGTCATTAGCAACAGGTTGGCAAAGGTACGCTCAGCGTAGCCAAGCGCAAAGCCACCAAGTATGGCAACCAAACCAATCACGATGCATATTAAGCTCCATGTTTTGGCTTTGCCGACAAATTCGTATTGCCCGTCAAAATTATTATGAGTCTTCATTAATATCTTTTTCTTATAAGGTTTGTAAATGGTGAACATACATGATCACTTTCCAGCGTTCTTCGGGAGCAAGCTGAGAAGCGTATGAACCCATAGCATTTACACCGTAAGTAATGGTATGATAAATTTTACCGTCTGTAAGGTCTTTCATGTTACCACCGCGTGATGACTGGCCTTTTGAATATGATGGAGGAGCCGGATAACCGTGCTGTACCACTAAACCGTCACCCTGACCGTTAACACCATGGCAAGGTGAGCAAAAGTGCTCAAACAAAATCTTACCTTCGGCGTAATTAGCCTGAGTTTGTGCCAGTACAGATTTAACCTCAACACTGGCTAATTCATAACCTTCTTTGGTATTTGGATAATCAAATTTGGTAAAGCCAACCGGGATAGTTCCGGCAGGTGGTAACTGAGCGGTTTTACCATCTTTAAAATTATTATTTTTCTGATCCGGATCGTATGCCAAATGCTCGTACATATTAGGTGCATACTCCCAGCCGGTACTCCTTTTATCCTTGCACGATGTAAAAACTATCGAAGCAGCGATAATAGTAACAATTGTTCCTAATATTTTAATTTTATTCATAGCTAACATATTTTCTGTCGTTATGCTTAACTTCTGTAGCGCCCGCTTCTTTTAGTAAATTAGTTATATCATCGTGAGAAATGTTTCCTTTAGCATTGATTGCTATTACAAACTTATCATCAGTTGCACGCAGGTCCATTACCCTTGGCGCGCGGCCCGGGAAAAGGTGACTTGCGAAGAAGAAAGTAAAGGTCATACCAAATGAAGTCCATAATACCGTCCACTCAAATGTAACCGGGATAAAATCCGGGATAGCAAAGAAGTTTTTACCACCGATATTGATAGGCCAATCATGAACAAGCATATAATAAACCATGCTGAACATAATGGTACCGCCCAAACAACCGAACATAAATGCTGCATAACCTAAACGCGAATCCTTAATGTTCAATTTAGCCTCAATACCGTGGATAGGCATAGGCGTATAAACGTCATAAATAGGTACGCTGTTCTTTTGCAGCTTATCAATCCCATGCATCATATCATCGGGATCATCAAAAACGCCTAATATATATTTAGTGCTACTCATTAGTATTATGCTTTTAAGTATTCAGACTGTTCAACACTATCAAATTTCTCCAGCGAAGCGATGTAAAATTCTGCTTCGGCAGGTACAACATGGCCTTCGTCCATAAGTTTCTTCTTGGCCTGCTCGCTTGAGCTCTTCAACAGTAATTTCACCTCGGCCATAGCCACTGAAGGTAATACCCTGATGAACAACAGGAACATGGTAAAGAACACACCGATTGAACCGATGAACACGCTCACGTCAACCCAGGTTGGATAGAACATAGCCCAGC
Organism: Mucilaginibacter sp. OAE612; assembly: GCF_041806395.1. Classification (NCBI taxonomy): domain Bacteria; kingdom Pseudomonadati; phylum Bacteroidota; class Sphingobacteriia; order Sphingobacteriales; family Sphingobacteriaceae; genus Mucilaginibacter; species Mucilaginibacter sp. OAE612. Next base: position 5,358,716 of record NZ_JBGMUW010000001.1, read on the forward strand.
TTGATGGTATAAAGTCGCGGTGCAGCGAGGTAACGATAATTACGAAACGCTCAAACCACATACCGATGTTAACCACGATTGACAGTACCCATGACAACGGAATGTTGGTACGGATCTTTTTGAACCAGAACAACTGCGGGGTAATTACGTTACAGGTCATCATGCTCCAGTAAGCCCACCAGTACGGACCGGCGATACGGTTTGCGAAAGCATATTGCTCATACTCGTTTTGTGAGTAGAAAGCGATGAACAACTCTGTTAAGTAAGCCACACCTACTATCGAACCTGTTAACATGATGATCTTGTTCATCGATTCGATGTGGAACATGGTGATATAGTTTTCCAAGCCTAAAACCTTACGTGCGATAAGCAACAGGGTTTGTACCATGGCGAAACCCGAGAAGATCGCACCCGCAACGAAGTATGGAGGGAAGATGGTAGTGTGCCATCCTGGTTCCAGTGAAGTTGCAAAGTCCATTGATACGATGGTGTGTACCGAAAGTACCAGTGGGGTTGAAACACCTGCCAGGATCAATGATACTGTTTCAAAACGCTGCCAGGTTTTAACTGAACCTGTCCAGCCGAATGACAATACCGAATAGATACGGCGGCGGATACCTTGTGCACGGTCACGGATGGTAGCGATATCAGGCAATAAACCTGTGTACCAGAATACCAATGAAACCGAGAAGTATGTTGAGATCGCAAATACGTCCCAGATCAGAGGTGAGTTCCAGTTTACCCACAATGAACCGTACTGGTTTGGCAACGGTAATGAATAAACGGCCATCCATGGGCGGCCCATGTGAGCGGCGATATAAGTAGCCGCACAAATTACCGCGAAGATTGTCATCGCTTCGGCCGAGCGGTTGATAGAGTTACGCCAATTTTGACGGAACAATAACAATACCGCCGAGATCAGTGTACCGGCGTGACCGATACCTACCCACCATACGAAACCGGTAATGTCCCAGGCCCATCCTACTGTTTTGTTCAGGCCCCATTCGCCCAAACCGAACCAGAAGGTCCAGCTGATTGCGAAAACCCAAAGCGAGGCGCCAAGCGAGGCTACACTAAAGCCGATCCACCAGGCTTTACCCGGCATATTTTCTACAGGGCGTAATACATCATTCGTAATTTTTGCATACGTGATGTCCTTACCCGTAATTAACGGTTCCCTTATTATTGATTCACTATGAGATGCCATATATCTTAATCTCTGTATATAAAAATTTATGCCTGAGCTTCAGTTTCTATTATATTTCTAACTTTTGTCTGGTAACCAATACCTGGCTGTACGTTAAGTTCTTCAAGCACGTAGTAAGTTCTTTCGCTTGCAAGTGCTTTTGAAACTTCCGAGTTAGGATCATTCCTGTTACCGAATACGATAGCGTTGGCAGAACATGTTTGCTGACAAGCCATTTTGATTTCGCCATCTTTAAGCGGGCGTTTTTCAATTTTAGCTTTCAGTTTACCAGCCTGGATACGTTGGATACACATTGAGCATTTTTCCATAACACCACGGAAACGTGTAACCACATCCGGGTTAAGTACTAATTGTGTATGCTCACCCTGCAGGTAGTTATCAAAACGTGCATCGTTCCAGTAGTTGAACCAGTTAAAGCGACGTACTTTGAACGGACAGTTGTTAGCGCAATAACGTGTACCTACGCAACGGTTGTAAGCCATGTGGTTTAAACCTTCAGACGAGTGAACGGTAGCTAATACCGGGCACACAGTTTCGCAAGGTGCGTGGTCACAGTGCTGACAAAGCATTGGCTGGTGAACAACCGATACATTGTCAAAGTTCTCAAGCTTATCAATTTCCTTTTCTTTGGTAACTGCTTCTTCGCTGTTGCCATGGTCATTGTAGCTATAGTAGCGGTCGATACGGATCCAGTGCATTTCACGACGACGTGAAACCTCATCTTTACCTACAACCGGGATGTTATTTTCTGCAGAACATGCAACCACACAAGCACCGCAACCGGTACAAGCGTTAAGGTCGATAGCCATTACCCAGTCATAAACAGGGCGATCATGGTTATCCCAAAGCGATTCGGCGTTGTAATCTTTACGACCGTGCTCATTACCGCTTCCTGCAGCAGGGTTCTTTTTGTATTCAACAAAAGTAGCCTCGCGGATCACGCTCCTGCCCTCGTACGAGTGGTGGGTTTGTGTTTGTGCAAGCGGCGATTTGTAACCAGCCGATTTAAATGACGCTACAGCAGCAGTTTGGAAAGTACCATTACTTAAGCTAAAGAATGGGAAAGCATTTTTACCAACGTTGTTACCAACCGGACCAGCATTTGTACGGCCATAGCCTACAGCAACAGATAAAGTTCCCTGAGTTTGACCAGGCTGGGCTAATACCGGTAACTCAACCGAATAACCGTTAGCTTCAATTTTGATCACATCACCTTCTTCCAGTTTCAATTTCTTCATATCAGAAATTGACATGGCAGCAAAGTTATCCCAGGTAACTTTTGAAACCGGATCAGGAAGTTCCTGCAACCATGGGTTGTTGGCACGTTTACCATCACCTATAGCCTGGCTTACATAAAGTTGTAACTCAAATTTGTCACCATCTGCAGTAACAGCTTTGCTTTGGGTTAATATTTTTTGCGTTACGCCGGCAAGGTCAAGGCTAAAGCTGTAAGCACCCGCTGTAGCAGGAGCTGCTATCACCATACCTGTTTGCAACAAGGTTTCCCAGCCTTTTTGACCAGACAAGCCGCCTTTTGCCAACAAGCCTGAATCCCAGGTTTTGCGTACGTAAGTGTAGTAATCTTTTATTGGGTTTTCCATCCAAACCAGTAAGCTGTGCTCTGCCTGGCGGGTATTATAAACCGGGTTAATTGTTGGCTGTATTACAGTGTAGTAACCTTCAACAGCATTAGCATCGCCCCATGTTTCCAGGTAATGGTGGTTTGGAGCGTTAACTGTAGCTAATAAAGCTGTTTCATCAGCATGATCAGCAAATGATACTGTTAAACGAACGTTTTTCAACGCTGCTTTAAACTCATCATTTTTGTAGTAATCGTAAGCAGGGTTAGCATTCAAAAATAATACCGCACCAACATCACCACGTTTTACTTCGCTTACAAACTCAACAAATGCAGCATCATTACCAGCGTATTGTTTTGATGGGTTATCCAAATCGATAGTAGTACCGTAGCTACCTAATAAGGAGTTGATAGCGTTTACCAATACTTGTGTAGCAACATCGTTTGAACCTGAAACAACCAATGCTTTTCCTTTAGCTGCTACTAATTCTTTAGCGGCTAACTGGATAGCGGTATCAACTTTTTTGCTTCCGGTTGCTTTTGAACCAGGTAAAGTAGTACCAGAGATTGCATTGTAAAGGTTTATTAATGCAACGCCAATTTCAGATGGTTTGGTAGTGATACGGGCATCGGCGTTAGTACCGGTCATGCTCATACCAGTTTCAAACTGAATGTGACGAGACATTTTTTTGTTGGCCAGCGATTTGCTGTTACGGTTTGAAACGTACTGACGGGTAAATTCTTCTCCAGAGATCCATGTACCTAAGAAATCAGCACCAAAGCTCACAATTACATCGGCTTTATCAAAATTGTAGTGAGGCAATACTGCTTTACCAAAACTGTTTTGATTAGCCTGAATGATACCGGTGTAGGAAACCGCATCATAATTGATATGTTTTGTAGTAGGGTATTTAGCGATGAATTCGGCAATAACTGCTAAGGTTGAAGGGCTGTATACAGTTGAAGTAACCAAACGGATACCTTTGCCTGATGCAGCAACAGCTGCAAGCTCTTTCATTACATAAGCATCAACCTCAGCCCAACCTGCTTCGACACCTTTTAACTTAGGGTCTTTTAAACGGTTAACATCATACAGGTCAAGTACCGAAGCCTGGGCCTGGGCGCTTAAACCACCTTTTGAAAACACGTCGTTAGGGTTACCTTCTACTTTGATAGGGCGACCTTCTCGGGTTTTAACCAAAATAGCCTGGCCTTCGTAGCTTGAAGAGTAATAGTTAGCCACACCCGGGGTAACCTCTTCAGGTTTGATCAGGTACGGAATTGATTTATGCACCGGCACTTTCTGACAAGCTGCCAATGTAACCGCACCAACACCAAAACCAAGCGCTTTTAAAAAGTCGCGGCGGGGAGTTTTAGCTGATAAACCAGATCCGCTAAGCACTTCCTCGATAGGAATTGGCTCTGCAAATTCGTTCTTATTTTTCTCAACAAATTCTGGTGTTCTGTTTAGTTCTTCTAAACCTTTCCAGTATTTTTTATTGCTGTCCATTTAAGCTGTATAAACTGTAATGCTAAATTCTTTTTATTAATAGTGACACTTACCGCACTCGATACCACCCAATACGGCGGCTGTAACTTTCTCACCTTTCTTGATCTTATCGTGTGCAGCCAGGATGCTGTCATAGTAAGCATTGCCTTTACCGTTAACTTCGGTACGTTTGTGGCATTGGATACACCATTTCATGGTAAGCGGAGAGTATTGGTAAACCTCTTTCATTTCCTGTACCGGGCCGTGGCACTGCTGACATTTAATACCGCCAACTTTTACGTGTTGTGAGTGATTAAAGTAAGCCAGGTCGGGCAGGTTGTGGATACGTACCCACTGAATTGGTTTAGCCGCGGTGCTGTCATACTTCTGTGTTTTTGGATCGTAACCCAAAGCGTCATAAATCTTGTGAATCTCTTCCGATTCGGTTTTAACAACCTTGTGGCAGTTCATACACACGTTTAATGAAGGGATAGAAGCATTTTTTGACTTGTATGCACCTGAGTGACAGTACTGGCAATCAATTTTCATGATACCGGCGTGTAACTCGTGCGAGTATTTAATAGGTTGCACCGGCTGGTAACCCTGGTGAACATTGGTGTTCCATAAAGTAACCCAACCCCAGCTGCACATTGCAACAGTACCGGCAACCAATATAAAGAATACCAGTTTTTTGTTTTTAAGGATCTTAGTGATAAATTCCTTTTTAGCATCAACCGCTACGGCACCTTCCGGAGTAACAACCTCGTCCTCAATAATAAGATCTTTGTTTTTAAGCAAAATGCGCTCTAAAGAACCTACTACCCTGTTTAGTACCAGGATAACGATGAAGGCGATAATGATGATACCGATCAAACCGTAAACAACCATATCACTTGGGCCACTTTCAACTTTCGCACCCGGAGCAGCGGTAGTACCACCAGCAGGTTTTGCCTGCATGTCCTTCCAGGTAGTACGAACGTAGGTAATAATGTTGCCTACGTCGGCATCGCTAAGGTCAGCGAATACGGTCATGCCCGACTGGTTATACTCATTATAAATTTTGAGTGCCTTAGGGTTTTTAGCAGCAATCAGCGCCTGGTTATTCTGAATCCACTGGATAAGATATTTATCGTCGGTTTCTTGAGTAAGCTGCGGGCCTAATGCCGGACCAATTAAACGGGTGTCGATTTTGTGACAGGTAGTACATTTTGATTTGAAAATGGCCTCGCCTTTAGCAGCGTCAGTTTGCGCGTACGCAGTTGATAAACTCCAAAAAGCAAACCCGGCAATCAGTAAAACCGACCTTGAGAATTGTTTAAGAATCAATGAGAAACTTCTCATACAGTGTATTTATGCTAAATAATTTTTATATTAATGATTGAAACTGTTGTAAGATGTATGTTTCATCGGATAATTACAGGCACAAAAGTATAATTTTATACACTATCGGTGACACATAAATGACACCAACCTATAATTTATAATCGTTCTAAATAGACAAAAAACTGCGTTTAAACGCTGCTAAATGCATATTAATGTCATTTGACATTTTTGGGGAATAATTATTATCCAACTTTAATTATAAAATTTTATCTATTGTTTTAATAACCAGGCAAAAATAAGTGGTGCAACAATCGTAGCATCACTCTCTACAATAAACTTAGGTGTGTGGATGTCAAGCTTGCCCCAGGTTATTTTTTCGTTTGGAACTGCGCCCGAGTATGAACCGTATGAAGTAGTTGAATCGGAGATCTGGCAGAAGTAGCTCCAAAAAGGTACATCATGCATTTCCATATCCTGGTAAAGCATCGGCACAACACATATCGGAAAGTCGCCGGCTATACCACCACCTATCTGGAAAAAGCCGATGCCTTTGCCAGATGAATTTTTAGTATACCAGTCGGCCAGCCATGCCATGTATTCGATACCGCTTTTCATGGTTGATGCTTTAAGCTCACCTTTAATTACGTATGAAGCAAAGATGTTGCCCATGGTTGAGTCTTCCCAGCCTGGTACTACGATAGGCAGGTTCTTTTCGGCAGCAGCCAGCATCCATGAGTTTTTAGGATCAATTTCATAGTATTGCTCCAGCTCGCCATTCAATAATATTTTGTACATGTACTCATGCGGAAAATAGCGCTCGCCACTGTCATCAGCATCTTTCCAGATTTTATGAATGTGTTTTTGCAAACGGCGGAAAGCTTCTTCTTCCGGGATACAGGTATCGGTAACACGGTTATAGTGATTTTCGAGCAGGTCCCACTCTTCCTGGGGGCTCAGGTCACGGTAGTTAGGCACCCTTTTGTAGTGTGAGTGTGCCACAAGGTTCATGATATCCTCTTCAAGGTTGGCCCCTGTACATGAAATGATAGCAATTTTATCCTGGCGGATCATCTCGGCCAGTGAAATACCCAGCTCAGCTGTACTCATGGCACCGGCTAAAGTTACCATCATTTTACCGCCTTCTTCAAGGTGTGTTTCATAGCCTTTAGCTGCATCCATTAATGCCGCGGCGTTAAAGTGCAGATAATTTCTTTCAATAAACTGCGAAATAGGTCCTCTTGTAGTGCTCATAATATTTCAATAAAATTTCAGCCGCAAAAGTAGACATTTTAGTTAAATTGAATTTTAAATGAACCTTTATCTTTTTATAACCATTTCATACCTAAAATTAGCATCCTGTCCCCTACCCCCTCAGCGTATTGTCATCCTAATTTTAAAAATGCCCGTTCGCCGAACCTTATAAAACAAAATGGGTTATATTAGCCACGACAAACATCTATGAAGAAACTTGTTACCTTAATACTGGTCTGCGCTTTTTCAACCAGTGCCTTTTCACAAATCTCCCGCATTGTAAAGCGAATGTATTTTGATAAAGATACCACCCGCAAAAGTAGTTTTGTTATTTTGCCTGTATTAAGCTCTGCCCCGGAAACCGGCCTTGAAGTTGGCGGCGCCGGTTTACTATCTTTTTACACCGATACGTCCAAGTTTAATACGCGCGTGTCTAACGTTTTTGGTTATGCTTCTATAACTACCAAAGGCCAAAGCCATTTAAGCCTTACCACCAGTTATTGGACTCCCGGAAACAATTACCATCTTACCGCAGGCATCAGCTACATTAATTTCCCTTTTGACTTTTACGGTATTGGCAACAATACTTTAAAGGCTAACTCTGATAGGCTTGGTCAAAAGCGTTTCAAGGTAAATTTTACTGCCGAAAAAAAGATCTCCAATAACCTGTACGCCGGCATAATCGGTGGTGCCTGGGATTACAAATTCAGAGACGATGATAAAACAGGCATATTTTACACCGATCCGCGCGTGGAAAACCGCGGCGGCGGACCAAGTGTCTATTTAGGTCCTACCATTGTATTCGATAACCGGAACAATAATACTTATACCACCAAAGGACTCATCGTAAACACTTATTTCCAGGCTATACATGGCATGTTTGGTAATAACGATTACAAAGGAGGCTTCTTCAACATCGAATATTCCCAGTTTTTTTTATTGGCGCCTAAATGGGTGCTCGGCCTTGATGTACAGGAGCAAAGCCTTACCGGCAGTACTTCCCCATTTTATTTATTGCCCGACCTGGGAAGCGATGAGTTGATGCGGGGATATTACAATGGCCGTTTCCGCGATCGTAACATGGTTGCCGGCCAGGCCGAACTACGCTACCGCCTAAGCGACCGCATTGGATTTGCCGGTTTTGTTGGCGGAGGCGAAGTTTTTAAAAGCAGCTTTAGCACATCCGAACTGAAACCCAACTATGGCGGCGGCATCCGTTACTTTTTCGATGTGGAAAAAGGGCTTGCCGTACGTGTTGATTATGGTGTAGGTCAGAAGATTCCTAACGAGAAAAGATTAACCGGTTTTTATATTGCATTGGGACAGTCGTTTTGATCTTTAAGTTCATAGTTGATGGTTCATAGCAAATTATCGTAAATGGATTGAGTGGTGTAATACAACCACACTTCGGCCATGAACTATGATCTATTAACCATGAACTAACCAACGGTTAATACCTCACCCTGAAATCTTCCCTACTCATCCCCGGCTTAAAAAATACCATGCCGATAAAATATAAATCAATAGTGGCTCTAACCTGCTGGTTTAGTTTAAGCTGCTCCCATGATTGCCTGGTGGATGCATTGCGATAGATGTTTGTAAATATGATAACGCTGTCATCATGGATAGATGGAATAATCTTTTCAAGATAACTGAGAGGTCGTTGTTTTAAGGCATCTGCCAGTATCATGTCAACCTGGTGAATGCCTGATGTTGTTGATGAAACACTTTGAACCTCGGGGTTAGATTGTTTAATAACAAATTCGGCAATGTAATCCTCCGCATCAGCTAACAATATCGTTTGGGGCTTAAAGTAAACACAAAACCTATAAAGCAGACGGTAAAATTTTAACGGCAGTGTATTTATCACACCCTTGTCAGAATGTTGTTTTTGGGCGATTTTTTTAATATCGCGGTACACTTTTTGGCCTCGATAATCGTAGATAACCGTATCAATCAGCTTGTAAACAAATGGAGAGTGTATGCCGTGCCTGTTGTTAGCCCTAAAACGGTGCCGCAGGTAATTAAGCCCATACCTTATATTATACATTGCTGTAAAAATAGAAAAGGTTTAGTATTTTAGCATTACAGCGTATGATAAATCCAACTGAAGTAAATTCATTGATCCGCCTGCTGGATGATCCGGACAGCGAGATCTTTGAGCATGTGTATAACAAATTGTTTTCATATGGAGCAGAGGCTATTACTTATCTCGAGTCGGCCTTTGAACAGGCTTTTGACCCTATTCAACAAGAACGCATTGCCAACCTGGTACATGAAATTCAGTTTAGTAATCTTAAAAACGATTTAAAACTCTGGAATCAAAGCGGCGCGTTCGACTTGTTGCAGGGCATCCTCATCATTAACCGATACCAATATCCCGATCTTGATGAGCAAAAGGTAATTAACCAGATAGAAGCTATTAAACGAGATATCTGGATCCAGATGATGAACGAAGCCAGCCCGAAAGAGCAGATCAAGCTCATTAACCATGTGTTTTACAATATCTACGGTTTCAGCGGCAATACAGCCAATCACCTCGATCCGCAAAACAGCTATCTGAGCCAGGTATTGGAAACTAAAAAAGGCAACCAGATCTCATTGGCGATTATCTACTCTATCATTGCACAAAAGCTGGATATCCCTGTTTACGGCGTAAACCTTCCCCAGCATTTTATCCTCGCCTATCTTGACGAGAGTATGCAAAGCGAGTTTGAAAGCGGGATCCTGTTTTATATCAACGCCTTTAATAAGGGTTTCCTGTTTGGCAGGCGCGATGTAGATATGTTCCTGAAACAACTTAACCTCAAATTTGACAAACAGTTTTACGAGCCATGCTCTAATACAGATATTATTAAGCGTGTGCTTCGCAACCTCATCAGTGCCTACGAAAATCTGGGTTCGGCCGAAAAGGTTAGGGAGCTAAATGAGTTGCTCCAAATTATGGATGAAGGCCGTGGGGAGTGATTTAGTAGCAGCAAGATAGTGGCGATGGCAGTAATTCTACTCCTTCAAATTAGTATAGTATGTGATTCCAAATCGCTGCTGCTACTAAAATCTGCCACTGTTACTAAAAAGCCAATCCCATCCCACGAGGAACCGGTTTCATCCCATTTATTTATTCAGTAGTATTGTGCATTATACCTTGCGGGCATAATTCAAAATACGATGAACGATCTCCTGAAAAAAAACCTTAACCTTGGCAAAATTGAATTTTGGACCGCAAGCACCATTTACGCTTTTGCTGTTATGCTGCTATTGGCTAAAGTAGCCAACAGTGCCGACAACGAAATATGGACCCCATACAGGTATATGTTTAATAACTATCATCTGCATTACTCCTACTCTAAATATTATTTCTTTCCACAGGTGTTTAGGTATACCGGCTATTACGGAGCTTTTTTACTCTGGAACTTTGTGATTATACCCGCACTTGCCGGGAAAAAGCAGGTAGTATGGAATATCATTTTAGGATTAGCATTGCTTATCATCCTCTGGGGATTGTTTGGCATTACCGATACCTGGTTAAAAGGATACCTGTTTTACCACAGATCAGCCGATTATGTATACAACATCGTTTTCAAAACAAATGTATTGTATGCGCTATGGGTAATGATGATGCTTACTTTTTACAGCATGATCAAATATTCGGCAAGGTTCCTGTTGGGAAATGTCGACAAGATCCAGGCAAAATACCGGGTGCTTACTCATGATTGCATCATTGCTATCGTTGTTTTGATGATCATTGTGTTTTTAATGGCACTTGTTGACGGCCCAATAGAGTTGATCACCACTTGCGTAATTATAGGTCCAACAGCCATTGGTATTTATGCCTTATCATTTTATAGCTTAATACCTCAAACACTTGCCAAAAACCGCGGCATTTTTAATTACCTGCTTAAAGTTGCCGGTATTATGATAATTATCGGAATTCCGATAGGTTTTATAACCGCACTTATTTTTGACCAAAAGGATCCTGTATTCATTATTTTTGGTTTTAATTGCGGGATACAAATCCTGATTACGGCGCCTTTTGCCTGGATAGTTTACAAACGCAAACTGGCGGGTAATCAGGAGATCACCTACCTAAAAACTGCCCTCGGCCGCTCCACTGCCGATCTGGATTTCCTTCGCTCACAAATTAACCCGCATTTCCTGTTTAACGCATTAAATACACTTTACGGAACAGCTTTACAGGAAGATGCCGAACGCACCGCCGAAGGCGTGCAACGGCTGGGCGATATGATGCGTTTTATGCTACAAGAAAACATGCAGGAAAAAATACTGCTGGTACGCGAGATCGATTATCTTAATAACTATATCGCCCTGCAAAAATTGCGCACTCAAACCTCGCCGGACATCAGCATCGTGCTGCAAATTGAAGAGCATGTTAATGCCCTGCAGATAGCCCCAATGTTGCTGATCCCTTTTATTGAAAACGCATTTAAACACGGCATCAGCCTGCGCGAACCGTCACACATCAACATCAGCCTGCAAACCAAAGAAAACACACTTTACTTTGATGTGCATAACAGTATCCATCCTAAAGTGGTTAACGACACCGAAAAATACAACAATGGCATCGGCCTCGAGAACGTTAAACAGCGACTGGCACTTTTATACCCTAACAAACACGAATTGGTGATCCGCGAAAGTGCGAAAGATTTTTTCATACATTTAACCATACAATTGCAATAAGCTTTGATTACTGCCATAGCCATTGATGACGAACCTATAGCACTTGATGTGATCCGCTCGCATGCTGCAAAAGTGCCTTTTGTTGACTTCAAAGCCGAGTTTACCGATGCCTTTAAAGCAATGGACTATCTGCAGCGCGAACCTGTGGACCTATTGTTCCTGGATATTAAGATGCCCGATATTTCGGGCATCGATCTGTTAACATGTCTCAATAAAAAACCGCTGGTAATATTTACCACCGCCTACACCGAACACGCTGTTACCAGCTTTGAACTGGACGCGGTAGACTATTTATTGAAACCCTTTGCGCTTACCCGGTTCATAAAAGCCTGCAACAAAGCTTATGAACTTTACAGTTTTAGGAACACTGCCGAGGTTAAGGATTACATATTCCTGAAAACCGGCTATGAGCAGGTGCGCGTTAACTTCGATGACATTTATCATTTAGAAGCCACAGGTAATTATGTAAATTTTATATTAAAGGATAGCAAAGTGCTTACCCGCATGACCATCACTGAAGTTGAGGCGCTACTGCCGGCTGAGAAGTTTGTCAGGATCCATCGGTCGTTTATTGCCGCTGTAAATAAAATTGATAAGATAGAACGCCATCAGGTAACAGTAAATGGATTTTTGCTGCCTGTAGGCGGCGCTTATGTGCCGAATTTGGGAATGATTAAATAATCCTTTACAGATCGTTTATACGTTGGCATAATCATTATCTTTAGCTTATGCAGCAACGTGAACTTATCATCAGCAATTATGTAAAGGCCTATAACAACTTTGATGTTGAAGACATGCTTAAAAACCTCGCACCATCCGTTAAATTTCAAAACATATCAAACGGTGATGTGGATATGGAGCTTGATGGTATAGAAGCGTTCAGGAGTCAGGCCGAACAGGCAACTGAGCTTTTTGAACGCCGCGAGCAAATTATCCGGTCTTTTAAACACACCGGCAACAAAACCGAAATAGCTATTGACTATAACGCAATTTTAGCCGCCGACCTGCCAAATGGATTAAAGAAAGGTGATGAGTTAAATCTGAAAGGGCATTCAATTTTCGCTTTTGACGGAGATAAAATTGTCGGGATAATGGATATTAGTTGATAAAACTCATGCTAAGTTTGAAAGTCCGGCGGACATGAAGATGTGACTACAAAAGAGGCCTGTCAGTCTGAGTAGGGGTTTATTTGCGCACAAATGATCGCACTGCAGATGACATTTTTTCGCGTCTGATAATCAGCATATTGCAGACTTGTCAATGGCAGCCTGTCGAAGACTTGAGCGCAGAGGCCCTACCCACTATGCTTCGACGGGCTACCCATGACAAAAAAAATGTGGTTTTTCGCAGCAGATCAGCTTCGGGTGAAAGCGAACAGAACGATGCTGGGCGGTGCGGCTGCAGGGGCATAGCAAGTTTTTGCAGAAGCGGAGGCATTGCGTGCGAATCGGGGCAAAATAATTGCAGCCCGTGGTTCTGTTCGTTTTGCAGGGTGAAGGCTGTGCCGATGGCTATGGGGCCAGGTTGTGAGCAAAGAAGCCTCTCTGCTGCAAGCCTTTTTGGTTACTTTTGTGGCGACAAAAGTAACTGGCCCCGCGCGGCCAAGAGCGCGACGATGTAAGTCAAATACTAATGAAGCCCGTTAGCAGCCTGTCGGGGGTTGCTTTATTCCTTATAGCAATGACGTGACGCAGATGTCATTTTACCTTCAGAGGCCCGGATTTAAATCACTCATGATGACACCCATTTTTAAACATCAACGTTTTACTCCACTACCAACTTCTTTAACGTAATTCCAATAGTAGCTGTTTTCCTTTTAGCCGACGCCCCGTAGCTGAATGCTATCTTATACATTTTTTTTGATTTGATCCAGTTGACGAACTTAGGATCACATACCGGGTTCAGTTTGTAAACGTATTGTTGAGGCTGAGGCTTAACTTCTGACACCGCTATATAAATAGAACCCGGTGTTTTACAGTCTGCAGGGGCATCAACGTCACCCTGCTGATCGACTACAAGGTACACCGCAATATTCAGCGTTTTGTGATCAGTATATACATAACGTTTTTGTAGATTATTTAAAACATATGTAAGGTCCTGATTAGATACGCTTTTATATTTGATTGATTGGGCGATAACATTAAAGCAGGCGCCGACAACAAACACCCCTGCTAACAGTATTCTTTTCAACATAAAATCATCATTAAGGTCGAACTTCAAGCTTTCAAAAAAAGACTGTTTACCTCAACAATAAAATTAGCCTACTGTTTTACAGAAGAAGAAATTAGTTGTGCCGGATCACTTCCCGCTCAAAAACCCATTCTCCTCCAGCCACGCGGCAGCCCATTCAAACCATTTGCCTTTATTTTTAGAGTTATACATTCCAAAGCCATGGCCACCTTCCTGGAACAGGTGCAGCTCTGCCTTTACTTTATTTTTTAAAAGTGCATCGTAAAACAACAGACTGTTTTGCACAGGCACTACGTTATCATCTTCAGCATGCACTAAAAATGTTGGCGGGGTATTGGCAGTAACCTGTTTTTCGTTCGAATACAGATCCAACTGCTCTGTCGATGGGCTCTTACCTATCAGGTTTTCCCTTGAACCAACATGGGCATATTCACCAAAAGAAATTACAGGATAGATCAGCATCATAAAATCAGGGCGTACGCTGATGTTTTCTTTATCTTCAATAACCGGTTTATCAAAATGCGTACCTTCTGTTGAAACCAGGTGCCCGCCTGCCGAAAAACCGATAATTCCTATCTTTGAAGGGTTAATATTCCAATCGGCAGCATTTTTGCGTACGGTATATATGGCCATTTGTGCATCCTGTAACGGACCGATAGATTTATCTGTCATAATATCATCGCTTGGCAAGCGGTATTTTAGCAAAAACGCAGTAACACCAATATTGGCAAAAGCCTGTGCTACGGCCTTTCCTTCATGATCCGATGCAAGTCCGGCATATGCACCGCCGGGGCAAACAACTATCGCGGCACCGTTGGCTTTCCCTTTTTCCGGAAGATACGGCGTTAGCGTTGGTTCTGTAACCATGGTGATCCAGCTTCCGTTATTAGTTTTTTCTGTATAGGTAGCAGGCGCCTTTTTAGAATTTGGCACTCCTTTGGGATAAAGCGGCATCGGTTTTTCCTGTGCAAAGGAAGCAAATGTTATAGCTGTCAAAACTAAGGCAGATAAAATGGATCTCATATTTATTAAATGTAAAATTGGATGTGTCCAAAATACAATTAATCTCCCGAAAACAAAAACGGAGCATCAGAAATGATACTCCGTTTTTTAAACTATCCGTCATCCTGAACTTGTTTCAGAGGCCCACTTGCCTGGCCTACGCCATACAGACGGTATACCGGTATGTGGGGAGCCGAAATAAATTCGGCATGACCTTACTTTTTTATTTTTAACTTTTTGGCCCGCCAAATTCCATCAGGTAGGCTTTCAGGAAATCGTTCAGATCACCATCGAGCACTGCCGCAGCGTTGGAAGTTTCGTGATCGGTACGGAGGTCTTTTACCAGTTTATAGGGGTGTAAAACATAGTTACGGATCTGTGAGCCCCACTCTATCTTCTTTTTGTTGCCCTCAATAGCATTGGTCAGCTCCATACGTTTGCGCATCTCAATTTCGTATAACTGTGATTTCAGCAAGCGGATGGCGTTATCTTTATTTTGCAATTGCGAACGCGATTCCTGGTTTTTGATGATGATGCCCGATGGCTTGTGGTATAAACGTACGGCCGTTTCTACCTTATTCACGTTCTGACCGCCGGCACCGCCCGAGCGAAAGGTTTCAAATTCAATATCGGCAGGGTTTACCTCAATTTCAATAGTATCATCAACCAGGGGATAAACATATACCGAAGCAAACGAAGTATGGCGTTTGGCGTTAGCATCAAAAGGCGATACGCGCACCAGGCGGTGTACCCCATTTTCACCTTTCAGATAGCCATAAGCAAACTCGCCTTCCAACTGCAGGGTAACAGTTTTTACGCCGGCCACATCGCCTTCCTGGTAATCCTGCTCGGTTACTTTATAGCCGTTCTTTTCGCCCCACATAATATACATACGCATGAGCATGCCAGCCCAGTCGCAGCTTTCGGTGCCACCGGCACCCGCCGTAATCTGAAGAACGGCATTCAACTGATCTTCTTCGGCCGAGAGCATATTTTTAAACTCAAGCTCTTCAACGGCTTTTATAGCTGCATTATATTGCTCCTGCATTTCAGCCTCGGTGGCGTCGCCGCCCTGGTAAAATTCAAAAAGCACGCCGGCGTCATCAACAACCGATACTACCTTCTGAAAAGCATCCGTCCATACTTTTTTTACTTTGATGGATGCCAGCACCTTTTCGGCCTCTTTGGGGTGATCCCAAAAATGCGGACCAATGGTTACTTCCTGTTCCTCTTTTAATAGTTCCAGCTTCTTATCAATGTCAAAGATGCCTCCTCAGGGAAGTTACTCTATCCCTTAAATCCTGAACTTGTTCTTTAGTCATGCGGCAAATATATATAATTTGAAAAATTGCTATAAATAAAAAGGCCTGCAAATTGTTTAACAATCGGCAGGCCCGTTCATTAGGCAGATGTAATAGTATGTTAGGCAACCATCAGGTTGTTCACAAGCGGGTTCAGATCGGTACGATTACCGTTTAGTTTAGTTAACATAGTACCCAAAGCAAATTCTTTAGCCTCACCACTTTTAGTTTCCTTAACCAGCTCATTCATCACGGCAGGGATCAAAGCTTTTGCAGTAGCCAAAGCATGTTCCGGATCGACACTGTAAAAAGTGTTAAGCTTATTTGCAAAGCGGTTGGTTATGCTCGATACTAATGAATTGTTGTAACTACCCGAGAACTGGAAGTACTTTATAAGTTCCTTCACCTTGCCGCTTTCAAGCTGGCCTTTTAACACTTCAATGATTGAACTTGAAGCTTCATTGATCACCGCTTCATGATATTTAGCAGGAATCACCGGATTGTTGATAACAGCCGTCCCGGCGTTATCTTTTACAAGCAAAAACAGTTTTTCGAACATAGTAATACGTGCTTTTAAAGTAAATTTACAAATTGATGATAAATACCTCATTTGATTACCACCGACACAAATATATTAAATAAAAATTTTAAACTTCAAAATATATTTGTAATTATTTTGTAATTCTCATAATTTTCAAGTGTAAAATCAACACTATGCCGGCCGTGTTTAAACAACACTAAGACAGGCTAATAATTTATTTAATGACTATCTAACAATTAACTTTTTACTTTTGTTGAAAAACAACACAATTATGCTGCCAACTACTGATTTTACAACAACCCAGGCTTACAAATATCTTACAGACCATTACATTGATATTGTATCAAAAAACCTGAAGGAAATGTTTGATGCTGACGACCAGCGTTTTAATAAGTTCTCGATCCAGTTTGAGGATATCCTGCTTGATTATTCAAAGAACCGTATCGATGATGAAACCATTGCTTTATTGATACAGCTGGCCAAAGAATGTTCATTAAAAGAGGCGATAGACGCCATGTATTCCGGCGAAAAAATTAACGTTACGGAAGGCCGGCCGGTATTACACATCGCATTACGTAACCGCAGCAACACTCCTATTTATGTTGATGGTAAAGATGTTATGCCTGATGTAAATAAAGTGCTTGACCAGATGAAATCTTTCAGCGAAGCTATTATCTCCGGCGAATGGAAAGGTTACACCGGCAAAGCTATTACCGATGTGGTAAATATCGGTATCGGCGGCTCAGACCTTGGCCCGGTAATGGTTACCGAAGCTTTAAAAGCATACAAAAATCATTTAAACCTCCACTTTGTAAGTAACGTAGACGGCACACACATAGTTGAAACTCTGAAAGCAGTTAATCCTGAAACTACATTGTTCCTGGTAGCTTCAAAAACCTTCACTACCCAGGAAACCATGGGCAACGCCCACAGCGCCCGCGACTGGTTCCTGGCCAGCGGTGCTACTGAGGCCGATGTAGCTAAACATTTCGCCGCTCTTTCAACCAATGTAGCAGCTGTTGAAAAATTTGGGATCGATACCAAAAACATGTTTGAATTTTGGGATTGGGTTGGTGGCCGTTACTCTTTATGGAGCGCTATCGGTTTGTCAATTGCCCTGAGCATTGGCTTTGAAAACTTTGCCGATTTGCTTGCCGGTGCCCACGCGACTGACAATCATTTTAAAACTGCCGAGTTTGATCAAAATATCCCTGTTATTATAGGTTTGATCGGTATTTGGTATAATAACTTCTTTGAAGCCGAAACAAACGTAATTTTGCCTTACGACCAGTACCTGCACCGCTTCTCGGCCTATTTCCAACAGGGCGATATGGAAAGTAATGGTAAACATGTTGACCGTAATGGTAAAGATGTTGACTACTCAACCGGCCCGATCATTTGGGGTGAGCCAGGCACAAACGGTCAGCATGCTTTTTATCAGTTAATTCACCAGGGCACTAAACTGATCCCTGCCGATTTCATCGCCCCGGCACAATCGCACAATCCACTGGGCGAACATCACAACATCCTGCTGTCAAACTTCTTTGCTCAAACCGAAGCTTTAATGAACGGTAAAACCGAAGAGGTAGTTATTGAAGAACTAAAAGCTGCCGGAAAATCTGATGAGGAAATAGCTAAAATAGCTCCGTTCAAGGTATTTGAAGGCAACCGTCCAACAAACTCGTTCCTGATTAAAAAGATCACACCATACACTTTAGGCGCGCTGATTGCCATGTATGAGCACAAGATCTTCACCCAGGGTATCATTTGGAACATTTATAGCTTTGACCAATGGGGTGTTGAGCTTGGTAAACAACTTGCCGGCAAAATCCTTCCTGAACTGAAAGATAATGCAGAGATCAACAGCCATGATTCATCAACTAATGGCTTGATCAATCAATATAAAGCCTGGAGGTAATCTCCCCAACCTCCTAAGGGGGGAAGTTTTATAATAACTGCCGCGGGCTTGTAGCCCGTGGTTAAGCATGACTTCAGCTTTCAGCTGATGGAATGTAAGCTGAAAGCTTACATAATGCCAACCACGAGTTACGCTACCGCTAAACTCGCGGCAGTATACTACTGTAATGCAAAATGCCCGGATTTTTCGGGCATTTTGCATTATAAAAAAATCCTTTCAAACTATGGTTGCCTGTCGGGGGGCTATGGGGCAGGGCTATGGAACCGGCACAAACTTAACCTGGTAAAGGTGCGGCCATTTTTTGCCCGTAACAAACAGGCGTTGACCTTTGGCATCCCAGGCAATTCCGTTTAGCACATTATTATTCCAATCCCTGTCCTGCGGACGGCTTGCTACCGGGTAAATCTCTTTCAAATCAATTATCTGCTCCACCGCACCGGTTTTAGGATTGATCACCAATATGTTATCGGTTTGATAAACATTAGCATATATCTTGCCGTTGATGTATTCCAGTTCGTTTATTGAATCTATCTGTTGTTTATCGTCACACACATCAATGTGGCCTATCTGATGGTAATCATTTTTATCCAGGAACCAGATCCGGTTGGTGCTATCATCCATGTATAATTTTGTTCCGTCATAGCACATCCCCCAACCTTCGGGGCCAACGTTGTTGGTGAAGTTGTTAAGCAACTTCAAGGTATTTTTATCATATACAAAGCCTACTTTTTCTTTCCAGGTAAGCTGTACTACCTTATCACCAATAACTGACAGGCCTTCACCAAAATATTTCTCATCAAGTTTGGTTTGATTCAAAATTTTTCCGGTATTCAAATCAACCTTACGGATGGATGAATGTTTATAGTCTCCGGTACTTTCGTATAAAACGCCGTCAACATACTGCAAACCTTCAGTATAGGCAGCAGTATCATGAGGGAAAACTTTTTCAACTTTATAAGTGTACCTGGCAGGGGCTTTTGCTGCTAATAACAGGACATTGGTTGATACCTCATTGCTTTTACTGCCCTCGTAAACTTTAGCCGTGATTATCCTGATGCCCAGGCCAATGGTATCCGTTTTAAGACTGATACCTGCAGTATCCTTACTGGATGCGAACTTTACCGAATCGAGCAGGTACACTACCGAATCAACTTTACTACCTGTGGGATAGCCTACTTTAATGTCGATCTTGTCGCCGGCTTTGTAGTTTGCGCCGGCGTCGGGTGTTATGGTATAGTCTGTAGCCGAGCTATCAGGTTTGTGTTTACAGCCGTAGTACCCCAAAGCCGTTAAGGCAAAGGCGGCAAAAAATAGTTTTACTTTGTTATTCATAAGTGTTATGTGGCCGAAGGCCAAAACGCATCTTCTATATGGTTTAGTATATAATTTCCACT
Source organism: Mucilaginibacter sp. OAE612 (assembly GCF_041806395.1). Taxonomy (NCBI): domain Bacteria; kingdom Pseudomonadati; phylum Bacteroidota; class Sphingobacteriia; order Sphingobacteriales; family Sphingobacteriaceae; genus Mucilaginibacter; species Mucilaginibacter sp. OAE612. The sequence continues at coordinate 5,378,609 of NZ_JBGMUW010000001.1, forward strand.
GCGGTCAAACAATATGGCGATGATATCAAACCGCACTTCGCCCTGGTGGTTCATGAGGTAAATGTATTCATCGGCAGCTTCGGCCAATAATTTCTGCTTACGATTGTCAACAAAATCTTCCGGTTCACCGAAACCATTGCCCGTGCGGGTTTTTACTTCGGTAAATATAATAACCTTGTCTTTATAAGCAATAATATCTATCTCAGCTTTTCCGTAAGTCCAGTTTTCATCGAGGATCTCGTAGCCTGCATTTTCGAGATGGGCTTTGGCTAACGCTTCGCCGGTACGACCAAGTTCGAGGTGTTGGGCCATTATTTTATGATTACGGAGCCCAAAAAGTCAGATATTGATTTTTCTACCTTTTTCATACGCATGTACTGGTTAAGCAGTATTTCCTGGTCGGCCTCAGTATCGGTTTTTTGAAGCTGGGTGCGCAGGTCTTCCAGCATCTTGCCAACCTTGTGCTTTTTAAGGTGAAATATAGCACCGAGAATAGTTGCTTTCATATTAACCTGCTCATCGTTCACCGTGATCCTATGCATTTCGTACCAGTTTTCACTAAGCGAATATTTACTGGCTAACATGTTAATAGTTAAATCAACTATAGCTTTGTCCTTATGGTGAATAAAATAAGCCTCATCCGGCAGTACACCGTTTTCTACTTCGCGACGGTAAATTTCGGTAATCTGCTTACAAACCGGATGATCAAAAGTAACATCACTCAACTCGGCTATAATGAAAGGGCCTATATAGGTATTGGCAATCCCGTCCCAGTCAATCATACGGCTTCCATAATGCAGCAATAAACGCACAATTTCTTTTTCCTGAAAAGCATCGTCTTTAGCAACTTGTGGCTCAAGTTCAACAGGCTCATCAAAAAAGTGGGGTTCGTCGGGCATTTCGGCAAACCTGTTGTTTTGCTGCTGACGCTGTTGCTCTTCCTTTTTTGCCTTAGCCGTGCGCATTTTATTGAGCTCGGATAAAAGGGCGCGCTCATCTATCTGCAATAAGCTGCTACACTCTTTTATAAATACCGATGCCTTGATGCTATCCGGGATCTTGGCGATACTTTCAACCACTTCACGGATTACGTCGGCTTTCCTGATCGGGTCGTTTCCAACTTCTTTAAGCAGGATCTGGGTTTTATACAGGATAAAGTCCTTCTTATTTTCCTCAATATGCTTTTTAAAAGCGCTTGATCCTTTCGATTGTACAAATGAATCAGGATCATGTCCATCCGGAAACAGCACTACTTTTACATTAAGCCCTTCCTCCAGGATCATATCCAAACCACGCAGCGAGGCTTTGATGCCGGCTGCGTCGCCATCATATAATATGGTAATGTTTTTAGTAAAGCGGGCTATGAGTTTGATCTGCTCAGTAGTTAGCGATGTGCCAGATGAGGCCACCACATTTTCAACCCCGGCCTGGTGTACAGAAAGTACATCGGCATAACCTTCTACCAGGTAACAGTTATCCTGCTCGCGGATAGCCTTTTTTGCAAAGTAAAGTCCGTAAAGTACGTTTGATTTATGGTAGATCTCAGACTCGGGCGAGTTGACGTACTTGGCTACGTTCTTATCTTTTTTTAGCGTACGACCACCAAAGCCTATTACCCTGCCAGTAAAACTATGGATCGGGAACATTACCCGGCCGCGGTACCTGTCGAACAAGGCCCCGTTATCCCGCTTTACCGACAGACCGCTCTCGACCAGAAACTGTTCTTTATAGCCGTTCCTGATGGCGGCACCTGTAAAAGCTTCCCATTGATCGGGCGAATAGCCCAGCTCAAACTTTTTGATAGTTTCGGCGGTGAACCCTCGTTCTTTAAAATAGCTGAGGCCTATGCTTTGACCTTCCTCCGTATCAAGCATGGTTTCATGAAAAAACTTAGCGGCAAATGCCGATACGATCATGAGGCTTTCTCGACGAAGCTCCTCCTCCCGGTTTTCGGGGGCCTCAACGGTTTCTTCAACCTCGATGCCGTACTTTTTGGCCAGCCATTTCAGGGCTTCGGGATAACTGAATTTCTCCAGCTCCATCAAAAACGTAACCGCCGAACCGCCTTTGCCTGTTGAGAAATCTTTAAAAATACCCTTAGCAGGCGACACCGTGAATGAAGGGGTTCGTTCATTCGCAAAAGGCGAAAGGCCCACATAGTTAGCCCCGCGCTTTTTTAACTGCACAAATTCCCCTATCACCTCTACAATGTCGGTGGCTTCCATAATACGGTCGATAGTGGATTTCTGGATCATGCGTTAAAATGCAAATGTAGGGAAGATAGATCGTTGCCCGTAATTCGAAAACGTTAAAATACGGTTTTGTTTGATAAAGAGGGTTTTAAAATTTAATCTCCCTTTGTGAAAAGTTTACCGCTAACGCTTTAGGTAAGATCCTGCGCTATATGCCGGTTTCATTACCACGACAAGGGGGGTTGACAGGGTTAACATAAATTCAATAACACCAACACAAAAGCACTTGTAATCAACTATTTATCAGAGCGCAGGGGTTACCATTAAATAGTAGAAAGGTAATAAAACTATATGATCATACTTCGATCATTATGATTGAAACAGACCGGCGATATTAAATTCATGAGATGGCATGGCTTCATTTACAGATTGCTTAAGCCAAAGTATCAGCTTTTTTACTCCGGGGTTTTAAAAATGTTACCGCTATCCCGGCCAATACAATTATGCTGCCCACAATCTCATTAAAGCCCAGGCGCTCGTTAAGTAAAAAAGCGGCAAGCAGCCCGGCAAAAACCGTTTGGCTCAATAACGCAATGGAAACCCTGGTTGATTCAAGGTAACGTAAAGAGTAATTAATGGTAAGCCATCCTGCTAACTGGCAAATCAACCCCATACCAACAAAGCAAAGCCACACTTTTAATGAAAGATGAACAATATCGTTATGCATATATCCATTTATCCCCAATAAAAAAATACTGGCGCTCAGCATACTGTAAAACATAAAGCTAAATACATCAATTCCGGCCATAATATTTTTGGTGATCATGATGTAGGTGGCATAAAAAAAGCTGGCAAGTATAGCCAGCAGTATGCCGGCATTAAGTTCCATGTGCAAAATATGTTCATAACCTACCAAAACAACCATACCGGCAATGGCAATAAGCGTACCTATCCAAAATAGCCGACCTGATCCTTTTCTTAAAAACAGGAAGCTCATCAGGCCCACCCAAACCGGGGCCAGGTTGGCAATAAGGGTTGATACAGTGGCGCTGATCTTTAACAGCGAAATATTCCATACCGCAATATCAAGGGCGAAAACCATGCCCGCAGCTATGGAAATAAGCAATTGCTTTTTATCTATTTTAAGTTTTTGCCTAAATACACAAAATGGGGCAAGACAAATCCAGGCTATAAACACCCGGTAAAATGCCGAACCAATTGGTGATACCCCGGCAAGCTTTACAAATATCGGCGAAAAAGAAATGCATAGAATGCCAATAACGAGGCTCAATTTGGGATTCATGGGCGATAAAACAAAATGAGCGGCAAACTTACTGAAACCACGTATAATATGCTTTACTTTTAAATATCTTTATATTTCCTGTACAATTTATTAACCTGTCATCAGTAAAGCAATGAAATATCCCTGTTTGATATTAGCCATAGCCGTGGCCCTGCTTTTTTCAGCCTGCAAAAAAAAGGACTGTTGTAATTTTCCGGTCATACCCGATTTTATGCTTGCGCAAAAAAACAACATCAAATGGGAGGCTAATCCTTCCGGTTCGAATATAATGGGTGATACCATTACCATATCAGCAAAAAGCACCATTGGAGGTGAAGAAGAGCAGGTAGGTTTTAAAATTGTGTTTGATGGTGTTGGGTATTATACCCTCAAAGCAAACGAAAACTATTACCACATTACAAAAAACGGCTCCCCGTTAGCCGGATACAAACCTGACCCTACCCATCTTAGTTCGGTAACTATAATTTCGTACAACCAGGCCGATAAAATACTGCAGGGATTGTTCGAATTACGTTTTCTGAAAGTAATTGATAGCCAAACCGAAAGTCATCCGGACAAGGTTACTTTTAGCGAGGGCAAGTTTAAAGCTAAGCTCAAATATTAACTTTTATATTAATTGTAACTAAGCTTAATTATCATTCGTATTAGTTGTAAATTTGTTTTATGAAAAAAGCTCTATTATTAACCGCCTCAGTATCACTTCTGTTATTTGCTGGCTGCCAAAAAAATGGTGTAGCCCCAAAACAAGACAGTGTTAGTGCAAAAAAAAGCATTACCAACCAGTCCTTGAATAAAAGCAAAGACACTATTATGGTAGGCGGCGCGACGACAAACACGTTACTCCGTGACACAATCATGGTTACAAACAAGTAAGCGTCAAAAAGAAATAGCCGGGATACTTCATGTTCCCGGCTACATTTTTAGTCGCTGGTTTCCTTTTCCCCTTTCTCCTGATATATCTTTCCGTGTTAACATGCTAATGTTTTTTAGCTCATGTTTCAAAGTGCGCTTTCATAATTAATTGTATTTTTGCGACTCTAAAAATTTACATGATATGAGTCAGCGAACTAAGATCAAAGCATTGCTGCAAAGCCAGCAAACCGAAATTGATGTAACAGTTAAAGGATGGGTGCGTGCATTCCGTTCAAATCGTTTTATTGCTTTGAATGATGGCTCAACTAATAATAACATCCAGTTAGTTGTTGATTTTGAAAATACCGACCCGGCTTTACTTAAACGCATTACCGTTGGTGCAGCACTTAGTGTTCAGGGTAAATTGATAGCATCTTTAGGTAAAGGCCAAACAGTTGAGGTTGTTGCAACTGAGATTGAGATTTTAGGCGATAGCGATCCTGAAAAATATCCTATCCAGCCTAAAAAGCATAGCCTTGAGTTTTTGAGGGAAAACGCCCACCTGCGTTTCCGTACCAGTACGTTTGGCGCTATTTTCAGGGTGCGTAACAGCCTGGCATTCGCGGTGCACCAGTTTTTCCAGGAACGTGGTTTTGTTTACCTGCATACCCCTGTAATTACGGCTTCAGATGCTGAAGGCGCGGGCGAAACTTTTCACGTTACCAACTTCGACCTGGATAACATTCCGAAAACTGATACCGGCGAGATTGATTTCAAACAGGATTTTTTTGGTCGTGCCACTAACTTAACCGTATCCGGTCAGTTGGAAGGTGAGCTTGGCGCTATGGCCCTGAGTGATATTTATACCTTCGGCCCAACTTTCCGTGCCGAAAATTCAAACACCACACGCCACCTGGCCGAGTTTTGGATGATTGAGCCGGAAGTAGCCTTTAACGATCTGGTTGACAACATGGACCTTGCCGAGGACATGCTGAAATATGTGATCAAATACGCGTTGGATAAAAATGCCGATGACATTGAATTTTTAACCCAGCGCTTAACTGAAGAGGAAAAAACCAAACCGCAAAACGAGCGCTCAGAAATGACGCTGCTTGAAAAACTGCAGTTTTGCTTAAATAACGATTTCGAGCGCCTAACCTATACCGAGGCGATTGACATCCTGAAAGAATCTACCCCGAACAAAAAGAAAAAATTTGTTTACCCTGTTGAGGGCTGGGGTACCGATCTGCAGAGCGAGCATGAGCGTTACCTCGTTGAAAAACACTTTAAAAAACCGGTGATTCTGACTGATTATCCGAAAGAGATCAAAGCGTTTTACATGCGCCAAAACGATGACGGCAAAACTGTACGCGCTATGGACATCCTGTTCCCGGGCATCGGCGAAATTGTAGGTGGTTCACAGCGTGAAGAACGTTTAGACAAGCTTGAGCAGCGCATGAACGAAATGGGCATCCCTACCGAAGAACTTTGGTGGTATTTAGATACCCGCCGTTTCGGCTCTTGTCCGCATGCCGGCTTTGGTTTAGGCTTTGAGCGGTTGGTGCTGTTTGTTACCGGCATGGGCAACATCCGCGATGTAATCCCCTTCCCAAGGTTTCCGAAGAATGCGGAATTTTAACCGTTGATTGTTTTTTGATTTTGATGATTACGCTGATTATTTGTAATGCGTAACACTATATTTGGGCTGTCGCTAAACGACAGCCTTTTTTATACTATATGCCATCACAAATTCTGCTTGCTACCCATATTAATGCGCCTGTTGAAAAAGTATTTGACATTGCCCGTAACATTGATGTACATGTAGAATCAACAAAACATACTGGCGAACGGGCTATTGCCGGGCGTACAACCGGCTTGATTGAACTCGGCGAAACTGTTACCTGGCGGGCAAAGCATTTCGGCATATGGCAAAACCTTACCTCAAAGATCACTGAAATGGACTATCCAAATTACTTTACCGATATCCAGGTTGAGGGTGCTTTCAAAAACTTTACGCATGAGCATTATTTTTATCCTATCCTTAACCAAACCATGATGCGGGATATTTTCACGTTCGAATCGCCGGGCGGAATATTGGGAGAAGCGGTAAACTTTCTGTTCCTCTCAAACTACATGACACAATTGTTGGTAAAGAGGAATAAAGTGATTAAACAGGTGGCTGAAGGTAGTTCAAACTCATGACCGAGGGTTAAAATCCCTATATTGAGCTTTCATTTATTAGGTTATTTAACATCTTACCGAAACTATGGTTTTCAACGCTGATATTCTTATACACCCGGGATTGGGCAATTCAGGTTCACAACACTGGCAAAGTATTTGGGAAAAGCAGTTCAATTTTACCCGTATTGAACAACAGGATTGGGAAACCCCGGTTTGCAGCGATTGGATAAAAACTATAAATGATTATGTAAACCGCTATGATCCGGAAAACGTAATCTTAGTTGGTCATAGCCTGGCTTGTGCTGCCATAGCCTCGTGGGCAAAACAATATAACATTGCAATAAAGGGTGCATTACTGGTTGCACCGAGCGATACCGAAGCGGATAGCTATCCAACCGGCACAAGTGGCTTTACGCCGATGCCATCAGGCAAACTGCTATTCAAATCAATAACGGTGGTTAGTAACAATGATTTCTACGTAAGCCCGGAACGAGCCCTGTTATTTGCAAAAAGTTGGGGAAGTGAGATAGTTAGTATGGGTGATGCAGGCCATATCAATGTATCAGCAGGTTATGGCGAATGGGATAAAGGGCTCGATCTGTTAAAAAAACTGGACGAGGGATATTAAGCCGACGACGGCAGATCAGGCAATGCCGTTTACTGAAAAACTTATCACTTGTTTAGTTTTAAGATTTATCCTTACCTGAAAATAGCAGTTGCCACCGTCCATAACATTGACCAAATGCTTCTTCCAGTTTGTAGGATAGTGTATTGCGCATAAACAATTTAGATACACTTCTTTTTCTCCCTTTCCATTTATCATGGCTAATACTTGTTTATAGTATTTATCGGGGTTATATATCGCACCATATTCTTTCCTTTTATTATGATCTTCAACAGCCCTGATTAAAATGTTGTCTATTTCTACAAAATCTGCGTCAGCCAATTGTGTAGTACGATACTCTTTTCCAAACCATGAATCAATGAATTGCTGATTTACAGGCAAGACTGCGTATTTCGACATATCAACAACGTGAAGGTGCTGATACTTAAACAATGAGTTTGGTTTGCTAAGCGGGTTAACCGATTGCAGCAAAATGAATATGGATAAGATCGCAATGCGCATAGTTAGAGACTAATAAATACCAAGTTAAAGTTAATAAGTTCAGCTGAAAGCCAAAGCTATGTTTAACCACAAGCGGGAAAACCCGCGGCAGTTGCTTGTAATTTGCACATTTGAAATTTGCACATCTGCCCATCTAAAATCCCGTCAAATCAGTGTAAACATCAACCGGTAAAACATTATATCCTCCCGAGTTGTCGTATCTTTATATAGATGAAAAACCGGAAAGGATTCTTGATCGGTGAAATCAAAAAAATCGGAGTAATCAAAATATATGGAGTACAATCAATTAACGCCCGAAGAAGAAAGGGTAATATTATACAAAGGTACCGAAAGGCCGTTCACCGGCTCGTTACTGAACAATAAGGCGCAAGGTTTATACGTTTGCAAACGCTGTGATGCGCCGCTGTATCGATCGGAAGATAAGTTTGAGTCGTTTTGCGGCTGGCCGAGTTTTGACGATGAGATTGAAGGAGCTGTTCGCCGCGAAGTAGACGCTGATGGCCGCAGGGTAGAGATCCTGTGTGCAAATTGCGGCGCTCACCTGGGCCACGTGTTTGAGGGCGAGTACATGACCGCTAAAAATACCCGCCATTGTGTAAATTCAGTATCGATGAAATTTGTTCCGGTTGAGGACGCAAAATAATTCGTAAAACTTTCAGGAATACGCCCGTTGGTTCATGATTAACGGGCGTAATTGTTTTCCACATACCGACCTGCAGAGACCTTTTAATTTCGCATTTAAATATTGATACCTGCTGCAAGCAAAAGCATTTCATTATTGGCAATAATTGTCGGTGTTAAGTCAAGTAATTTATAATGTTAAATTATCGTAATCCGCAAGTATAAAGGCCTCCAAATTTCAATCAAATTTTTAATCGGCTGTTTTCAAGTCCATTAATTTTTCATCAATATAACAAGTGCCGATAAAGTGTGGATAACTCGGGGGTTTGTGAAAAACTATCATTCACAACTACACAACTCAAACATTAACTTTGCTCAGCAAGGTAATAAAAAAGGCATTCAGCCGGCAGCCAGAAGCATTCGTCAACTTCTAATTAAATAACTGACTGTCAGAAAGTTACACAATACAGTTGCTAAGGAATAAATCCGAAGGCATCAAAATTTAAAGCTTTATTGAAAAGTAGGGCTTGCTTTCGTGTCTGAATACCTGATTGAAGAAAGAAACTAATAAAGTAGACACCAATGAGTTTGGAAAACGAATTATTACTACGGGAAAACAAGGACCGGTTTGTTATCCTTCCCATCAAGTATCCCGCAATTTGGGAGATGTATAAAAAAGCGGAAGCCAGCTTCTGGACCGCCGAGGAAATCGACCTGTCGGACGATATCAAACATTGGGAAAGTCTTAATTCGGGCGAGAAACATTTTATCTCGCATGTACTCGCTTTTTTTGCCGCAAGCGATGGTATCGTGAACGAGAACCTGGCGGTAAACTTCATGAGCGAAGTACAATTGCCCGAAGCACGCTGCTTTTACGGTTTCCAGATCATGATGGAAAACATCCACTCTGAAACCTATGCCCTGCTGATAGACACCTACGTAAAAGATCCCGCCGAGAAAGATCGCCTTTTCCATGCTATTGAAACCGTACCATGTGTTGGTAAGAAAGCTGAGTGGGCATTGAAATGGATCAACAACGGCAACTTTGCCGAGCGTTTGGTTGCATTCGCGGCGGTTGAAGGGATCTTCTTTTCAGGAAGCTTTTGCTCCATATTTTGGCTTAAAAAACGCGGCCTGATGCCGGGTTTAACTTTCAGCAATGAGCTGATCTCGCGCGATGAAGGTTCACACTGCGAGTTTGCCTGCTTATTATATGGCATGCTTGAAAACAAATTACCGCAGGAACAGGTTACCAAGATCATTACCGATGCGGTGGAGATAGAAAAAGAATTTATAACCGAGGCGTTACCGGTTAACCTGATAGGAATGAATGCCAAGCTAATGAGCCAGTACATTGAGTTTGTGGCCGACAGGTGGCTAAGCGAACTGGGTTACGATAAATTCTATAACGCAACCAATCCGTTCGATTTCATGGAAATGATCTCGTTACAGGGCAAAACCAACTTTTTTGAAAAGCGTGTAGGCGATTATCAAAAAAGTGGTGTACTGAATGCGTCGGCCGAAAGCAAAAGCTTTTCGCTTGATGATGATTTCTAATTGAAGAGGTTAGAGATTGGTGATTAGAGGTTAGGTAGTCTCAGGCCAATCAATCCCAAAATCAAGAAAAATCAAGGTTCAGAAAATAATCAAATCACAATAATATTAACTAAAAAAGCTTCGCTTTTAACGGGGCAAAAGGAGGGGCAAAATGTTCGTAGTAAAAAGAGACGGAAGAAGAGAATCCGTAAAATTTGACAAGATCACCGCACGTATTGAAAAACTGTGCTATGGGTTTCAATTAGTTGACCCCATTGATGTGGCTAAAAAGGTAATTGAAGGTTTATTTGATGGCGTAACCACCTCCGAGCTGGATAACCTGGCTGCCGAAACCGCCGCTTCATTAACCACCAAGCACCCTGATTATGCTTTGCTGGCTTCGCGTATCGCGGTATCAAACCTGCACAAAAACACCATTAAGTCGTTTTCAGAAACCATGCGCCTCCTGCATGAGTATGTTGACAAGAAAACAGGTAAAGATGCCTCGCTTATCGCTGACGACGTTTATGAAGTGATTAAAGAAAACGCGGAACTGCTTGACAGCACCATCATTTATGACCGCGACTTTGGCTTTGATTATTTCGGTTTCAAAACCCTGGAGAAATCATACCTGCTAAAAATCGACGGTAAAATTGCCGAGCGCCCTCAACACCTGTTTATGCGTGTATCGGTAGGGATCCACAAAGATGATATTGAAAGCGCCATCAAAACCTACCATTTAATGAGCGAGCGTTGGTTTACACATGCTACGCCAACTTTGTTTAATGCAGGTACACCAAAACCTCAAATGTCATCATGTTTCCTGTTAACCATGAAAGATGACAGCATTGAGGGTATCTATGATACATTAAAACAAACTGCCAAAATTTCACAAAGTGCAGGTGGTATTGGTTTAAGCATCCACAATGTAAGGGCTACAGGCTCGTACATTAGCGGTACTAACGGTACCAGCAATGGTATTATCCCAATGCTGCGTGTATTTAATGATACCGCACGTTACGTAGATCAGGGCGGTGGTAAACGTAAAGGCGCTTTCGCTGTGTACTTAGAGCCATGGCATGCTGATATTTTTGAATTTTTGGACCTGCGTAAAAACCACGGTAAAGAAGAAATGCGTGCCCGCGATTTGTTCTATGCCCTTTGGGTATCTGACCTGTTCATGCAACGCGTTGAAGCCAATGAGGATTGGAGCTTATTTTGCCCGCACGAAGCACCGGGCTTAGCCGATTGCTGGGGCAAAGAATTTGAAGAACTGTATGTTAAATACGAAAAAGAAGGCCGTCAGCGTCGTACAGTAAAAGCACAGGAACTTTGGTTTGCAGTGCTTGATGCACAGGTTGAAACCGGTACGCCATATTTATTATATAAAGATGCTGCCAACGGTAAATCAAACCAGCAAAACCTGGGTACCATTAAAAGCTCAAACCTTTGTACCGAGATCATCGAGTATACCGATGCAAACGAAGTAGCTGTTTGTAACCTGGCTTCATTAGCATTACCACGTTACATCAACAATGGTGCTTTTGATCATGATAAACTGTACGAAGTAACTTACCAGGCAACTATCAACCTTAACAGGATCATTGATGGTAACTACTACCCGGTTAAAGAAGCTGAATACTCAAATCTGCGTCACCGTCCTATTGGTTTAGGTGTACAGGGCTTGGCTGATACTTTCATTCAACTGCGTATGCCGTTTGAAAGCGATGAAGCTAAAAAACTAAACATCGAGATCTTCGAAACCATCTACTTTGCAGCAATGACAGCTTCAAAAGATATGGCTATAAAAGATGGCGCTTATGAAACATTCAAAGGCTCACCATTGTCACAAGGTAAATTCCAGTTCGATCTGTGGGGTGTAAAACCAGAAAGCGGCAGGTGGGATTGGGAAAACCTGCGTTTAGATGTAATGAACCACGGCGTACGCAACTCATTATTAGTTGCACCGATGCCAACTGCTTCAACATCACAGATTTTAGGTAACAACGAATGCTTTGAACCCTATACTTCAAACATTTACACCCGCCGTGTATTGAGCGGTGAGTTCATTGTAGTGAACAAATACCTGCTGCGTGATTTGGTTAACCTTGGCTTGTGGAGCACCAGCATGAAAGATAAGATCATCAGCGCAAACGGTTCAATCCAGGAAATTCCTGAGATCCCTGCTGATATCAAAGCATTGTACAAAACTGTTTGGGAGATCAAAATGCGCAGCATTATTGATATGGCTGCCGACAGGGGCGCGTACATTTGCCAGTCGCAATCATTGAACCTGTTCATCAACTCACCAAATGCTTCGAAGTTAACTTCAATGCACTTCTACGCATGGAAAAAAGGCTTGAAAACAGGTATGTACTACCTGCGTACACAAGCAGCATCGCAAGCTGTTAAATTTACAGTTGAAAACCAGGGCGGTAAAAACATGGATCCGGTTATCCCGGCCGTTGTTGACGCCGTTGCCGACGAAATTCCGGCAGGCCCAACCTGCTCAATGGAAGAAGGCTGCGTGACTTGCTCGGCGTAAGTTTTTTTAGTCGATAGACGATAGTCCATGGACCATAGCCAAAAAGCTATAGTTCATGGACTTTTTATTTTAATGACATTCATATTTTACAAGCTATCCCGCGGTTAGGTAACTTAGTAAACTTTTTCCATGGACTATGGACTATTAACCATCGACCAAACAAAATGCCCAAACACGAAATCATCCGTTGCGAACGCTGCCAAACAGCTTTTGAATGTAAAGCCAATTCATTCAGCAAGTGCCAGTGCAGTACTGTGCAGCTCACTATTAACGAGGTGCAATATGTGAGCGAGCTATATGACGGGTGTTTGTGCGCTAATTGTTTGCTTATCATTCAGCTAGAGTATCGGGAAAGTATGGGCTTGGTTTGATGATTATAAACCAGCATTGTTGACAACAAATAGTTCTCTTCTCTCCAAATTAATCTCTCCCGATTAATCCTTTTCCATTTCCATTAGTCATACATGTGTACATCTTCAATATAGATGATGATTAAAGATTTTACACCATGAAAAGGAAATTTGTTGCTTTGGCACTATTAATATCAGCAGTAGTATCCGTAACCTCAGGTTGCGTTGTTCGTGAAGATTATGGTCACCATCACAGGTACCGCAACGGCTATAACAACGGGTATAGTAATGGTTACCATGACGGTGACGATCACGGTCATTATCACGACCGCGGTTATTAAGAATTGTTAATTTAAGTTTTCTATATAAGTAGTTTTAGTGAGTGATGAAAGAGGGCGCCGGGTTTTACCGGCGCTCTTTTTATGCCCATCTGATTTATCCGGCGCCGAATTTTATTATGGCTTTAAATGAAAAATAGATGAAAATCAGAATTTAAAACGATAAAAATAAAGTTTAACAAAATTTAATTCCGATAATCTTGGTTGTTCAAAATATTTTTTTGTAAGTTTGATTCATACATTATCAACCTATCAAAAATGACCAGCATTAAAACTACCACAAACTATATATGCAGGTTTGCATTTATAGCCGCATTTGCTTTAACCGGCCTGGGCGTTGCACCAGTTATCGCAAAAGTTGCAAAGTCGCCAACAATAATTATTGCCGATACCCAGCTCAAAGCTTTTGAAGGCATTTATCAGCAAAAGGATAACGAGTATAGAGTATATAAAATAACAGCAGATGGCGATAAACTAATTGCCCAACAACTTGGCGGAGATCAAAAGCTAACTTTAACCCGTAAATCAGATCTTGAATTTGAATTTTTAGATGATGACGGCGATGAAAAGATCCCTGTTGTATTTTCAAAGAATGAAGCCGGCGAAATAAACCAGATCACTTTAGGTGGCAGGCAAATATGGGCAAAGATAAACAGCTATACCCCACCTAAAGAGGTACAACTGACACCCGAACAAATAAAAGTTTTGGCGGGCAAATATCAGTCGGATGAGAGGGCTGATCTTTTTCTGACTATAACCGCGATACCCGACGGATTAACGCTCAAACAATCATGGGATGGCAAGGAAATCAATTTTAAACCATTGTCTGAAGTGTTATTTTTAAATCAAGCCTTTGGCTTTCCCTTAAAGTTCACTAAAGACGCGAGCGGCAACCCAACCAAAGTATTGGCTTTTAACCGCGACACCTGGAATAAGGTAAAGGAATAAGCTCCTGATTAAATCGATATATAAAGCATTACGGGCCGGCCCGCTGTCACCTAAACCTGGTTACATCGGTGTCCGGCCCTTTTTTACCGTTGATCTTTATAATTACGTTGATTTCGTTGACTACTTTTTCTGAACCCCGAATTGAACGAATTAAAGAATTAACGAAATGCAAGCGAATTCTATAAATTCGTTTAATCCGAGTTCAGACAACTAAAAAACACTTAAGAAATTTTACTATTTCACTGTTCATTTAGCCATATATTTTCAAACTCCTCTTTAGTAATCTCAAACTCCGCAAATTCGTCTGCCTCCAAAGGTGCTTCGGATAATTTACCGTATTGATCCTCGGGGTGATTTTCATCATATTTTAAAACAGTCCCATCACCGTATACCTCTATCTGCCTCAAGGCATAATCATCTTCACCACATTCAAAGTACCATAATGAGGTACCCCAGAAATCAAATTCATCACCTCTCGGTTCGTCCCAATTTCGTTTGTAATATTTCATCGTCTTACTAATTCATTCTAATATCGCATTTATCAGCAAAACAAATGAGTTATGTGGCCCACACTCTCAACTTCTTCCCCTCAAAAAAACTTTCACACAACTACTTGAAAATCAAAAATAATGTTCGTACTTTTGCAGTCCCGAAATGCGGGATAAAATAATTAGACAAAAAAGCAAGAAATGCCTACTATTCAGCAATTAGTTAGAAAAGGTAGAGTAGCTCTGGTTGACAAGAGTAAGTCACCAGCGTTGGACAGCTGTCCACAGCGAAGAGGCGTGTGCACCCGTGTGTACACCACTACCCCTAAAAAACCAAACTCAGCAATGCGTAAAGTTGCCCGTGTGCGCTTAACCAACGGTAAAGAAGTAAACGCTTACATCCCTGGTGAAGGTCACAACTTACAGGAGCACTCTATCGTTTTGATCCGTGGTGGTCGTGTTAAAGACTTACCAGGTGTACGTTACCACATCATCCGTGGTGCACTGGATACATCAGGTGTAGCTGGCCGTAACCAACGCCGTTCAAAATATGGTACCAAACGTCCTAAACCAGGTCAGGTAGCAGCAGCGCCAACAAAAGGTAAAAAGAAATAATTAAGGAGGATAGAAAGCAATGAGAAAGTCAAAACCAAAAAAGAGAATTATCCTTCCTGATCCAAAGTTCAATGATACTTTGGTAACAAGGTTTGTAAACAACATGATGTATGATGGTAAAAAATCAACTGCATACTCTATTTTTTACAACGCTGTTGAAATTGTTGAGAAAAAAACAAGCGAAAACGGCTTAGAAACCTGGAAAAAAGCTTTAAACAATGTAATGCCTGCTGTTGAAGTAAAAAGCCGCCGTGTAGGTGGTGCTAACTTCCAGGTACCTACAGAGGTTCGTCCTGAGCGTAAAATAGCTTTGGGTATGAAATGGTTAATCAGCTATGCCCGTCGTCGTGGTGAAAAAACCATGATGGAGAAATTAGCCGGCGAAATCATCTCTGCTGCAAAAGGCGAAGGTGCCGCTGTTAAGAAGAAAGAAGATACGCACAAAATGGCTGAGGCTAACAAAGCGTTCTCACACTTCAGATTCTAATTAGTGAATGACTGAATTAGTGAATTATTGATTTGGTAACATTTTACTAATCAATAATTCATTATTTCGGCAATTCATCCCATAAAAAACAAATAAAAGGATTGAATTAATAATTGAAGATACAATAGGACCTGATCCGCATGTTTTTATTCAATCGCTAATTCACTAATTCAATAAATCAATAATTGACATGTCAAGAGATCTAAAATATACAAGAAACATTGGTATTGCCGCTCACATTGATGCTGGTAAAACTACCACTACCGAGCGTATCCTTTACTATGCTGGTGTAAGCCACAAAATTGGTGAGGTACACGAAGGTGCCGCTACCATGGACTGGATGGCCCAGGAGCAGGAACGTGGTATCACCATCACTTCGGCTGCAACAACCGTAAACTGGAAATATCGCAACCACAACTATCACATGAACATTATTGATACCCCGGGTCACGTGGACTTTACCGTGGAGGTAAACCGTTCATTACGTGTACTTGATGGTTTGGTGTTCTTATTCAGCGCGGTTGATGGTGTTGAGCCTCAGTCAGAAACTAACTGGCGTTTGGCTAATAACTACAACGTTCCGCGTATTGGTTTCGTTAACAAAATGGACCGCTCTGGTGCCGATTTCCTTAATGTGGTAAAACAGGTTAAAGAAATGTTGGGCAGCGTTGCTATCCCATTGCAGTTACCTATCGGTGCTGAAGACCAGTTTAAAGGTGTGGTTGATTTGATCAACTTCCGTGGTATTGTTTGGAATGAACATGATAAAGGCATGACCTTTACCGAAGTTCCAATCCCTGCCGATATGCTTGACGAAGCTACTGAGTGGAGAGAGAAATTATTGGAAGCAGTTGCTGAGTTTGATGACTCTTTAATGGAGAAATTCTTTGAAGATCCTACAACCATCACTGAGCGCGAAGTATTAGACGCTTTACGTCAGGCTACTTTGGCCGGTAAAATCGTTCCGATGACTTGCGGTTCATCTTTCAAAAACAAAGGTGTACAAACCATGCTCGACTATGTAATGGAGTTAATGCCTTCACCTCTTGATTCAAAAGGTGTTGTTGGTACTAATCCTGACACCGGTGCCGAAATTTTGGTTAAACCAAATGTAAAAGAACCATTTGCAGCATTAGCATTTAAAATTGCTACCGACCCGTTTGTAGGCCGTTTATGCTTCATCCGTGTTTACTCTGGTAACCTTGATGCTGGTTCATACGTGTACAACATGCGTTCAGAAAGCAAAGAGCGTATCAGCCGTATCTTCCAGATGCACGCTAACAAGCAAAACCCTATCCCTAACGTGGGTGCAGGTGATATTGCTGCGGTAGTAGGCTTTAAAGATATCAAAACAGGTGATACCCTTTGCGACGAGAAACATCAGTTGGTTCTTGAGTCGATGGTATTCCCTGAGCCGGTTATCGGTTTGGCAATTGAGCCTAAAACTCAGGCCGATGTTGATAAACTAGGTATCGCTTTAGGTAAACTGGCAGAAGAGGATCCAACTTTCCGGGTACAAACAGATCAAGATACTGGTCAAACAGTTATCTCTGGTATGGGTGAGTTACACCTGGATATTTTGATGGATCGTTTAAAACGCGAGTTTAAAGTGGAAGTTAACCAGGGTGCTCCTCAGGTAGCTTACAAAGAAGCTATCACCGGTACTATCCAACACCGCGAAACTTACAAGAAACAAACTGGTGGTCGTGGTAAATTCGCGGATATCCAGGTTGTTATCTCTCCAGCCGACGATAACAAAGAAGGCTTGCAGTTTGTTAACGAGATTGTTGGTGGTTCAATCCCACGTGAGTTTATCCCATCTGTTGAGAAAGGTTTCAAAGCCGCTATGGACAATGGTGTACTTGCAGGTTACCCGCTTACAAGCTTAAAAGTTCGTTTGATTGATGGTTCATTCCACGCAGTCGATTCGGACGCGTTATCATTCGAGATCGCTGCACGTTCTGCTTACCGCGAAGCATTGCCAAAATGTAAACCGGTATTGCTTGAGCCAATCATGAAAATCGAGATCTTAACCCCTGAAGAAAACATGGGTGACGTTATCGGTGACATGAACCGTCGTCGTGGCCAGCTGCAAGGTATGGACACCCGTAACGGCTCACAGGTAATCAAAGCTATGGTACCACTTTCTGAAATGTTTGGTTATGTAACTCAATTACGTACTATCACTTCGGGCCGTGCAACTTCAACTATGGAGTTTGACCACTACGCTGATGCACCTCGTAACGTACAGGACGAAGTTGTTGCCAAATCAAAAGGCCGCAAACAAGTTGCTATCGACTAATTTAATTTGAAGATTGGGCGATTTGATAATTTGAAAATTACATTATCAAATTGCCTCATCTTCAAATTTCAAATAATAATAACCCGATCAGCCATAATAAATAGCTCTTATGGTTGGTCAAAATCAAATCGGTGAAATCATTCTAATCAGTGAAATCGCCAAAAATTAATTAACAATGAGCCAAAGAATCAGGATCAAATTGAAATCTTACGATTACAACCTGGTAGACAAATCTGCCGAGAAAATCGTAAAAACAGTAAAGCCAACAGGCGCTGTAGTTAGCGGACCACTTCCGTTACCAACCGAAAAGAAAATTTTCACCGTATTACGTTCACCACACGTAAACAAAAAAGCACGTGAGCAATTCCAACTTTGCTCATACAAGCGCTTATTAGACATTTACAGCTCTAACTCAAAAACTGTAGATGCCCTGATGAAGCTTGAATTGCCAAGCGGTGTTGAGGTTGAGATCAAAGTTTGATAGACGACCGGCCCACTGAAAGGTGTGGGATCAAAAAATAAAAAAGGCCATCTGCTTAAGCGGATGGCCTTTTTTGGTTTTGACGATATTTTGCGATAACTTTAAATATGGAAGCATACGTTGTATACCCCTCAAAAGCCCAGGAAAAAGTTATTAAGGCATTTTTTGAGGCGCTAAATATTCCTTTCGAAAAAAAAGAAGAAGAAACATTACCACCTCATGTAATCGAAGGTATTGCTAAAGGGCAGGCAGATATTGAGGCTGGACGCAGTATAAGTTTGGAAGAATTTAAAAAACGGCTCACGATATCTGAATGAGCTATAATATAATTTTTTCTTCAAGTGCACTTGAATCATTTGATGCTATAAAATCGCAATTACAAGAACAATGGGGCTCTAAAGTAGTCAAAGACTTTGAAAAACGAACTCTTAAAGTAATTGATATAATTAGTATATCACCACTCATATTTCAAGGGATAAAAAACTCAGCTCAAATAAGAAAGGGCATTATTCATAAAAATTGTTCTGTATTTACCAAATAAAGAAAGATCAGATCGATATTCTCTTCTTTTGGGATAATAGGCAAGAGCCGCTTTTCTCTAACTTATAGCATTGCCTGCGGTCCAGGCCGTGCGTTCATACTGCACGGGCCTTAACCATATGACAGGTATCCGCTTCCGTTCTTAAAACAGCCTTCCTGATTAAATCGATGGAAAGACATTATTGAATTTTTCATCTTAATTGTATGAATTCCGTAATTCAAAAAATTACCTCGGTTCAGAAAAATTCCTAAATTGAACATTTCAAGTTCAAAATAAATATTACCCGCCCTGTCCTATTTAGCCATTTCCATTTGATATAGAGGTGTAATTCATATATTTATTAACCTTTAAAATTTAAAAAGATGGACGAATTCGTTTTAATTTTCAGGCACGAGGATGGCACTAAAATAGCTTCTCCCGAACAGATCCAAATCTGGATGAAACAAACTATGGACTGGATTGGCGGCATAGCTGCTCAAAACAAATTTGTGAGTGGCACCGGCTTGCCTTTTGCCGACGCCAAAATTGTAGGACACGGCGGCGTAGTTACCAATGGCCCTTTCGGCGAGATCAAAGAAACGATAGGCGGTTTCATCACTGTAAAAGCCGAATCGGTTGAAGAAGCTGTGGAATTTGCCAAAGGCTGTCCTGTTTTGCAGGGCGATGGCAATACCGTTGAAGTGCGGAAGGTTGCCAAGAATGATGGGGTGCATTAAAATAATTTTATAAATCATGTCATTGCGAGGAGCAGCCCGGGCAAAAGAGTATCCAGCGCGACGTTGCAATCCCGTCGTTATGCCTGCGAGATATACAAAGCGGCAAAGCACAGCTACGAGATTGCCGCGCTATCGCTCGCAATGACATTTTTCCATTTGCACCGTGCAAAACCCCAAAATCATTCCCCATCTATTCCGCACCGAGTATCGCAAAATAATATCGGTGCTGTGCCGCCGCTTTGGATTCGATCAGATGGAAACTGCCGAGGACATCGCCAGCGATACCTTCCTTACCGCAGCCCAGGCCTGGAGTTATAAAGGCATCCCGCCTAACCCAACCGCCTGGCTTTATAGCGTAGCCAAAAACAAGGCGAAAAATCATTTGCAACGTAATAGCATTTTTGAAAACAAAGTATCCCCGGAAATCCAAACCTTGAAGACCTATGACCCTGAAATCGATCTTTCGCTCCAAAACATCACCGACAGCCAGTTGCAAATGATGTTTGCAATCTGTCACCCTGCCATCCCTCCCGAGGCACAGATCGGGCTTTCGTTACGCATCCTTTGCGGTTTCGGAATTGATGAAGTGGCTGAAGCTTTCCTAACCAATAAAGAAACCATTAACAAGCGCCTGTTCAGGGCTAAGGAAAAGATCCGCAATGAAAAAATAGGAATCGAAATGCCTGGTCCGGCTGAAATTGATAACCGGCTCGAAAACGTGCTCACTACTATTTATCTGTTGTTTAGCGAGGGTTATTATTCTGTTAGTGATAACCAGGTTTTGCGTAAAGATCTTTGCTTTGAGGCCATGCGCCTTTGCCATATGCTTATTGAAAACGAAGGCACCAACAAACCGCCGGTTAACGCATTGCTTTCGCTCATGTATTTTCATGCCTCGAGGTTTGAAGCCCGCACAGATCAAAACGGCCGACTAATTTTATATGAAGATCAAGACACCAACCTTTGGAACTATGACCTTGTAGCCAAAGGTGCCTTTTATTTAAACCTTGCCACTACCGGTACTCAATTATCAAAATATCACATTGAAGCCAGTATAGCCTACTGGCATACTCAAAAAAACGATTCCAAACAAAAATGGGAAAACATATTGCAGCTTTATAATCGCCTGCTGCAAATAGCATACTCCCCTATAGCGGCGCTTAACCGCACCTTTGCGCTTGCCAAAGCCAACAGCCCCGAAGAAGCCATTATTGAGGCTGAAAAATTGAAACTCACCGGAAACCAGTTTTACTATACCTTGCTTGGCGAATTATATACCGGCATTGACAATGAACAGGCAAAACTAAACTTTGAGAAAGCACTAACGCTGATAAAAACACCTGCTGATAACGCCATTATTCAAGGCAAAATAGATAAACTTCAAAATTAACATTAGCCCAGGTCAGCAAAAAACGCCTGATAAACAACAACAGAAAAGCATTAATTACATGACTTATAAGCAAAGCATTCCCATGCTTAAAAATAACACCGGATACTTAAAGCTGGTATCATACGTATGTTGAAGCGATTAAAACTATTTTGGGTAAACCCGGAGAGCATTTTATTCACTCAGCGCCGGGTTCCTCACTATCCCTGCAAATAGTATCAGCCCGGTTTTCATTTCCCGTATTGCAAAAATGAAAGGTTTATTAAAAACATGAGTTGGTGGGGCTGCCGTAGTCACTATGCCAACAGATGTTACTGCCGCGGCTTCAGTACCGTCTTCATTCACATCAATATAAGCTTTGTGTTTCACCTCGGATATACTAAGGCCACTACCCGCGTTAATGCGACTAAAATCAGCCATATCGCTAAAGGCAATGCTCATCCCTAATGATTTTAAAATATCATTCAGCGTAATATCATAGCTAAATTTAAACCTGGGCATGGTAATGTCCGATTTGTCGGCGGTGAGTTTACCCATCAGTAAATTCCATTTACTTGAATCGAGGCCCCGTGCAAAGCTTTTTATATCTCCATCAGGCATCATCAATATCATGCTGTATTTACTGTTGCTATAAGGCAATTCAACCACATTTGTACCGTTATAATACGCGCTTTTAAGTTCGGCATGGCTATTGGTCATAAAATCAGCTTGTACAGTACCTCCATTTGACAAACTAAATGGCGCCTTGAAAGTTGCTTTTGCATCAAACCGGGTTTTCCATATGCTTTTAAAATAAATGGCATTGATGAGATACATCCGGGCTCCGTCCGAAATTTTATCGATGATCTTTGGAATCTTGTTGTTAGTTTGCTGGCTTACCCAATCATTAATAGTAGTTAGGGATGCTGATTCATTGCTAAAATCGAGGGCTTTCACCTCGGCACTATAAAAATCGGTATTGCTTTTCAGGAATGTCGGCAGCACCGTAAAATTATGAGCGTACCAAATGGAATTGGCTATTTTAAGCGTAGTATTTGGATCGAGATTGGGGAGGTTTGTGATGAGGTTATGATAGTAATTGTTAACCTGTTCTTCGGTAAAACTGCTAAACTCCATGGTTTTGCGGATATCTGTAAGGGTTTGCCCGCTGGCGCCATTACTGGTCATACCTATAGCAAAGCTTACGCTTAATGGCGAAATGATGAGGTTTTTATCAGCGTCAAGGCTATTAACATTAGCGCTGAAAAGCTTTAAGGTAAAAGCATTACCAGGCCCAATTTGTTGCTGTTCGGTTGCGGAAAGCACCAGGTCTTTACCCGGATCCTTATTAACTGGGCTGATACCTCCCTTTTTACAGGCTGCTATAGCTAAAATCCCAAAACAAAGTAAGGTTAGTTTGCGCGTCATGGCTGATAGGTTTATAATTATATTACGCCTTGTAAATCATTTACGCTACAGCATGTTAAAAATATAACAGCTCAAAAAGCATAACAATTTTTTAACGCCTGCACTTTTAAAACACCGTAATTTAGCCCTTTAAAAACACTTACTTATATCGATGCGAAATCTACTTAAAACCGCAGCTTTTTTCCTCCTGATATCGGCCGGGCTAAATACCACCGCCCAAACCCGCAAAGCAGTCTTTATTATTGCTGACGGCATCCCAGCAGATGTTATTGAAAAATTGAATACCCCTAACCTGAAACTGATAGCTAAGCAGGGCACCTACCTTCGTGCGCATGTTGGCGGCGAAAAAGGTGGTTATTCGCAAACGCCAACCATATCGGCCAATGGCTACAACAGCTTACTTACCGCTACCTGGGTTAACAAACACAACGTTTGGGGCAACGACATCAAGGCACCAAACTATAATTACTGGAATATATTCCGGATGTTTAAAAATACTTATCCTAACAAAAAGACAGCTGTATTTAGCAGCTGGACAGATAACCGCACCAAGCTAATTGGGGACCGGTTATCCGCAGCAGGTAACATCCATCCTGATTTTGCTTATGATGGTTATGAACTGGATACCGTTAAATTTCCGCATGATAAAGCCGGGAACTATATGCACCTGATAGATGAGCAGGTAGCAGCAGCGGCAGTGGATTGTATTAAAGATAAAGCTCCTAACCTTTCATGGATATACCTGGAATATACCGACGATATGGGGCATAAATACGGCGATAGCCCGCAATATTATGATGCTATTGAAAAAATGGATGCACAGGTAGGCAAGATCTGGACTGCAATACAATACAGGAAGCAACATTTTAAAGAAGACTGGCTGATTTTTATCACAACAGATCATGGCCGCGACGAAGCAACCGGTAAAAATCACGGTGGTCAAAGCACCCGCCAGCGCTCAACCTGGATGGTTACCAGCTACCGCCCGCTTAATAACTATGCTAAATTCTATACCCCGGGTATTGTTGATATAACACCCTCTATCAATAGTTTTTTAAATGTAAAAGTACCCGAAGCACAACAACGTGAGATGGATGGGATCTCGCTTATCGGTCCGCTATCAGTGGCAGAGCCTGCCGCTAATTATGTGCAGGGCTCATTGGATATCACCTGGAAGGCACTTGACCCCAAAGGCAGTGTTAAGGTGTGGGTAGCAGCCGATAATACCTTTAAAGAAGGTAAGGCCGATGATTATAAGCTGTTAGCTACTGTACCGGTTACTAATGAGCATGTGCTGGTTGATGTTAAAAATATGCCCTCTAAATTTTATAAGGTTGTTATTGAAGGATTGAATAATACAGCGAACAGATGGGTTGTACTTGATGAAAAGAAGTAACCTGGCTCATTATTTAGAAATTTTCATAACGCCTCCCTGCACTAACTGCAAGGAGGCGTTATTGCTTTGTATCTCTTGTAAAAACATCGCGGTTAAGCTTTCCCATCCCAATCAGCTCAAAATACAAACTACTTTGTATTGTGTACCCTCTCAGGGCTCCGTAAACTTGTGATATAAAAACAATCCAAATCACAATGAAAAAGCCACAATCATGTACCTCTGGTGTAACGCCTGCTGCCAGCAGCACGTTAAATTTTATTATGACAAGCCCCGCAGCTCCGTTAATAAACCAGCCGTTCTATCCCAAAAACAAAAAATTACCAGTTGTTTTTTTGCAGGTAAATTGCATACATTAGATCATTGCCTGTTGGCGTTGATCTGTTCATCACAATCATCAAAACACACCTAATCCGTTTACTAAAATGATCTGTAAAACCAAAATATGGGCAATTATTTGCTGTGTTACCGGTGCATTTTGTCTGAGTACACAAGCTGCTTATAGCCAAAACCAGTTTGAAAAAGCACTCACGCAAAAAATAGACAACTTTCTGGCACCTGTCCCTCAAACCAACCAGCAAACAATGTCAACACAAAATGAGCTTTACCCAAGCGATGCCCCCGGCGGCATATTAATTCCATCGGGCTTTGGGGGATATGGCACCTATCTGTTTGGAGGCCTTGGCGCTACCTACCCTGAAGTGTACAGGGACAACAAAGCCGATCTGATTGCCTCGGTGGGTGCATGTGTTGGCAACCCTGTAAAAGCAATAAACTTTGCCGCCAGTTTAAATATAACTGATGTGCACCGGTTCAGGGATTTCTCAGGCAACTTCATTGTAAGCCGCAAATTATTTACCGGAACAAGTATATCGGCCGGCGCATTGCAAATGTTTGCCGATGTAAGACAATCAGACGCATCAGGTTCGACCTTTTATGTGGCTGTAAGCCACGCTGTACAAACTATTAAATCATTAACGCCAGGCTGCTCAAGGCTCAGTTATACAATTGGTATTGGCAGCGGCAGGTTTTATGAAAAAAGCCCGAAAGATATAGCTGCAGGAAGAGGGAAACACGGCACCGCTGTATTTGGCAGTATATCCTATGAGCTTATCCAGCATGTAAACGTAAATGCCGAATGGACCGGCATGAACTTTGGTATTTCGGCAGGCATCAGGCCATTCCCCGTGCCTTTGAGTTTAGCTGTGGGGGTTGCAAACCTTACCCGGTATACCAATGATAAGGCCAATATGGTGTTCTCTATTGGTTATCCGCTCTCCCTAAGCCGACGATAATTCTTTCTCAGCAAAAAATTAATTATTTCATTAAAACATATAAAATCTATGAAAAAGATAATCATAGCAGCATTAGTCGTGTCCGCAACTTTAATTATAAGCACTAAGCGGACTTCTGCCCAAAGCAGAAACAATCAATCGGATTGGAATGTACCACCACCGATACCTCCTTATACGCCACCGCCACCGGTAATTCCGCCACCCACAGTGCCGCCACTGCCTCCACCGCCGTATAAACCGGTAATACCAGTGCCACCGATTAAACCACCTAACATTCCGCCCACTCCGCCGCCACCGGGACCGGGGCCACATATGCCACCGCCAACCCATATGCCACCACCAACTCATATGCCGCCGCCTACTCATATGCCACCCCCAACGCATATGCCACCGCCTACGCACATGCCACCACCGACCCATATGCCAAACCATTAATAAACAGTGATTTAGATTTAATTTTTCAATCCAACAGGGGATAATATAAATCGATTAAAAAAATGAAAACACACCTCTTCAATATAAAAACGGCATTAATGGCTTTATTGCTGTTCACAGCCTGCGTCTGCAAAGCCCAACGTCGCGAACTTACGTTTAAGCAAGGCGATGAGTACAATAAAACAACCTATATAAGTGCGGCAAGTATATTGCAGCGAGGGAAGCAAACATTCAATATCAATACAACATCATCAATATCAAAAATCTATAAGGTTACCGGTATTACCCGTAGCGGGTTTGTTTTAACCGTTACCACAAGTCACATCAACGATACAATGGATGCCTTTGGTAAAAAAATGGAATACAGCTCAGACAGGCCTGCCGATACCAGCTCATACATCCAGATGGCATTGCAAAGTCTTATAGGCAAATCGGTAACGCTCAGCATTGATAAAAATGGGATCATAACCGATGTAAATGATCCTGATGAGCGATACGCCACCGATACGCTGTTATTATTCGCAGGTTTTAAACAGGATCAGTTTATAACCGGCACACGCTTAAACCTGGTTGCCGATAACTCGGAAGCATTAAAAACGGGTGCAAGCTGGGTGAGCGATATATCTTCGGGTAATGAGAGGATAAATACTACTTATACAGTAAGCCAATTAACACAGCCTGACAAGTATACTAACCTGATGCTTACCAGTACATCATCAGCACCTGAACAAAACAGTAATACAAATGGTGTACTTGTGGTTGATAACGCTTCAGACGTGATATTGGTTTCTTCAGTAAAAACAGCTACGCTGAGTTACAAATTTGTTAATGACGTCACTTATTCATTTGGCCGGCGTACCGAAGTAGTGGAAAATTGTATAAAAATGAATTAATACGAACCGGGGAGATTCATTACAAAATGCACAGCTTTTACCGAAAGCTGGTACAAGATACATTAGTCCTGAACGTAGGGGTACAATAAGGGCTATTGTTAAAAGAAGAGGCTATGCTGTTAAGTTATGCATATGCCTCTCTTTTTATAATCCTATTTTTTTACTGTACTTAATGAAGTTTCATCCTTTTGGCTGTTGCCGGGTGCAGGTAATTATTATCGCTCAACCAGTCGGCCATGCGCTGGGGCCAGGTGCTGATGCTTTGCAGCTTTGATCGGTAACCCATATTAAAGCCATGATCGCCCTGGGTATAAATATGTACTTCAACCGGTATTTTTGCTTCCCGGTAACGCTGCAGTAATTTTACTACCGATGGAGAGCAGCAAACATCATCATTAGCAGCTAACAAAAACGCCGGCGGGGCGTCATAAGGTAGTTTATCGGGAATATAAAGGGGTCCCGGATAAATCTGAATCAAAAACGAGGGACGGGCATTTAACCTGTCGACCGGATCAGCAGCTCCAGGGTCACCTTTACTCTCGCCATAAGCAACCATATCAACTACCTCGCCGCCTGCCGAAAAACCCATCATCCCGATACGGTTTGTATCCAAACCATATTCAGCTGCTTTGCTGCGTACCAGCCGCATGGCCCGGTAGCCGTCCTGTTTGGCATGTACATCAATTTTGTATGGTGATAGCGTATCCCTGCCCAAACGATATTTCAGTACAAAAACGGCAACACCCAAAGTATTAAGATATTTTGCAGGATCAACGCCTTCGGCAGTGTATACCAGCAAACGATGGCCGCCGCCGGGGCATATCACCACCGCGGCGCCATTAGCTTTATCCTTCGGCGGCAGGAAAACAGTAAGTGATGGATTATGGATATTTTTAACCCAATAGTCCTTAGCCTGCTCTGGCTCGTTGCGGCGGTTTTCGAAGCCCGGCGCTCCGTTTTGCCAAAGCGGTATAACAGCGTTCTGAGCGCCCCCCGCAAAAGGCAGTACAATGGACACCAGGAATAGGTAAGTGCTTAGTTTTGTTTGCATAAAGTAAATATAACTTATAGATGAGGGTTCATGGTTAATACACTAAACTTTTACACGAGTTAATGGTTAAATTTGAATAGTTCATGGTTCATAGATAATAGTTCATGGATTGACAGGTAATAATTTGATATCCTGTCATCTATAAAGCGATTCGTTCTATGATCTATGAACCATGACCCATGAACTAATAAAATACTTATGGCAAATTTCCAGGAAATAATAGCATCAGAAACACCGGTACTGGTCGATTTTTCGGCCGAGTGGTGCGGGCCTTGTAAAATGATGCCACCTATACTGCACGATGTTAAAACAGCGTTAGGTGATAAGGTAAAGATCATCAAAATAGATATCGACAAAAATCCTGCGGCAGCCAGCGCGTACCGTATTCAAAGTGTGCCTACGCTTATGATCTTTCAAAAAGGGCAAAGCAAATGGCGCCAAAGCGGTGTGGTACAGGCCAGGCAGCTGCAACAGGTGGTGGAGCAGTTTTTATAACTTCACCCCAGCCCTCCTCAAATGGATAGGGAGTTATATAATTTATGAGATTTTACAATTTTAACATATCAGCTCAAAAGTCCCCTCCTTTGGAGAGGATTTAGGTGAGGCTTAAATCCCAATCAACATGGCAACTATCGAAAGCATCCAGACCGCGTATACCGATTATGTGTTAACCGAAGGCGAACAGCCTAAATCGGTTTATATCTTCGCAAAGCAAAATGAAATGAGCGAAGCCGAATTTTACCAGTTCTACGGTTCATTTGAAGCGGTTGAGCAGGGGATCTGGGCAGGCTTTGCAACCAAAACATTAGCCGAGATCCGTGCACAGGAAGTTTGGGAAGGCTATACAGCACGTGAAAAAGCTTTATCATTTTTTTACGGTTTTTTTGAGTTGTTGAAAAGCAGCCGCAGCTTCGCGGTTTACAGCATTAAAAAGCAGCCCAAAGGTTTTACTACGCCCAGGGTATTCAGTCCGCTGAAAGACATTTTTGAGGGCTTTGCAGATGAGATTTTGAAGGAAGGAATTGAAAGCACCGAACTAAGCGATCGTAAATACTTCTCCAAAAAGTATAAAGACGCCTTATGGATCCAGTTCGTTTTCGTACTTAACTTCTGGATTAACGATAATTCGGCCGGCTTTGAGAAAACCGATGAGGCTATTGAAAAAGGAATAAATGTAACGTTTGATCTTTTCCAGCGCTCGCCTATCGACAACCTTTTTGAATATGGTAAGTTTTTGGTGCAAAACGGCGGGATAAAGGATAAGATGGGATTTTAAAATTATGGCAGATGAAACTCCGGGAGCCACTCCCGAACAAAATAGCATACCCACTACCAAAGTACAGCGGTCGGCCAAATTTGTAAAAACAGGCATTAAAATTGGCGGCAATTATATTAAGCATTATTCCAAAAAGCTATTCAACCCTGACCTGGATAAATCGGAGTTGAACGAGGATAATGCTGCTGATATCTATCAATCATTAAGCGAGCTTAAAGGCAGCGCGCTCAAGGTAGCACAAATGCTCAGCATGGATAAAAACCTGCTGCCGCAAGCTTATGTTGATAAGTTTACTCAATCGCAATACAATGCGCCGCCGCTTTCGGGGCCGCTTATTGTGCAAACATTCAGGAAATATTTCGGTAAAAACCCCGATCAGATTTTTGATAAGTTCAATATCCGATCAACCAATGCGGCATCAATAGGCCAGGTTCACCAGGCCGAGCTAAATGGAAAAAAGCTTGCAGTTAAGATCCAGTACCCTGGTGTAGGCGATTCTATCTCGTCTGACCTGAAACTGGTTAAGCCTTTTGCTTTCAGGATGCTGGGCATGAGCGAAAAAGAACTGGATGTTTACATGAAAGAGGTTGAAGAACGCCTGCTCGAGGAAACTGATTACGAATTGGAAGTACGCCGTTCTGTTGAGTTTTCTAAAGCCTGTGCCAATCTTGAAAATGTGGTATTCCCTAATTATTACCCCGAGCTAAGCAGTAAGCGAATTATCACCATGGACTGGCTGGAAGGCAAACACCTGAAAGAGTTTTTGGCCACCAATCCATCGCAGGATCTTCGCAACCAGATAGGTCAGGCTTTGTGGGATTTTTACAACTTTCAACAACATGAACTCCGGGCCGTGCATGCCGACCCGCATCCCGGCAATTTTATGATCACGCCAGAAGGTAAACTGGGCGTCATTGACTTTGGCTGTATTAAGGAAATGCCCGAGGATTTTTATTATCCTTTCTTCTCCCTTACTTCAACTAACTTACTAGATAACAAGGAGGAAACCATCAAGGCATTCCGCCAGCTGGATATGATCCATAAAGGAGATACCCCGGCGCAGATCGAATTTTATTATACCCAGTATAAAGAGATGATTAGCCTGTTCGCGCAGCCATATATTACCGATACATTTGATTTTAGCCAAACAGCATTTTTTGATCAGTTGTATGGTTTTGGCGAGCGTATATCTAAAATGCCCGAGTTTAAACAGGCCCGCGGCGTAAAGCACTTTATTTATGTAAACCGTACAAACTTTGGATTATATAATATCTTGCATGAGCTGAAAGCTAAAGTAAAAACGGATACTTTTAAGCCGCATGTGGTGTTGGAGTATTAAACAGTTGGCAGTTCTGAGTTTGCAGTGGAACCAGTTTATAATTAGCTATATTTGGATAAACCTGTCACCATTTATGAAAGTGCAATACCTGCTTTTAATAGCGTGTTTATTAGTTGCCTGCAAGTCAAAGCATACAAAACCAGATATCGATTCTTCTAAAATCAAAAAACTTAAAGTTTTGCCGGCATCCTATAAAAGTGCAACTAAGATTAAAGCAACGGTTATTGATACATCTAATACCGATAACGAGGCTGCTTATGCAAATTATTATATTTTAGTTGCCGATACCGGTATCAATTATTATACGCTCAGAGATATAATGTTTGACTTGAATAAATCATCCGACATTCCTATTGATACGATGGAACGGGGATACAATAAAGCTAAAGACCTCATTGCGCTATCGGATAAAGACGAAGACGAAATTTATGCCGGCGAGTATTATCCCCGAAGATTTCCGTCCAAAACATTAAGCCTTGAATATCTTGATACCTACCAATATAACACAAGTCCGAAAACTATTGCTCTGGTAGCCGGGATTTACGAAAGCAAAAACAGCGCCGACAGCGCTTTACAAGTTATTAATAAGCTTAAAACAGCCTTTGTTTTTAAAGGAAGAGTTTACGCCGGCTGCATGCATTAAAAATAATTTTACAACTTAACACATTATTTCTCCATGCCAATACTTCAAAACACATTCGTCCACCACGTACATTTTTGGCTTAACAACAAAGCCGATAAAGATAAACTGATTGAAGGGCTTAACATCCTCCTTCCTATTCCGCACATCCGCGATATACATATCGGCGTACCGGCCAATACCAACCGCGATGTGATCGACCGTTCATATGATTTATCACTATTGATCTTATTTGATTCGCCCGAAGCCCAGGAAGCTTACCAGGTTGACCCTACCCATATCATCTTTGCCGAAGAATATGCAAAACCGCTATGCAGCAAAGTAGTGGTTGTCGACAGCGTAAACATATAGGCTCTAACTAATTGGTAACATATTATAAGGCAGGCACTGTTGTTTAAAACCGCCTGCCTTTTTTGTTGTTTCACTATGCATGAAGGTATTACTTGCTGGTGCTAACGGCTATATAGGTACACGGCTTATCCCGGTTTTACTGGAGAACGGTCACGACGTAGTTTGCCTAGTACGTGATAAACGTCGTTTTCATGAGCACAGCGATTTCAGCGGGCAGGTTACCCTCATTACTGGCGATCTGCTTAAAGAATCAAATATCGAAGCTTTTCCTGAAGATCTCGATGCAGCTTATTACCTGGTGCATTCCATGGCGCAAACACAGGATTTTGCAGCGCTCGAGGCCCTCTCGGCGCATAACTTTGTACAGGCACTCGATAAAACCAATTGTAAACATGTTATTTTTTTAAGCGGGATTACCAACGACGAAAATCTTTCGCGCCATCTTGAATCCCGCCGGCACGTAGAGGATGTGCTGAAAGAAGGCAAAGCCGCATTAACTGTTTTGCGAGCTGCAATTATCATTGGTTCGGGCAGCGCCTCATTCGAGATCATTCGTGATCTTACCGAAAAGCTTCCTGTTATGACCGTTCCGCGCTGGGTGAACACCAAATGCCAGCCGATTGGCATTCGCGATGTACTGGGTTACCTGGAAGGTGTAATGCTGAACGAAAAATCGTTTAACCGCACTTTCGATATTGGCGGGCCTGATATTCTTTCTTTTAAACAAATGATGCTTACCTATGCCAAAGTACGTAAGTTGAAAAGGTACATGATCACCATACCTTTCCTGTCGCCCAAACTATCATCATACTGGCTTTATTTTGTTACTTCAACAAGCTATACCCTTGCCCAAAACCTGGTGAACAGCATGAAGAACGAAACGATAATGCATGATCATAGCATTGATGATGTAGTGCCACGAAAATGCCTGACTTATGAAGAGTGCCTGGAGCTTGCCTTTGTGAAGATAGAGCAAAACTCCATCGTATCCAGTTGGAAGGATGCTTTTAACCAGGGTTACCTTAATCCCGGTTTTATGGACCAGATCAAAGTACCCCAAAACGGCACACAGCAGTATAAAGTAAAAATACCTTTTGAACGCCCTGCCAACGAAGTTTTTACCAACGTACTTTCTATAGGCGGCAACCGTGGCTGGTATTATTGGGACTGGATCTGGAACATCCGGGGTTTCCTGGATAAGATTTTCGGTGGTGTTGGCTTACGCAGGGGGCGCACCAGCAATATTGGTATAAGCCCTGGTGATGTAATTGATTTTTGGCGGGTTTTATTAGCAGATCGCGAAAATAAACGTCTGCTGTTATACGCCGAAATGAAGCTACCAGGCGAAGCCTGGCTTTGAATTTAAAATAATTGAACGCCACGGTAAGCAAAGTTTAAGCCAGGTAGCTACCTTTAGGCCCAGCGGCTTGTGGGGCCGGCTTTACTGGTACGCCATGTGGCCCTTCCACCTGTTCATATTCAAGGGCATGGCAAGGGAAATTGTAAATTACCAGGAAAAACCGAGGACCATGGACAATAGGCCATAGTCCATAGCAATAGCTTATTAAATAAAATCACTATGGACTATCGTCCATCGACCATGGACTGAAATTATGAGCAAAAGTATCTTACTAACCGGCGGATCGGGCCTATTGGGCAGGCACCTTACCAAAGCTTTATTGGCTAAAGGTTATACCGTAAGTCATTTAAGCCGCAAGGCAGGTAATAATGATAAGGTAAAAACCTTTATATGGGATATTAATAAAGGGACTATCGATGAGCATTGCATTGATGGGGTTGATACCATCGTGCACCTGGCCGGCTCAGGTATTGCCGAAAAACGATGGACCGATGCCCGTAAAAAAGACCTGATAGACAGCCGTGTAAAATCAATCGGAATGATATACGATGTGCTGAGACATCAACAACACCAGGTTACATCAGTAATCTCGGCATCGGGAGTTGGATACTATAGCGACCGGGGTGATGAGTTGATGTATGAAACCAATGCACCTACCGGCGACTTTATATCGCGATGTTGCGTTTTATGGGAAGCAGCTGTTGATGAGGGCGAAAAGCTTGGCATGCGGGTTTTGAAATTTCGTACCGGCGTTGTGCTGGATAAGGATGGCGGTGCACTACCAACCCTTGCAAAACCTATAAAACTATATATTGGCTCGCCAATTGGCAGCGGTAAACAATGGGTGCCCTGGATCCATTGGCAGGATGTTGTGAATATGTACCTTTTAGGGATCGAAAATAAGAACCTTAGCGGCGTTTACAATATGGTTGCACCAAATCCTGTCACCAATAAGCAATTAACCCAGGCCGTTGCCAAACAATTACATAAACCATTGTGGGCGCCAAATGTGCCGGGCTTTGTGCTCAAACTTTTATTGGGCGAGATGAGCAGTATAGTATTAGGAAGCACTAAAGTATCGGCACAAAAAATTGAGGACGCCGGGTTCAAATTTAAATTTACTAACCTGGAGGCCGCTTTAAGCGCGATATATGGATCATAAAATACCGGTAACTTTATTTTGGTTCCGCCGCGATTTGCGGCTTGATGATAATGCGGGATTTTATCATGCCCTCAAAAGCGGGAACCCGATTTTGCCCGTTTTTATTTTCGATAAAGAAATATTAGAAAAACTTGAAGACAAAGACGACGCACGGGTTACGTTCATTCATCAAACCATAGCAAGCTTAAGTGCCGAACTGCATAAACACGGCAGCAGCCTGATGGTATTGCACCACAAAGCCGTAGATGCCTGGGACAAGCTCATCAAAACATATAATATTGCCGGAGTTTATACCAACCATGACTACGAGCCTTATGCCACTAAACGCGATGATGAGGTACGCGCAAAACTTGAAGAGCGCGGCATCCCCTTCAAAACCTGCAAAGACCAGGTTATATTTGAAAAAGACGAAGTGCTGAAGGACGACGGCAAACCCTATACTGTTTACACCCCTTATCAGCGCAAATGGTATAGCACATTGAAGCCGTTCTATTTAAAAGCCTACCCAACAAAAAAGTATCTTAAAAACCTATATAAAACAGAAGCATTACCCATTCCCGCACTAAGCGAACTGGGCTTTGAAAAAAGCGACATCCCCCTGCCGGATAAAAATTACGAAAGCGTAATTAAAAACTATAAAGATAAACGCGATTTCCCCGCCGTTAAAGGCACCTCACATATCGGCATGCACTTGCGCTTTGGTACGGTAAGCATCCGGGAGTTGGCGGCTACGGCCTATAGTCATGATGATAAAACCTGGCTTAATGAGCTCATTTGGCGCGAATTTTATATGATGATATTACATCATTTCCCTCATACTATGGACCAGGCTTTCAGGCCGGAATATGACCGCATCCATTGGATAAACGATGAAAAACAGTTTGATGCATGGTGCAAAGGCGAAACCGGTTTCCCAATCATTGATGCAGGGATGCGCGAACTGAATACAACCGGCTTTATGCACAATCGCGTGCGCATGATAACAGCCAGCTTTTTAAGCAAAGACCTGCTGATTGACTGGCGATGGGGCGAGCGGTATTTTGCCCGCAAATTGTTGGATTATGAAATGGCAAGCAATGTAGGCGGCTGGCAATGGGCTACAGGTTCAGGTACCGATGCGGCACCGTACTTCAGGATCTTTAACCCCGATGCCCAAACCAAAAAATTCGACCCGGAGCTTCAATATATAAAAAAATGGGTTCCGGAATATGCCGACTTCAGCAAATATCCAAAACCCATTGTTGATCATGGCAAAGCCCGTGACCGTTGTTTAGCAGCGTTTAAAAAGGCGCTGGCTAAATAATTACATCAATTAGTAACCGTGGCTACCGTAAAGTCAAAATACAACACCACATTTGCAGCTATTGATGAACCACTGCCAGTGTTGCCGTAACCAAATCTCGAAGGTATTATAATAGATACTGCAGACCCGGCTGTTTGCCCGGTTAAACCCTCCTGGGCACCTTTAACCAAACCGCTAACTGTAAAAGATGAAGAGGTTGTCCCTTGCAGGGAGGTACTGTCAAACACTGTATCATTTAAATATTTGCCCGAATAGGTGCAAGTTATGTATGAATCGAGGTCTATTAAATCAGAACCGGTACCAGGTGTAGCTACTTTTATATATACTCCGTCAGCCGTTTTGGTAAACCCGGTAAGCCCTTTAGTTTTGATATAATTTTTAATAACAGCGTCATCATACAGCTCCTGGTTTGAAACCACATTAATATAATAATCCAAACTTTGGTTACCGCCGATATGAGTATTTGCATTACTTGAGCTGCCCGATCCGTAACCGTTAACGCCATAAGCCAAATGCGATGGGATGATCACCCTTGCCGCCGTACCTTTATATTTTATGAGGTTGTGGATAGCTGTCTGTAAACCTTTGGGCAGTGAGTTGCTAACATGTCCCAAATAACCGTAAAAATGGTTCGTGTTAAGCGAGTCAACAGATACAAACTTACCATCGAGCGTGCGAACGGTAAATACAAATGAGATCTGATCTGAGTAATCCATCGGTGTACCGCGGCCTTGTGAAAGGATCTTGTAGTAAATACCGGTTGTATCACCGTCGGTGGTATCACGTAACATGCCTGTGATGCTGTTTGCCGCTATATAATTCTTGATCTGGGTTTCGTCATATTGCTTAATGTCCGGATCGTTCCTGTCTTTCCGGCATGATATAAGGCCTATAGAGATAAGTACTAAGAGCGTAAAAATAGTTTGTTTCATTTATTATAATTTGTCTTTTTTAACCGCCTAAGCTTTTGCTCGCCGGCCTATATTGTCCTTTTATCTGGCTTTATTAATTGGTTACATTATACAGCTGAATTTGAAAATCAAGCACTGAATTAGCCGGCAAATGTATCGAATCCTGCGCATACGGCCCATAGGCATAACGCGATGGGATCAGCAACCGAACTTTACCTCCCGGTTTGATCTGCGGGATGCCTAATTGCCAGCCTTTTATTACACTCCCCAATACATAGGTGGGATGAAACTTATCCGTTTGGGCAAATACAACGCCCGATGTTAGTATTTTGCCGGTATAACCAACTGTAACCTGTGTCGAACTGGTATAAAGCACATTACCTGTTCCCCCTTCTCCATCGTTTACTATGTAATAAACGCCTGTTGTATCCACCCGCTTCGCATTTAAAGATGTATTGGCAGCCAGGTAGTCGCTTATGATCTTATCGTCAATTTCCTTTTGCTTGTTGTATTGAACTAAGGGACTGACGGATGATTTTACGCAACCACCTGCAATAACGCCTAAAAGCAATAAAACTATCAGTATCCTGTTCATCAATTCAAAAGGCAAATTTATTCTTTTAAAAGAGAAAAACGGCAGCTTAACACTTTTTAACAATTAATAAAAAGCAGGCACCGTTTAAAATACCCCATAAAGGATATTTCGAAGGTAAAACGTTCAATTTTAAGTAAAAGTGTATTAATGTCATTTTGCTGCACAGTCATTTATTTAATGTCATTAAGTCATTGTTGTTCCCCCATAACATCGGGCAAATGACTTAATGACGACACAGTGCAATGACACGGAGTAAATGACAGCGCAGCGCAATGACGCGAAGCAAAATGACCAATCAGGGTTTATAGTTAACCGTAAGCTTGTTCAGCTTTTTAAGCGTTTCGATGAGATGTTGTTTATCGGCTTCGCTGATGTTGGCATCGAGGTAATTATTGAACTGGCGCACTATTACACGGGCCTGGTGCCGTTTTTCTTTACCTAACGCAGTAAGGTAAATTTTAACCGAACGCTTATCGCCCTCGTTGCTTTCTCGATATATCAGCCCGGTGGTTTCCAGCTGACTAAGCATGCGCGACAAGCTGGTTGATTTAAGCCCCAGCAAGGCAGCAGCCTGCGATACGGTAGTACCTTCCTTTTCGTCGATATTAATGAGCAGGTAACCTATTGATTGTGTAAAGCCAAACTCCGTAACCAACTGGTTATAACGGTTAGCCATGGTTTGCCACACTATCTTTATAAAATAGTCAATAGTTTCCTGGTGTTTTACATTATTATGCATGCATACCAAACGTAAGAAATGCTTATTGATTACGCAAATTTAGTTGCAGTAGCACTGGCAGTAGCAGCGATAGTTGCAGCGTCACTAATAGTTGCAGTGACAGTAATAGTTGAGACTTCTTACTATAGGCTTCGATTATGCTTTTGGATATTTATCCTTCAACTAAAAATTGCTGCTGCTGCCTATTATACCTGCCACTAAAAACTGCTATTGCTACTAAAAACCCATCTTGGTATCATCCCCTCTCGGGTCGGCCCCGCCTTCGTAGTAGCCCCATTTGGTTTTGAGGATAGCATCAACACGGCCAATGGATTTGGCGGTTACAATCTTATATCCTTTGCTTTGTAGCTTACCAACTGTAGTACTGTCAACACCGTCCTTTTCAATAGTTACTTCGTCGGGCAGCCACTGGCTGTGGAAACGTTTTGAAGCAACGGCCTGCTGCATGCTCTGATTAAATTCAATTACATTGAGTATGGTTTGGAAAACAGAAGTAATAATAGTTGAACCGCCGGGGGTTCCTACTACCATAAACAGTTTACCGCCCTTTTCAACAATGGTGGGTGTCATGGATGATAACATCCGCTTGCCAGGCTGGATGCTGTTAGCCTTGCCGCCAACCAACCCGTACATGTTTGGCACACCGGGCTTGGAACTAAAATCATCCATTTCATTATTCAGCAAAAAGCCTGCCCCTCCAACAAAGATCTTTGAGCCAAAACTATCATTCAATGTGGTGGTAACAGATACCGCGTTGCCCTCTCTGTCCACAATGGAATAATGCGTGGTTTGGTCGCTTTCATAACCAACAAATGAGCCTGGTTGAATACTGGCACTTGGCGTAGCAGCGCCCCAGTTAAAGCTTTTCATGCGCGATGTAATATAAGCCGCCTGGAGCAGGCTATCAACCGGTACTTTATAAAAGTCCGGGTCGCCAAGATATTTGGAACGGTCTGCGTATACCCGGCGCTCGGCTTCCACAATAAGCCTGATGGTAGAATCCTGATTGTAGCCCCATCTTTTCAGCGGATAAGGCTCAACCGATTTCAGCAATTGCAACAAAGCAATCCCCCCGCTTGAAGGCGGCGGCATGGTAATAATCTTGTAATCCTTGTATTTACCAACAAGTGCATCACGCCAAACAGCATGATAGTTTTTGAGATCGGCTTTTGTGATTAGGCCATTACCAAGTTTCATTTCATCAACAATCAAATCCGCAACAGGCCCGTCATAAAAACCGTCACGGCCTTTATCCCGGATCTGTTCAAATGTTTTGGCCAGATCTTCCTGTATCAATAAATCGCCTTCCTTCCATTCCCCTTCCTTTACCAAATAATTTTTACCTGGATTTAATTTTTTAAATTGTTGGGCGGTACGGTTAAGGTCGCTGGCCAAATGTTTGGTTATTTTAAAACCATTGCGGGCAAGTTTAATGGCCGGTTCAATCAAATCGGCCCATTTCAGTTTGCCGTACTTATGATGAGCCTCAATCATTCCATCAACTGATCCCGGCACGCCCGATGCTTTGTGAGTGTACAAACTCATATTGGGGATTACATTACCGGCCGAATCAAGATACATATTAACATTAGCTGCACCCGGGCCCTTTTCCCTAAAATCGAGTGTGCTTGTTTTACCGTTACCTGCACGGTAAACCATGAAACCGCCACCACCTATGTTCCCGGCTTCGGGCAAAGTGACTGCCAAAGCAAATTGCACCGCTACCGCGGCATCAACTGCATTACCTCCTCGCTTCAATATATCAAGCCCCACCTGTGCGGCATCGGGATATGCGCAAACTACCATTCCGTTACGGTACTGACCGCTGTTATTGAGCCCGAGCTGCCCCGGTGCACATCCCGACAAAACAAAAAATATTACGGATAAAAACAGGATCTGGCATTTCGGATTATTTATTTTAAGGCGATTTATAGTCATTACAGCAATTTAATTTTCACTAAAATAACTTATTTGGACACTTAATTTAACAATTCGGAGCCATTCTTTTCTATTGAAAACCAATTCAATACCAATCAAAGCACAATGTTTTTTAAACACAGATAGCATAAAAAAGCAATTCCGGCGTTTATTTGCATGAAATAAAAAAGCTCAAAATTGGGCTAAACAAGCTGGTCACTTTTTTGTTACAGCTACATTATTGTCAATCATTAAATTCATCTGCATGAAAAAACTAACGTACCTTTTATTATTTTCCGTATCCTTTTTATTGATCAGCAAAAACTCACAGGCCCAAGACTATAAAACAGCAGTAGGTTTAAAATTTGGCGCATACGAGGTTGGCCCCTCTGTTAAATACTTTATGGATAAAGGCACCGCGCTTGAAGGCATCCTGGGTATCCGCGATCACGGCGTAGTATTAACCGGCTTGTATGAATTAAACCAACAAGCTTTTAATGTTGATAAACTGAGCTTTTATTATGGCTTCGGCGGTCACCTTGGTTCGGTAGGCAATGGCTACTACAAACGTTTTGGCGGCGACGACGAATACTACAACGGCAAACACATCCTGATAGGTGCCGATGCTGTTATCGGTTTGGAATATGTTATCCCTTCGGCGCCAATTGCGATTAGCCTTGACCTTAATCCGCGACTTGAACTGGCAAGAGGGCCATTTTTTGATATCGCACCCGGACTGGGATTGAAGTATACCTTCTAAAAAATAAAAGAGATTATCATCACCTGCCTAACGGGTGATGATAACTTTTTGCGAATAGACCTTCTGTCCAAGCAATACCCTAAGCACATATACCCCCGGCGTTTGCCTGCTCACATTCAAAATAGTGCTGTAATTACCCTGATCAATGTTTTGCTGCCCACCCTGGTAAACCGCTTCACCTAAAGCATTAATGAGGGATAATTTCATGGTGGTGGCTTCTTTGGCCGCAAATACCACGTTTAAATCAGTACTTACCGGTACCGGGAACACGCTCAACCCAATTTCATTTTTATTTCCGGCCCTGCCTTCGCGTGCGTAAACATAATTATCTGATTGCGCCACGCAGCCATTGGCCAGTGTAACCTGCACCTGGTATTTTCCACTTTGTACAGGGTTGTAAGTTGCAGCGGTAGCCCCGCTTATTACATTACCATTTAACAGCCACTGATTGCCATCGGTAAAGTTTGAGTTAAGCGTGTTATTGGTTTGGGTAATAAGCGGCTTGCTTAACGTTACCGCTTTACGTGCGGCCGATGCACAGCCCAGGCTTTGCACCTTCATATCGTAAAAATAATAGTAGTAACCTTTGTAGGCGGTTGTATCGCCATTGGTTGCAGTGGCGCTGTTACCGGTAATGCTAAATATATTACCAATCTTAAACGGATAACCTGTTACCCCTCCGTTGTTACGATATATTGTAGCCTGATCAGCAAAATCAACCGAAATCTGGTAATTGCCGGCACCTGGTAACGACAGGTTTAAATCATACACCTGTCCCTGATCGTTAGGGTCATCGGGCTGTGCGCCTGCCAGGGGGGTGGTACGGGTTGCAACAGCATTTATGGTAACCGACGATACAATTTGCCCGTTAGCATTAGATACATTAAATGTTATTTTACCCGAATTACCGATGTAAAGACGCGCGCTCTTAATTAATACCGGCACCTTAGTGTTTACGGTTATATAAGGGGTAAACTGATTATAACCACCAGCCGTAAACACACTTTTAGTAGCCGGACCGATTGTTCCGCTAAAATCATTAACGCCTGCATAATAAGTATTATTAACCGGCGCCTGAGTTGTTAACGCTTCGCTTCCGGCGGCTATGGGCAATTCATCAGTTGCATTCTGATACCATAATACAGTACCGTCACCGGTGCCAAATAACTCGTATTGATTGGTAGTGGTACAATAATAAGCACTCAGATCGCCAATAGTTGCCGGCGAATTAATGGTGATATTGGCTGTAACCGAATTATTGCTACTAACCGGATCGCCGGTGAGTTTACTGGTAGCGGTAATAGTATAGGATGCCCCTGCAACCGCATTAAACTCCTGGCTAAAGGTAAAGTTATCCTCGGCCAATGCGGGCAATGATGCCTTGTAGATCTCGTTGTAAGTAGTTGTAACATTATTGGCATTGGTAATGGTAACTGTTACCGGGATATTGTTTATGGCCGCGTTGCCAAAATTTTTAAGCCTCACCGTAACAGGTGTACTCGCCGAGCACGAACCACTGCTACCAGGGCTAACAATGGAAATAACGCCCGCGTCAATACTGGTTTGCAGAAATTGCACCCGGTAATCCTGGGTTTCGCCTTTGGTATAGCTGCCGCAAGCTTTAATGCTTGATGCATCGCCGGTTTCAGTAAGCACAACCCGCATCAGGCTATAAGCCCCGGCAGTTACTGTTCCCGGCACGGTAATGTTGGTATTATAGGTACCGGTTCCATTAATGATCCCGGTTGTTGCTGCCAGTTCATTATCTTCAAACACACCGTTAGCATTCCAGTCTATAAACACTTTTGCAGCTTTATTAAAATTGTTGCCGCAAGTACCAAGGGTGATGCTCAAAGGATACGTTTTAGCCTGCTCAAGCTGTACGGTAAGGTTGGTATAGTCCGAATAGCCTGTGCAGCCTGCAGCCGCGGTATTATCAATATTAGCGAGTTTTAAATTATCAACCTTTGAGTCGGCATTTGAGAGCGGAGCCGAAGCGCAGTAAGCAGTTCCCCCAACCCCGGTAACAATAAGCGAGTATGCCTGCGACCCGGATGACAAGCTTCCTTTATGCGATACCGTAATAGTATAAGCCCTGCCGGGAACCGAGTTAGGGATATATACCTGTTCAATATTATCCCTGATATTGTCCCCTTTAGTTGCAGCAAATCCAGGCTTATTAGGGTCAAGCACCCAGGGGGTAAAAGTTGTTGTACCGTCGCTCACCCTGATATCGAGGTCATTCACCAATTTAGGAGTTCGGCTGTTGATTACGCCTTCGGTGGTTGGCGTACCTTGCAGATCGGTCCATGATATGGTTGCGGCCAGTAAGCGGTTACCGGATGCTATTACGTTATAGGTTTGTGTTTGTCCCTGTTTAAGCGTTTTTTCGCTTACTATGCTTTTACCACCATTATTGGTTATGGCTTGTGCAGCCTCGGTCATGTTAAGCAATCCCCAGCCATAAATATAATCAGGCCCCACATTACCGGCATCAAAGGCAGTATGGCAAACCAACCCTTTCAATGTGGCCGACCGCATAAATGTTCCTCCATTTTGTTTAGCATAGTATTCCTGCAGCAAATAAAGCGAGCCCGTAACATTAGGGGCAGCCATTGAGGTACCTGATAAAGTAGCGTATGAGGTAGTGTTATCAACCCCTACCGAAAGTACGTTAACACCATCGCCCACAATATCGGGTTTGATACGGCCATCATCCGTTGGCCCCCAGCTGCTAAAAGGTGCGATGGCTACATCGCTCCGGTTTTTTGGCCCATACAACAGCGGGTAAACTGCACCTACAGTAAGTATGTTTTTGGCATTGCCGCTGGTGCTGATAATATCATAACTATCATTATTGCTGATCCCGGCAGGGCGGGCGCCTTTGTTCACAAAAGTTTGATCGGTTTTACTTTTGTAACCATAGTAGGTTTCGCCTACCGCGGGGCCGTT
Source organism: Mucilaginibacter sp. OAE612 (assembly GCF_041806395.1). Lineage (NCBI taxonomy): Bacteria > Pseudomonadati > Bacteroidota > Sphingobacteriia > Sphingobacteriales > Sphingobacteriaceae > Mucilaginibacter > Mucilaginibacter sp. OAE612. The sequence goes on from NZ_JBGMUW010000001.1 coordinate 5,421,397, forward strand.
ACTTGTGCGCTCGTTACCTGCCGATTCAACAATGAGGTAATATGGGGCAGTATAAGCTATCTTATCCCAGTTGGCTGTTTTTGAGTCGTAGAAGCCAAAGTTATAATCTACCGTGTCGCCTGGTAAACCATTCCATTCCCAGCGGCCGGCCGAATCATTATAATCCCATCCCGTTACTACCCCGTATGAGTGATTGGAAAGTAGAAGATTGGCAGCAGCGGCACTCATGGTGGTTTCATCATTATTAAAATCGTATGACTGAAGCGTAGTTGCTCCAAACGACATGCCCTTAGCCGGTGCATAAATACCTTTGGCAATCATGGTACCTGCCACGTGTGATGAATGGTCATTTACCGGTTCGGTTGTTTTTAGTGTGATGGTTTTGCCTGCAAATTCCTGGTGGGCTTTGTAAACCGCGCCGCCATCCCATATGGCCAGTTTATTGGTTAAAAAGTCTGATGAGCCGGATAAATTTAAGCCCAACGAACCGCCGGGCTGCAGGGTATTAGTACCTGTGGTGGCTGCCGCGGTTGTATTGTTATGCGTAATAAGATATATAGGGAACCCTAATTTATTAACTCCCTGTAAGGTAACCAGGTTGCCGTTTTTTGTACGGCGGGATAATGTCCATCCATGCGTGGACGCTAATGACACTGCCTTGTCGTGAGATGCTTTATAGTTTGTGAGCGATTGCTGTGAAATATCGTTAAGCTGAAGCCTGTTCTTTTCGCTGATCAAAGGCTGTTGAGCCATAGCGTCGCTTACTGCAAACAACAGCAAAAAGCAAAAAGAAATAATTGTGTAAAGTTTGATCATTGGTTTGAAAGATAGGCAATTTTAAGAAAAATCAACCTCAACTAAAACAAAACAACCAACGCTTTACAATATTCGTAAACTTGACAATTAAAGAGTGAAATTTTAGCTGTTACGACAGGTATTTACCCACAATAGGCATCCTGCGGCCCATACCAAATGCTTTTGGTGATACCCTTAAAATAGGTGGTGTTTGATAACGCTTATGCTCGGCCGAATTAGTAAGTTTGATAACCCGGCGAACGGTTGCCTCGTCATATCCCATCCTGATGATCTCGGCCGATGAGCAGCGATTTTCGATATACTCGGCCAGAATCTTGTCAAGCACATCGTATTCGGGCAGCGAATCGGTATCTTTTTGGTCTGGCCTTAACTCGGCCGATGGCGGTTTAACGATGGAATTGATCGGTATGATCTCCTTATCGCGATTAATGTATCGGGCAAGCTCAAACACCTGGGTTTTGTAAACATCGCCAATAACAGAGATACCGCCGCACATATCACCATATAAAGTGCCATAGCCTACAGCGGCCTCGCTCTTGTTACTGGTGTTCAACAAAATGTACCCGAATTTATTGCACATCGCCATTAATAAAACAGCCCTACTGCGCGATTGGATATTTTCCTCCGCGATATTAAAAGGCAAGCCATCGAACTGCGGATTTAACGCTGTTTCAAACGCTTCTGTAATGTTTTTAATGGGCACTATTTCGTGCTTGCAACCAAGGTTATCAACCAAATCCTGAGCATCTTTCAATGAATGGTCCGTTGAAAAGCGTGAAGGCAGTAATACAGCCATCACATTTTGAGGCCCCAGCGCCTCTGCCGCCAAAGCGCATACCACGGCCGAATCAATACCGCCCGACAAACCTAAAATTGCCTGCTTAAAGCCCGATTTATAAAAATAATCGCGGATGCCAAGTATAACGGCCTGATGGATCTGCTCAATATCGCCCGGACGCTCGGTTTTTATCGTTGTTGGATGATCAAAGCTTAGCGTGTTATCTTCAGTTAAGGTATAATAAGCCATGCTTTCCTCAAAATAAGGCATCTCATCAATTAGCTTACCTGTATTATCAAACACCAACGAACCTCCGTCAAATATCAGTTCCGTTTGGGCGCCAACGTGATTAACATACAACAATGGCAACTTATACCGGCTGGCGTTATCACTCAATATCTCAATACGCTCCTCATCGTGATTATAAGCGAACGGTGACGCAGCTATATTGATCATTAGGTGCGGGTTTTGATGAATGAGGGTATCCATCGGTCGGGTAACGTATAGCGGGTTTTCGATGGTATTCCAGAGATCCTCGCAAATAGTAAGCGCTATTCGCTTGCCTTTAAACTCAATACAATTAAACTCGGTTGAGGGCTCAAAGTAACGGTATTCGTCAAATACATCGTAATTAGGCAGCAAGGCTTTGTTTACCACTGCTTTCACCTCGCCATTCTCAATAAAATAAGCAGAATTGCTCAGATCTTTACCCTCTGTTTTATGGTTGGGTGTTGGTAAGCCTATGATGCAGGCTATATCAACACATACTTCAGCTATCTTTTTAGCAGCTTCATCGCACAGGCCTATAAATTCGTCAAACTCTAAAAAATCGCGCGAAGGATAACCGCAAACACATAGCTCGGCAAATACAACCAGGTCGGCCCCGTTATTTTTCGCCTTGATAATATGATCAATGATCTTATTAGTGTTCGATTCAAAATTACCTACGTGATAGTTGAGCTGGGCTAACGCGATTTTCATAGTATATGTATATTTTAGTCTTAAGTCGCAAGTCTTTAGTATAAAGTCAAAAAATAAGACTTTCGATTTAGGACTACCGACTATTGACTTAACAATAGTAACAACATTAATGCAAATAAATTTACTTTTGCCTTAAAGGATAAAGATGAACCCTACCCGGTATATAGCAAAGCAAATTTACTTAATTTTTTCCATCGGCCTGATATCAAGCAGTTGTACCCGCAACAAAAAAATTGATGTAAGCAATATTAACGTTAATGTCAAAATTGAACGGTTCGACCATGATTTTGATGCCATGCACAATAAACCGATGGTCTTGCAAGCTTCCTACCTGCAAAAACAATACGGCAGTTTTTACCCTGATTTTATCGAACGCATTTTACAGGTTGGCAGTACTAAGGATACCACCTATTTTAAACCACTTCGGCAGGTATTCGCGGGCAAAGCCTATAACGACCTCAAGCACGACGCCGATGCCGCCTTCCCTAATATGGACCGGCAGAACGCCAGCCTTACCGAGGCTTTTAAATACATTAAATATTATTACCCTCAAAAACCGCTCCCGCGGGTATATGCTTATATTTCCGGTTTCCAGGCACAAACTACCATTGGCGATGGCTACTTCGGCGTCGGAATAGATTTGTTTCTGGGTGCGGATTCACGTTTTTATCCTTCGCTCACCAATGCTTTTCCGCATTATCTTTCCAGATGGTTTACGCCTGATAACATTACACCCCGAGTGGTTGAAGGCATAGCGCGAGAAGATATGTTCCCGGAAGATGATAATGATAAAGCGCTCCTGAATAAAATGATCTATAACGGCAAGATCATGTACTTTATGGACAAGATACTGCCCGATGTGGCTGATAGCACCAAGATCCGGTACACTACCGAACAACTAAAATGGTGCCATGAATTTGAAAGTAAAATCTGGGGATACTTTTTAGAACAAAACCTGCTGTACGAAACTGATTATCAAAAAATCCAAAAATATCTTACAGAAGCCCCCTTCACTCCCGGCCTTGGCGAAAAGAATGAATCGGCACCGAAACTTGCTGTGTGGACGGGCTGGCAGATAGTAAGGAAATATATGGATAAGCACCCTGATGTAACGCTACCGCAGCTGATGGCCGATAAAGATGCCCAAAAGCTCCTTAACGAATCGGGGTATCACCCCAAATAAAAAGCACAAAAAAAGCGCCTTCAAATGAAAGCGCTTTTTTTATATCATTTCCCTGTTACAGGTTTATTACTTCATAATTGCGAAAACGCATTTCAAAGCGATCAGGATACCAATGATCAAAATAATATTTGATATAGAAGTAAACATGAAGCCTGTGTTGGCATCGCCGGCAAAACGCAGGAACACGCCTACTATACCGATAACAATAGCTACAGTTAATAATTTGTAATGACCTTCTGCGTTAGCATTTTCCATTGATTCCATGGTACCGATTTTTAATGTTTGCGCAAAAATAGAAATGTTTACCGAAAAAGCGATAAAGTTTTTATGATTTTATGCCGCTTGCAAACCAGGTTGGGTGTTTACAAGTACTGGTCGAAGTTTAACGATAGCATAACTTCGTCCTAAAATGGGTTAAGCTTTCAGCTTAACTTTATAACCGGCGCCAACCCACCCTCATCTAAATAATAATCCTTCGCACCGCTGTATAAGTAATTTGGCGGATAATCCACCGCGCCAGATTCAACCGGGTTATTATGGAGATAATCTAATCTTTGAACCATCATTTGATGAGTTGATAATTCAATAGGGGGGTACTTTGCTGCCAAAATTGGTATTGCTCGTTATTAGCATTTCGCTTCCCCGCATGTTCAAACATCCATAACAGCCATTCTCGTCTGCTCTCTTGAATATTTTCGGCAATGGCTTTTAAAATTGTTTTAGAAGTATGTCTTTTTAAATCACGCAAAATATCCGATAAGTTACCTTTTTCAGTACTAATGATCAAATGTACATGACTCGACATAATACACCAGGCATACAATTCTAATCCTTTGTTTTCAATACAATACTTAAGGCTGTCCACAACGATGTCGCAATAAATACGCCGTACAAAAACATCTATTCAGTTTATAGTGGCAAAGCTTACAAAATAAAGTTGATCATGTTCGTGGAAAGTGTATTTGCGGCCCATTTATACGAATATAGATTTAGGTTATTGATTTCGCAAGCAGGATGCTTGCATTGTTTTAGGACGAAGTTACGCTGTCGCTAAGCTTCAACCAGTTTTGGGCTAAACTTCGACCAGTTTTCGAGACATCCTTTCTAAAATGGATTGTAACCCTTAAGCACAATCTTAACACTCGATTCTATATATTCTGAAAGCGTCGAACCGAGCTCATGAATCCAAGGATCTTTATCCAATAAAGCCTGATATACAAATGGATCGTCATCTTCATCCAAATAAACAAATAGAAACTTCTCTCCATAATTATACACATCAATTATAAAGAAGGGCCGGGTTATGCTAAGATTTCGATCATCATCGATCAACCAACTACGCGCTTCTTGCTGCATATCTTCTAAAGAATCAAATGCACCGTATTCCAAAACATAACAGCTTTCACCAGCTATCGATAATAACTCCTTTAATGAAGATGGAAAATCCCGCCCGTTATTGTATGAACTTTCAAGACTCTTAATTTCAGCATTCGAAAGAGGTTCGTTTCTCAAGAAGTATTCAGAACCCTGCGCTCTTACAATAGGATTTCTATTCAAAAGCTTTAAATATTTTATCCTCATTTTCTTTATCCATTTGTGGCCTTAATAAAGGTCAAAATTTAGTAATAAAATAGTAATCCACATCCAACAAAAAAGGCTCTCCTCCCGGAAAGCCTTTTCTATATAAAAGTATTTTAAACTTAGTTACCGCCTGAAAGGGCTGCCGCACCACTCACGATCTCGGTAAGCTCGGTAGTGATGGCTGCCTGACGGGCCTGGTTGTATGAAAGTTTCAATGATTTCAAAAGCTCGCCGGCATTTTCGGTCGCTTTATCCATCGCTGTCATACGGGCACCGTGTTCAGATGCATTTGAATCCAACACCGCACGGTAAAGTTGAATCTTGATATTTTTAGGGATCAATTGCTCAACAATTTCCTGTTGTGATGGCTCAAGGATGTAATCAACATTAGCTGCTTTTACTTCCTCTTTCTTCTCGGCCTTTGGCACTGGTAATAACTGTTCAGTGATCAGGTATTGTACCGCAGCATTGCGGAAATGGTTATACACCAGCTCCACACGGTCGTAATCGCCGTTAACAAAGCCCTGCATAATAGCTTCGGTAATTTTTGAAGCGTTCTCGAAGTTAAGGTCCGAGTACAGGTCGTTGTTGTTGCCAATTACGTTGTACTTACGCCTTTGGTAAAACTCCTGTGCTTTTTTACCGATAGCAACGATAGATACGTTACCGGCGGCAAGTTGCTTAGGATATTTTTCGGCAATAAGATTATTGGCAGTTTTAATAACGTTGGTATTGAAAGCACCGGCCAAACCACGGTTTGATGATACCACAACTACCAATACACGTACCGGCTCACGCTCCTGAAGGTAAGGCGAAGTGTTATCCTCCAAACTTGCAGATAAGTTAGCCAGCAGGTCCTTCAACTTACTTGCGTAAGGACGCAGCTGAATAATAGCGTTGGTAGCACGTTTCAACTTAGCAGCCGAAACCATTTTCATAGCCTTGGTGATCTGCTGGGTTGATGATACAGATTTGATCCTGTTTCTTACTTCTTTTAAATTAGCCATTCTTTATTGAGATGTGAGATTTGAGATATGAGATTTGAGATAGCCTCACATCTGCACTTTCAATCTGTTTATCTAATTTATATAAAGATGTCAGATGTGGAAGAGACCAGTCTCATATCTCACATCTAACATCTCAAATCTAAAAATTAATACCTTGCTGACAATTCTTTAGCTACTGTTTCCAGTACGCCGGTAAGCTGGTCGTCAAATTTACCTGCTTTAAGGGCCGCTAAAACTTCAGGGTGACGAACTTCTAACTGATCGGTAAATTCGGTTTCGAACTCCCTTACTTTATTTACCGGTACGTTACGCATTAAGTTTTTAGTACCAAGGTAAATGATAGCAACTTGTTTTTCTACAGTTACCGGAGAGTACTGACCTTGTTTCAGTATCTCTACGTTACGGATACCTTTATCCAACACGTTTTTGGTTGAAGCATCAAGGTCAGATCCGAATTTTGAGAAAGCCTCAAGCTCACGGAACTGAGCCTGGTCAAGTTTCAAAGTACCGGCAACTTTCTTCATTGATTTGATCTGCGCGTTACCACCTACACGTGACACAGAGATACCTACGTTAATAGCCGGACGAACACCTGCGTTGAACAAGTTAGACTCCAGGAAGATCTGACCATCAGTGATAGAGATTACGTTGGTTGGGATATATGCAGATACGTCACCAGCTTGTGTTTCAATGATTGGAAGAGCTGTTAATGAACCACCACCTTTAACGATGCCTTTGATAGACTCAGGAAGGTCGTTCATTTGCTGCGCGATAGAATCATTTGAGTTGATTTTAGCGGCACGCTCTAATAAACGGCTGTGCAGGTAAAATACGTCACCCGGATAAGCCTCACGGCCCGGTGGACGACGTAACAACAATGAAACCTCACGGTAAGCAACAGCTTGTTTTGACAAGTCATCATAGATGATCAAAGCCGGACGGCCTGTATCACGGAAGTACTCGCCGATAGCTGCACCTGCAAACGGAGCAAAGAACTGCATGGTAGCAGAGTCTGAAGCGTTAGCAGCAACTACGATAGAGTAAGGCATAGCGCCGTTCTCTTCAAGCGTACGAACGATGTTAGCAACAGTTGATGCTTTTTGTCCGCAAGCTACATATATACAGATTACAGGTTTACCTGCATCATAAAATTCTTTTTGGTTGATGATGGTATCGATACAAACCGCAGTTTTACCTGTTTGACGATCACCGATAACCAACTCACGCTGGCCACGACCGATAGGGATCATCGCGTCGATAGCTTTGATACCGGTTTGTAATGGCTCGGTTACCGGCTGACGATAGATTACACCTGGCGCTTTACGCTCAAGCGGCATCTCGTAAGTTTGACCGGTGATTGGGCCTTTACCATCAATAGGGGCGCCTAAGGTATCAACAACACGGCCAAGCATGCCTTCGCCTACGTTGATTGATGCAATCCTGTTGGTACGTTTAACGGTATCACCTTCTTTAATATCGTCAGATTTACCTAACAATACCACACCCACGTTATCTTCTTCAAGGTTAAGTACGATGCCTTGCAATCCTGTGCCAAACTCAACCAACTCACCCGACTGTACTTTAGTTAATCCATAAACGCGTGCGATACCGTCACCCACCTGGAGTACAGTACCCACTTCTTCTAATTCAGATTCTGACTTGAAGCCGGCCAACTGCTGACGCAAAATTGCTGATACTTCGTCTGGTCTTACCTCTACCATTGTTTAAAATTTATTTAGAGTTTTACTTTTAATACTTAATTAACTATGCTTTTGCAGCAAATTCTTTTTTCATCTTCCTGAGGCTTGCAGCAATGCTGGTATCAACCTGCCTGTCGCCCACGTTAAGCACAAAACCGCCAATCAGTGACGGATCAATCTTAGTATACAACACTACAGTGCCACCAATAGCTTTTTGCAATTCATCTACCAGCGTCTTTTTATTGGCATCAGATAATGCTGTAGCTGATGTAACTTTAGCCTTAGTAATGTTCCTTTTAATATTGAAAAGGTTGATATACTCCTGGGCAGTAAAATACAAAACCTCGCCACGACCTTTATTTATCATTAGCTTAAAGAACATAATGCTGGCTTTATTTACCTTACCACCAAACACAGCTTCAAGAACATTGATCTTTTTAGCCTGTGAAATAATAGGGTTAGCCAAAACAGCGGCCAGTTCAGAACTTCCTTTTAAGGTATGTAAAAAAAGATCCATATCTGCCTTCACCGCATCAACAATGTTTTGTTCCTGCGCAAGGTCGATAAGTGATTTGGCGTATCTCGATGCTACTGTTATTTCTGACATTTCTTTCTAATTTCGGATTTCGAATTTTCGATTTCGGAATTTTTATATTCAATTTCGGAATTTAAACTGGTTAGCGAGTACCGGAATAAATCCGAAATCCCACATCCCAAATCCGAAATCTTATAACTTCACTTCTTTCAATAATTGGCTAACCAATTCGTCTTGTTGCTGCTGATCTTCAAATTGCTTGCGAAGGATCTTCTCAGCAATCTCTAAAGATAAAGTAGCTACCTGGTTTTTAACATCAGCCAAAGCGATAGCTTTTTGGTTGTTAATTTCAACACGGGCAAGCTCAATCATACGTGCACCTTCTTTGTGTGCAGCCTCTTTAGCATCAGATACGATCTGCTCTTTCGCTTTACGTGCTTCAGACAGGATCAGGTCGCGCTCGGCCCGGGCTTGTTTAATCAATGATTCGTTTTCATTGGTTAAACGGCTCATTTCCTCTTTGGCAGCTTCTGCTTTCAATAACGCATCTTCAATTGAACGCTCACGATCGCCAATGGCGGCCATGATCGGTTTCCAGGCAAATGCCCTCAGTAAAATAAGTAAGAATAAAAAGGTTACGGATGTCCATACAACCAAACCCCAATCAGGCATTACTAAATCCATCTTTTATATTATTGTTGTGACTATAGTTCTAATTAACATTATTCATTCAAGTAAAAACCGGTGTGTAACCAACCGTTACACCACCCGGTTTTTATTTTTTTCGGGTAAAATTATTTGTTACCCAAAAGTGCAACGATCACACCGAAAAGAGCAACACCTTCAACAAGTGCCGCAGCGATGATCATGGCAGTCTGAATTTTTGAAGCAGCTTCCGGCTGACGAGAAATACCTTCCATCGCTTTACCACCGATTTGACCGATACCAATACCAGCACCGATAACTGCTAAACCTGCACCTAATGCAGCAATACTTCCAACCATTGTTTTTAAATTTAAATGAATATAGTGTTATTATTAATTACAAATTATTAATGATGATGCTCTTCAACAGCGCTGCCAATAAACAACGCGGTAAGCATTGTAAAGATGAAGGCCTGTAAGAAAGCTACCAGCAACTCAAGCACATCGATAAACAAAGCGAAAGCTATTGATACCGGCGATACCCAAAGTGTCTGGAATATAAAGATTAATGAAATCAATGCCAATACGATAACGTGGCCCGCCATGATGTTTGCGAACAAACGCACCATTAACGCAAAAGGCTTTGAAATGATACCGGCAAGCTCAACTATCCACATGATAGGGTAAAGCCAAAACGGAACGTCAGGTGCAAAAATGTGTTTCCAATAGTATTTGTTACCATTAAAATTAACTACGATAAGGGTAATAACAGCAAGCACCATGGTTACCGCTATATTACCGGTAAGGTTTGAACCTCCGGGAAAAAACGGCACCATACCAATCAGGTTATTGATCAGGATAAAGAAGAACATGGTTAACAGCAACGGCATAAACTTGGCGTATTTGTAACCAATGTTTGGCAACGCAACCTCATCGCGGATAAACAGGATAAGCGGCTCCAGCAATGACTGTAAACCTTTAGGTGCTTTACCTACACGCTTTTTATATGAAGCGGCAACGCTAACAAATATGATGATCAGCAATATTACCGACATCCACATGGAAAACACGTTGCGGGTAATTGACAAATCAAAAATCTTTGCGGTTTCATCAACGGTTGTACCATCGGCGCCAACAACTTTAATTTTGTCTTTAATTAAAGCATAATTGTGGTATTTACCCTGGTGGGCTTTCTCACCATGCTCGAATTCAGAAGCCGAAAATACTTCCAGTCCGCCGTCTGTATAAAGTATAACAGGCAAACCAATAGCAACCTTACCACCTATGTGAAAATAGTGCGAATCGGCAATGTGTTCAAGAATGGCTTCATTAGGGTCAAATTTTTCCTTTTCTTTACTTTCAACAGTTGTTGATGACTCATTTTTTTCTTGTACAGCGTTAGCATTTAACGTTACAAATAGCGAAAAAACGCCTAAAATGATGCTTAAGGTAATTTTTTTTGAGTTCAAAATATGGCTAAAATCCATTAGCAGAGAGATTTTTACTTTAATTTTTGGTTGCGCAAGGTACGTAACAAACCGTAAATTTCAAAGGCGAGGTTAAAGAAATATACGTAAAAAAAATTAGCAACAAATATCACCCCATTTACTTTGATTTTAACTAAAAAAAACAGGCAAAAAAACATGCAGGTCAAAAGCTTGATCATGGTTGCCCCAAGGAAGGTTTGAGCATATATTTCCTTGTTAATTTTGGTTACCATCAATATGGAAACAATGGTGATAAATGTGAGCCCGGTTACAAAAGCATATATCATCCAGAAATGAGGATCGAGCCAGGCGGCATGGGTTGATTTGCTTAACAGTAATGGCGGCACAGCCATGATAACCGCAAACAGCAGGAATGATAAAATAACAGTGCGCAGTTTCAATTTTTAACAGATCTGATAACGATAAACAAAGCAATGAATACCCCGATAAGGGCAAGTATGGCAGTCGCCCATTTTACATGATGTTTGCCGGCTTCATCAATTTTATAACCGGCAAATGTAAAAATGCCGATGATAACCACCATCTGAAAACCGATGCTGCTGTATTTAGCATAAGCGCTTAAAGGCTTGCCTACCTCATCTTCGTTATTTTGTTCATTTTCGGACATGCGCAAATTTATTAAACCTATTGCATAATCTTTAGTATTTTAGCAATGCTTTTTTAACTACCATATAGCATTGAAGCGATTATCATCATCCTATAAACCAAACACCAGCATTTTTTTTCTGTTTGCAGTTGTATTGATAGCGGCCGGTTGCTCGCTTGAAAAACAAAGCGGGTTTAACCGCACCGTGCAAAACCTCACTGCCCACTACAACATATTATTTAATGCTAACGAAATTTTAAGGCTCAAGCAGGAAAGCTATGCAGCATCCTTTCCCGATGCTTATAGCGAGCTATTAAATGTATATCCCGATACCACCGTACAAACAGGTACACCTGATAAGGACCTGGAAGAAGCTATTGTAAAAGCCAACAAGATCATCAGCATTAAAGAGCAGAGCCATTATTTAGGTGATGCCTATTTGGTGTTGGGAAAAGCAAGATATTTAGAAGCTAATTATTTTGATGCGGTAGAATACTTCAACTACGTAACCCGTTCGTTCGGCAAGCAAGCTAATTTAAAACAGGAGGCTTTGGTATGGAAAGCCCGCGGGCTTATGTACCTTAACCAGTTACCTTTAGCTAAACTGGTAATTGATTCGGCCATACAGGATATCAACCCTAAAAAAAATATTACTGCTGATGTTTACGCCACCAAGCTGCAATATGATATCTTAACCCAAAACTATGCCGAAGCCGAAGAGATGGCTAAACTGGCCATTAAATACAGTTATGTCAGCAATCTCAAACTCCGCTGGATATTTATCCTGGGCCAATTACAGGAACTCAACCTCAAGCCGGCCGATGCCTATGAAAGCTATACCCGCATAGTTAAAAGCAACGCCAGTTTTGAAATGGCATTTAATGCTAACCTTAACAGGATCCGCATCCGCGACAATCAAAACGGTGTTAAAGCCAGTAAGATCGATCTGCTACGTGCCCTGCTTAAGAATGAAGACAATACCGATTTTTACGACCAGATCTATTACCAGATTGGTGAACAACAGTTCAAAGCCGGCGAAATCGACAACGCCCTGAAAAGTTACAAGAAATCGGTGCGGGTTAGCACCAAAAATCAAAACCAAAAAGGGCTTTCGTATTTACGTATTGCCGATATCAACTTTAAAAACAAGGCCGATTACGTAAGTGCCAGGCTTTATTATGACAGTACGCTCAATAACCTGTCGATAAATTACCCGGGATACCGGATCATCCGCAAAAAGGCCGATAACCTGCAGATCCTTACCCGCCTGCTTGAAACCATCTCGCGCGAGGATACCCTGCAAATGCTTGCTGCTTTGGATGATAAAACCCGCGATGCCCGTATAGATGAAATGGTAGCCCGCAAAACACGTCAGCAGCAACAGGCCGCTTTGGAAGCCACCGGTGCCGCTGCCAATGTCAATAACGGCACTATGCCAAATACCTTCGACAGGAACAGTAATTCACCTTCCTCCAATAAAAACAGCGGTAGTACATTTTACTTTTACAACAACAGCGCCGTAAGCCAGGGCTATAACGACTTTAAGCGTTTATGGGGCAACCGAAAGCTTGAAGATAACTGGCGCCGCAGCCGGCGTTCAAATACTGGTATTCCTACAGCCAATACCGGCATTGGCTCACAGGTTAATGATCCGGATGCTCCGGTTGGTAGCGTAGCGTACAATAGCACAAATGTATCGGCCGGTACTTTCAGGCAGGACTTGGTTAAAAACCTGCCTCTCACCCCTGCCCTTTTGCAGCAATCCAATTTCAAGATCTACAACGCTTATTTTGAAATGGCCAATTTTTATCGTGATGTATTGGAAGATAAAAAGGAAGCCATTGCCACTTACGAAACTTTGCTTAGCCGCTTTCCTCAAAGCAGCGATAAACCTTCTATCTATTATAACCTTTACAGACTTTATGCCGATATCGATGCGACAAAATCAAACGATTACAAGAACAGGCTGCTTAAAGAGTATCCGGAAAGTGTATTTGCTAAAGTAATTCTCGATCCGGATTATGCACGCAAGCTGGCAGATGTAGATGCTGTATTTAACGGCTTTTATAACGAAGTGTACGATCAGTATGCTCAAAAGCAATACGCAAAAGTGATTGAGAAAGCAAATGATTTGCTTAACAAATATCCTGACAACCGGTATGCAGCGCAGTTATACTATCTGAAAGCTATTGCTGCCGGGCATATGGAAAAGTTGCCGCCATTTCAGGCCGATCTGCAGTTAATCGCCGCAACATATCCGCAGGATAAGCTCATCGCCCCACTGGTAAACCAACACCTGGCCTATATCGATTCGAACAAGGTCGAAATAGCTGCGCGTCCGGTGGTATTATTTAATGATGATCCTAACGAGGTCCCTTTTACCCCACCGGTAGCATATCAAAAACAAACAGAATACCGTCCGCCATATACCCCATCGGCACAAAATGTAACTCCCCAGGAGCGCCTGCCCGAACGGGACACGCATATAATAGCCGGGGCTAAAACATCGGCACCACAAATTCAGCAGGCTGCAATTCAACAACCAAAACAACTTGCCGTAGGCCAGATCCCTTTACCGCAACACCAAATGCCGGATACTTCAAGGGATATAGCCACGCAGCCGGCACCTAAACAAAAAGATACTGTGGCTACGGTTCACCCGGCCGCCATTAACAATACACCAGCGGTAAACTACATATTCAGCAAGCGCGACAGCAGCAACTATTACTTTGTGATAAATGTATCCAGTGGTACAACTAATCTGGCTTCTACACGTTTTGGAGTAGGGCAGTTTAACCGTACACGATACACCCGTAGCGAAGTAATCCACCACGTTAAAAGCGTTGGCGAAAATAACCAGCTGATATACGTTGGCCGTTTTTACAGCCTTGCCGATGCTAAAGATTATGCACGTACCATTGTACCTCTGCTACCCGATATTATGAAGGTTCCAAAGGATAAATACAGCATTTTTATCATTACCAAAGAAAATCTGGATAAATTAGCAACCCAAAGTATATTGGATAGTTATTTTGACTACTATCAGAAATTTTATTAGAAAATGAGAACCACTAACACAAGGTTTAACTCGAAAAATCAACTCCAGCCTGCAGATATAAGAAGATACAACTGGTACATATGGCGAATTGTGCTTGGCCTTTTTGCTTTTGTTGTTATGATGATAACACTCACTATTTTTGATGTGTTTGGTCAGCTGCCTTCGTTCCGCGACCTGGAAAACCCCAAGAGCAACCAGGCTACAGAGATCATTTCGTCCGACAAACAGATATTGGGGACTTACTATATTCAAAACCGTTCCAACGTTACTTACCGCGAACTGTCACCAAACGTAATTAACGCTTTGGTTGCTACCGAAGATAAACGATTTTATGACCATTCAGGTATTGATTTTGGCCGAAGCTTTACCATTTTCGCGCATTTGCTCATTGGGCAAAAGCAGGGCGGCAGTACCATAACACAACAGCTGGCGCTTAACCTTTTTTCAGAACGATCTGCCAATCCATTTAAGCGGATTATTCAAAAACTACAGGAGTGGGTTACAGCTGTTAAGCTTGAACGTCATTACACCAAAGAAGAGATCCTCACCATGTACCTCAACACGGTCGACTTTGGTGCTTATAACACTTATGGCATCAAATCGGCCGCGCGCACTTATTTTAACACTACGCCAGATAAACTAACACCCGATCAGGCTGCCCTGTTAATAGGCATGGTTAACGGCCCCGGCATTTATTCGCCTATCCGCCACCCGGATAACGCGCTTAAAAGGCGTAACCTGGTGCTAAACCGTATGGCCGAACAAAATTACCTGAGCGAAGGCCAGGTTGAAGAATATAAACGCAAGCCACTTGGCCTTGATTTTCACCAGAACAATCATTTTGACGGACTGGCTCCTTACTTCCGTTCGGTATTGAAGAAAGAGCTTCAAAAGATCTTTAAAGAACAGAATATTAACCGCCCTGATGGCACCCCTTACGATCTTGACCGCGACGGCTTAAAAATATATACCACCATTGATGCCACCATGCAGCAATATGCGGAGGATGCGCAGCGTGATTATATGAAAGATTTGCAGGCACAGTTCAATGACCACTGGCGCGGCCGTAACCTTTACAAAAGCATCCACAACTTCAAATTTTTGCTTGACCAGGGCATGCAAAAATCTGACAGGTACAAACAACTGAAACAACAGGAAAAATCTGACGAGGAAATTGAAGAAAACTTCAAGACCAAAACCATGCTTAACCTGTTTACCTGGCACGGCAATATCGATACCATGATGAGGCCAATTGACAGTATTATCTACTGTAAAATGCTTTTGCGTAATGCTCTCATGAGTATGGATCCCACAACCGGCTATGTTAAGGCATGGGTTGGCGGCACCAACTTTGAACATTTTAAATACGACCAGGTAAAGAATGGCACCCGCCAGGTAGGTTCAACAGCCAAACCATTTACTTATGCTGTGGCTATCGACAACGGCTACTCTCCATGTATGAAAATCAATAACGTGCCTGATACTATCCGTGGTTATGGCGCGCCGTGGTGCCCGCGCTCGTCGCCATCCGAAACTTTGCCGGGCTTTATTACTTTAAGGCAGGCACTGGCGCACTCACAAAACTGGGTTACGGCCCACGTTATGGGCGAGGTTAAACCAGAACCTGTTGTTGATCTGATCAAAAAGATGGGTATTACAACCAATGTTCCGCCTTATCCTTCAATTTGCCTGGGTACGTTTGATGCTTCTGTGTTTGAGATGACCGCCGCTTACTCCGCTTTTGCCAACCACGGCCTGTGGACAGAGCCTACTTATATTTTACGCATTGAAGATAAAAACGGCAACGTATTGTATACCCATACTCCGCGCGTGGTGCAAGCCATGAACCCGCAAACGGCTTATGTGATGACCTATATGCTTAAAGGTGTTATTGAAGATGGTACCGGTTCAAGGTTAACCTATAAATACGGGTTACGCAACCCAATAGGTGGTAAAACCGGTACAACCCAAAACAATTCAGACGGTTGGTTTATAGGTATAACTCCACAGTTGGTTACCGGCTTATGGACAGGTTGTGAAGATCGTGACATCGCCTTCCAGAGCACCCGTTTGGGCGAAGGTGCCAACAGTGCCCTGCCGATATTTGCCATGTATATGAAAAAGGTATACGCCAATGCAGCCTTAGGTATTAAAAAGAATGTTGATTTTGATGCTCCTGCAAACGGTGTAAGCATCATATTGGATTGCGGAGCCTATAACCAGCAGCAGCAGGGAACTACTGAGGTGGATAAGAAATTGGGATTTTAATTATTTTTGTTCGGGTAATCCCCATCGTCATTGTCAATTTAAAATATGTCATTGCGAGCGATAGCGTGGCAATCGCGAACTAAGCAGGTCGGCCCTGTATAGCATGCGATTGCTTCGTCGTTCCTCCTCGCAATGACATATTTTAGATTAGTAATGACATTTTCATTAAAACCAATAATTCAGTGAGTGAGAAATTTGATTATAGGGCAGCTTTAAAAAACATTCCTCACAAACCCGGGGTTTACCAATACTGGGATAGTGAGCAGGAACTGATATATATTGGTAAGGCCAAGGACCTGCGCAATCGGGTTGGGTCGTACTTTAACCAGGATATTCATATCAATGCCAAAACACGGGTACTGGTATCCAAAATCCGTGCTATAACTTTTACTATCGTTGACACCGAGGTTGATGCCTGGCTGCTGGAAAACAGCATGATCAAGAAGCATCAGCCTCGCTACAACGTCATGCTTAAGGATGATAAAACCTATCCATGGATCATCATTAAAAACGAAAATTACCCACGCATCTTCTGGACCCGCCGTATAATCAAAGACGGCTCCAAATACCTTGGCCCTTATGCATCGATAAGCATGATGCATAACATTTTAGGGCTTATTAAGGAAACTTATCCTCTACGTACCTGCAACCTGCAGCTTACCCGCGAAAATATTGATAAGGGCAAGTTTAAAGTTTGTTTGGAATACCAATTGGGTAATTGCAAAGGCCCCTGCCAAAACTATCAAACCGAAGAAGACTATGATAACAGCATCGAAGAAATTAAGGATATTCTGAACGGGAAGATTGGTGCAGTTCTTCGTCGCTTAAAAAATGAGATGGAAGCGGCTGCTATGGAAATGAATTTTGAGCTGGCCCACCGGCTTAAACGTAAGTTTGAACTCCTTGAAAACTACCAAAGCAAATCAACCGTTGTTAACTCATCTATAACCGACGTGGATGTGTTCAGCATTGCGTCAGAGGAAAAACTGGCATTCGTAAACTTCCTGAAGGTGATGAATGGTACCATCATCCAAACACAAACCATCGAACTAAAAAAGCGACTGGATGAAAGTGACGAAGAGTTGCTTACACTGGCCATATCCGAGTTCAGGAGCCGTTATAACAGCGACAGCAAGGAAATCATCGTACCGTTTGATATCGATCTTGAGGACCATCCAAACATCAAATTCACGGTACCAAAACTGGGCGAAAAACGCAAATTGCTTGACCTTTCGCAAAAGAATGTACAGTTCTTTAAGAAGGAAAAGATTGACCAGTACGAGAAACTGAACCCCGAGATCCGCACCGAACGGTTGCTCACGCAGATGATGAAAGATCTGCGCATGAACCAGCTGCCACGCCATATTGAATGTTTCGATAACTCTAACTTCCAGGGCAAATACCCGGTATCGGCCATTGTAGTGTTCAAGGATGGAAAGCCCTCCAAAAAAGATTACCGGCATTTTAACGTAAAAACCGTTGAAGGTCCTAACGACTTTGCCACTATGGAAGAAGCTGTACACCGCCGTTACCGCCGCATGCTGGATGAAGGAACAGAATTACCGCAGCTGATCGTGATTGATGGAGGTAAGGGCCAGTTATCATCGGCCATGCATAGCCTTAAGTTATTGGGTATAGATAAAAAGGTAACCGTGATAGGCATTGCCAAACGCCTGGAGGAGCTTTATTATCCCAACGATCAGTACCCCATGTATCTCGACAAAAAATCGGAAACACTTAAAGTGATCCAGCACCTGCGTGATGAGGCACACCGTTTTGGGATCACCTTCCACCGTAAAAAGCGCGATAAGGGCACATTGGTAACAGAACTTGAGCTGATAGAGGGCATAGGCAAAACCACAGCCGAAAAGCTGCTTAAATACTTTAAATCGGTAAAGAAGATTCGCGAAGCTAACGAGGAAATGCTACTCGAAGTAGTAAATCTTAAACAGGCCAAAGCCATATTGACGTATTTTAATACAGGAGCAGAAATTAAGCAAGGATAGCCCCCAGATTACTACGCCTAAAATAACAAAGGCCTGGTTCAACCAACCAGGCCTTCTTTATATATTGATGTTTGTGATTTTTATTACTGGGCGATGTAAAATGATTTTTGATCGCCATCCTGATAAACATGGATTGATTTTTTAACTACCTGTTTGTCGGTAGTGATCTCCATAGTGTATTCACCATCTTCTAAACCGGTTAACACATAACCTTTGCTTACATCGGTTTTGCTTGGCACAATGTCTTTCAATAAAAGCTCATTTTCTTTATTGTAAACTTTTACTACTGACTTTCCATTTTCAGTTTTTGCAAAGTTCACTTTCAAACCGCGATCATGATCAAGGGCTTTAAAGCTTACAACTTCTTTGGCTTTAGGGGTAACATCGATTTTGTCTTCGTCGGCTTTGGCTGCTGTAGTAGCAAATACACCTGCAGTTAATAATACAAATAAGGCTGATAATTTTATTGAGGTTTTCATGATCGTAAGGTTTTAATGTTTTAAATATGTTGTGTTGTTGTTTTCAATGATCAAATGAACAACATATATTTTGACTGCTAAAAAGAGTTATACCAGTTGCTGATATAAATAGACAAAGCCTCGAAAGCACTCGGCAAACCCGAAAAACGCCTTATTTACCCACATCTCAGGCGTTGGTCGGAATTTTTGGGGAGTTGGTAGAAAGGAGTAAGCCATTGGTCAGGTCTGAGGTGAAAATCGCATATGAAAAGAGATAAGCAATTGTTATCCTCTTAAATGTTTACCGGCTAAATAAGCACGGCAAGAAGCGCGACGAAATCTTAACCGCCTTTACAAGAAAACAGTTCTTTAAAACAAAAGAGGCGATGAAAATTCATCGCCTCTTTTATAATCTTGTTTAATCTTAATGTATTAGTACTGCCAAAGATTAAGCTCCCAGTCAAGAAGGGATTTCTTAACCCTTTCTGATTCGTAAAGCTTATCAATGCCTTGAGCGTAATCTTTTATACGCTCATCTTTGTCGTTACTTTCTTTTACGATATAACTGGTAAAGATGCGTTTTATAAACACGTCGTCAAAGCTTAAGCCGGTGGCATCACTGTTACGGCTCACCACTTCTTTGGTTGCAAGTACCGCGCGTGCTTCAGGAAAATAAATCCAAAAAGCAGGCTGAAAATCAATATCAAGCGTACCTGTACCTTTAGGTTTAACTAAAGGAGCAATACCTATAATCCGGGGCTCAAATACGGAGCGCTGTTTATCAAAGATCCAATCTTCCTTAATGCGGAATTTAAGTACGCTATCAGGATTAAACTCACCTGCAACAAGCGTAGATGATATAACGTTATTATCCTTATCGCGTTTTTCAACCACGCTGCTGTCAGATGCTAAACGGCCACGGGCCTGTGCACCTGTTAAAGGAGTAGTAAAACCATCGCCATTGGGGTCATCCTTTTTACCCGGGGTAGGGTCATATGCGGTAAGCTCGCCTTTGGCTATGGCATCAAGCAATACATCAATTAAACGGCCCTTGGGTGAAGCCAGGTACTGGTTCATCTTTTCGCGTACATCAATTTCGCGCCAAACACGCTTGGCAAATGCCACATCATTTTCACGCAAATTAGGATACGGTGTAACCTTGGCGTTTAAAATATTGTTCTTTTTGTAATAGCCATCAAGCGGCCTGTCAAAAGGTTTTGCAGCAATTTTACTTGCAGTATCAAGGGGCTGCTGGCTGGTAACATTATCCGGCTGAACCTGCACAGGTTTCTGAGTTGTTTGCCTGGCGGTGGGGGTCTTTTTTGCCGGCGGCCTTTTGGTGCGCTTTTTTTGCGCATAAGCGCTTACACAAGCCAGGCACAGGATAACAACTAAAATTCTCTTTTTCATACGCGTTTAATTTGCGGATAATACAATCGGGTCAAGTGACCTCGGTGAATGGTCAGGACCTACCGCGATGATATCCTTAAATATAACAGTAGTTCCTGGTGTAACTGTATTTAAAGCACTATGCATAGCGCCGGTTAATTCACCGCCCGAGCCTGATAAAATAATGGCATCCTGGCGCGGTTTTACAACCAGCATAGTAAAGTGCGTTACATTAAATTTAGCATCAAAGTCAAAGTTATCTAGCTGGGCAAAAAGCCTGTCCTGTGCTCTGATATTAGCCGAACTGGTGTTACCTCCACTTTTACCTGCAAACTGTGGCTTAGGGTCAGGGATCCTTTTGATACGGAACTGTGTTGAACCCAATACCGCTCCTTTTGCACCACTAACAGAAATTGTAGCTTTGCCTATGCTGTTTACAATTGCTGTGTAATGCCCGCCCGAACCACTAAGAGAACCGGCACCACTAAAATGCACGTTTAAGTCGCTGGCTGCTACGCCAGGCGCAGATACCGAAATAGGATTCGGTACACCGATATAAAGTACATTCATTTTATCAGGAGAAATAACTGCCGAAGGCCTTGCAACTGTATATTCCTGCTTGAAAGGATAAGAGTCATTTTTACCGGTTGTATTGTTTTTAACCGTGATAAAACCTTCTACGGTATGTTTTCCTTCGCCGCTCGCGGTAATGGTATAATTACCCTTACCGTCTGTAACAGATACCCTGCTACCGTTAACAGTGATATCAGGGTTTGATTTTGAATCGTATGCTGTCAAAAAGATCTGGGCAGTATATGGCTGTCCTGCTATCACATAGCTGCTTGGAGCTACCACTACTGCGCTAAACTTATCGAGCGTAACCTGGGCCTGGTCAATTTTACCTAATAATTTCTTAACTACTTCGTTTTCGGCGTTTTTGCTATCAGCTTCAATTTTGGCTAAAGTAGTGAGGGCCGCGCCTAAAGGTATGCCATCCCCAAAGTTAGCTTCCTGCCATGATTTTCTAACATCCCCATGCGGTTTAGGCGCTACGGTATTTAGTGAAAACTGTACGCCTACACTGTCCTTACCTAAAGCTACCATTAACCTTTGGCGGGTTTCATCAATTTTAGCTTTCAGTTTCTCCCCATTTTTTTGATTGATCATGATACGGGGCGATATATCCAGGTTATCCCGTGCGTCAACGTCATCAATCTCCGGGTTAATGCCGCCGCCTTCCTGAATCAGCTTTGCTTTCAGCTGTTCAACGTAGGTATTTAATTCTGCAGCTATAGCACTTGCCTGTTTAGCCTTATCATAAATTGGTTTCGCCCGTTCAGCCTGTTCTTTCAATTTTGTAGCCTCAAAAGCGCTGTATGTGTTTTGCAAACCAGTATTAACATTCCTGGTTGATGCATCCAAACTATTCGTAATATTCTTAAACGCGTCCAACAGGCTATCCGGTACGTTAAGGGCAATGAGGCCCAATAGTACCAGGTATAGTATACCTATCATTCGCTGTCTTGGGGTTTCCTTACCTCCGGCCATCTATTATAAATCTTTTCTGGTAATCAATTAATTAATTATATTAAACACGCGGCTGGTTCATAGCTGTAAGCATGTTACCATAAATGGCGTTTAATGATGCCAGGTTCTTAGCCAATCGACCTACCTCTTCCTTAAACTGTTTTGAATCATCCATTGATTCATTAAAGTTGTTCATGGTAAGCGAAAGGTTCTGGTAAAATTTATTCATTGATTTTAAGTGCGCGCTTGAATCCTGTAATTCCAGCTCGTAAACCGCGTTAAGCGCCGACAGGTTTTTAGCTAATTGGGTAACCTGGTCATGGTAAGCTTTTGAATCAACATTTGAATTAGCCATTTCTGTTAAATTAGCCGATGCCTTTTCAAAAGAAACACTTAGTTTTTCATAGCTTGCGGTTGCATCTTTAACTTTGCTTGTAAAAGCTATAGTAGCTTCCCCCGCATCAGTAACACGTGATATAGCGGCTACCTTATCGCCAAATGTGCGTAAACCATCACCAAGGCTGCGCACCAGCTCAGGGCCAATTTTTGCGTCTTCCATCATTTTATCCAGCGCAGCAGTTGTTGAAGGGCCTGTATTACCGACGCTCCTTACAGTTGCTTTTGGAAGTTCTCCCTGAAAGTCTTCATTTAATTCAGGATACACACGTGCCCAGTTAATTTCTTTATCTTCTCTCTGAAATCCTAATATAAAAAACAGTATAGCCTCAGTTATAAGTCCCCCTGCTATCCAGTATGTGGCACCGGGCCAATGCAAAATCTTAAACATTAACCCTATAATCACCACAGTAGCACCCCATGATACGATGTTGCCTATTCCGTAAGGTTTTTTCTTTCCAGCCATAATAATTCAGAAGTAAACTTTTATTTTTTAATTTGATTTGCTTGCGTTTAACTAACTCTCGATTAGCGTTTATCTGTAATGTCGCGCCCTAAATATTTGGTGACGCAGCGGAAACCGATATATGATTTAGCAGTGTCCTGGTATTCGTAGGTCCGGGTTGAGTTTTGAAGAAAATATCCGATATCTTTCCATGAGCCCCCGCGTACAACTTTACGTTTCAATATTTCGGGGTCGGTAGACTTAGCTTCGTAATTGAATGTTGGTGCGAGGTCATGTACAAATGTTGACGCTGATTCGTCAAAAGCAGATAATGTCCATTCGGCTACGTTACCCGCCATATTGTATAAACCATAATCATTAGGGAAATATGAACGTACCGGCACAGTATACGCGCCGCCATCATCGGTATAATTACCACGCCCTGGCTTAAAGTTAGCCAATAAGCAACCTTTTGCATTTTTAATGTAAGGCCCTCCCCATGGATAATCGGTACCTATCCTGCCGCCACGTGCCGCGTACTCAAACTCGGCTTCCGTAGGCAAACTGTAAGGTGCACGGTGCGGTAAATGGCGCTTATCTTTATAAGCGTCATTATAGCGCGTACGCCATACACTGTAAGCTCTGGCCTGCCTCCAGGTTACCCCTACAACAGGGTAATTACGGAATGCAGGATGTGAAAAATAACTTTCAACCATAGGCTCGTTGGCGGCATATGAAAAATCGCTTAACCAAACAAGCGTATCAGGGTATACCGCTACGGTATCACGAACAATGAAGTCGGAACGATGTTTTGTTTTATCGTTATGATGATCTGCAGCATCGCGCAGGGTAAACAAAGCGTAGTTATATTTAAGTAAGCGCACGTCAACCTCATTACGGTCAAACACACGGTCATCACCCTGGTAGTACATACCCTGCAATTTTTGAGCATTGTTTGCCTGGTTGCCTTTGCTGCTCCAGATAGGATTTTTCTTCACAAACTCCCAGTTGATGAATTTTTTACCGCCATTATTATTACCGGCGCCAGCTTTGGGCTGAATGAAATACTTATTATCGTTGATATAATTGGTAATGGCTATCGAATCGCGCACCCAGTTCACAAACATTTTGTACTGACTGTTGCTGGTTTCGGTTTGATCCATAAAAAACGGAGAAACAGTAACCTGTTTAGTTTGGGCTATCTGGGCAAAGGTTACGTCCTGATCAGTTTGCCCCATAAGGAAACTGCCACCAGGAATATAAACCATTCCGTAAGGCACCTCGGCCCTGAATGATCTTGCAGGAACCCCTACAACTTCCCCCCGGTCACCGCCTCCGCGGCCACAACCACTTAATACACCACCTGCTAAAACAATTATTAAAAAGTAGATCTGCTTCATTTTACAATCAAAATCAGTTATATAACTATAACACAATGCAACGTCCGAATATATTACATTTTACGCAATGTAAGCTATAAAAAACGATAATTTGGCTTCCTGAACCGATAAACTGTGTACTTATCTTCTCAATGCCACACAAAACGCTATATAATTAACAAACCGCTAACCAATTGTTAACATGACAATTAGTTAGCGGTTATACGGGTAAATATGGTAAAAAGTTGCAGCCTGGTTAAATAAATTTCCAATTTATTTGTTTACAAGCTTAACATATTGCTCAATAGCCATTGTCATTGACGGCGCGCCGGGGGTTGGAGCTGGTATATCCAAAATCAAGCCAGCCTCAAGCACTGCCTTATGAGTAGTCGCCCCAAAAGCGGCGATGCGCGTATTGTTTTGCTTAAAATCGGGAAAGTTTTTATACAGCGATTGTATACTTGACGGGCTAAAAAATGCTATAACATCATAAAACACATCGGCGAGGTCAGAAAGATCGCTGCAAACCGTGCGGAAAAGCACCGCTGGGGTAAAGTTATAACCGTTCTCCAGCAAAAAACGCTGCGTTTCTTCGGCAGCTACATCCGAGCATGGGTAAAGGAATTTTTCCGACGAATGCTTTTTCAAAACTTCTGCCAGGTCAGCAGCGGTTTGCTTGCCAAAAAAGATCTTACGTTTACGGTACTGAATGTACTTTTGAAGGTAAAGCGCTATGGTTTCCGAAAGGCAAAAGTATTTCATTTCAACAGGCACCTCAAAGCGCATCTCCTCGCATATGCGAAAAAAATGATCGGCCGAATTACGACTGGTAAAGATCACAGCGCTAAAATCAGCTAAGTTGATCTTCTCTTTTCTGAAATCCTTTGCGGGCACACCCTCAACATGAATAAATGATCTGAAATCAATTTTCAGGTTAAGCTTTTTAGCCAGCTCGGCATAAGGATTTTTATCATTTTCGGGCTTGGGCAAAGTAACCAGTATGCTTTTAACCTTTTTCTTTCTATCTTCCAATTCAGTGCTTTTAATAACCTAAATTTTAATATTCAATGCCTTTATTAAAATCAAAACAGGGCAAATTTCGAGGGCACAAAGATACGTAAATAAATAAAACTTATGAAATCGAAAGGTAGAAATTATATTTACGCTGCTCCTGATGTATTGCCATATAAAAATTATAATGATGATAATGAGCGTAACTGTAAGTAGTACAGGAATGTATTGTGCACCAAGAAGGCTAAAACAAATAACCACCGGCAAAAAAACAAACGCGATATTAAAATAGGTAAGATGCAGAATATTAAGGTATTCGCTCACCAGCTTATTAATATCAAACACAAACCCTAAAAACTTGAGTATTAGAAATTTGAGCGAAAATAATACAATAATGACTATGGTAAGAAAAGTAAACAGGCCGCTTCCCGCTATTTTATAATAAACGCCTTTGTACGCAGCCAGTTGATATAAAAACAAACCGAACGTAGCACAAAATAACAAAAACAAACCCAGGAAAGCCCACGAACTAACCGGACTCTCTTCTTTACCGGCTATCGAAAGTACGCGTTTGCTGTAAAAAGAGGCAAATACATTGCTTACATCTTTGCCCAGGGCAAGGTTAAGAATAGCTGTATACAAAAGCATGGCAATAATGAGCACAATAACCCAGGGATCACGCGAAGGGCGGTTATGCCCCTCCATTACCCTGCTCTTTGACCTGGAATGGAGATCAAGAAAGCCGTAGCCATGATATAATTCGTGGGCAAAAACGCAATCGGTATATTGGGCACGCATGGCCGCGTCAGGCACCCTGAGGTAACGCATAGCAATAGAGTCTGCAATAAATTTATCTCTGTTTTGCATGGCATAAGCTACCGAATCAAGCACCGAATTACCGGGACGAAAAGCGCGTGTTGCTGATTTTAAAGGCGTATCAGCCACTATTGAATCCTGTTGCGCAAAAGCAGCAGTACAATTCAATAAAAACAGCAGGCAGCACCAAATAACCAAACAGATCCTCAAAGCTTAAAAAGGGCTATTATTTTTTGCAAAAGTAGGGTAATTATCTGAACCAGAATTTTATCAATTAATATTTTTTTGAATTTATTTGACCTTAATCACTTGCTATTCATTAAAAAGTCGGATTCCTATAAAGAAAAGTCTAATTAATACAATCTGGGTAAAAGCTGGTAAAATATATTTGTTGCAGGATAAGCCGGGGTGGTTAACTATTTAAGGGATGGCTGAAATTCAGCTAATATTAAGCAGTCATGTAAATTATTTGCCAAACCGTTAGTTAAACGACCCAACGCCGACATTAAACCGATAATTAACAATTAACCTAAATACCGATCTGGAATATTTAAATTCTTTGTACTGTTTATTTAAATGACAAAAGCGCTAATTATGAAAATAAATACCTGCTTATTACTACTTATGCTGTGTTTGTATTACAATGGATATGCCCAGCAAAAAACCATCACCATTAGCAGCCCCGACAGACAAATTAATGTCCACATATTCATCGCCAAAGGCAAATTATCATACAACGCGGCAGTTAACAATACGATGTTGATAGCACCATCGCGCCTGGGTTTAACTGTTGATGGTATCGATCTTGGAGTTGAAACCAAATTTGCAGGTGCCCCTTCAAATAAAAAGATAAAAGAAACCTATACTATCAACGGCGCTCACAAAACGGCACGTAACGAAGCGAATGAAACTACAATTCCTTTGCTAACAGCAGAGAAGAAATTCAACTTAATTGTGCGCGCTTACAATGATGGTATAGCTGTACGTTACACATTACCTTATAATACAAAACACATCAATGCTGACTCAACCTCCTGGGAATTCTCCGGAAAAGTAACGCAGGTTGCCTGGTCGGATTATAATGAAGGTTATGAGGGCCTAAGCCATGTAACTCCATTACCATCAGTTCCACAAAATACACCAATAATGGGGCCCTTAACTTTTAATGTAAACGGGATTTTTGCCTCGGTTTCAGAAGCTGATTGCGAAGACTTTTCAGACATGTCTTTTATACACCATGAAAATTCTTTTAAAGCAAATTTCCCCTTTGCCCCTAACGGCTGGGATGTACAACCGGATAGCAATGCTGGACATGCTGTACTTAAAGGTGCTTATGAAAACCAAAAAGTATCTCCCTGGAGAACAACCATCATAGCGAAAAATTTAACTGAACTTGTAAACTCAGACCTGCTCACGAATCTGTGCCCGGCACCACAAAAAGGCAATGACTTTAGTTGGGTAATGCCAGGCCGTTGTTTATGGCAATGGTGGAGCGTTGGGGCTCCCCGGTTTGCCGATCAAAAAAATTGGTATGATGCGGCAGCTAAATTAAAATGGGAATATTATTTAGTAGATGATGGATGGCGAAATTGGAGCGAGCCGGGTAAAGATCAGTGGCAGCTTTTGGGAGATGTGATAGCATACGGAAAAAGTATTGGCGTAAAATCAATTGTTTGGGTTGACTCTAAAGAAATGCGATCAGCGGCAGCCCGTTATTCGTATCTGAAGCGGATCAAAGAATTGGGAGCAGCAGGTATTAAGATAGACTTTATCCCCCCTGCAACCTCTTCGATCATACAATGGTACATGGGTACCATGCAAGATTGTGCAGACCTCAAACTAATGCTTAATTTTCATGGAAGCGTAAAACCAACGGGATTGACAAGAACCTATCCCATGGATATTACAAGAGAAGCCGTTAGGGGTAACGAATATCACATGACCCGGTATAAAAGAGTGGCACCATTAGACCATGACGTATCTGTACCATTTACGCGTTTTACAGCCGGTTCTGCAGATTTTACTCCGGTAATACTGAACCCGGAGCAACTTACATCGCAAAAATTCACCTGGGCCCATGAATTTGCTCAATCCATAGTATATCTTTCTCCTATTACACACTTCGCGGACGAATATAAATTTTACCTGGAGAGCCCGATGTTTGATTTATTTCAACAGGTACCTACAACCTGGGATGAGACAAAAGTTTTAAGCTGTACCCAAATGGGGGAAATTGTTGCTTATGCACGCCGAAAAGGAAACAGCTGGTGGGTTGGCGTAATGAATGGTGCAGATGCACGTGAAATTAAAATTCCTTTAAACTTTCTACAGCACGCAACAAAAGGGGTACTGATATATGACGGAGAAGATACCAATGCATCTATCCACCGTGAAGAAAGATTAGTCAATCCCAAAGACACGCTTACTATAAAATTATCGCCGGGTGGTGGCTTTGTAGCTATGCTACATTAAAAGCAAGGCGTTATATGGCATGTGGCGTGCATAGCGCATGAGCACATGCCAGGCCATGTTAAACGCTTGTTTTGTATAAGAATGCAGAATCGACACAAAACAAAAGACATGTTCAATTTAGTAAATACGTTATTCCGTAACGCCTGTAGCAGCCCAAAAAACAAGGTATCCGGCTTTATCTTTACTTACAGTAACTTTTTTTAGAATGCGCCCGGGATCAGAATGAATATTCAATACATCGATATTATGATGATCATTTTCTGTTATCTTATTTCCCTGCCCCCATTTAGCCAGATCATGTACTAAGTAGCTCAGGTTTGAGTTACCTTCAGGTATATCATCATAATAATCGGGCAATTTAAAATCTTTAAACTCGCTACCATCGCTATAAGTTAGTGTAATATATAGTTGCGAAGGCCCTTCGGAACTGGTAAGGCTCAGATACAAACCAGAATATTTTTTGTGAGGAACATCGAAGCTAAAACTATCAATGCCGGCAACATTTAGGCTTTGGTTACCGTTGTCACCGTTTTTATAATGAAGCAAGGTGGCTGGGTGAAACGAATTAGCCGGGATCAATGGATTATCAGGCAAAGCATGCGTATCATGATCGCCATTAAGTTTTGCTGCATCCGCGGTAAGATAACCATCCCCTTTGCCCCCGCCATCAATGCCGGTTACCCAGGTTTGCAATTTACCATCGGTAACTGTAGTTACAGGGCGGGCATTTAACAGTTTTTGGATATCTATTTGAATGGTTTTATTGCTGTGCTGGCTGTTGGCAACTCTGCCGGCCAGCAAACACACAGATAAGAAAATAAAGTATTTAAAGGTCATGGTTGTTGTAATTGGGAACTAAAGATAAACAAAGCTTAAATGTCCCCTGCCCTTATTGCACAAATACCGGCTTTAGTCAAAAAAATAATTGCACTACCTTTGCCGCATGGCCGGCATTTACATACATATCCCCTTTTGCAAGCAAGCTTGCCATTATTGCGATTTCCATTTTAGTACATCGTTAAAGTACAAAGATGAAATGCTGCATGCTTTGATCAGTGAGATCAAACTGCAAAAAGGTTACCTCAACGGTGAAACCATCGAAACTATTTATTTCGGTGGCGGCACCCCCTCTGTTTTGGATGGCGATGAAATCAGCAGGATCATCAACACGCTAACCGAACTCCACACCGTGTCGTCCGCGGCAGAAATAACCCTGGAGGCCAACCCCGATGATCTGAAACCCGACAAACTCAAAGCCCTTAAACAAACACCGGTTAACCGCTTCAGCATAGGGATCCAGTCGTTTTTTGACGAGGACCTGGTTTGGATGAACCGTATACACCGCGGCCAGGAAGCCGAATCATCGGTAAAACGCGCCCAGGACGCCGGTTTTGAAAATATTACGGTCGACCTCATTTACGGTTATCCTATGCTCAGCGATACCAAATGGAAGCAAAACCTCGATAAGGTATTTGAACTTAACGTTCCGCACATATCTACCTATTCCATGACGGTTGAACCGCAAACTGCCCTAGCAGCTTTCATCAATAAAAAGAAGCAGCCACCCATGAACGAGCATCAAAGCGCCGAACAGTTTATGGTATTAATGGATGCGATGAATGCACAGGGGTTTGAACATTACGAGATATCTAACTTTTGCAAGCCTGGCCAATATTCACGCCATAACTCCAACTATTGGAAGGGTGTAAAATATTTAGGGATCGGTCCTTCGGCGCATTCTTATAATGGCGATACCCGGCAGTGGAACATAGCTAATAATGCCAAATACATCCAGGCGCTCGAAAGCGGGAAACTATCGACCGAAACAGAGGAACTTACTGAAGCGAACCGTCTGAATGAATATATCATGACGTCGCTACGTACCATGTGGGGGCTTGAACTAACTAAGCTGAACCAGATAGCTAAAGGCGCATCAGACGAATTACTTAAAGCTGCCGCCGAATATCTCGACAGGGAATGGATCATACAAAAAGATAATGTTATTTATCTTAGCCCAACGGGTAAACTGTATGCCGATCATATTGCCGCCGGATTATTTTTCTAAACCTTTGAGGTTTTTTACAGTCAGTACTTTGTTACAAAGCAAAATGGTTTTAAAAACTGTTTATATTTATCAAATCGTATTGTGTTATATACCTGCAATTATGAAAAAAGTACTCATTATCGCTTTATCGTTTATAGCTATTATAGCCCCGAAAGCTTTCGCCCAAAAAACTGTTGGAGGGACTGTTATGTCGCCTGCTAAAAATATTGTACAAAACGCATCCGGCTCAAAAGACCATACTACGCTCGTAAACGCTATTAAATCTGCCGGCTTGGCGCCTACCCTATCAGCGACCGGTCCGTATACTGTTTTTGCACCTACTAATGAAGCTTTTGCCCAGCTTCCTGCAGGCACGGTTGACAACCTGATGAAACCTGCAAGCAAGGCCAATCTTATTAAACTGCTTACTTATCATGTGGTGCCCGGCAAATTAACCTCGGCCGACTTGTTAACCAAAGTAAAAGAGGGCAAAGGCAAGTTGGAGCTTAATACATTGAGCGGCGGTACACTTATAGTGATGTCGCAGGGGGCAAAACTTTACCTTGTTGACGAAAAAGGGGGCAAATCATTCATCACCATAGCCGATGTTGCCCAAAGCAACGGTGTTATTCAGGTAGTTAATTCAGTTTTGAAACCTAATTAAGCCAGTTGCAGTTTGTAATGGCAGAAGCAGTTGGCAGCGGTAGTTGTACAAGCGGTACACTGATTAGAGGAAGATAGGCAAAATATACTCTTTTTATTACACTCCATGAAACTGCACCGGCAACTTTATACTGCCTGCAGTTACGTATTGCCACTGCAACTTTATACTGCAACTAAAATACAACTGTCAGCACAATTTCAAAATCGGCTCAAATCGTTTACATATTATTTACAAAGAATTAATTTTGCTCGTTAATTAATTTGTGAAAATGAGTATAACGCTTACACCTATTGATAGTGTAGACAATATAAGCAAGGAGGATTTTGTTAACAATTACTTAAATCCGCGTAAACCGCTTATTATCCGCAAAGCCACTGAAAGCTGGCCCGCACTGCAAAAATGGACTTTTGAATACCTGAAAGAGGTAGTTGGAGATAAAACCGTTCCGCTTTATAACAGCTCAAAGGCCGATCCTTCCAAAGCTATCAATGCATCTGCAACTGAAATGAAGTTTGGCGATTATATCGATCTTATTCAAAAACAGCCTACTGATTTAAGAATTTTCCTCTTCGACCCAATTAAACATGCCCCAAAACTGCTGGAAGATTATCGTTCGCCATCCGATTTAATGGGTGGTTTTCTGGATAAATACCCCAATATGTTTTTCGGCGGCGCCGGTTCCGTAACATTTTTACATTACGACATCGATCTTGCACACATTTTCCATACACATTTTAATGGCCGCAAACATGTAATGCTGTTCGATCAGAAATGGACCGAACGTCTGTACTGCATCCCCTTTGCTACCTATGCTTTGGAAGATTATGATATTGAAAACCCAGATTTCACCAAATTTCCGGCACTTGACGGCATTGAAGGACAAGAGGCCATTTTGGAGCACGGCGATACCCTGTTTATGCCAACCGGGTACTGGCACTGGATGAAATACCTCACCGGTTCATTTTCGATATCGTTACGCGCCTGGGATAAATCATGGGCCATTAAAGCCAAAAGCTTGTATAACTTAACAGTGCAGCGCAAGTTTGACAACCTGATGAAAGCCCGCTTTAAAAAGGATTATATGGACTGGAAGGAGAGCCTGGCTATCAAACGCGCTAACAACGCCCTTGTATCAGGCAGGCCATAATATTAAGATATATTTATACTACTTTGGGGTTTATTTCGTTATTTTGAATGCTTTTAAACGAGTAAGAAACAATATTGTAACTTTATTTTAAAATAAGCGTAATCCCCCTAAAGTAATAAACTATTATGTGCTTCATTCTTAACCCGATCGATACGGTTGAAAATATTTCTCCCGAAGACTTCAAGAAGAATTATTTAGACCCTCGTCGCCCGTTGGTTATCAAAGGGCTTACCAAAAGCTGGCCTGCCCGCGAAAAATGGACACCCGAATATTTAAAGCAGGTTGTTGGCAATAAAGTAGTGCCATTGTACGATAATTCAAAGGCCGATCCTTCAAAACCCATCAATTCGTCGGCAACTGAAATGCCCTTTGATGAATATATCGACCTTATCCGCAGTAAACCAACCGAGTTAAGGATTTTTTTCTTTAACATATTTAAGCAAGCGCCCCAACTTTTGGATGATATCATATTACCTAAGGACCTGATGGGGGGCTTTTTGGAAAGCATGCCCGCCATGTTTTTCGGCGGTTCAAACTCGGTTACTTTTTTACATTACGATATTGACCTTCCGCATATTTTCCATACCCATTTTGGAGGGCGTAAGCATGTGATCCTATTTGAAAACAAGTGGAAGCGCCGCCTGTACTGTATCCCCAATGCCACGTATGCACTGGAGGATTATGATGTACTAAATCCTGATGTCAAAAAATTCCCGGCGCTTGACGGTGTAGAAGGTATTGAAGTTTTCCTTGAACATGGCGATACCCTGTTTATGCCAACCGGCTACTGGCACTGGATGAAATATGTGGATGGTTCATACTCACTCAGCCTTCGCGCATGGGATGCCAGTATAAGCCGTAAAGCGGCAAGCTTGTATAACCTGGCCGTTAAAGGTGGTGTTGATAGCGCTCTAAAAATGATGTTCAAAGGCAAATATGCTAAATACCGCGAAGGGCTGGCCGTTAAATGGGCTAATAGAGAGCTTGCCGCAGGGAAACCTTTTTAAAGTCGAAAGTCTTACGTTTTTAGTCTTAAGGCATGATATTGAGTAGCGATGGATTTGTCCATCGCTATTTTGTTTTATACCCACGACCGAGTCTTCACAACCGGCTTGTTTATCAAATACTCCCGAAAGCGTGTATATGAGATACAATCTACCATCGCTCCAACCCCAATAGCTTTTTGCCCAGATCGCTAAGCTCAGCTACCGGATTTTGCTTTTCCCGTTCCAGCGGATCGCCCGGAAAAGCGTAGCCCTGCATGGCTTCGCGGCTTTGCCAACTGTTAATGCGCCATTGTCTTAGCTCTTCATTGTCTTCCTGGGCGGGCATCATGGATATATACTGCGCTATACGCACTTTATCTGCACTGGTATTAGGTCTTATGCCATGCGGCTGCAAACTGTTAAATATCAGCAGATCACCTGCTTCCAGTTTCACTTTCACAGTCTCAAAACCGGTGGTATCAGGTTTATAATGATCCCTATCTTCGGGTTGGGTTAATTTCCAGGTATCGTATGTACGGTATAGTTCCGGGATACATTGAAAACCACCCATGTTTTCATCAGTCTGATCGGCAAGGGCCAGTACGCCCTGCACATTTTGAGGTTTGGTTTCCGGGTCATAATCCCAATGAATAAAACCTTTATATTCAAAGCCAGGCCTTAGCGGAAAATTCAGATTGGCCCGGTCAATAGTTACCCATAGCTTTTCGGTACCCCAGATATCTGTAAAAGCCGCATGTACTTTAGGATATTGCCGGTTATCCCACATAAACTGCTGATTATAAATTTCAACCATGCCCGTATTGTTCAACTCGCTCATTTGCATTTGGGCATTGGGCTTTTTATACCAGGTAGTGATATCATTGGCATCCTTATCTTCATATTGCCACAGATAATCAGCCAGCTTTTTCACCTGCTCTTTAGGTACTGCATTTTTGATGATCACATAACCATTCTCTATCCAAAATTGCCAATCGGCCTCGCTAAGCACTTTCAGCGGTGCATTGTTTTTACGTTCATTCAGGCGGATCTGGCTTGATTTAGCGGTTGACGGATTACCAGGGATCTCTTTATGTGCATTCGCCGGCGTGGTTGCCATGGTCATGGTTGCGTTTTCGGTCTTCATCATTTTTTTTTGATTTATAACTCAAATTTAGGTTGGCATGGAAGATGGATTATCCTGTACAATGACCAAAATTTGCTCTATATTGATCATTTGTTTACCTTTACTAAAACTTAATGCTCAATATAGCATGGATAAGATCCAGTTAGAGAAGATTAATTTTGAACCTGGCAAATCGTTCAAACTCTTTTCACCCCGGCTTCGCAACACTTTTCTGTGGCATTATCACCCCGAATACGAATTGGTTTATGTTGAGGCAGATGCAGGGATAAGGCACGTAGGTTCACACATTTCCGGCTACACCCAGCATGACCTGGTGCTTATTGGCAGTAACCTCCCCCACCTCAACTTTGATTACCGGCTGCGGAGCGAATACCATCAGATAGTGGTGCAGCTAAAAGAAGATTTCATGGGAACGGCAATAGGCATCACTCCCGAATTTTCGACCATCGGGCAGCTTTTCAAAAAAGCCGCCAACGGTATTGCTTTTTATGGAGATACCAGGACTACAGCAGTGCGAAAACTGAAACTTTTACCGGGGATGGATTCTTTTCAGCAGTTAATGGGGTTAATGGAGATCTTTAACATACTGGCTGGTTCAAAAGAATTTACGATTTTAAACAACGACGAGCCGAACCTGCAGTTTTTTTTAAAAGATAAGATCAGGATGGGGGCTATTTATGAATATATCGGCAGTAATTACAATCTTAAACCCGATGTAAATGTAGTGGCGGCTAAAGTGAACTTTACTACAGCGGCTTTTTGCCGCTATTTTAAAAAACAAACTAAAATGACCTTCACCGATTTCGTGAACCAATACCGTGTTGATGTAGCCAAAAACCTGCTCATGCAGGATAAAAACGTTACTGAAACCTGTTACGCCGTGGGATTTGAAAGCTTATCATATTTTAATAAACTCTTTAATAAGATAGTTGGAAAGAATCCCTCCGATTTTAAGCGGAACTGGTTTGCTAAGGATTGATCGGGAATAACGCCTGTAAAATATTGCCGCCAGAATTATTCAGCCTGATTTTTTATAGTAATCCTTAACCACATCGGGTAAAAGATGCAGGTATAAGTCAGGCTCTTCCCTGATGTTTGCCGCTGGCACCGGTACAATTTTACAGGGTTCTTCATAAATAACGCTTTCACAATCCAGGAACCGCCCCATATAAGCGCCATAGGCCTCTGAAGCAAATATCACATCAATAGGCGGCAGCTTCTTTTTAAGATAGCTGGCCCAAAGTCTCGACATATTTTCTATCGAGTCGCCCGCACCCGGCAGCATAGCTTCATCATAGCTTAATAATACAGGTTTAACCTTGTCATTACCTGCGTAAGTTTTTTCGAGCCAGTCAAGCCTGATATTTCCATCAATGGGCTCATCATCACTGGCACCAATAACCACTACAAGCTCATCACAATGGTCAAGCGCGTAACCAATCAAAGCCATATGCCCAATATGGAGCGGCAAAAACTTCCCAATTACTAAACCTCTTTTCATGCAGTAGTATTTTTGCGATCCGGTATCTTTATAAATTCCGCTCTTAAGAGAGGAATCGCTAATTCCCACGCTTCCAAATCCCCGTATTTATCCACTTAACCTTTTATCTCCACCCCTAATCTCCTTACGAGGTGTGGTCACAAACTATCTTCCACTCACCCTTAATTTTCCTAAACCATAGCGTAAAATAGCCGCCTGGTGTATCTTTTTCACGGGTTAGTTTCCATCCTCCCAAAACAAAAGCATTGGTTGCATCCAATACCTTTAGCTGTATGATCTCAAAGCTAAGCTGCCCCATGGCAGCCTTATCAGGATAAGTTTGTTTGTAATGTTCAAGTGTTGTTTGCCAGCCATAGGCGGGGGCTGTTTTCCCCACAAAAACCAACGAATCTGATTTCCAGTAGGTCGTCATAAAGCTTTCAATATCGCCGCGGTTCCAGGCTTCTTCCTGTGTATGCATTACTTTCAGGATGGCCTGCCTGTCCTGTGCAAAGCAATACACGGCCACAAGCATCAACGCTAAACTCAGTAATATTTTTCTCATATAATAAAGATAGCTTTTTGTTTTTGTCTGAACCTGAATTTTAAGAATTGCCCGAATTAACAGAATTAAAAAGAGAAAATTCAATTAATTCTTCAATTCGATTAATTCCGGTTCAGACAATACAGTATATTTGGATTTCATCGACACTAAAAACAACTTAACTATGGGAAATCAGGTATTAAGTTTTGGCGAAGTTTTATGGGATGCTTTTGGTGATGGAAAAAAAGCGGGCGGCGCCCCTATGAATGTAGCCAGGCATTTGGTACAACAAGGCGTAAAAACAGCGTTTGCGAGCTCTGTGGGTATGGATAACTCGGGCGATGCACTGATAGGCTTTTTAAAAAGCAATGACCTGTATTCGGACCTGATTCAGCAGGACGATGAATTTCCAACCTGTGAAGTTACAGTACAGCTTGATGAAACCAACACCGCTACTTATATTATTCCCCAACCCGTTTCATGGGATAACATACAACCATCGGCTGCACTCACTAAAGCAGCCCAGGCAGCCAGGGCCATTGTGTTTGGCAGTTTGGCTTGCCGTACCGCTACTACCCGCGAAACCTTATTAAACCTGCTTGATGAAACCCCGACGCTAAAAATATTTGATGTAAATCTTCGCCCGCCGCATTACACCCTGTCAACTATTGAAACATTGGTAGCCCGGGCCGACGTAGTAAAAATGAACGAGGAAGAAGCCAACCTGCTCATCGGTGGAAGTAGTGCTTCCCTGCGCGATCAAATTGGCGAGTTCCGTTCCAAATACCATAGCCAAACAATTTGCGTAACCCGCGGCGAGCATGGCGCACTGGTATGGCACGACCATGAATTTTATGACAGTCCCGGGTGTCCGGTAAAAGTTGCAGACACGGTAGGCGCCGGCGATGCCTTCCTGGCAACATTTGTATCCGGCCTCCTTTCGGGAAAACCCATGCAGCAGGTGGTAGATAAAGCGTGCTCCGTTGGCTCATACGTAGCCAGCCAGCGAGGCGCCAACCCGGTGTACCCGCCTGAGCTCCTGAATAGCTTGGCTTACATTTAGGAATTCGGATTTCGAATGTTCGATTTCGGATTTATTTTTGGAGATAGAAAATGACTTTTTAATCCGAAATCCCAATTCCGAAATCAAAAATCTAATTGTCATACTTAACTAACAATTTATTTTATCACTTCCGCAGCGAAACTTTTCCTAAAAATATTCCGTTCCTTTATGTACAGAAAGGACAAAATATGCGTGGTTTTGGATTTTCCAAATTTAAGCCCAACCAAATCCCTAAAGGCGGATTTGACGAATTGTTAAAATTATTCCTCGAGTTGCTCAACTATACATCGGGCGATGCAGGCGAAGCTTTAGCCTGGCTTAACGAACTCGATAAACAATATAACCTTACTAACGATGATTATGGCATGGGCGATTTCATCGATGAACTAAAGCAAAAGGGTTATCTCGACGAAAATAATGAGAATGGCGAGTTCCGGATTACGGCAAAAACTGAGCAAAGCATCAGGCAATCTGCTCTGGAGGAGATCTTCGGCAAGCTAAAAAAATCAGGCAAAGGCAACCACCGCTCGCCGCAATCAGGCCAGGGCGATGAAAAAAATGCCGAACGCCGCGAGTTTGAGTTTGGCGACAGCCTTGATCAGATAGACATGACCCAGTCTATCCACAACGCCCAGGTTAATCACGGTATAGGCGATTTCATGATGACCGAACGCGATCTTGAGGTAGAGGAAATGGACTACAAAACCCTTACTTCAACTGTACTCATGATCGATATTTCGCACTCCATGATCCTTTATGGCGAAGACAGGATCACTCCGGCCAAAAAAGTAGCTATGGCCCTTGCCGAACTGATCCGCACCAAATATCCTAAGGACACGCTGGATATTGTTGTTTTTGGGAACGATGCATGGCCAATAACCTTGCAGGATTTACCTTACTTGCAGGTTGGCCCCTACCATACCAATACCTATGCAGGTTTGGAGCTGGCTACCGATCTGCTCCGACGCCGTAAAACGCACAATAAGCAGATTTTCATGATTACGGATGGTAAGCCAACCTGCTTAAAGGAAGGCACCAGGTATTATAAAAACAGCATTGGTTTGGACAGGAAAGTGGTTAACAAAACCCTTAACATGGCTGCCCAATGTAAGCGGTTAAAAATACCTATTACTACATTTATGATAGCTAAAGACCCTTATTTGCAGCAGTTTGTTCGTAAATTCACAGAAACAAACGGAGGCAAAGCCTTTTACAGTTCCCTGAACGGTCTTGGTGAGTACATTTTTGAGGATTATATCAGAAACAGAAGAAGGACTGTGAGGTAAGTCTTTAGTCGGAAGTCCGACGTCTGGAAGTCTGAAATACGAATAACAACTGTCCTTTAAATTAAAAATAAACATTCGGACTTGCGGACTTTCCGACTTCCGGACTACAAAAACAGAATGAGTAAATTATTAGATATAAAAACCCTCGGCCAGTTAAAGCAAACAGGCTATAAAAGCC
This sequence comes from Mucilaginibacter sp. OAE612, assembly GCF_041806395.1. NCBI lineage: Bacteria > Pseudomonadati > Bacteroidota > Sphingobacteriia > Sphingobacteriales > Sphingobacteriaceae > Mucilaginibacter > Mucilaginibacter sp. OAE612. The sequence goes on from NZ_JBGMUW010000001.1 coordinate 5,460,477, forward strand.
GTTCGGTTAAAGACGAATTACGTGCTAACCTTATTGAACAGCTTAAAAAACGCGAAGGCGGCTTTGAGGGCATCATCGGATTTGAAGATACTGTGATCCCCGATCTGCAAACTGCTATCCTGTCACGTCACAATATTTTACTGTTAGGCTTACGCGGCCAGGCAAAAACCCGTATTGCCCGTTTGCTGGTTAACCTGCTTGATGAATATATCCCATATATTGAGGGATCAGAATTGTTTGATGACCCTTACAACCCCATATCGTGGTATGGTCATAGCATCATAACCGAAAAAGGCGATGACACCCCTATTGGCTGGATCCACCGCTCTGAGCGTTATACCGAAAAATTGGCCACCCCTGACGTTACCGTAGCCGATTTAATTGGTGACGTTGACCCAATCAAAGCCGCTACTTTAAAATTAACCTATTCGGATGAGCGTGTGATCCACTTCGGCTTGATCCCACGTGCGCACCGCGGCATTTTTGTGATCAATGAGCTGCCCGACTTGCAGGCCCGGATCCAGGTATCGCTGTTCAACATACTACAGGAAAAAGATATCCAGATCCGTGGTTTTAAATTACGCTTACCACTGGATATCCAGTTTGTGTTTACCGCCAACCCTGAAGATTATACCAACCGTGGTTCGATAGTAACACCGCTTAAAGACCGCATTGAGAGCCAGATTTTAACACATTACCCCCGTTCGGTTGAGATTTCACGCAAGATCACGCAACAGGAAGCGTCCCTTACCGATGATCAGCGTATCGCTATTGAGGCTGATGGTTTGGTTAAAAACCTGGTGGAACAGATTGCTTTTGAAGCCCGTAACTCTGAGTATATCGACAAAAAATCGGGTGTATCTGCGCGTTTAACCATTTCGGCCTATGAAAACCTGATCAGTAATGCCGAACGTAGGATGATCATCAACCACGAAAAAACTACCTTTGTACGTATTACCGACTTTTTAGGTGTGATCCCTGCCATCACCGGTAAAATTGAGCTGGTTTATGAGGGTGAACTGGAGGGACCAGGCAAAGTGGCCAATATCCTGATAGGTAAAGCCATCAAAAGCTTACTGCTATCGTTTTTCCCTGACCCGGAAAAGGCTAAGAAAGCCAAAGCCCCTAACCCATATGCAGCTATCATTAACTGGTTTGGCGATGGCAACAATGTAGCTTTCGTTGATGATATGCCCATGCAGGAATACAAAAAATCGCTGGAAGAAGTTGTGGGGTTGAAAGACCTTGTAAAAAAGATCCACCCGCGTTTGGGCGAAAGCCAGCAATTGCTGCTGATGGAATTTGTACTTCACGGCCTGTCGGAATTTTCACAATTGAACAAAGGTTTCCTGGATAATGGCTTCGCGTTTTCGGATATGTTTAACAGTTTATTTAACTTGCAGCCCGATGACGATGACCTTGATATTGACGACGACCGGTACTAAAATATATGGCGCTCTATGATTTTTAAGGCGCTAAGCATATTGTTCTGGATCATAATTGAGCTGCTGGCCGACCGGTATGTTTTATACGGTATCCGAGGCGCGTTCAAAAAATGGCGATTGCTTCAATCAAAAGCATTCGCCATTTTTTATTGGGGCTTTTCGGCCTTGTGTGTGGCCGCGCTTTTAACTGCAGGTTATATTACCATAGCAGGTACGGGTGTACGCGCAGCCTGTTTACTGGTAACATTTATCCTGCTCATCTGTAAATTTACTTTTATACCATTCATTTTTGCCGATGATATCAGGCAAAAAATTGCGCTGAAAAGGAAAAAAAATGACACCTCAATTCCTCTCCCTACTGCTCCTGCCTCTACTACTAATATTGATGATGCCATTCCCCGTTCCGAGTTTCTTTTAAAAGCAGGCTTGCTTGCCGCAACCGTTCCCCTGGCCGCTATAAAAAAGGCCATGCCTAAAGGTTCGTATGATTATCATGTACTGTATCAAACTATGTATCTGCCTAATCTGCCAAAGGCCTTTGATGGCTTAAGGATCGGGCAGATCTCAGATATTCATTCAGGCAGCTTTTATAATAAAAAAGCGGTGCTCGGTGGTGTTGAAATGCTGTTGAATGAAAAACCCGACCTGATATTTTTTACCGGCGATCTGGTTAACGATGAAGCATCGGAAATGACCAGCTACCAGGACATTTTCACTAAAGTAAAAGCCCCCCTTGGTGTTTTTTCAACCCTGGGTAACCATGATTATGGCGACTATGGCGACTGGAACTCCCCGGCGGATAAAAAGAAAAATCATGATGACCTGATAACCACCCATAAAAACATGGGCTGGAACCTGCTCAGGAACGAAAATCGCCGTCTAAAAATCAACGGAGAAGAAATAGGGATCTTAGGTATTGAAAACTGGAGCGAATACAGCCGCTTCCCCAAATACGGGCGCATGGACCTTGCAGTAAAAAACACCGATGACCTGCCGGTAAAGCTCCTGCTCTCGCATGATCCATCGCATTGGCGGGCCGAGGTTTTACCTAAATACCCGCAAATTGATGCCATGTTTGCCGGGCATACCCATGGCATGCAATTTGGCGTACGTACCCCGCATTTTCAATATAGCCCTATAAAATATGTTTATAATGAATGGGCCGGTCATTACCAGGAAAACAAACAACAATTATATGTAAATGTAGGTTTTGGTTTTGTTGGTTTAACCGGCAGGGTTGGAATATTGCCGGAGATTACGATATTTACATTAAAAGCAGGCCGCGATCCCTCATTACCAATTTCCTAAAAGATCCAGGCAGAAGCTGCTATCCTTTTACCGATGAAGAAATTACTACAGTCTGTATTAGATTTTCTGCTCTTCAGTAATATTTTCATGTCGCTTTGTGCTGTAGCACAGGCCTTGTTAACCTTTCACTTAATAGGATCAAAACCAGTGTTCCCTGTTTTGGGCTTGTTATTTACTTCAACACTGGGTATCTATAATTTTTGTATCCTCATCACCCGTCCAACTAAACCACAACGGTCGCCTTACAAAAGGGTGCGATGGTTTTTTGCACACTATAGGCTGATGGTGACCTTTACTATAGTTTCGCTGCTGTCTCTGATCCCGCTGTTCTTTATCATCACTACCGAATCAAAGATCCTGCTCATATTTCTGAGCGTTTTATCGTTTGGTTATGGTTTACCATTGTTCAGTGTAGGCGATCATAAATTTGGTTTAAGAAATATCCCCGGTTTAAAACCGTTTTTAATAACCCTGGTATGGACAATGAGCTGTGTACTGTTCCCGGTATTGGAATCAATGCATAATCATCTAACCGATATCAGCATGCGCGATACCACTATACTCATAGCCAAACGCTTTTTATTTATAGGAGCGCTGACAATACCTTTTGATATCCGGGACCTTTTCGACGACCGTAAAGTAGGCCTTAAGACCATCCCGGTAGTTTGGGGCGAAAAAAATGCTTATCTGTTTTGCCAGGTATTGCTCACCGGCTACATTGTACTCATGTTCCTGTTCAGGCAAAATGGCTTTAGCCTTGATTTCTTTGCACTCACATTTACTATGTTCCTTACCGGCTGGCTCATCTTCAGATCGGCCTGGGAAAAAAAACGAGTATTATTACTTTTTTTATATGGATGGGGTACTGATCTTACAGTACGTAATTGTAGTAGTATTCAATGCTGTTAAATATTTTCTCCATTAAAACATGGCTGCCAATTATAACAACTCGGCATGGTTTTATGATCGGCTTTCAAGAATAGTTTACGGCAAAGCTTTGATAAACGCGCAGGTTTATTTATTAGGCTTTATTCCACCAAAAAGTAAAATACTGATAGCAGGCGGCGGCACCGGCTGGATCCTTGAAGAACTTGCCAAAATATACCCGGCAGGGTTAAACATCACTTACGTTGAAATTTCGGCCAATATGATTGCACTCTCGCAAAAAAGACAAACCGGGCAAAACGAGGTGATCTTTATTAATGATGCAGTTGAACATGTGAAACTCGCCGCCGACTTCGATATCGTAATCACCCCTTTTTTGTTCGATAATTTTGTGGAAGAAACGGTTGACAATGTTTTTAACCATTTGCACAACCTGCTCAAACCCGGTGGCCTCTGGCTCAATGCCGATTTTCAGCTTACCGGCCGCTGGTGGCAAAACGTGCTGCTCAAAAGCATGTTTGTTTTTTTCAGGCTGCTTTGCGGGATAGAGGCCAGCAGGTTGCCAGCCATTGAAAAGCGCTTTAATAATGCTGAATATGGCGTTATTGAGGATAAAACCTTTTTTGGTAATTTTATTGTAGCAAGGGTATATCGGCAATTATCTTGAATATGTTATTGCGAGGAGCAGCATGGGCTAAAGTGTCAAGGGCGACGCGGCAATCTCGTAGCTATGCAGGTCGGACATGCATTAGATACGAGATTGCCGCGCTTCGCTGGCAATGACATATTTTCAAAAAAGCCTATTTACAAAACTGCAAACAGCTTACTTGAAACCGCAAACTGAAAACTACTGATTATAAACAAACTTATATCCTATCCCCCTTACAGTTTGCAGGTATTGCGGCGAATCGGCATTGGTTTCTATTTTTTTACGCAAGCGAACGATGTGCATGTCAAGGGTGCGGGTATTTACATCGGCGTTGTAGCCCCAAACTTCCATCATCAGTTCTTCACGGTTGATAACCTTGTTTTTGTTTTTGAGAAAATAAAGCAGGATCCTGTTTTCGAGGATAGTTAGCTCTATCTTACGGCCATCGCGGATAAGCAGATGCGTGTTAGGCAGGTGCTCCATGTTGGCAAAACGGTACGATTCGGGCTTTTCGCTGTTAAGAGAAAACTTGATCTTGTTTTCAATCAGGGCCACCAATACGTCCATGTTATATGGTTTGGTGATATAGTCAGATACCCCAAAGTTATAGGCTTCTATCTTGTCAACATCCTGGGCCTTAGCGGTCATCATAATGATGAGTTTATCGAACCCTTTTTCGCGGATATTGCCGCAAACTTCCGAGCCCGGTTTGCCCGGCAGCATCCAGTCTAACAGTACAATATCAGGCTGCTCGGCCAATATCATGGTTTCGGCTTCATTGCCATTACCGGCTTCCAGTACCTTGTACCCCTCTGATTGCAAACGCTCTGAAACCAGGAAACGCAGGTTCTCGTCATCTTCAACCAGCGCAATTTTAATTTCTTTGTTCATATCTTAATTTTCGTATGGAAGCGTAACTATAAATTCCGAACCTTCGTTAACCTTACTGTAAACAGTTATATCACCGTTCATAAAATTAACCAGTTCTTTACAAAATGCCAAACCCAGGCCAACGCTCCCGTTTTGATTGTATTGGTTTTCTATTCTGTAAAACTTCTTAAAAACGTTATTCAGTTCATTTTTCGGTATCCCTATCCCCTTATCAGCAAACGAAAACACAATATTCCGTTTTTCCTGTGAAATATTGATGAACAACTCCTTTTGCTGAGGGTGCGAATACTTGTATGCATTTTCAATAAGGTTTTGAAAAACACTCCCTAATAATACAGGATCAGTATAAAAAGTTTCAACCCTGTTGATTTTAAATTTAATATTAAAATCAGCGTACTTTATTTTAAAGGTATCAATATACCGGCTAATAAAGCTCTCTATATCAATTTCTTCCTCTTTTAAAGTAATGGATTTATTTTCAATCTGCGTAAAGGAAAGCAGCTTGTTCATGAGCTCGTTTAGCTTATCAGCTTCCTCATCCAATATTTTGCCATAATGACGGCGCTGCCTTTCGGTAAGTTCGCCATCGCCGCGCAAATTTGAACCGGCTATTTTGATTACGCTTACCGGTGTTTTAAACTCATGGGTAAAGTTGTTGATAAAATCATACTGAAGCTTGAACAGTTTCATATTCACGTTCAGGTTACGGTATATAAGCCAGCCTATCAGCATTAAAAACAGGGTCATTAATAATACAATAGCTCCAATAGGCATAAAGCGGCGGTTAATTTCGGCAGTTAAATAACCCTGTGCCGAACTAAAGAAGAGCTTATAATCAGAAAAAGCCACTGGTAATGACACTTCGGTTATCAGTTTATCGCCCTCGCTGTCAATAGGGTCATATACTACGGGTTGAATGGATACATTTTCGTACAGCTCGGGATGCGTATTTTTCACCTTGATCAGGTACGGGTCGAGGTAAAAGGTCATCATGTTTTGCTTGTATGAAGCCCCTTTGCTGTTACCCAACATTTGCATGTCACGATAGATACGTACATCCTCGCGCCTGAGAACATTTGTATAACTGATCTTGTCGGGTTTCACATCCCAAAAAGCTTTAAAAAGTTCATCCTGACTTGATACGCGTGATGTATCTGAAAAGGCTATATAATTACTTAATTTAATAGCCATCTCTCTGAAATCATCTTCATTGACTGTTCTCCGCTGCTCAGCCCCGTACACCTTGTCATTAACGTGCCAATACTGATAAACCGCCTTAGCAGCTATGTTCAAATTATTTTTGCGTACGGTCATCGTAGTTTTGCCGCCAATGAGGGCATCATAAAAGATAACCCGGCGCACAAAATTATAATCATGAAAAACAGAGGCCGCATATTTACCTGCCGATGCCGAATCAAGAAAACCCTGGTAGGAGGTTATTTCAGGGATCTTATTCTGAAAAAACTCATAATACGGCTTAATGGTTTGTTCCAGTACCTCAACCTTTTTTGAGGAAAACTCATTTTCAACATACTTGGCGGTGAGATTATAAGATATAAACAAGGCTACCACAAAAGTTATGGAAATGAACACCAGGAAAATGGTGATCAGCGTAAAGTTTTGCCGGTAAGCGTTTTTCTGTAATGCCATGTCGGCTTATGGTTTAACCCGCATATTCTTATCCAAAAACTTCTCTATTTCGGCATACATTTCCATACGGTTATGTTCGCTCCTGAAATATGCACGTTCATTGGGTTTTAAAAAATATTTCACATCAACGTTACGTTTACGCAGCTCGCGTACAAACTGGTTAAGCTCGCTGATATTAGCCCGCTGATCTTTGGCACCCTGGAATATAATTAGAGGAACCTTAATTTTATCGGTATGAAAAACCGGCGATATCGCCCTCAACTGATCTGCGTCAGTTTCGGGGTTGCCAACCATTTCGTAAGTCATTTTTAAATAAGGCTTAACAAACGGCGGTGCATCCTTGATATAGGTAAAAAAGTTAATAAGGCCGTATTGTACCACCGCACAACTATATAACTCGGGATGAAAAGACACACCATAAAGCGCTGAAAAGCCGCCAAAACGCCCGCCAAAAATGGCAATCTTTTTAGGGTTTGCAACTTTAGTATCAATAAGCCAGTGTACCCCATCGGTAATATCATCCTGAATTTTGCCGCCTACCTGTTTATATCCCGCACTTCGGAAGGCCTTGCCATAGCCTGTTGATCCACGGTAATTAACCTGGAACACGGCATACCCACGATTGGCTAAAAACTGCACCTGGTCATCATATCCCCAGGTATCGCGTCCCCATGGGCCATCGTGCGGCATAACTACTACAGGGTAGTTTTCATTTTTATCGCCCCTTGGCAGGGTTAAATAACCATTAATCAGCAAGCCATCGCGCGCATGGTATGATATAGGTTTCATGGCGCATAATTCGGCAGGTACAAGGCTTGAGTTAATATCGCTTAGCTTGGTTAACCTGCCATTGTTTTTTTCAAAAAGATAGTATGAACCGGGATTACGGTCGGTGTAAGTGTTGAGGATAAATTTATTCTCAGAGCTGTCGCGGTCAACCACCCTGATCTCATTACCCTTAAGCTGTTGCTGAATGGTTTGATACATCTGCTCAACATCAGGTGCCAGAAAATGCTTACGCGGCATTGATTCGTCCCAGCCGGTAAACTCTATCCGGTGTTTATTTTTTGAATATTCAAAACTGGTGATATCCGCTTTGCTGCAGCTAAAAATTGTCCTTTCTTCCTTGCCATTCTCCGCATTGATCTCAACCAGGGCCGTCTTATCGCGGTTTACGTTTGATAGCGCATAGAAATAATTTTTTATACCTGTAAAAGCTATAGGCCTTACTGCATTCTTAAAATTATTTTCGATTATAGGCTTAAATGGCTTATCCTCATCGGGGCGAAATAAGATGGTTTCGTTAACCCCGTCTGATGCCCTTTCAAGCCTGATCCTGCCGTCGGCATCTGCAAACCACTCAGTAATATTACCCGGGTTAAGCAGGTAAGTCTTCATTTCGCCGGTTTTTACGTTGAGGCGGTAAACATCAAAGTTACCCGGATCACGCTCATTAGTTTTAATAGTGATGATATCTGGCTGCTGCCGGTTACGGTTAACCAGGCCAATCCTCACATTACCGAACGATAATATAATCCGGCTTTTATTGGTAGCCACATCAAAAGCATACATCTTAACCGAATCGGTAGCGATAAGATCCTGCGAAAAAACAAGCTGGTTATTGTATGTCCAGAAATAATCACCTCTGATTGAATAGTCCTCAAATTGAGTAACCATTCGTTCCTTACCATCGGCTAATGACTGTATAAATATGTTTTGCTTATCTTTAAATGGCTTAAGGTATGATACATATTTACCATCGGGCGAAATTCGGTAAAAGCTCCTTTCGGGTGTTTTAAAAAAGTCAATAATAGGTATTTGCCTTACTTTACTCCTGTTGCAGGAAAAGAAGACGACAATGCAACTCACAATAAGAAAAAATCTGACCCGGCTCAACATAGCTACAAATACCCCATTTTATTCACGTACTCAAATTAGATAAATAAGTTCGATGTTATCAAGATGTCACTACAATTTTACCCTTATATACCGTTATATAAATAATATGGCAAACCGGCTTAAGCAATCCTATTAATTGATTATTTTTGAACAGATGAGGGCTTTATATATTGTTATTATTCTTGCTTTTTGCTTTAGCGGCAGGCTGCTTGCACAGGACAATGAACTGCTGCTGGCCAGGCAATACAATGCTAACGGCGAACCGCAAAAAGCACTCGAAATTTATCAAAAGTTATACAAGCAAAACAACGAGAATTACTATAGCGTATACGTAAATACACTGCTCAACCTTAAAAAATTTGATGAAGCCGAAAACATCACCAAAAAACTGATCCGCCGCCATCCTGATGATCACCAGTATGCTATAATGCTGGGTAACATTTACACGCAGGAGGGCAATATGGCCAAAGCTGACGCTATTTATGACGACCTGATCAAAAGCCTCCCGGCCGACCAGGGTGAAATAGCCGCCCGGGCATCCCAATTTTACCAAAGCGCTAATATTGATTATGCAATCAAAATTTTTCAGCAAGGACGGAAACTGCTTAAAAATGATAACATGTTTACTTATGAGCTTATTAACCTTTACCGTTTTAAGCGCGACAAAATATCCCTCACCGACGAATACCTGAACTTTTTACCTCAAAACCCCAATTTTATAAACCAGGCCGAAAATGCTTTTTCAAATGTATACGAAGGTAGCGCCGATTATGATATGCTTAAAACAGCTTTGCTGAGGCGCATCCAAAAAGATCCGCAGCAAACCATTTATGCTGATCTGCTTACCTGGCAATACCTGCAGCAAAAAGAATTTGATCTGGCCCTTAACCAGGCACTTGCCTTAAGTCGCCGGCAAAATGACGATGGTAACAGCATCTATGATCTCTGCCGTACCTTCATTGCCAATGAGGCTTATGACGAAGCTATCCGGGGATATGAATATATCATCAGCAAAGGGAAAACAACGCCATTGTACATCCCCTCAAAAATTGAACTGATCAACACCAAAAACCTGAAAGTAACATCGGGCAAATACCTGCCCGAAGATTTGCTTGGACTTGAAAAGGATTATAACGACCTGCTCACCGAATTTGGCCGTAACAGCAGCACCGCTTTTGCCATGCAAAAACTGGCCAACCTGCAAGCCTTTAAGCTTCACAAACTTAAGGACGCCCAAAAACTGCTGGAAGAAGCTACCAGGCTAAATGATATCAGGCCAAACCTGTTAGCCGATTGCAAGCTTGATTTAGGCGATATTTACCTGCTTAACAACCAACCCTGGGAAGCCACGCTGCTTTACAGCCAGGTTGAGAAAGATTTCCCGGCTACTGCCATTGGGCAGGATGCTTTATTCAGAAACGCGAAAATGGCTTATTATACCGGAGATTTCACCTGGGCAAAGGGACAGTTGGATGTGCTGAAAGTTGCTACATCGCAATTAATAGCAAATGATGCGCTTAACCTATTGCTGCTGATCCAAGATAATCTTGCTGCCGATAGCAGCGGGTCGGCGCTTAAAGTGTACGCCCGAGCCGATTTGCAGATTTTTGCCCAAAATCCCGAAAAGGCAGTAATGATATTAGACAGTATTGGCAAAAAGTTCCCGAATAATGCTTTAGATGATGATATCATGATGTCAAAATCTCGCATTCTGATCCAGCAGAAGGATTATGCCGGAGCGGTACCTTTATTAAAGAAAATTGTTGAAGAGCACCCCGCCGATCTTTGGGCCGATGATGCCGTATTTATGTTAGGCGACATTTATGAAAACAGGTTGAACGATAAAACCACTGCCAGGAACTACTACCAAAAAATCATAACTGATTATCCCGGCAGCCTCTGGATCAACGAAGCCCGCAAACGTTTCAGAGTATTAAGGGGCGATAAACCGGATGCGTCCTGATAGGTCATTGTTTCATTGCGTCATTAGGTTATTACTTAGCAAACGGACTTTACTTTTATGCCTGACCAATGACATAATGACCAAATGACTTAGTGACTAATCAAAAATGATTATTTTTGAAAATGATTGTATACAACGATACCATAATAATTGACGAAACCATTCATGACGAATGGCTTAACTATATCAAAACCATCCATATCCCGGCTATCATGGCTACCGGACATTTCAGCTCGTACCGCATCCTGACTGTTATTGATTCGCCTAACGAAGGAGTTACCTACTGTATTCAATACAATGCTGATAGCATTGAGCATTTTCAGCAGTTTTACATGAACCATCTGCATAAATTTCAGGCTACCCACCAGGAAAAATTTAACGAAAAATTTGTGATGTTCAATACCCTGATGGAAGAGGTGGAATAAACTAATTGTGCCAGCGATGGGTGGCGTTGAGGTCGCGTATCTCTGGCACGCTGAAAATCTGTTCATTTCATTTTCTACAAACCTTTAGCACCTCTGGTGCTGGCTCGCTGTTCAGAGATTGTATATATCCTATGATATAGTTTGATAGTTCATGATCTATTAAGAAACTCTCATGCTCCTATTCGTCAAGAGCACCGGGTATCATTAAAAGGATCAAAAATATTACTACCAGTGTAACAACTAAACAAATTAGCCCGGCAAGCAAAGCACGCCAAATAGTAAAGGTTTTACCTCCAGTGGCAAAATGTTCCTTCATTTGTTCGCCCTGAAACTTTTGTACAAGCAGGAAAGTCCCCCAGGCATAAGCCAATGGAAATATAAATCTTGGAAACCGCTCTGTATTTGAAGTAATAACAGCCAGGCCAATAATTGCGATCAATGCGACAACGGCAATTATCCAGGTTGTGGTTGATTTATCTTTCTGGTTAAACGCTTTGTAGTTCTGAGATACCAAATACCCCGCGGCTAATGGCCCGAATATAAATGTTGCTACCCTGATTGAGTTAAGGGTATATATTTTAGGTTTCTCTTCTTCGAGTTGCTCTACAGCCTGGCTATATGGAATCATGAAAGGTTTAAATTAATTAACGAACTAAGATAGCATTCAGCAGCAATTTATCTGTAACATTCCTGCATAATTATTATAGGCTATTTCAATACTTTCACCGTTAGCTATTGCAAGCTGTTTAGTTTTGCGATTGAATACAATTTGCGCCAATTCATTTTTGTTCACGATACTTGAACGCTGCCTATGTTCCATCTAAACAGAATGAATTAACAAAGCAAGATTTACTTCGCAAACATAACCTTCATCGCCGTTACCTGCTTTATGCAACGCGCAGGTTTCTTTTCATCCTGAACAATGATTCGGAATGGCCCATCGGCTGGGGCCAAGGGCTGTCCATCAACTTTATCAGCAAGAATGATCATGCGATCGGTAAAAGCTTTATCCAGCTCGGCAAGAGCAAAAAGTACCTGGTAACCGTCACTGGCTTCAACTAAAAGATATTTAGCCAGGTTTTTACCATGTAAGTCGGCGCCCAGGGTAACACCTGCTTTAGTCAGTATTTCGGATACAATTACGCCCGAATAGATGCGGACTTTTCCGTCCCTGTCCTTACGGGTAACTGTGGTTTGCTTGTATTGCTGCAACTCGGCAGGGCCAATGGTTAGTGGATTTGTTACTTCTCCGGTTACTTTTACTACTGACTCTTTAGTTTCGGTTTGGGCATGGGTTGCTAAACCGGCAATCAGTAAAAACAATACAAGGGTATATTTTTTCATGGCTGATGTTAGTTATTTGTTGATTGCTGTAGATCTGCAAAACGCTTATATCATATAGCGATTTCGTTATATTTTAAAAAACACAACGCAAAAATGCAGAATAGGATCGACAAATCAATCCACCACGAATACCGTTTTTTAATTTTCAATACGAAACCCAGAAAAAACTTTTACTTTTTGCTATTCCTTTCTAAAAATTGAGAGAATTTTTTCTGCAGATCTTTAAACTCCCCGATAATTTCCAGCCCAAATGGTGTAAGCAAGGCTACTCCACCACCCTTTCCTCCTCTTTTTGAAATTACCAGCGGCTGCTTAAAACCATCGTTCATGTGGTTCACCAAATCCCAGGCCTGCTTGTATGACATTTTCATTTGTAACGCGGCCTGCCTGATAGAGCCGGATGCATGGATGCGCTCAAGTAACTCGACCCGGCCATGGCCAAGTACTTTTTCCTCGGCTATTTCTATCCAGATGCGGCCGTTAAGTTTAAATGAAGGGATTTCCATTAATAATTGTTAATCACCAAATTTATCAATGTTGGCACATAACTCATGTTACTCCCTTGCTTTTTTTTGAGCGCGTAGCATTTGGCCATAATCCATGCGGCGCACCATGGCGTTAACGGTTTGTGCTATACGGTTAGCTCGGGTAACTTCCGTTTTAGCGCTCTCAATCCATTTTATAAAATATCCCCGGTGGCTTCCGGCCAGGCTATTGAAAAACTCGCCGCCTTCAGGTTCATATTCAAAACACTCCAGCAGATCATCCGGAACAATGTATTTAAAATCATCATCGGGTTCAAGGCGTACCCGGAGCGTGGCCCCGCGATGTTTATGGATAGCTTTACAGATCTCTTTTCGCAAAGCCATGATAAAATTCCCTTCGCCCATAGGCATCAGGGCCATACCGCGCACCTCAAACTCATCCAGTTTACCTTTTACACGAAATGACTTTTTATTGCCGGGTTTCATTTCCTGCGCTATATCGGCCGGAATCTCAATGTATGTCCACCCTGTTTTTTCACCCTGTTCGGCAAACTGTAATATAATAGTATTAAAATCAACCATAAGTATTATTTAACGGCATATTGTTACCATCATGCCTAAAAAATATGCGAAAATGTTAAATGTTTGTTAAATCGTCATATTTAGTTGTATCGGCTGTAACGTAATGCATGGTACCGATGTCTTATGAGTATAAAAACAATTTAAAAGTTAAAAACCTAAAAAACAACAACAATATGAAAACTTTAAAATCAATCATGCTTGGCTTAGCCTTATTAGTAATAGGCACTGCTGCAAAAGCAACAGATAAAATAGAAGGCGACAATTTAACCAAAAACTACGCCATCAACACTTATATAGATGCCATGACCCGCGGCAAAATACAGGGCTTTAACGAAGTGGTAGATCAATCGGCAAAATTCAGCATGTTACGCGGTACTAAAGTATTAAGTTTTACCAAAAACGAAGTAGTTGACTTATTAAAAGCCAATAAAAATACTGAGCAGGACTGCGTTACCAGCACCTCAATTGTTGAAAGCAACAACGACCTGGCCGTAGTAAAAGTTGATATGAAATACAGCACTTTTACCCGTAGCAACTATGTAACCGTTACCAACACCGGCAGCGGCTGGAAAATCACAAACGTGTACAGCGTTTTTAAATAAGTAAGTTTTAGTTTAGTGTTTAATATGTAAGTAGGTAAAGGCCCCGTTGGTGCGGGGCTTTTTTTATTTTATTTCACCAGCGGATCAAGTACCTTTTGCCATTTATCATAACCTTTGCTATTAAGGTGCAGGTAATCGTTATTAAACAAACTTGAATCCGGGGCTGTAGTACCCGGTTTGTAAATAGCCGGAACCAGGTCGACATAATAACTTTTTGGTTTACCTTTCAGATAGCTTTTCACCAGCTCATTCGCGGCATAAACCACATCATAATATTTAGCGCGCACCGGGCTCGGTTTAATCGACATAAAATACACCTCAGCATTCGGTAGTCTCTGATGGATTAGCTCCCACAGCTTTGCAAATGAAGCTACTACAGCCTGTGCCGATTTACCGGCTGAAATATCGTTTTCACCTGCATAAACAAAAATTTTGCGCGGCTTGTAAGGAAACAGGATATACGGCGTGTAATAATCAGCTATCTGCCATAATTCACAACCGCCTACCCCTCTTCTGATGATTGGCTTACCAGCAAAACGTTGCTCCAGATCAGTCCACATACGGATAGATGAACTGCCGATAAATAAAATACCACCTGGCTTTGGAAAACTCAGGCTATCCTGATGTTTAAAGGCCCTGATCTCATTATCAAACGGGAAGCCCTGTTGCGCCGATACACCGGCGCTGAATGCAATACCGATGAAGAGTAAAAAAAACTTCAGTTTCATTATGGAGTAGCTATACGTTCTTCAAAAAATAAAAACGGCAATTGGTTTTCAATGCCTTTGATGATCCAAACCGGTCCATCTTCGGCATGCAATATAATTTTTATTGATTGATTTTGCTGCTTTTCGCATTCGGCTAATACCTGTAAACATGATCCGCAAGAGGTAATTGGTTTTACAATAGGGAAATCATCCGAATGTGCGGTTACCGCCATAGCCTCAATAGGATCGTCGGGGTGATTGGCGCCCCAGTTAAACAATGCCACCCGTTCGGCACATAAACCTGATGGATAGGCTACATTTTCCTGGTTACTGCCATAAATAATTCTACCGCTTTGCAAACGAAGTGCCGCGCCAACACGGAATTTGGAATATGGAGAATGGGAATTTTTTAACGCTTTTTGTGCTTCAAGGCAAAGCTGCCTGTCGGCTTTATGGAGATCGGCCAGTGACTCATATTCGTCAAAGGCTATTTTAATTTCGTGACTTATCATATATTATCAACCCTTGTTAAAAAATCGGGGGAAACAAGATAAGGAAATTTTAACAGGATTAAAATTTTGAAAAGATTTATTTACATTTATTCCATTATCTAAACTCACTCACGCTCATGCAATTTGTTAAATCCCTTAAATTTCGCTACTTAATTTTATTTACAACTGTCATTACTTTAAATGGATGCAGCTTTAACAATACTTATATAAACAGGGAAGAAGATAAAAAGGACGGTGAAAAAGTAACGAATGAACTTTTTGCGCTTATAAAAGCTAAAAAGTACAACGACACTTTTAAGCTTTACAGTAATCAGTTTTGGGCGGTTACAACAAAGGATAAATTACTTGAGTTATACACCGCAACAGAAAACAAACTTGGCGACCTTGACTCAACAACGGTAAACAAATGGGAAACACGCAGGGTTGTGGGGACTAACCCATCTGCAGAATATGTTTTTGCATACAACACCAAACACAGCAAATATAAAGCGGTTGAATCGATCAGGCTTGTAAAAGAAAAAGATGGTTCGATTAAAATCCTCGCCTATAATATCAACTCCGACGGCTTCTTTAAATAAAAAGCACCTAATCAAAACAAAAAATTAGGGCGTTGCAAAAAATTGGGCTCGTGGTATATGTTATCACCGCACCACTTTTACGGCTATTTCAATTATTGCAATCGTGCCCCACATCGTGCGGTATGGTGAAAACACTGACCACTGGCTTGAAATAAATTAGGGGATTTTCTTAAGTTACACAACTCAGGAAAATCCCCTAATCAGGCAAATCAAGGTTTATACAGCCACTGGCAACTCTTCCTCAGCTTCAGTTTCTTTAGCTATTGTTGGGTTGATGGTTTCATCATCCTTTTCAACCCTCAGGTTATTAACGATATGCATTTGGCGGGCTGGAGTATTTTTGCCCATAAAATATTCGAGGAGCGCCTTTACATTGGCATCCCTTAATATTACAGGGTCAAGCCGCATGTCTTTACCAATAAATAAACCAAATTCTTCGGGCGAAATTTCACCTAAACCTTTAAACCGGGTGATCTCGGGTTTATTACCCAATTTAGCTATGGCGTTGCGGCGTTCCTCATCGCTGTAACAATAAATGGTTTCCTTTTTATTACGCACACGGAATAACGGCGTTTGCAGAATCGAAACGTGACCGGCCTTCACCAGGTCGGGAAAAAACTGCAGGAAAAAGGTCATTAACAACAGGCGAATGTGCATTCCATCCACATCGGCATCTGTAGCTATCACAATATTATTGTAACGTAAAGCATCGAGGCCGTCTTCGATATTTAAAGCGTGTTGCAGCAGGTTAAATTCTTCGTTTTCGTACACCACTTTTTTGGTTAGGCCAAAGCAGTTAAGGGGTTTACCTTTTAAGCTGAACACAGCCTGGGTCATCACATCACGCGATTTAGTGATCGAACCACTGGCCGAGTCACCTTCGGTAATGAACAACGTTGTATCTTGTTTACGTTCGTGCGTATCGTCAAAATGCACTTTGCAATCGCGCAGTTTACGGTTATGCAATGATGCTTTTTTTGCACGCTCGTTGGCCAGTTTTTTAATACCTGCAATATCCTTACGCTCCCGTTCTGATTGCAGGATCCTTTTTAGCAAGCCATCAGCAGCTTCTGTGTTTTTATGCAGATAATTATCAAGCTCTTTTTTAACAAAATCGTTAATAAAGCCACGCACAGACGGACCATCCGGACCAACGTTTTGTGAGCCCAGTTTGGTTTTAGTTTGCGACTCAAACACCGGCTCCTGCACTTTTATAGCAATAGCGGCAACAATTGAAGCTCTGATATCCGACGCATCAAACTCTTTTTTATAAAACTCGCGTACGGTTCTTACTACCGCCTCGCGGAAGGCGGCCTGGTGCGTACCGCCCTGAGTAGTGTTTTGACCGTTAACAAATGAGTAATATTCCTCGCCGTATTGCTGACCGTGGGTCATGGCTATCTCAATGTCTTCGCCTTTAAGGTGGATAATTGGGTACCGTAAAGTTTCAGCATCCGTATTACGGGTAAGCAGGTCATACAGGCCGCGCTCCGAAAAATACTTTTGATTGTTAAAATTGATAGTAAGGCCCGCGTTCAGGAACACGTAGTTCCAGATCATACTTTCTACAAACTCCGGGATAAACCGGTAATGCCTGAAAATAGTATCATCGGGTATAAAATTGATAGCGGTACCATTACGCTGGGTGGTATTCTTTTTCACTCTCATCACGAATCAGTTCACCTTTGGCAAACTCGGCCAGTTTGGTGCGACCGTCACGATATGATTGCACTGTAAATGAGTTAGAAAGCGCGTTAACCGCTTTGGTACCCACCCCATTTAAACCTACCGATTTTTGAAAGGCCTTGCTATCGTATTTACCGCCGGTATTTATTTTGGATACACAGTCGATCACTTTACCCAAAGGGATACCGCGGCCATAATCGCGCACCGATACCTTATGGTCGCTCATGTTCACCTCAATGGTACGGCCCGATCCCATTACAAACTCGTCTATCGAGTTATCAATGATCTCTTTAAGCAGTACGTATACACCATCGTCATAAGCAGAGCCATCGCCCAGCTTACCAATATACATACCGGGGCGTAAACGGATGTGCTCCTTCCAATCGAGGGAGCGGATACTATCTTCACTATAATTAACTGGTTCTGCCATGTATATAAAGTAGAAAATTAAACAGCGTAAAAATGCGCCTAACTGCAAAAATAAAACTTCCCGCCTGAATTAACGGAGAGCAAATATCAACTTATCAACATTGGGGAATTGGGAACCCTTAGAAAAAAGAGAGGGTTGTGTGATTTCCTCTTGAGAGGGGCGGGAGGGGTGTGTTTCTATTTTGATAAACTAATCGAATACACACCCCTGCCATTACTCGTTTCCATCGCGCCCCTTCTCAAGAGGGGAACTTTGCTTAGTATGACACTGAGGACTACGGCTTAAACTTCAAACAATTACTTGCCCTGTCCACATTTTTAAAAAACTCGGGGCCTTTATCATTAGTAAAACAAACAGCCATAATGGTGCCGGTATGGTTACGCTGTAATGCGATCAGCAGTGCGTATTTATAATGCTTGGTAGCAGGCAAATCGAGCAGGTTTAACAGGTATGACTTACCGGCATCAGCTTTATATCTCTTTAAAACGTTAACCGGTATGCTCCGCATAAAGTTATCTCTTTCGCCGGTAAAGGCTATGGCGTGCGCCCTGCTCATGTTTATATATATCGAATCGGGATTTTCGGTTTCCCGGTCAATATCATATTGCCCCTGCTCATAACTGGTATAATTCTGTTTCTGGGATTTTACCTGGAACCATACTTCAAAATCCTGCCCCGGCAACTGCAACGCATAATCAAATGAAAAATCCTCATCATTGGGAGCGGGAATCTCTTTAAACCCCCTGGGTGGGGTATAAATTACATTGGCCTGGGCCAAAAGCTTGGTAAATTCTTTAAACTGATCTGTACCTGCTGTTTTGGGCTTTGTATAGCCAGGCTTAACCTTCGCAGTTGTATGTTTCTTGTTATTTTGGGCATATAACGGCCTTGGACTTATCTGAGCTATGCTTTTTGTAAAGCACAACAACGACAAAGCCATAAGCAATAAGGGCCGGGTTAACTTCAAAATAGTTTTCATTTAAGGGGCAACCAGGAAAAAACCTGGGTAAAGCACCATAGGTAAATATATAAACAAATTAATTAATCAACACCCTCACGCATTCAAATAACCGCTATGCTTTAACGACAATATCAATCAATTATTTGTTACATTAATAATTAATACGGGCGTGATTGGTAATTGTTGCAAACCCACCTAAACGTAACAATTTTGTTATAAACCAATATTAACAAGACATTAAAATGTAGTTCACTTCATCTGCACATCAACACATAATCCGTATCTTTACCAATCCAAAAGTTTTTATTGAATAATGAGTGAAGATCTGCATCAAAACGATACACCAAACCCTAATGAAGAAAAACTCCACACCGTTGCCTCACTCGATGGGTTATATGAAAATTGGTTTCTTGATTATGCATCCTATGTAATTCTCGACCGGGCTGTTCCGCATATTAACGATGGTTTGAAACCCGTACAACGCCGCATCCTGCATTCGTTGAAGGAAATGGACGACGGGCGTTTTAACAAAGCCGCCAATGTTATCGGTAACACTATGAAATATCACCCCCATGGTGACGCTTCTATTGGTGATGCCATGGTGCAGATTGGTCAAAAAAACCTGCTGATTGATTGCCAGGGAAACTGGGGCGACCCAGTAACCGGCGATTCGGCGGCGGCACCGCGTTATATTGAAGCGCGGTTATCAAAATTTGCGCTCGATGTTGTTTTTAACCCGGATACCACCGTTTGGCAGGCCAGCTATGATGGCCGTAATAAAGAGCCTATTACCCTGCCGGTAAAGTTCCCCTTGCTGCTTGCACAGGGAGCCGAAGGTATTGCGGTAGGTTTAGCTACCAAAATATTGCCGCATAACTTTATTGAACTGATTGACGCTTCCATAGCCGTATTAAAAGGCGAGCGCCCGAACCTGCTGCCTGATTTCCCTACAGGTGGCATGGCCGATGCTTCCTTATACAATGAAGGGCAGCGCGGTGGCAAGGTACGGGTAAGGGCTAAAATTGTTGAGCGCGATAAAAAAACGCTTGCCATTACCGAAATACCATTTACTACTACTACCGGCAGTTTAATTGACAGCGTGATCTCGGCCAACGATAAAGGTAAGATCAAGATCAAAAAGATTGAAGATAATACGGCTAAGGATGTAGAGATCATTATTCACTTGGCTCCGGGCATCTCGCCCGATGTAACCATCGACGCTCTTTATGCCTTTACCGATTGCGAGGTATCCATATCACCAAACACCTGCGTAATCCAGGATGATAAGCCGCGCTTCATGAGCGTGAACGATATGCTTACCGAAAGCACATTTTTCACCAAAGATTTGCTTAAACAGGAGTTAGAGATCAGGCTGAAAGATTTAATGGAGAAGATCTTCT
Source organism: Mucilaginibacter sp. OAE612 (assembly GCF_041806395.1). NCBI lineage: Bacteria > Pseudomonadati > Bacteroidota > Sphingobacteriia > Sphingobacteriales > Sphingobacteriaceae > Mucilaginibacter > Mucilaginibacter sp. OAE612. Next base: position 5,480,879 of record NZ_JBGMUW010000001.1, read on the forward strand.
TCAGTTCATTACTTAAGATCTTTATCCAGGAGGGGATGTATAAAAATCCTGAGTACGAAAACTCGGGCAATTTTGAGGTTGTGCTTGAAGTGCTGAACCGCTTGTTTGAGCCTTTCTTTCCGCAGTTTTACCGCACCATACAGCCCGAAGATTATAAAAAGCTGATAGATAAACCTATGAGCAGCATCACCCGCTTTGATGTTAAAAAAGCGGATGAGCAAATGAAGGCGCTCGAAAATGAGATAAAACAGGTAAAACATCACCTGAAACACCTTACCGAGTATACCATTGCCTGGTTCGAAAAACTGAAGGATAAATATGGTAAGGACAGAGAGCGCAAAACCGAACTGCGCACCTTTGATAAGGTTGAAGCTGCACAGGTAGCATTGGCTAATATCAAGCTATATGTTAACAGGGCCGACGGCTTTATTGGATCTGGCCTGAAGAAAGATGACTCGGTTGAATACGTTGGCGATTGCTCAGACATTGACGAGATCATTGTTTTTAGGGGCGATGGGCGCTGTATGATTACCAAAGTGCAGGACAAGGTTTTTGTAGGTAAGGACATCATTCACGTTGCCGTATTTAAAAAGAATGACGAACGCACCGTTTATAATATGATATATAAAGACGGCGAGAGCGGCATCAGTTATATCAAACGATTCTCGGTAGTGGGTGTAACCCGCGATAAGGAATACGACCTTACCAAAGGCACCAAAGGCTCAAAAGTATTGTACTTTACCGCCAACCCTAACGGCGAGGCCGAAGTGGTGAACGTACAGCTTAAACCTCATTCCAAACTTAAAAAACTACAGTTTGATGAGGATTTCGCATCTATAGCTATCAAAGGCCGCGGTTCGATGGGTAATATCATTACCAAATACCCGGTTAAAAAAATCATACTGAAAAGCAAGGGTGTGTCAACGCTGGCCGGACGTAAGATCTGGTATGATGATATCCTGAAGCGCCTGAACGCAGATGGCCGCGGCAAATACCTGGGCGAATTTGATGGTGACGACCGCATTCTCACCGTGCTTAGCAATGGCGTTTATGAATTAAGCAGCTTTGATCTTAACAACCACTTTGATGATAAGATGATTCTTATCGAAAAGTATGAGCCGCAGGCGGTATTCTCGATCGTGCACATCGAGGGTAAATCCAAAAACTATCTCGTTAAGCGTTTCTCTTTTGAAAACATAGCCGTTGGTAAGCAGGTAAGCCTGATCAGTGAAGAAGCCGGATCAAAAATGGTGTTGATCGGTCACACCGCGCCGGTAATCAGCATGACACACTTGAAAGGCAAAGATCAAACACCTGAAACCCTCGAACTGAATTTAGCAGATGTTATTGATGTAAAAGGGATGAAAGCCATGGGCAACCGCCTTTCACAACATCCGGTAAAATCAGTTGAGCTGATAAGTGATGGCATTAACCAGGCAACTGAAACTACCGAAACCGACATTAACGAAGTAGCTACTCTTGCATCAACAGATACAAATGAAGATGAGCCTGTAGTTTCTCAGGAAGACGGGCCGGCAACACCAGCCAATCAATCTGAAGAGTCGCCAAAGCCACCTAAAAAGATCGATTTTGAGATCACTAACCCCGACGATATCGACATGGATGACCAGGGACAATTAGGGCTATTTTAACATACAGCCACCGGCAACAATAACCGGTGGCTTTTATTTACCTGCCGATTAATCCCGTTTATCCAATACTCAAACAATTAGCAAAAAAATCATTTTACAGCTATAAATACCCTTGTTTACAGGTACATTTTCATTATTTTTGATTATTACTAAATCTTATATCATAAACAGGCATGTACTTCGGCGGTGGCAATTATTATTATATTATATTGATATTAGAGGCATTTTGTATCATTCACAGTCTACGGCGCGGTACCCAGCAAAAATGGCTTTGGATCCTTATAGTAATACCTTTATTCGGATGTTTGTATTATATCTACAGCGAGATCCTGTCCAATCGCGGTATCCGTGCACCCAAAATAAACGTTGAGGCAGTAATCAACCCCGGGGCCAAAATTAAACGCCTCGAAGATGAAGTTAGGTTTACCGATACGTTTGCCAACCGTGTAAAATTGGCAGATGCCTACCTGGAAGCCGGGCTTACCGATAAAGCCCTCGAGAGCTATAAGAACAGCCTTACCGGCGCCTTTGCCGAAAACGAACATGTAATGGGGCAACTTATTGTAGCATACTTTGAAAAAGGAATGTACAACGAGGTTATTCCTATCGCTAAAAAGCTTTATAAACTACCACAGTTCGCACGCTCAAAAGCGCACATCCTATATGCCAAATCGCTTGAGCTTACTTACCAGGAAGAGCAGGCTGAGAATGAGTTTAAACTAATGAAGGGCCGTTACTCCTACTTTGAGCCCCGTTATGAATATGGCATGTTCCTTACCCGTGCCGGCCGGGAGGACGATGCCTGGCAAATTTTTACCGATATGCTCAATGAACAATCGCAGTTAAGCCCGGTTGAACGTAAAAGCAATAAAGTGTGGTTTGCCAAGGCGAAGGATGAAGTGAAGAAGTTATCAGCGGCGAGGAAAACGGCGTAAGACTCGTTCAGATACAACATTCTTTCTTAATCGCTCCCGACCAATAAAACTGATTGTCATTTCGACGAACAAGTGAGGGAATACGTGTGGGAGTGAGGAGAAATCTCCTATGATGAAAATCTGCTACAGAAAGGCAAAAAGTCCTAAAAAGCGTGGTAATAGATTATATAAAGTTATAATATATAAATGACTAAGCAAACCGTGACCATGTTTTCTTAATTTTCCTTTGCAGATCAGAAGAGGAAACAGGCTCTGCTGGGGAGCAACCTGCCAGCAATATGATCTGCCGAATCAGATAAAAGAAGTCTCTGTAACAGGAGACTTTTTTATTTTATCTTTTTCGCCTATGGCTAAGAAAACCTTCACCGATTTTCAATTACGTTAATGCACCGATAAATACCAATCAATCTCCTATAAGCAGACACCATTACGGGCCGCAGCATCGCGTTTAAATTATTTGATAAAATGATAACCGTAGTCTTATACAAAGCAGACACCTCAAAAGGGGCTGCGGATTTCTCATTCCGGTTTATCATCTGATAACAAAACAGATTGTTTTATCCTGCACTTTTGTTGTTTATTATTTCACAACCGCTATTACATACGGGCATTCGTTTTTCATTACATACCGAATCCGGTTAAGCATTTTTTTAGCTATCCTGATGATGGCATTGTTCTTTTTCATCCTTTTACAGTAATTATTATAAGGCATCGTCAAGGCGGGATCTGTACGTACGGCTGTCCAACTGGCTTCAATGAGTTTTTCCCTGAGCTGATGATTGGCCCGCCTGGTCAGACCTGATACTTTTTCTTTATCACCAGTGCTGTGAGTATTGGGCACAAGGCCAACGTAATCGCATAAAGCATCGAACGATTTAAACCTGTTCACATCGCCCACTTCTGTTACAAATAACAAAGCGGTAATCTCGCCCACGCCGGGAATTGTCCTGATCAGGGCTATTCTTTCCTTATAACGCGCCTGCCTGGACAAAATACGCACCTGCCTGGTGGCGGCCAATACCATGCTCCTGGCCTGTAGGTAACCCTGAAGTTTAAGGTCAAGGGCTGTCCTTGCCGAAGGACTCAATGACAGATTTTTAAGCCAGTTGGTAAAATTATTTGACCAATAACGGCCCTCTGATTCACCGAACGTTATCCCCTGGAAGTGAAGCCAACCCTGGATCCTGTTTTTATATCTCGTCTGATCTTTTACCGTTTGATTGTATGTGCGAATAATATCCCGGTCATCCTGTTGTTCAATACAGGGAATAAAAATACCGGTAAGGTCTCCTTTACTTAGTGACTGACTTAATTTCCGGCAATCAACGGTGTCTGATTTACGCTGTTTTTCCTTACCTGTCGTGGGTACATCGGCCGGGTTTACAACGATGCAGTTAATCCCTGCATTACTAAATTCCCGCTGATGACTGAAACCGCAAAATCCGGCTTCATAAACTACGTGGTAGTCCGCTGATGGGTAATTACGCTTAAGATAAGTACTTAATTCTCCCGCCGATGGGTTCTGCGAAAACGTCCTGAGTTCCATTTGTTCACTACGGATGCTTACCTTCCAGGATTTCTTATGGACATCTATCCCCGCAAAAATCTTTTGCCCGCTAAAATCTAATTGTGTAACTTGTTGCATGAGTTCTTGATTTAAAGTGTTTGTTCTTAGTTGTTTACTTTAATCTACAACCTTTTTTTCAAGAACTCTTCTTTAACTGTTTCATGCATACGATCTTATACGCCTTGTATAAATCATACATTATCGCTCTGCAAAGCCTAAAAGATTTCTCTTTCGCCCTACCGCGCACTCCTCCCCCCTGCTCTATCGAAATGACATTTTTTTTAAAGCATCATCCCCCTACCGTCATCCCTAAGTCATACTGACAACCTGACACCATCGGGTTAAAAAATTGTTAAGCCACAAAACGCAAATAACCTTTTGCTGACATTAAAACAGTTTAGCCTGTCAATACTTGCCATAATACCCGCTTGGCATAATTGATGTTGCATATCGGGCTGAAAAACTTAAATAAAATAAACAGTTATAACTATGTCATTAAACATTAAACCGATCGGCGATAGGGTTGTAGTGGAAGCTGCAGCAGCCGAAGAGAAAACCGCTTCAGGTATCTTCATTCCTGATACTGCCAAAGAAAAACCTCAACGTGGAACCATCGTTGCTGTTGGACAGGGAAAAGTTGATGAGCCTTTAACCGTACAAGTTGGTGACCAGGTTTTATATGGTAAATATGCAGGTACTGAAATTACCTATGAAGGTAAAGAGTACTTAATTATGCGTGAATCAGACATATACGCAGTTCTTTAACCAATTAGTGAATTAGTGAGTTATTGAATTAGTGAATTTATTCCTGTTCAAACCGCTGGTTTAAAATCAAAGAAATTAAAAAAAATAGATTATTGAAAGCGAAATCAAATCACTCATTCGCTAATTCAATAATTCAATAATTAAAACATCATGGCAAAACAAGTTAAATACAATGTTGAAGCACGCGACGCCCTGAAACGCGGTGTTGATATCCTTGCTAACGCAGTAAAAGTAACCTTAGGCCCTAAAGGCCGTAACGTAATCATCGACAAAAAATTTGGCTCACCAGCCATCACTAAAGACGGTGTTACTGTTGCTAAAGAAATTGAATTAAAAGACGCCCTTGAAAACATGGGTGCTCAAATGGTTAAAGAAGTAGCTTCAAAAACTGCCGATATTGCAGGTGATGGTACTACTACAGCTACCGTGTTAGCTCAGGCTATTGTAACAGCTGGTATTAAAAACGTTGCTGCCGGTGCAAACCCAATGGATTTGAAACGTGGTATCGACAAAGCTGTTGCTTCGGTTGTTGAAAACCTGAAATCGCAGTCACAAACTGTTGGTGAAGACAATAACAAAATCAAACAAGTTGCTGCTATCTCTGCAAATAACGACGAGGTTATCGGTTCGTTAATTGCCGAAGCAATGGAAAAAGTTGGTAAAGATGGTGTAATCACTGTTGAAGAAGCAAAAGGTACTGAAACCGAAGTTAAAACTGTAGAAGGTATGCAGTTTGACCGTGGTTACCTTTCTCCTTACTTCGTAACCAATGCTGACAAAATGGAAGCCGAATTAGAAAATCCTTTCATCCTGATCTACGACAAGAAGATCTCTTCAATGAAAGAATTGCTTCCTATCCTTGAAAAACAAGTGCAAACCGGCAAACCACTATTGATCATTGCTGAAGATCTTGACGGCGAAGCTTTAGCTACTTTAGTAGTTAACAAAATCCGTGGTTCACTGAAAGTTGCTGCTGTTAAAGCGCCAGGTTTCGGCGACCGTCGTAAAGCTATGTTAGAAGATATCGCTATCCTTACCGGTGGTACTTTAATTTCTGAAGAAAGAGGTTACAAATTAGAAAACGCTGACCTTAGCTACTTAGGTACTGCTGAGAAAATCGTTATCGACAAAGACAATACTACTATCATCAATGGTTCAGGTTCTGCAGAAGAGATCAAAGGCCGCGTAAGCCAGATCAAATCTCAGATCGAATCAACAACTTCTGATTATGACCGCGAAAAATTGCAAGAGCGCTTAGCCAAATTATCTGGCGGTGTTGCTGTACTTTACGTAGGTGCTGCTACCGAAGTTGAAATGAAAGAGAAAAAAGACCGTGTTGACGACGCTTTACACGCTACACGTGCCGCCGTTGAAGAAGGTATCGTAGCTGGTGGTGGTGTTGCTTTCATCCGTGCTGTTGCTGCTTTAGCCGATCTTAAAGGTGATAACGAAGACGAAAACACTGGTATCCAGATTATCCGTCGCGCTATCGAAGAGCCTTTACGTCAGATCTGCGAAAACGCTGGTATCGAAGGCTCAATCATTGTGCAAAAAGTTAAAGAAGGCACTGCCGACTTTGGTTACAACGCACGTACTGATAAATACGAAAACCTGATTGCTGCAGGTGTTATCGACCCAACTAAAGTAAGCCGCGTTGCTTTAGAAAATGCAGCTTCAATCGCTTCCATGTTATTAACTACCGAAGTTGTATTAGCTGATGATCCTGAAGATGAAAAAGCAGGCGCTCCACCAATGGGCGGCGGCATGGGCGGCATGATGTAAGAGTCGCCAAGCCCCTGAAGGGGTGTATAGAAACTTATATACTTTCAAAACCCTGTATGCAAAAGCATACAGGGTTTTGTGCTTTAAAAGAGGCTTTATAGTCATCCTAAGGTAATTCAATGGTCATTAATTAATCATTTGATTAATTTTCAACTTCGCGGGGCTTAGTAATACGTAGTTTTGCATAACAAATCTGATACAGCACTAATCAGGCACAGGATTTGAACAATGCAGGTCATGAAACGTCTATCTCAAAAAACAAAACAAATACAAAGCACACTGGTTGAGTGGGTGTTGTTTAAGGGCCCCGAGCTCTTCGTTTCCCTGTACAGTTAATAGATAATTATTAACTTTGCGCCCAGTTATGAAACTGGACGAATTTTACACTGAGTTCCACCATTGGCTTATTAACCGCGGCCCCAATTATGTAGGTGGACTAATCATATTTTTTATTGGGTTATGGTTTATTAAGTTTTTACGTGCAAGGCTGCGCATGCGTATGATGAAGCGTGGCATTCATTCATCACTACAGCCATTTTTCTTAAGCCTAACCATTACAGCTTTATATGTTTTACTCATTATTTGGGTAATGAACATCATAGGGCTGGAGATGAGTATCTTCACTACCATCATCGGCGCATTTTCGGTAGCAGCCGGTTTGGCTTTGTCGGGCACATTTCAAAATTTTGCAGGGGGTGTGCTGATCCTGTTATTAAAACCTTTTGAAATAGATGACAGCATTGTAGCCCAAGGCCAGGATGGCAGGGTGGTATCTATACAGATGTTTTATACCGTACTTATTACCGCCGATAACAAAACCGTCATTATCCCTAACGGAAAGCTTTTTAATGAAGTTATTGTAAACATAACGCGCGAAGGCCGCCGCCGTCTTGATTTTGAATTGCGGGTAGGCTATAACAATGATATAGAAAAGGCGAAGGCCATCATGACAGGCGTAGTAAATGCCAATAAAGATATCCTTCATGACCCGGCCGCGCGGGTGGGCGTTATCAGCCTGGATAACGATTGCGTAAGGTTTACTATTAATGTTTGGGTTGATCCTGCCGATTTCCTCAATGCTAAAATAAACCTTCAGGAACAAATGCTTAAAGAGCTTGCCGCGGGTGGCGTTAATTTCCCTAAACCAGGATTTTGAAAAGAAGCAGGAAACCGGGAATCAAAGGCCCTTCAAAAGGATAATTCTTTCACGAAGGCGGATCGGATCATCAATAATGCCTTCGGCTATTAAAAATCAGTAAACATTATAACACATAAAGCTTGCTTGTTAAAGCAGGCTTTTTTTATCTTAGGGAAATCAAACCCTTGAAAAAATATGAGTTTTAAAACCCAGCTCAGTTCAATTTTTATTGATGAAAATAATATTCCCCCCGAATTCCAAATTGAAGAAGTACACCAGCGCGAATACCTGAGCGGTGGCGAAATGAAACTATGGAACGGCGAAGTAAGTGAAGTTTACTCACCTGTTGGTTTTTGGGCGGAAGACGGTACTTTTACCCGTAAGCTCATAGGTACCTACCCGGTTTGCACCGAAAAAGAAGCTTTTGAAGCTCTGGATGCCGCCCTTGAAGCCTATGACAATGGCCGCGGCGAATGGCCCACCATGAGCATTGCCGACCGTATTAAATGTATGGAGCGCTTTATTTACAAAATGAGCGAACAACGTACGCTGGTGGTAAAACTGCTGATGTGGGAAATAGGCAAATCATACGCTGATTCGGCTAAAGAATTTGACCGTACTATTGAATACATCAATGCCACCATCGACGCGTTAAAAGATATTGACCGCCAGTCGTCACGCTTTGAAATGGCCGAGGGGCTGGTGGCCCAGATCCGTCGTTCGCCCCTGGGAGTAGTGCTTTGCATGGGGCCGTTTAATTACCCGTTAAACGAAACTTTCACTACGCTGATCCCCGCTCTGATCATGGGGAACACTATTTTATTTAAACCGCCTAAACACGGTACACTGCTGCATTATCCATTGCTGAAAGCCTTCCAGGAATCATTCCCTAAAGGAGTGGTGAACACCATTTATGGCAGGGGCGCAGTGGTAACACCCGGGCTGATGTCATCGGGCAAGGTGAATGTGCTGGCTTTCATTGGCTCAAGCAAAGTAGCAAATGATTTGAAAAAGCGTCACCCTAAAATTAATCGCTTAAGAGCTGTTTTAAGTCTGGACGCCAAGAACGCAGCCATAGTCACCAAACATGCCGACCTGCAGCAGGCTGTGAGCGAGTGTATTTTAGGCTCGCTGTCATTTAACGGCCAGCGTTGTACTGCTATTAAAGTGATATTTGTACATAAAGCCGTTGCTGATGAGTTTTTAAAACTATTAAGCGAGGCGGTTGCCAAACTTAAGTTCGGACTGCCCTGGGAAAAGGATGTAAAACTTACCCCGCTCCCCGAACCTCATAAACCGGCTTACCTTACCGATATTGTAAATGACGCCTTAGCTAGCGGCGCAAAAGTGATTAACGAAAACGGAGGTGAAACATCGGCTTCGTTCTTTTTCCCGGCCATAGTTTACCCGGTTAATGAAAACATGAAACTGTACCGCGAAGAGCAATTTGGACCGGTGATCCCAGTAATTCCATTTGAAGATATTGAGGAGCCTATCGCTTACCAGATAGACTCGCCACATGGTATGCAGGTGAGTATTTTCAGTAATGATGCCAGGGAAATTTCGTCACTGATCGATCCCTTTGTGAATTTAGTAAGCCGCGTAAACATTAACAGTCAGTGTCAGCGCGGTCCGGATGTATTTCCGTTCACCGGGCGTAAGGACAGTGCCGAGGGTACACTTTCGGTACATGATGCCTTAAGGTCGTTCTCAATCCGCTCATTAGTTACCACTAAAATGACCGAAACCAACAAAAACATCATCAATGAAATTGTGAATGACAATGATTCCAATTTCCTAAGCACGAAGTTTATATTGTAGGGAACCGTTAGGACGTCATGAGAAGTAGCCCTGGACAATCCTGAAAAAGGGCTACAATACATATTACGAATGACAATTAACAACTTACAGTTATACAACTACAACTATAAGACACGAAGCAATCCCGATTTACAGTCGCCCTGTATGGTTTGGAGTTGCTTCGTCTGTTTTAAACGCAATCATTGTGATCATGTAACGGCCAGTTACATCATTACCGCTACCATATCTTCACTCGTTTATCCGGATCTATCCACATCTTATCACCTTTCTTAATATGAAAGGCTTCGTAAAATTCAGGCACATCGGTAAACGGCCCGTTAACACGCATAAAACCGGGCGCATGTTCATTGGTTAGGATCTGGCTCGAAAGTGATTCTTTCCTGTCTTGCGTAAGCCAGCCTAATGAGTATCCTAAAAAATAACGCTGTAAGGGTGTTAACCCGTTAATGAGTTTACCCTCTCTATATTGCTGTGTTTTTTTGAACGCGTCAAGACCTATTACTATTCCGCCGAGATCGGCAATATTTTCCCCCTGAGTGGCTTTGCCATTTACATGCAAACCATAAATGCTGTAACCATTAAACTGGTCGATAAGCATTTTGGCACGCTGACTAAATTTTACCGAATCCTGCGGTTTCCACCAGGCTTTAAGGTTTCCGGCAGCATCAAACTGCCTGCCCTGGTCATCAAAACCGTGGGTCATTTCATGGCCAATAGTTGAAGCGGCAGCATAACCGTAAATGACGGCATCATCAATATTCTCATCCTTGTAGCCGGGAATGGTAAAAATGCCGGCAGGCAATACAATCTCGTTGTTTGATGGGTTATAGTAAGCATTATAGGTTTGAGGCGTGATGTCCCATTCAGTACGGTCGACAGGTTTGCCTAATTTAGCCGCGCTGAAATTATGCCACCACTCGTTTGCCCGTAATACGTTGAGGGCGTAAGGGCCCCGGTTAATTTCCAGAGTTGAAAAATCCTTCCATTTATCCGGGTAACCAACTTTAGGGACAACTTTTGATAATTTGTAGTAAGCTTTCTCCTTGGTTTCGGGGCTCATCCAATCCAGCTTTTCAATATGCTCTTTAAAGCTGGCGCGCATTTCTTCAACCAATTTCACATAGCGCTCTTTTGTTTTCTCGGGGAAATATTCTTTTACGAAGATTTGTCCTAATACCTCGCCCATCAAACCGTTTTCAGTATCCAACACCCTTTTCCAGCGTGGAAGTTGGGCCGTACTGCCATAAATCACCTTATCATAAAACCGAAACACCTCCTGATCAAACGGTTTGCTCAGGTATGGCCCAAAAGCAGTGACCAGGTTCTTGCGCAGGTAATTCTTCCAGTCATCTATAGTAAAAGTTTTTAGTGCTTTATTAAGCGCCCTGTAATACTCAGGCTGTCCTACAATTACGGTATCCGCATTTTTGTAGTCCATCTTTTCAAAAGTGGGTTTCCAGTCAATATCCGGGGCCAGCTTGCTCAGCGCGGCAAGTGGCATTTTGTTATAGTTATGATAAGGATCGCGCAGGTCCTCCAGTTTCCGGCTGCTATCAGCCAGGAAAGTTTCCAGCGAATAAGTTTTCTTAGCGCCGGCAATTGCTTTATCGACAGGCAGGCCTGCCAGTTTGAATATGGCGGGCAGGTAATTATTTTGATAGTCGGTACGGATGGCTGCGCTATGCTCATCTTTATTAAAGTAGTAATCGCGGTTTGGCATACCAATGCCCGACTGGTATAAACCCAAAGCCATCTTTGCACTGTTCTTAGCATCTTGCCCAACATAAGCGCCGATAGGCTGCGTAACGCCAATCCGTTGTAAGTGTGCAAACTCCTCAACCAGGCTTTTGATATCCGTTATCCTGTCAATTTTATCCAGTTCATCTTTCAGAGGTGCAAGCCCCTGTTTTTCGATGTTAACGGTATCCATCCCGCTGAAATAAAAATCGCCTATTTTTTGGGTGTTGCTGCCCTTCGGAGCATTAGCCTTAAGCGCATCCTCGTTGATCTTTTTCATCTTGTCGCGCAACTCTTCCTGCACAACATTGCCGATGCCCCAGGCAGCGTACGCCGCCGGAATAGGATTTTTGCGAAGCCAGGTTCCGTTGGCATATTTAAAGAAGTCATCGCCCGGTTTTACGGTGGTATCCATATTATGGATCACTGGGTCGCCGGCTTCGTAAGCTTTTGTTTTGTCGGTTTGGCTACAGGCACTAAGTAAGGTGCCAAGCGCGGCGGCAACTATGGATAAGGATTGGGTTTTTCTGTTCATTTTTTAGGTGTGTGTATGAATTAAAATACAACAACTGTATGGTAAAATAGAATTTAGGACAGCTTATTTTTTAAAATATGATAATTTATTATATCTCCTGGAAAAAACCTGCTAAGGAAACGTTAAAATAATAACAAATTTTACGAAGTGTTTCCAACCTGATATCAATAATACCAGATTCGAGCCGGGCAATATTTATGTGCGTTTCGTTAAAAAACTTCTCCTGGGTAACCTGATTTTGCTTGCGTAAAGTTTTAATCTGTAAGGCAACTTTGCGTTTAAATGCGCTATTAGTGTCGTTAAGATATTCAAAATCAGTTAAAAGCATGACTGGATCGGCTAATATGATACATTGTATTTTTTGTGCAAGCTAAATATAAAATAACACCATTACATTTTATATACAGATATTATTCTTTTATAAAAATGAGCAACTAACGTTTAAACATGAAATATTAATGCCACAATTTTATAATTATGGCAAAGGATTTGTATATAGATATTCGCCCTGTATCATCTGTGAAAAAATAAAAGATTTAGTAACATCTACCTGTGAAAAATTAAATTGAATTCTCAGACGCCCAAGTTGAGATTTTTTGTTCTTTGTTTTGGGTTTAATCAATAGTTTAAATTAATTAGGGGAAAGGGAGCTTCAAAAAAAGCTCTCTTTTTTTGTTTATAAAAATTACTATGCATGCATAGTAATTTTTATATATTTATGCTTTTAATTATACCATGTATTTTGAACTGACCGAAGAACAAAAAATGATTCGCCAGGCTGCGCGTGATTTTGCGCAAACAGAATTGAAGCCAGGTGTTATTGAACGCGACGAACAGCAAAAATTCCCTGCTGCCCAGGTTAAGAAACTTGGTGAACTGGGTTTCCTGGGCATGATGGTATCTCCGCAATATGGCGGCGCTGGCATGGATGCCATATCATATGTGCTGGTGATGGAGGAACTTTCAAAGATTGACGCATCCACATCAGTAATTGTTTCAGTGAATAATTCGCTGGTATGCTATGGATTGGAGAAATATGGCAGCGAAGAACAGAAGCAAAAATATCTGGTACCGCTGGCCAAAGGCGAATGCATTGGCGCGTTCTGTCTTTCGGAGCCGGAAGCCGGCTCTGATGCTACATCACAAACCACTACAGCAATTGATATGGGCGATCATTACCTGCTTAATGGTACTAAGAACTGGATCACCAACGGAGGCAGCGCATCTACCTATATTGTAATAGCACAAACCAATGCCGAAAAAAAACACCATGGTATCAACGCTTTTATTGTTGAAAAAGGAATGGCGGGCTTTACTGTTGGCCCTAAAGAGAACAAGATGGGCATCCGCGGCTCGGATACCCACTCGCTGATGTTTGCCGATGTTAAAGTGCCTAAAGAGAACCGCATTGGCGAAGACGGCTTTGGGTTTAAGTTTGCCATGAACGTACTGGATGGTGGCCGTATAGGTATTGCTTCGCAGGCTTTAGGTATTGCTTCAGGTGCTTACGAACTTGCAGTGCAATACGCTAAGGAGCGCAAAACTTTTGGTAAATCGCTTGCCGACCACCAGGCTATCCAATTTAAGCTGGCCGATATGGCTACTGAAATTGAGGCAGCCCGTTTGATGTGCCTTAAAGCAGCGTGGTTTAAAGATCATGGAAAACCCTATGCCCAGGCATCCTCAATGGCAAAACTGTATGCATCTGAAGTAGCTATGCGCACCACCACCGAAGCGGTGCAGATTCATGGCGGGTACGGTTATGTGAAAGAATATCACGTTGAACGCCTGATGCGGGATGCCAAAATAACTCAGATCTATGAAGGAACATCTGAAATTCAAAGAATTGTCATTTCGCGCGGATTGTTGAAATAACGGCGCTGTTTTTATACCTTTGAAAGTATATAGATTAAGTAGACTATATATTTAAGTATGACTTTCAAAAATATTATAGCTGGTATTTGCGGATTACTATTTCTGCAAACCGGCTTTGCTCAAACCAAACTAAAAACAGGTGTGTGGCGCGGTGCACTTAAAACTAAATCAGGCACCGAAATCCCTTTTAATTTCGAGGTCAACAATAGCGGGAGCAAACAACAATTAGCTATCATTAACGGTGCCGAGCATTTCAAGGTAACAGATGTTGCTACCAAAGGCGATTCTGTTTTTATCCATATGCCGCTGTTCAATTCAGAATTTAAGCTGAAACTTAACGGAGATAGCCTTAACGGCAACTGGGTAAGGCACCTGGCGGATAATGATCTCCTTGTTCCGTTCAGCGCCAGGCCTAATACTTCATGGCGCTTTTTTAAGAATACTGAACAACCGGCGTTTAATATCGGAGGCCGCTGGTCGGCAGTGTTTGGTGAGGGCGAGGGCCGCGATACCACCGTTGGCGAGTTTAAGCAGGACGGTAATAAACTTACAGGTACTTTCTTAACCACCACCGGTGATTACCGTTATTTAGAAGGCTCGGTAAGTGGTAATAAACTTTACCTCTCTACTTTCGACGGCGGTCATGCCTATACTTTTACTGCTACTATCGGCAATGATAAAGCCATTACCGACGGTAAATTTTACGCCGGATATTCGGCAGTTCAATCCTGGACCGCTGTAAAGGATGAAAACGCCAAACTTCCAGATGCATATTCACTCACTTCATTAAAACCGGGGTATAAAAAAATAGCTTTCAGCTTTAAGGACCTTGATGGCAAAACTGTTTCGCTTGAGGATGCCAGGTTCAGAAACAAAGTGGTAATTGTGCAGATATTGGGCTCATGGTGCCCAAACTGCATGGACGAAACTGCTTATATGGTCAACTACTATAACAAATATCACGATAAAGGTGTTGAGGTAATTGGCCTGGCTTATGAACGCACCACCGATTTTGAAAAATCAAAGAAAGCGCTGCAGCAAGTAAAAGACAGGTTTAAAGTACCTTACTCATTGTTGGTGACCGGCTATACCAGCGATAAAAAACAAACCGCTCAAAGCCTGCCTATGTTATCCAAAGTGGTTGGTTTCCCTACCACCATTATTATCGATAAAAACGGCGACGTACAAAAAATCCATACTGGTTTTAGTGGTCCGGGAACGGGGGAGCATTATACAGAGTTTATCAACGAGTTTGAGAAGCTGACTGATGATCTAATACAAGCTCCTCCAGCCCCCTAAAGGAAGTGCTTGTATGCACGCACGCTTTTCAAAAGAAGATTTTAAACAAAAAAAGCATTGCTGTCGGCAATGCTTTTTTTGTTTATGCTTAAAAAGGGGCTTGAAGGTAGTCACCCTTTTAATGGGCAGGAGGGGCGACCTCAACGCCAAAGTACGCTTCCAACTCATTTAACGTTGATGAGCTGGTTGCAATATCTTTAATGATCACGCCTTTTTCCATCAGCAGAATCCGGTCGCATACATCGGTAATGTGGTTAAGATCATGGCTGGATACTATGGTAGTTACACCTTTATTCCTGTTCAGATCTTTCAGCAGATTTTTAAGCCTAAACTGGGTGCTTGGGTCGATATTGGCAAAGGGCTCGTCCAGCATCAGCAATTGAGGTTCCTGCAACAGGCAGGCCGCTACACCAACTTTGCATTGGTTACCTTTTGACAGGTCGCGGATGTACTTCCCTTTCTTCAGGATCTCGCCATTAAAAAAATCGGTCAGGCCAACCAACACCTCGTCAACATATGTGCGGTTATGACTATGTAGCCCTCCTATAAAATAAAAATACTCTTCAGGTGTAAGGTAATCTATCAGGAAACCTTCGTCGAGATAAGCAGCGGTGTAATCTTTCCACTTCTCATGACCAGCTACAGTTTCATCGTTGGATAAAATCTCGCCGCTTTCGGCGCGAATGAGGTCGAGCACCATCCGGAATAGTGTGGTTTTACCAGCGCCGTTATTACCTACAAGGCCAACGCTTTCGCCTTTGTTAATTTGCAGGGCGGGTACATCCACAACGGTAATCCCGTTATAAACCTTTTTTAAATTTCTTACTTCAATCATAGAATTATTTATTTCTGAAGCCTTCGGCAACGGTGTAACGTTTTTGTATAAAATCCTCTTCCAGTTTTTTAACCCAAAAATCGCGGGTTAAGATGAATATGATCCCGGTACCAGCCAGCATGGCCAGGCCGACGTCGGCGTGTTTGAACAGTGAGAAGGGAAGATAAATGATATACGGCGTTATCATCAAGGGAAACGAAATAAGCATTTGCGTTGCCCCCACCCCTTCCCAATTAAACGACGCGCCTTTTGACAGATCTATCCGTTTGGCATTGCGGTTAGCAAAAAACAGCACAATGGTTGTGTTGACGCCGATGTTCCACAGGTACATTACAAAATGTACCAAAACAATGCGCCAGCCAAAATAAGCATAAGGCGTAGTCAATATAAAAGCCACGGTTGATACCATAGTAAATAGCAGGTATTTTGCCTTTAAAAAATCGCGGAAATTGATCTTGCTTACCAACAGGCCATCAAAATGAGCGCCTTGCCAGCTATACATGAACTGCCCATAACTGATAATAAAAATACCCGTCATGAACATGCCCACAAAAATGTACCAGGTTTGTCCGTAATGGCTGTTGGTATAAAATATGAGCCCGTAAAACATAAAGAACAACCCCATAACCAATGCCGATCGTGGCCGCTTATTACGGAAGATCAGTTTCAGCTCGTTTGCGGCAAGGTCGCCAACCTTACCAAACCTGTTTAACAGCGGAAACTCCGTACTGCTTTTATAAGCCGATGCCTTGCGCGAACTCAGCTCTTCGAGGTACAGGTTTTGTTTTAAGTAGGCAAAATTGATGTAGTACATGGTTGCAGCAAGCACAACAGGCAGTAATACCAATACCGGTTTAGTGAGCAAATGGCCGAAATACAGATAGGAAATATTACGCACCGAATACAGATGAAACCTGAAATCGCCGGTAATAATAAGGATGAGAGCCGCTGCGAAAACCAGGAAGACCCAGCCATTAAGATTGGCCTTACGTTTAATAAACAAGGCCATGTAATTATTGAAAAGCATGAAGCCGATAATAGCCAATATAAAAACGAGCGCAGGCAAAGCACCCGAATCGGTAAGGATCACTTTTAAAATAAAAGGTACAAAAAGTATAATGGGCCACAGGTTAAAAACCGAAAGCATGGCCGTAAAGGCCAGATAGCCGACCACCGTATTCCTTTTTATAGGTAAATGAAGATATGGTTGCACTCTTAACGTAGGCAGTTCCTGCAATTGCATGCGCATCATGAGGTCAAACAAAAAATAAAGCAGGATGATACCGCAAAAAGAAACCACTATGTCATCATGCGGAAAAACCTGCCCCAAAATTTCATTCAAAAACAAACCGGCAAGCAAGATACATCCAAAAAGATAAAGGATAAGTAAGCCCATCACCACACGGATAGCAATACTTTTACCTGTGTTTTTTGACCGCCAGAAAGCTTTAAGTTCGTGCCCGAGAAAGGTAGTGATCATAAGTATAGACAGTTAAAGGTTAAGGTATAGGTTTTATATAAAGCTAAAAGCAGACTGCACAAAGTCCAAAGCTATAAATGTTCTATATAAAAGCTATAGGTACGGTGCGCAAAGCCTAAAGTTATAAATTAATTAATATTGGTCAATTTGTTATATGATATTAATTAACACGCTTTATAAAGCGAAGCTTAAGCTAGTATTTATACCTGTCGCCCCAAAGTTTTCTTAACTTTTCTTTTGATTCGTTTTCGCGCGCATTGTTACCGGGGTCGTAAATTTTTGTTCCGCGGATAGCATCCGGCAGAAAATCAAGGTCGGTAAAATTACCTTCGTAGCTATGGGCGTATTTGTAATCCTTGCCGTAGCCTATGTTTTTCATGAATTTGGTTGGTGCGTTACGTAAGTGCAGCGGCACCGGTAAATCGCCGGTTTGGCGCACCAATGCTATAGCCGCACCAATAGCTGTTGTAGCCGAATTACTTTTGGGCGATGTTGCCAGGTAAATAGCCGTCTGCGATAATATCAGTTGCGATTCGGGCATGCCTATTTTATTTACAGCCTCAAAGCAGCTTTGCGCAAGTAGTAATGCATTTGGGTTGGCGTTGCCAATATCTTCGGACGCCAGGATCAGCATGCGCCGGGCTATGAAAAGCGGGTCTTCGCCGCCAACTATCATGCGCGCCAGCCAGTAAACAGCACCGTTAGGATCAGAGCCCCGCATGGATTTGATAAAGGCCGAAATGATATCATAGTGCTGTTCGCCGGTTTTATCATAGAGGGCCATGTTTTGCTGTACATGCTCCAGTACAACTTCATCGGTCAGTACTATCTCAGGCGTGTCAAAAGCGTTTACCAGCAACTCGAAAATATTGAGCAGCTTCCGGGCATCGCCTCCCGAAAGGCGCAGCAAAGCCTCATGATCTTTGATGGTGATGTTTTTACCCTGCAAAACCACATCCTCTTTCATGGCTTTGTTCAACAGATCGATGAGATCAGTCTCGGATAGCGGCTGTAAAATATACACCTGGCAACGCGACAGCAAAGCCGAGATCACTTCGAAAGATGGGTTTTCAGTCGTTGCGCCTATTAACGTAACAGTGCCCCGCTCTACAGCGCCTAACAATGAATCTTGCTGCGATTTGGAAAAGCGGTGGATCTCATCGATAAATAATATCGGTAGCACCTCGCCTTGTTTCTTTAACAACGACGCTTTTTCTATCACCTCCCTTACGTCTTTTACGCCCGAGTTAATAGCACTCAAAGCAAAAAACGGACGAAACAATGACTGCGAAATAATATAAGCCAATGTAGTTTTACCTACTCCCGGCGGGCCCCAAAATATCATCGACGGCAATGAACCCGACTCTATAGCTTTGCGTAATACCGCTCCCGGCCCAACAAGATGTTTTTGCCCAACATAATCATCAAGCGATTTGGGGCGCATACGTTCGGCTAATGGCGGGAGGTTATTCATAAAAGTAAAATTCAGAAAAGAAAACGCTAAATCCTAAAAAAATTAGTAAAATAGTGAGCGTTGCGGATAATAAAGAGATTTTTAAATCCCCTCTTGAGAGGGGGCGTGAAGGACAGAGCGATGGCAGGGGTGTGTTTCTTCGACTAACTCTAACGCAGAGACACACCCCTCCCCCCTCTCGAGGGGGAATCGCACGACCCTCCCGCTTTTTGACGACTATTCTCAAACGGGAACTAAATGTAATTACCTCAATCCTGCGTAATAGGTTCATGATGTGCGTGGCAGGCCTCCGCGCAATCAATACAAGCTTTGGCACATTCCTGGCAATGGTCGTGCTGATGTTTACCGCACTCAGCGGCGCAAAGGCGACAGATCTCCTCGCATAAAACCAGATATTGGTGGGCAATAACTGAATCTCTTTGCAATAGGCGGGCCCCCTGGATACATATGTCAGCACAGTCCCGGTCAAGACTAATGCAGTTGGCCATCATTTTAACATCCTCTTCGTGCAGGCATGCAGTAGCACAATGTTCGCAAGCTAAAGCGCAATCCAATAGTTTTTGAATAATGGCGCGGTGATCATGATTTTGCATAATGGTAAATTTTAAGTTTTACTTAATGTACTACCCATTACAGTTAAAAAAAGTTTGTATTAATTTGAAATGCATACTTAATATAACCAAAAAAAGCTGCCTTCATTACGGAAGCAGCTTTTAATATATATATATTGAATTTTTATTAATTACTGTTGGTTAGGGTTTTGATCGCTGTCGTTATTTTCAGGATCATCAGATGGGGTGCCTACAATTTTGTAAGCTTTATTGCCGTCATCCTGAGTTTCCTGGTAGTAATAACCATCAGGGGATACAAACAGTTTTTCACCATTGATCTTGATCTTGCGGCAATCCGGTGGTAATTGAGTTACAATGTCACCAATTTGCGGGCCCTGATCAACACTGCTGCCATCGCCGTTGCCCTGATCGGTAGTTAATTGGCCATCTTTACCTGCAATAACGTAAACAGTTGAGCCGTCATCTTTGGTGTATGGCTGGTAGTAAACACCATTTAACTCATAGTACTGTTCGCCATTGATCATGATAGATTCAGCACCTGAAGGCAGGGTTTTAATCTCGGCCCCTATTGGCGGTTCAACAACGGTATACTGGTCATTGTATTGACGATAGTACAAACCATCGCTGTAAAAATATTGGTAATCGCCCCACCAGAAAGGATAGTAACCATATGGTAAGAAACCTATGCTAAAACCTAACCGCGGATAATAGAATGAATTATAGTAGTTACGGTATGGATAATAGTAGTGACTGCCAAAATACCCCCCGCGGCCACCGTAATGGTAAGTACCGGGATAAACCCTGCGACCACCGTATGCATATGAACCACCTCTGTAATAAGTACCGCGACCGCCATTATAAACGCGCCTGTCTACAGTAGTATAGCTGCGGTTACCATTGTATACGGTACGACCGGTGCTACCATAGCTACGCTGGGGTGCTACGGATGTGCCATTTGGCCTTATTGCGTAATCACGACCACCATAACTGCGTTGTTGAGGAGCGCCTATGCTGCCGCGAGAGTCAGTTCCATAGCTCCGTTGCGGAGCCGCGATAGCGCCGCGTGTGCTACCATTAAATGAAGTTGAGGGGCGCGAAAAACTACCACCGGAAGGACGGGAAAAACTACCGCCTCCGCCACCACCGCCTGACGGTCTTGAACCACCGCCTCCTCCGCCACCGCCGCCACGAGAACCGCCGCCACGTTGTGCATCAGCATTGAATGCCAGGGATAAGCTCAATAAGCCCCCCAATGC
The DNA here is from genome assembly GCF_041806395.1 of Mucilaginibacter sp. OAE612. Classification (NCBI taxonomy): domain Bacteria; kingdom Pseudomonadati; phylum Bacteroidota; class Sphingobacteriia; order Sphingobacteriales; family Sphingobacteriaceae; genus Mucilaginibacter; species Mucilaginibacter sp. OAE612. The sequence continues at coordinate 5,501,602 of NZ_JBGMUW010000001.1, forward strand.
AATTGTTAATAGATTTTTATATGTCCTTTTCATGATGAAAGATTTTTTAACAGATCAGCATGGTATTTTTTGCTGATATAAATATATAGACTATTAAATGTTTAAACGGTTTAACGCGTTTTTAATTATTTTTCACTCAAAAAGCGAACCAATACCAGCTATACGTACCGGTTATTGTTTTCGCTACGTTATATCCTCGGCAATAAACAAAAAAGGTTGCTCAAACTGCAGGGTAAAAAAACCATCGTGGGTGGTTTTATACCTATTAGTGCTTGTGGCTTCAAGCCCGCTTATTTGTAAGCCCGACGGATGCGAAAGTACTTCAATGAACTCACCTGCGGGTTTCCACTTACTGAAGCCCGAATTAACCGGGTAGATCTTTTGCCGTTCCCTAAAAATCACCAGGTTTATTTTATCAGCATAAAACAAAAAATCTTTCAGGTCCAGCACATCGGTAATTACATTAACCGCCGGGTAATTATGCGTTACCAGGTATTTTAAAGCTGCGCCTGCCGCATTGTCGCCTCCCGAAGGCATCACCTTCACGTCCGACTGCAAATCACCCGAATCACCATCACTTATTATCCAGTCGATTTTAATACCCGATGCGTCCAGCTTTTCGGCGGTGCCGGTAGTGCAGATCACAGTCGGGCTCCACTCCAGCAACTGCCCCAGCATTTCCTCCTCAAAAGTATCCATACTTAAAACCAGTAAAGCCGGCTCCTGTTTTTCGCGAACAATATGATGTGATGACATTGCTAATGTAGATGGAACAGATGAATATTAAATGAAAATATAAAGATGAGGTTTTTATTGATTGCTGAAACCAAATCAAAGTTTTATGACGGTAGAATAATATAAAAAGGTCACCTTTTTATTTGCAGGGTATTAATGATAAATAAACCTCATCATGAAAACAAAAATTTTATTGTCAGTGCCTTTATTATTTACCGGCTGCATCACGGATTATTACGACCGGCGTTTATCTGTTATTAATAAATCGTCGGTTCACGTTGCTGTGGAGATAGTTAACGATACAACTGTGCGAACAGAAAATGGCATTCCATATTATCAATCGCATGTGGTAGCACCTAATGACACCTCTTTTATAACAAAGTCGGGAAAAAATGCCTGGCTTGAGTATATTAATAAAGGGAAAACCAAAACTCTGTACGCTTATTTTTTTGACATCGATAGCTTAAATAAATATCAAAAGGGAGGTGCCGATATGAGTTATTTGCTTGGAAATAAAAGGTATTTAAAAAGACTCGATTATACGCTTGATGAATTAAAAAAGGTCGATTGGCAGATCAAATACCGATAGGATCTGAATCAATACATCTTCCTGTAAAACTCCTTCAACTTCTCAGCCGGGTCTGCAGCCAAATTAATGGCCGACGATATTGCAATACCATCTATGCCCGTTTGAAGCAAGGGCTCAACATCATCCGGTTGGATGCCGCCTGCTGCTATCACCGGGATATTGATGCCCAGTTTCTCCAGTTCACGATACCCATTAAAACCAAGCACCTTATGTAGGCTGGACACATCATTTAATGCGGATGCAAAAGGCCCGTAAGTGCAATAATCAACCACTCCGGTGTCTTGTAATTTCAATAATTCATCAGCACCTCCGGCTGATACACCAAGAGTTTTATCCGGGCCGATAATCTTGCGGATACTGACCGGATCGGCATCACTATTATCTATATGCACACCCTGCGCATCAACCCGTTCAATCAGGTCATAATGGTTGGCAATGACGAGGGTTGCGCCCCAGTCGTCACAAATTTCGGCTATCTCGTTTATTTCATCAATCAGCTCATCTTCGGGCTTGGTAAGGCAACGGTATTGTATCCAGTTTGCACCCGCGCCGCAAGCCATCTGCACCTGTTGTACGTGGCTAAAACCAGGCAGGTCATGTGTAAGATAATGAAATTTAGAAATGTATTTTTTCATTTTATAAATCCGAATTCGGTCAAGCCCTAAAGTCGGAAAGTTTTTAATTATTAACCGAAAAGTCCGAAAGTTTTGTATTGTAAACTTTCGGACTTACCTGACTTCAGACTTAGTTTTTCAGTGCTTCGCTGATAGTTTTACCTACACAGCCATCAGGGGCCTGGATATGCAGTAGCGATGCTACAGTAGCCGAAATATCTGTCATATGTGTTTGGCGGGTCAAACTACCATGCTTAATGCCCCAGCCCATAAATACCAATGGGATATGCGAATCATAAGGGTTCCATGTACCGTGGGTGGTACCGGTTGGGCCGCGATCATTAGTGCCATGACCGGTATACCATGCCGGTTTCAGTATGATCTGGATAACACCGCTATGCTCGGCATTATAACCGTTAATGATCATACTGCGCAGCTCATCGGGGATATTGGCTTCCTGTATTTTTTGCAGGTCAATTGCATAGGCAATGCCTGGTTGTTTCTTCAGGTATTCGATACAGTCTAACTTTATAGCCTCTTCGTTAATGCCTGCTTTTGCAAGGGCCGCGTTGTTAAAATTAACCTGATAATTATCCATACTGATGATCAGGTTATCCACTTTGTATTTATCGCTGATCATCGTGTTCATTTCTTTTGCAGCTTTTCCCTCATCCCAAACACCTGCCGGGATGTTATGATCTTTCAAGAAGTTAGGGTTGTGGGCAGCGCCATGGTCAGCACTCAGGAAAACCGAATAATTGCCTTTACCTACAGTTGCATCTAAATAATTGAAAAACGCGGCCAGGTCCTGGTCAAGCCTTAAATAAGTATCTTCAACCTCAACCGAGTTAGGGCCAAACTGGTGACCAACATAATCTGTTGATGAAAGGCTCACGGCTAAAAAGTCGGTTACGGTATTTTTACCCAATTTTTCGCCCTCAATAGCAGCTTTAGCCAGGTCGAGCGTCATGGTGTTGCCGAACGGAGTAGAACGGATCATGCCAATATGGCCCTTATAAAGTTCGGATGTTTTGACCGGTAAGGTTGGTGTAGCGGCACCGGCAAATTTACCTTCATAACGATCGCTGTTATCGGGTGCGCTTTGTACATACGTATTAATAGGATATAACGGGTTCCAGTCCTGCTTTAGGTATTTTTCAGCAATCTTTTGATTGTTAAAAGTTTTAACCCAGGCAGGCAGGTCATTCATATAATAAGTACTGGTAATCCAGTTACCACTGGCATCATCAAACCAGTAGGCAGCGTTGGCTGAGTGCCCCGCAGGCAGGATGCCGCCGCGGTCTTTCAATGCTATACCGATAACTTTTGAGCGAAAGTTTGTAGTCAGTCTCAACTCATCAGTAACTGTGCTAACCAGCAAGTTGCGGGGCGACATTTGCCCTGCTTTTGAAGTGCTGCCAACAGCTACAACAGTGCTGTCGTCCGTACAGTACATGGATTTGCCTGTGGCCTGGATAATAAAATCATTACCCACTATACCATGTATGGCGGGGATAGATCCGGTATAGATACAAGTATGGCCGGCAGCGGTTACCGTTGGGATATAGTCGATATTGGTGTTTTCGCAGGTGAAGCCTTCATTAAGCATGCGCTTAAAGCCACCGGTTTGATAACGGTCATAGTAGCGGTACAGGTAATCCCAGCGCATTTGGTCAACTACTAAACCCACAACCAGTTTTGGGCGAGGAATTGATGCAGACGCAGCGGGTGCTGTCGTAGTTTTCTTTTTTTGTGCCGATACCGAAACGGTAGCGAAGGAGAGGGAAATAAGCAGCAGATGTTTAAACTTCATCGCGAAAAAAGATTTTTGATTTCGCCAAATATCAACAAAGCATTTAAAATGCAATGTGATGCTTTTGTTAATTATAGGGGATTGTTACAGAAGCCCCCTCTAAATCTCCCCCGGAAGGGGAGACTTTAAAGCCCTCCCTTCCGGGGAGGGTTTGGGTGGGGCTGTGTTTACAAAATGCCCAAAACTTTGTAAGTTTAGCAAACCAATCATTAAACCTATAATCAATGAAACGCATCCTTTTATTGCCGCTTTTGCTGCTGTGCTGTTCTGTCATCGCTCAAAATAAAAATCTTGATGTTGTTGCTACTGATGCAGGTAAAGTATCAGGCTTAACCAACCAGGCGGGCGATGTGCGTATTTATAAAGGTATTCCCTTTGCAGCGCCACCGGTTGGTGATTTACGCTGGAAGGAACCGCAACCGGTAAAGCCCTGGGAGGATGTTAAAAAATGCACCGATTTTGCGGCCAGCCCAATGCAGAGTAAACCAGACCCCTTTGGTGTTTACACGCGCGAGTTCCTCATCCCCTATGAGCCCATCAGCGAAGATTGCCTGTACCTTAATGTATGGACTGCCGCAAAAACACCGTCAGAAAAACGCCCTGTGCTGGTTTATATTTATGGCGGTGGATTTGTAAGTGGCGGAGCAGGCGTACCAATTTATGATGGCGAGGCGATGGCTAAAAAGGGGATCATATTTGTGGTTATTAATTACCGCGTCGGGATTTTTGGTTTCTTCGCGCATCCTGAATTAACCCGGGAGTCGCCGCATAATGCATCAGGAAATTATGGTTTGATGGATCAGCTGGCTGCATTAACATGGGTGAAAAAGAATATCGCGGCTTTTGGTGGAGACCCGGATAAGGTTACCATAGCGGGGCAATCGGCAGGTTCCATGAGTGTAAATTGTTTGGTGGCATCGCCATTAGGTAAAGGGCTGTTCAGGGGTGCAATTGCCGAAAGCGGGGCCAGTTTTATTAGTCAGCAAGGATCTGGTGGGTTGCGGGAAGCAGAGGCAGCCGGTGTAAAAACAGCGACTGCCTTGGGTGCAAGCACCATTGCCGAACTAAGGAGCAAACCCGCCGCCCAACTGCTTGGCAAAGGCCAAAGCCGCCCGGTTATCGACGGCTATGTTTTACCCGCAACCATCGCTGATATTTTTAATGAGCACAAACAAAACGATGTGCCTGTACTTACCGGTTGGAACGAAGACGACGCTTTTGTAGGTCCGCCAAAAACTGCTGAAGAGTATAAAAAGATGATAAAAAGCCAATATGGTGCCGATGCTGATGCATTTTCAAAACTATACCCGGCGGGTTCAGACCAGGAAGCCGCGACCTCCCAAACCCGGATAAACCGCGATCAGATCTTCGGGATTCAGAATTATACCTGGGCCAATGTGCAAAGTAAAAAGGCGAAGTCGAAAATCTATGTTTACCGTTTTACCCGCCGCCTGCCAGCCACTGCCGATTTTGTTAAATACGGCGCTTTCCATACCGGCGAGGTTGCTTATGCCTATGACAACCTCAAATTCCTGAACCGGCCATGGGAACCTGTCGATCAGCAACTGGCCAATACAATGAGCACTTACTGGGCTAATTTTGTTAAAACCGGTAACCCGAACGGGAAAGGCGTACCTGCATGGCCGGCTTATACAACAAGTGATCATAAAATAATGATATTGGGTGAGAAGCCGGGCGCAAAACCTTTGCCGGATAAAACCGCTTTGGATTTTATGGTGAAGAAGGCCAACGGAAAGTAATACATAGGTAAAGACCCAGATAATAAACGCTGCCAGATACATTTAGGTAGGGAAGTCTTAAACACCCGCTTAATAAACTGATGAGACAGCCAGGCTTGAAATGTTAGTGGATACCATAAAACAAAAAGGTATAAACCCGGAATAATGTAAAAAAATTCCCCTCTTAAAAATTTGGATAATAAAACTTAAATCACTTATCTTCGTTAATTACCAAAACGCAAGACTATGTAAGCAGAGGGCTTACATAGTCTTGTTTGCTTTTATAAGCATTGCGTCCTTTCTTAAAACAGGGAAGGGCGGTTTTTTTTGGTTGATTAACAGTAATAATATTAATTAATTTTTGCGTTATGGCAGAGGTATCATACTATACCAAAGATGGTTTAGAGAAATTAAAAGAAGAACTACAGAGATTAAAAACAACCGGCCGTGCCGATATATCAAAAGCTATTGCTGAGGCACGTGACAAAGGCGATCTGTCGGAAAATGCCGAATACGATGCAGCTAAAGAAGCGCAGGGCTTACATGAGGCCAAAATAGCCCAGATGCAGGAAACACTGGCCAATGCGCGCCTGCTTGATGAATCAAAACTTGACGTTTCGAAGGTGCTTGCATTGTCGATAGTAAAGATCAAGAATCTGAAAAATGGAGCTACCATGAGTTATCAGCTGGTATCAGAGAGTGAAGCCGATCTTAAAACCGGTAAAATCTCGGTAGCGTCGCCGATAGCTAAAGGCCTGCTTGGCAAAAAGGTTGGTGAAAAAACCGAGATCACCGTACCTGCAGGTAAAATTGAATTCGAGATCCTGGAAATAAGCAGGTAATTTATTGGGTGAGCAGTGAATAATTGATTAAGAGAATGGTTTTTCCGGATATCGTAATCAATTATTAACTACTCACCCTTTTAATTAATGCCATAACAAACTACTCACCCAATCAACATAATCAACCACTCACCAATAATGACCATCTTTTCAAAAATAGTTGCAGGCGAGATTCCCGCTTATAAAGTGGCCGAGAACGATGAATTTCTGGCTTTTTTGGATATTTTTCCGCTTACGGAAGGTCACCTGCTGGTGATCCCAAAGAAGGAGGTTGATTATCTTTTTGATTTGGACGATGATACTTATATAGGCTTGCAGGTATTTGCCAAAAAAGTAGCCCTCGGTTTAAAAAAGGCTGTTCCCTGCCCACGGGTTGGAGTAGCAGTTATGGGCCTTGATGTGCCTCATGCGCATATCCATCTTATACCCATGAATGATATGAGCAGCATTAACTTTTCGCTCCCCAAACAAAAATTCACCCCCGAACAATTTAACACTACCGCCGAGAAGATCAGACAGGCAATCGGTTAACAATTGGGATAACATTAATCAAGCTATTAGCTATAAGTTTTGCTCATGCTGCTTTTAGCTTGTGTATATAGACAAAAAGGCCTCATCATAATATAAGTGACGAGGCCTTTTTATGTTTAAAACTCCACATGCGCCCTTAGCGAAAAGACATTTACCGGTCCCCTGTCCTTATTGTAGGCGGGGTTTAGCAAAAACTGGTAACCGGGTGTAAGCCAGAACTTTTTTTGATATGCGTTTATTTTATAATCAAGTTCGGCAATAAATTCGGTGCCGTAATTAAGCTTGCCATCGCCTATGATGAAACCGTAGCCGCCGGTTGCAAGATAATCACGATGGGCATTTGAGATGCCGTTGGCTACAAAAGCCAGGCCCAGTTCGTCATCGCCGCGGTTCCATGAACTTCCTTTAAGTACACCGCCAAAACTCAATGAACGGTCAATCTCTGTAAAATACCATGTTTGGGTTTTACCATCATTATAACTCACTTTGGCAAATACCCCAAAATCTTTGGTCAGATATTGGTCGGCGCTGATGCCGAAACCATATTTGTGCCTGCCATAAGCTTGTGTGGTATCAACATTGGGGGCAACAGGGCTTTGCGCGATTGCCAGGCGATAATCTCCCATTTTGCCATTATTACGGAAACCTAAGATCCTGAAGGTACCTTTTTGGCCGTTAAGTGTATAGCGTTTTTCGTATTCTAAGGTCTGGGTGTTTGCTTTACCAATTTTTTGATCCCAAATGGCGCCGTTGGCGGTAGTGGTTGACATGGTTAAGGCGAAACGCAAAGTCCAGTTAGGTTGCCCTAATTCGGTATGGATCCCCATAACATACCCGCGGGTATTGGCGGGATAATCCCATGCGCCGTTATCCATTAAGCTCCAGTTCATGAACTGCGTACGCGGATCATGACTAAATTCATTGCCGTCATAAAAATCGGCCATACCAAATTTACCTACGGTAACCGAAAAGTAACGCTTGCTTTTTAAACCGGCTAACTGGTTGGCATCATCGCTAATGGTGTCTTTATCCTTGCCCCATTCAAAGTTTTGGGTAAAATATAACCGGGCGATGTAGATCTTCGGCTCTGCGCCGCCTACACGAAAAGTTTCGCCATTAGGGAAACCTGCCGCACCCAGCGTTTTGCTCAGGCCCGATCCACCCGAAAGCTCGGGGTTAAAATAGGCTTCGGCGCCTTTCCAGAGCCTTGCACCGCCAAAAAGCGTAGTGGTAATTGAGCTTTGTGTTTCTTCTTTGGTAAGTAAACTGTTATCGCCATTATAATCGGCATGAAACGATGGTTTGTATTGAGTAATTACCGTTTGCTGGAAATGGAAGTTGAACCGCTGACGTTTAACTGTATCCTGCGCCAAAGCGGCGGCGGTAATTAATACGGGTATTATAGTAAGTATAAGTTTTTTCATGGGCTGTCAATTTTGGCGCAAAAGTAAGCTTTCGCGTTAACTTGAACCACATTCATCAAAAAACTGTTTTAAATAATCTTCCATAAAAGCGTGCCTTTGCGCGGCGAGCGCTTTGCCGGCAGGCGTATTCATTTTATCCTTAAGTAATAATAGCTTTTCGTAAAAGTGATTAATAGTTGGTGCGGTAGTGTTTTTATATTCTTCCCTGGTCATGTTAAGGTTTGGCGAGATCTCGGGATTATACAATTCCCGGCCTTTAAAACCTCCATAGGTAAAGGCACGCGCAATGCCGATGGCTCCAATGGCATCCAGCCTGTCGGCATCCTGTACTACAGCCAGTTCGGGCGAATGAAAGGACTGTTTATCAAAGCTGGCTTTGAACGACATATGCCTGATGATCTGCTGCACATGCTCAATAACCCCGGTATCAACATTCATGCTTTGCAGGTAATTGCCAGCAGTACGCGGGCCAATCTCTTCATCGCCGTTATGAAACTTACTATCGGCAATATCATGCAGCAGGGCAGCAAGTTCAACTATCAGCTGATCGGTTTTTTCTGTTTGGTTGATGAGTTTCGCGTTTGTCCAAACGCGGTGAATATGCCACCAGTCGTGACCACCTTCGACGTCCCTGAGCGTATTGCGCACAAAATTTGCAGTGGCTTCAATGAGTTTATTATGTTCCATCTTTTGCAAAGATACTAAGCAAAAGACAGAACAACGGGGTTGTGTATAAAACGTTAAGCAGCGGCTATTTTTTCTGTATCGATGAGTTCGACAACTTCAATCTCCAAAATAGCGGCGATCTGAAAAAGCCTTTCCACGGTTATTTTTGTATAGCCTAACTCTATTTTACTATACGCGTTTTGCGATATACCCAGCTTGGCTGCAAGGTATTCCTGGGTGTAATTTAGTCCTTCCCTGGTATGCCTTATGTTAGCAGCTATGGCCTTGATCTTTAAATTTAGCATATCTTTCATCCATTTACATATTAATTCGTTTATAAATAACGAAAATAATGGGGTTATGGATTTCAAAATTTTTAATTTTTTTAATGGCTAACCAATTGAAAAGCTGATATTTTATACTTTTTTAATTAAAAATTAATAGCCCTTTATAAGAGCCGGTATAAATACATAGGTTTTAACAACCATATTAATTAATAATAAAAACAAAAAAAGCGACAGGCCGCAAAGTCTGTCGCTTTCAAATTGCTTTTTATTAAAAAAACTACTCGCCTAAATTGTAACTAACAATTACCGTGGGCAATAAAGTAGCCGTTTCAAGCGGTACCTGGTTATAAGATATGATTGGCTTGCGTTTGCTGTAATAATCAAATGCCGCTTTTATAGTAGCGTTGCTTGTATTTGCCGGCGCATTAAAGTTAATGGAAAACGGCAAAATAAAATCATGCAGTTTTTCATGATCGGGGATGATCCATTTATGATTTGATTTTTTTAGCGCTTCAATGATGGGTACTACCAGTATGGCATCATCCGCATAGTAAACAATTATTTTTTTGATCAAACCTTTTTCATCAGCGGTAAATTTAAACACCGCTGTTCCGCTTGCTTTCTTTTTAATAATTTCGGGTGATACAACAAGACTGTCTTTAAAAAAGCGGTTCATAATAGGACTACCGCCCTGAAACGGAAATGCTAATTGTGCTTGTGCCTTAACCAGTACTGATGATAAAATAAGTGTTATAAATAACAGGATCTTTTTCATTTAATTTTCTTCTTTCGGTTCGCGTTTGCTGCCCTGGTATAATTCATACTCAAACAAGCGGCAATCAAGCTTACCATTATAAAATTCAATTTTTCGGGCTGCCTTCAGGCCTATCTTTTTGGCCAGGTCGGGATTGCCCGTAAAAACGTAACCATTATACCCAAGGCATTTCTTTTTCATAAAATCGCCCATACGTTTATAGGTGATCTCCAGCTTAGTGTGTACGCCCAAACGCTCACCGTATTCGGGATTAAACATTACAACACCAGTTTCTGCCGGAACCTCGGTATCTTCAAAATCACAAACGGCAAAATCGATCAAATGTTCTACGCCGGCTGTCCTGGCATTTTTGCGGGCGATGTCAACCGCGTCTTCAGAAATATCCGTAGCGATGATTTTAAAGCCGGTTTCTTTTTTGGATTTATCTTTCAATGCTCGCCGCTCTGCAAAAAATACCGTTTCGTCATATCCTAAAATATGCATAAAAGCATAATTCATCCTAAACAAACCCGGCGACTTATCTGTAGCCAGCAATGCTGCTTCAATAGCCAGGGTACCCGAGCCGCACATAGGGTTAATGAATGTGCTTTTCATATCCCATTTGGTAGCCATAATGGTTGACGCTGCCAAAGCTTCGAGCATTGGTGCTTTACCCGGTATTTTACGGTAACTGTGCTTGGCCAGTGTTTCGCCCGATGTATCCAGGAAAATTTCGGCGCGGTCATCCTGCCAGTAAAGATGTACCAGGGTTTTATTAACCTCCGGGCCAGAGTCGGGCCTGATACCTTTAATGGATTTGATCCTGTCGGCAATAGCATCCTTTACCTTTACGTTGGCAAACAGCGGGGTAAGGATGTGTTCGTTATTTACGTTTGATGATACCGAAAAGTAACCGGTAAAATCAATCAGCTTTTCCCACTCAATGGTTACCAGCTCTTCGTAAAGTTCTTTCGGATCGCGGGCGGTAAAAGTTTTTAACGAATACAGTACCTGGCTTGCGCAGCGCAGGTTCAAATTAAGCGGAATGGTATCTGTAACGGTACCTTTTAGTTCGACCCCGGTAGGGAAAACGCGGACCGGCTCATAGCCTAAAGCTTCAACCTCCCTTTGCAGGTAAGGCGAAAGCCTTTTGTTACATGTAATTATGATTTTACTTTCGGTGTGGAAAACTTGCATATTAATTCGGCAAAATTAAGAATTAAAAAGCCCCTATTTTAATTTCTTACTATTAACTTTACATTTTAAATTATTTGAAGACTAATTATGGAAGTTAAAGGTAAGGTACATGAAGTGTCGGCCACTCAGCAAGTAACCGATTCACTTAAAAAACGCGAACTTATACTTGAATATATTGAGAACCCTCAATACCCTGAATATTTAAAGTTTGAAGCTATACAGGATCGTTGCAATTTACTGGATAACGTGAAGGTTGGGGATGATGAATGTTTTTAGATGTAGAGGTTTCTTTTAATCTTAAAGGTCGCCCGTGGACAGATAAAATGGGTAAAAAAACCTATTTTAACTCATTGCAGTTATGGAGAATTACTCCGCTTGCTGCTGCTAACAATGCAACAGCTGCTCCGCAATACGCAGCACCTTCAGCTGATATCAGCTCATCGGCCGATGATGACGATCTGCCATTCTAATAAAATAGAGAAAAGCTTGAGTAAAATATTTCAAAAGACCCTTTAAAAGGGGTCTTTTGTTGTTTATAGGCTTCCCGTCATAACCCGCAGCCTTAAACAGACATCTCACTAATTGATACAATAAAATATTAAGCAGCAGAGTTTTAAATTGAATGCACATTTGTTAAATTTTGTTAAATGCAATTTTTGTGTGCGGATTTAGGATAATTTTGTTTGTTAATAAATGAAGAAAAGGAGCATAGGTTTAATTATTGGCTTAATGAGCTTTGCGCTGTTGGGCGTAATGGCTATGCAATTTTATTTTCTGAGGCAATCTTACCAGATGCAGTCCGATTCATTCGACCGCCAGGTGAGGGAAGCTATGAACAACGTGGTAGATAAGGTTACCCGCCAGGATGCGAATAACTTTTTGAAAACCAAAACCCAGCAAACTTCCATCAGCACCGATAATGAAGAGCAGGACATCAGCACAATAAAAGTAGCGGGAATACCAAAAACAAAAAAACACTCATCTGCCCGCGAAAAACGGATTGCTTTACTGCGCGATAGTTTGCAGCGCATGATCCAGCGTAAAAAAATGGATGATGAGCTTAACGGCTTACTACAAACAGAAGGTACGGTTGATTTTAAAGTACGTGTTGAAGAATATACAGACGAGTTTGGTGTAGTACATGAGCAACTTACACCCGAGATAGTGCATACCCGTATTACCCGCAGGGTAGGTCATCCTAAAAAACTTCATAAGTATGATACCCTGAGGTATGTCTACGTCGACCCCCAGTTTGGCAAACAAATGATCTCGGTACCGCGGATCAATCCGTTGTGGGTACAGGAACAAACCCGTAAGCAAAAGGAACGGCAGGTTCAACAAATAAAAAAAATGCTGGAGACCGATTCGCTTGAAAAGGCTAACAGTTTGAGCAATAAGCCCACCGTTATTGAGAACCTGGCTGAAGAATACCGTAAATCGGGCGAGCCGTTGAATAAACGGATCAACCCTTTCTGGATAGATTCGTTACTGCGTTTTGAGCTTCATAATAAAGGCATTTTTCTGCCTTTCAGCTACGAAGTTACAACCGCCAACAGCGACTCGCTCATATTTTCAAATGCCAGCGACAGCCAGGGCGAAAAGCTGCCTGTGTTTGTAGCGGCAAATACTTATCAAACCCCTATTTTCACCAAAGAGGTAATCAACGATCCCGGAAAGATCAGGCTTTCGTTTCCGCAAAAAAACTCGCTGATCTTAAGCAATATGACGGCTACTATGGCTACAACCGGCGGCCTTACCATGGTGCTGATCCTTTGTTTCGGCTACACTATCTTTTCGATATTGAGGCAGAAAAAGATCTCGGAAATGAAGATCGATTTCATCAACAACATGACCCACGAGTTTAAAACCCCGGTGTCAACCATCATGATTGCCAGTGAAGCTTTAAGGGATAATGAAATTGCCGAAGATAAAAACCGGGTAGCCCGTTTAGCGAACATCATTTTTGAAGAGAACGCCCGTTTGGGCAGCCATATAGAGCGCGTATTAAACATTGCTCGCATTGAGCGTAACGATTTTAAACTGGATAAAAAACCGGTTGATGTAAATGAAATGGTTACCATAGTGCTTGACAGTATGGCGCTCAAACTGCAAAAATGCAATGCTAAAACCACACTGCACCTTGATGCCGAAAAAGCCTATATCATTGCCGATGAGCTGCATTTTTCGAACGTATTATACAACCTGGTTGATAACGCCATTAAATACAGCAACGAAGCGCCTGATATAACTATAAGTACTTTTGTTAAAAACGGCCAAATTGTTATTAAAGTAGCTGATAAAGGTATAGGCATGAGCCGCGACCAGCAATCAAAAATATTTGAACAGTTTTATCGCATCCCTACCGGCAACGTGCACAACGTTAAAGGTTTTGGCCTGGGCTTAAGCTATGTTAATACCATAGTAAAACGCCTGAACGGCACCATAAGCGTGAAATCAGAAAAAGAGAAGGGCTCGGAGTTTGAGCTGAAGTTTGCGGTGGCGTAGATCTACGAGTCGGAAAGTCGGGATGTCCGAAAGTCCGTAAGATAAGCTCAGCCTATCTCCCGACATGATTAAAGAACTTCCGGACTTTCCGACCTCGGACTTCCGGACTAAAAAACATATGAAGAAAATACTACTGGTTGAGGATGATGCCAATTTGGGCCTGTTACTGCAAGACTACCTGCAATTGAAAGGTAAGTTTGACGTGGTTTTATGTAAGGATGGCGAAGAAGGCCTACGCGCCTTTACCAAACAAACATATGACTTACTGATACTGGATGTGATGATGCCCAAAAAGGATGGCTTTACACTTGGTAAAGATATCCGTAAGATCAATGCCCAGGTGCCAATCATTTTTGCGACGGCCAAGGGCATGATTGAAGATAAAACCCAGGCCTTCAATTTGGGGGGAGATGATTATATCACCAAGCCTTTCCGCATTGAGGAGTTATTACTTCGTATAAATGCCCTGCTAAAACGTACCGATAATATCGGCAAAAAGGAAGAGGAGAAACAAACCTCCTTTAAAATTGGGAAATATACGTTTGATTATACCACCCAGATGATCATGACAGCAGACAACCAGCAAAAGCTATCTACCAAAGAGGCCGAATTACTGCGCCTGTTGTGTGTGCATAAAAACGAAGTACTTACCCGCGAAGAAGCGCTGCTGAACATCTGGCATGATGACAATTACTTTAACGGCCGCAGCATGGATGTATTTTTGAGCAAAATTCGTAAGTATCTGAAAGATGACCCCAATGTAGAGATCATCAACGTACACGGGCGGGGGTATAAGCTGCTGATCAACTGATCTCAGTGTTAATTTTATTTTGAAAGAATATTTGTGATATAAGCCTCAAGGGGAGTTTAACCAAAGTTAGCTATGCCGCATATTTGATTTTATGGGTTAATTTAAACCCGGAAGAGGAAACCGAACAAATCCGCTCCTTTCACTAATGTGCTCCAAATTTCATCCACACAAAATATCCTATCCAAAGCAGGATATTGGAGTAAACGCCAGCCAGCACATCATCCATCATTACACCCAAACCGCCGCCAAGATCTTCCATTTTGCGTACGCCAAGCGGTTTCACAATATCAAAAAAGCGGAACAATACCAGTCCGGCTAAAAGGAAATATAAGTTAGCGGGGATAAAAAGCATAGCTATCAGCATTCCGGCAACCTCATCAATTACCACACGCGAGCTGTCTTCGCCCCAGTCGGATTCAACCTTATTGCCTACAAATACACCAAGTGCGGTAACAAATATGGTAATAGCCAACAGGTACCAGGGATTTTGCAAAGCCGGGTTCTGCCACAGCAGCCAGATAAAGCCACAGGTAACTATAGCGGCGTAAGTACCCCCGCCTTTTAAAAAGCCGATGCCGAAAATGGACGCTATTGTTTTATTTAAGAACATTTAATTTATATATCAAGTCATTAATGTTTCATTCCCTCCCCACGGAGGCTGCGGCTGGCGGTATTGTGGCAGGGAGGGGTTTATCCGCTTTGCAAAATCATACACAGTTCAGGAAACCCCTCCCTACACCCTCCCAAAGGCGTTTTTTACTGCTGCCTGCTGCTAACTGCCACTGCCAACTGAACTACTGTTTATCCAGCACATCCTCCGCTGCCTCAGCTACTTTTGGTTCAGTGGTGTGCCTTTTAGGGAAGTTGAACAGCAGTGACGTTAATACCGGGATAATAAATAGGGCCACAGTAAACACCGAAGTGAAAATATCAGCGCTTTCTCCTTCCATCAATTTTGAAAATCCCGCTTCAGGATAAAGGTGGACAAATAACGATGAGGCCAGTTTAATCCCCAGTACGCCAATCACGATAAAAGCTACAGTTTCCAGGAAAGTGAATTTTTCCATCAGCCTTACAAAAGCCTGGGCAACAAATCGCATAGCCAGGATCCCGATAAACACGCCAATATAAATTAACATCTTATGGTCGGTAAAAGCAACAGCCGCAAAAACGTTATCAATAGAGAAGGCAAGGTCCATTAGCTCCACTAAAGCTATGGTTGCCCACAAATTACCTATCAAACCAACGGTTGAGCGGTAAAGCCAGTTTTTGTTTTTATCAACCGTTTCCTCTTCAGCATCGCCATCGGCCTTTTTCAGTTTGCCTTTAAAATAATTGAAGCTCAGGTATATCAAATAAAGGCCTCCAAGTGGTTTCAGCCACCAAACAGATACCAGCCATGCCGCTAAAAACAAACAAACACCCCGTAAAACATATGCACCTATAATACCATAACGTAGTGCTTTTTTACGCTGATGCGGGGGCAGGTCAAGTACCATGGTAGCCAGTACGGCGGCATTATCAACGGAGAGGAGGCTCTCAATAACAATCAGGTTTAGGACAATCAATAGGCCGGCCTTAAGGTCGGGGCCAAGCAGGTAATGTAAAAACTCCATAAATTATATAATATCGGTATTAAGCATTGCTTTTAAAATATTGGCCTGCACGTCCACATCGCTCAGGCTTTGTAAAAAGTTGATGTCGGCTATTTTTTTGTAGTTTTCGGCTAACAGGCTTTTTATTTCGGGCGGCATGTAAGCTTTCATGGTAACTACATCGCTTTGCAGCTTATCAATTTTGTCCTGCAGCTCATGCATCAGTTTTTCCCTTTTTGACAGATTGTTATTATGCTCGATGCCCGAAAGCTTTGTAACATCGCAAAATAGGAATAAATTATTGGCAGGCGAAAATAAAAAGTGCCTGTCTTCATCCATAAATTTATACACTTCCAGTATCAGGTTACCGGCTTTTAACCCACAGTAAAACTCTGTACGGAACTCGCGTTTTAACAATACTCCCATCAGCTTACGCTGAATAGTAGCGTAGTTATTATGATAGGTATCATTATAGTTATGTTGCACAAGTTCATTATACAGCTCGGGAGTTATGTTATAAAAAAAATCGGAACCATAGCGCAGGCTGAAGGCATTGATATTTTTGGAGAAAGGATAATCGGTTGAGTTATCTGAAAGTACCTGGTAAAGCTTCCGCAACGAAAGGTTTACTTTCAGCGCCTGCCTTTGCCTGTCAATCTTAAAATCCTGCTCGGTGAGCACATTGTCGTCCATCTTATCAATCATCTCCCGGGTAAGCTGGATCTCGTCGAGCACAAGGCTTACATTGTTCTCATTGTTCTTCTTGATCTTGCGGAGCAGGTCGACCAGACTGGTGGTAAATTGCACATGAAAAAGTTCCAGCTTGTTGATATCGATTTCGGGATTGGTTTCAAAAAGCTTGTGGATAACCTGTGTGCGCAGATAGATCTTGTAAATGAGCTCGTCTTCAAAAAATACCGACAGCAGTTGAAGCTTGCTGAGCATCCTGTTTGAGCTATTTAAAATATTTAGCCTGTTTTCATCCATCAACGTACAATATCCCTTTTATAAATGTAAAAATACAAAATTATGAGATTGAATGTTGGGGCGTATGTTACGAATAAAGGGAGCATATTGGGATTATTGAGTTTAAACAACAGAATCTAAATTGAACCCCAATTTGCGTTAGGGATTGAAGCGGATACAGGCCTGGAGCGTAATGCCTGCAGGCGTATGAGCGTAAAGCCCGGCCGCAGGCAACGCTATGATTGATTTCGGAGTTGGGGTTTTCGAATTCGGATTTCTTTTAATATCATACCTGACCTAAATGAACTAAGGATTTTTTATTGGTTTAGCATTCGATCAATTATCAAATTCTGTAAATTCTGATTCAGACAATGGCGTTGCCTACGGCCCGGGCTTTTCGTTGCAAGTCCTCACCTTTCCTACCCGCAATCCTAATACGCGCTGCGGGCTTTCCACTGCAATCCCTCCTATGTTTACATCTAATATTATTGTAATGATTTTATGAGTGAAAAGAGTGAGAGCACAGCAATCCCAAACAGCCTTGAGCATGTTGAGCGTTAGATATAGCCTCACTCCTTTACTTTTTTGAGTTTGAACAGAATGTAAGGAATACGACCAGGCAGTATATCCAGGATAACCAACAGGAGGAAAAACGAAGAAAGGTTTTCACTTATAACAGTTAAAAACTTTGATCAATGGCAAGCAGATTATTAAAACAAGTAGTAGGTATTGATGTGGCTCAAAAAGAGCTGGTGGTTTCTATCGGCAAGATGGATGAGCAGGCAGTTATAACAGTTTATGCGAACAAGATTTTTCCAAACAATGAAAAAGGATTTGCAAACCTGGAAGTATGGATAAACAAGCAAAGCATCCCCCAATATCCATTAAGATATGTAATGGAGGCCACAGGTGTATACCACGAGCGCCTTGCTTATTATCTGGCCGGCAAAGGGTATGCTGTAAGTATTGTCATGCCCAACAAGATCTCAAACTTCTTCAAGACACTGGAGATCAAAACAATTACCGATAAATCAATGTCTTTTGCCATAGCCATGTTCGGACTTGAAAAGAAACTGGATAACTGGGTACAACCCAAAAGGGTGTTCAGGACCCTGCGGCAGATAACCCGTGAAAGAGAACAACTTATTGCAGAAAGAACCATGATCAAGAACCAGCTACATGCTGAACAGTCCGAAGCTTTTCCGGGGGAAGATACTATCCGCAGAATGATGGACAGGATAAAGATGATTGGTGAACAACTTAAAGAAATACTTACTGAGATTAGAACAGCTGTAGCACAGGACAAACATTTAAAACAAACACTGGCTACCATTACCACTATTCCTGGAGTCGGCTTATTAACGGCCACTGTGATCATAGCCGAAACAAACGGCTTTGAGCTGATCAGGAGTAAAAAGCAGCTGACCAGTTACGCCGGGCTGGATGTCAGGGAAAAAGAATCCGGCTCATCCGTTAAGGGCAAACCCAAGATATCTAAAAGGGGGAACAAGCATTTACGAAAAGCCATGCACTTACCTGCATTAGCGGCCATAAGACATTCAGAAAGATATAAAGCTATATTTGTCCGGATCGTATCCCGAAATAGCGTGAAAATGAAAGCTACTGTAGCAGTACAAAGAAAATTATTGGAGATGGTATACACTATATACAAAACCAACAAACCATTCGAAAAAGACTACCTTCAACAGAATGCACACATATCCGAAAATAGTTAGAGCAGTCGCTTCAATTGAAGGACTGCCCTAAACAGGCTAACATAAAGCTGCCTAAGACTCAAAAATAAAAAATAACTTTTGCATATCAACACAGAATCTAACGCGGCCCACGCATAATCCCTGATACCAATCTATTCCCATCAAAATAAATTATATTTACATAAAGGTGTAACCTGATCTGTAAAAGTGTGGTCACAGGGGTTATATAATGCAGAGCAAGCTTTCAGATATCGAACTTATTGAGCAAACCCTGGCTGGTAACCAGTTCGCGTACGCTGATTTGGTTAAGCGGCACCAGCGTTTTGTTTTTACGCTGGCCCTGCGTTTTGCAAAGGGCCGGGAAGATGCTGAAGAGATTGCGCAGGATTGTTTTGTGAAAGCGTACCGCTCGCTGGCTTCGTTCCAGGGGCAGTCAAAATTCAGTACCTGGCTGTATAGTATAGTTTATACTACAGCTATGACATTTTTAAGAAAAAAACGGGTGGATACCGATTCGATTGATGATGAAGGTACATTTGTACAGGTTGAGAGCCATGAATCGGCATATGATACCAACAATGCGGAAAACAAATCGCGGTCATATTACCTGAACCAGGCAATTGAGCAATTACTGCCCGATGATGCCACTATTATTACCTTGTTTTATAAGGGGGAGCAATCGTTAGAAGAAATTGCCCAAACAATGGGGATTGAAACAAATACCGTTAAGGTTAAACTATTTAGGGCACGGCAGCGTTTGAAAGAGAAGCTGGAGCGCAATTTAAAACACGAGGTGAAAGAACTGATATGAACACCATCGAAGAAAAACTTTGGAACTATATTGATGGTACCTGCACACCGGCTGAGCAGGAAGCCATTTCCCGGCTTATTGAGGAAGACGAGTTGTACAAACAAAAGTACACAGAGCTGCTTGTGCTAAACCAGGAGTTTGCCGGCCTGGAACTTGATGAACCATCAATGGCCTTTACCTATAATGTAATGGAGGCTATCAGGGCAGATCAGGCACTGGCACCTCTAAAATCAACTATAAATAAAAAGATTATACTGGGTATTGCGGCCTTTTTTGTGCTAAGCATATTGGCCCTGCTGGCAATCACCCTTTCAAATGTCCAAATTTCAGGAAATCCGTTCAGTGTTGTAAACATTAAACTACCTGCAAATTTAAAATTGCCTGCAGCCAACGCCATTTTCAATAGCGCTTTCATGAAAAGTTTTTTCGTGTTTGATGTAATTTTGGCGCTATTTTTAACTGACAGTTATCTGCGTAGAAAAAAAGCTGCAAAAGAGGCATAAAGTGTTCACTTTTCTGTATGCCAATAAAAATCACGGTGTCTTTTTGACACTTAGTTACACACTTTTTGTAAAGTAAATTCCCTTTTAACCTATTGTTAATGTATCAACAAGGATACATTAACAAAAAATTTAAAAAGTTTCGGGTTTTGGCACAGTGATTGTAATAACAACAGCGAACTGGTAAACTTACCGGTTTAATTGTGATAAGGTTTAGGTTGAAAGTCTCCCGACGCAAGGTTGGGAGGCTTTTATTTTTTAAAGGCGATCCTTCCCTTAAACCAATAACAAATTCCATTTAAAATTTCCCCGAATAGGAATACCGGGTTGTAAAAATTGATTTGAGCGCCATCGGGCATATGAAAACATGGAAAATTATATCCGGACCCATTCAACCAATGACAAGCCCATACTTACGCTAATGCCATTAAAAGAGGTATTGAAAAAGCTGCCTTCTGCAAAATTTCAGCGCATTCACCACAGGTATATTGTTCCGGTAGGTAAAATAAGATCCTCACAAAATCATAAAAGTGCAATTAACAGGTATTGAATTGCCGGTGAGCAATGCTTACTATGAAGTTATCCGTGGTTTGGTTACCTAAGCTTGTTTTTTACTCATCACCCAATAACCGAAGAACAGAAGCCATCGCAAAAGTATACGACGGCTTTTGTTCTTTGAGTAAACTTAAAGTTTTGGTCAATGTTATTGCTGGAAATAACCGGCAGCTCCCATATCAGCAATTAACCCGACAGCTTTAGGCTGCCAATTTAGGGCAGCGCGTGTTTTTTCGCTGGATGAGGGACACCCCAATGAGGCAAAGTGCAAAAACCAGCCAAAATGTGCCGCCGCTTCATCACCTGTTTTGCTCAGTACAGGCAAATGCAGACCCTGACCAATTGCTTCGGCAATTTCGCGAAATTCGATACCTTCTTCAGCTACGGCGTGAAACACACGAAGCTCAGGTTGCTTTTCTATAATCAGGCGATATAGAACTGCGGCGTCTGAACGGTGAACGGCAGGCCAGCGATTGCTCCCTTCAGCTATATAGACCGATTCTCCTTTTTCCCGGGCCATATTAATGATCATCGGTACAAAACCATGGTCGCCCTCACCATGCACACTCGGCGACAGGCGCACCGTATAAACTTTTACACCTTTTGCCGCGGCAGCCGTGGCGGCCTCTTCTGAAGCTACGCGCGGAATAACATCTGATCCTGCAGGCGGCACGTCATCTTCGGTAACCAACCGGCCATAATTCAAAAGCCCTACTCCGGAGGTAATGACTAAAGGTTTTTTTGTTCCGGCCAGTGCATCGCCCAGAGCTTCAATTACCTTCCGGTCGGCTTCACAATTGGTCTTAAACTGTGAAAAATCATGATTAAAGGCCGTATGGATTACAGCATCGCACGCGGCGGCGCCTTGCTGAATAAGTTCCAGGTCGTTGATATCGCCACGATATACTTCGGCACCGGTTGATGCCAATTGTTCAGCGCCTTTATCTGAACGGACAAGGCCAAGTACCTCGTGGCCTGCCCCTAAAAGTTCTTTTACTATTGCTGAGCCTACAAATCCTGAGGCTCCGGTTACAAATACACGCATAAGTCAATGATTTTATTTGACACAAAATTCTCCAATAAAATCCCGCTAAAGATGGTCAGTTGACCATAATTTAAATTAGCGCTGAAGCTGCGCGTGACGGATACGGGTAAGGGTTTTTATGGAGATGCCCAAATAAGCGGCAATCATACGCAGGGGCAAACGAGCCAGGTAGTCCGGAAAGGTTTGGATAAAATCTTCATACTTTTCTTCGGGCGTTGCACTTAATGAAATCAGGATTCGCTTCCGGCTGTAATGAATATTACGGGCAATAAGGCCCTCGGCAAATTTTTTTAGTTGCGGCACCTCCGCCAGCAACATATCGAAATCTTTTTTTTGCCAGCAGAGTATCGTGCTGGGTTCTACTGCTCCTATACTTATTTGCGAGGGTATCTGCCGGTCATAACTTTCAACATCAAGCGTCCAGCTGTTTTCCGGCGCAAATTGCAGAATAT
Source organism: Mucilaginibacter sp. OAE612 (assembly GCF_041806395.1). Lineage (NCBI taxonomy): Bacteria > Pseudomonadati > Bacteroidota > Sphingobacteriia > Sphingobacteriales > Sphingobacteriaceae > Mucilaginibacter > Mucilaginibacter sp. OAE612. Next base: position 5,523,748 of record NZ_JBGMUW010000001.1, read on the forward strand.
GCTGATTGCCCCCGGCAGAAATATTGAAGGTGTACAGCAGCCCGTTTACAACAAATACCTTGTGCCGGCAAATTTCGCCTGCGCTAAAAAGGAGCTCATTACGGCGCAATTTTCTTGCCACTGCCAGATCACTGATCTTGCGGACAGCCTCCTCAGCCAGGTCGCTCCTTCGCAGATATGTTTCAAATTCCGGATGCATCATCCAAAAATAATAAACATTTCAACAGCAAGTTTTCAGATGTGCATAAAATGAGATTCGGATAGATTATTGATATGTCAATACAAACAAAAAGGCCGTCTCAAAAGAGGCGACCTTATGCAATACAGTAATTGATGAAAAAATTATTCTTTAATAAAAGCTAAAAGATCCTTGTTGATGGTTGCAGCCTCGGTAGTAGGCATACCATGCGGGAAACCCGGATAGGAGATCAATTTACCGTTTTTCAGGTGTTTGATAGACTTTAGTGCCGAGTTTGCAAACGGAACGATCTGGTCATCTTCCCCGTGTAAAACAAGTACGGGAATATCTACACTTTTAAGGTCTTCTGTAAAATCTGTTTCCGAAAAAGCTTTAACACAGTCGTAATGTGCTTTTATTCCGCCCATCATACCCTGACGCCACCAGTTGTCCCTGATGCCTTGTGAAATTTTAGCACCTTCACGATTATAGCCGTAAAACGGAATAGTCAGGTCCTGGTAAAATTGGTTCCTTTGGGTTGCGGTGCTTTCACGGATCCCGTCAAATACTGCAATCGGAACACCATCTGGATTGCTTTCGCTTTGAACCATAACCGGAGGAACCGCGCTGATCAGCACAGCTTTGGCGATGCGTCCTTTTCCATATTTCGCAGCGTAGTGGATAACCTCTCCGCCACCTGTAGAGTGACCAATGTGGATTGCACCTTTCAGGTCAAGCGCCTCAACAAGCTCGGCAACGTCAGCTGCGTAGGTATCCATTTCATTACCTGTGGCGGTTTGGCTTGAACGTCCGTGGCCGCGGCGGTCATGGGCAATCACCCTATAACCTTGCTCAAGGAAAAAGAACATCTGGGCATCCCAGTCGTCGGCAGATAGAGGCCAGCCGTGATGGAAAACTAATGGTTGCCCGGTTCCCCAGTCCTTGTAATAAATTTCGGTTCCGTCTTTTACTGTAATTTTACTCATTTTGTTTTTCAATTATGGTGATTAATAAAGCGCTGAAGATGCAGGGCGTTTTTAGCAAATGATTATCAATGTAATGCCTTTAGGCTTTTCTTTAGATGTTTATTATATCCGCAAGTAAAGCTGGCCGGCATCCAAAAATAGTGAATTAAGGAAGAGCCTTTCAAAATCGTATCGAAATTTACCTGGATGCGATAAATCGGCTATTTTTTTTGACGGAAAGCTTGATGACGTTTATCGTCGCTGCAAATCATTTATAAAACCACGTTATTGCATTTAAACAGTAACAACTTATCTGTACATATATACAGTGAAGCTTGTAGTTACAAAAGTAATTACCCGTTGATTTCCAGCTTATATCCCTTGCCGTGTATATTCACCAGTTTAATAGCCGGATCATGCTCCAGTTTTTTTCGCAGTTTTGATATGAACATGTCAAGGCTCCGGCCAACAATTACGCCCTCATCCTCCCAAATCTCTTTTTGAAGCCTGCTCCTTTCAATGATCTCATTTGGCGACCGGGCAAAGATGAGCAGCAGTTTATTTTCTTTTAAGGTAAGTTCGGTAATTATTCCGTCACTTTGCAGCTGCCGCCTGGCCGGGATAAATATAATATTACCTATTTTAAAACCATTATCCGGGGCAGGGCTGTTTACAACTGTATTTTTCCGGCCTTTACCCGACATTGAAATTACAAGTCCGATAAATGCCAATAAAGGTATCCCGCCAATTAGATAGCCTTTTGAGGGCATATTCAATCCCTGGCTTTTAAATTTGAGGTTGATCACGTAACACCTTTTAGGCTGTTTTCGCCCGGAGCAGGGCATTATGTTATCTTTTTTATTTTTGAATATAGCATAGCCAAATATCACATCCTTCCCTGTACAATTCAAAACGCTCACAATATAGTCGTTAGCCAGGTTGTCTTTTGCCAGCGCGCTGCTAATTGCTTTTTCGAGCGAATCGGGCTGAAAAGAAAACTCATTCTCAAACCGTAACTCGTACTCATTTTCAGCAACCTTTTGCACCGGCATCACCCGCGATGTACTATCCCCCGAATATAATAGCACCTCATGCCCAATTTTCCGGAGCAGAATTTCCTGCCGGGCCATATCAAAGTCGTCCTTACCGGTAAAGCTGAAAGCAACACATACAAGGGTCATGAGCAGCAGGGACCCAAGCCCCAGCAAGCGTTTGGTTGTCTTATTCATTGGTAGTTTGGAACCGGCCATATTCCCGGAGATTTAATTTACAAAGTTTACAATTTTATTTACAATATCGACAATAACAAACGCGCTGAAGCTGAGTAGGTTTGCCAAATAAATCACTTATGTATGTTAAGAAAATACGCAATTATCCTGTTGCTGTCCATGGCCCTGCTCCCGGCCTCTGCACAGCAAACCTACCATTTAGATATTAAAAAAAGTAAAGTTTTATGGGATACCCGCAAAACTATGGGCGGCCATTACGGCTATCTGCTTTTTAAATCGGGCAGCCTGGGGTATACGGCTGGCGGTGAACCAAAAAACGGCACCTTTAGCCTGAATATGAATACCATGCAAAGTACCGATCATGCCGATGCGGCCGGGAATAAAAAGGTAGATGAAGAATTGAAAAAAGAAGGCTTTTTTGCAGTAGACCGGTACCCGGAAGCAACCATGGTTGTTGAAGAAATTACACGCGTCGGCCAATCAACCAACTTTAAAGTGACCGGCATCCTTACCATAAAAGGGATCAACAGCCCCATTGAATTTATGGCAGCTATCATTAAAAAGAACGATGTCATCAGCGCTAAGGCAAATACCACAATTGACCGCATCAAGTGGAAAATCGATATGCAGCCCAAACGGGAAGCGTGGGATTTCTTTTCGGCGGTAAAAAACACAGTTGTTACCGACGAGATAGCGGTTTCTTGAGTCTTATATTTACGGCTGATTAACATACTGTTGCAGGCAGATACAGTTGCGCAATCCTATTTCAAGGCCTGGTTATAATATTACCGGTTAGCACACAGCATCTTTAATAGTGCATCACATGGTAGGCGATTGTTCGTAAATATCCCAATACTGGTCTTTTGTATTTGTCTTTTTAGCTAAAACTATCTGTGAGTTAACTGCCCCCTTTTTATCAGATGGCGTAATGTATAAGTCTGTCCCTTTCAATTTGATCATGAAAGTATCATTATCTATCGCCTCAAACTCATATTGCTGAATGGCGCTGTTCGTGTTAAGCGGTTGTTCCTCTAAAGCTACGTTTACATCAGCATCGCCCTTAGGCTGGAATGTTTTATTGGTAAGCAAATTCTGAAGCTGATAGGTATTCCCTGCAACATGTTTAAAATTCCAGGTCATGCATTTCCAGTTTTCGGGATAGTAAGCAACCAGTGGGGTACCATTTTCTGAATGTGCGTCTTTAACCCGTAACAGCATCCCGGTTTGCTCATTTTTTATAGCATAGCTCCCCTTAATTTGTTGGGCCGAAACCGCCAGGCCGGGTAACAGGAAGCATAACAGCCAGGCAAATTTTTTCATGGGCGTATCGATTTAAACAAATTTAGATACAAACTATAAACAGCTGTTATCAAAACTGATTCAGTTTTTAGTCGATATGTATCAAAGCGGTTGAGGTGTGCATACGAATCGATTGTAACAAATGCGGTGTCCCCAAATTTTAATTCCCCATAAAAAATTAGAAAAACCCTCAGGCCCTTTTTCAGAAACAACATCATGTTCCAAATTTTAAGAGTGAAACACGAAACGCATTAAAACACTATTAGCACTGATAATCAATGCTTTAATATTTTTAGTGAAACATCTTTAAATAACTGACAATCAATGATTAAAACTTTAGAGAATATAAAGTCAATATTTCAACAGTGTTTTTTCGAAGGCTTTTATGCTACTGATTTTTTGATATTTTTTGAGCAAAAATAAACCTAAAATGTTTTTGGAAAAAAGTACTGACAAAACGGCGCCACCATTTTTAATGGCTAAAAGTTATTGCTTTCACAGGCAAAATGCGTTGCCCGGTTTTAGGCCGATTTACGTTATCGCACAACTTGGGCCAGTGAATGAGCTGAAGTTGGAAACTTCGGGGATATCCAATCACGGGTTATGCTATCGCTAAAACCGCGGCAGCCTGCTTTTATCCCTTCATTACATTCACCCTATCCCCTTTCCAGTCAGGAAACAGTATATGATCATTATTTATCGCAAGATGCTTATCAGCTACTGAGCTGAACACACTTCTAAAGTCGGTAGTTACCGCAAGGTCGCGGCCATCTTCAAGGTTTTCAACGGCGAGCGGCTTTACATCGCCATACACTAAACCGCCGCTTACATCATTACCTAAAATAAAGTTACATGAAGCGCGACCATGATCGGTACCACCAGTCCCGTTTTGATGCACGGTACGGCCAAACTCGGTCATGGTCATTATGGTAACATCGTCCTGGTAGGTGCCCAGGTCGGTCCACAGGGCCATTATGCTGTTGCTTAGGTCGGCAACGTTCCGGGCGAAGATGCCGTTTTCGGTTCCCTGGTTAAAGTGGGTATCCCAACCGTTTGATTCGGCAAAGGCAACTTCCAGTCCCACATCCATTTTGATGAGCTGGGCTATTTGTTTCAGCGAATTGCCCAATGCCGAGCTGGGGTAAACAGCGCCATTGGCCGGTGTATAATTTTTAACATCGGTTTTCTGCAGCATTTTCATCGCCTCAAAACTTTCCTTTCCGGTTTGTTTCAGTAAGCCTGACGCGGTTTGATCATACAGATCTTCAAAACTTTTTGCCGCGATATTGGCTCCGGCAGGGTTGCCCCGCATTTGAATGGCAAAATCCTGGAGATTGCTGATGGCTACCGAGGGATTGTCGCCATAAAAAGAACGTGGCATGGCCGATGTCATGCTCACGGCTGTAAACGGGGTAAGCGCGTCATGCCCAAGCAAACCCACAGCCCGGTTAAGCCAGCCGCTTGAGGTACCTTTATTGAATGGAGTGCCCGATTCCATATAATCCTGCGCATCAAAATGCGAGCGGGTATTATTAGGCGAGCCTATGCCGTGAACAATGCCCAAACGTTTTTCGCGAAACATGGGTTCAAAGGCCTTCATGGCGGGGTGCAAACCAAAACGCCCGTCCAGGTCTATCAGCGGATTACCTGTGCCACTTTTGGCAGCCGACATGAACAGGTTTGGCCGGGCAGCTTTCAAATAATCATCAGTAAACGGGGTAACGGCCATCAGGCCATCCATAGCTCCCCGCTGAAAGATACATACCAGCGTTTTTTTCTTTTTATAGGGCGATAAAATTTTTTCGCTTGCGGCTGCCTCGGCTAAAAAACCGGGTATGCCGCCCAGCAATCCTACACCTAAAAGGGCCAGTCCGCCCGATTTTAAAAAGCCTCTTCTTGATACCATTTTTAAATCCTCCTGCAATTAACGCCTCTGATATTCGGGTGAACCAATGATAACGCCAACCACCTGCGCCAGCATAGAATTATTGCCGGAGGTGCTTTGCATCGCTATAAAATTATTTTTTCGTTTGCCTTTTAAACCCGCCTGCTGATCCATTATTTCATCATTGGCAGCTACTGGTACCGAGGTTGCTGCAGGAGTTTTAGCGCTGGCTTCGCCAACCTTTTCCATAAGTTTGGGATCGTTAAGCATGGGGGTAAGCCGTTTGATGGTTTCATCAAGCTTACGGCCCGGCATAATGATTTTACTATAGGTGACAAGTGCGGCTTGTGCGCTTTCGGGCTCGTGATGATTATTGAGTGCTGCAAGATCAACCTTTACGCCGGGGATCCGGCCCGATGCCAGCGCCAAACCGAAGTTCATACGGTTAAGCAGCGCGCCGGTATTAATCCAGTATTGGCCTTTATCGGGGAAGCCTGTTGGGGCCTGGTAATAGTACATTTTTTCGCCCATTTTATTGATCCAGTTAAACAACTGGTAAGGCTGGATAATATCGGCATGCAATGAACGTACCGAGCCTATGGCCAGTTCAAAAGGCGATTTAGTTTTTTCCCTTACGGCTGCAGCGCTCCAAAATTCAGGCGTATTAACCATGGTGATCAGTACCTGTTTAATATCACCATCCTTATTCATAAAGGTACGGGCCATTTTATCAATAAGGCTTTGCGGCGGGTTATCGCTCACAAAGCGCACAGCTATTTTCTTTGCTATAAACCTTGCCGTAGCTTGTTGATGTGCCAGCATATTAAGCAGTTGCACGCCCTCCTCGTACCCGCCCCCGGCAGCAAAATGATGGCCTAATACCGTCTTTTCGCCGCTATCATGCTTGTCAGGGTTAAACAGAAAATCGCCCTCATGTACAAAACCACGGCTTTGCAGTTTTTCATCCCCAATACGGTTCATGAGTTTTTGGCCTGCTTGTCCGTAAGTGCCCATCGGGTAAACCGACCAGCCGGTAAGTACTTTAGCCGCCTGGGTAACATCCTGCTGGGTATAGCCGCCGTCAACGCCAAGGGTATGCAGTTCCATTACCTCGCGGGCATAATTTTCATTAAGCCCCTGTGCTTTTTTCGCTTTGTTTAGTTTGGGCATATTGGCAAAACGACCTGTATCCGCACCCTGCATTTGCTGCATCAGCCGGCGGCGGATTGGCCTGTTACTTTGCTCCATATTGTCCTTATTCCCCGAGCTGCTAAAATTATCCAGGTAATATAGCATGGCCGGCGATTTGGCAGTGGCCAATAACAGATCGTTAAACTTCCCTAACGCGTTCGGGCGGATCACATCGCGCTCATAAGCGGGGATATATTGCGAACAGTCGTTTTTTACTATAGATAAATTGAAATGATTGAACCAGAAACTGGTCATTACTTCCTGTAATTGATTATTGCTGTAACCTGCTCTTAATATTTTTTGATTGATGAATTGGCGTAACAGCTCCTGCTCGGGCTTTAATCCATTTTGCTGCATGTAGTTTTGCAACTGATCGCGATAAGCTTTGCGATCTGTTTTTACCGAATCTTTGTTAACTACCCCATCTCTGATAGCCATTCGCAAAATCTGCGCGCCTTTGGGGTATTGGGCAACAACTTCTGTATTGCTCAGTTTTACGGCATCATATTTATTTAAAAGTTGATTGAGGGAATCATCCGGGAGTTGGGCATCCAACTGTTGGGCAAACCACTTTTCAGGGCCAATTTTGGATACCTCTTCTACCTCGCCCGGGGTTGCCCCATAAGTAAAACGGCTCAGTAAATGAGCCGCGGCCTGTTCGGGTGTTAAACCCGCCCGTTTATAGGGAAATTTTAAACTTGCAATAGGATAGCCCGGCAAAAAGGCAGTAAATACGGTAAACAAACACAACAACATAACAAAGCCACACCAGTACTTAACAGCCTTTTTCATAGTATCCGGGTTATTAAATTAAAAATTTAACTTTTGCATTAGTGTGACCATGAAAAAGCCCTTTGGTTTAATTTAATTGTCAAAGAAACTTATATGCATGTCTATTTAAACTAAAACTCATCTATATTGTCAATAAATTAATTATCTGCAAAAAACAAAAAATATGAAAAAACTACTGATGCTGCTGGCCCTTGCCTGCGGACTAAATTTCGCAGCCAATGCACAACAAAAGGTTGAAAAAACGCCTGCTCAAAAAGCGGCCAACAAAACCGAGCACCTGCAAAAAAACTTAAAACTTACCGCCGACCAGGCTAAAAAAGTGAACGTTATCCTGCTTGCCCAGGCAACAAGTATCGATAGCCTGAAAAAACTGAAACAGGATAAAAAGACCAGCCACCTGGCCGATCAAAAGATTAAACAACGTACTGCCACCGGCTTAAACAAGATTTTCACCCCCGAACAACAAAAAGCCTATGCAAAATTAAAAGCCGATAAAAAAGCTAAGAAAGACGCGGCTAAAGCTGATGAATAAACGAAGCCAGGGCTTTCAGGATTAAGGGATTGCCCTTGACAGATTATAAATTTAAGAGCGGGATGTTTTTCCGCTTTTTTGTTTTGTGTGCTTTTCTGGTTATCTTAAATAATCCTAATTTTAAGATCAATCGGTGATCATAACATGGCTTCAAATTTATTGGCAAAAAACAAACATACCATACTGTACGCGGTAGCACTCGCGCTGCTATTGTTTTTGCTGAAATGGCTTGAACTTAAACTGATCATTGTTGATAATGCCTATGAAATTTACATGGGTGCCATAGCAGTATTTTTTACCGTATTAGGAATTTGGCTGGCACTTAAACTTACCAAACCCAAAACAGTTGTTGTAGAAAAGCAGGTTTACATTAACAACGGCCCCGAATTTACCATCAATCAAACCGAACTTGATAAACTCGGGCTCAGTAAACGCGAGCTGGAAGTTTTGCAGCTGATGGCCGAAGGATTTAGTAACCAGGAAATTTCAGAGCGCTTATTTGTATCGTTGAATACCATCAAAACACATTCGGCAAAGGTGTTTGAAAAAATGGAGGTTAAACGCCGCACCCAGGCCGTGGAAATGGGGAAGCGGCTCAGCATTATTCCTTAACCCGCTTCATACTTTAGTACTAATGGCAGCATATTTTCCAAAATCACCCTAAAGTATGAGCCGGAAAAGTTTCTGACAAGCCAAATTTGCTCTATCAAAATATAAACGATATGAAAAAGAATGTATTTGTTTTTGGATCAATCTCCGGCCTGATCATTGCTGCTACCGGGGGAATTTCGGGAGCCCTTTGCTATAACAACCCCAACTTTCAGGGCAACATGTGGGTGGGCTATGGCTCCATGTTGCTGGCGTTTTCGCTGATATTTGTAGCCATCAAAAATTACCGTGACAAATACAACGAAGGCATAATTAGTTTCGGCAAAGCTTTTATGATCGGTCTTTACATTGTGTTGATCACCTCAACAGTTTATGTGATTGTGTGGTTAATAGAGTTCTATAACTTTTACCCCGATTTTATGACCAAATACGTCGCCCATGTTTTAAGGGAAGCCAAAGCCCATGGTGCTACGGCTGCCGAACTTAAGCAACAGGAAGCAAGCATGGCCGGTTATGTTAATATGTACAAAAGCCCCTTCGGCGTAATCGTGCTTACTTACATGGAGATACTGCCCGTTGGCCTGGTGATTGCGCTGATAGCAGCTTTGATCCTGAAACGTAAGAATGCCAGCCCGCAATTGGCTACAAGTTAAATAAGCACATCGGTGTAACTTTATTTCGTCCGCGAGTAGGTAAAATCCGGAGGCCTCCGAAGGTGAAATGACAATAGGTGTGGAGGGCTTGTCATGCTGAGTGTTTAAATCCGGGGCCTCTGAAGGTGAAATGACAAAAGAGGGCCTGTCAGTCTGAGCCTGTCGAAGACTCGTGCGGAGAGGCCTGCCAGCCATACTTCGACGGGCTCAGCATGACCCCATTTTTTAATTATGTCATTAAGCAGCCTGGCAATCGCACGGAAGCATAGCCGCTCCGTATAGTATGTGATTGCCGCGCCGCATAATGACGTGATTGCAAATTATTGATTATCGGTATATTTTAAATCAATTTTATAAAATGGGCGTTGCCTGCGGCCCGGGCTTTCCGTTACAAGTCCTCGCTTTTCCTTCACACAATCCCAACCCACGCTGTGGGCTTTTCACTGCAATCCCTAACGCTGCCCTCGCAGAACATCCTTAAAATAAATTCCTTATGTCATAACTATTTTTTTTCAGGTTGCCTTGATGCTTACTCACAATGCCATACCGGATAAACTATTTATTCCTAAATTGGCCCAATGATATTTGATTTCAGGCTGAAGGTTTTTTATACGGTTGCACAACGGTTAAGCTTTACCAAAGCTGCATCCGAGTTATTTATTACCCAGCCCGCGGTCACTAAGCATATCAAGGAACTGGAGCAGCAGCTCAGCGTACAGCTGTTTAAGCGAAACGGCAATAATATTTCCCTTACCACCGCCGGCAAGATCCTTGAAAAATATGCCGAAAAGATTTTCCAAACCTATACCGACCTGGAAACTGAACTGGCACAGCTTAACAACCTGGAAGCCGGTACACTGCACATAGGGGCCAGTACCACCGTGGCGCAAACTATTTTGCCCAAACTGTTGGCTATGTTTAAAAAAACATATCCCAAGGTTACTTTCAATTTTATCCAGGCCAATACCGATCAGATCTCGCAGCTGGTACTGGCCGAAAAAATAGATATTGCCATTGTAGAAGGGGCTGCCCATTCGCCGCAATTATCCTATACCGATTTTATTAAAGATGAAATTGTACTGGTGACCAGTGCTAACAATAAGTTATCCAAAAAGACCGAGATCACTCCTAAACAATTACCTGCCATTCCGCTGGTTTTAAGGGAAGCCGGATCGGGTACCCTGGATGTTATCTTCAATGCCCTGGCCGCCGTGCAGATCAACCCTAAAGACCTGAACATCGAGATTCAACTGGAGAGTAGCATCGCCATAAAACAATACCTTTTATACTCAGAAACAGCGACATTTCTCTCCATTCAATCGGTAGTAAGCGAGTTAAAGTACAACGAGCTCACCATTATTGATGTTAAAGGATTAGAGATTTTCCGCACTTTTCAGTTCATTCAATTGCATGGCAAACACAGTAAATTGATTGAGCTTTTCAAACGTTTTTGCCTTGCTAATTATAACTTAAAGTAATCGCATATTACTTTATATCATTTGATTGCCAGTTAGTTTAGCGGCAAATTTGATTGCTGAATCAAAGGCGATCATACATGGAAAAAATTACTACCGATATCTGCATTATAGGCGCGGGGCCTGTTGGTTTATTTGCTGTTTTTGAAGCCGGGCTGCTAAAAATGCGCTGCCACCTTATTGATGTGCTGCCACAGGTTGGCGGCCAGCTTTCCGAAATTTATCCGCATAAACCTATTTATGATATTCCAGGTTATCCTGATGTTACCGCACAGCAACTGGTGGATAATTTGATGCTGCAGATAGCCCCGTTTCACCCAACCTTTAGTTTGGGCGAGCGGGTAGAAAACCTGCAACGCAATGATGACGGTTCCTATAACATCATTACTAACGATGGTACGCTCGTACATTGCCAGGTAGTAGTAATTGCCGGCGGCCTTGGCTGTTTTGAACCCCGCAAACCAGAAATTGACCGTCTTACGGATTTTGAGGGAAAAGGCGTAGCCTACATGGTGAAAAATCCCGAACATTTCCGGGATAAAAAAGTGGTGCTTGCAGGTGGCGGCGATTCCGCCCTGGACTGGGCCGTTTTTCTAAGCAATGTAGCCGAGCGGGTTACACTGGTTCATCGGGGGGATACTTTTCGCGGAGCACCTGATAGTGCCGAAAAGGTATTTGAACTGGCCAGGGAAGGCAAAATCGACCTGATCCTTAAATCAAATGTAGTTGCCTTAACTGGCGATGACCGCCTGCAGGAGATCACCCTGCTTGACCGGGATCAGCAGGTAAGCCATATTGAAGCCGACCATCTCATTCCTTTATTCGGCCTTAGCCCCAAACTCGGCCCTATTGCCGATTGGGGGTTGAATATCGACAGATCAGCCATCGCGGTAAATACAGTTGATTACAGCACCAATATTGAGCGCATTTATGCCATTGGCGATATCAATACCTACCCGGGTAAGCTTAAGCTGATACTCTGCGGTTTTCATGAAAGTGCTTTAATGGCCCAAAGTGCTTTCAAATATGTTTACCCCGAGCAAAAACTGAGTTTTAAATACACCACCGTTTACGGTGTAAGCGCTTTTTAGCCATGATAAATTTAACCATAATTGACCGCGACGGAGGCAGCAGGGCCGTTGAAATTCCGGAAGGCATAAACCTGAGCCTGATGGAAGTACTGAAGGCATCTGAATACGATATACTGGCCACCTGCGGCGGCATGGCGCTTTGTGCTACCTGTCACGTACAGGTAATAGAAGGCCCCGAGGAATATTTTACTGCTACGGATACCGAGCTCGACGTATTGGATACGCTCCCCTACGCTCCACCTGCAAGTCGGCTGGCCTGCCAGATCAGGATCTCCGAAGACATGGATGGGATGGTATTTAAGCTGGTTGGAGAGGAGTAAGCCGGAAGTTTTAAGTTTTAAGCCTTAAGCCGGATAAAAAAAGATTTGTATGCTTATTTCCAAAAACGGATGAGCGTTTTTTATTGTCTTACTTTATTTAAACCCGTTTTAACAACTACTGAATAAAACATAAAACGGCCCGGACAAGCCGGGCCGTTTACTATATCCTAACAGAAGATCAATTAATGACCTTGCTCATGTACTTCTTCTTCCCTGAACAGTTTCGCGCTAAAATAGTCGTTGTTCATACGGGCAATGTTAGTCAATTTAATTTCCTTAGGGCACTCGGCTTCGCAGGCACCGGTGTTGGTACAGCTGCCAAAACCTTCCTCGTCCATCTGGGCAACCATTGATTGCACGCGACGATAGCGCTCCGGCTGACCTTGCGGTAATAAGCCTAACTGGGTGATCTTAGCCGATACGAACAACATAGCCGAGGCATTTTTACAGGCAGCAACGCAGGCTCCGCAACCAATACAGGTAGCCGAGTTGAACGCTTCATCAGCAATAACTTTAGGAATTGGAATAGCGTTACCATCAGGTACACCACCGGTGTTTACCGAAACATACCCACCAGCTTGTTGGATCCTGTCGAAGGCAGAGCGGTCAACCGCTAAGTCTTTTATGACCGGGAATGCTTGAGCGCGCCATGGCTCAATGGTGATAGTTTCGCCATCGTGAAAGGTACGCATGTGCAACTGGCAGGTAGTGATACCGCGTTTTGGTCCGTGCGGGTGACCGTTGATATATAATGAACACATCCCGCAAATACCTTCGCGGCAGTCGTGATCAAAGTTAATTGGCTCATCGCCTTTGTGAATCAGGCTTTCGTTAACCACGTCGAGCATTTCAAGGAACGACATGTCAGGCGAAATATTTTCGGCTTTGTAGCTTACAAATTTACCCGCGGTTTGAGCATTTTTTTGACGCCATACTTTAAGCGTCAGGTTCATATTTCCGTTACTCATCTTTGTTTTAGATTTGAGTTATCGTTGTTTTGTTGATTGGGTGAGTGGTTAATTCGGTGAGTGGTTTTAACTTAATCAACCACCTAATCAACCATTCTCTAATTAAGCATAGTTTCTTTGAGACAGGTGAACTGCTTCAAATGTCAGTTGCTCTTTATGTAACTCTTCTGGTTGGTTTTCACCTTTGAATTCCCAGGCTGCAACAAACGCGAAGTTTTCGTCATCGCGAAGTGCTTCACCATCTGCAGTTTGCGATTCAACCCTGAAGTGGCCACCGCATGATTCTTTACGCATTAAAGCGTCGTCAATCATCAGCTCGCCAAGTTCAATGAAATCGGCCACGCGACCAGCTCTTTCTAACGAAGCGTTTACTTCTTCGTTTTCGCCGGTTACGATAGCATTTTTCCAGAAATCGGCTTTCAAAGCCTGGATCAGGCCTTTGGCTTTTTTCAGGCCCTCCTCGGTACGGGCCATACCGCAGTACTCCCACATAATGTGGCCAAGTTCGCGGTGGTATTCGTTAGTGGTTTTAGTGCCTTTTAACGACAATAGTTTGTTTACGTGGGCAATTACATCCTGCCTGGTTTTTTCAAACGCCGGGTGGTTGGTATCAACCTTTTTAGGACCAATCTTAGCCAGGTAATCGCCAAGGGTATAAGGGATCACGAAATATCCGTCTGATAAACCCTGCATCAATGCAGATGCACCCAAACGGTTTGCGCCGTGATCGGAGAAATTACATTCGCCTAAAGCATATAAACCAGGGATTGTAGTGCTCAGGTTATAATCAACCCAAAGGCCGCCCATGGTATAGTGAACCGCAGGGTAAATACGCATTGGTTGTTTGTATGGGTTCTCGTCGGTGATCTGGATGTACATATCAAACAGGTTACCGTATTTGGCTTTAACGGTTTCTTCGCCTAAACGTTTAATAGCATCGGCAAAGTCAAGGAATACCGCGAAACCAGAACCTCCTACACCTCTGCCTTCTTCAACCATTTCCTTGGCGTTACGTGAAGCCACGTCGCGCGGAACAAGGTTACCGAAAGCAGGATATTTACGTTCAAGGAAGTAATCGCGGTCATCCTCTTTAACCTGGTCTGCCTTCAATGTGCCTTTGCGCAGTTGCTCGGCAATTTCAACAGTTTTTGGGGCCCATACCCTACCGTCGTTACGCAGCGACTCAGACATCAGCGTTAACTTAGACTGATGATCGCCGGTTACAGGGATACAGGTTGGGTGAATTTGAGTATAGCAAGGGTTACCAAAGAAAGCACCACGTTTGTGTGCCCTCCAGGCTGCCGTTACGTTTGAACCTATGGCGTTTGTTGACAGGTAGAATACGTTGCTGTAACCACCGGTACATAATAATACCGCGTGGCCTGCATGCGTATCGATAGCGCCGGTGAGCATATTACGGGTAACAATACCTTTGGCATGGCCATCGATAGTTACTACATCTAACATTTCGTGGCGGGTGTACATTTTTACTTTACCCGCATGGATCTGGCGGTTAAGGGCAGAGTAGGCACCTAATAAAAGCTGCTGTCCTGTTTGTCCCCTCGCGTAAAATGTACGCGATACCTGCGAACCACCGAATGAACGGTTGTCTAACAAGCCGCCGTATTCGCGGGCGAAAGGTACACCTTGTGCAACGCACTGGTCAATGATGTTTACCGAAACCTCGGCCAAACGGTGAACGTTGGCTTCGCGGGCGCGGTAATCACCACCTTTAATGGTATCGTAAAATAAACGGAAAACGCTGTCACCGTCATTCTGATAATTTTTAGCGGCATTGATACCACCCTGTGCAGCAATAGAGTGTGCACGGCGTGGGCTGTCCTGGAAACAAAATGCCTTAACGTTGTAACCCAGCTCGCCTAAAGTGGCAGCTGCCGAAGCGCCTGCCAAACCGGTACCTACAATGATAATATCGTATTTACGCTTGTTGGCGGGGTTAACCAGCTTCAGATCAAATTTATGCTTGCTCCATTTTTCGGCTAATGGGCCTTGAGGAATTTTAGCATCTAATGTCATCTCTTCTTTGTATTTATGTTTGTGGCTTTTGGCCAGCTAAACTTAGTGAGCTCCCTGGGTTGATAAATAGTAATAATAAACCGGCATGGCGGCAAAAAGCAGCGGAATGATAACTGCAAACAGCCATGTACCAATAAAGTAAACTACCGGTGTATATTTACGGTGTACCCAGCCCAGCGTACGGAACGCGCTCTGGAAACCATGTAACAAGTGAAATGCTACAGCACCCATGGCTATTACGTAAAATATAACGTAGATAATGTTGCTGAAACTGTAAGCAACACGCGCGTGCAGGTCTTTTAACCTTACAACTTCCACATTGTTTTCGGTTGATACCGAGTGGCTGAATTCGGCATTGGCCGGTGTGTAATCGCTAACCTTTGTTTCGCCTGTTGCCAAATCGGTACGGTACTCTTTAAAGCCCATGGTTTTGTCGTTATGGTAACGGAACCAGAAATCGCCCATGTGGATAACTATGAACAGGAACAGGACTGAACCAAGCAGGCCCATGTTTTTTGATGACCATGAGGCATCAGATTTTGCCGCTACCGCATAACGTACAGGGCGGGCTTTACGGTTCTTGACAGTCAGGATCAAACCGTATAGTGCATGCACTAAAATGGAAAGGTACAACAGGTATGCTATAACTTCAATAGGCGGAAAATGCGTAAGGAAGTTGGCATACACGTTAAAACTGAAACCGTTATCGTTGTTAAACAACAACAGGTTGCCGCCTACGTGCACAATTAAAAAGGTACACAGAAACAAGCCTGTTAAAGCCATGATCAGCTTTTTGCCCAGCGACGAGTTTAAGGTTTGTTTGAATTCGCTCATTATGAATTGGATTTATTAGGCAAAAGTATTTATTAAATAACAAAACATAGAAGAGGTTTTGGCTTATTGGAGACCAAAAAGCTATTTAGAATCAATCTAAAATAATGTCCTGGTATTCAACAACCAAATACAATACTATGACAGGGAATTCGATGGATTTAGTGCATTTTGTAGATAAAAATCAGGCTATAGCCACAACCTTATCTTTCAAAACGGCAAAGATCCTGTCGTTTTGAAGGCTCCGGATAGCTACCCGCCCGGTAAATTTTCCGAAGGATGGTAAAATTCCCTGTTTATTGCCGAAGGCAAAGCAAGGCAATGTAATGCTTTGACGTGCCCGGCCGCTTAAGTTTACCCCAGGGTGGATATGCCCGCAAAAAACGTAACCCGCTTTTTCGTCCCGGTCATTGGCAATCGGATGGTGCATCATGAGGAAGGGGCCGATCAACAGTTCGTCGTGCAGTTCGATATTCAGGTTATGATAATGCTTATCTGCAATGATATCATGGTTGCCGCGGACCAGCATGATCTGTAACGCGGGGAACTGGCTGCGCCAAAGGATAAACCAATCCCAATCGTTATTCATATCGCTGTGGAACAGATCGCCCAAAAAAATTAACTTTTCCGGCTTGTGTTCATAAATAAGATCGGAAAGTACGGCCAGGTCACTTTGCTCCATATCCCGCGGTATTGCTATGCCGGCCTTACGGAAATGGCCCACTTTGCCCAAATGCACATCGGCAATTATCAGGGCGCTTTGCTGCTGCCAGTAAATAGCTTTTTGTGGTAATAATAAAAGATCCTGCCCCAGCAGGTTAAAAGGAGTAGCCGCACTTATCATTAAAGCAAAGTTAATAAATGCCATCCGCCCTCCTAAAAGGGAGTAATAATTTTTTTCAATCAGGGTGTAACCTGTTTAAAAAACATGTGGTCATAGCTTACAAATACACCGCAATGGCGTGTTTATAGAGAGAAAAAACAGTATTAACTTAATTAAAAAAACAAATATTATGGGCGCAGGTGAATTGGGCGTATTAGCAGGAATTATAATACCCCTCAGCTTATTCGCAATGATCTTCGGGATCGTTTACTTAAACAAACGGGAGAAATTAGCTATGATTGAACGAAACATGGATCCGAGGAGTTATAAACCGCAATCGGCTCCTTACCAAAATTTAAAATGGGGCTTACTGCTTATTGGTTCGGGTATCGGGCTATTTTTGGCCTACGTTTTAAACCGTGGCATATTCAATAGTTTTGACGATGATGTTTTCTTTTTATACGTAGCATTGATCGCTATTTTTGGAGGGGCCGGCTTGTTTTTATCATACCGCATCGAGAAAAGAGAAGTGCTGGATAAAGAAGAATTGTACAAAGAGAAATAAAAAATCGCCCCCGGGCAGGTTGGAGAGCCCAGACTTACGAAGTTTTAAAAATTTCGTAAGTCTTTATGTTTAATGGCCTTACGATGTGCGATATAAATACCTTACCCTATCCCGTACCGCTCTTTAAATAGATTTAAATGGTGGCGCTCATGCCCGGCCAGCATAAATACAAATGCGGCAACGGTAAACAAATGGTTGCTGGCAATACCGTTACGATTTAGCTGCTCATTGCTGAATGCTTTAATCATATAAAGGTTTGCCTGGCGCAATGCACGGAACTCTTCGGCAAGGTCTTGTATATTTTGGCTGTTGAAATCGGTATTGTTAACATAAACATCCTGGTCAAAGCCTGGCAGTTCGATATGATTGCGCGAAAATACGAGGGCACGATAGGCAAAGGTACGTTCGGTATCAATCATATGGCCCAACGCCTGCTTAACTGTCCATTTGCCGGGTGCATAAGCATATAGTCCCTGCTCATCGGTTAAACCACTGAATAGCTGGTAGCTGGTATCCATTTGCTGTTCAAGCATGTTAATTACATCGTTGTCGCCAACAAGGCCCACATATCCCGCTGCAAATGGTGAATAATCACCTGGTTTTGGTTTTGTTATCATTGCGCGTGTTTTTTAGTACTATCCTGAAAGTTGTTCCTTTACCTATTTCCGAATCTTTTACAAAAACCTGCCCGTTATGGTAGTTCTCCATGATCCGTTTGGTGAGCGATAAACCCAGCCCCCAGCCGCGTTTACGGGTGGTATAGCCAGGCTGAAAAACAGTATCAAACTTAGAGCGCGGAATGCCTTTGCCGGTATCTGTAATATCAATAAAAATCTGGTTTTTAACTTTATTGCCGCTAATCTCAACCTTAATGGTTCCCTTACCGTCAATGGCATTAACGGCATTCTTCAGTAAATTTTCCAGTACCCAGTCAAACAGGGGGATATTAAGCCCGGCCCTAAGGTGAGGATTACCTGTCATTTCAAAACTGATGTTTTTGCTGACACGTACCTTGAAGTAATCAACAAAATCTTTTACTACGGCATAAACACCATGTTCTTCCAATACCGGCTTGGAGCCAATCTTTGAAAAACGGTCGGCTACAATTTCCAGCCGCTTTACGTCGTTTTCCATTTCCGCCATCAGAACATCGTCTTCGGCATGGAATTTTTCCTTCATTAGCTCAATCCAGGCCATGAGCGATGATATGGGGGTCCCCAACTGGTGTGCTGTTTCTTTGGCCAGGCCCACCCAAACCTGGTCCTGTTCCGATTTACGTGAGGAACTGAAGGCGGTATAAGCCATCAATAGAAATATAGCAATTACTGTTAACTGTACGTAGGGAAATAGCCGGAGCTGCGTAAGTAAAGGAGAATCTTTATAGTAAACATAATTGTCGTCGCCCAAAACTTTGTACTTTATGGGGGCGTGCTGGCCTTTCATGTATTGCAGCTCATTCTCAAAATATGTTGGGTCGTATTTTTTTCCTTTTTTATTCTCGGCTTCGAGCTTGTTGTAGGTTTTGGTGGTGTCTAATCCGCGCCATAGAATAATTTCGCCTTTTTCGTCGGTGATAATTGCGGGGACGGTTAAACTGTCACGAACAGAAATTACATAACTAAAAAAATCGTCATCGTCTGAGTTTAGTAACTGCCTCATAGTCATGGCCCAAACCTGGGCACGGGTACGCTCAGAACGGGCAATGTTTTTTACCAGGTAGCTGGTGTAAAATAACGAACCGCTGGCAATTACCACTGCAAAGGCAAGGAGCAAATATTTCCAACGTTTTTTCTGTTGATATGGGTTCATGCTGGGCACAGCCCAAATAACGTAAAATTGCTTTGTAAAATATAATTTTTGTTAGTAGTTCATAGTTGATGGATCATTGTTCATAGCAGCGCCATTTCTTTTATAATGCCATGAACCATGATCTATCAACTATAAGCTTTGCGCTTAATAACATATCTTTGCCCCCATCATGACCGATAAAAAAGTAAGAGTCCGTTTTGCGCCAAGCCCTACCGGTGGTTTACACCTTGGCGGTGTGCGCACCGTGTTGTTTAACTATTTATACGCCAAAAAACATGGCGGTGATTTTGTTTTGCGAATTGAGGATACCGACCAAACCCGCTATGTGGAAGGTGCCGAAGAATATATTTTAGATTGCCTTAAATGGTGCGGCCTTCAGCCCGACGAAAGCCCGGTTGCCGGCGGCCCTTACGCGCCATATCGCCAAAGCGAGCGTAAACCACTTTACCGCGAATATGCCGAACGCCTGGTTATGGAAGGGCATGCTTATTATGCCTTTGATACCGCCGAAGAGCTGGACAAAAACCGGAAGGAGATCCCCAATTTTCAGTACGGCCTGGCCTATCGCCATACCCTAAGAAACTCGCTTTCATTGCCTCAGCACGAGGTTGATGCCTTGCTTGATGCAGGTACGCCGCATGTGATCCGCATTAAAATGCCGGAGGGTGAAACAGTGAGTTTCAATGATATGATTCGCGGATATGTGAGCTTTGAAACCGGCCTGGTTGATGATAAAGTGTTATTAAAAGCCGATGGCATGCCTACTTATCACCTGGCCGTTGTGGTTGACGATTATCTGATGAAGATCACGCATGCTTTTCGTGGCGAAGAATGGCTGCCGTCGGCCCCGGTACATTTGCTGCTTTGGGAATATCTGGGCTGGAAGGCCGATATGCCACAATGGGCGCATTTACCGTTAATCCTGAAACCGGATGGTCACGGTAAACTGAGCAAACGTGATGGAGCCCGACTGGGTTTCCCGGTGTATGCCATGAACTGGTTTGATGCAAAAACAGGCGAGTTGACGCCGGGTTTCCGTGAATTAGGTTTTTTACCGGAAGCTTTCCTGAACCTGCTGGCAACTTTGGGCTGGAACGACGGTACCGAGCAGGAGATTTTTACGCTTGACGAATTGATAGAAAAATTCTCGATAGAGCGCGTTAACAAATCGGGCGCCAAGTTTGATTTTGAGAAAGCCAAATGGTTCAATGCCGAGTGGATTAAGAGGTCTGAAGTCGAAAGTCTGAAGTCAGATGTTATAAAAGTATTTGCTGATAAGGGTGTTAACGTTAATGATGATGAGTATTTGGCCAAGGTTATCGGTTTAATTAAAGACCGTTGCGTACTAATGCCTGATTTTTACCAGCAGGCGGGTTTCTTTTTTGAGCAGCCCAGGGAGTATGACCTTAACGCGGTAAAACCTAAATGGACTGATGCCAAAACAGCGTTTTATCATGCGTTTATCGCCTTGCTAAATAACGAAGCAGTTATTGAAGCGCATGACCTGGAAGCTAAATTCAAAGCCCTTGCCGAAGAAAAAGGTTTAAAAGTTGGGGATGTAATGCTGCCTTTCCGCATTATGCTGGTTGGCGGCAAGTTTGGTCCACATGTGTTTGATATTGTCGCCCTGCTTGGTAAAGAAGAAACCATCAGCAGGATTGAAAAGGCGCTTGTGGAGTTTGCTGCCCCCCCCGCCCCCTAAAGGGGGTGCTTACTTACGCCGGCTCTTTCGAGGCATCAACGATTTCTATTTTTGCTGTAAGGCACGAAACAATCCCCTATTGGCAGGTCCGCCCTGTATCGTTTGGGATTGCTTCGTGCCTCGCAATGACGTTTTTTATTACACCGCCAACTTCACCAGTTTCTCCCCTTCCAAAACAGGAATGGCAGTTGTCAAATCAACCTGTAAACAAAACTCGATATCTTTTTCGATGCCTAATTTTTTAAGGCGTTCGCCGTGTGATGTTTTTTTGAGATATCCGTTGATATCGCTTTTACCAACCTGGAAAAGATCGTTAGCGGCTAAGGCGGCATCGTCCAGTACAAATCCTTTATCTTTTAACTGCTCAATTACGGCACCGGCAAACAGGGTATCCTCCAAATTGAAATTGTTTTTCCAGCCGGCACACACCAGCAGCACATTTTCGTTTTGGGTATTAATCCAGTTGCTTAAAGCGGAAAGGTTCAGGAACGAACCAATAACAATTCTTTTTGCGCTGCGCGATAAATGCAGTGCATGTGTGCCGTTGGTAGTGGTTAACACTATTGTTTTACCGGCTACCTTTTCTTTAGTATATGAAAATGGCGAGTTGCCAAAATCAAAACCATCAACTACCGATCCGTCGCGCTCGGCGGCAAGAAGGTAATCCAGCCCTTTCTCTCTATACGCGGCACACTCCTCAACTTGTGATACCGGTATAATAGCCTCAGCACCGTTTTCAATACCATAACATATAGATGATGTCGCCCTGAAAATATCAATAACCACTACAATATAATCCTCCACATTAAAAAGCGGCAGTAATGCGGGGGTTAGGCAAACGTGTGCCCCCCAGCCCCCTGAAGGGGGAGTTTGGGTAGTTGTATTTTCAGACATCTTTTAATTTAAATTAATGAATTATAACAAAGAGATAAAAAGCCGGGGCTGCGCGATTCCCCTCTTGAGAGGGGTGGAGGGGTGTGTTAATATTCGCTAATAAACGATGTATAACACACCCCTGCAACCGCTCTTTCCTCCGCGCCCCCTCTCGAGAGGGGAGTTTGAAAGCGTTCCTCCCTTTAGGGGGTTAGGGGGCTTTATAAAACGGAGGTTTTACAATCTGCGCTTTAATTTTATTATCCCTGATGCTGATGTAGATCTCGGTGCCTTCTTTGGCGAAAGCGGTATCTACATAGCCCATACCAATAGCTTTTTGTAATGATGGTGATTGTGTGCCTGAAGTTACTTTACCTATGGTATTGCCATCAGCGTCAACAATTAAATAATCATGGCGTGGAATACCGCGGTCTATCATTTCAAAACCTACCAGTTTGCGGTTTACACCAGCTTGTTTTTGAGCTTGCAATGCTTCAGCGTTGGTAAATTCTTTATTGAATTTGGTTACCCAGCCTAAGCCGGCTTCAAGCGGTGAGGTGTTATCATCAATGTCGTTACCATATAGGCAGAAACCCATTTCCAAACGTAAGGTATCACGTGCGCCTAAACCAATTGGCTTAATACCAAAAGGCTCGCCGGCTTTGAAAATTGCATCCCAGATCTGCTCCGCATATTGGTTTTCAAAATAGATCTCAAAACCGCCCGCACCGGTATAGCCAGTAGCTGATATTAGCACATTATCAACACCTGCAAAAGTTCCTTTTTTAAAGGTGTAGTATTCCATGGATACCAGATCAACCTCAGTTAGGCTTTGTAAAGCTTCGGCAGCTTTGGGACCCTGGATAGCCAACAATGAAGTCCGGTCGGATATGTTTTTCATATCTACACCCTTGGTATTGTATTTGGAGATCCAGTCCCAGTCTTTTTCAATATTTGAAGCGTTAACCACCAGCATATAGGTTTTTTCGTCGATCCGGTAAACCAGCAGATCATCAACAATACCGCCGTTTTCATTCGGCAGGCATGAGTACTGCACTTTGCCATCGTATAGTTTTGATGCATCGTTACTGGTTACCCGCTGAATCAGATCAAGCGCGTTCTCTCCTTTTAAAATGAATTCGCCCATGTGGCTTACGTCAAAAACACCAACTGCCTTGCGCACGGTTTCGTGTTCGGCGTTAATGCCTGTGTATTGAACGGGCATGTTGTAACCGGCAAATGGAACCATTTTGGCACCGGCTTTTACGTGGATATCGGTTAATGCGGTATTCTTCATCGTCAACTTAAATATTGGCCGCAAAGGTAACTATTATGAAGCGTAATCGGTACCGTTGATTGGTTTGATTTTTTGGGGATTACACCGATTGATTTTGAACCGTGATTTATAGGATTGAAGGATTGCCCTGATAGCAGGGCGTTAACAAAAAAACCGGTTAAACAATATTATTTAACCGGTTTTTATAAGCGTTGAATACTTTATACCTTTTTAAGCGTTTCCATCAGCACCGGAATTTTTGGCACTTTTGGGTACGACTGAAATAATTTACCATACTTATCATAAATAGCGATGTATGGAGTGGTTTGTACACTATAAAATTTTTGTACCAGGTAGGTATAACCTTCGGTACCAATGGTGATGTTATGGTATTTGGCCAGATCAAAATCGCGCTGGAAAGTTTGGATTCCTTTAAGCATCGGCATAAAAGTGATCATCACTATCTGCACATTTTTTAATTTGGGCAGCTCGGGTTTCAGATCATACATCAGGTGCTGGCAATGGCTGCAATCGGGCGAAAAATAGATCACCATTACCGGTTTGTTTTTTTTCAGGTTGGCAGGAGTAACGTAAACACTGTCTGTAGTGAGGATGTGATATGGCGGCAAGCCGGAATTAGCAGGTGGCGTTTGTGCCTGGCTGCACCCGGCGGCAATAATCAGACAAAGCAGTAAATACAGTTTCTTCATTATTTTAATTAGCATTTAATAAGCATAGTTACAACATTTTTAGCTTTCAAGCAATTCAATTTGCCATGCAACATGCTCCTCGGTTACCGGGAATAACGCATTTTCGCGCACGGTATGATATACGGCATCAAATATGCCGTTATAATTACCTTTGGGTGACTTTATCCATTCCACGGTCTTCTGCCCGTCGGCCCCCATGAGCACCAGTTTACCGTCGCTGCCTTCGGGTTCGATGCCAAAACCTTCGTCGGTAGGCATCATGTCGGCATCAAGCTGTGCTTCCTGTACATCGGTACGCATTTTTACAAAGCTGCCTAATGTGCCATGTACCACAAAGCCATAAGTATGCTCGGCAATGAGCAACCCCGAGGTTAGGTATACATTAAGCTGATTAGGATATTTAAGGTGGATATTGAAATAATCATCAACCTGCGAGTTTGGCCTGAATGCAGCGGTAGTTTTTTCATAGCTCAACGGCCTGCCAAAGATACTGATAGCGTTATCAACCAAATGGGCGCCAAGGTCATAGGTAAGGCCACCGCCCGGAACGCCCGCCGTTTCCTTGAATTGTTTTGCACCGATGGCCATGCGGTACCTGTCCAGCCTGAAATGAACCTCGATCAACTCACCTAACCTGCCGCTTTCAATCACCTCCTTTACCGAAAGGAAACCGCTGTCATAACGGCGGTTTTGATAGATCATCACTTTCAAATTAAGCTTTTTACCCAGATCATACAGCGCTTTCACCTCGCTTGAAGTTACGGCTGCGGGCTTCTCAATCAATACATGTTTACCTGCATTTAGAGCTTGTACAGCATAATCAAAGTGGGTGTTGTTAGGGGTATTAACGATGATGAGCTCTATTTCCTCGTCATTCAGCAGCTGGTCGATGCTATCATAGCTGATCACATCCGGGTATTTTTTGCCGGCTTTTTTTTCATGGCGCTCAACCACGGCCTTAAAAGTAAAGCCCGGATTGGTAGTTAAAAACGGGGCATGAAAAATCCTGCCCGACATTCCATAGGCCATGAGGCCGGTTACTATTGGTTTCGACATATTAAAGTAGATTTTGCTGTGTTAAAAGTATCGTTTTAGCTACACCTGTACAAGGGAATTAAACAGAAAAAGGGAGATTGTTACATCTCCCTTTTTCTGTCTTGAATTAATCAATAGCTGATTACTTCATGCCTTTTTGAATAGCTTCAATCTCGGCTAAATGGTGTTGGATAACAGGTAATGTTTTAGCTGCAAAGGCTTTAAGGTCGGCATCTTTGCAGTTTTTTGAAGCATCTTCAAACAATGATTCAACTTTTTTATGGCCTTTAACCATAGCATCAACATAGTCCTTGTCAAAATCAGCGCCTGTTTTGGCTGCCAGGTCGGCTTTCATTTTCTGGTGCTCATCATCAGGTGCCGATGGCAGGGTAATGTTTTTGGTTTTGGCTATGGCCATTAGTTCGTCGTTTGCTTTACTGTGGTCAGTAACCATCATTTTAGCAAAATCTTTTACTTTGGCATTGGTTGCCTTTTCGCTGGCCAACTGGCCAACAGCAACTTCGGCTAAGCCGGCATTGGCCGCTTCGGTTGCAAATTTTGCATCATCGGCGGTAACGGCAATGCCTGTAGCACCGGTAGTAGTTGTGTCTTTTACTTTGTTGGCACTGTCGGCAGTGTCAGTTGTTGCAGCTGCTGTGCTATCGCCGCTACCGCTTTTTGCTCCGCCTTTACAGGCCTGGAATGATAATGCCGCCAGGGCCATCATTGCAATTAAACTTAACTTTTTCATAGTAGTGTTTATGTATTTGTTTTTACAGTTAACATTTTTTAGTTAATTAAGTTTGATTTTCTTATTTGTAAAATAAGAAACACAGGTAATTGGAGTGCCGTTTACTAATATTTAGTTTTTAATAAATATTTAACATTTGTTTAAAAGCACTTTTATAAGTTGTGGTTTATAATAACGCGACTAAATTATACCTGATATGTTAATAGGATCATTGTTTTTGGGCAAAGTGCATGAGGTTAACGGGCAGTGGATAGAGACCAAATTTGTGGTTATTGGCATTCCGCTGTTCCCAACCAGCTCCATGCTGGTAACCCGATCGGCCTGGCGAAGCCGTAACGGGTTTAATATTCCGCTCAACCATCAAAGCATCATTGCAGGCTACGCCCGCATGTTTTCGGTGATCATAGCCTTTATTGCTTTCATCTTCTTTTTTAGCGAAAGGGATTCAACCGCTTTGTTAATCGGGGCCATTGGCCTGGCCCTGTGGTTATATTTTTATTTTGTATTTGGCAGCGCCGATACGGCAGAAGCGGAGGAACGAAAAAAAATGGGCGACCTCACCGGTCTGTACATCAAACCGGAGTGGCTTAGCTATGATGATGCCTACCGGATCTATGATCGCCTCGAAAAAAAATACCGGGCAGAGTTTGACGGGGCCGACTGGCTCAACGATCTGCAGCAAAATGAAATAGCGCCGGCCAAGCTGCCGCTGCTGTATGCGCTTTCGCGGTTTAACTATTCGTTAGGGGCTACCGAATGCAACAAAAAGCTATTTGAAAAGGCGGATAGCTTATACTTGTAATACAGGTTTTTGCGTTTATTTGCTTAAACCTCATTGACCATGAAAAACCTGATCATCGTGTTGTTAATTATAACGGCAGGCACAGCATCTGCTCAACAAAAGTTTAACCCTGTTTTAAAGAGACAGCTTGACAGCGTATTGGCACTTGATCAGAAATATCGCGAGATCTTAACTTATCTGATGGATCCGAGCAAAAAGGATTCGGTGTTGAAAACATTACCGGTTAAACCGGAAGAAGCTACAGGCTATTACTGGAAGCTTCAGAGCCAGGCCGATTCGACCAATTTGATTTTTATCGAGAATGTATTTGCGAAATACGGCTATCCCGGCAAATCGCTTGTTGGAGAACTAACCAATGAGGCAGCTTGGTACGTAATCCAGCACTCACCTAAAATAAATCAATACATGCCCCTCATGAAAACCGCTGCCGAAAACAAAGAACTGCCTTTCAGGTTGTACGCCATGATGCTCGACAGGCAGCTGATGTATGAAGGTAAAGAGCAAATCTACGGTTCGCAGGCTACGTCAAAGCCATTACGTAACGGCCAAAAAATTGGTTATTATGTTTGGCCGATAAAAGACGCGGCAGGTGTAAATGAACGCCGTAAGCAAGCCGGTTTTGATCAAACTGTTGAACAGAACGCTAAAAGGTTGGGCTTTGATTACAAGGTTGTGAAAATTGAGGATGTGAAGTGGTAGCCATGATTTAATAAATGGAATTGCTCAATTAAATCCCAATTTGCGTTAGGGATTGAAGCGGATACCGGCCCACGAGCATAATGCCTGCAGGCGTATGAGCGGAAAGCCCGGCCGGAGGCAACGCCCATATCTGAACCATGATTTTTAGGATTTTGGGATTGTTAGGATTTTTATGTCAATTTTTAAACCGGCATAGTAAAAATCGCAATGCTCTTTCCCTGTGCTTGGCTACAGGGAAAGAGCATTTAAAATAATTCGCTCTTTATTACTAATCTCATGCTGAAAAATTTCAACACAAATGCTTTGCAAGCGCTCCACAATTAATCGAATTACACGAATCTTAAATTGATTCAATTCGTGTAATTCGATTAATACGTAAAAATTAGTGTGAAAAATTTTCATTTATTGTTTTTCAATTCGTATGTGGTTAAAAGCAGTTTCCCTGTGCTTGGCTTTATATATTTATCCTATCAAAAAGTTTACACCCTGCATTCCCCCGCATCATATAAAAACATAACTTTGCCCCTGCAAAATTTAATACCATGAGTTTCAGAACCGAACACGATACCATGGGCGAGGTACAGGTACCTGCCGACAAATACTGGGGAGCGCAAACCGAACGCTCACGCAATAATTTTAAAATTGGTCCGGAGGCGTCAATGCCGAAGGAAATTATCGACGCTTTCGCATACCTGAAAAAGGCTGCCGCTTTTACCAATACCGATTTAGGTGTATTGCCGGCAGAAAAACGCGACCTGATTGCACAGGTTTGCGACGAGATCCTGGCCGGCGAACTGGCTTCGGAGTTTCCGCTGGTGATCTGGCAAACAGGCTCGGGCACGCAATCAAACATGAACGTGAACGAGGTGGTTGCTAACCGTGCCCACGTATTACAAGGCAACAAACTGGGCGAAGGCAAAACCTTCATTCACCCAAATGATGATGTGAATAAATCACAATCATCAAACGATACTTACCCAACTGCCATGCACATTGCGGCATACAAGATCCTGATTGACGTAACCATCCCGGGTATCGAAAAACTGCGCGATACCTTGCAGGCTAAATCAGAAGCCTTTAAGTCGGTAGTAAAAATTGGTCGTACCCATTTGATGGACGCTACCCCGCTTACTTTAGGCCAGGAGTTTTCAGGTTATGTATCGCAATTGAACCACGGCTTAAAAGCTCTGCGCAATACGCTTGATCACCTTTCTGAACTTGCTCTCGGTGGCACCGCGGTAGGTACAGGGATCAACACGCCTAAAGGTTATGATGTAAAAGTTGCTGAGTACATTGCCCAGTTTACCGGCTTGCCGTTCATCACAGCAGAAAATAAATTTGAAGCTCTTGCCGCTCATGATGCCATTGTTGAAAGTCATGGCGCTTTGAAACAAATCGCGGTTTCATTAATGAAGATAGCTAACGATATCAGGATGCTGGCTTCAGGTCCGCGTTCGGGTATCGGCGAAATCCATATCCCCGATAACGAGCCGGGTTCATCAATTATGCCGGGTAAAGTTAACCCAACCCAAAACGAAGCGGTTACCATGGTAGCTGCACAGGTTATGGGTAATGACGTGGCTATTTCTATCGGTGGCTCAAACGGCCATTACGAGCTGAATGTATTTAAACCCGTTATGGCGGCAAACTTCCTGCAATCGGCAAGGTTAATTGGTGATGCCTGCGTGTCATTCAATGATCATTGCGCTGTAGGCATTGAGCCAAATTACGAAGGTATTAAAAAGCACCTTGAAAACTCATTAATGCTGGTAACTGCGCTTAACCCGCATATTGGCTATGAAAACGCGGCAAAAATTGCTAAAACAGCCCTTAAAAACGGCAGTTCACTGCGCGAAGCTGCTATTGGTTTAGGCTTACTAACCAACGAGCAGTTTGACGAGTGGGTTCGCCCCGAAAATATGATAGGCAGTTTAAAATAAGCCTCACCCCAACCCCTCTCCGGATGGAGAGGGGCTTTTTAATGCATGCAGTTTATGCCAAAACGCTTTAATTTGCGCTATCTCTCAATAACTAAGGCTTTAAGCCTTCTGCCTTCAGCTTTCAGCTTAAAAAAAGCCTTTCGCCTTTTACCTTTCGCCTTTTGCCTCATAATAACCTCCTGTACCATGAACCCGGATAAACAAACGCCCGGCGAGGGTTATTTGCAGGGCGAGTGGAAACAAGATTCCGTACCTGCGCAAAAAAGCCTGGTAACATATTCGCTATATGATATTAAATTCAGCTGTGATTCATTTCTTTTGAAGATTAGTACCGTTAGCAAGGTTAATTACGGGGCTGATACGTGTATGAGCAAAGGCCATTGGGATGAATATGTACGCGGAACGTACTCGCAACGGCGGGACACTCTCCACATTAAGGGGCAATTTTGCAATGCCGATGGCTCATATAAAAATGAACAGGGCTGTTTCAGGTTTGGTGATTATGAAGAATATTTTAAGGTTCATAAGCAAAGCGACTCGCTGATCCGGTTTGTAAGTACATCCAACGTAATACCTATTAACGCGCATTTAATAAAAAGAACAAGCTGCATTCCAAAACCATTGTAATGAAAACACGAACCTTAAAAAAACTTTTATTGCTGGTGGCGATATTTTATATCCCCCTGCAAAGCATGGCCTGGGGTACTAATGGGCACCGCATTTGCGGCCAGGTTGCGGATAGCTACCTAACCACCAAAGCCCGTAAAGCTATTCAAGCCATTTTGGGTAATGAGTCGATTGCCATTACCAGCAACTGGGCCGATTTTATTAAATCAGACCCGGCTTACAATTACCTGTATAACTGGCATTTTATCAACCTGGAAAAAGCTTACACTTATCCTGAGCTACAGGGCTATTTAAAGGCTGATACGATTACCGATGCCTATACCAAAATGAATTTCCTGGTGACCGAACTTAAAAAGAAAACTACTACCAAAACCAACAAGCTGCTTTACCTGCGCATGCTGATCCATATTGTTGAGGATGTGCACCAGCCGCTGCACACTGGTCACCTGAGCGATAAGGGAGGTAACGATGTAAAGGTACAATGGTTTGGTAAAGAGAGCAACCTGCATTCGGTTTGGGACAGCGAGTTGATTGACCTTCAGCAATTAAGCTACACCGAGTATACCGCGATGATAAACCACACAACAGCCGCTCAGCGTACTGAACTACAAAAAGCGCCAATGAGCCAGTGGATATACGAAAGCAACCAGATGGCAGATAAACTGTATTCCGAAACTAAAACCGGTGATAAACTTGGTTACAAATACAACTTTAGCCATATAGCAACCCTTAACCAGCAAATGGTTAAAGCCGGCGTACGTTTGGCCGGTTTACTGAACCAGATATTTGGATAGTTCTTTGAGGTGAAAGGTTAAAGCTGAAAGGTAAAAGGTTGCTTTTCTGCCTAAACCTTTTGCCTTTATCCTTTCGCCTTTTACCTCAAAAAAATGAAAATACTAATGGTATGCCTGGGTAATATATGCCGTTCGCCGCTGGCGGAGGGGGTTATGCAGCACCTGGCAGATGAAAATGGACTTGGCTGGGATGTTGATTCGGCGGGTACCGGAAGATGGCATGTGGGCGAAGCGCCCGACAGACGTTCAATCCGCGCAGCACGGAACCACGGCATTGATATCAGCAAACAAATTTGCCGCCAGTTTAAACGAAGCGACTTTGACGAGTTCGACCATATTTTTGTGATGGACCGCAATAACCTGAGCGATGTGCTTGATATGGCCCGCAACGAAGCACAGGCTGCTAAAGTAAAACTCCTTTTAGGTAATAAGGTTGTTCCCGATCCATACTACGACGATAACCAGTTTGAACCGGTTTTTGAATTAATTGAAAACGGGTGTAGGGATATTATTAAAGAGTTACACCCCCTCTAAATCTCCCCCATTGGGGGAGACTTTTAATAAATGTCTTTAAGCCCTCCCTTCCGGGGAGGGTTGGGTGGGGTTTTTCACCCTAAAAAACGGCACATCTTCCCCATACCAAAACACAATCCCTTCCCGTACAAAACCGGCTTTAATCAGCACCCTTTGTGATGCTGCGTTTTGAGGATGGGTAACGGCGCAAATCTCTTTTAGCCCTATATCATTGAATCCATAACTGATCAGTGCTTCGGCAAGTTCGGTAGCTATGCCTTGTCCCCAGTATTTGAGATGCAGCCGGTAGCCCAGTTCAATGCGGCTCTTGTCGTAATCGCTTGGTTTAAGGGCGCAAACACCTATAAAATCGTTATCTGTGATATTAAAAATCCCCCATTTGCCCAGGCCCGATCCGTTCTGGTATTCCTTAAGCGTATCTTTAAAAACCTGTTTACTCTCTTGCGGAGTACGTTTTTTCACATATTGAGTAAGCCGGTCATCGGCATCTATTGCGGTAACAAGTTCTTCATCTTCGGCTGTGAATTCACGGATCAGCAAGCGTGGTGTTTGAGTGATAATATTCATAGGTTTTCAAAAATATATTTTTGAATTGATTGTACAGGTAAGTTGAGTGTCATATAAAAGGTGACCGGATTTATTTTGCCCCTTTAAGGGAAGGTCAATTAATGCTAAAACCCTCATTTGCCGTTAAATTTTTATACCTTGCATAATTTACTTATAAGATATAGTGACTTTCCAGGATTTTAAATTTAACGAGCAATTATTTGAAGGTGTAGAGAGCATGGGTTTCGTAAACCCCACACCCATACAATCTATGGCCATCCCGGCCATTATGGAAGGGCGCGACCTGATTGCATGCGCTCAAACCGGTACAGGTAAAACCGGCGCTTACTTGCTTCCTGTTTTAAACAGCATCAGCAAAACAAATAAACACCATACCAGTGCCCTTATACTTGCCCCAACGCGCGAGCTTGCCCAACAAATAGATCAGCAGGTTGAAGGCCTTGCTTATTTTACCGGCATCAGCTCCATCGCTGTTTTTGGCGGCGGCGACGGCATTGTTTACGAACAACAGCGCCGCGGCATTCAAAACAATGTAAATATTATTGTTGCTACCCCCGGCAGACTGATAGCCCACCTTACATCGGGCGTGCTGAAGCTTAATCACCTTACTCATTTGGTGCTTGATGAGGCCGACCGGATGCTGGATATGGGATTTTCTGATGATATCATGAAGATCATCAGCTATCTGCCTAAAGAAAGGCAAACGCTGTTGTTTTCTGCCACCATGCCCGGCCGCATCCGCTCATTGGCAAAAGCTATTTTGAAAGATCCGGAGCAGATCAATATCGCTATCTCACAGCCGGCTGTAGGGATCGATCAGCAGGTTTACCGGGTTCATGATCAGCAAAAAACGCCGCTGGTACAGCATATTCTGAAAGATTCGGCATTTACAAGCATCATCATCTTTGCATCACGCAAGGAGATCGTTAAAGCGCTATACAAAGAACTTAAGGCTATCAAGATTAACGCCATGTCGTTCCACTCCGATCTGGAACAGAAGGAGCGTGAAGAGATCCTGCTTAAGTTCAAAAACAAGCAATTACCGGTTATCATCGGTACCGATGCCCTTTCGCGCGGTATTGACGTAGAGGGTATCGACCTGGTGATCAACTACGATGTCCCCGGAGATCCGGAAGATTATATTCACCGTATTGGTCGTACGGCCCGCGCCGCTACCACCGGTACCGCAATAACCTTCGTTAACCACCGCGATGAGCGCAAGCTTAAAAATATTGAAAAACTGATTGAAAAACCGATAAAGCTGATGGCGCTGCCGGATGAACTGGCCACGATACAGCCCCTGAAGCCCGAACAGCCTCAAGGAGATGCCAAAAGGAAACCTAACCGTCGCTGGGGCAAAAAGAAGCCGAAACAGCAGAATACGGGTAATTAAAAAGTTTTCACGAATACCATTTGGGGTATTGATTTAATTTAATCGAATTACACGAACTCTGTTCCTTTAGGGCTCTCACAGAGGATGCCGGCGGGGAACAGGATTCTTAATTCGTGTAATTCGCTTCAATTCGAATAAATTCGTGTTTCATTACTAAAACGTTTTATCTATTTTAATATCTTAGACCAAAAATCTATTTCCCAATGATCATTCCTAAAAAACTGGTTTTACTGGCAACGTTTGGTGCGGCAATTATCATATCTGAAAATAAGGCATTAGCACAAGAGAAGAAAACATCAGGTAACCCTATTGTTGAAGGTTGGTATGCCGACCCGGAAGCCAAAATCTTCAATAAACAATACTGGGTATATCCAACCTATTCGGCTAAATATAACGACCAGGTATTTATGGATGCCTTTTCATCACCCGATCTGGTTAACTGGACTAAGCATCCGCATATTATTGATACCACTGCTGTAAAATGGGCAAAGCGTGCCATGTGGGCGCCCGCTGTAACCGAAAAAGATGGCAAATACTATATCTTTTTTGGCGCCAACGATATCCAGAACAACAATGAAATTGGTGGTATAGGTGTTGCCGTTGGCGATAAACCTGAAGGCCCGTTCAAAGACCTTTTGGGCAAACCACTCATTGGCCAGATCATCAATAAAGCGCAACCTATCGACCAGTTTGTTTTTAAGGATGACGATGGTCAGTATTATATGATATATGGTGGCTGGGGCCAATGTAATATCGTAAAGCTAAAAAATGATTTTACCGGCATTGAGCCGTTTAAAGATGGCGAAACCTACAAACTCATCACACCCAAAGATTATGTAGAAGGCCCGGTGATGTTTAAACGCAAAGGCAAATACTACTTTATGTGGAGCGAAGGCGGCTGGACCGGCCCGGATTACCGCGTAGCTTATGCCATCGGCGATTCGCCGTTTGGTCCTTTTAACCGTATCGGGACAATATTAAAACAGGACCCGAATATTGCTACAGGAGCAGGTCACCATTCGGTGATCCAGGTGCAGGGTAAGGATGAATGGTATATTGTTTATCACCGCCGCCCCTTGACCGAAACTGATGGCAACCACCGCGTTACCTGCATCGATAAAATGTACTTTGATAAGGATGGCAAGATCCTGCCGGTGAAAATCACCAATGAAGGTGTAACGGCAAGGAAGATTAAATAGATCGTTCAAATTTAATATGTCATTGCGAGCGATAGCGCGGCAATCTCATAGCTAATGCTATTCGCTATGCCGGTTTGCTGTCTATGCGACGAGATTGCCACGTCGCCCCAGGCACAAACCCGGGCCGCTCCTCGCAATGACATAGTTGGTTTTTTGTAGCCATTGTGGTTTCAGCGTTGATATTGTCGTTGATAATTTGCACATCTGAAATCTTTTCATTTGCACATCAATCTTTTCCCCCTAAAAGGGTGAGCATGATAATCCCTGATATTTAGTATCTTAAACCGTTTTTTTGACTGACATTATTCCTTTATCATTATGACGCGATCAATTTTTCGGGCATTAGTAATTTTACTTGCCCTTACTGGCAGCAACCGCTGTTTCGGACAAGCCGCCGAAAACTTACCCACCGATTATTTAAGCAAAGAATTTCATGCCGGAAGGCGACAGGCCCTGCGTAACCTGATGCCAGCCAATTCGGTGATGGTGATCTTCTCGTACCCTGAACAGGTGTTTTCGAACGATGTTAACTACGTTTATCATCCTAATCCCGACCTGTATTATTTTTCAGGCTACAAAGAACCCAACTCGGTATTGTTAGTGTTTAAAGACATGCAGGCTGGGGGCGACAGCAGCTATAATGAGGTGCTATTTGTACGTCACCGGGATGCCGCTCGTGAGCAATGGACAGGCAGGCGTTTAGGCGTTGAGGGCGCTAAATCGCAGCTTGGTTTTAAGCGGGTTTACAACAGCGAGGATTTCGCGAAATTCCCGGTTGATTTTAAAAAGTTTGCCAATGTGTATTATGATGCACTGCCCGAAGATGTTACCGGTGATGGATCGACCGGCGAGCTAAAAAAACTGATCGCAGCTTTTAAAAATAAGGCTGGTATAACAGAAACCAACAGGCAGGTTATGAGTGATCTTAATTTGATAGCAAGAATGGTTACTCCTCAAAATTTAGCCCGTTTCATGACTTATTTTAAAGATAAGTTTGCTGA
Organism: Mucilaginibacter sp. OAE612; assembly: GCF_041806395.1. Taxonomy (NCBI): domain Bacteria; kingdom Pseudomonadati; phylum Bacteroidota; class Sphingobacteriia; order Sphingobacteriales; family Sphingobacteriaceae; genus Mucilaginibacter; species Mucilaginibacter sp. OAE612. The sequence goes on from NZ_JBGMUW010000001.1 coordinate 5,558,903, forward strand.
TGAGGATCACAAGAATAATCCGCTTATACAACAATTGGCGGCCAAGCCCGATTCTGCAACGCTTGCCTATGTTAAGGCAAAGATTGGCACAACTTACGGCGGTAACACCGGATATGCTGAATTTACTTCAAAACTCCGCGGCGTAAAAACACCCGAAGAAATAGCCGTATTGAAAAAAGCGGTTGAGATCTCAAGCCTTGCCCATCTGGAAGTAATGAAATCGGTAAAACCCAATATGAGCGAGCGCGAGGTTGAAGGCATCATGACCTACGTGCATAAAAGATACGGAGCAGAAGACGAGGGATATCCACCAATTGTAGGTGCAGGCGCTAATGGCTGTATCCTGCATTATGAAGAAAACTCGGCCACAAAAATTGATAACCAGTTATTACTCATGGATGTTGGTGCCGAATATCATGGTTATTCTGCCGACGTTACCCGCACCGTACCGGCTAACGGCAAATTTACCGAAGAGCAAAAGGCTATTTATCAATTGGTATACGACGCACAGGAAGAGATTTTTAAATTGTGTAAAGCCGGTGTGCCCTATGCCAGTCTTGAGCAAAAATCGGTAGAAGTATTATCGGCCGGACTGATTAAACTCGGTATCATCAAGGACGCGTCAGAAGTGCGTAAATATTACCCGCATGGCTGTTCGCACCATTTAGGGCTTGATGTGCATGACAAAGGCGGTCGCGGTAATTTGGAAGAGAATTGGGTGATCACCGTTGAGCCGGGGATCTATATCCCTGCCGGCAGTCCATGTGATAAAAAATGGTGGAATATAGGTGTACGTATTGAAGATGACGTGGTGATTGGTAAAGATAAGGGTACTATCCTATCAATGGATGCACCTCGCAAATGGCAGGATGTTGAAAAAGCTGCTACCGAGAAAAGTATTTTTGAGGCTGCCAAATTTCCGGAGCTGAAATAAAAATGAAGCCAATAGAAAAAGCCGCCGCCGCTCGGCTCCAGCCGAGTGGCAACTATTAAGCGGCCTCTGGCCGCCGAAGCGAAAATACCTTGCCTCGTTTGTAATGCGATATCCGCGATGCAATCGCCGAACCATATTAAGCGCTCGTTGCAAACGACCGCAAGAAAATAACAGAACTTCGGCGGCCAGAGGCCGTTTGATAGTAAACACTCGGCTGGAGCCGAGCGTTGGCGATAGTATAAGCGTACTTAAACACGAAAGCCCTCCGAAATTCAATCCGGGGGGCTTTCGTTTTATAATTATTCTTATTTCTTTATCCTGCTTTTTAATTCAGCCAACGGCATGGTAACCATACGGCCAATCGGTTTTTTACCGCGATAGGTGATCACCCTTAGCGTGGTTGCATCTTTAGGGGCATCTATCGGCGCTGTGTACTTAGGATAAAACCTGTCGGGGAACGAGTTGTCGAAGCTGTAATAAGTGTCCAGCCCGTTTACCTCATTGGTTAAAGTGATTTTTAACGTGCTGTCAGGATTCAACACCGCATCAAATGACGGGTCGTAAGCACTTGGGGCTATTTTGGTTTCGGCTTCATCAAAGCGCGGGAAGTGTTTCTCTACCCTGCTGAAAAATCCATCCCAGTTTTTAGGGCCCTTTGGCGACCATACATCCTCGGCAATAGCCATTCCACGTGGCCAGGTCATATATTCGGCCTGGCGGATGTTGTATACCTGCTCAGTCCATAAGTTGGCCTGACCGCCTTTAATGAGGCGCGCATCAACACTATCCGGTACAGGCTCCCATGAATAGGTTTTGTTAAGGCGAAGAGTTGCGTAGATTTTTGTTTCGTTTACACGGTCGCTTTGCATGTAGTCAAGGTAAGCGAACGTTGTTGGGCTCATTACCACCTCATGACCTGCTTTAGCGGCGGTGATACCTCCCTGAATACCCCGCCAGCTCATCACGGCTGCATTAGGGCCCAGACCGCCCTCAATGATCTCGTCCCAACCCATGAATTTTTTACCTTTCGATTCTACAATCTTTTCAAGTCGCTTTTCGAAATAAGCCTGTACTTCGCTCATCGTTTTCAGGTTTTCTTTAGCCATTAATGCTTTTATGGCATCGCTTTGCTCCCAGAAGTTTTTGGCGCACTCGTCGCCCCCTAAATGGATATAGTCGAAGGGGAACAGTTGGGCAACTTCAGTAACCACCTTATCCATAAAGGTATAAACCGCTTCATTGGCCGGGCAAAGCGTGTTATCAACAATAGCGCGGTTATGCGGCCCGCTCCAGTCCATAAAAGGTTCGCCGGAGTTCACCACGTATTTATCGGCACCCGGTGTGCATGAAAGCTCAGGGTAGGCAACTATCGCAGCAAGGCTATGGCCCGGTACGTCAATTTCGGGCAGGATGTTCACAAACCTGTCTTTGGCGTATTGTACCAACTCTTTGATATCTTCCTGGGTATAAAAACCGCCGTAGGTACGTGGCTCATCAGGTGTAGGTGGAGTAAACGTACCAAACTGCCCTACTTTTTTAACGTTGTGCGATCCTACTTCGGTTAACCTTGGCAGGCTTTTGATCTCCACTCGCCATCCTTCATCATCGGTAAGGTGTAAATGCAGCAGGTTAAATTTATACTTAACCATGGCATCGATGTATTGCTTAACCTCGGCTTTGGTAAAAAAGTGACGGGATACGTCAAACATCAACCCTCTCCAGCCAAACCTTGGATAGTCGGTAATTTCGACTGCTGGTGCAGTCCATTTTACGCCCCTGGCTACTTCCAGTCCTTCAATTTCTTTAGGCAACAACTGGAAAAACGTCTGTATGCCATAAAATAGTCCCGCGGCATCATTAGCACGGATCACTACTTTTTTAGGAGTTACGGATAGTTTATAGCCTTCGGTTTTGAGTAAGGTATCGGCTGTTTTATTTAGAATCAGCCTGATGGGCGCTGTTGGCGCTACACTTTTTACGGTGATAAATACACCTGTAGCTGTAGAAAGTTTTCTTTTAAGATAGGCAGTTACATTTGCCACATCAGCCGAAGAACCGGCTTCTACAACAACCGTTTTGGGCAATACAAACTGGCCGGTAGTTTGGGTAACTTTTACCGGTTGCGGAATAAGCGCGAGTGCTGGTTTGGTTGTTTGGGCCGCAGAAAGCAGGTGTGCCATACAGCCGCAAAGCAATAAGAATAATTTCTTCATAAAGAATTGTTATTTAATTGGATGTACGCAAATTAAACTTTTTAAATAATATTAAGAAGTGTATTTTCTGAACCATGATTTTTAGGATTTGAGGATGACCAGGATATTGTCTGAACTCAAATTTTAAAAGAATTTTTAGATTCTTTTTTGAATTTGCAGAGCGTTCTGTAATTATTTAATTCCTTAAAATTCCTGTTCAGACAAAATCGGTGAAATCAAAAATCAATCGATGAAACCCAAAAAAAAATCCGAAATCGAACATTCGAAATCCAAAATTTCAATCACACCCTGATATAAATATTCCGTTTATCAAGTATATAGGCAACCAGCCAGCAAATCATCATAAAGCTGATAGCGAATAGCAATGATCCAATCGGGCCGGGCGCTATAGCCTGGTAAAAAGCGGTGTTGATCCAGTCGACAGCGTTGGTTCCGCTTATGATGATCATGCTTACCGGTATCAGCAGTATTTCGGAAAGCACATAAATAGGCAGCGGATTTTTGCCCATGGTGGTGAAAAAGCGCGCCCAATTACCTTTGTTCCAATTATTGATCTCCAAAGCATATATCAAGGCTGAGAGGATCACTAAATCCAACCCGGTGGTTACCAGCACAAAAGAGCTTGTCCACAGTTTTTTATTGATCGGGAAAACCATGTTCCAGCATAAGGCCAAAAAGATAAACAGGCAGCCGGTTAACAGCAATTTGGTAGTGGAATCATATCCCTTCCCTTTTTGCTGAATGAATTTACCTGCATAGTAACCAACCACCACATTTACAATGGCAGGCAGGGTGCTCAATACGCCTTCCGGATCGAAGGGAATGCCCTCGCCATGATATAAATGATCAGGACCGAATAAAAATTTATCAAGATAAATGCCCGCATTGCCGGTCATGCTCAGCGGATCAGCCGGGTTACCGTACACCAGCAGGATGATCCAGTAGATCACTAAAAACAAACCGGATAAAATAAAAACCGTTTGTTTGGATAGGAAATGGATCATAAGTGAGGCAAAGCAATAACACAGGGCAATGCGTTGCAAAACACCCATAATGCGTGTATGTGTAATAGGTTTTAAATGAAAGCCGCCACTGGTTGAAAAGAAAGGGAACCAGTACATAAGGTACCCTATTAAAAATATAAGCAACGTACGCCTGAAAATTTTGCTAAGCACGGCCGCGTTGCCCATTTCCTGGTAGCGTTTCATTGAAAAGCTCATGGCATTGCCTACGGCAAACAAAAAGGAAGGAAATACAAGATCGGTTGGGGTGAAGCCATGCCATGCGGCATGTTCAAGTGGTGAAAAAGGGGCCGCTCCGCTGCCCGGCGTATTTACAATGATCATGAAGCATAACGTCATGCCACGAAATACATCCAGCGATAAAAACCGCGATGATGATTTGTCCATAAATGGGTTAAAAAATGTTTATAATCAGCTTGTTAAAAAAAGCAGGGATGTTAAGGCAAGATAATAAACTTACCGGGAATGCATATTGTCCCGGTAAGTTATAAGCCGTTACAAAACCGAACGCCGCCAGTTTATAGCTTTTAGCTTTGCGCATTTTTTCTTTCAGCTTTAATTAATGATAACCCGGGTTTTGTTTCAATTGCGGTGTGCCGCCTTTAGCGCTTAAGTCAATCTCTACCAGCGGTATCGGGAAATATTCGCTTTTACCTTTAATAAATTTACCGCCTTTTACATCACTGGTCAACGTACTTTGATATGCTATGTAAGCATTAAGCTCGGTATCGGCAATGCCCCAGCGTACCAGGTCAAAAAAGCGGTGACCTTCCATGGCAAGCTCAATTTTACGCTCAAAATAAATGGCTTTAAGCGCAAAATCCTTACTGGCAAACGCACCGCCGGGATATGGGCTCACTTTATAGTTTGCTGCTGCCTGAATGGTGAAACCTGCCGTAGGATCATCATTATCTTTGTATTTATGTACAAAACCTTCGGGGTTAGCTGCGCGGTTACGCACCATGTTTACATAGCTTTCGGCTTTATCCAGGCTCCCAACCTGTGCTTCGACCTCAGCGGCCATTAACAGTACATCGGCGTAACGAATAATGTTATAATTGATGCCTGAGCCTGGCGCCCACGAGGTGTTATCGCCGTTTACATCCTGCTCGGCCTGGCCGTAAACGTTTTTGATAGGCGAATAAGGGCCGCCGTACTGCTGATCGCGGATCCAGTCGGCTCCTGGATGTAAGCCCCAGTCAAGATAAGGGATCCCGCGGCGACCAGCAGTCCAGTCAAGGCGCGGATCAATTGTGCCGGCGTCAGGAGTATAATCGTCGGCCGATGCCAGGCCCATATCTGTTTTTATAGCGTGACTGTTATAATCGTCAAGATATGGTAAGCCGGTAGTTGAATTGGTGCGGAAATGATTTACAAGGTCAATTGATGGCTGGTAAAAACCACAGCAGCTAAACGGGCTGCTATTGCCGTACGGAAAGTTAAGCATATCGCCGTTGTTTGCCTGCGACGGGCCGTTAGGATCGGTATTGGCAGCAGCCTGAACAGCAAAAACAGATTCGGCGCTGTTGTTGGTAGCTGTTCTGAAATTGTCGTTGAATTTAGCGTTAAGTGCATACTTTTTACCATCGGAAGTTACACCCTGCGCAATAACCGCATCAAATACAACCTTTGCTTCAGCATATTTATGCTCGTACAGGTATGTTTTACCTAAGTATGCACCGGCAGCCCATTTATTGGCGCGACCAACTTCGGTTTGGGTATTAGGCAGATTGTCGTAAGCGAATTTGAAATCCGCTTCAATCTTTGGCCAAATATCTGTGTTGTTAGGTTGATTAATGTCGGTTGTTGTTTCATCAAGATAAGGCACATTATTGAACATCTTTTTCAGGTCGAAATAATAATGCGCTCTTAAGAAACGGGCCTGTGCCAGTATATTAGTTTTATTTGAGGCTGATATCGAAGTAACCTTATTGGTTATTTTGATGGTGTTGTTTGTGCGTGATACCCCCTCGTAATCGGCCCGCCATTTGCTGTCAAAAAAACCATTGCTGGCATCTGCGTTGTATTTCATCATCGGCTCTATCGGTTGCTGATCGCCGGCAATACTGCCTTTTGATGCATCACCGCCTACTACACCGCCATATACCCAGTTATCCGGCGAGGCTTCCCAGGCACCGCCGCCGCCTACAGCGGCATCGCCGCCCTGCTGACCATCCAACACCGCATATGCACCTACAAGCAGTTCATTAGCTCCTGATTCTGTTTCGAGAAATTGAGGCTCGAGGGCGCCGTTAATAGGCTTATCGAGATATGATTTTTTACACGCGCCAAGCGATAGTGTGCTTAAAAGCGCTATGGAAATAAGTTTTTTAGCTTTCATTGTAATCCGTTTAAATATTGCTGTTATAATGAAAAATTAACTCCGAATATGAAGGTGCGCGGGCTGGCGTAGCTACCCTCGTCAATACCAAAATCTTTGGTGTTGCCGCTTAGTTCAGGATCAACACCGCTGTAACCTGTTAAAGTAAACAGGTTGGTTGCCGATACATAGATCCTTAACTTTTGGATCCCTGCCTTTTTAAGCCCTGCAATGTTAAAGGTGTAGCCAACCTGTGCGTTACGCATGCGCACATAAGTGCCATTTTCAACAAAGTATGAGTTTGGTGTAGCGCCGCTGCTGGTTGATGCGTCGAGCTCCTGGATAGGTGCCTTTGCATTTTGATGAGTTGGTGTCCATGAATCGTTAAGCGCGGTATAGCTTTTTGCTGTGCCGAATGAAGCATAGAAGTCTCTCCAGTATTTAACGCTGTTCCATAGTTTATTGCCAAATGAGCCGTAAAGGAATATGCTGGCATCAAAGTTTTTATAGTTTACACCCAGGTTTAAACCGGCAGTAACTTTCGGGTTTGGATTACCGATAAAAGTACGATCGGCATCGGTAATGACACCATCACCGTTTACGTCTTTATACCTGAAACGGCCAACCTTTACATCTGATTGGTAGTAAGCATTCGGATCGCCGGTGCGGGTTTGTACAGCTTTGTCGGCTGCGTCAATTTCGGCCTGCGAATTCCAGAAGCCCATGATTTGGTAGCCATAAAACTCGCCTAAAGAATGACCTACCTGGCTGCGGGTAATCGGGTTATCAAACCTGCTTGTTGCCGAGCCGGGGAAGTAATCCCTGTCATCAGATACTTTTAATACTTTATTATTATAAGTGGTTAAAGTACCGGTAGCATTAAAGCTCAGATCGCTGCTGGCCCTGAAGTTGCCGGTAACAGAAAGGTCAAGACCATCGGTTTTCATTTTACCAACGTTTTGTGCCGGGAAAGCACCATTACCCGCAGTACCTAACTGAGTAGCGTTAAATAACAAGTCCTTAATGTCTTTGCGATAGTAATCGGCGGTTACGGCTATTTTGCCGCCAAATAAGGTTGCATCAAAACCAAAATTGGAGTTAATATCTTTTTCCCAAAGCGCGTGAGGGTTGGCTGTTTGATCCTGGTAAAAGCCAGGGGTCAGGTTAAGTGAACCATCGATAGGATAATACGACTGGCCAATATCATTGCTGAACGTAACGTAAGCATCTTTACTGCCCATATTGATCTGATTACCCATAATACCCCAGCCGCCTCTTAGCTTAAGGTCGGTAAGCCAGGTAATATTTTTCATGAAGTTTTCCTGCGAGATCCGCCAGCCTGCGCTGAATGCCGGGAAATAACCGTAACGTTGGTCGACCGGGAATTTTGATGAGCCATCACGACGGATAGTGGCGTTAAACAGGTAGCGGTCGTTATAAGTATAATCTAAACGGGCAAACTCCGAAAATAACGAGTTGTTAGATTTGCCGCTGTAGGTGTTTTTATTGGTAGTACCGGTAGACAGGTTTACATAATCAGGATCAAAAGTGTAAAATCCCTGTATGCTGCCGCCAACATAACGGTCATGGTCTTCAACGGCCTCGGTACCTACCACTATGTTAACATTGTGTTTGCCAAATACTTTTTGATAGCTAAGGGTGTTGGTCCAGTTATAAGTGTAGCTATTGTCCGAGCCTTCGCTGTAAGTATTTGTTGAAGAGTTTTCAACGTTTTCATAGGTAGGAAACGAAAACGAATGGTTGTTGCTGTTGATGATATCGCCGCCAAAACTGGTGCGTAAGGTAAGGCCGGGAATAATGTCGGCTTCGGCAAATACGTTACCAAGCAAACGATAACTTGTTGACTGGTTGTTTTTTGTACGCTCCTGTATGGCAACCGGGTTGTTGGCATCGCCGAGGCCTGTGCCGTAACTGCCTGCGTAGTTACCTTTAATATCATAAACCGGAATGATAGGTTGCTCGCGCAGGGCATGTGCAATAACGCCGTCCGGGTCATTAGTGCTAACCTGCGAATGTGATGTTCCGTCATTTACCTGCGGCTGCCTGGTTATAGAATAAGCCAGGTTTTCGCCCACCCTGATGTGTTTAGTTACATTGTAGGTGGTATTTGAGCGCAGTGTGTACCGTTTAAGATAAGTATCAATCAGTGTACCTTGCTGGTTAAAATAATTTAAGGAAAATAAATAGCTGGCGTTATCAGTACTGCCGCTCAACGATATATTGTGACTATTCATCGGGGCCGATTTAAACAACTCGTGATACCAGTCGGTACCGGCTTTGTTGGCCCTTGTTATCCTGTAAAAATTGCCAAGGTCTGCAGCTGATGTATAAAAAGGATTTACGTAGTATTTTGATGGATCGACAGAGGGGTCACCTTCTTTAGCACCTGCCGGGGTAATATAATCAGGCAGTGTAAAAGCCGAGCCAGTACCGGTTGGGTTGTACAAGGCATCTTTAATGCTGTTATCGCCCGAATTTTTCTTAGCCGTAAGTTTCAGATCGGCCATTTGTTGCGGCGTAATGGTATTCCAGACATTGCCGCCTTTTGGTCTTTGCGTACCGTAGTAGGCATCATATTGAATATTTACTTTGCCCTTACCCCGTTTGGTAGTGATGATGATAACGCCGTTTGCCGCCCTTGCACCATATATTGATGCCGAACTTGCGTCTTTTAACACCTGGAAGGTCTCCACATCATTAGGGTTCAGCGTGCTTACATCATATGTTTCCACACCGTCAACTACGTATAAGGGAGTATTATTTCCGAAAGTATTAAAACCCCTGATGTGTACCTGCGGCTCTTCACCGGGTTGTCCTGATCCGGTAACGGTAACGCCCGATGCCTGGCCTTGCAATTGCGAGTTTACTGATGACGATGCCTGTTTGTTGAGATCTTTAACGTTAACTACCGCAACGGCGCCGGTAAGGTCTTTCTTTTTCTGCGTGGTATAACCAACCACAACCACCTCATTCAGCGCTTTTGACTCTTCAAGCAAAGTTACGTTGATGGTTGTTTGTCCGTTTACCGGAATAACCTGCGTGGTGAAGCCTAAAAAACCAAATTCAAGTGAGCCGTTACCATCGGGCAGGGTAAGACTGTATTTACCGTTGATGTCGGTAACTGTGCCTAAATTACTGCCCCTGAGCTTTACGCTAACGCCCGGTAAGGGCTGACCGCTCACATCTTTAACTACACCGGTTACAGTTACCGTGACAACAGGCTTTGCATCGGCAGGTTTTATAATGATGATGTCATCAACCACCTGGAAGGTTAAAGGCTGTTTTTGCAGCACCTTCTGCATTACGGTTTCAATAGGCGCGTCCTGCACATCCACGTTTATTTTCTTGTCGACATCAACCTGGTCAAGCCTGTAAAAAACGGTGTATTTACTGTTTTTTTCAATTTGCTTAAACATTTGCTTAACAGAAATATTGTTTACACTAAAGTTGTAAACGTTTTGTGAATAAGCGGCAGCGTGTATTTGCATAATGCCCGTTAAGAGCAGAACGGTTACCAGCTTCATAATTTTGATCGTTTTTTGCCACGGGCCGACGGCCAGAGCGGACTTTCTGTAAAAATTAATCATAAATTTGTTTGTTAATCAGTTAATACGATGCTTCCCCAAGCGTAGGGTATTAGCTTTGATTGCTTTAGGCCCGGGCGTGTTGGTAGCACATCCGGGTTTTTTATGTAAAAGAGAATGTTAGTTTTTGATCATAGTTTCCTTTTTGTTTTTTTAGTCGTTAATCATTATTGTTGTTTCGTGTAATGTTTACTGTGTTGCCGTTTACCGAATAATTGATAGCGGTGTTAGCTTTTATAATAGCCAGCACTTTTTCGATGCTTTGGATATTTTTAAAACTGCCCGAATAGCGGATACTGCTCAGTTCGGCATCGGTCATGTTGATGGTTACATTATATCTGCGTTCAAGCACTTTAGCTATTTCGCTAAGGGTAGCGCCGTCAAATACCAGCAGGTTTTCCTTCCAGCCATCATAACGGTCAAGCTTTGCCGAATCAATCTCCGATACCTGGATCTCATTCAGGCTTTTTGGATCTGGTGTGGTATAGCTATAGTTTTCTTTTTTGGGATGATAATAAATGCGGAGCACCTGCCGCGGCTTTACATAAATGCGGCTCATTTCATGCGCATTGTTATCTATATTTCCCTCTACAGATACCTCGCCTTTTACTACTGTGGTTTCAAAGAACGGGTCGGAGGCATAGGCCTTAAGATTAAACTTTGTACCTATGTCCCTTATGGTATAGTTTTTCGTATTTACAATAAAAGGGACCTCTTTTTTGCCGGGGGCGATATCAAAAAACGCTTCGCCTTCCAGGTAAACGGTACGGGTTGTTTTACCAAAATCGGCCGTATAATTAAGCTTGCTGCCCGCGTTAAGCCAAACCTGCGTACCATCGCTCAAAACAATTTTTTTAATAGCGCCAGGGTTAGCGGCTATTTGCCTTACACTTTCTACATTTTTTGAGTACCTGTTATATAAGGTAACAGTAACAGCCGCAAGCAAAGCAATAGCCGCGGCAGCTTTGCCCCAAGTGATCAGCCTTACATAGCGCGATGGCTGCTTTGGCTCGATATCGGCCGAAAGCTTGTTATAAGCATCATCTTTATTTACAACCGCTGGCTGCAGGTAAAGCATGTTATGCCAGGTATCATACAGTTGTACAAAATACTGCTCGTTTTCGGGGTGCGCACTTATCCATTGTTTAACCTGCTCAAGCTCCTGTGGGGTAGCTTCGCCGGTTATGTATTTTACCAGTAGCAGTTTTACTTCTTCGTTATCCATTTGTAATATTATCGTTAAGACAATCGAAAAAACAGATACCCTCAAAACGAAAAGAAATATTTTTCAATTTTATTCGGCGAGTAACCTGAACGTCCCCTTCATATTACGCGTAACTGTTTTTTTACAGAATGTTTGTAATTAGCTTTTCATTATTTCCATATTAATTTTGATACAGAATGAAAAACTCTGTAACTTGTTAAAGTTTTTTAAAAAGTATTCGGATTAATTAAAGGCGGGATTAATGATCCAGGAAAACAAACTACCTATAACCTCATTTACACAGGGTGACGCGAAAACGTTTGAAACCCTGTTCAGGCTATACTATACCCGCTTAACTTTGTTCTCCAATCGTTTTGTAAACGATTTAACCGTTGCCGAAGAAATTACCGCCGATGTATTTACTCACCTGTGGGAGCGCGGGCATGAGGTCAATTTTTGCTCATCAGTAAGTTCCTATCTTTTTAAAATGGTGCAAAACCGAAGCCTTAACTACCTTAAGCGCCAGAAAATAGAAAACCTTTACGTTAATTACCTCGAAAAAAACAACCTGTTTGATGAGTTGCGCAATACGCTCGAAAACGGACTGGAGGAAAAAGAACTCGCCCTGCAGATAGAAGCTGCCATAGCTACCCTTCCCGAAAAATGCCGCGAGATTTTTGTGTTGAGCCGTTTCAGCGATATGAAATATCGCGAAATTGCCGTACAGCTTAATATCTCCCCTAAAACAGTAGAGCGTCAGATGAGCATCGCCCTCGAAAAATTACGCCAGGTGTTGAAGCATGTGAGTTATATGCTTTTTTAAATTGCCGGTGAGTTACTATATATAGTTGTCGAAAGGTTGGTCATCCCGGGTGTCGAAAACCGGCGAACAGTGAAGGTAAAATAACAAAAAGAGGCCTATCAAGCCTGAGCCTGTCCAAGCGTGGACGGCAGGGATATGACCGCCGTTCATCTTAAACTCGCGCCCATTTTTAACGATGGGTTTAATCATCGGAAATTCCGTTCACAAAAAAGCCCGGCGAAACCGGGCGTCTGAAAATCTAATTGATATGCACATTTGAATCCTGCACATATGCATATCAATTACTTAGTATTATCAGCGTTAAATAATTTTGACTTATCTACTTTCTGAACAGCTTGCCCATCGCTAAGCGTTTTTGAAATAGCCGAATATGGAGCTGATACAACTTCTTCGCCACCTTTAAGGCCGGATAAGATCTGGATGTAACTATCGTTCTGGATACCAGTAGTTACCTGTACCTGTTTAAGCTTACCTGCGTTTAGTACAAATACGTATTCTTTGGCTACCGGACTGATTTGTGGTTTACTCTTATCCTCATCAGCTTTCGGCGGACCATTATTTTCTTTCTTTTCCTCGCGGGTGGTTACCGATTGGATTGGTACTGACAGCGCTTTGGCCGAATTAGTGCTGATATCAACAGTGGCTGTCAACCCCGGACGGAAAGGTGATGGATTATCGGCTGTTTTCTTTAACAGGGCGGCATATGAATCGGCATTGATCCTCACCTTTACAGTAAAGTTTGTTACCTGGTCGGCAGATGTACCCACCACGTTTGCCGAGCTGCCTATTTCAGTTACCACACCGGTAAATTTCTTACCTAAAAACGCGTCTACCTCAATTTTTGATGAATCGCCAAGGGAGATACGGTTGATGTCGTTTTCATTCACGTCAACATTCACGTCCATTTTGCTCAGATCAGAGATAGTCATGATCTCGGTACCGGCAAATTGCTGGGTCCCCAAAACACGCTCACCTTTTTCAACAGATAGCTTTGAAACCACCCCATCAACCGGCGAATAGATAGTTGTTTTCGCGAGGTTATCCTGTGCTTCCTTAACCGATGCCTGTGATTGTGCCAGGCCATATTGCGAGCCTACCACATTTTGTTTGGCAGCTTCAAGCGATGCTTTAGCGCCTTCATATGCAGCTTTGGCATTTTCAAATTCCGAAACCGTTAACACTTTTTTATCATAAAGCTCTTTACTGCGCTTGTAAATACCGGCCTGGTTAGCATAAGTAGCTTCGGCTTGTTTAAGCATCTGGCTTGAATTACCTACGCTTGCTTTTTGGGTATTGTATGACGCGATAGCCCGGTCGTACCCTGATTTTAAAATATCTGGCCTGATCTTACAAAGCAATTGGCCTTTTTTAACCACATCACCCTCTTTTATTGGCAGCTCAACCACCTCACCCGATACTTCGGGGCTTATCTTAACCTCAACATGTGGTTTGATCTTTCCGCTGGCCGATACGGTTTCATTTATTTCGCGTGTTTCGGCCTTTTCGGTAGCTACCTGGGTTAGCGCGGGCTTGCCTATCAGGCCCGTAACCTTAGCAATGATCAGCAGGACAATCAGTGCGCCAAGACCTATCAGAATATATTTAGTAGTTTTTCCCATGACGGTGAATTTGGATATTTTACGGTTAAGATTTTATTAAAGTGTTATAGGGTTACCTAAATAATAGTCAATGACTTTGCTTCTGAAAATCACCTGGTATTGCGCCTCAATCATATCAAACTGCGATTTGTTAAGATTGGTTAGCGATGTATTATAATCAAGCGAGTTAACCAAACCTACAGTGTAGCGTTGCTGTATAATGTTAAATGCATCTTTATTTGCGTTATAGGTTTGAGTTGCCGATGCATAACGCTTATCGGCGGCCTGCAAATCCCATACTGCCTGGTAAATGATTTTACTCAGGTTATTCCGCGCCAGCTGTGCTGTAACCTCGGCATTTTGATTTTGCAGTTTTGCTTTCCTAACCGCTGTGCGTGACAGAAACCTGTTAAAAATCGGGATCTGTAAGCTCACCCCTACCGATTGGTTAAAATTATCGCTCAGTTGCCTGAAGAATGGGTTGCTTTTATAGCCAACTTTATAGTTAGGCACTACAACCGCCTGTTGCGAATTTTGCACAAAACCAATAGTGTCAAATTTACCTGTTGGCGTAACGCCGAACGGCGTGTTCTTGGCATCAGAAAAATAAGAGCCGGCAGCACCAAACAAAACCACCGACGGATAATAATTTCCTCTCGCTATTTTAACACCCTGTGCAGCGGCTTTTTGACGCTGTTCGGCTAATAACACATCAGGATTTACTGCAAGAGCGGTTTTTACTACCTCCTGAGCATCGTACACCGTTTTTACATTATTTAACTTACTGATATCCGGCCTTTCAACTTTAATGTCGGTACTAGGGTCCATCTCCATGTATTGCTTTAAGGTCAATAAGGATTGCTCCAGCTGATTTTCGGCATTGGTATAGTTAAGGTCGTTGGTTGATAGCTGCGCTTTGGCTTGCGACAGATCGGCAAGGGTTTGATTACCCACATCAAAGCTTTTCTGGGCGCGGTCCAAAGCTATTTTTGATACATCAATTTGCTGTTGCGCAGCCTTTACCAAATCCTGGTTGGTTAGCACCAGCAGGTAGGTAGTAACCACGTTCAATATCAGGTCGTTTTTTACTTTGGCAACGTTGGTTTTGTCGGCATCAAGCAAAATCTTGTTCTGAATTACTGTATTACGCAATTGTCCGCCCTGAAAGAGGGTAACTTGTGAGGTGAAGTTACCATTAACCGCCAGGATCCGCTGGTTACTGAACTGGTTGGTTGAAGGGTCGATATTACGGCCAAAGTTGAATGAGCCCTGTGGGCTTACGGCTAAATTTGGCAGTTGATTATATTTCGACTGTTTAAGATCTTCGTTGGTGATGGCAGCTGTGAACTCGGCTTGTTTAATAGTAAGGTTACGTTCAAGGGCCAGGTCTACTGCCTTTTGCAAGCCTATTACTTCCTGCGCGCCGGCATTAAAGCTGCATGCCGAAAATATAATTGTGCAAATGAGCGTTGCTTTAACTGATAGTAATAATTTTAGTTTCATAAGGTTTTTCTATACAATGGTAAGCAACTGTTCATTACATTGCAGTGTTTATTTTTGTTAAATGTTGTTAATAGGGATAAAACACAAACTACCTCATCTGTATGTACCTGGTTAAAACCCCCTGGCTGCTGAAAAAGCTTTATCCCCAACTTACCTGGGATATAAAATCAACTGACCGTTGCATTTATCTCACTTTTGACGACGGCCCTATACCAATTGTTACACCGGCTGTATTAAATATTTTAAAACAATACAATGCCAAAGCCACCTTTTTTTGCATTGGCGACAATGTACGCAAGCACCCCGATATTTTTGAACAGGTAAAAGCCGGCGGCCATGCCATAGGCAATCATACTTTCAATCATCTCAAAGGGTGGGAAACCGATACCCAAACCTATCTTGATAATTTTTTACAGGCCGATAAGTTGCTGGATACGCCGTTGTTTCGTCCTCCGTACGGGCGGATAAAAAGGGCGCAGATCCGGGCGCTGAAAGCAGCGAGACCCAATCTAAATATTTTTATGTGGGATGTGCTCAGCGGCGATTTTGATGCGGCCCTTAAACCTGAAGATTGCCTAAAAGGAGTGCTTAAATATACTGAAGCAGGATCGATGGTAGTATTTCATGACAGCATCAAAGCTTTTGATCGATTGGAGTATGTACTGCCGCGGGCTTTGGAGGTTTGGAGTAAGGAAGGGTATAGTTTTAGCCGCCTAACTCCCTAAAGGGCTACCGTCAACTTAAAGAAACGATTGATAAAAGACCTTAAATCCCCTCTTGAGAGGGGGCGCGGGGGAATGAGCGGTAGCAGGGGTGTGTTTCTGCGGTAGACTTATCAAAGCAGATACACACCCCTCCACCCCTCTCAAGAGGGGAATCGCACGTTCCTGCGCTTTTTATTCTTTAAGTTGACGGCTATGTCCTAAAGGAGGAATAACAGTTGGCAATAAAAAAACCGGATGCCAATATCGGCACCCGGTTTTTTGAGTTTTTAAAAGCTACCGGTAGCTTATTTTTTTGCAGAAGCATTTTCGGCTGCTTTTATAATTACAGCGGCAACTGCTTTAGGTTGCGATATGAAAACCACATGGCTTCCTTTTATTTCAGTTATTATTGTATTTGAACGTTTGTACATAGCACGTTCTATATCAGGATTGATGCTTTTATCTTCAGTAGCAACTATGCCGTAAGCAGGTTTAGTTTTCCAGGCTGCATTAGTGATAGGGGTACCAAATCCTTTTGCATAAAAGGCACCTTGTGAAGCATACATGAAATCAGCATCTTCTTTGCTGATATCGGCACAAAAGCCGGCATGGAATTTAGCTTTATCGTAATAAACGATGCCTTTATCATCAGGTGCCAGAACACCATTTTCGGGAGCAGGAGGAGCGGTTTGCAACCATTGAACAGATGTTTCACCTTTATCCGGCTGCAGTGCCGCGATATAAACAAGGGCTGCTACTTTTGGGTTGTTACCTGCTTCGGTAATTACCGTACCGCCCCATGAATGGCCTACCAATACCGCAGGTCCGTCTTGTTTGTCCAACGCTATTGTTACAGCTTTAACATCGTCTTCCAAAGAAGAGAGTGGGTTTTGCACCACGGTAACATTATATCCTTTTTTGGTAAGTTCATTGTATAATGCCTTATAGCCAGATCCATCAGCAAATGCGCCGTGTACCAGCACTACATTTTTTACGGCCTGGGCCTGTGATGAAATAGTAAAACCTAATACGGCTGCAAAGGTTAATGCCAGGCTAAGCATGCCCGCTTTAATGCTGTTTTTTAATGTTGTAGTTTTCATATTGTTTTGTCTTAAATGTTGTGTTTGATTTAACAATACAAAAGTGCCCCAAATGTGGCGGGCAGGAAATGTTGCCAGTTCCCGAAAGATTGTAATTTTTTCCCGGAGTGGCTTAAATGAGTTGGGAAAGTTCTTCAATTCCCTCCCTTGGGGAGGGGTGCGGCTGGTTTGCGGTGGCAGGGAGGAGTTTGTACGCCATGCAACGGATATATCGGGCTATGAAACCCCTCCCTACACCTTCCCAGGGGAGGGAATCGCACCTTCCCTCCCCACTTTTTACCTTTTTAGTTCAACACATTTGCTTCCTTTTACGCTGCCACCGGCTGCTCTTTCCCATTTCTGAACTCAGCAGGCGACTGCCTGGTATGTCGTTTGAAAAAATTGCAGAAATAGGCAGGGTCCTCAAAACCCAGTTCATAAGTAATTTGCTTAACCGACTTTGTAGTGTAGCTCAACAACCGCCTCGCCTCAACAATAATACGGGACTGGATCACCTGTTGTGGCGTTTTGTCGTTATAAAGGGAGAAAATATTTGAGAGCGTTTTGGGCGATTTATTCATCAGTCCCGCATAAAAGTTAACCGAATGCTCGTTTTTGAAATTCATTTCAACCAGCAGGTTAAATTTCCGGAAGATATCCAGTTTTTGATCCTGATTATTTTCTGCGGGGATGTATTCTGTACGGGCCATCTGCGTTACCATGATGATCAGCCGCTTTAGCAACATGATCAGCATGTCATTCTGAATTTTATCTTTAATATGCAGTTCCTGCGTAAAAATGTCCAGTAATACTTTAAGCTTCGATTGGTTGGGATCATCCAGTGGAATGAATAGCAGATCGCCCATCCCAAAAAGAAAACCTACGCAGCTTACTTCGGTATCATGGTCTATCAAACAATAAAACTCCCTGTTAAATTGCCAGGCGATAATATCAGCCGACCTTTCGAACGTAAAGGTTTGGTCGAACATGAGCGGTAACAGCGTATTCGCGTTAAATACATGATCTGCACCATCTATATTGATTATTTGGCTTGCGCCGGTATTCCAGGCTATGGTAAAGTACTTCTTTGCTTTATCGCGGGTATAAAAAAAGCGGTCAAAATTTTCTTCCCCGCTGATCAGTAACAGATCGCCGCCGGTTTTATGGTCGGAAACAATTAACTTCATTAATTTTTTTGGTGCTAAAGATAAGGCAGATCGATGAGGTTTTAAACAAAACATCCGCATACGGTTTAATGCACACGGATGTTCATGCAGTATTTAAACTGTTTTTTTACACTTCCGAAGCTTTTCTGGCTGCTTCAATAATCACATCGGCAACAATCTCTGGTTGCGACATAAAAATCACATGGCTGCCTTTTACCTCGGTTACAATAGTGTTTGATCGCTTATACATAGCATGTTGAATATCCGGATTGATACTTTTATCCTCGGTAGCAATTAAACCATAAGCTGGTTTATGACGCCAGGCCGCGTCAGTTATCGGCGAAACGAAACCTTTTGCGTAAAATGCACCTTGTGATGCATACATAAAAGCGGCTTCATCGGCATCAATGTCAGCGCAAAATCCAGCGTGAAATCTGTCTTTATCATAGTATACAATACCTTTTTCATCGGGAGGTAACACACCATTTTCCGGTGCAGGCGGGGCGGTTTGCAGCCACTGCAGTGCTGATTCGCCGTTATCCGGCTGAAAAGCCGCGATATACACCAGCGCAGCTACATTTGGATGATTACCGGCTTCGGTAATTACAGCGCCACCCCACGAGTGCCCGGCAAGGATGGCGGGGCCATTAATCTTGTCTAATACAACGTGGGTTGCTTTTACATCATCTTCCAATGAGCTTAGCGGGTTTTGCACCACCAATACGTTATAACCTTTTTTAGTAAGAATTTGATAGAGTGCTTTAAAGCCAGATCCGTCTGCAAACGCGCCGTGTACCAGCACTACATTTTTTAAGTTTTCCATGGTTAATTTGTTGTTTTATAATGATTTGATTTATCACAAAGCAACAAACTGTTTCAAGCTTAAACAATGTAGTAATAGCGGAAGTACATGTACAATTAGCGGTATTTTTTACGGAAAGCCCCCGGCGACATCTTTACCATCCCAATGAACATCTTCGAAAAATAGACGTAATCGGCGTAACCCAATTCATAAGCAATAGTCTTAATGGTTTTATCGGTATAAATCAGCAGGCGCTTTGCTTCAAACATGATCATATTCTGAATCCAGTAACTAACCGTTTGCCCGGATACTTCTTTAACCGCTTCGTTAAGATATGGGGTAGATATATTTAAGGCCGCAGCATATGAAGAGGGCTTTTTCAATGTTTTATATTCTGCAAAAATCAGCCTTTTAAAAGCCGTAGTGATCCTGACAGCGCTTGAGTCTTTCCTCCCGTGAGCTATTGTACTATCAGCGTATTCTCCGGCAAACATGCCTGCTACAGCATCAATCAATCCCCGTTTTATATGTTCCTTACAGCTATTAACACTTGCATCTTTCACTTCAGCGCCCAGCAGTGAAATCGCTGATTTTAGCCTGCCGCCCCTTTCTGCGTTTATCGCCACAGGCGTTTGTACAAAACAGCCTTCATCAAGGATATATTTATAAGTTTGATTAAGCAAAAAGGCATCCACAGCAATAACATAGGCATCGGCTTCTGTGTCAAAATGCTGCATTACCTGCCCCGGCAAAATATAATAAACAGATTGAGCGGGTATCACCACTTCACGCGAATCAACAATGAGCTTCAAGCTACCTTCTTTTACCAATACAAAAAGATAATGCTCATTGCGGTGAGGGCTTTTAAGAAAATGGAGATCGCCCGCTTTTCTATAATCAACCACTTGCAAACCAAGCTCAATTACTTCATCAAGTTTGATTGTAGGAATAAGTTCATTGCTCATGAATGCTAAAATTTAATACAGTTATTACACTGTTGTTTAATTAATTACACAAAGTTGCTTATTCATCACATGATATATCTATGTACAATTCCCGGATGATTGTAATTATTTCCTGTTGATGTTACCATCTCAAATCCATGCTTTACAAAATAACAGTGTTTTGAACTATTGCCGAATTATCTTTCCTTTGCACCCATGAGCAACGAACTCACCGACAAGGCATTTTGGGCCGGTTACTGGGAATCAAAAAAAGACCTGGCTTTCAATGTGCCGGCTAATTATACTTTTCATAAGCTGCTAAAAAGCATCATCGATACCAACAAACCGGCGTCGGCTATTGAGCTTGGAGGTTTTCCGGGTTATTTTGCCATTTTTTTAAAGAAGTATTTCGGGTTAAAAACTACGCTGTTCGATTTTTATGTCCACCCAAAAGTTTTAAAGGAAGTACTGGATGCCAATCAGCTTAATGATCGGGATATTGCAGTTATTGAAGGCGACCTGTTCAAATACCGACCCGAAACCGAATATGACCTGGTACTTTCATGCGGATTGATAGAGCATTTTAATGATACCAAAGGCATTATTGAAAAACACCTCTCTTTCCTTAAACCGGGAGGCACACTGTTTATTACCCTGCCTAACTTTACCGGTGTTAACGGATGGGTACAACGCAACTACGACCTTAATAACTACGAAAAGCACAACATCAATAGTATGAACCCTCCATTACTGGCCAGCTATTGCAAGGAACTTGGCTTAAAAAATGTTGAGGCATATTATTACGGCAAATTTTCGGTTTGGCTGGAAGATAAGGCTAACAAGCCTGCCGTTGCTAAAGCGATCACCAAGCTGGTTTGGGTAGCAGGCAAGGTTTTTACCAAAATCATCCCGGTAGAATCAAAGCTATTATCTCCTTATATTGTGGTTACCGCCACTAAATAATGCTTATTCCTTCGCTTTAAGGAAACTATATTTTGCCAGTTTATGGTATAAATATCCGCGTCTTTTCATCGCTTCCGAAAGTGTTTTGCCATCGGCCGGCCCACCGGTTAACTTGGTAACTCCAATTCTTTGAGAGCCATATATACCCGTATGCCCGCTGAAAAGATAGGCTGTGAAACAGGCCACGGCAAACAACAGGGCGTGTTCGCCACCAAAAAGTTCTATCCCCATAAAAGTACAGGCCAGCGGTGTATTAGTCGCGCCTGCAAAAACGGCTATGAAGCCCAAAGCAGCAAACAGGCTAACCGGCGCATCAAGTAAACCGGATAAAGTGTTACCCAAAGTAGCGCCAATATAAAACAGCGGTGTTACCTCGCCGCCTTTAAAACCTGTACCCAACGTTACGGTAGTGTAAATGGTTTTCCAGAGCCAGCTCCAGGTATCGGCACCGCCGGCATGAAAAGCTGAAGGGATTGTAACAGCGCCAGCATGTTCGGCATCTACCCCTAAACTTAGGTAATCGGGTTTGCCATTAACAAAAGTAAGCGCGATAATGATCAGCCCGCCAATAAACGGGATCAACCAGGGCGTTTTGATGTATTGTGTAAAAAAACTTTTGATGCCATGTACCATTTTGGCAAAAAGGTAACTGACCAGCCCGAAAGCGATAGAAGCTACTATAGTTTTGAAGATCATTAACAAGTCGGTTGAAACATAGCCTGAAAACCAATGCGGGATAACGGGAATAATATCAATATGATAAGGCGTATGATGAACACCCCAGGCGGCCACCGTAATATCGCCGGCAACGCCCCCAATAAGGCAGGGCAGCAGCGCATTATATTGCACCCGGCCTATCGTCAGCACCTCCATTGCAAAAACAGCACCTGTTAACGGCGTACCAAATACCGCACCGAAACCCGCCGCTATACCTGCGGTAAGTACTGTTTGGGTATCAGCTTCATTCAACTTAAGCCATTTACCGATCATTTGGGCTAAGCTGCCGCCCATTTGTACCGCCGTACCCTCGCGCCCGGCCGAGCCGCCAAACAAATGAGTGATAATAGTGGTAATCAGCACCAATGGGGCCATACGCTTAGGGACCCCGCCACCGGGGTTGTGGATTTCATCAATAATTAAATTATTCCCCTTTTCGGCCGGGCCACCAAAAAATTTATAAATGAAAAATATCGCGATACCTGCCAATGGCAGCAAAAACAACAGCCAGTTATGTGCAAACCTAAAATGGATAGCCCAACTCAACAACCACAAGAATAAAGCAAACCGCGCTGCCAATAACAACAGCTATGGGGATGATAATGACCGTCCACCGGAGGGCGTTTTTAAGAATTGCGAAATGTTGCGAAGAAAAAAGTTGGTTTTGATTTTGCATGTTGCTGATATTTATGTACCCACAAAAAATTAGCACAGGATAAAAGCCTGTGAGTTAATTGTCTGTAGGCGCCATCAGCTTTTTAGGGCGGTTAAGTAGGAAGACACCATTTCCTTTTGTGACGCTAATATAGGTTTCTTTTTGATAAAAATAAAATAGCCTTACTTAGCACGTATGCATGAGTAAGGCTATTTTCCCTTGTCGTTTGAACAGACCGGCTCAAGTTATTTACTTAAGCAACGCTTAGTGTTTCCACATCCTTAAGTGCCAGAAGCATTAATTTACCCTGGTATTCCACCCAGATGTCGGCGAAACTATTCTCATCGTACCCCATAAATTTTAATGGATGACCAATGTGCAGGTTTTTCCATTTCTTTCCGATGTACTTAAGGAGTTGTCCGCTTTTTAGTGTGTGCTTTGCCATAAGTTTTAACTTTTAGGAGTGAAAAACTAAATTAATTAACGAAACCGATAAAATTTAACTTTTAAAGAATATTTTTTGAATTGTATCAGGTTTATTACAACTGTTGGTTAAACAGCTTAGCTTTATTTTGCTCAATTACCTCAAGGTAAAAGTTTTCATATTTGGGCAAAATAGTAGATAATTCAAACTCTTTGGCGTGTGCCAGTGCATTTTCTTTAAATTTAGCTAAACGTTCTTCATCCTCCAAAATAAATATTGCTTTTTCTGCCATACCTTCTACATCTCCTGGCTCTTTCAAAAAGCCTGTTACGCCATCAATATTTAATTCGGGCAAACCACCGGCATTACTGCTGATCACCGGTACTTTACAAGCCATAGCTTCAAGAGCCGCTAAGCCAAAACTTTCTGATTGCGATGGCATCAGGAATAAATCGGATACAGAAAGGATCTCTTCAACAGCATCCTGTTTACCTAAAAAGCGCACATTATCGGTAACGCCCAAATCGCGGCAAAGCTGCTCGCACATGGAACGTTCGGGGCCGTCGCCTACCATCAGCAGTTTCGACGGGATCTTTTTGATCACTTTAGCAAAAATCTTCACTACATCTTCGGTACGTTTCACCTTACGGAAGTTGGAGGTATGTACCAGGATCTTTTCGCCCGAAGGTGCAATCGCTTTCTTAAAATGATCTTTAGGTTTAAGGCTGAACCTGCTAAGGTCAATAAAGTTAGGGATCACGAGGATATCCTTCTTAATATCAAAAAACTTATAGGTATCCTCTTTAAGGTTTTGCGATACGGCTGTTACACCATCACTTTGGTTAATGGAAAAAGTAACAACCGGTTTAAAGGTGCGGTCTTTACCAACCAACGTAATATCTGTACCGTGCAGCGTAGTTACCACCGGGATGTAAATGCCATAGGTCATTAATATTTGCTTGGCCATAAACGCGGCCGAAGCATGGGGTATAGCATAATGCACATGCAGTACATCCAATTGCTCATGACGCACCACATCGACCAGCCTGCTTGCCAGGGCCAGCTCGTACGGCGGAAAATCGAACAGCGGATAGTTGGAAACCGAAACTTCGTGATAAAACAGGTTTTCGGAAAAGAGATCCAACCGCGCCGGCTGGTTATAGGTCACAAAATGAACCTGGTGACCACGGTCTGCAAGGGCTTTACCAAGTTCAGTGGCAACAACCCCGCTTCCGCCAAAGGTTGGGTAACAAACAATTCCGATCTTCATTAATATGTTTTAATTGGTGCAAGTTTAACTGCAATTTACATCAAATGTGTTAAGCTTGTGTAAAATGATGGATGGATGATAATTACTGCATATTTATTTTGCCGGCGTTGCCAACCATATCTGTTACCGGGTGTTTAAACATACATTAGATCCATAATAAACAACTGATTATCAGCATGAGCAATCATATAAATTTAGTAATAAACGGAATACAACATATCGGCGTGCCGGTAACCAATATTGAAGCATCACAACAATTTTACGCCAGACTGGGCTTTAACAATGTAATGCAAGCCCCTTTTACCGATAATAGCGGTACCGGCACCTGCGTTATGATGCAGCGCGGCAATATGATCATGGAGCTTTACCAATTGCCTGAAGCTTCGCTGGCCGGGATCCGTTCAAGATCAAACGGGCACATTGATCACGTAGCCTTTGATGTTGATGATATCAACCTCGCCTTTAAAACTATTAAAGAAGCCGGCTTCAACGTGATCGAACCAGAGCCCGTGTTTTTACAATTCTGGAAAAATGGCTGCAAATATTTCAACATCACCGGGCCGGATGGCGAACGGTTGGAGTTTAACCAGGTACTTTGATTTGGGAATTCGGATCTTCGATTTCGGTTTAGTTATATAAAAACATGTGGTCAGCAAATAACAGCAACTTGATTGGTAAGCCGCTTGCAAATGGGGTACTGAAACCAATATGACTATCCGTTTAGTTACTCAGCCACAATTCTTTCTAAGGCTATCTAAACATAATCCGCAATTTCTTGTCGATATTTATACTATGCTTAAAGCGCTTTGTCTCCATATCGCGTTCATCATTTTTACAGCGGGTTATTTGCCTGCCCAGCAGCCTGCGTTTAAAGGCGGACAGCAGGCGTTTAATGATTTCCTCAAGACAAAGATCATTTATCCTGAATACTCGCGGCAAAATTGTATTTCGGGAACCATCAATGTTTCGTTTATGGTTGATAAAGATGGTATGGTACATGATGCAAAAATACAGGATGGCCCCGGTATCGACCTCGACGACGAAGCTTTGAGGGTTATTAAACTTACATCGGGCCAGTGGGTAGTCCCGGCGGGATATAATCTTAAAACCAATATCGTTCAACCCATCCGTTTTGACCCTGATCCCGCACGTTGCGGGCCTGCCAGCATTCGCGATATGCAAAGCGCTATTGCCAGCTATAAAGCTCAGCAGGAACTGGAAAACGCGGTTACCAATTACTACAGCAACAAATACAAAGGCAAGGCCGATACCACCAAAGAGGCTATCATTATCAACCTCAAAAAACAACTTGGCTATGATGATGATTTTATAAACGATGTACTAAGCCAGGCCGGCGAAAAATTTAAACAAGGCGACAAAGAAGGTGCCTGTCATGACTGGAATTTTATCCGCAACATAGGCAGCGATAAGGCCGATAATTTTATAAAGAAGTATTGCGCCCACTAACCCCTAAAGGGAGAATGTACCACCAAATTTCCTAACTTGCCCTTGTTATGAAAACCGAACCTGAACTTCGCAAAAAATAAAAACCTGGGTAATTGTATTTATCATCGGTCTGGTACTAAGTGGTGTAACCGCTTTCCCTATCGAAACTGAGCTTGCCTGGCTTGCTAATCATGCCTCCGTATTTCCGGGATTTATGCAGAACTGGCTAACCAATGTTTATCTCGCTGTAAAAACAACCAATCAAAACTATCCTTACCTGGCGTATGGTACCGACTGGCTGGCTTTCGGTCACCTTGTTATTGCTATGGCATTTGTTGGCCCGCTGAAAGATCCGGTTAAAAACATTTGGATAATTGAGTTTGGCATGATTGCCTGTGTAATGGTGTTCCCGCTGGCCTTTATTGCCGGCCAAATCCGCGGTATCCCCGTTTACTGGCGGTTCATTGACTGCTGCTTCGGTATTTTTGGGATCATCCCTTTATATATCGTTTACCGGGATATTAAAAAGTTGGAAAAGATGATCAATCAGAACATTGCTCCTTTACATTAAAAAAACAAATATTGGCCGGTCAAATTCAATTTATTGTTCATCGGCTATTCCGTTTTTACTCTTTTAAAAATGCCCTCCTTTGCGCATATGTTAAAACATTTGTACAAAATGTATGAACATATCATTTTTCATGCTATATTGCCCCCGCTAAATCAATTTGAGTACATAAATATGTATTTGCAAATTGTGCTATAAATTATATAACTTTAATTTCTGTTTAACCAATTTTAAACCCATGTACCGGAAGTTGTATTATGTGTGGCTTACAATAGCCATCTGCATGCTGTACACGCTTTATTCCTGCCATTCATCCGGCGGGATAGCCGAAGAACAGGTGCCCGATACCATCAGCTACAACTTTAATATCCGCCCAATACTTTCAGACAAGTGCTATAAATGCCACGGCCCTGATGCGTCACATCGTGAAGCCGACCTTAGGCTTGATCTTCCGGAGAGCGCCTATAAGGCATTAAAAGATAACCCATCTTCGCACGCGCTTGTACCCGGAGATCCTATGCAATCGGAGGTTTATCGCCGAATCTCTACCAAAGACACCACCGAGCAGATGCCGCCGGCGTCATCCAATTTAAAAAGGTTATCGCCCTATGAAGTTGAACTCATTCACAAGTGGATAAAACAGGGCGCCAAATATGAAAAGCACTGGGCTTTCGTCGCTCCGCGAAATTACCCGGTTCCGCAGGTAAAAAACGCGGCATGGCCTAAAAATGCTATCGATAATTTCGTACTGCAAAAAATGGAGCAGGCCAGCCTGGAACCGAATCCCGAAGCGGATAAAGAACGTCTGCTGAAACGCATTTCACTCGATTTGACCGGTCTGCCGCCATCCATTGCTTTAATGGATGAGTTTTTAGCCGATAAAAACGCCAACGCTTACGAAAAAATGGTGGACAAGCTGATGGCAGCTCCGCAATACGGCGAAAAAATGGCGCTGCACTGGCTGGATGTTGCCCGCTATGCCGACTCGCACGGTTATCAGGATGATAATTACCGCACCCAATGGCCGTGGCGCGATTGGGTGATCCATGCCTATAACGAGAACCTGCCATACGATAAATTCATTACCTGGCAGCTGGCCGGCGATCAGCTACCCAACGCCACTAAGGAGCAGTTGCTGGCTACGGGCTTTAACCGCAATCACAAAATAACCGAAGAAGGCGGCGTAATTGACGAGGAATATCGTGTAAGCTACGTAACCGACCGTACCAACACTTTTGGCAAAGCTATGTTGGGCGTTACATTGGAATGTGCCCATTGCCATGACCATAAATACGATCCTTTTTCGCAAAAAGAGTACTACCAGGTTTATGCCTTTTTTAACAATGTGAAGGAAGTGGGACTACAGTCAACCGTGGGCGGGCCCGAAACCTATGCCAAGAATCCCATGATGCAGATCAGCAATGACGATGTTAAAAAGATCCTGACTTTTGTGAACAAGCGCGATACCGATAAGCTCATCGTATCCATCATGACGGATAGTGACAAGGTGCGGCCAACCTACATCCTCAAACGAGGTAACTACGATGCCCATGGCGATGAGGTGCAGGCCGGTACGCCCAAATCCATTTTGCCATTTACCAATAATTACCCTAAAAACCGCTTAGGCCTGGCCGAATGGCTGTTCAACAAAAACAACCCGCTTACTGCTCGCGTATTTGTAAACCAGCTGTGGCAGGAGTTTTTTGGCAAAGGCATCGTAAAAAGCTCTGGAGATTTCGGTATGCAGGGAGATCTGCCGTCGCACCCCGAACTGCTGGACTGGCTGGCTGTTGATTTCCGCGATCATGGCTGGAATATTAAACGGCTGGTAAAACAGATGGTAATGTCGGCCACTTACCGGCAATCGGCAGCAGCCACACCCGAAAAACTGAAGGAAGATCCGGATAATACTTTATTAGCCCGGGGCCCAAGGGGCCGTTTACCTGCCGAATTTGTTCGTGACCTGGTGCTGGCCAGCAGCGGGCTGCTTAATCCAACCATCGGCGGCCCGAGTGTTAACCCTTACCAGCCGCCCGGCCTTTGGGAAAATGCCACATCGGGCAGGGGGATTTTGGCAAATTACAAACAGGTACATGGCCCTAACCTATATCGCCGGGGCATGTATACGTTAATTAAACGTACTGTACCGCCTGCATCATTAGGCATTTTTGATGCCAGCAACCGCGACCAGTGCGAAGTAAAACGCCTGCGTACCAATACCCCTTTGCAGGCTTTGGTTATGCTTAACGATCCTACAGTATTAGAGAGTGCGCGGGTTTTAGCAGCGAAACTTTTGCAGGATAAAAGCACATCGACAGAAAAGATCACCAAAGCTTTCCGGCTGATCCTGTGCCGCCATCCACAAGAAAAAGAACTGGCCATTTTAACCTCATACTATGCCGATGAATTAAAAAGCATGAAAAAGGCGGATGCCGAAAAACTGCTCACTGTAGGCGAATACCCGGTACCGGCCAATCTGGATAAAATAACACTGGCAGCTATGATGAAAGTGGTTGATACCATGTATAATCTGGAAGAAGCCATAACAAAAACCTGAGCACATGGAAAAAGATTTTTTAGAAAACAGGCTTAACATCAACCGGCGCAGGTTTCTTTCCAGGCTCAGTTTGGGCATTGGCAGCGTGGCATTGGGTTCATTGCTCATTCCTGATCTGTTTAGTGGCAAGGGCGATGAAGCCGAGGCTGATTTTATTCCCGGCATTCCCAACTTTGCGCCAAAGGCAAAGCGGGTGATCTACCTGTTCCAGGATGGAGCGCCCTCACAGCTGGAATCATTTGATTATAAGCCCAAGCTGCGCGAGATGATGGGACAGGAACTGCCGGCATCGGTACGCGGCAACCAGATCCTTACCGGCATGACGGCTAAACAGGCTTCGTTCCCGCTGGTAGGTTCATTTTATGATTTTAAGCAATATGGCGAGTCGCGCGCCTGGATCAGCGATATGTTTCCGCACATAGGCAAAATTGCCGATGATATCTGCATTATTAAATCACTTAACACCGATGCCATCAACCATGACCCGGCGCTAACTTTTTTCCAGACAGGGGCACAGCAGGGCAACCGCCCAAGCATGGGCTCGTGGGTAAGCTATGGCCTCGGCAGCGAAAACAAAAACCTGCCGGCTTTCACCGTATTGCTCTCTAAAGGCAAGGGAAACGGGCAGGGTGTTTATTCCAAACTGTGGAGCAATGGCTTTTTAGATTCCATTCACCAGGGTGTACAGTTCAGCAGCGGCGAAGACCCAATCCTGTACCTGAATGATCCTGAAGGACTGAACCGTCACGAGCGCCGTAAAATGCTGGATAAACTGGCCGAGCTCAATGACATGAACTACAAAGAGTTTGGCGACCCGGAAATAAATACCAAGGTACAGCAATATGAAATGGCCTACCGCATGCAAACCGCCGTACCCGAAATTATGGATGTAAGCAAGGAGTCGGACGATATTGTGAAGATGTATGGCCCAGAGTGCCTTATCCCTGGTACCTATGCGGCTAACTGTTTGCTGGCCCGTAAGCTATCAGAAAACGGCGTGCGCTTTGTACAACTCTATCACCAGGGCTGGGACCAGCACAGCAACCTGCCACAGGAAATGGCAGGGCAGGCCAAGGATGTCGACCAGGCATCGGCAGCGCTGGTTACCGATTTGAAACAACGTGGTTTATTGGATGAAACACTGGTGATTTGGGGCGGAGAATTCGGTCGCACCAATTACAGCCAGGGTAAACTGGAGAAAGCTAATTATGGGCGCGATCATCATCCCCGCTGTTTTAGCATCTGGATGGCCGGAGGCGGTATCAAACCCGGCATAGTTTACGGCGAAACAGATGAGTTTGGGTATAACATTGTAAAAGACCCGGTACATGTGCATGACTTCCATGCCACCATCTTAAATCAATTGGGTATCGACCATAAAAAACTAACTTATAAAAGCCAGGGCAGAAGATATAGATTAACGGATGTTGCGGGAAACGTGGTGAAGGGGATAATAGCGTAGCCCCCTCTAAACCAATACTGCCGCGGGATTAGCGCAGCGTATCCCGTGGTGAACCATAAAGTAAGCTTTCAGCTTACACATTCAGCTGAAAGCTGAAACGATGCGAACCACGGGGCACAGCCCCGCGGCAGCAATTAAAGTAAATCAATAAAATATCAGCGAAATCAACGCAATCATAAAAATCAACGGTATGGAAAGAAGAGAATTTATCAAGCACACTTCAGTTTTATCAGCAGGCTTTTTTATAGCCAAAGATTTGTTAGCGAAAGACGACGGCCCAATTTACGGTCATGGCAATATGCGCTACCGCATGGATAAAAACTGGAGCAAGGCCGATTCGCAGAAAAATCCGGTGAATGATTGCCATGAGATGGTGCAGGATTCAAAAGGCCGCATTTTACTGCTCACTAACGAAACCAAAAATAATGTGCTCATCTATAATAAATCGGGCAAGCTGCTAAGTACCTGGGGGCATGATTTCCCCGGTGCACATGGCCTCACCTTGTTTAATGAAAACGGCACCGAGGTGCTGTTCATAACCGATACCGTAAAACACCAGGTTTATAAAACCACGCTTGATGGCCGTATTTTAATGACCATTAATGTGCCTCTCGAAACCGGCGTTTACAAAAAAGCCGAAGAATTTGTTCCCACCGAAACTACTATCGACAGCAATGGCGATATTTTTATTGCCGATGGCTACGGTGCGCAGTATGTCACCCATTATGATAAAGATGGCAAACTAAAAGGTTTCTTCGGTGGTAAAGGCGAGGGCGACGAACACCTGGATAATGCCCATGGCATCGTGATCGACAGAAGATACGACACACCTACCTTGCTGGTTACCGACCGCACCCGCAATTGCTTTAAACGCTTCAGTATGGATGGAAAACTACAGGAAGTAATTAAGCTTCCGGGAGCCTGCGTTTGCCGCCCGGTGATTAAGGGCGATCATTTATATGCTGCAGTACTGCGTTCGCCCGATCTGAGCAAGGAAAATACCGGCTTCACTACCATATTAGACAAGAACAACAAAGTGGTATCCAACCTTGGCGGCACCGAGCCGGTTTATACCGATGGCGTACTGCAACCCATGGCACAGGCCGAAAAGATTTTCCTGAACCCTCATGATGTTTGTGTGGATAACGACGAGAATTTGTATGTAGCACAATGGGCATCGGGCAAGGTATATCCTTATAAATTCACAAGGGTTTAATTAATACACATACAGCCCGGCGTATATGAAAAGCAGCCACAAAGGTTTTGCGGAAGGGACATTATTTGCCCTTAATATTTTTATTGTAGTGCTGCTTATAGCCGGCGATAGCCTGGTTGTGCCCCGCTGGCTGCAACCTGTTGGCCGCATGCACCCGCTGATCCTGCATTTTCCCATCGTGATACTGATGCTGGCCATGGTGATGGAGTTTTTCCGTTACCGGGCCGAGTTTATTAACGAAAAACTGTATCAAACCTTTACAAGTTACCTGCTGCTGTTGGGTGCATTACTGTCATCAATAACGGTGATCATGGGCTTGTTCCTTTCAAGAGAACCGGGATACGAAGGTGATACCTTACAATGGCATAAATGGTTTGGCGTAAGCGTGGCCTTTGCCGGCTATGGTGTATATCTCATTCGCCATACATCAAAATATACCGTAACGCTGGCTAAAGCCGGAGCCGTGATAACTGTTTTTTGTTTGATTGTTGCCGGGCACCTTGGCGGCAACCTTACCCACGGGCAGGATTTTGTTTTGGGCCCGGTGATGGATAAAAGCAAGAACGCTGTACCGATAGACCAGGCCCTGGTTTATAACGATGTGATCCGCCCTATATTTGAGGTAAAATGCCAAAGCTGCCATAATATCGATAAAAAGAAAGGCGGCTTAATGCTTACCGATTCGGCAGCAATCATGAAGGGTGGAAAAACCGGCAAACTGTTCATCGCCGGCGACCCGGCCATGAGCCTGCTGCTGCAACGTGTGCACCTGCCCGAAACCGAAAAGAAACACATGCCGCCTACCGGCAAAACGCAGCTTACCGATGATGAAAAAATGCTGCTTTACCTTTGGATAAAAAGTAAAGCACGCTTCGGCAAAAAAGTGATCGACCTGCCAGCTAACGATTCGTTACGGATGATAGCCGCCACCCGTTTAAAACCCGCCGAAAGCGAAGAAGAGGTTTATGACTTTTCGGCAGCCAATGAAAAAGAAATTCAAAAGCTGAACAACAACTACCGGGTGGTTTATCCGCTGGCCAGCGAGTCGCCGGCGTTAGCGGTTAATATCTACAATAAAAGCACCTATAATGTAAAAGTGCTGGATGAGTTAAGTTCTATAAAAAAACAGGTGGTATCGCTCGATCTGAACAAGATGCCCGTAAAGGATGCCGACCTGAAAACGATTGCCAAATTTGAAAACCTTCGCAGGCTAAACCTTAACTTCAGTGATGTTACGGGCAAAGGCTTAAAGGAATTAGCAGGTTTAAAATATCTCAAAAGTATTTCATTAACGGGTGTTAAACTTAATATAGCCGATGTAAAACAGCTCGTCGCTATAAAAAGCCTTAATGAACTTGCGGTATGGGATAGCGGCCTGAACCCGGCCGACCTCCAATTGCTTCAAAAACAAAACCCCAAACTTAGCCTGTTAACCGGCTTTAAGGATGATGGTAAGGCGCTTAAGCTCACCAGTCCGCAGTTAAAAAACACGGCAGTTATATTTAAACAGAGTTATGCTTTACTACTTAGCAACCCTATAAAAGGCGCGGATATTCGGTACACTACTGATGGTTCGGTGCCTGATAGTATCAAGGCTGCATCTTACAAACCGGGAATTATACTTACCCGAAGTACTACGATCAGGACAAGGGCATTTAAAGCCGGATGGGTTGGCAGCGATACCGTACAATTCAATGTTTATAAATGTGCCTATACGCCCGATAGCATTAGCTTTGTCAAATATCCTGACGACAAATACAAAGGCGATGGCGCTAAAACAATTATTGATAAAGAATTAGGCAGCGACAATTTTGGCAACGGAAAATGGGTTGCATCACAAAAGGATCTGGCGGTGATCATGTGGTTTAATAAACCGATTGATCTGCATTCGGTTAGTCTCAATGTAATGCGTAATACAGGTTCCCAGATCTTTTTGCCCGCCGGGGTTGACGTTTGGGGAGGCACCGATCAAAACCATCTCAAGCTGTTGAGCACACTTAAAACAGGGGCACCAAAAAAATCCGATCCGTTTGCTTTGATCCCATTGGAATGTAAGTTAAAATCCGAACAAAAGATATCCTGCATCAAACTGGTTGCCCAACCGCTTAAAAGCGTGCCGGCATGGCATCCGGCCAAAGGCAAACCGGGCTGGGTGTTTTTGGATGAGGTGTTTTTAAATTGATGCTTAACAACTAATAGCATCCTGCGCTCCCCTGCTATTCTTTAACCAATCATCCCGACAAAAAAAACCCTGGAGCATGCAAGCTATCTTAAACGCCTTAACTTAGAAAAGAAAAACGGAAGCATCGGCCCGGAGCCAGGTTATTGTCTTGCAAAAAAGGTTCAGAAAAGTAATTCGGCCCACTTTTTCTCTCATTCGCCAATCTGCATAATATTTCATTAATTTGCTTGGCCGATTAAAACCAGGCAGCGATATTTCTATTATTTATTGATGGATAAAAAATTAAACAAGATCACAGTTGTTGGCGGGGGGAGCTGGGCTACGGCTAATATCAAAATGCTTATCGACAACACCACCCCAAAAGAAATTTTTTGGTGGATGCGTAACGCCGAAGCTGTGGAACATTTGAAAAAGTTTGCGCGTAATCCGCATTACCTGAGTTCGGTGGAGATCAAACTTCCCGAACAAAATATATCTACCGATCTGAAACCACTCATAGCGGCTGCTGACATTGTGTTGCTTAATGTACCGGCTGCTTTTTTGAAAGACGCACTAAAAGACATTACCACTGCCGATCTGAAAGGTAAAAAGATAGTATCGGCTATAAAAGGTATCGTGCCCGATGAAAACCTGATAATTGCCGAGTTTCTTCATCAAAAATACGATATATCGTTTGATGATTTTATGGTGATCAGCGGTCCGTGCCATGCCGAGGAAGTGGCGCTCGAAAAATTATCATATTTAACTATAGCTTCCGGAGATACAAAACTTGCCTCACAGTTTGCGGGAATGATCAATACCCGGTATATCAAAACAAACATTTCTGATGATATCTATGGTACAGAATACGGGGCTGTTTTGAAGAATGTATACGCCATCGCCAGTGGTATTTGCCACGGTGTGGGATATGGAGATAATTTCCAGGCGGTGCTGATATCAAACGCCATTCGCGAATTGGAGCGTTTTGTCGCCGCTGTACATCCTATCGACAGGGATATTAAAGAGTCGGCTTACCTGGGCGATTTGCTTGTTACCGCCTACTCGCAATTTAGCCGTAACCGCACCTTTGGTAACATGATAGGCAAGGGATATACAGTGACATCGGCCCAACTGGAAATGAACATGATTGCCGAGGGGTACTATGCAGTAAATTGCCTACACGAGGTTAATAAGCAATACGGCGTGAGCATCCCTATATGCGAAGCTGTTTATGCTATTTTATATCAAAAACGCTCACCTGTAGTAGAAATGAGAAATTTGGCCGAGAAATTGAGTTGATTTTATTAAAAAAACTTAATTACTGTCAATATGAAAAATCTGTTTAAAATAGCCCTGTTTGCTGCCGGTACATTTATGGTTAGCCCGGGCTTTGCCCAAACGCATAAGGATTCAACCCTAGGGGGTAAGATAAGCAAAACCACAAAAAAAATAGGCCATAAAACATCCGAAATTGCGGCTAAAGGCGCAGCTACGGTAGCTGATAAGAAATATGCCGGCAAGGCTGGCCCTAATGGCGAAACCATTTACATTGATAAATATTCGCATTATTTTTATGTGAATAAAAAAGGTCACCGGGTTTATCTGAAAAAATCTGAACTGATTGATAAACCTACCCAATAATTAAATTCAACAAAGGTGTAAGCCTTTCAAAAAAAATCCTGATCCGTCATGAAAAAGTTTGCTCCCATATTTGCTGCAGTTGCAGGCATGTTATTGATATACGCTTGTTCTGAGCCGCCGGCTGCCAATAAAAAGCTGGAAGGTAACTGGAAATCAAAAGATGGTGCTACCAAGCTTTCGATAACGGATAAAGATTTTATTATGGACGACGGACAGGCCAGCAAAGAGGATTATTTTGTAAAAAATGATACCATTTATACCTCATACCAGGGGAGCAGGCCTTATACCAAGTTTTTTATTAAGGAACTTACCGACAGTAAGCTAACGCTTTGTTATCCTGATTCGGATATCGTTGAATTTAGCCGTTAATGTAGGCTGAAAGCTGAATGCCTAAAACCGAAAGCTCATAAGTTTAATGGATGGGTTGAAGTTTGCTTATGACCAGAAAAGGCGGGCTTATATATAAAACAAAAGCCTTTGTTCCCGTATGCAGCGGTAAAAAGGCTTTGTTAACAAAACTAAACTAAAACTAATGCTTCTTACTAAAGGAAGCTCATGAAAACCACCACATGCTTTGCACATGGTGGTTTTTTTATGATGGATGATTAAAATCTCCTTCTGCGCTCAGGACGATCTTCACGGGGCTTGCCTGAAAAATCACGGAAGCCACCACTGTGTTCGCGGCGTTCGTTACTACGGTATCCGCCTTCACGGCGGTCACCACCACGGTAGCCACCTTCACGGCGATCTCCGCCACGGTATCCGCCTTCTCTGCGGTCACCACCACGATATCCGCCTTCACGACGTTCGCTGGTGCCTTCGCCTGAGATCTCGATCCTTACCGGACGACCTTTATATTCGGCTTCTTTAAAGCTGGCCATCACTTTATCAACATCTTCGTTTTGTACTTCAAAGAAAGAGTACACACCTTTAACATCGATTTTACCTACGGTACGGCCGCTTATTTTGGTAGTGTTACAGATGTAACCTAACAAATCGCCGCGGTTAAATTCATCAACCGAACCTAAGTTTATAAATAAACGGGTAAAGTTGCCACGTACACCATTGCCGCGTTCGCCGCGATCTTCGAACCTGTTACGGCCTTCTTCAACGCTGGCATTCAGGTCAGGAGCGTTTTTGTAATAATCAAGGAAACGGTTAAATTCAATTGAAGCAAATCGTTTGATGAAATCTTCCTTGGTGAAATCTTTAAACTCGTCATAAATGCGCGGCAGGTATTGCTCAATCTGCTCTTCGTTTACAGTTACGTTATGTACCTTGTGAACGATAGAGAATAATTGTTTTTCGCAAACATCAAAACCTGTAGGGATCTCAGCTTTCACGAATTTTTTACCAATAACACGCTCAATCTGGCGGATTTTGCCTAATTCTTTAGCGTTTACGATAGAGATAGATACACCGGTTTTACCTGCACGGGCGGTACGGCCGCTACGGTGGGTGTAGTTTTCAATTTCGTCAGGTAATGAATAGTTAATAACGTGTGTTACGTCATTAACGTCGATACCACGTGCGGCAACGTCAGTAGCAATTAATAATTGCAGGCTGCGCTCACGGTAGCGTTTCATCACTTTATCGCGTTGTTGCTGTGAAAGGTCACCGTGCAATGAATCGGCATTATAGCCGTCTTTGATCAGTGATTCAGCAATTTCCTGGGTTTCAATTTTGGTACGGCAAAATACGATACCAAAAATATCAGGGTTAAAGTCAACAATACGTTTAAACGCGGCATACTTGTCACGCGCACGTACTATATAGTACTCATGCTCGATATTGGCATTGCCGGTGTTTTTTGCGCCCATGGTAAGCTCGAAAGGATCGGTCATGTATTTTTTCGCAATCCGCCTTACTTCGGCAGGCATAGTGGCCGAGAATAGCCAGGTTTTTTTCTCTTCGGGTGTGGTAGATAAGATACTATCAATGTCTTCCTGAAAGCCCATATTGAGCATTTCGTCAGCCTCATCCAATACTACATACTTCACAGCCGAAAAATCAATAGCCTTACGGTTAATGATATCAAGCATACGCCCTGGTGTAGCAACTACGATCTGTACGCCGCGTTTGATCTGGCGTAACTGATCCATAATGCTTGCTCCGCCATAAACAGCAACAACGTGTACGTTGCTCATTTTTTTGGAGTAGTTCTTAATGTCGTTCGCGATTTGTAAACAAAGTTCGCGTGTTGGGCATAAAACAAGTGCCTGTGGATGATTTTCTTCGAAATCAAGCAGTTCCAACAATGGTAGGCCAAAGGCAGCAGTTTTTCCGGTCCCGGTTTGGGCTAATCCGACAAAATCGTTGCTGCCTGTTAACAATACCGGGATTGACTGCTCCTGGATTGGTGTAGGATTCTCAAATCCTAACTCAGAGATGGCATTAACAATATCATGACGGATTCCCAGTTCAATAAATGGGTTGTTCATGAATTTAAATAACGAATTTGACAACATCGTCAAATCGGGCGCAAAGATAGTGTTAATGTTTTATAATTCCAATAGGCGGGTTGAGATAAAATGAAGTTTGGTAGTATTATTGAGAATAAGCCACTAATTGACTGAAAAAAAACCAGTTAATTAATAATTTCATAACAAGGATTACTTTTTTCTCCGGTTTTTAAAGCCCGATTTTTGATAATAAGGGGCTTTAGTAAGCATGAAAATCATCAATCCATTACCTGGTTTTTACACCGGGATTGCAAAAAAGGGACTTAAGGCTTCAGCCACAAGCTCCAGGCATGAAAAAGAAAAACCAGACTTTTAACTTCCGACTTAGTACTGTCGACTTAACGCTAACCCGGGTTACCTCAACCTGTCGGCCGATTTTACCAGCTTCTCATCTTTTTTTATGCTTTTTTGTGCGAAGATGATCAGTATGATGCTTAATGAAGTAAGGAACAGGCCAATACCCATCGTGCGTGTGTCAAGGGTAATGCTGCCTGCTGCGCCTTTAACAGTTTGTGCCATCCAGAAACTGTAGCCAATAAGTACCAGTATAGCGCTGTAGCAGAAGGCTATTTGCTGTTTTCGGTTTTTATATAGAAAAATGATGACCAGGGGAATGAAGGCAACAATAGCTGTTATAGCGGCGAGTGCCACAAATGTTTGGGTATGTTGCTGTACGCCGTTCACATCCTGGTAAATACCGGTAACCATAATGCTGGATGGTTTATCATTAACATAGACGTTGTGGGCAAGCGGAAAAAAGAAAAGGGCGAACAGCACAAGGCTGGCGAACAAAAGGTAAATGCTTTGGATGCGTTGCAGCATGATATTAAAAATTATAAAGGCAAATATAAATGTTTTGCTTATTGGAGAAGCACTAATTTAATAGCGATATCGCTTGCTTTGAATGATAATTATTTAATGTATATTTATTTGTATTTAAACAATTGTCAAATGCCCCGCATTAGTGAACAAAACCCCGAAGATGTTAAATTTGAGAACGTCCATTTAAAAAGGATTTTCCTTGAGCACCTGAACAGTATTTATTTTGGTAAAAAACATCTGATTGATTTTTTTGAAGAGATAAAAGAGCTTGCATCCTTAGCTTATTTAAAGGAGGCCGTACAGGAATGTTATGAAGCTACCCAAAAGCAGCTTACCCATCTCGATTCTATTTACAGCGCCATTAATGAAACGCCATCAAAAACGACGGTACTTGGCATAAAAGCCATGACGCTTGAAGCTTATATATCGGCAATTAAAACCGGGAAAACTGCCATGGAGCGTGATGTGTTCATTGTATTTTATGTGCAGATCATCGAAGGGATTGAAATAACCTATTTTGATGTTTTGCGTAACCTGGCAAAAACCATTGGCTATAGCAATTCCTTTATCAATAAGCCTTTTAATCTGGCTGTTAAAAATAAACTGGCGTTTGAGGCTATCTATAAGGCCTATATAACCGAACCCGCATAATACTATGACCAAATTATGAACCCGGCATAGGCGGCAGATTATTAACTTTGCCGTCGTGAGCAACAACCAGCGTTATTTTATTGAACTGGCCTACAACGGCACTGCCTATCACGGCTGGCAAATACAGCAAAATGCCGTAAGTGTACAGGAATTGCTGAACAAGGCACTAAGCACAATTTTACGGCAACCCATAGAAACAACTGGCTGCGGCCGCACAGATACGGGCGTGCACGCCAAAGAGTTCTTCGCGCATTTCGATGCCCCCCTACCCCCTGAAGGGGGAGTTAGCGCTTTGGAAAGCACCCCCTTTAGGGGGCGGGGGGGGCTCAACGCCCTGCTTCCACCTGATATCGCCATAAAAAATATTGTCCCGGTACATGCCGATGCGCATGCCCGTTTTGATGCCACATCGCGCTCGTATCAGTATCATGTTCACTTTAATAAAGACCCTTTTTTGCAAGGGGCTTCCTGGCAATTGCGCGATGTGCCTGATATTAATTTGATGAACCAGGCCGCGGCTATTATGATGGAGTACATCGATTTTAGTTGTTTTAGCAAATCAAACACCCAGGTAAAAACCAATAACTGCAAAATTACCCGTGCCGAATGGGTGAAAACCGAAAACGGCATTGTTTTCCACATCACTGCCGACAGATTTTTGCGTAACATGGTACGGGCCATTGTGGGTACCTTGATGATGATTGGCCGGGAAGAAATGCAACCGGAAGGTATCCGTGAAATTATTGAAAGTAAAAACCGCTCCAATGCCGGCACCAGCGTACCGGCTTGCGGGTTGTATTTGACGGAAGTTAAATATCCTTTCCCCCTAACCCCCTGAAGGGGGAACTATGGTGAAGAATAGTAGATGGATTTGGTGATATATAATTATACTTTAACTTTGAGATAGTGGCTAAAGATAAACAAGATAATAAGAAGGAAGCTTCCGCAGCAACAAATGGGGAAGCAACTAAACAGGCAGCACCCCCTTCAGGGGGCGGGGGGGGCGTAACCGGAAAGGCCCTCGACTGGAAGCTACTGGGCCGGGTAATGCATTACGTTAAGCCGTATAATAAAACCTTTGTTATAGCTACTTTCCTCACCATTTTTATAGCAGCCAATGCTTTGCTGCAGCCAATCCTGATCCAACGTACATTGGATGTTAATATTTTGAACGATGATTATAATGGGTTGGTTTTTATGGTTGAGCTCATGATAGCACAGCTTCTCATTCAAACTATTGCGCAGTACTACCAAACTTATTTAACCAATGCGCTGGGCCAATATGTGATCCGCGATTTGAGGATCGATATTTTTAACCACATTACCAGTTTAAGATTAAAATACTTCGACCGTACGCCTATCGGTATGCTTATTACCCGTACGGTGTCCGACCTGGAAACTATTGCCGATATTTTTTCGGAAGGGTTGATCTCTATCATGGGTGATATGCTGTTGGTGGTTGCTGTGATAGGCTATATGCTTTGGCAAGACTGGAAACTGGCCCTGATTACGCTCATTCCGATGCCTTTCCTGTTTGCTTCAACCTATGTGTTTAAGGAGGCTATTAAGTCCTCATTCCAGGAGGTGCGTACGCAGGTGGCACGGCTCAATACTTTCTTGGCCGAACATATTTCAGGTATCAGCGTGATCCAGATCTTTGCCCGTGAAGACCAGGAGATGCGCAAGTTTAAAGCCGTGAATGAAAAGTACCGCGATGCCAATATCCGCTCAAACTGGTATTACTCGATATTTTTTCCGGTGGTGGAAATCCTGTTTGCCATATGTATGGGCTTGCTGGTTTGGTATGGCTGCAAAAGGATGCTGTCTGATAGTCAAATGTTAACTATCTCTGCTTCAGGTAAGGGTATTACTCCAGGATTGATCACCAGCTTTATTGTATTGCTGAATATGTTGTTCAGGCCTATCCGCCAGCTGGCCGATAAATTTAACACCCTACAAATGGGTATGGTAGGTGCCGACAGGATTTTTAAAGTATTGGATACCGACGAGGTGGCCGAAAATAAAGGCACACTTACAACAGGCAGGCTGCAGGGCGATATCAGCTTTGATAAAGTATGGTTTGCCTATAATGATGAAAACTGGGTGCTGAAAAACATCAGCTTCCATATCAAGCCCGGCGAAACCCTGGCTTTGGTAGGCGCAACCGGCGCAGGTAAATCATCAACCATTAATATCCTGAACCGTTTTTATGAAATTGGCAAAGGCTGTGTAAGGGTTGATGGGCACGATATCCATGATTATGACGTAAACTACCTGCGTTCGCAGATAGCAACTGTGATACAGGATGTGTTTTTGTTCAGCGATACCATTGCCAATAATGTCAGCCTCAATAATCCCAATATCACCCGCGAGCAGATCATAGCTGCAGCCAAAGATGTTGGCGCGCATGATTTTATCGAACGCCTGCCCGGTGGCTACGATTATAATGTGATGGAACGCGGCTCAACACTTTCGGCCGGGCAATCGCAACTAATCTCGTTTATCAGGGCGCTGGTTTATAACCCGGCGATTTTGGTTTTAGATGAGGCCACCTCATCTGTTGATACTGAAACTGAGATCCTGATCCAGAATGCCATCAATAAATTAATGGAAGGGCGCACAGCTATAGTGATAGCACACAGGCTGTCAACCATCCAAAACGCCGACAGGATCATTGTACTTGACCATGGTGAGATCATGGAAATGGGTACCCACCAGGAGCTGCTCAAAATTGAGAACGGGCACTACCGCAAATTGTATGATTTGCAGTTTAATTCGGCAGGGATTGCGAGATAACCCCACCCAACCCTCCCCAGCAGGGAGGGCTTAAAGATCTTAATTAAGTCTCCCCTTCCGGGGGAGATTTAGAAGGGGCTTATTTCGGTACACTCTTCACCGAATGAACCGGTTGTTCTTCTTTCTCATGCTTTTTGGCGATATCACCTCCATGCGGATTATCGGCGTGATATTGTTTATCTTCTTTACGCACCTTGCTTTTATGCCCGTTGTCATTTGGCCTGTGGGTCGGGGTATCTGATGGTGAAGGTTTATCCTTTTCGTTTGCTGGCTTTGTCATGTTTTAATAACAATGGCAATGGCGGTTTGTTTAACTTCAGATTTAGATCAGAATTTGATGCTTAATTTGTCTGAACCGGGATTTGGGGGGATTTTGTCTGAACTCGAATTTTTTGAATTAAGGAATTGATCGAATGCAAAGCAATTCATTAATTCATCTAATTCGTTTAATTCGAGTTCTGACAGAAATCAACGGTCAGCTGTTAATAAATGTTAAATCTGTTAAGCTAAAGCGTTATTAAACATATTTATAAGCAATAAACTTTTACCTTTAGGGAGGGTTTCTTATTTTCGCAGAAATATGATGTTAACTTGATTGGGATAATGATCTCAAATCTCACGTCTAATATCTAACATCTAACAAAAGTAAATGGAAGAATTTGAAGCAAGCGCATCCTCTAAAAAGACAAAAACCATCTACATTTCAACTGTATTTGGTATTGCCATGGTGCTGTTAATGGTAGGGCTGCTGGGTTTAATACTGGTATACGCTAAAAATATTTCGAGCTATGTTAAAGAAAACATCGTGCTTAATATTTTTGTTGATGATGCCGCCCACGAAAGCGATGTATTGCAACTTCAAAAACAGTTGGATGGCAACGTAATGGTAAAACAAACCCAATACGTAAGTAAAGAGCTTGCCGCCCGCAACCTGCAAAAAGATCTTGGCGAAGACTTTGTAAAGTTTTTAGGTTATAACCCGCTATCGCAGTCAGTTGATGTTTATCTGAAAGCGGATTATGCCAACAACAAGGATATCGAAAAGTTTAAAGCCGAATTGCTGAAAAATCCATTGATAAAAGAGGTTAAATATCAGCAATCATTGGTTGACCAGATGAACCAGAATGTGACAACAATTAGTTTGATCATCCTTACATTTGCGGGCATTTTTGTAGTGCTTTCGGTAGCGTTGATTAATAATACCATCAGGTTGGCGATTTATTCGCAGCGTTTCCTGATCAAGTCAATGCAACTGGTTGGGGCTACAAAAGGGTTTATCCGCAAGCCTTTTTTACTGTACGGGATCTGGCATGGCTTATTAGGCGGCCTGATTGCTATTATCCTGCTGATAGGTACTTTATATGTTGCTTATGACAACGTACCCGACCTTGTATTTTTGCAAAACTACACCGAGTTTGGCATCGTGTTTTTAGTTGTAGTTGGGCTGGGTATTTTTATATCAGGCTTCAGTACCTTTTTAGCAGTTAACAAGTTTTTACGTTTAAAAATATACGATCTGTACAGATAGAGGTTAAAGGCCAAAGGTTAAAGCTTAAATGCTTGATCTGAACTTTCAATCACTAATTCACTAAATCAATAATTCACTTATTAAAAAGATATATGGCACAAAAATTTAAACCAGCGGCTCCTGTAAAAACAACTGCTGCAACATCGCCGGCAGCTACCGGTGCCGCAAAAGCTACTGCGCCGGTACAATTTATATTTGATAAAAGCAATTACCGTATGCTGATCATCAGCGTGGCGGTTGTTGCCTTCGGTTTTGTCCTGATGTCGGGCACAACTGACATTTACAGCACTACCAAAATAGTTATCGCCCCAATAGTAGTTTTGGGCGGTTTTGCTTTGGGTTTCTTCGCTATCCTTAAAAAGCCTTCGGCTAATTAATACAGTAACCATGCTGAATTTTACAGTAGATATGTTTTAGTGAAAGATATCTACTGTAATAACGTATATCTCTACCTCAACCCCTTAAAACCCCAATGAATTTAATCCATGTTATTATCCTTGCAATTATTGAAGGGATAACTGAATTTTTACCTGTATCATCAACCGGGCACATGATCATTGCTTCATCAGTAATGGGCATAGCAGCCGATCCTTTTGTTAAGCTTTTTACTATTGCCATACAACTGGGCGCCATCTTATCGGTAGTGTTCCTGTACTGGAGAAGGTTCTTGCAATCGGTTAATTTTTATTTAAAACTGTTTATCGCTTTTATACCTGCAGCGGTATTTGGCGTATTGTTTAGCAAAAAGATAGATGCTTTATTGGAGAGCGCGCTCACCGTTGGTATTACCCTGTTTGTTGGCGGCATTATTTTATTGTTTGTTGATAAATGGTTCAACAAGCCGGTGATTAAAGAAGAAAAGGATATCAGCAATTTAACGGCACTTAAAATAGGCTTTTTTCAGTGTTTAGCCATGATCCCCGGTACATCGCGTTCGGCTGCTACTATTGTTGGTGGCATGGCGCAAAAACTAAACCGTACTGCAGCTGCCGAGTTTTCATTCTTCCTGGCAGTGCCCACTATGTTTGCCGCGACTGCAAAAAAACTATACGACTTCCATAAAGAAGGGCATGTATTTACCGGCGAAGAAATTAAACTGCTGGCCATAGGTAATATCATTGCTTTTATTGTTGCCATGCTGGCTATTAAAACATTCATTACTTTTCTTGAGCGCCGTGGCTTCCAGATTTTCGGCTGGTACCGTATCGTGGTTGGAGCTGTTATTATAGGATTAATTTTGAGCGGGCACCAATTACAAACGATTTAAGCCTTTAAGTATATCACTTAATTTTGCCGCGCCGGATCATTCTCATATCAAAAGAGATTGATCCGGCGTAGTAATTTATAGCTTGTCAGGCAATAGGGTCGAAAATCGTACCTTTGCGAAAAATCGGATAAATTGATCCGACATAAATAAAAGATTTGAAGAACACGTACA
The DNA here is from genome assembly GCF_041806395.1 of Mucilaginibacter sp. OAE612. Classification (NCBI taxonomy): domain Bacteria; kingdom Pseudomonadati; phylum Bacteroidota; class Sphingobacteriia; order Sphingobacteriales; family Sphingobacteriaceae; genus Mucilaginibacter; species Mucilaginibacter sp. OAE612. Next base: position 5,603,597 of record NZ_JBGMUW010000001.1, read on the forward strand.
CTAAAATAGAGGAATTTGCTGAGGGTCAGCTCCTGCTGGTTAATAAACCGTATCAATGGACAAGCTTTGATGTGGTTGGCAAACTTCGCAATTCGTTTAAACCGCTTAAGTTAAAGGTCGGTCACGCGGGCACGCTTGACCCGCTGGCTACAGGGTTATTAATCATCTGTACCGGTAAAATGACCAAACAGATAGATACCTTCCAGGCCGAAGAAAAGGAATATACCGGGACCATGGTATTGGGCGCAACTACGCCTTCATATGATATGGAAACGGAACCGGACAAAAGTTTCGACATCAGCCAACTCACTGAAGAAATGCTGCGTAACAACTGCAGACAGTTCATTGGCGATATCCAGCAATATCCGCCGGCGCACTCGGCCATAAAAGTTGATGGCGAGCGTTTATATGAAAAGGCACGCCGGGGCGAGGATGTGGAACTGAAGCTGCGTAACGTCACTATAACTGAGTTTGAACTAACCCGTATTGAGCTGCCCGAGGTTGATTTCAGAGTGGTGTGCAGTAAGGGCACTTACATCCGTTCGCTGGTGAATGATTTTGGCTCGGCTTTAGGAAACGGGGCTTATCTTTCAAAACTAAGACGTACACGGAGCGGTAACTTCAGAATTGAAGATGCCTGGGAAGTGATGGAACTGGTAAATACTGTGAGGGAATTAAAAGTATCAGATGTACATACAGCACGGTAAAGGAAATTTACAAAGCTCAAACACTCCGGTTTTTAATCCTATCAACTAAAAATTAACTTTGTGTTTTACTCATAAATGAGGGTTTACAATAATATCGACGAATTTACAGCGGTAAACAATGCAGTAGTCACCATCGGTACATTTGATGGGGTACACTTAGGGCACCGTAAAATCATATCAGGCATTAAGGAGCTGGCCGAAAGCACAGGAGGCGAAACGGTGATTCTTACTTTTTTTCCGCACCCGCGCATGATCCTGCACCCGGAAGATGAAAGCCTGAAACTGATAACCACCATTGCCGAAAAGGCCGAACTACTGGAGCGCATCGGGGTTGACCATCTTATTATAACCCCTTTTTCAAGAGATTTCTCCAATCAATCTGCCGAGAGCTATATCCGCGATGTGCTGGTTAACAAAATTGGCACAAAAAAAATAGTAATAGGCTATGACCATCGCTTCGGTAAAGACAGGCAGGGCGGCTTTGAAGACCTGCAACGCCTTAGCCCTGTGTATGGCTTTGATGTGGTAGAAATTCCCGAACAGGATATTAACGAGGTGGCTATCAGCTCAACCCGCATCCGTAACGCCCTGTTGAGCGGCGATATTCATTTGGCTAATGCCTTTTTAGGCTATCCTTTCTTTATTACCGGAAAGGTTGTCCGCGGCGATCAGATCGGTCGTCAGCTTGGTTATCCAACAGCCAATATCGTGGTTGAAGAAAAATATAAGCTTATTCCATGCGATGGTATTTTTGCGGTAACAGTAATCATAGCTGATCAGAAGTATAAAGGGATGGCCTACATCGGTAGCCGCCCAACGGTTAATGGCCTTACACGCAACATCGAGGTAAATATCTTTGACTTTAACGAAGAGATCTATAATCAAACTATCCGGATGGAGTTTCACCATTACATTCGTGGCGATGTCAAATTCTCATCCCTTGAAGAGTTAAAAGTGCAGCTTGCCCAGGATAAGGCAGATGTGCTGAATCTTGACTTCTGAACTGAACCCTGATTTTTTGGATTTGAAGATTTTCCTTGAATTTAGTATCAGGCAATCCTTAAATCAAGCAAATGAAGGTTTAGTTTAATGCTTAAAAAACGACAAGTAGATCTGTTTCACAATATGATACATCGCGAAAGCGAAAAATAATGTAGCTATGCTGGTATTGATAAGCCTGGTGCTTAGCGCAAATCGTTGCTGTATATACCTGGCAAATTTGGCGTAGATAAACAGGCATAAAAAAGCACCTGCCGCCGAGCCCAGGCTGAAAATAACAAGGGCTACCCGGCCGTCAAGAATCCATTCATGTGTGATGAGGTAGGTGCCGGTCACCATCCAGAAGGGTACCTGCATGGGGTTTAAAAAGCCTAATAAAATACCATATTTGATACTGGCATGTTCGGAGTAATTGGCTTTAGGCGGCTTGTTACGATGGATCCAGGTGATGTATCCCATAACGCCGAACAGCACTACCATTATCCAGTCGATAACTGTATTGAGTTGCAACTGCCCCGAAAGCCAGCGGGCAGCATGCATGATGAAATAAGTAAAGAAAAATTCAACAGCCGAAAAAGCGGTTATAAAGCGCACAGCTTCCTTAATGCCACGGTTTATAGTGATCTGTACTAAAGTTAGGTTTATGTTGCCAGGGGGAATGTAGCCTATAAAGTTGGCTATGATCCCGATGAAAAATGTTAGAAATATCATCGCAGCAAAGATAGGTTGTTAATTGGAGTTGGCAAATAATGTCTGAACCTATGATTTATAGGATTTGGGGATTACCCGGATATCTGCATTAGAATCCAATAATCTGACAAATCCGTTTAATCCCGGTTCAGAATCTTCCTTACATTTGCAAACTTTAAACGCGTTAACATGCCAACTGAAAAAATAGTTTCATTACTGCCGGCCGCTACCGAAATAATTTGTGCTTTAGGATTAGAGAAAAACCTGGTGGGGCGCTCGCACGAGTGCGATTTTCCGGCATCTGTTAAACAATTACCCGTATGTACCGAAGCTAATTTTCCGGATGGTTTGAGCAGCGCCGATATTGATGTGAAAGTGAAAGAGATCCTGGCCGATGCACTATCGGTTTATACCGTAAAGCGCGAACAAATTAAAACCCTTGCGCCGGATGTGGTGGTAACCCAGGCCCAGTGCGAGGTTTGCGCGGTATCGTTAAAAGATGTTGAAGATGCGCTTGAAAACTACCTGGATAAACAGGCACAAATTATATCGCTGCAACCTAACAGTCTCGATGATATTTTTAACGACATTGTTACCGTTGCCAATGCACTGAACGTGCCCGCGGCCGGTGCCGAACTGCTTGAAAGCCTGCAGGAACGGGTTGACATCATTAAGCATAAACTGAAGTTTATAGATAGCAAACCCACCGTTGCCTGTATTGAATGGCTGGAACCTTTAATGATATCCGGTAATTGGGTACCAGGCCTGGTAAACATAGCAGGCGGAACGCCCGTTTTGGCACAGGAAGGGAAGCACTCGCCCTATATTGAGTGGGATGAGATCCTGCAGCAGGACCCGGAAATTATTGTGGTGATGCCTTGCGGCTTCAGTATTGAACGCACCATGCGGGAGATCAACCTCCTTTTGGACCGCCCGGGTGTTGCATCACTCAAAGCCGTAAAAAACGACAGGTTTTATATTGCCGATGGCAACCAATATTTCAATCGTCCCGGCCCAAGGATTGTCGACTCAATAGAGATCCTGGCCGAGATCATCCGCCCCAAGCAGTTCATATTTGGTTATGAAGGTGAAGGGTGGATTAAGTTTTCTCTTTAAGTCTTGAGTCACTACTGCCGCAGGTTTAGCGATAGCGTAACCTGTGGTGTGTCTCCACAAAAAACACTTATTAAAATAATTTAAAAAGTAATATATTTACCTGTCTGCTATCTCCCAGGCACAGGATCAATTATGAACAAAATTTTTACGCTGGTGGTTATCGCCGCGGTTTTTGTATGCAGCGGTTTTAAAATTAGTGATGATAAAAAACCGAACGTAACCAACCTGCACCTCACCTGGCAGGTAATGGATAATAACTATCAAAATAAAAATGAAGCGCTCACTGCACTGGTGATAACCAATAAAAGTCATGAGGTTTTACCTGCGGTGGGATGGAAGATCTACTTTAATTCCGGGCGCGGTTTTACCAAAACGGCCGTTAGCAATAACGCCCTGATTGAACAGGTTAACGGCGACTTATACAGCATAACCCCAACATCCGGCTTCAAAGACCTGAAACCCGGCGAAACTGTCCGCATTGAATTTGTGTGCGATGATCCTGTTGTAAACATTACCGATGCGCCTGAAGGACCATACCTTGTTTGGGACAATGCTCCCGAAAAAGGCTTTTCTTTCGGCTCGTATGACATTACGCCGTACAAACCAACTTACCAGGGGTTGATTACACCCGAAATTGTTTTCGACAGGAATAAGACGGTTAGCGATATTCCTGCCGATCAATTGGTGAAAGTTTTTCCTACACCGGTAAGCTATGTGCTGGGCAATGGCACATTTACTTTTGCTTCTAATATACATATCACTGCATTAGATTCCCGTTTTAGTAAGGAAGCCGCATTGTTGGATAATTACATTTTAGCGTTGCTTGGTAAAAAAGGTGCTAACAGATACTCTGAAAACGCTATCTCCTTACAATACAAACCAGGTTTGGGCAATGAGGCCTATGAAATAAGCGTAAAGCAGGCGGCCGTTACCATCCGCGCGTCAACAACCACCGGCATGTTTTATGGCATCCAGTCATTCAAAAGCCTGATCCCAGCTGCTGCCCTGGCAAAAACTCCGCCATCGGTACAGATCCCCTGTGTAGAGGTTGCAGACGCGCCACGTTTTTCTTATCGGGCTGTGATGCTTGATATAGCCCGTAACTTCCAGTCAAAACAGCAGGTATTGAAACTGCTCGAAGCGATGAGCCTGTACAAGCTTAATGTGTTGCACCTGCATTTAACGGATGATGAGGGATGGAGAATAGAGATCCCCTCGCTACCCGACCTTACTGCCGTCGCTTCCAAACGAGGCCATACACTGGATAGTAAACACCATCTGCCTCCATCGCACGGTTCTGGCCCGGAGGTTAATAACCCTTTTGGCACCGGCTATTATACGAAAGCAGATTATATCGAGATCCTGAAATACGCCAATGATCGCCATATCACCGTAGTCCCTGAAATTGAAACACCCGGTCATGCCCGTGCAGCTATCAAGGCAATGAACGCCCGCTATGACCGCCTGATGGCCGAAGGCAAAAAGGCAGAAGCAGTAAAGTATTTACTGTATGACCTGAACGATAAATCTGAATATCGCTCGGTACAATACTGGAACGATAACGTGATTGATGTGTCGCTCCCTTCAACCTATAACTTTGTAGAGACCGTGGTAAACGACCTCATCAGCACTTATAAAGAAGCAGGAGCGCCGTTATCAACCATTCATTTTGGTGGCGATGAGGTTCCTGCGAATGTATGGGAAAAATCACCGGCTTATGCGGCGCTCAGGGTTACACATCCCGAAATACAAAGTACCAATGATCTTTGGTATTACTTCTACGGAAGGATTAATGAAATCCTGAAAGCAAAAGGCATCCTGCTTTCGGGTTGGGAAGAAATGGCGCTTCGTAAAACTACGCTCGACGGTCAGCCGGCTTACGTACCAAATCCGGATTTTACAAAAGAACACTTACAGGTTGATGTTTGGAATAACGTGTTAGGCGGGGGACAGGAAGATCTGGCCTACCGTTTGGCTAATGGTGGTTACAAGGTGGTGTTAACCTGCGTTACCAACCTGTATTTTGATATGGCCAATTACAAATCATTTGACGAGCCTGGTTATTACTGGGGCGCGTTTTTAGGCATTGATAAATTCTTCTCATTTATCCCCTACGATTATTTTAAAAATGCCGACGTTGATAAGCAAGGCAACCCTATAAACAGGAATATCTTCATCGGCGAGCAACGCCTTACCGATTATGGTAAAAGCAATATCGTGGGCTTGCAGGGCGCGCTGTGGGCCGAAACAGTGAAAGGCCCGGAAAGAATGGATTACATGATATTTCCGAAGCTGCTTGGCCTGGCCGAACGTGCCTGGGCGCACGACCCGGCATGGGCCACCGAAAAAGACCCTGTAAAAAGTAAAGAGGCATACCAGGCGGCCTGGTCAAATTTCCTGAATGTGTTAGGTAAACGTGAACTGCCCCGCCTGTCTTATTATAACGGTGGCTATGATTACCGTGTGCCAAAACCGGGCATTAACCTGCAGGATGGTAAATACCTGAGCAATGTGGAGTTCCCGGGTTTAACTATCCGGTATACAACCAATGGCAAAGATCCTGACGCTGGCAGTAAGGTTTACACTGGCCCTGTTAACTACAATGGCGGCGTTATCAAATTCCGCGCTTTTGATCCGAAAGGCAGGGGAAGCAATATAGCTGAAGGAGGTAATAACAATTTGAATCCGTAATTCAGTTTGCAGTTTGCAAGCTTTAAAAAAGGCCGTGTTTTGCGAAGCAAAACCGGCCTTTTTTTAATAACAATCGCCGGGTTCATATTAAAATCATGTCATTGAGGAGGAACGACGAAGCAATCGCATACATTACAGAGCCGCTCTGCTTCCGTGCGATTGCTTCGTTCCTCGCAATGACATGGTTTTACCTTCCGGGTTTTTATTGATTAAGGCGAGCGTAGTCCGCGATTACTATGATCTATGAACCATCATTAGCCATCTAATACATAAAATTCATCCCAACTGTATAATTCCTTAACGGAGCCGGATTAAAGTAACGGTTGCCTACTGCGTTCAGATCATTACCCAGGCTATATTTCTGGTTTAACAGATTATCCGCGGCAGCAAATATTTCAAAGCGTGTTTTACGGTCTATGATTGGTTGATAGCTAATTTTTGATTGCAAAAGATGATAATGCCCTGCACGAAAAGAGCCAGCATCGTTAAGGGGGATACTGGAAGTATAATTGTGTTGAATAAACAATGACAAATATTGAGGGAGCTTGATTTGCAGGCTTGTTACGTAAACAAAATCAGGTACGCCTGTAAGGCTATTACCACTGTAAGTGCTGGTTGCATTGGCATAACTTCTGAATTTAAATTGATTGAACGTATATGATTCATTAAATAGCAGTCCTCTGATAAATGAACTCCTGTTTTGTTTTATTATCCAGTAATAAAAGGATATTTCTGTGCCAGGTTGGTTAGTGCCGCCCGCATTAATATAATGTTCCGTTTCATCGGCATTTAGGCGTCGTACAATAGCATTAGTAATACGATAATAAAAGATCGACAGGTCTAACATCAAACTTTCATCATGGTTACGCAAACGAAACCCCGTTTCGTAATTCCAACCGTATTGGGCTTGCAGGCTGGTATTAACAACGTTATCGGTTGGCCTTACTTCAGCAGTTGTGGGAGTTGAGTACCCTCTGCTAATAGTTGCCCTCCATACAAAATCATTACTTATCTGATATGATAAAGCCAGCCTCGGCATCAATTGCACGCTAAAGTTTCGGTTAGTAAAGTTGTTTTGATTAAGCGGATACAGGTTTTTGAAGTCATAACCATAATCATTTAAGCTTACCGCGGCCTCTATATGCAGGCGTTTGTACACATCAGCAGCATAACGGGCAAATACAAAATGCTGGTTGGTGTGGATATCATCAATGGTTTGGGCGGTATCTTTTACCCCCTTCTTATTGCCATAGTTGGCAATGTGCGAGTTGGTTTGCTGCCATTCAAAACCGAGATCAACTTTCCAGTCTAAATTGGGTTTCTTATCGCCGGTTAGTTCAAAATAAGTACGGAAACCATAGGTATTTTCACTGCGTTGCTCATAATTAGTAATGAACGGATTGGCGAAATCAACGTGATTGCCAAACACAGCCAGTACATTGCGAATGTGGTCGTTAAAATGATATTCGTTGGTTAGGCCGCCTAAATACATTTTGGTAGTAATTCCAATATGCTGTTGAATGGCTCCCGGCAAAGTTGCCGTAGGCTGGCGGGCTAATCGCGGATTAGCAGTATACTGGGCCAGGTTTAAGCCTCCGGGTGTTTGATAGGCCAAGTCGGAATAAATCCCCAACGCTTTTAATGTGTTTTTACCGCTGTAATTCCAGCTATCAGCCAGTTGCAGATAGTTGCGATGGGTATCGCTGTTTTGCCTGTAACCATGATAGGTTTGAAAGCTTTGGTTAATGTTGAGCAGGTAATTGGTAGTTTTTAATTGTACTGCTGCTTTTTCATGAAACAACCCGTACGAACCACCGTTTACCCCCGCCGAAATATAAGTGCTGTCGTTATAACGGTTAAGCGGACTAAGAATCACGACACCGCCCGAATTAGCCCCAAATAAGCTGCCATCCGGCCCTTTTAATATTTCAACCTTTTGTATCGAAGCAATATCAATAGCATTTAAATAACTGTTGCCGCCGGCGTCGGTAAGCGGGATATCGTCAAAATAGATCTTTACGTCCCTCACGCCAAAAGGCGAACGTAATAAACTACCCCTGATGGATAAACGATAACTGCCCGGCGAACGCTCCTCGGTACGTACTCCCGGAACCGTATTTAAGGCATTTACAAATGAATTATCAGGCTGGATCCTGAGCTGGGCTGCATTAAGCACACTTACCGACGCCGGTACACTTATCACAGGCTGGTCGCTCAGGTAACCTTTGATGATCACCGGTTTAAGTTCGGTGGTGTCTCTCTTAGGTTTGATCTTATTTTGTGCGTGGGTTGCAGTAAAAGCAGCAAGTATAAGAGTTATAAGAGTAAAGCGTTTTAGCATAGATTGACAATCAGGGATGACCCTCAAAAATAGTTTTTATACTTGTAAAAGGATATCGCCCGCTTGTAAATATCTTGATGTTGCTAACTTTTTCTTTCCGGACATCTGATCATCACGCTGCAACTATATTACACATGTATTGCAGATTTGTCAGAATAGAGCGGAACAATACTGAAAAGGCCCTTTCTCTCAAAATTTATTAATCCCAATTATAGTTATTTTTTTAAATTCGTTCATTCATATCCCTTATAATGAGAAAGTTATTATTTTACCTTGCTATACTTGCATTGTGCTTTTGTGTAGTATCCTCGTGCCAAAAGAATGGCGAGCCTAACGCTCCTGAGGGAGAAATTGCCGTTAGTAAATTAAAGGTAAAAATAAACGAGCCGGACTCGATGCTGCTGGTGGGAGCAGATAACAAGGAGGTTACCTGGATGGTAGCCCCTTCAGGTTTTGATACCATTCGCACTGCAAAAAATGCTGCCCGGATAAAGTTCACCAAAGCCGGAAATTATACCATCAGCGCTAAAAATAGTGATATTACTTCGAAAAGTATAGTTATAACTGTTATCGATTCTGTATATGCGCCTCCGGTGTATTTTATTCCGTTCGATAAAAGTGATTCGATCACCTTTGTGCCGCAGTATGTAAAAAGCGCCAAGTCTGATTCAGCATACCTTGCATTTACCATAAGCACCAAAAAAAAATATTGCACCAACTTTATGTTTACCTATAGCCTTTTTGTACCATTTCCTTTACATGATAAGTATTATATAAATTTCATCGGTGCTGTTATAAAGAGTCTGGCTAATACCACTTGCACTGGTACAGCGGTATTGACAGCACATAATAATTATGCATTTTATCAACCCGTATTAAAGGAAGGTGTTTATAAGTTTTATGCGGGCTTTGGCCAGGATATTAACACGGACTACGAGGGCAGTATGGAAGTGACCGCAACACAGATCATTTTTCACTGGGACGATTCAACAGGGATAACTATTTCACCAAAGGTGCTGGCGCGATAGGGAACATATAAAGTGCAAACCAAATCTCAACTGATTGGTGCAAAAATCAAGGGAAAGCGGCTATTAGCCTCTTTCCTTTGATCAATGATTTGGTATTATTAAATTTTCCCAAAGATCTCGGCAAGCTTGTTTTGCAGATCTTCGCCCCTTAGGTTTTTACCGATGATCTTTCCGTTAGGATCTAATAAAAAGTTTTGAGGGATTCCGCGTACCGCATACAGATCGGCTGCTTTGCTGTCCCAAAATTTAAGATCGGATACATGGTTCCAGGTAAGACCATCTTTGTGGATAGCTGCCAGCCATTTATCTTTCGCGTTCGGCCTGTCAAGCGACACGCCAAGTATGGTGAAGTTTTTGCCTTTATAAGCGTTGTAAGCCTTTACCACATTAGGGTTTTCACGACGGCAAGGGCCGCACCATGATGCCCAAAAATCTATTAGTACATATTTACCACGAAATGATGACAGGCTAACCATTTTACCGGCAGTATCAGCTTCGGCAAATTCGGGTGCGGTTGCACCTAATGCCACAGCTTTTAATTTTGGCAGGCGTTCGGCAAATTTCTTGCCTGCTTCCGTTGCTTTAATAGCAGGACTGAAGCTGTTGAACAATGGGGCAATATCTACGTAATCGGCACTGTAGGCATATGATTCAAGCGCGTTAAGGCTTACATATGAATCGGGGTTTTCCTGGATAAACTTTTTATTTACCTGCGCATCCTGGTCGTCGATCTTTTTTTCCTCAGCATTTAGTTCGGCCATTTGCTCCGGCGTGGCGGTTTTACGTTTTGCCGAAAGCGCCTCATAGGCATCATTAATCGGTTTTTCGGCCAGGTTATATTTGTCGTTATCGTTATTGGTTTTGGTGCCTTCTATTTTGGCATCAGCAATTTTATCAGTTGCACTTACGTTGATGGTACCCGGTTCAAGGTAAATGGAACGATAATCTTCTGAGCTATGCAGACCGGTACCTTTGGGGTTAAACAAAATATAACCGCTTACGGGTGTTGTTGTGCTTGTTTTACCGGTAAATTTGAAGGTTCCTCCGTTCAATACTGCCGAGTCGACAACCGTTTTTCCATCTTTACGATATTGCACATAGACTTTCGCCGGTGCGTTATAGGCGCCAATTTTACCTTGCACGGTATATTGGGCATCCTGAGCAAAAGCTAAAGCAGGGGCGCTTGCAATTGCTGTTAAAGCTATTTTTTTAATTGAGGTCAAGTTCATATCGCAATATAATAAAATTAGCCGGGTATTAAATATCCGGCTAATTCAACGGTGAATATGACATATTAATTAATATTGCCCTGGCAGGGCCATAGTATCAATTAATTGTATTTTCCAAATAGCTGTTCCAGTTTGGCATCAAGATCTTCGCCGCGCAAATTTTTTGCAATGATTTTTCCCTGCGGATCGATCAGGAAGTTTTGAGGGATAGATGTTACTGAATACAAGGCAGCAGCCTGGTTGTTCCAGAATTTAAGATCAGATAATTGCGTCCATTCCAATCCGTCGCTTTTAATCGCAGCAAGCCAGGCCGATTTGCCGTCGGGCCTATCCAACGAAACCCCAACTACCGTAAAGTTTTTATTTTTGAACCTTGCATAGTTACGTACCACGTTCGGGTTTTCCTGGCGGCAGGGACCGCACCATGACGCCCAAAAATCAAGTAATACATACTTGCCCCTGAACGACGATAGCTTTACAGGAGTTCCGTTAACGTCGTTTTGTATAAAATCAGGAGCTTCGGAGCCGATAGCCGTAACTTTTAGGGCGTCGAGCTGCACCTTCATCATTTTACCGGCTTCGGTATCTTTGATTTTTTGAGATAACGAATTGTATAATGGCTCAACCTCGCTAAGGTCGGGAGCAGGACCGCTTACCGAGGTTAGTGCAAGTAAACTTAAATAACTATCAGGGTTGGCTGCAATAAAGCTTTTTAAAGTTGTCTTTTGCTCTGTTTGCAGGGCTTTATACCTTGCCTGCATGGCACTCCTGAAAGCTGCCGATTTTTGCTGCTCCGGCGTTGCTGCCTTGGCGTCGGCCATTAGCTTTTCGCCTTTTTGATTGATGGCTTTTAACTGTGCCTGGAGTTTTACATTATCTGTATTAAGTTGCGAACCTGTGATCTGCGCTTTATCTATCGAATCTTTGCTGGTGATGGTGATGGTCCCTTTTTCCAGGAAAAAATCTATGTCGTCGGCCGTCTTTGAAATCAGGCTGCCGTTATCGGCATATTTATAGTTGCCGTCGATAAATTTTTCGAGGGGTAAGCCCTTGTAGTTAACGGCTAATGTGGCATTAACGGGGTTAAAGATAGTGCCGGTAAATGAAAATGCCCCGTTAACCACATTGGCCGAATCGGTAACATTATTAGCACCCAGTTGGTACGATAAATATACTTTGGCAGGTGTAGTGACATTGCCTAATTTACCATTAATAACAAAGGTGTCTGTAGCCTGTGCAAGCGCCGTTACCGGCAGCATGGCGGCTATGTAAAAAAATAATTTCTTCATTAAAATATATAAAACTCTACGCTGCTAACGTTTAAGCAAGTGTTAAAATTGTGAATATCAGTTTAATTTTTGATAGGTACGCCACCAAAGGTCCGGCAATTCGCCTGATGTTGCCGTTTTATAGTCGGCATAGCTGCAGGGTACCAAATGAAAACGCTCATTAGGCGAACCTGCCGACGGGTAGGGCACCTGCATCCACCAACGGTCGGATTTTTTACTTTTTACAAATATTACTTCCTGGTCGTCGTGGGTTAAGCTGGTTTTATAAATAAGGTATTGTGATTTAGGGTTAAGTGGAAAATCGCGCTTACGGTTATAAAAACCGTCAATAAAATACCAGATCATTTGCGCCAGTTGCCAGGCGGTTTGCCCGTTACTGTCATAAGCCGGATTAAATTCATAAAAACCTATCGAGGTAAGTTTATCATTAAAGCCCGCGTAACGACAGAGCTGGCAGGCTTCTTCGCCATAAAAACCATTTGGCGTGGCATTGGCATTCCCCATGGCATCGGCAGCGCGAATTGCGCCGATATCGAAACTTACCATGCTGGCATTGCGGATGGCAGGTTCGGTAACAGCAATATTGCCGCTCAGTTCGCCTAAGCGGTGTACATCAAAATAAAGCTTATCCATTACCCGGAGGCTGTCCTGGCTTACAAAATAGGTTTGGTAGCCAAGGTTGCTGAAGTTAAACAGGTAATTGGGATCATGCAGGAATATTTTGTTGAGATAGGAAGCAGAAGTAGTTTCAATACTTTCGCCGTGATTATCTTCATCCAGGTCAAAATGTGAGTCGATCACCACCAGGTCAACCTTCTGTTCAAGCTCCTCATAACCCAGGTACTGGGCGTAAGTAAGATCCTGCCCCCCGCCTAAAATAACGGGGATGATGTCTTTTTTGATCAGTTCGCTCACTACCGTTTTAACAGCGAAGTAGGTGTCGGTTACTTTTTCGCCGGCACGGATATTGCCCAGATCGGCAATTTTTACAGAATAGCCGCCTTCGTTTAACTGATATAATTTTTCGCGGATGTAATCAGGGCCAAGTGAACAACCGGGGTTGCCAATTGCATTACGATCATCCATAACACCAATAATAGCGATATCAGTTTTCTCTTCCAAATCAGGAAAATCGACAGAATAATGCACAATTTTATCGCCAAGCTGGCTGGTATAATAGCCTTTTTTAGGAGCTATCTTTTTAAGATCAATCGGCGTAAAAAAATCAGCTAATGACATAATTATTTAATGTGCAGATTTCAGATGTGCAAATGTGCAGATTTTTTAGCCTAAAGCTTAAGGCTAAAAGCAGAAAGCTTTTCTTACCATGTTGCTTAAGTTTAAAAAAGAAAGCTTTCGGCCTTATGCTTTCTGCTTTAAGCTAAAAAATAATCACATTTGCATCATGATCTTAATAACAGGCGCAACTGGTTTTCTCGGGGCCGAACTGGCAAAACTATTGGTTACCACTACCGGGCAGCGAATCCGCTGCACCAAAAGGGCAAGTTCAGTTATCCCAAGGTTACTGTTGCCATACCAGGAAAACATCGACTGGGTTGACGCCGATATAATGGATATTTTTGCATTGGCCGATGCGCTCGACGGTATTACCCAAGTTTACCATTGTGCCGCCTGGGTATCATTAAAGCAGGCGGATAAAAAGCCGATGATCAGCACCAATGTTATGGGGACTGCCAATTTGGTTAACCTTTGCAACGAGCGCGGTATAAGAATGGTACATGTAAGCTCGATAGCTGCTATTGGCGCCGCCAAACCCGGAGAGTTAATTACCGAAAACCATCACCTGGAGCAATCAACAGAAAATGATGGCTATGCCATATCCAAATTAGAAAGCGAAATGGAAGTTTGGCGGGGCATTGCCGAAGGTTTGGACGCTGTTATTGTTAATCCCTCGTTGATAATTGGCGCCAGTGCCGGTACCCAGGGCAGCGGCGCTTTATTCAACACGGTACGTAAGGGGCTCAAATTTTATACTTCGGGTACTATAGGTTTTGTTGATGTGGAGGATGTTGCCAAATGCATGGTGGGTTTAATGAATAGCGATATTAAAGCCGAACGTTACATCATCAGTGCCGAAAACCGGGACTACCAAGGTATGGTTACCGAGATAGCAAAAGGTTTCGACATCAAGCCTCCCGCTATTTTTGCTAAACCCTGGATGATGGAACTGGCCTGGCGCGGGGCCGCTTTTGTTGCGGCTATAACCGGCAATGATCCGGCTATTGATAAAACATCTGCACAAACGGCTTCATTAACCCGCGAGTTTGATAATTCAAAAATAAAAAAGGCTATAGGCTTTGAGTTTAAGCCTATCAGCAAAACGATTGCGGAAATTTGTGCGGCGTTAAAATAATAAGAGCTTTCAATTACCTATAAATTCTACCTGTTCTATCAGCAAATTTTTTGCACCTTTGCACCCAAGATGGAACAGTACTTTATTATTGATTTCGATAGCACTTTTACACAGGTTGAGGCCCTTGATGAACTGGCCCGGATCTCTCTCAAAAATCGGCCGGACCGCGAAGATATCTATAAACAGATAGAAGATTTGACCAATGCCTCGATGGAAGGTAAACTGTCCTTTACCGAAAGTTTAGAGCGCAGGGTAAAATTGCTCAATGCCAATCGCGATCATTTAAAGCAACTGATCAGCCATCTTAAAAAGAAAGTTTCTACCTCTTTTTCGCGGAATACTATCTTCTTTAAAAATCACCAGGACGAGGTTTTGATCGTATCCGGTGGGTTCAAAGAGTTCATTACACCGGTAGTAACCGAGTACCACATTAAAAAAGAAAATATCTACGCCAACACTTTCGTGTTTGACGAGGAAGGCAATATTATAGGTTACGACCGCGAAAACCCGCTTTCGCAGGAAGGCGGCAAGGTAAAGCTGCTGAAAGAGCTTCAGTTACCGGGCGATATCTATGGCATCGGTGATGGTTATTCTGATTTCCAGTTAAAGGAATCGGGTATGATCAAAAAATTCTTCGCTTTTACCGAAAACATCGAACGTAAATCAGTAGCCGAAAAGGCCGACCATATTACCCCAAGCTTTGACGAGTTCCTCTATCTGAATAAACTGCCGCGTGCCATCTCCTACCCTAAAAACCGTATTAAATGTTTGGTTGTGGGCAACGTGGATGAGGATGCCTTAGACCAGCTTAAAAAAGAGGGCTACAACATGCGCCACCGCGACGATGTTGAAGAAAAATATCTTGAGGAAGCCGGTGTGTTATTTTGTGACGAAGAACATCAGCCAAGTGCCGAACAAGTTCAAAATGCAGGCAGGTTAAAGGTGATTGGTATTTTTGGCAAATGTAACCGCAAGCTGGCCGATGCCGCTGCCGAAAACGGAATTATTATATTTGACGACCCAAGACATAACCCACACAGTAATGATTTTCTTCCGAAAAGGGTAATGGCATTCATGAACGAGGGTAAAACACATACCAGCTGTAATTTTCCCGATCTGCAGCCGCCGCGTGTGAACAATGCCCACCGTTTAATTCATATCCATAAAAACGTACCGGGGATACTGGCTAAAATTAACGATGTATTTGCCCGCCATAATATTAACATTGTGGGCGAGTTCCTGGTTACCAACCCGCAAATAGGTTATGTAATCACCGATGTTAATACAGGCTATGATACTGAAGTATTGAACGAGTTAAAAGCGATTGAGCATACGATTAAGTTCAGGCTTTTATATTAATTTTTCGCTTCAATATAAGGCACAACCAATACAGGAATCAATGATTTGTTGACCACCTGCTCGGCAACGTTTCCTAAAAAGAATTTATCGATACCGGTACGGCGGTGGGTGCCTAAAACTATCAGGTCGGCATTAAACTCCTGGCTGCATTCAATAATACCCTCGGCTGTTGAGCCGTATTGGGTGAAGTGAGCTATTTCCAGTCCCTCGCCCCATTCTTTTGCAGTCTGATCCAGCAGTGCGGCAGAACGGTCGGTTTGCAATGTTTCTAATTCTGTACCTGGCAGATTTATATTAGGATCATATGGCATCCCTCCTAATAAACCGTCCTGGGTATCAGTGGGCACAATAATAGGTTCAACTATGTGTACCAAACCAACTTCGGCATTATAGGTATGCGCTATATCAAAAGCGTAGGCCGCTGCATAACGTGAAAATTCGCTTTCATCAATACCGATGAGTATCTTCCTGATCGTCATAATAATATTTATAAGGCTTGTATCCATTATAACAACCTAATACGGATATGTTTTAGCAGTACACTATTTTATTACCTTTGAAGTATGCATTTCTCTCCCGAAATTGAAGACCGGTTAAATCAGCTGCAGGAAAAGTACGAAGCCATGGGCCAGGATATGAACTCATACCTTGATGGCCTGCTTTATGCCGATTTTTTAACCTATTGGGATTATATCCATCTGGATACCCTGTTGAGCTTACAAAACCCTAAAACCCCATTTCCCGACGAGGAGATCTTTATCATTTATCACCAGATCACCGAGCTGTATTTTAAGCTTGCCCTGCATGAGTGCAGGCAAATTGCTGA
Organism: Mucilaginibacter sp. OAE612; assembly: GCF_041806395.1. NCBI lineage: Bacteria > Pseudomonadati > Bacteroidota > Sphingobacteriia > Sphingobacteriales > Sphingobacteriaceae > Mucilaginibacter > Mucilaginibacter sp. OAE612. The sequence continues at coordinate 5,620,246 of NZ_JBGMUW010000001.1, forward strand.
AGCAGCGCCGCTGACAGCCGAGTTTTTTACAGCGCGGTTAAAAAGGATCAACAGATATTTTGGTGCCTTAACCCACTCGTTCGAGATCATGGTTGACGGCATGGAAAAGGAACAGTTTTTGAAATTCAGGATGTCTCTATTACCGGCAAGCGGTTTTCAATCGGGACAGTACCGCATGATTGAGATCTACGCTACGGATTTTATAAACCTGGTTGCTAAAGATAAACGTGAGGAACTGCAACATGCAACTATTGAAGCACAATTTGAATACCTGTACTGGAAGTTTGGCGCTACCGAACTCTCCACCGGTAAAAAGACTTTTGACGCTTAAACAGTTCGAGAAAAAATATTCAAAAACATTTATTGAACTGGGCAAGGCCGCTGTTAAGCATAACTTTAATACGCTGGCTAAACAATTTGATTCGTCATCACAACTGACTCCTGAATTGCGTAACGAATTGCGCCAACTGGATATCAATGTCAACGTAAACTGGCCGCTTTCACATTATAAATCGGCGGTGCGTTACCTTAATCGTGAGCCGGAGGATATTAAGGCAACAGGCGGCACCAACTGGCAAAAGTACCTGCCGCCGCGTTTTCAAAAGCGAATCTTTTATCCCTGGGTATGGAGCGAAGAGGAAAAAGAGAACTGGGGTAAGGCCTGGGTTGATGATGTGCTGAGTAGTAATTGAGCCTGGCAATCATATTGTCAAAATGATGTTTTATATGTGATAATCACCATTTAACTATGCATTTTTTTGGTGTAGGCCATAAAAATGCCTAACTTGCCATTTTCTATAATTTATTAATTTTTAATGCCATGACCGAGACATTGGACATCAAGATCAGCAGGACACCTGCTTCCCGTTTGCAGCAAACGGACTTTGACAACTTACCTTTTGGAAAAACTTTTTCTGACCACATGTTTGTGGCCGATTACGCGGACGGTGAATGGAAAAATCTCTCGGTCATTCCCTACGGCGAAATTGGTCTAAGCCCTGCAATTTCAGCACTTCATTACGGACAAGCGTTTTTTGAAGGACTGAAAGCCTATAAACATGCGGATGGAAAAATCACCGTTTTCCGCCCTGATAAGAATGCTATCCGTTTCAACAAATCGGCCGAGCGCCTTTGCATGCCAACCCTGCCCGAAGAAATCTTTTTGCAAAGTATAGCTACCCTGGTTGACCTTGACCGCGATTGGGTACCTTCAAAGCCAAACCATGCTTTGTATATCCGCCCGTTCATGTTCGCTACCGATCCTTACCTGGGGGTAACACCGTCTTCAACTTATAAATACATGGTATTGATTGGCCCCGTTGGCCCATACTTTTCAAAACCATTGCGTGTTAAAATTGAAACACACTACACCCGCGCTGCCGAAGGCGGTATGGGTTATGCCAAAGCTGCCGGTAACTACGGAAGCTCCATGCTGCCGGCCCGCAAAGCAACCGAAGAAGGTTTTGATCAACTGATCTGGACTGATGCCAAAGAGCATAAGTTTATTGAAGAAATGGGCGCTGCTAACGCGATGTTCCTGTTAGATGGTAAACTGATCACGGCCGAAGCAAAAGACACGATATTAGATGGTGTAACCCGCGATACCGTTATAGCTTTAGCCAAAGAGTGGGGTATCACTGTTGAGGAACGCAAAGTTTCTGTAGCCGAGATTGTTGAAGGCGCTAAAAATGGTAAACTTACCGATGCCTTTGGTGCCGGTACTGCCGCAACTATAGCTCCTGTAGCTTCAATCAGCTACGAAGGCCAGGAATATTTCCTGAGCGATCCGAAAACACGCGAGTTTTCGAACAAGGTATTTGATACACTGGATGCCATTAAGTATGGTAATGTTCCGGATACGCATAACTGGAATTACCTGGTTAGCGAATAATTATCAGTTAACATAAAACACAAAACGCCCCGGAAAATCCGGGGCGTTTTGTGTTTTATGTTATACTTTGCCGCCGCTCAGCTCAAGCCGAGTGGTTATTATTCCAAGGCCTCCGGCCTGCGTTATCCGGCGGTCGGGAGGCCGCTTAATAGTTGCCACTCGGCTGGAGCCGAGCGGCGGCGTAAACGATGAGGTGGATTAATTTAAAAACTACACCCCGAAGCCGGTGTAATCCCTTCTTTATCCATCGTTAACGACGGTTTGCCTTTTTTGAAAGTCACTATCCAGATGCTGTCGAAATCACTATCGGGCCATTCCAGGTCTTTAACTTTCATACCTAAAGCTTTCAGTAAAGGTTTAATTTGATTATGTTCCCATACAATAAGGATGGTGCCTTTTTTTGAGGTAAGCTCTTTAACAACGCCGTTATCATCCTCTTCTTCAAAATTACTATTGATAGAAAGGTTATATTTTGCAGCAAACGGCGAGATGGTTTGGAACATGCGCACCCTCGCGGTTGATTTACCCTGGTGCATTGCCGGCACATAAATATGATCGGGCAAACCGAATTTGGCTTTTAAAACTTCGGGTAGTTTAAGCGAGCGGTTAAATCCGGCACACGAAAGGTTATCCCCAACATCGGGCTTTTCGGCATGACGGATAATTACCAGTTTCAGGTTTTTGCCCTGGCCGCAGGCGGTCAGGCTTGCCCAACCGACTAATAAAAAAAATAAAAATGATCTTTTTAACATGTCGGTTGTTTTTAGTGTTTTATTCTACTGAAACTGTTAACCCTTCCTGCTGAAGGATTTTTCGGTAGATCTCCATTTCGGTAAAGGAGCCTTCCAGTACGGCGCATTTGCCTTCGTTATGTACTTTCCATGCTATCTTTTCGGCTTGGGGTTCGGAGTAATCCAGGTACTTCATCATGCAGTGGATCACGTGGTCAAAAGTGTTAAAATCATCGTTCCAGAGTATTAAACGATGCATCTCTTTAAGTCCTGCAAGTAACTCTTCGAGGGTAAATGTTTCTTCCTGTACTTCAGTTGGCATACGTAACTACAAATTTACTCAAAAACAATAATAAAAAAGTTAAAATCGTGTTCCATGGTCTTAAAAATCATGTTACATAAAACCCCTAAAAAACTTCACATAAAAAAAGCGTCCCCGGCTTTTGTTTTAGCATTAACTGCACAACTTTTAACCGCTCACAATTTATCGGCCCAAAGCACTCAAAACAGCTTACAGGGCCCGCCTGCTAATATTAACATTGATGGCGATCTGAAAGACTGGGGCGACAGCCTTCGTTACTATAATGAAGAGAAGAAACTGAACTACGCGCTGGCCAATGATAAGGATTACCTGTATGCAGCTATCCGCATTAGCGACAGGCTTGATAAAATGAAAGTGTTAAATGCAGGGATTACGTTGAGCATTGATCCTAAAGGAAAAAAGAAAGATAGTTTTATGCTTACTTTTCCACTGGCAGCCCCGGATGAAAAGCCCGAGTTTGCCAGGCCAAAAGATGATAACGGCGAAATTACCCAGGCCGACCGTGACGAGCTGATGCGCGAGCGGATAACTAAGCTGCGATATATTAAAGTTATTGGGTTTAAGGATATTGATGGCGATATGATCACCACATCAAATACCTATGGCATTAAAACAGCCATAAATTACGATGCCAATGGCGATTTGGTTTATGAAGCGGCCATACCCTTGAGGTTTTTCCATGCTGGTAATGATGCTTTTAAAAATGAGTGGGCTTTTAATTTTAAGATCAACGGTTTCCAGCGCCCGGCAGGCACAGGTGGGGGCGAGCAAGACGGCGGCAGCTTTGGCGGCGGCGGTGGTCGAGGCGGACGAGGTGGCATGGGCGGAGGCGGCATGGGTGGTGGCCGTGGCGGAAGAGGCGGTCGCGGTGGCATGGGAGGCGGTATGGGCCGTGGTGCGGCGGGCGGTGCAGGCGAAATATCAAAATCCGTTGATTTTTGGGAGAAGTATTATTTGAGCAGTAAATAAGTTTGCTTGTCAACAATAAGCCCGAAAGGTTTAAACATTAGCATTGCTTAAATCTTTCGGACTTGAGACTTCGGACTACCTCTACATCTTTCGGACTTGCCGACTGTCCCTACTTCTTTCGGACTTTCCGACTGCGGACTTCCGACTTAACTTTACTCCACCTTATACCTATAAACCTGCCTGCCTAAATTACCGTCGGCATCAATACCTTCAATTATTACACGATATGTACCTTTAGCATCGGCGTTAAAAAAGCTCATGGATGTATTGCCATCCTTATCAGTTAATAAGCCTGGTGCCCAGTAAATGGTGCTGCGAAGGTCCTGCATTTGGGCATTGGTTTTAGGATCATCATATTTAGGCGAATAAAATTCGCGCGCTTTATAATATCCCTTAGGAGCATAGGTGACAATGCCCGGCGCGTATCTATTGTAAACACTTTCGCCGCCGCGCTTGGTTGTAATAACCAAAAGGCCACCCGCTCCCCTTGATCCGTAAATAGCGGTATTGCCAATGCTACGTAAAGATTCAATAGTGGCAATATCATTTACATTTAAGTTATCCAGGAAATCGCTTCCCACATAGGTTCCATCAAGCACAATTTGCATTGGGTTACCCGGACTGCGGGTTGAATAGGGGATACCACCGCGGAATATTACACCAGTCAGCCGACCCTGTAAGATTTGAGAAAGCTGGCCTCCGCCATACATCAGGTCTTTACTGGTAAGTGTTTGGTCGGCATTGCCCGGCCCGTTAAGGTTGGCCGAATTTTTAAAAGGGTTTTCCCGTTTCTCGCGGATCACTACTTCCTTTAATATGATAGTGTGGTTGCCAATACCGTATTTTACCTGTTCGTCATAAAGCTTCTTACTGTTTAAAAGGTAGGCCGATGTGCCATCGTTGATGTTGACCTGGATATCGGGCGCGTTTTTATTAGGCCCAACGGGTTGCGGGGTTACGTTGTCAAGCGTGATATCGAGATTTTTGCGGTCTTTGGCCGTACGTGCCTGGATCACAAATTTGATACTGTCCCTAAAAACAAGGTCTTTAAAAGTAAACTTACCTTCGGCATCAGCCACGGTATCAATAATAAAAGTTCCTCCCGATGTTGAAAAAAGGGTAACCTTGCCGTTTGGTACCGGTTTGCCACCAAAAGTTTTGAGGTGCCCGGTTACTTCCAGTGATTTTTCGGGCTTGAAGACTATTGGGGTAAATTTATCAGCAAGCAGCTGTTTCCATTCAAAGCGATGGTAGCCCTGGGTAAGCATCAGTGCATCAAGGTTGTCCCTGGTTTCGTTACTTACATTAGTAAAGTAATAATTCGGCTTTTCAATATACCCTTTCAGCTCGGAGGTAAGCAGTAAGGATGAATAGATTGAAATTTCGCTTGCCTCGTCTGTGTTAACTTTTGATTCATCAATAACCGATGCTGAAAAACTCCCCACAACGGGTTTATCCTCACTGTTTTTAGCATTGAGATTAATAGTAACTTTTTCGCGGGGTTTATAACTCTGCTTTTCGGAAGTAACGGCAAGCTTAAGCTGATCGGGGTTTTGAACAAAGATGAGGCGCTCGTTCAAAGGCTCACCGGTTGCCGAAAACAGCGTGAACTGTACAATGCCCGATGGGAATTTATTTTTAGGGATGGCAGCCGAAAAGGATGTTGCCCCATCCTTACTTTTGCCTGCATAACAAAGCTCACCGCCCGATTGCGCTATCAGCGTTAAACCCGATAATGAGGCTGTACCGTTACCGGTGTTTTTACCAGGGATGATGGATACAAATACCTTGTCGTCGCGCATGCTGTTGACACTTAATACATAGCCATTATCAACTGCCTTGGGCAAATCAAAAACACCTTCAGAGCCATCGGCATAAGTAATGTGCGCTTTATAAGTTTTACCACTTTCAGGCTCAAAGGTTATAGTACCCATGCCAAAATGGCTATCGCCCAATGGCGCAACCTGGTTGTTTTGATCGTCGGCAATAAAGCCTTTAATATCAACCCCTACTCCATCGGCTCCAACGGCTTTAAAAGCTACCTTTTCAAAAACACCATTAATTAAACTTCCGCTCTCCGGGAAAAACTGAACATCAACCTTATTTGATAGCGTTTTTATGGGCACGGCTTTCGCAACAGTATGTTTTTCATCAAGCTTCACTTCGGTATTAATATGGCCGGATGTTATTGCAACGGCCTGATTAGTAATAAAACCGGCTGTTAGGTTCCCTTTATCATCAGTTATACCTTTCCCCCGGGAGATTGATTTTCCGTTTATTTCAACTTCATAGCTTACTGGTTTATTAACGTAGGCTACACCATTCAGGTCGGTATAGGTAATTACGGCAGTCACCTTTGGTTTACCATTTAAGGTACTGTAGCTATAGGCTGTTTTGGTGAAAACCTTGTTGCTGATGCCATTTACCACAGTGATGGTTTTATTGAAGAAATAAGCTTCGCCTTCGTTTCGCATCCAGTTGGTATAAGCGCGGATGCGGTAATTTCCTTCAGTCATGCTATCGGCCAGGGCAAAATCGCCCGCGGCGAGGCCGGCTGTTAACGGCAGTTTAAGGCTGCGTTTTACCGAATCGTTATCATCAATAAGGTCAACATTCAGGGTTTCGCTATAAGCCGAAAGCTTATGCTCACTGCCTATAGTAACATAGGCTTTAAACCAGATATCCTCGCCAATGGCATAATAGGGCTTATCAAAGTGCAGGTAAACTTTTTCCTGCGGATGATCGGTGCGCCATTTATCAAGCTGGGCAATGATTTTTGTTACCAGTTCATCGTCGGGTTTTATAAAAGCTAAGGTAGCACCGGCAATTAAGGTGATCAGGATTCCAACCGATAGGCGTTTTAGGTTCATAGAAAGATAAATCTTGAACTACCAAGATACGCAAAAAAAGTACCAAGTCATATTAAGTCTGAAGTTCGAAGTCTTTGGTCAAAAGTTTGACTTATATTTCCTACTTGGTACTTAAGGCTACCGACTTGAGACTCCCGACTTAAGACTTGTGGCTTAAACCTACCACTTATTCTTCCACATCATGCTTTCAACAGGGCGTGTAGTAGGGTTGTTGTATTTGGCGTTGGCCTTACTGTTGTACAGTGTTTCAATCTCGCCCTCAACTACAAAATAAATAAGCTGGCCGATGGGCATGCCGGCATAAATGCGCACAGGCTGGGCACATGAAATTTCAAGTGTCCAGGTATTACAGAAACCAACATCACCTTTACCCGCTGTCGCATGGATATCGATCCCTAAACGCCCGGTGCTTGATTTGCCTTCCAAAAATGGAACATGCCGGTGTGTTTCGGTGTACTCCATCGTTACGCCCAGGTAAAGGGTATTGGGCTGAAGCACAAAACCATCTTTCGGAATTTCAAAGCCATCTATCTCATTATGAACTTTGGCATCAAGCACCCGACTACGGTAAGTAGCTAAATATTTGCCCAAATGAACGTCGTACGAGTTAGTGCCCAGGTATTCGCGGTTAAATGGTTCAATAATAATATGGCCTTGTTCAATTTCTTCGAGGATGCGCTTATCAGATAGTATCATACAGGCAGGTTATTGCTGGCGCTAAATTATGAAAATTAGCCTAATCGGCGCCGGCTTTTATAAACAATATTGACCGGTGAAATGCGTTCAGATAGCGCAGAAACAATTCCTAAACCTGATATGGTTCAGCCGATTACGAATATGTAGCTGCGCTGATATTATTTAATTTTTTTTGACATATGTTTGCAACCTATTTTGCAATTTTACTTTTATGGCGATAGCATACAGGCAGCGTATTGATGATGACACTGAGTTTGCACTCTGGCGTATCGAGGAGGAGGCTACAGACCTGTACAGCCAATTGCAACTTGATCAGCAGGAAAAGGATTTTGTAGAAAGCCTGAGCAATGGCAAGCGCCACCTGCACTGGCTGGGTACCCGCGTGCTGCTGCGTAAAATGCTCCGTACCGATGAGTATATTGATTGTAAAGTTGATGAGCATGGCAAGCCTTACCTGGTAAACCTCCCTTACCACATCTCCTTAAGCCATTCGTTTGATTATGCCGCTGTGATGATCAGCAAAACATATAAGGTTGGGATTGATATTGAGCAGATTAAGCAAAAAGTTGAGCGCATTGCCAATAAGTTTATGCGTAAGGAAGAGTTGAAATTTATAAATGGCCCGCAAAAAATTGAACAACTATATGTTTGCTGGTGCGCCAAGGAGGCTGTTTATAAATGTAACGGGCAAAAAGAGGTTTCATTTGCCGATAACATTTTTTTGGAGCCTTTCCAGTTTGAGCATCATGGCGTGGTGAATGCGCAATTGAATAAAAAAGATACCACCATTGATTATACAGTAGGCTATCTGCAATATGAAGATTATATGATAGGGTACGTAAAGGGCGAGTAATGAAAAACAAGAAAGTATTTTTTCAGGATTGGGGCCTGGTTGATTATCAGCAGGCCTGGGATAAACAGGAAACCCTTTTTAGTGAAACGGTTAAAACTAAAATAGACAACCGTAATCGTGAAACGGCTTACGAAGCAGCTGCTAAAAACGCAGGGACTGCTGTAGCCTACGATACTATCGAAGCCGACGAAACTTTTAACTATTTGGTATTTTGCGAGCACCCGCACGTGTATACCCTGGGTAAAAGCGGCAAGCCCGAGCATCTATTGTTAGATGAGGCAGGCTTGAAAGAAAAGCAGGCTGTTTATTACCCGATAAACAGGGGCGGTGATATTACCTATCATGGGCCGGGGCAAATTGTTTCATACCCGATACTGGACCTTGATAATTTTTTTACTGATATACACCTGTACCTGCGTACGCTGGAAGAAGCAGTGATCCTTACCCTCGCCGATTTTGGCCTGCACGCCGGTCGCTATGAAGGTTATACCGGCGTATGGTTTGATGCCGATAATGACAAAGCCCGTAAAATATGCGCCATGGGCGTACGCTGCAGTCGCTGGGTAACCATGCACGGCCTCGCGCTTAATGTAAACACCGATCTGAGCTATTTTAAAAACATAGTGCCCTGCGGTATTGACGATAAGGCTGTTACCTCCATGCAGCAGGAACTTGGGTATGAGGTTGATATTAATGAAGTAAAAAAAATCCTTAAACACCATATTTCCGTACTTTTTGGTATGGAGATATTATAATGAAGGGAATAATTTTCAGTTTACTCACAGCAATTACATTATCGGCCTGTGCAGGCAAAAACACACCGGCGCCGGTTAGCTATAATAATCCCCCGTCAAAACCAGTTACCGTGATACAGGATACCCTAACATACCTTGCCCTCGGCGATTCATATACCATAGGCCAGTCTGTGCCTCCTGAACAGGCATTTCCTAATCAACTGGCTAACCAGTTACAAGGCCTCAAAGTAAATACGCCGACTATCATAGCCCGCACCGGCTGGACAACCGATCAACTCATTGAAGCTATTGATCAAAGCAGCATCAAAAGCAATACTTATGATGTAGTCACACTGCTGATAGGTGTAAATGATCAATATGATGGCTTAAGCCAGGAAAATTACCGCGTTAAGTTTGAGCAGGTTTTAAATACGGCCATCAAATTTGCTGAGGGTATCAGCGAGCATGTGTTTGTGCTGTCTATCCCCGACTATGGTGTTACACCTTTTGCTCAAGGGCAGGATGCCGCTATCGGCCCTGAGATAGATCAGTTCAATGATATTAACCGTAAAATAAGTGCTAATGCAAAGGTTAATTATGTTGAAATAACAGGGATCTCCAAACTGGCCGCCAATGATCTTACCTTATTGGCTGATGATGGTTTGCATCCATCCGGTAAAATGTATGGAATGTGGGTTGATAAACTGAAGGCGGCAGTAAGGGCTATTTTTGCTAAAAAATAAGATTTGCTTTTCGACGACAATTGTCGTAAATCTATGGTCAATTTACAATAAAGGCCATGAGTACTCCAAAACCCTATAAATTTCTTGATGATGATGAGGTTAATTTAACCTTCATGGTAAGGGAGGGCATATCATTTCCTTATCTTACCAAATTATCAAATCATATCCATTTTAATATTGATGACTGGGCTTCGTACCTTCATCTTTCCGAGCGAACTATTCAACGTTATAAAAAGGAAAACAAAACCTTTGATCCCATATATTCTGAAAAGATAATCATGATTGAATTACTCTATAAAAGGGGTATTGAGGTTTTTGGCGATGAAAATAATTTTTACGCCTGGATGGATTATAAAAGCATCCCCCTGGGCGGAGTAAAGCCTAAAGAACTTTTGGATACAGCCTTTGGGATCAGTATGATCCGCGATGAGTTGGGGCGCATTGAACATGGCATACTTGCATGATCGTTTATCGCTTAAGTAAGCAGGCTTACATTCATGACTTGAGCGGCAGGGGGCTGAACTAAACGGCGGGCGCTGGAACAGTAAAGGAACTGCTGTAGTTTATACCTCATCATCACGTGCCCTGGCAGTACTTGAAGTTGCTGTACATACACCGCTTGGATTTATGCCTGCTGATTATTTTATGGCGACGATTGAGCTGCCTGATAATGCAGATTTTTAAGCCTCACACTGATCAGTTGCCCGAAAAGTGGATAGTAACCCACTGATCAAAGCAACACAGCAAATTGGTGACGGCTTTGTAAAAGCCAACAAATATTTAGCACTCCACGTACCATCCGCCACTGTTACCGGCGATTTTAACTACCTGCTCAACCCTTTACACTCCGATTTTAAAGCCGTAAAAATTATTAATATCGAGGATTAACTAACCTCCAGCCTCTAATCACTAACATCTACTTCACGCTCTTACGCTGCACAATAAAATATCCTGCCACAAATACTACAACTGCTATAGCCATACTTACAAATACATCTTTAGTGAAAACATCTATCTGTAACTGGTTAGCAGGATCACCATGATTATTTTTCAGCATGCTGCTGATGGCGGCCATGGGGTGTGCATATGGAAACAGGTAGCTATATTCCCAGCCTTTTGAAGCAGCTACAACACCGGCTATAGTACATATAAAACCAATCCCCATCGGCTTTAAAAAATCGGCCCAAAATAAACTGAGTAAAAACTGAATGGAGAGGATCCCTAATGATGATAAAAACAATTTAAAATAGATCTGTGCCAGTTCTTTCTCCATGTGGAAATTATCGAACCGTAACTCTGGCTTTACGATGCTTAACAAATTGCCGAAACCAATGGTAAACAGCACAAACAATGCAAGACAAAGAAATACAAGGAAAACCGCATAAAAAAATTTAGCCGCATAAACCGACCAGCGGGGGATTGGCAGATTAAACAAGGTTTTCCAGGTATCGGCCCGGTGTTCGATACTGTTTACGGAGTATGCTATAAATATGATATACATTGGCAGCACCAATGAGCCCATGATACCCAAAATAGCACCAGCAAACTGTAGCCAAAGCATCATCGGCGGCATTGACACCAACTTTTCACTTTTGGTATAAAATCCCACGAACAGCAAAACCCCTATAAATAAAGGAAGCATTACAGAGGCCCAGAAACCAAGCGTTTTACGGCTTTTGTAAAACTCCGAACGGAATGACAATATAAATCCTTTCATGGCTTAGGCGCTTTGGGTGATATCTAAAAATAGTTTTTCCAGGTCCTTTTGTTGTTTACTGATGCTGTAAACCGTTTGCCCGTTTTTATTGAGCAGTGCGTTGATCTCGCCCATTTGCTGTTTGGAGATGTAGGGTACCAGTAAATGCTCGTCGGTTACTTCGGTAACATTAATATGGTGGCGGGTTAAAAGGTTGGCGGCGTCAACGGTATTTTCGGCATCAACGCGCACCAGTGGTTTGCTGATGGCCTGCAGGTCGGCAACACTGCCCTGAAAAAGCATTGCGCCGTTATTTATAATGCCCACATGCGTGGCCATCCGTTCAATCTCACCAAGCAAATGGCTTGATATAAAAACAGTTTTGCCATGTTGGGCAACAAGCTTTTTCAAAAGCTCGCGGATCTCGATGATACCGTTTGGGTCGAGGCCGTTGGTTGGCTCATCCAAAATCAACAATTTAGGATCGGCCAGCAGGGCCAGCGCAATACCGAGGCGCTGCTTCATCCCTAATGAATATTGCCCGGCCTTTTTATTGGCGGCGGCGGTTAGCTGTACCAGGTCAAGCATATCTTCAACGCGCTGGGCAGGCACCTGCAATAATAAGGCCCTGTTCAATAAATTTTCCCTCCCGGTTAAGTGTTGGTATAAAGCAGGCTGTTCGATAAGCGAACCTATTTGCGAAAGTATGCTGATGCGGTTTGTTTTGATATCCTGCTCAAAAATGTGGATGTTACCTGCATCGGGTTTTAACAGGTTAAGCAGGAGTTTGATGGTAGTGGTTTTCCCGGCGCCGTTGGGACCGAGAAAACCATATATACTTCCTTCCGGAACTTGCAGCGCCAGTGAATTAACTACCTGCTGCTTACCAAAGGTGAAGGAAAGGCCTTCGGTAGTAATTACCATATGTTATTGTTTTTTGCTATTGAGCAAACAGTTTTAACCATTACAAAACCTTTGTGAAACAATGAGGTAGCATGTACTGCTGTGCGGCCAATTATTGCTGTTTCCTTTTTTTGCTCGAACTGGTAGCTTACACCCAAAATAAGGGCAAACATTACCGGGATCAATAACATGATAAAAGGATTTGAATTTTTGATAAGCGTTTTCATTGTGAGTGGTGATTTTATACAACAAAGGAATATTAAAAAAATAACCTGCTAAAATCATTTAGACCAACACACTTTGTTTATAGATGAACGCTTTTATGCACCTTTTAACCAGTTCATCGATAATAAAAGCCAGTTCATCGAAAAAATGGGCCGCTATATATAAATAACAGGCCGATATCATTATCAAAATATTAAATTAGATGCCACACCCCTAAACATAAAAGGGATTTAAAAACAGCGAATGGAGGCTTCATTACCATTACCTAAATCCAGAACCGGAATAAAAACCGCCTGGATAATTTTTTGGCACCTGTTTTTCTGGGCGGCCATTATATCCTTTTTTGTTTTTTTGGCCCGGCTTAATGATGCCATGCTTAGTACCAAGGAGTTACTAGTGATTTTTTTGCTTTATCCTACTATTAATATCAGCTTATTTTATCTTAACTACCTGGTTTTTATACCTAAATTTCTAAATAAAAAACGCTACTGGCAATACGCCACCTTTGTGCTTACAAGCATCATAGTTTACGGCGTAGCCAAATACGGCGTGGGGCTTTTATTTAAAGATATTGTACTGGTGCATCAAAAAGGTCATGTCACCAGTTTTGCTACTTATTTCTACAGCAGTATTTTTACCAGCCTTATATTTGTATTTTTGAGCACTGCACTAAAATTCAGTACAGACTGGTTCCTGAATGAACGCATCCAGCGCGACCTGGAAAATCAGCGCCTTATTGCCGAGCTGGCTTTTCTGAAATCGCAGATCAACCCGCATTTTTTATTTAACTCCTTAAACAGTATTTATTCACTGGCCTATCAGCGCTCAGAAACTACCCCCGAGGCTATTTTAAAGCTTTCGGAAATTATGCGTTATATGCTGTATGAATGTAACGATAACAAGGTTGATCTGAGCAAAGAACTTCAATACCTTCAAAACTATATCGACCTGCAAAAGATCCGCTTTGGCAGTAAGGCCTTTATTGATTTTAAGGTAGATGGCAATATCACCGATCAAAAAATAGAACCTTTGCTACTGATCGCTTTTATCGAAAACGCTTTTAAGCATGGCGTTGCAAATGATATCAACTCACCTATAAAGCTACTTATTAACGTGGCGGATGGTAAACTGCATTTCTACATCCAAAATAAAAAACATAACAATAACCGTGATGCTGTAGGTGGAATTGGCTTGATAAATGTGCAGCGCCGGCTCAACCTGCTTTACCCCAACAGGTACTCTTTAAAAATAAGGGATGAAGAATATACTTACACCTGCGAATTATCAATAGATTTATAGTTATAACCCATTATAACCATGACCTGTTTGAAAAAATTGCTCCCAACCCTGTTTCTTGCAGCATCGGCCATTACCGCATCTGCACAAACCGATCCTAAAGCAACCGAAGTTTGGGACCCTGAGCCTGAAGTAGTTTTACCGGGCGCCGGCAACAAGCCGCCATCTGATGCTATTATTTTGTTTGATGGCAAAAATTTGGACAAATGGACAGATCAGAAAGGTAACAAACCGGGCTGGATAGTAAAGGACGGTATTGTAACCGTTAAGCCGGGCAGCGGCTCTATCATCACCAAACAAAACTTTGCCGATTGCCAGCTGCATATTGAATGGCGCACCCCGGCTGTTGTTAAAGGCGAAGGACAGGAGCGTGGCAACAGCGGCGTAATTATGCAAAGCCGCTACGAACTGCAGATCCTCGACAGTTATAAAAACCGCACCTACTCAAACGGGCAGGCCGGTTCTGTTTATAAACAATACCTGCCGCAGGTAAATGCCTCGCTTAAACCAGGCCAGTGGCAAAAGTATGATATCATTTATACCGCCCCACGCTTTAATATCGACAGCTCTGTTAAAACACCGGCTTACATTACCGTATTACACAATGGCATACTGATACAAAACCATGTAGCTATAAAAGGAACAGTGGCGCATGTTGGTCAGCCCAAATATCAAAAACACGCCTTCGCCTTACCCTTGTTGCTGCAGGAGCATGAGTTTCCGGTATCATTCCGCAATATCTGGATCAGGGAGATTGGGGTTCAAAAATTGTTAAACGGCAAGGATAAAAAGGGTTGGTATACCTACCTGGATACTTTAGGCAAGGATAATGATGTACATAACAACTTTGCCATTGAAAATGGCATGGTGCATGTAATGGGCAAGTATTTTGGTTATATGGCCACCAAAAAATCGTACGATAATTATTACCTGAAAGTAGTATTTAAATGGGGGAGCAAGCAATATCACCCACGCGAAAAGGGCGTACGCGATGCAGGTATTTTATATCATTTTGGAGAGGGGGATAAAGATATCGTATGGCCAAGATCGATAGAATGCCAGATCCAGGAAGGTGATTGCGGCGATATTTGGTGCGTACAACATACTAATGTGGTTACGCCCAATAAATCGGCCATTGAGTGGGACCAGCAGCGTGTTTACCGCACCGCCAATTTTGAAAATCCGCGCGGCGAGTGGAACACCATCGAAATCATTTGCAATGGCAACCAGATTGAACATTATGTTAACGGACATTTGGTGAACTGGGGAATAGCCTCATTATCGCACGGTCGCATCCTTTTACAATCGGAAGGCGCCGAAATCTGGTATAAATCTGTTGAATTGACGCCGTTATAACAAAACAGCACATTAAAAAATTTAGAATAACCATTATTACATTATTTTTACGCTATGATCAGATGTTTGGTAGTTGACGATGAGCCTTTGGCGCTGCATATTTTGGAAGATTATATTTCCAAGATGCCTTTTTTGCAATTGGTTAAAGCTACAACCAACCCCATCGAAGCGCTTACCATGGTGCAGGCCGCCGAAGCTGACCTTGTGTTTTTAGATGTTCAGATGCCCGAGCTTACCGGCATTCAATTTTTGAAGATCGCCAACGGCAAAGCCAAGGTTATTTTAACTACAGCCTACCCGCAGTACGCGCTTGAAGGCTATGAGCTTGATGTAGTTGATTACCTGTTAAAGCCTATCGCATTTGATCGCTTTTTTAAATCGGTACAAAAAGCACAAAGCATTATCCAGCCGGTTGCAGCCAAACCACAGGTAGTGATGCAGGCCGAACCCGTGCAGCAGGATGATTTTTCAACCGATTTTATCTTTGTAAAAACCGAACATAAGATCCAGAAGGTATACCTGCATGATATTATGTTTATTGAGGGTTTAAAGGATTATATAAGCATTTTCACCTCTGCCGAGCGGATTATTACCCTGCAGGGCATGAAAAAGATGGAAGATGCGCTGCCCGAGAAACATTTTGTACGTGTACATAAATCATACATTGTAGCCCTCAATAAAATAGACAGTATTGAACGGAGCCGCATCCAGATCGGCGACAAGATCATCCCTGTAGGCGATACTTATCGCGATGAGTTTTTCAGGATGATTGAGAATAAAAATATTTAAACTTGGGTATTTGGGATTGCTAATGCGGTTTTAAACTCAATAAATATTGAAGGAAAAATGACATTAGTATATAGAAGCTGTTACGGGCAAATAGCAAAAACGTAGAAGACTTACGAAGTTTTTGAAACTTCGTAAGTCTGGATTTCCTAATATCAATCTGCTTTTTGTGCTTTTAATCCAGTGCGTCTACCGTATCCTTTTCCCCTATCTGTTGCCTCCACATAGCATAATATAACCCTTTCTGGGAAATGAGATCGGCATGCTTGCCCGATTCAATAATACGGCCTTTCTCCAATACGTAAATACTATCAGCATGCATAATGGTTGATAGCCGGTGAGCGATGAGGATAGTAATATGGTTCTCTTTTTCAGATACGTTACGGATAGTTTCGGTGATCTCCTCCTCAGTGATAGAATCAAGGGATGACGTAGCTTCGTCAAATACCAGGATATCCGGCCGGCGTAATAAAGCACGGGCTATTGACAGGCGTTGTTTTTCACCGCCAGATACTTTTACACCACCTTCGCCAATTACAGTGCTTAAACCTTTATCGGCCCGGGCCAGCAGGGTTTGGCATGCGGCACGCTGCAGCACATCCATACATTCCTCATCGGTAGCATCCGGGCGTACAAACTGCAGGTTTTCACGGATGGTACCCGAAAATAGTTGCGTATCCTGGGTTACGAAGCCTATTTTTTCGCGCAGCTGATCAAGGTCGATTTCTTTACTTAATGTGCCGTTGTATAAAATATCGCCCTGCAAAGGCTGATATAAACCAACCAATAATTTAACGAGCGTAGTTTTGCCCGAACCGGAAGGACCAACAAAAGCGATCGTCTCGCCCGAATTGGTTTCAAAGCTGATATGGTTAAGCGCGTTACGATTTGCGGTTAAGTGTTTAAAGCTAACGTCATTAAATGTTAAGGTATTCACTTTTTCAAGCAATACAGGTTTTTCGGGCTTTTTATCAATAGGAATACTCAATATCCGGTTAAAGTTACCAAGGGAAACCTCAGCCTCACGCCAGGAAAGGATTACATTGCCTAACTCCTGCAATGGGTTAAATAAAAAGAATGAGTAAAATAAAAAACTGAAATATTGGCCCGGAGAGATAGTGCTTTTAAAAATGAGCATCAGCAGAACCACCACCATCACACTGCGCACAAAGTTTACGGTAGTACCCTGTACAAAGCTCATGCTGCGTACATACTTCACTTTTTTCAGTTCCAGGTCGAGAATTTTGTAGGTAGTATTATTCAACCGTGCTATTTCCTGTTTTGCCAGGCCCAAACTTTTTACAAGCTCGATATTCCTTAGCGATTCGGTTGTTGAACCTGCCAGCGCTGTTGTTTCGGCCACAATTGTCTTTTGGATTTTCTTAATTCTCCGGCTCATGGCCATACTCACAAAAGTGATGATGGGTATCGCGGCGAAATATACCAGGGTAACCTTATAGCTCACGCTCACCGAGTAAACGATAACAAATACCATCCCGATGAGCGACACAAAAAGGATCCCGATAAAAGAGGTGATAAACTTTTCGCAATCTAAACGTACCTTTTGCAATATGCCCAAAGTTTCGCCGCTTCGCTGGTCTTCAAATACCTGGTAGGGCAACTCAAGCGAGTGCTTTAAACCATCGGCATACATCTCAGCGCCTACCTTTTGGGTAATGATATTGGTAAAATAATCCTGGAAGTTTTTAGCTATACGCGATATCATGGCAACACCAATAGCAGCGCCAACCAGCATCAGCACCTGGTTAAGGTATGCGTCATATTGTAGCTTACTGCGTTGTTCAATAACACGGTCAACAATACGCCCGGTTATCCATGGGTCGAGCAGTGAGAAGCCTATATTCATCGCCGCCAGGAAAAGTGCAAATACAACTATCCAGCGGTGTTTTTTTAAGTAAGAGATTAATACATTCATGTTTCAACGGCAAACATAAAAAAAGGGAATGGCTAAGTAGCTCATTCCCTTTTAATTTGACACAAGGTTAATATTAAACCGTCATGATATCTTTTTCTTTAGCTTCTGAAAGCTGATCAACTTTAGCAATATAAGCATCAGTAAGTTTTTGAACTTCAGCTTCGCCTGTCTTTATTTCGTCTTCAGAAACACCTTCTGATTTTAATTTTTTGATCTTTTCGTTAGCATCTTTACGGATGTTACGAACAGCCACCTTACCGGTCTCAGCCTCGGCTTTAGCTTTTTTAACCAAATCACGGCGGCGCTCTTCGGTAAGCGGCGGTACATTAATACGGATAATGATACCATCGTTTTGAGGGTTAACACCTAAATTAGCTTCTTTAATGGCTTTTTCAATAGGGTTTAACAATGATTTTTCCCATGGCTGAACAACAATGGTACGGGCATCAGGGGTGTTAACACTACCTATCTGGCTTAGTGGTGTTGGGGTACCATAGTAATCAACCCTGATATCGTCAAGTAATGAAGGGCTTGCCTTACCTGCACGTATTTTATTTAATTCGCTATCTGCATGGTCAATGGCCTTTTCCATCAAGGCCTTTGCATCGTTCACTTGTTTTTTAATGAGTTCGCTCATCGGTTTTTAAATTTTCCACAAAAGTAATAAAATCTATCAGTTTATGGCTTTGGTATTTGGGTTCAATTCAAAAGCATTTAACATTTAATAACATTATTTAACATTTAAATATTATTGAATGATAGGTATATTAGTATAAAATAATATCACCATGAAAAAAACCTTAATCCTTGCTGCTATCATAGCCTGTGCAGGCCAGCTTAAAGCACAAAACCTCAATAAGGCACCTAAAAACAATAACGCTGCCGATAAGCTATTTAACTTGAAACCATTAAAGGCTGATACTAATCTGTCTAAACTTATCCCAACGCTTCCCCCAAACGTTTTTTTTAATCATAACAATACACTACTGAACACCCACGAACTTATTGCAGATGAGCCCGTTTACAGCCGGATGCCGATTGTTAAAACTTACCCAAACGACAACATGCCGATTGTTAAAACTGACGAACCCGGGATAAAATACCATATGCTCATTAAAAGAATAGATGTTGTTAATCCGGATACTGCCGGGGTAAAAAAGGAAAAAGTTACTCCGTAGCCAGTTCGTCTGACAATAGTCCCTGGTCTCCTTTACACTTCACTTTTTCGCGCTTTTCAACCACCTGTTCAAAGCTCTTTTCATAATCGGGGTGATTAGTGCCCATCAGCCTGTCCCATATATTGAAATATAAACCATAATTGCATTTAACTAATCGGTGGTGCATATTATGATGCGTTGAAGTATTGTGCCATTTAAACAGTTTATGCGTAGTAAACCCCTGGGGAAAAAGCTCATAGCCCAGATGACCGGTCACGTTTAATAGCAACGAATACAAAGAAAATATAGTAAGCGCTGTGCCGTGATAGGGAATAGTAAAGGCGATAAGCGGTACAATCCCAATCTCCACTACGGCTTCCAGCGGATGGAAAGCATAAGCGGCAAATGGTGTCGGATTAGTTGACAAATGATGCGTTTTATGCATCAGCTTAAACAAAGGCTTCCAGTGCATAGCCCTGTGTGTCCAGTAAAAGTAGGTGTCGTGCATCAGGATCATCAGCCCTATACTCAAAAAATAATAAACATATCCTTTATCGCTGATGTTGGGATAGATCCTTGTTAAATGCTGCTTACTGGCGTAGATCACCAACAGGATCACCGCACCAAATATCAGTATAGTAAAAAACGAATAAACGATTTCGCGACGGATATGCTTGCTTTCGGGATAGCGTTGCTGAATTTTTGAATACCAATATGTTCGTCTTCTCCACACGTAAAAAAAGAAGTATAATGCCCCGGCAAATACCAGGTAACGCCCTGCTATCGAAAGCAGGACCCGGGAGATTTCTGTTATTTTATCGATGGAGGGTTGCAGCGGCATTGTTAATTTAACACTGATTATTTTGATTCACAATATAGCAATCCTTTATTAGCTTAGAGGGCACAAGTACGCCCCGCTCTTGCAACCACACAATACTTGCGCCAGTTAAAGGCGCATCCTGTCTTATTTTTATCCGATTAAAAATCCTTATTTAAAACTTTTTCCAGCTCTGCGAAGCTGATATTCATTTTAATCCGGCCTTGTTTGGCATACGAGATCTCACCGGTTTCTTCAGATACAATGATCGCCGTGGCCTCATTTGCCTCTGTAACACCAATACCTGCCCTGTGGCGCAGGCCGAACTGCGCCGGCAGATCAGTTTTTTCGGTAAGCGGCAAAATACAACTTGCCGATTTAATCTTATTCTCCGAAATCACCACCGCACCATCATGCAGCGGACTGGTTTTCTGAAAAATACTTTCCAACAATCGCTTTGAAATTTTGGCCTCCACCACCTCGCAACTGTTTTGATAAAACTGTTCGTCATAATACTTGGCGAAAACAATGAGCGCCCCCGTGCGGGTTTGCTTCAGGCTTTTGCAGGCATCAATTATTGGCTTGATCCTGGCGTAATTATTTTTCTCAACTTCCGATTTTCCGAAGAAATATTGCCACCAGGCTTTATTGCGTTGGAGTGAAGCATTTTTACCTACCAATAATAAAAATCGCCTTACTTCCTGTTGAAAAACCACGATAATGGCAATGATCCCCACATCAACAAATTTGCCCAGGATAATGGTAAGCAGCTTCATATCCAAAGCCTTCACCACAAAATTGAGGGCAAAGATCACTGCAAACCCAATAAAGATATTAGCTGCAATGGTTCCCCTGATAAGGTTATACAACTGGTAAATGATCAAAGCCACCAGCAATACATCAAGAATAGAAAAGAAACCTATTTTAGGGAAGAGGGATTGTATGGACTGCATTTACGAAGTTAATAAGTTTACCCGAACATAAACGCCGAAAGAGCAGTAATTATGATGTGCTACTCTTGAACACCGGTCATTTTACATACGCGTTTTATTATTTCAGGGAATGTATGGCCCTCCCGGCACGCCCCAGCCCCATTTTGGCATAGGCGTATCCGGGCTTTCTGTAGTATTATCTGTTTGGGAGTTCAGCATTGCTATCCGCGTACCCCACTCAAGGTAAGCCATAAAAGCTGAGCGAAATTCCGGATCATCGGGCAGTGAAAGTTCATCAGCAGTTTGCAGCAACAGTTCAATCCAGCGCTTGCGGTGCGCTTCGGTTAAATGCTTTTGCAAATGTTTATTGATCATGGCATAATGGCTGCCTTCAGTTTCGCTATAGGTTTTTGGGCCGCCAAAAACTTCACTTACAAAATGCGCCACATGAATCCGGTGCTGGGGCGACATATGCTTAAATACGGGTTCCAGCAGCTCATCGGCCAAAACCTTATCATAAAATTCATTGAAAAGTAGTTCAAAAGCAGGTGTACCACCCGCCCATTCAAACAATGTAGGGATTGTAGCTGTCATAAGTGTAAAAACCGGTTGTGATAAAGATAGGGAGTGCATCTTTAAAAAACCAGTTATTTATACGCAGCAATAAAATTGATTATTTGTCCCGTTCGGTAGTAAACCTAACCAGTTGCTCCAGCCCGCGGTGCGAATCACTGTCGGGAAAAGTGTTCAGGATTTCGAAAGCCTCCTCCTGGTACTTTTTCATCTGGGTTTCGGCGTATTGTAAGCCCCCGGTATCTTTCACAAATTTGATGATCTCAGCAATCTTTTTAGGATCTTCATTATGGTTCTTCACCAGGTTGATCACCCTCTTTTTTTCTGAACTGCTGCAATTGGCCAGGGCGTAAATAAGCGGCAGGGTAACTTTTTTTTCTTTGATATCGATACCTAACGGCTTACCCACATCATCAGTTCCGAAATCAAACATATCATCCTTGATCTGGAACGCGATACCTATTTTCTCGCCGAAGAGGCGCATTTTTTCAATCACCTCGTCACTGGCCCCTGCCGACGCAGCACCGCAGGCACAGCAGGATGCAATAAGCGAAGCGGTTTTCTGCCTGATCACCTCGTAATAAACAGGCTCGCCAATATCCATACGGCGTACCTTTTCAATTTGCATCAATTCACCCTCACTCATTTGCTTAACCGCGTCAGATACGATGCGCAATAATTGGAAGTCGTTGTTATCGATAGAAAGCAGCAAGCCTTTTGAAAGCAGGTAATCACCCACCAAAACAGCTATCTTATTTTTCCATAAAGCATTGATAGAGAAAAAGCCGCGGCGTTGGTAGGAGTTATCAACCACATCGTCATGCACAAGTGATGCCGTATGCAACAGCTCAACCAATGCCGCCCCGCGGTGCGTTGCCTCATTGATGCCCCCGCAAATGCTGGCCGAAAAGAACACGAACATTGGGCGGATCTGCTTGCCTTTACGCTTTACAATGTAATGTGTGATGCGGTCAAGCAGCGGAACGGAACTTTTCATTGAGTTCCTGAATTTCTCCTCAAACGCATCAATATCAGCAGCAATAGGTTTTTTAATGTCGTTGATGCTCAGCATTGCAACCAAAACAGTATTTTATGTTAACCACCGCCATGTGACAGTGCGGAGCAAACATAAGCTAAAATTATGTATCTGCATTGCAGCCTAATATTTTTTACTCAAATTAAACCAAAGCACGCCACAGCTGTCAAACTTGTGCGAGTGCAATTTTTATAAGTAGAGTTAAGTTTTTGTGAAAGCGAAGCCGGTTAAAACGGGCTTCGCTTTTTTATTGATAGTAAGGGCAAATATTTTACCTTTGCAATCCGCATTTACACGGAGAGGTGTCTGAGTGGTCGAAAGAGCACGCCTGGAAAGTGTGTATACTCCAAAAGGGTATCGAGGGTTCGAATCCCTCCCTCTCCGCTTAACCAATTAAGGCCCGGCAATAGCTGGGCTTTGGTGTTTTATAACCTCGACAAAAAATCCGGATATGTTCTAAATCTCTTCGCCCATTTCAAAACACGTTGACAACAGCACATATAGACGTGAAAATCATTTAATATTAGCGGTTGCAGTCGGTGAGCTTTATGTTACACCGGTAAATGAAAAACATTTTCTTTTCCTACTTTAGGAGCAGCGCTTATTGTAGTGCATGTTATGGCGAAAATAAAAAATGCCCTTTCTTATTACACAGAAATCAACGATTTTCTGGCTTCTATTCCATGGCCCGCACGAACAACCGATCCAGACTTTTACTGTTTGAGGCTAAAACCCCTCGATCAGGATCTGCAGGTATACCGCCCGCCTTTTAAACGTTCATTTTACTTTTTCGCGCTGCTATCCAATTCCGGCAAGGTTGAGGTTAACTATGGCGATCAGACGGTTCATAACCCCGATTCCTATCTCGTTTTTCATTCTCCCAACCTTGTATATAGTTTTGCTCATAACAATGCCTTGAAGGGGTATATAATCTATTTTACGCAGGAGTGTTTCTCATTCTTCAAACCTGACTTCCATCAACAGTTCTCTTTATTCGACCCGCTGCATACTAACCTGTTCAAGTTTGACCACGCCGTATTTGACCACCTCGCACCACATTTTGAAGCTGTATTTACTTCTTATGAAAGATCGGCCAGGGAACAACATATTGAAGCAAAGATAAAGTTACTTGGCCTGCTCTATTACCTGGAAGACTTTGCGTTAGAAAACAAAAAGGATATTCCCCGGGCTACAGCGCAGCAAGTATTGTTGCGTAAATTTACTCAGTTGATTGATAACCACTACATCCATAAGCGCACCGTGCAGGAATACGCAGATCTGCTCTCTGTCACCGCTAACCATCTCTCCCGATCTGTAAAGCATGTTTCTGGCAAAAATGCGCTTACTTTTATTGCCGAACGCCTGGCCGGCGAAGCCAGATCGCTTATTCAATACACCGACTTTTCGGTCGCTGAAATTGCCTATCAACTCAACTTTTCAGATCCAACTAACTTTGGCAAATTCTTCAAAAAGCAGGTAGGTGTGTCGGCTTCAGAATTCCGGAAACGACGCAGGAATTAAATTGACCAGTTTATCCAAGTTTTCGACTAAATCGTCTGCATCAGTTTTAGTTTTTTTGTTCTCGCAATCGTTAACATTAAAATTTAACTTTATGGACCATAATTCGGCTGTGGATGTTTACATAGCTAACTCAGAAGATTTTGCAAAACCGATCCTTGAGCATTTACGAAGGCTTATTCATGAAAATTGCCCGGGTGTTAAAGAAACAATAAAATGGAGCTTGCCTCATTTTGATTACAATGGTGACAATATGTGTGTAGCGGCTTCCTATAAAAATCATTGCTCTTTCACATTCCTGAAGGCGGAACTGATGACTGATCCGCGCCTAAAGGCGAATAAAGACTTAAAGCCGGTCCAAAGATTTTTGGGTAAGATAACAAAGCTATCGGATCTGCCGCCTGATGATGAACTTATAGCTATGCTTAAAGAAGCCATACAGATAAACCAAAAAGGTATTAAAATAAAGAGAGAGAAGCCGGGATCTGATAAACCAAGGGTTTTGGAAATACCCGATTACCTGCTTGCCGCGTTAGCATCTAAGCCCGAAGCAAAAGAGATTTTTGAAAGTAAATCTAACTCTTTCCGCAAGGAGTATATTGTTTGGATTACCGATGCAAAAACCGACGAAACACGGCAAAAAAGAATCAATGAAGCGTTAGAATGGATTGCTGAAGGAAAAGGCAGGTTTTGGAAACACCAAAAATAGACATTTAAGCGATTGCTCCTCAAGGCCTGAGCGCCTCAATCATCCCTGCTGCGTTCTTATTTTCAGGATCGATTTCCAGTGCTTTTTTATAGTTAAGCAAAGCCTGTTCTTTATCATTCTTGCTTTGAAAAGCTTGCCCGATAAGTTCGTATGCATAAGATTTATCTCCTGCCCTTGCCGGTAATTCGGCTGCCAGGCGGTAGATGCGGATGGCATCATCATAGTGCGCACGGCGGCCCACATATTTTCCGGTGCTAATGAGATCGCCTATCTCGAAGCTAAAATCATATTTGTCCTGATGATATGCTTTCAGTTCATGATAGTAAGCTAAACCGCTGTCGGCGCTGGTCAGCATCTTCTCCCTGATCTCCAGGTAAAAAGATTTCTTAGGCACGATTACCGGTTTGTTTTGCAGAACATTCATCAGTGCGGTTTTAAGTGGGAGCACTTTCATCTGCTGGTTATTTGTCATCATCACAATGGTGATGCTATCGGGCAGCCAGCTGTAAATAGTAGCCTCATAGTTGCTGTTGGAGCCCTGATGCTGATGCCAGATGAGTTTGCCATTCTCAAAACCGGTTGAACCCAGACTGCTTTCTCCGCCCGGAAAATTAACTGCCAGTTCGGCTAAAGATTTCTCTGACAAAATCCTGTAATGCTCCAGCGCTTGTGTCCATTTGTACAAATCGTCTATAGGCAGACGCACCCAACCGCTCATTACCTGGCCGTAAGGTGTATTTTGTCCGTTGTTGTCAAAAGCCTGCGCCATCCCCGGCGAACCTACAGGATAATCTACCACTGTATGGCTCATACCTGCCGGTTCAAAAATGTTTTTTGCCAGGAATTGGGCATAGCTATTTTTGCTAACCTTTTCAATAATGCGCATTTGCAGGTAAACATTGGCGTGATTGTAGATGTAACCGGTGCCCGGAGCAAGCGCAAGTTCTTTTACAGACCGGAGATAGTTATATAAGGCCGAATCTGTATCGCCTACTGTTGACTGCGGCAGCGGAATGCCGCTGGTATAATTAATAAGATGCCTGATCTTTACCTGCCTGGCCCAGCTCGGAAATTCGGGAAAATAGAGGGACAAGGGATCATCCAGCGAAAGCTTGCCTTTTTCTTTTAGTATCATGATACCCGCACCGTTAAACTCTTTGCTAACCGAACCGATATCAAATCGCAGGGAATCATGCAGCGGGGTAGTTTTGTTGCCGTTGGCAAAACCCAATGAATGGCGGTAAATGATATTGCCGCCCTTTGCAACCAGGATGTTGCCGTTATAAATGCCTCGCTGATAGGCCAGTTGCATTACAGAATCTATACGTTGTGTTAAAGACTGGGCTTCGCTTAAAACAGCGTTCGTGCCGATCAGGAGCAGGATAATTAATCTCTTCATATGGTGGATTAAAGACGTTTCATTTTTCAAAACGTTACCGTTTCACTCAACTTTCCGGATAAGTTTATATCAACATGTGTTGAGTTTTAAGTCATAAATATTTTGCGATTAAAGAGATAACTAACTGCAAGGTATACCCTCGCATCAGGCGGTGAGATACAAGCACAAAAAAGCCGCCCACAAGCGTGGGCAGCTCCTCAATCAACTATTATCTGGTATCTCACTTTACATCCCAGAAGATCTTTGTTGTACGTGTATCTTTTGCTTTTACATCATTATAATGACTGTTAAGGCCAGTTTCGACACTTGGATATACTAAACGGGTTGGTGGCGTAGTGTAATTGGCCAACTTACCGGTGCTTGGGAAATTCAATACAGGATATTTTGTACGCCTGTATTCGCTCCAGGCCTGGGTGCCTTGCATAAAGCCAAAATGCGCCCATTTCTGTGTCCATATTTTGGCCAGCTTTTGGGCTTGCGTACCGGTATAAGCAACTGGGGCCGAACTTAGTAAAGTCGCAATATCAGCTGCGTTTAAAGTTGGTTTACTACCGGTACCTAAGCTGTTCAGATAAAAATAATAGTAAACAGACTGGCTAATCGCGGTTTCGTATGCTGCTTTAGCATCACCACCGCCCCAACGTTCAAAAGCTTCAGCTTTCAGGAAATTAACCTCAGGTGCAGTGATTACGATACCCGGAAGTTTGTTGTTGGTTAAGAAAGTGGTTGAATCAACTACCGAATAATTAGGCGCTTCAGTTGAGGCTTGCTCGCTTGTGAAAGTTACCGGCATTGCCTTGTATGTTTTGTTACCGTTCTTGTCGTACAATACAGGGATCCTTGGATCATTAGCTGGTAACAATACGGTATTTAACAGGTAGTCTGGTGCATAGTTACTGCCACCTTCGGTAAGCGCATTTTGTAACGACCCGGTGTAAGTAGTTAACGGTGTTAATAAAACGTCGGTAGCCGCCGGGTTGTAAGCTGCAACGTTACCGCCATCAATCAATGGATACGATGTTGGATCAGCAAGCATTTTGGCTACCTCAGCTTTTGAACCAGCTTCGTCATAAAAAGACATACGCATCAGCATACGCAAGCGGATAGAGTTAGCATACCTTCTCCATTTATCAACACTGCCGCCTAACAAGATATCCTGTTGTGTAAATGCCTTGCTTGATTGGCCAGATAAAGTAGCAGTTTTAAAATATGTTGAAGCAGCATCCAAACCAGCGATGAAGCTTTTGTAAAGCGCTATCTGATCATCAAATTTTGGATTTTTTACAGTAGCGCTTGTTTCAAGGCTGCCTGCTTCGCTAAATGGAATGTCACCCCAGCAATCAACCATTTCTGATGCTTGGTCATATAAAACCACCCGGGCAGCATTCATGACGACGTCGTTAGCAGCCTTATCTGTAGCTGACATTTGGTTATAGGTAACTTCCATGGTACGGTATAAAGCCATTACACCATTAGCCGAACCATTTGGATGATAAAAATCCTCCCAACGATTACCCATGTATCCGTCATTAGGCTGGTAAACGGTATTGGTATTAGGTAGGAAACATGTTTGTGAAAAATCAGCTGTAGCCGTTAGTACAAACGTTCTGTAGTGCCAGTATTCGGCCCTTACCCTGGTATTATTTAACATACCGGTAAACATGTACGGGATAGTTACCACGGATGTCTTTTCCGGGTTGTTAAATTTCTCGTCGATGCTTTTTTTGCAGCTTCCTAATGATAAAGCAAGCAAAAACGCGTATCCTATATTTTTAAAATTCTTTTTCATAATTAATGACTTGTACTATTAAAAATTCGCGTTTAATGAAAATCCAAAACTCCTGGTAGCAGGTGATGAACCTTCATCAACACCTTGCCTGTACCAAGTGTCGCCAATCGGCGCTTCCGGGTCAAGGTTTTTAAGTGTGCGGTATACATACAATAGGTTTCTTCCTACTAATGAGAACCTTAAATTGTTCAGGTGAAGCGCTTTGTTTACGCTTGCGGGCAACCTGTATCCCAGCACAACCTCACGCAATTTCACATAGTTGTTTTTAAATACTGCGTTTTCGTTTACAGAATTTTCGCCCCAGTCATAAGTATTCAGGTAATATGAAGCAGCATCAACAATAGTGGTATTTTTTTGTCCGTTTTCATTTACACCTGCCAGTACAACACCATCATTATAGGTTTTACCACCGTTTGGCGCAGCACCCAAATGCTTGCCGCCATTGCCATCAATGTAATAAGCCAAACCGCCATGAGCTGCATCACGATATTGTAAAGTACTCTCGTACATACCTGCAGCAGTACCATATTTCAATGGATTTGACACCATCTTACCGCCAAAACGATAATCAACCAACACATCAAGAGAGAAGCCTTTGTAGTTGAATGTGTTGGCAATACCACCTACAATTTTAGGTTGGATATTACCTACATTTACATATTTTGATTTGTCAATAGTATACAAACCATCGCCGTTTACAATCTTGTTGCCGTTAGCATCTTTGGCAACCGGGTAAACCAGGATATTACCTATAAGTTGGTTGGCCTCGGCTACCACCGCTAATGCAGACTGATCACCGTAGTAGAAGGTAAGCTTATCAAAGCCAGGGGCCAGGTTGTTTGTTTTAGAACGGTTTATGGCAAAATTTAAACGCACGTCCCAGTTAAATTTACCGGTAATCGGTTTACCGTTTAAAGCAACCTCAAAGCCGTTGCTATGTAAAGTAGCAGCATTGGCCAATAAGTTGGCTGCTCCGTTAGATGGCGCAACGTTTAACGCCATAATTACGTCTTTAACTTTGTTGCTGTAGTAAGTAAAATCAAATCCTAAGCGATCTCTTAGGAAACGGGTTTCCAAACCATATTCCTGCTCATATTTCATCTCTGGCTTCAATTGTAAGTTGCCATAGGCCGAATCATAGGTAAGCTGGGTAACAGATGCTGTTTGTGTTTGCAATGATGATTGATTATATAGCACGTTTGCCACATACCTTGGCGCCCTGTTACCAACCACACCGTACGATGATCTTAATTTTCCATAGCTGATAAATTCGGGCATATGAAAGGCATCTGTAAACACAAAGCCCGCATTTACCGATGGATAAAAATAGGTATTGTTTTTGGGAGGAAGCGTTGAAGCCGACTCATTACGTGCAGTACCTTCTAAAAACAAATAATTTTTATAGTTAAAGTTTAAGACCCCAAAAAATGCCTGGCTTTTCAAGAAACCGCGGGTAGCCGTTGTATTTTGTACACCGTATGAATTTGATAAAGAAAAGAAATTCTCGGTTACCAAACCGCCATTTGTGCCAGAAGATTGGTCGCGATAAGTTTCACTACGTGAAGTATAGCCACCGCTAACAGACATGCTCAGATCTTTAGTCAATTTTGGCGAATAGGTTAATAATAAGTCGCCGTAAGTAATTGAATATTGACCTTTGGTAACGCCATAATAACCGGTACTTGATGAACCATTAAAGGCCGTAGGGTACTCGTTATACTGTTTCGAGTCGGTGTTGCGGCCTGTATAATCACTGCCGATACGTCCACGGAACTTTACATTTTTAAGTACATCCCAGTTTAAAGTAGCACTGGTGATTAAACGGTTTTCTGTTTCATCTTCGCTGTTCTTTAACTGCGTCCAGAAAAAGTCCATAATATCCGCACCGCTCATATTATATTTAAACGCTTCAGCTGGGTTTCTGGCTGCATTAGCAAGCGTTACATATTTATAACCTTCCGATGTTTGGTAGTTATCCAGCAATACATCTGCTTTTTCCGAACGGTTTAAGAAGCCGCCAAAGTTGGCTAAAACGCGGCCCAACTGGTACGGACGGTTATGGGTTAAGGTATTTACATAGCTCGCAACGATATCCGCGCTAATTTTATTACTTAACTTAACAGTAGTGTTTAAGTTAAATGAGTTTTTTTGTTGTTTTTGACCACGCTGGATACCGGTATAATCCAAACGGGTTGCCGACAAACGGTAGTTAACATTATCTGTTTGATTGGATATGGCAATGTTGGCGTTTGAGCTATAGCCAGTTTGAAACAGATCCTTGTAGTTATTTGGCTGCGGAGTGTAATCCCTGATCTCGCCATCCCACCACCTGATTTTTTGACCTTCCATTTTAGGGCCAAATTGCGCGTATGAGCTAAAACGCGGCCTGTATCCTGATGGTGAATTAGGATCAGCTAACCAGCCATCTTCGGTAAAACCACCTGCAAGGTTGGTAGCACGGTCATAACCAGGACCGTAAACGTTTTGAAAATTTGGTGTAAAGGCCACCTGCTCTGCAGTACCTACATAGTTGAAATCAACACCAAGGCCTCTTGATCTTGAACCTTTTTTGGTAGTGATCACGATAGCGCCGCTCATAGCATCAGATCCGTAAAGCGCTGTAGCACTCGCGCCTTTTAATACGGTAAGGCTTTCAATATCCTGTGGGTTGATATCCAGGATCCCGTTACCCCTGATCCGCTGATCAGACCAGTATCCACCGTTATTTGAACCACCAGCACCTGTCTCGCTGTTATTACGGATAATAACACCATCTACAACGTACAGGGGTTGCGTGTTATAGTTAAGTGAGTTGATACCGCGGATCTGCACATTTACAGCACTGCTTGAACCACCCGGGGCCGTAGTGATCTTAACACCAGGAGCTTTACCGTACAATGCTGAAGCAAAGTTGGTATTACCGGCCTCTGTTAATTGCTTTGCAGTAATTGTAGTAGTGGCGTAGCCGAGAGATTTTTCCTGGCGTTTGATACCAAATGAGGTAACTACCACTTCATTTAATTCGCCTTTACCTGCAGCCAATGTTACGTTGATCACAGCATTGTCGCCCACGGTAACTTCTTTTGGTGTATAGCCTACAGATGAAAATTTAAGCACTGCGCCTTTAGCCACTTTAATGCTGTATGCACCGTTTATGTTGGTTTGCACACCGGTTGTTGTGCCCACAACTAACACTGTTACACCCGGTAAAGGCCCTGCGTCATCGCGCACCACTCCCGTAACATTGGTTTGGGCAAATAAATTTGCCGAGATAAAAAGGGGCAGTAGCAGGACCACCCACCTTTTCAAGTTTAGATAAAATTGTTGCATGAAAATTGATTAATTGAGTTAAAAAAAGACCTTGAATATGTTTATGTAGGCTCAGAAATATTGGCCTGCGGATTAAGTTTATACAGATTTTCAATCACCGTGGTTACGCCTCCTAACAGTTGCGCGTTATTGCCCAGGTTTGAAACCGCTAATTGGGTGTAGGTGGTTAAGTGGGGAATGCAGTGCTCGTTCATGGCCTGCTGAATGGGGCTGAGCCATAATTTACCGATAACGCTCCCCTTCCCACTTAAAATGATGCTTTCGGGATTCATTAAATGCAGCAATATGGCCAGGCCCTGGCCAATAAAATAAGCAGCCTCGGCAATGATTTTTATTGCAAAGGCATCACCTTTAAGTGCTTCATCAATGATATTATCTGCCGATACGGTATCGTATTTTAGGAGGCTGCTAACCTGCCCCTGTTTCAGGCCCTCAGCAGCTTTAGCTTCAATAGCCAGCAAAGAAGCTTCTGTTTCAAGGCAGCCCTGCTTACCGCATGAGCATAGCTTTCCGTTTTTATGAAGCGGCAAATGGCTAAACTCTCCCGCAAAACCACTGTGCCCTTTAAATATCTCTTTATTGATGATCATCCCCAAACCAACGCCCCAGCCCAGGTTAATGATCATGGAATTATTACGGGCAATAGGGAGCCCAAATTTTTGCTCGGCCAGGGCTATGGCCGTCGAGTCGTTTTCAATAAACACAGGTAGTCCGGCTTGTTTGGCAATGTAGGTTACCAATGTTTCTTCCGGAGCTTTAAGAAAGCTCAGGTTATTACCCAAAAACGCGTCAATAAACCCAGGCATGGTAATCCCTATAGCCAAAAATTTATCTTGTGGCAATCCTGAATTAACAACTACAGCTTTGATACAGGCTATCAATGAATGGATAGCATCCTTGTTATCGCCCAGTTTTAATTCAAACTCCTGCACCTCTCCCACAAACTCATTATTCATATTGACAATTACAATTCTTGTCAAAAACTGGTTCATAGCTACCGAAAGGATAAAACCGGTATCAGCTATCAATGAATAAGTTGCGGGCTTTCTGCCCCCGCTTGACGCCCTTATACCTACTTCCTTTACAATATCCAACTTCATCAAATCGGCTATCCCTTTGGTCACATAAGGAATGCTTCGGCCAGTATAAATACTCAGGTCGCTAAGAGAAGCTGTTTTACTGTAATACAGCCCTTTGATGAGGTCAATATGCTTAAGAAACATGCGGCAGGGGTTTATATCTGCATATTTAAATAAATTAATTTAATAAAGAAAGAAAACTTTTTATTTTTTTTAAAAAGTATCTAATAGATTTATAAAAGCAATAATTACTTTTGAAAATGAGAAGAAATCTATCACGCCTTTTTATGGTATTTTTTACCATGTTATACAGTGGTTACGCGCAGGCGCAACACCGTGTAAATCCTGATGAGATCAAAGAAAAAATGCAATGGTTCGCCGATGGTAAGCTGGGCATATTTATTCATTACGGCATTTATTCTGTAAAAGGGATAGATGAAAGCTGGAGTTTTCATAACAAAAAGATCAGCTATCCTGATTATATGAACCAGCTAAAAGGCTTTACGGCAAATCAATATCATCCAGATGAGCTGGCGGAACTGATTAAAGAAAGCGGTGCGCGCTACGCAGTAATGACCACCAAACATCATGATGGTGTAGCTTTATGGAACAGCAAATACGGTCCGCTGAATGTAGTAAAAAAGACTCCCGCCAAAAAAGATCTGTTAAAACCGTTGTACGATGCCTTGCGTGCGCGTGGTGTAAAAGCAGGAGCTTACTTTTCGCTGATAGATTGGAGCCACGCCGATTATCCGGGTTTTTTGAAAGACAGCAGCAGGTACCAGGTTAATGCGCAGCCTGCGAAATGGGCAAAATATTTAACCTTTATGAACGGACAGCTGGATGAACTGGCCAAACAATATAACCCCGACCTTTGGTGGTTTGATGGCGATTGGGAACATAGTGCCCAAGAATGGAACGCACCAGCAGTGCGACAAAAACTGTTAAGCTACAATCCCGACGCGATCATAAACGGACGCTTGCAGGGTTTTGGCGATTATGATACCCCTGAGCAAAACTTCCCGGTATCAAGGCCTAATTACAAATGGTGGGAACTTTGTATGACCATTAACGATAACTGGGGCTATCAGCCACAGGACACGAATTTTAAAACCCCTTATGAGATCATCAGCATTTTTACTGATGCCGTAAGCTACGGTGGAAATTTACTACTGGATATTGGCCCTAAGGGCGATGGCAGTATCCCTCCGCAGGAAGTGAACATGCTTAAAGAACTGGGGGCATGGAACAAGAAAAACGGCGAAGGTGTTTTTAATACCATAGCAGGCATGCCACAAGGGCATTACTATGGTGCAAGTACCCTGTCAAAAGATTCGACCACTGTATACTTGTTTGTTCCGGCTAAAACAAGTGCGCCGGTATTGGTGAAAGGCTTAAAAAACAACATCAAAAAAATAACGGTTCTTGGGAGCGATACGCCGCTAACGTATAAAATCGTCGGCAAAATTTCATGGAGTGCGGTACCGGGCTTATTGTACATCCCAATTCCCGAAAACCAGCAGGATAAATACATGTCGGTAATAAAAATTGAGCTTAACGGCAAGCTTGACCTTTATCGTGGCAAAGGAGGATTTCTCACCAATGAGTAACAGGAAAGCGAAAGGCAGAAAGCCTAAAGCT
Organism: Mucilaginibacter sp. OAE612; assembly: GCF_041806395.1. Lineage (NCBI taxonomy): Bacteria > Pseudomonadati > Bacteroidota > Sphingobacteriia > Sphingobacteriales > Sphingobacteriaceae > Mucilaginibacter > Mucilaginibacter sp. OAE612. Next base: position 5,654,233 of record NZ_JBGMUW010000001.1, read on the forward strand.
TAAATATTCGTACGCCAGTTCTTTACTGATCCTGATATCAATTTATCAAAAGCCTGTAATCAATTGCAGGCTTTTGTTTTTAATCTACTCTCAATCGGGCCCCAACCCACCATTCATTATGCGGATAAACCGTATCAGGAAAAAAAAATTAAATTTTTTTTTCCATTAAAACAGCTCCCCCAATCGCGAAGTGCCATTGCGGACAAAGCGTATCGACATCATCACATCTTGCTTTTAATCAATACTTTACAATAATTTTGTTTCATCAAACCAATTATCCGGCACCTTCTTAAAACAACGGTAAAACCTAATGCAAGGCAATAACACGCCTCGTAACCTTAAGCTTTTTGTTTTATAAGTTATGCCGGTGAAACCAATTGTAAATTAAAAACCAATTTATGAACAGCAAACCAAAAACTACCTTTGCAACCCTGCTGGGCCTGGCCTTTTTTGTGGCGTTATTTTTTACTTATTGCACTAAAAAACAAGTCTCGCCGGCGGCGGCAAGCAACGATGCTACCTCACCGGCATTAAAAACCCAGGCTACCGGCTTTATCCATCCCGGCATTCTCAACACGCAGCAAACGCTTGATTATGTGGGGCAGCAAGCCAATTCAAATGATGCGAACCGGCTTGCGGCTTACCAGTTTGTACTCAACTATTGCAACAACCACAGCCCCAGCGGCGCCTACAAAGCCACTGTACAGGTTGCCGGCGGCGTTACCACGCCCGATGAAATTGCTTTTAAAGGCGATGCCTTGTTAAGCTATGCCCTGGCACTACGCTGGGCTAAAACCGGTAACGCTTCATATGCAACTACCGTAAAACAAATACTCGATGGCTGGGCCAATAGCTTTCAAAACTTCAGTGTAACCGGCTCACAGCCTAACCAGGCTTCGCTTGAGGCTTCATGGGCAGCGCCTACCTTTGCAGCAGCAGCCGAAATCATCAAATATTATATCCCGGCCAGTGGCGTTGGCGGCGGCTGGACTACAACGGAAAATACCCAGTTTGTAAACTTTCTGAACAACATGAAAGATAACTACATCAATAACGTGCCCAACTTTAACAACAACTGGAACGTATCTGCCGGATATGCAAAAATGGCTATCGGTGTGTTTGAAGATAGCCAAACAGTATACCAAAATGGCATAACTGCTGTAAAAACGGTGCTGCCCAATGTAATTGCCTCAGATGGCTCGATGAACGGCGAGATCTGCGGATCGCACAATGATTATGTGCATTACCAGTACTCTCTTACCGGTTTAAGCTATGCCGCCAACATTGCAGGCATCCAGGGGGATTTGTCAATTTACTCGGCCAGCAGCAGTCGCCTGTTAACCGGGTTTAATTACCAATACAAGCTGATGCACGGGACAGTATCGCCGCCATGCTCACCTAACGGTAATGTAAACAACCCCATCTGGCCGGGAATTGAAGTGGCTAATCGTCATTACGGCACTACCGAAACCAGTTACATCGCCAGCAATTATGTATGCGACAGTAACGGCCTGCCTAATGGAGATATCGGTTTCCTATGCTGGACAAACTACACCCATAACAATGTGCCAACCACATTTTAATAAAGCATTCGCTTAATAAAAATTTTATCCCGGCTGCTCCGTTTATGACTGACCTCATTTAACGGAGCGGCTTTTTTTGCTTTATACAGATTGACTTCTGCATTAACGGTGAGGAGCATCCGCAAAATATATAACTGAAATTATTCCCGACATGCCGAAATTAACCCGGTCTGTTTTTGTATGGATCACTTATAATTATAAAGCTTAATCCGCTGGATCCCATATTCGCCCAACGGGATCCTTAAGTGCCTTCCCTGGTGATCTTCATCGCCATTTAAACGGCGTCCCGGCTGCCACTTTCCGTTAACAAATATCCCTTCGTCTACCTGTAAAATACCTGCACGTAGTCCATCTTTTACCGGCTTAAAACTGATGACCAAACCTGTGCCGGCTACATAAAACTCATCATTAGCCAAAGCTGTTATAATACCTCCGGTTAACGGCCAGTTTGCATCCTTTGCTTTGGGCGACCAGCCCAGGGCTAAATCATGCGAAACCGTGAGCATGTAATCGCCCATTTGCAGCCGTATGGTATCCGCATCCTTACTTAACAATACACCATCCATAGTTCCCTTGCGTTTAGCCTTACTAATCTCACCTGATAACTGATGAATGATATTATACGATTGGGAAAGTGGCTCTCCTGCCGTTATGTTATCGGTTTCGATAGAAAAAGGAGAAAAGCCCAGCGCTTTGTAATGGCCAATGGCATAAAAAGCTTTGGCATCCACTCCATCCTCAAAACGATGCTCGGGGATAAACAGGGCATTATCAGGCCGGGTATAACGGTCATTCCAGTACTTAAAGTTAGGGTTATAAAAATCGGGCGACAGCAAGTCAATATCCGGTGCTGCTGCTTTCCATACGTCAATCAAATGCGGCAAGGGGCCTGCAGAAGGGTACTGTCCCGGCTTTTTACCCGGAGCGTTAAGGGCTGCGTTCACATACATTGGCAGCGGGTAAACGGCCTTGCCTGCTTTAGCTACAGCGTTAGCGTATTCGGCAAAGTAACAGGCCATAAACAGCTCGTCGGTAGCCGGGCTTTTGCCAAAAACCGACTCCCAGTTACCTGAAGTTTTACTTCCTCCATCCTGCCATATTTTTTGCATTTCGGGTACAAGCTTGTCTTTGTGCGAATTTAACCAGGAGATTAGCTTTGTCGGGACTTGCCGGTTAAAAGCTTCATCGGCCAGTTTCGAATGATCGCGGGCATCCGGCAGCATACCTATCTCATTTTCAACCTGCACCATCAGTACAGTGCGAAGCTTACTATCGGCCTCCTTAATATGCAGCATTAACGCGCTAAAAGCTTTAATATCTGCCTGCAAAGCATCTTTGGAGAACGGCGTAATGATCTCTTCAGGCCCACATGCACTGTTTGCCACACGTGGGAAACGTTTTTGATCGGTTTTAACCCAACCTGGCGCATAACAGCTCATGCTGTTTTTCCAGGTGCCAAACCAAAGCAGCACCAGTTTCATGTGGTACTGCCGGGCACTTTTAATCAAATCATCAACCAGTGTAAAATTAAACTTGCCCTCTTGTGGCTCCAATAGGTCCCAATAAACCGGCGCTATCACTGTGTTAAGGTGCATTTTTTGCAGTTTGGGCCAAATTGGGGTCATGTAGGCCGCGCTTGAGGCGCTCGAGTTTCCAAGTTCACCGCCTGTCATTAAGTACGGCGCTCCATCTACCAATAATTCAGCATTACCGCCATAATATTGTAAATGTGGTATTGCTTTTACGGTATTTTGTGCCTTAGGTTTAAAGGCTACCAAACAGCACAAAACAAATATCAATATGCGAGCCTTCATAACTCTTTTTGAATACGCGGATATAAAAAACAATCTTATCTGTTACTTACGTGCATACGCCCATGCCAAAGCCTTGAGCATGGTAACAGGTTTACCCGATAAATGAGTAACATCATCAATAATGATATGCTTAAAAACAAGATTTTCATAATGACGGCTTTCCAATAACGCCACCAATTGTTTGTTAGGCACAACCTGTCCCGGAGTTTCCAATCCGCCCACTTCCATAAATACATTTACGGGCAGGCTTTTATGTTTGGCTGCATATTGCTTTTCAGTTTCAAATACAGCTCCGTTACCATAACCCAATGCAGGACTGCCTATCAGGATATTTTTAAACAGCGTGGGCTTTTCAAACAAGGTGTAAGTAGCAAATAAGCCACCCATTGAATATCCATAAAGCGTACGGTTTGTAGGGTCTGCCTTTAAACCGGCATCTATCGCTGGGATCAATTCCTTCTCAATAAAAGCAAGGAATGCCGGCGCACCACCGCTTTCGGCCACATTGGGAAATGCAACCGGTGTGAAATCACGGTTACGTTTGTTGCCGGGCGTACCAATCAGGCCGCCATCGCCAATGGCCACCAATATAGGTTCAGGAATATGATATTCGGCCATCAATAGTCCCAAATACTCCAGCGACGGTGAAAAGTCGTTATCACCATCAACCACATACAATATCGGAAATTTTTGTTTGGCGGTATCATAGCCTGCCGGGTAATGAATATAAATATCATAATCATTACCGGCCAGTTCGGAGTGCATTTGCCGGTGTTCGGAGTTGGGGATAGTAACCGGCTTAACCTGCTGCGCAAAACCATGCGTCCCCAACAAATCAAGCAATAGCAGTAACAGGGTTAAAGCTTTAAGGATTTTCATATCGATGAGATTACAAAAACGGATCGATCAGTTTAATAGATCCATCAGCGTTATGCTGTAGTTCGGTTACCTTTACATTGCGCAGATGCGTTTTGCCTGATAGTTGGGTATCATGATAAAATATATACCATTTACCTTTTACCTCGATGATGGAATGGTGGGTTGTCCACCCCTGAACCGGTTTCATAAACACGCCTTTATAAGTAAATGGCCCAAGCGGACTATCACCTATCGCATAGCAAAGCAAATGTGTATCGCCGGTTGAATAAGTGAAGTAATATTTACCATTGTATTTATGCATCCATGAGCCCTCAAAAAAGCGACGGTCATGATCTTTGGTCAATAATGGTTTACCCAGGCTGTCTAAAATAACAGCATCTTTCACAGCACCGTCAAAAGTTTTCATGTCAGGCTTTAGCAGGGCTACCTTACAGCTTATGGCTGGGGCATCTTCCTGTTTCGAATCGGTCTTTGATCCATCTGCCTCGTATTTACCGGAGATCCAGCGTTGAAGCTGACCACCCCAGATCCCACCGAAATACATGTAGGTTTTACCATCGGTATCCGTAAAAACGGCAGGGTCAATACTGTAACTTCCTGCTATTGGTTCAGGTTCGGCTTTGAACGGGCCAACCGGGCTTGCAGCAGTCGCCACACCAATATGGAATACATCTTTTTTATCCTTTACCGGAAAATACAGGTAATAAGTACCGTTTTTAAAAGCTGCATCAGGCGCCCACAGCTGCCGACCAGCCCAGGGAATATCCTTGATATCAAGTGCCACACCATTATCTGTAACCTTGCCGCCAATACTATCCATCGACAGGATGTGATAATCTTTCATGGCAAAATGGTCGCCGTTATCATTTTCGGGAATACCCGCATCGATATCATGCGATGGATAGATATAAATTTTGCCGTTAAATACATGGGCCGATGGATCGGCCGTGTAAATGGAACTGATGAGCGGCTCGGAAAGATACTTTACTTTTTTGCCTGTATCTGCTTTTGTGCTATCGGCTGTATCAGCTGTTTTTTTTGTTGATGAATCACATGCGCTCAAAATGCACAGTGGTGCAAAAAGCGCGAGGATTAATTTTGCGGTGGTAAATTGCTTGTTCATCGGCGTTTGGTTTATGGTGGTGATTAATTGGTCATGTAATTATTGCCCCCTATGCCCGGCACATAATAAAACTTCATCTTTTTATAATAGTCCAGCGGGTGCTCCGGCTTGGGGTAGATAACCGGGACAGGCATTTTTGAAAATGTTTGGAAATATAAAACACAGGCATCGCGCCAGGTTATTGCCTCGCTTAACTGAACCTGCATCAGTTGTTTTACTTCCGTAAAACGTTCGGCATCTATCCTGCCCTGCATTTTATCCCAGGTAAGGCCCATTTGTTTAACAGAATCGGCCCCCATATAGTAATGATGAACGAGCTCATCCCACAATGATCTTCCGGAACGCATTTTATAGGTCCAGCTTAAATGGTGAAACCACAGCAGGTATTCGTCAGGGCAGGTTTGCAAGTTTCCCCAGTGTGCCTTAACTTCGGGTGCATATTGTAATAGCGCATTACTGCCTGTTCCGGTACGGTCAAAGCCTATCCCAGCCGAATCGGCTTTATGGTAATAAGTGGCATTCCAATCGGGGCGACCGGCATTATCTACCCAGGGACCAGGGCCGTAGTGCGTTGACACCCCCATAATATGGTGCAGCCCAAGCGGGGTCATGTAATTAACTGTATTTTCCCTCGATTGCAGCATGAAGTTTTTTACCGGCGACACAAACCTATCGTCATTAGTAAAAGTCATTTTGAGCCAATCGGCGGCAATTACACCTGGAGACTGGTCAGGGTTCCAGGCCATGCGGCCGAAGGCATACCAGTTAGCCTGAGCAAAGGGATGACCGCACCAGTTTAAATCAGTGCCAATATTAGCCACGCCCGCCATGCCGGTTATCAGTTTTTTGTTAAAATCACCCTTGATCACCCGCGCAACGGTTGTACCTTTTCCAGGCGTATATGTATCCGATTGCAGGCATTCGGCAAACAAAGGCGCTTCATAAACCAAATGGGTTGAAAAGCCAAGATATTCCTGGGTAAGCTGGAACTCCATCATCAGCGGGGTATTGGGCATAGCACCAAACAATGGGTGGAATGGTTCTCTTGGCTGAAAATCTATCGGACCATTTTTTACCTGGATAATCACATTATCCCTAAACTTTCCATCAAAAGGTTTAAATTCATTATAGGCCTGCTTAAAGCGATCGTCGGGTACCTTATTATCATAAACAAAGGCACGCCACATCACTATGCCATGATGAGGAGCTAAAGCATCGGCGAGCATATTTGCTCCATCGGCATGGGTACGGCCATAGCTTTGCGGACCGGGTTGTCCCTCCGAATTAGCCTTCACTAAAAACCCGCCGAAATCAGGGATGTAGCGATAAATTTCATCAGCCTTATCGGCCCACCATTTTTTTACCGCGGGATCAAGCGGATCAGCAGTTTTTAGGCCCCCCAGCTCAACCGGGCTGCTGAATTTTACCGACAGGTAAATCCTGATACCGTATATTCTGAATACCTTGGCCAGCGCCTGCACTTTTAACAAATATTGGGGCGAAAGGATCAGTGCATCGGCATTTACATTATTGACAACCGAGCCATTGATCCCTACCGAAGCATTGGCCCGCGCATAATCAATATAACGTTGGTCAACCACACCTGGCAGCTTGTGCCAGTTCCAGATGGATGAGCCCGCGTAGCCCCGCTCCACGGTACGGTTCAGGTTATCCCAGTGATCCAGTACCCGGTACATCATCCTCGGGTGACCTGAAAGATCAAGTTTATTAATAGATTGATTGGTTTGGATCAGCTTTAAAAAATTAAAAACACCGTACATAACCCCTGCATCGGTGTTGGCCGTTATGATGATACATTTCTTTTGATTGACAAGGGTAGTTTTGATAACATACCCTTCGCTGCCGATGCTATCGGGGGCAGTTATCGAAAAAGCCTTTATTGATTGCGGCGTACCTATTATAATAGTTTGCCCATTGGTTATGCTTTTAGTATCTCGTGGCTTTAGGGCCAGCATTCCATCAAGGCCAGTTAAGAGCTCGATCCTTGCAGCTTTAAGCTGGTCAGACTGTGCCGGGAAGATCATGTTTTGCAATTGTTGCCTGTAAGTAACGGCCATTTGCCGGTTGCTCACCTTATTATATTCAAGCCATAATTTATAGCCATCGTCTGCATACACTTTATTTATCGCCGCCATGAAAAGCAGCACCAGTAAACACACGTTCTTTAATGGATATTTGGCCATGCCGTTATTAAATTCAAGCTTTATAAACCTGTAGGCGGTTTATAAAAACACATAATTGATCTGTTGAAAAACTCATGAATGAAATGGATTAAGATCCCACTTCATTTAGTATGGTTTATAAAGTTTTAGCTTTATGCAATCGATTGCAATATAAAAACTTTTATGACTTTTAGCAATAGGAATTTAATTATTGATTCCTTATTTAAGCTACCTTATTTATTGCAGCTATTGCTCGTCGTACAGAATTCGTTTAATCCCTATCTCCAATCCGCGTAACTCGGCCAGGCCCTTTAACCTGCCAATTACCGAATAGCCGGGATAGGTATCATAATTAAAGTCATCAAGTAGTTTATGCCCGTGATCAGGCCGCATGGGGATAGCCATATCGCTCCGGCCTGCATTTTTACGGGCCATCTGTTCATTGATAATAGCTTTCATCACGGCATACATATCAACACTGCCTGTTAAATGATCGGCCTCATAAAAGCTGCCATCCGGCTGCCGGGCCACGTTGCGCAGGTGTAAAAAGTGGATCTTATTACCCAGTCGACTTATAATTTCAGGAAGATCATTTTTGCCCGATGCACCTAACGAGCCGGTACAAAGCGTGATACCATTGGCAACTGAAGGATAACTATTTACAATATCAGTAAGATCATTTAAGGACGATGCTACACGGGGCAGCCCCAGGATAGGAAACGGGGGATCATCAGGGTGGATACACATTTTAATGCCCAGTTTTTCGGCATATGGGATTATAGCCCGTAAAAAATAAAACAGGTTTTCCTTTAATGCTTGCGTGTTTACCTCACTGTATTTGTTAAGGTATTCTTTAAACTCCGCAATGGTAAAAACCTCGTCTGTACCAGGTAAGCCGGCCAATATTGTATTGGTTAACAGCGTTTTGTCTTCGTCATTCAGCCCATCGAGGTAATGCTTTGCGGCTGCCTGTTGTTCGGCACTAAATTCGTTAAAGGCATCCTCGCGCTTTAAAATATACAAGTCAAAAGCTGCTAAAGCCGGAGCGTTGTAAAGCAAGGCCGAAGCACCGTTTGCTAATCGATAATCAAGATGCGTGCGGGTCCAGTCCAATACGGGCATAAAATTGTAACACACCGTAAAGACTCCCTCCGACGCTAAGTTTTGCAGTGTTTGAATATAATTATCAATGTAGCGGTCACGTTCCGCACTACCAATTTTGATACTTTCATGAATATTTACGCTCTCCACAACCGCCCAGTTAAAGCCTGCGCTTTCAATTACCACTTTCCGCTGCCTGATTTCTTCACGATCCCAAACGTCCCCGCAAGGTATATGATGAAGCGCGGTAACTATCCCGCTTGCTCCCGTTTGTTTTATTGCGCTTAAAGCTACCGGGTCGCCGGGGCCAAACCACCTGAAAGTTTGTTTTAAATCTGGTACCATATTATTTAAAAACGAATTGCTATCAACGCGATAAATTTATGCAATCGATTGCATAAATTTTAAATAATGTGTAATAATTTTATACTTTTATCCCTGAACAATCTGGCTGCGGTTATTACCGAACATGCAACATCGTTTATATATTTTAGATTAACTATATGCCGGACAGCGGAAAAGAGATAACCATATATGACATTGCCGAAAAATTAAAGGTTTCGGCAGCTACGGTTAGCCGTGCGCTCAAAGATCACCCGCGGGTTAATAAAAATACCAAAAAGAAGATTATCAAAGCAGCCGAAGAAATGGGTTACCGCTCCAATTCGTTCGCCAGCAATTTACGCCGTAAAAACAGCAACATCATCGGCGTTATTGTGCCGCGGCTCAACAGCAGTTTCATGTCGGACGTTATTGCAGGCATCGAAAAAGTGGTGAACGACAATAACTACAACCTCATCATCAGCCAGTCGTTAGAAACGATGAAGAAAGAGATCAGCAACGCCAGGGCCATGCTGAATAACCGGGTTGACGGCCTGTTGGTTTCATTAGCTTATGATACCACCAGCATTGAGCATTTTGAACCTTTTATCAAACGCAATATCCCGGTGCTTTTCTTCGACAGGATTTTTGAGCACGAGCAGTATCCGCAAATCTATATCGATAACTTCAAAGCCGCTTATGAGGTAACTAAGCACCTGCTTGAACAGGGCTGCAAACGGATAGTACATATTACCGGAAATCAATTGCGCAATGTTTACGCCGAACGCCTGCGCGGGTATAAAAAAGCTCTTGAAGAACACCAAATTGATTTTGATGGGCAATTGGTGATCATCAACGACCTGAGCGCTAAAGAAGCTGCGGTAGCGGCAGAAACCATTTTACAAATGGATCCGCTGCCCGATGGCATATTTACAGTTAATGATGTCAGTGCCGTTAGCTGTATACAAGTACTGAAAAAGGCAGGCATCAAAATTCCCGAACAGATAGCAGTTGCGGGCTTCAATAATGACCCGGCGGCCTGTGTGATTGAGCCCAATCTCACTACAGTAAATTATAAAGGCTATGAAATGGGTGAGGTTGCCGCCAATATGCTTATCAATCATTTGGCAAACAGGCAGGATCTGCAACAAACGCATAGCCTCATCCTCAGATCGGAATTGATAATACGTGAATCCTCCAGAAGAAAATAACTTAAAAAATCCATGAACTCAAAGACCAAACTTGCTATCGTAACCGGCGGTGCCTCGGGCCTTGGCCTTGCTACCACCAAAAAATTCACAGAGCAGGGCATCAAAACCATCATCATAGGCCGCGACGAGGCAAAACTTATTGCGGCAGTAACACAGCTTGGCGATCTTTGCAGTTACAGGCAATATGATCTGAGTGATACAACCGGTATACCGCAACTGGTAGCAGAAATAGAAGCTGAATTTGGCGCACCTGATATTTTGGTTAATAATGCCGGCATTAACCATAAAAAAGCTTTCGCCCAGGTAACCGATGAAGAGTTCGCCAGAGTGATCCAAACCAATCTTACTTCGGTATTTGCGATAAGCCGCGAGGTAGTAAAAATCATGTTGAAAGCTGGCAGTGGGAGCATAATTAACATCAGTTCGATGGCTGCACAATACGGCATACCGTATGTTATTGCCTATACCGCATCTAAAACCGCCATCGAAGGTATGACAAAAGCCATGGCTACCGAGCTTTCGCCGCAAGGCATCAGGGTTAACTGCGTTGCTCCGGGCTTTATAGCTACAGATATGTCGGCAAAGGCGCTGGATAATGATCCTGCCCGCAAGCAAAAAGTGATGGGCCGTACCCCAATGGGCAAATTAGGTGAACCTGCCGATGTGGCCGAAGCCGTTTATTATTTAGCGACAGATGCCGCCAAATATGTAACCGGGGTTGTTTTACAGGTTGATGGTGGAAATTCGATAGGGTTTTAATAAATTCGGCATGACGTGAAGGAGACGTCATCTTCCGTTTCTTTCTTTACCATAATGCATCAGCTTATTAGCCCAGGCGATAAAATATTTTACGTTTGGGGCATCGGTATGCCCCCCATCATGCTGACGCCAGGCGAGCTCGCCATCAAGCAAGCCAGTATTAACCGGCGGCATTTTTTCGGTTTTATAATCGTTTGAAACGCCGAGGTCCTTTGCACCAAGCAGCTTAAACACCGAGCCCGCAGCTACAGTTGCCATATAGCTTCCCTGCTGATCAAGCCATTTGGCATCGCCCTGTTCCGGCACGCCATAGCTTATAAAAGTAAACCTCGGCGCACACAAGGCAATCAGTTCATGCGCATCTACCGGAAGGTCTTTCGCGGTTTTAGCACCGAATACAGCATCCGATGCGCCATATTTCATAAAGTTACCGGCCATCCAGTAGTATTCGCCGCCGGTAAGGCTTTCAACCGCTTCGCCAAAGTTCCGACGATGCAGCTTGGCCCCTCCCTCACCCGACGAACCTATCAACCCCATGGCAAACCTTCGTTCAAAAGCAAGTGTTACCAGCGCTGCCTTTCCATAGCGGGAAACACCTTCAATACCTACATGTTTGGCGTCAACCGCAGGTTCTGTTTCCAGGTAATCCAATGCGCGTGCCGCTCCCCACGACCAGGCACGTAAAGCTCCCCAATCCTCCGGCTTACGGGGCTGGCCTTTGTTCACTAAACCGATGATCCCTTTAGTTAAACCTTCCCCGTTATCCGCCTGGATAGACGACGGATCTATAAGTACATACCCCCATCCATTGGCAATTAGTTGCGTGGCAGTCGGTGGGTCGCCTTTCATCCCTGGAAAACCACCGGGACCAAAGGGAGATTGTTCGGCAATAGGATTATAAGCGGGATATTGCTCAAAAATAGTTTTAAACTCGGGATGTTCTTTTAAAAGAAGTTCTTTCAATGCAGCGTTGATTTTTTCCACATCAGCAGCGGGAGGCTGCGCCGGCGCCGGTAGCGCGCTTCGGCCAAACATCATCAATACCGGTACCGGTCCTTTGGTATTTGCGGGGAGCACTAAGGTCATTTCGATATTGACGTTGATAAGCGGATAAGCCGTATTATCAACATGGCCTATCAGTTGTTTGGCAATCACCGGATAAAAGCCAACCCGCTCTTTATCGGTTATTTTAACCGTCCAGGTTACTTTCGGTACATTAGCAGGGATGCGGCCATAAACCTCACGCTCCATATCCTTCACAATTTGGGGGCGGCGCTGTTTCCACCACATTTCGGCTGTAGTTACCTTTTTACCATTCTTTAGTGTAAGGGCGTCAGGCAAATCAGGATAAGGATTAGCCAGCGCTTCATCATAATTAGCATGATTAGGGGCCGATTCATCGCCGCTTGGCCCGTTACGCAAGGTTTTAATTCCTAATTGCTTCATCATATACTGATGGTCATGGTCAGCAGTGAAATTTACCGGGGCCGGGGTTTGCGCTTTCGCCGCAATGGCCCATGTGAGTAAGAAAAAGAAGGCAGTACTTTTCATCGCCCCTGGTTTCAAATTAGTTTATGGTTATTGCAGTTTACCGGTTTGGAAAGGTGATGCCGGCAAGCCTTCTTTATTATAAAGGTTCGCGCCATCCGGGTTATCGGCCCAGGCATACCTTACGTAAAGCGGTGCAGGGATTTTATCGCTCCAAACCAACACCTTACCTCCATTAATAATTGCCTTTGCCCAAACAAACTTTTTATCAGCCCCGGCGATGGCAAATTGTGACAGTTCCTCGCCATCAATAGCGACAAGCCCCGCACCTGTATTTTTAAAAGCAATCTCAATCTTATTCCCCTCAATTTTAGCCGATTGGTAAATCGGGCCGGATGGTACTACATTCACATCGCCATAAGCAACATTTTCGGCAGCGCGGGCAAGCCTCTCACCCACTGTTTTTTTATTAAGAGGGTGGATATCATTCCACTCGCCGGCATCAATGGTTACCGCCATACCAGTATTGGGCACTTCAAGGGCCTCAAGCTGACCGGCGCGTAATTGCGCCCAGTCGCTTTCTGTTGGCGAATACTGTACCTCGTTAAAGTTTGGAAGCTGGGCGTAAATAAAGGGAAGATTACCTTGTTGCCAGCGATTCCGCCAGTCGGCAATAAGAGCCTTTAACAAGGTTCCATATTCGGATGCGCGGCTGGAATTACTTTCGCCCTGGTACCAAACTATACCTCTAATAGTATAATTGATAGCGGGCGCTACCATGGTGTTGTAAAGCCCGGTAGGTTCATTCTGGGCCGAAAATTCCGGTTTCATCCTAACGGGTTCAAACACCTGCCCAACTTTGTACTGCCAGTCGCCGCGAAGGTCGATGGTATCACCGGCTATTGCCAAATAGTACCGTTTATCAGGCACAAAACCGCCTTTGCCCGATGCATTGGTAATGCGAACCACAATAATATTTTTGCCCGGCTTTAATAAACCGGCAGGTACCGAGTAACGCCTTGGCGGATACTGATAGGTAATGTTCCCCACCTTTTTGCCGTTAACATAGGTTTGATCGGCATCTATTATCCTCCCTAAATACAGCTTGGCCGCTCTACTCTGTGCCGATGCGGGCAGTGTGATTTCTTTCCTGAACCATACCACGCCATTCAGGCCTTTTACTCCCTGATCGGCCCAGTAGCCCGGCAGCCAGAAACGGTGCCAGTTATGCGGCTGATAGGTGGTATCATACCATGGTTTAGGCTCATTTAAGCCTTTATCTGCGTCAAGCGGTTCCACTGGTTCCGGGTGCTTTTTTAATACACTGTCCATAAATGCCGTATTGCTGAACTGGGCAATCCTGTTATGATATGATTGAATGTTCTTTAAGCCCTCGCTGCTGATCCATGCCTCAATAGGCGTACCGCCCACACTTGAGTTGATGATACCTATAGGCACATGATATTTTTGATAAAGCTGTTTAGCAAAAAACCACGATGTGGCACCAAAACCTAAAACAGTTACAGAATCTGCCTTAACCCATTTACCAGGTAACAGATCCGAATGTTGCCTGGTTACGTCAGATTCCGTTTTAACAAAAAAATTCCTGATCTGCGGATAATTGGCTTTTGCTATTTCATCAGGATATTTTTCCTTAACCCGCTCCATAGGCAAAACCATATTCGATTGCCCGGAACAAAACCATACATCGCCAATTAAAATGTCCCGGATAGTAATAAGATTATTACCGGTGATTTCCATAGTATACGGCCCCCCGGCTTTCATTGGCTGAAGGGCAATTTTCCAGGAACCGCTTTCGTCAGTAACGGTGCGGTATGTTTTATGCTGAAAATTAACGGTGATCTTTTCGCTTGCATCGGCCCATCCCCAGATCTTTACTTTGGCATCGCGCTGTAATACCATGCCATCGGCAACCAGTTGCGGCAGGCGCACTATTCCATAACACGGTAATATTAAACAAGCTAACAGCGCGACAAGTAATAGCTTCACCGACCTCATAACTCCGAAATATTTATTGATGGTTTATTTGACTAAGTAACAAATAAAAAAAGATTTGTGCAATCGATTGCACAAATCTTTTTCATTTTAATTCCTAATTAGTCAGTAAACGATCATAAATGTGTTCATAGTCCTGCAACGCAGTAGCAATGAACATTTTTTTGTTTAAAATCGCATTTATCAAAACCGGAAGATGGCTAAAACAAGAAATATCAAACCAGAGCAAAAGATCTCATTCAGAGAGCGCTTGTCGGCATTAAGCAATCTCCCTGGGTTTTTCAGGCTGGTATGGCAAAGCAGTCCGGGTAAAACAACAGCAAGCTTTTTGTTACGTATTATACGTTCGGCCATGCCGGTTGCCTTGTTGTACGTAGGTAAGCTGATCATTGATCAGGTAGTATTGCTCAACCGCCACGGCGGAAGCCAGCATGAATTATGGGAACTGGTTATTATCGAGTTTTTGCTTGCGGTGGCAACCGACGGCCTAAACCGGATGATCAGCCTGATGGACAACCTGTTGGGTGATCTTTTTGCCAACTATACCTCCATGCGTATCATGCGCCATGCGGCCACACTGGACCTGGAGCAGTTTGAAGATTCTGTTTTTTATGATAAACTGGAGCGTGCCCGGCAGCAAACCGTTGGGCGTACCGTGCTTTTATCACAGGTGATGAGCCAGATCCAGGATTTTATATCCATGGCTTTCCTGCTTACCGGTTTACTGACTTTAAATCCCTGGCTGATCCTGTTACTACTCATTTCTATCATCCCTTCGTTTCTGGGCGAAAGCTATTTCAACAGCCAGAATTATGCACTCACCCGTAGCCAGACACCCGAACGAAGAGAGCTTGATTATGTACGCTACCTTGGCGCGAGCGACGAAACAGCTAAGGAAGTCAAGATCTTCGGCCTGTCTGATTTTATTATAAACCGCTTTAAAACGTTATCAGATAAATTTTATGCAGATAACAGCAAATTAGCCGTGCGGCGTTCGGCCTGGGGCACCTTCTTTTCTGTCTTAGGCAGTGTTGGCTACTATGCCGCGTATGGTTTTATTATTTATCAAACTGTTACGGGTAAGTCTTCTGTAGGTACGCTTACTTTCCTGGCGGGCTCATTCCGGCAATTGAGCAGCTTGATGGAAAATTCGCTGAACCGGTTTACATCAGTTTCACAGGGGGCTATCTACCTCAATGATTTCCATGAGTTTTTTGAGATCAAACCAAAGATCAAAGTTGCTGCTTCTCCTTTACCATTTCCAAACCCAATAAAGCAAGGGTTCACATTTGAGGACGTCGGTTTCAAATACAATAATGCAGAATCATGGGCCAACAGGCACCTGAACTTCACCCTGCACCCCGGCGAAAAAATTGCGCTGGTAGGCGAGAATGGCGCCGGCAAAACAACACTTGTCAAATTATTGGCCCGCCTGTACGATCCTACAGAAGGGCGTATCCTGCTGGATGGCGCGGATTTGAGAGACTATGACATTGCCGATCTCCGGTTAAACCTGGGCATTATTTTCCAGGATTATATCCGTTACCAGATGAGCTTTTCGCAGAATATTGCGGTAGGAAACATTGATGAGCAGGACAATACCGAACTAATCCGTAAAGCTGCCCAGGAAAGCCTTGCAGACGCGCTTGCAGCCAAACTTCCGCTGGGATACGAGCAATGGCTGGGCAGGCGGTTTAACGAAGGTGTTGAATTATCGGGCGGCGAATGGCAGAAAGTTGCACTGGCAAGAGCCTATATGAAAGATGCACAGGTGCTCATCCTTGACGAGCCTACTGCAGCGCTTGATGCCCGGGCCGAGTATGAGGTATTCCAGCGTTTTTCGTCCTTAACCCAGGGTAAATCGGCTGTGCTTATTTCCCACCGGTTTTCAACAGCAAGGCTCGCTGACAGGATCATCGTATTGGAAAAGGGCAAAATCCTTGAGGCTGGCACACATCAGGAACTAATGGCAAACAATGGCCGTTACGCCGAGTTATTTAGCTTGCAGGCTGCGGGATATCAGTAAGGGATGATATTTAAGCAAACATCCTTTGGGCTTTGAAGAAGAAATGACAAAAGATGGCCCGTCACCCTGAGCTTGTCGAAGGGTCGCGCGCAGAGGCCAGCCCACCATGCTTCGAGGGCCTACCCATGACACCCTTTTTAAGTTGTCATGAGAGATGAAAGCACCATCTTCGCCCTGTATAGCAACTCCACTTATCGAAAAACCCTTTCGCCGCCGCTCATAACAACCATGCTTATATCTACAACTTCCTTTGCCCGCTCATTTTAGCAACAACCAGGTTGCCCACTTTATTCCCCTGAACGATACCATTATCAATAGCATCCATAAAATGAATGCCTCCCCAAAATCTTGAAATAGCGGCTTCTTTGGCAGCCTGTGTAAACGAACTGAAATGCCTTGGCGGGATGCCATAATTTACTTCCACATCATCGGTATATTTAAACTTATCGCCCAGGTAATGCGTGAGGATAACCGCAGCCGTTGTTGAAACCACCGAATGCCCGCTGATATATTCCGGGAACGGAGGGGTTTGCAACAAGGGTTTCCAATGCGGGTCTATATACCTGCGGATGGCCGTTTCGGGCCTGATGCGGTTGGTGCGGTATTTATCTTCCCAGCAGCAAATAAAACCATCCAGCAGGCCTATGGCTACAGCGGTATTGATCTGCACCGTTTTAGAGAAACCGGTTTTGGCCTGCTTACAGGCAATAGCCGTTATCCCCATCCAGTGTGCCCCCGGCGAGATCTTTTTTAGGCCAATAAGCATGTGCCCGTCATTTTGAACGGCAAAAGGGTTACAATCCCAAAAATTGGCAATATCTTTTTCTTCCTGCTTTAAGGCATTGCCACTTTTGGCGTAGCTCATCTGCAGGTATTTATAAAAAGCTGAGTTTTTATCCGTTGAAAATGGAATGGGCGCATCAGGCACAAATTGTGCGGCCGAATCAAGCGTCATGGGACGGATGGTATTAAAATAAGGCTCAACCGGCAACATGTAAGCAGGTGGGGTCAGGTCCCAGCTACCGGGTGTTTGCTTAAGCTTATAGCGTGGATAGTTACTTATTTTCCGGTAACCATCGGCCCTGGCATAAGCCAGGATCTGTTTACTGATTGTTTTGGCATAGCTTTTTGAACTGTCGATAACTTCGCTGCTGAAGCCGATGTTTTTGCACGAATCAATAAAGGAAGACTCGTAGCCCAGCATTAAGGTACCCGATGGCAACAGCCTGGCAGATGTTTCAAACATGGCCAGTACCGCGCTTAGCTGATAATTATAACCGGTATTTTGTTTGGGGTGTTTGATATCCGGATATTGATTCAATACACCGCGCATACTATGGGTCTGTTTGTCGTTTTCGGCAACTACCTCATACCCGGCAAGGCAGGTATAAGCAAAAAAACGGGCGGCCAATGGCGGGTTGGTAACATCATGGATCATTACGCTGGTCATATGGCCAACAACTTTGCTCACGTCCTGGTTGGTTAGTTCGGGTTGCTTTTTCGGGCTGCAGCTTATCATCGCAAATAAGCCACAGGCAGGTATTAGCATTAACAGTTTTTTCATTGCCTTTGTATTATTGCTTGTATGCCTTTAGTTTGCCTTTATCAAGGGCAAATAGTAAAACATTATTTAATGGAAGTACGCTCCTGACATCTCCCCGGATGCTGAAGCCCGATTGCTGCTGGTTTATGTATTGATAATTACCCCTGCCATCCCCCTTTAGCAATACGCCATAGTTAGCATCATATTTACCGAAACGGATGCGGGCCTTGTTGATGTTGCCGCAAAGCAAAATATCCTCCTTGCCATCATGGTCATAATCAAATGAAGTAATGGTAAAAACCGGCGAATACTGGGCCTGTAAAGGTAACGTCGCCTGCTTTAATTTTCCTTGTGCATTACTGATAAAGCATGCTGTAGCCAGTTCATTAGCTGTCAGTTTTTTTACATCTTTCATCTCTTCGGCAGTAAAGATCTTGTCCATGGTAGCATCGGCGTAGCTTTTATAATCGGGGAACCGGCCGCGCATGACACTCATCTGGTCAAGCAATTCATCACGGCTTACAAAGGGGTAACTTTTATGCTGAATGTAAAAACAAAGCATCGGGTCAACGGAGCCGTTATCATCAAAATCTTTATAAAACATTTCCGCAGGCTCGGCGTCGCTTGCTTTACATTGCGTATTTAAACCTACGTTTCCGGCTATAATATCCGGATGGCCGTCATGGTTGATGTCGCTTACCTGTAAGCAGTTCCACCAGCCGGTATACTTTTTATCAAAGTATTTTGTTGTGGCATCGGTTAGCTTAGTGCCGCTATTTTCAAAAACCGTGATCGGCATCCATTCGCCGGCCAGCACCAGGTCGGGCTTTTTATCACCGTTCATATCAACCCAGGCAGCATCGGTCACCATCCCTATATTTTTCAATGCCGGGTTATATTTTGCGGTTTCGTTGGTAAAATGCCCCTTGCCATCATTGATCAAAATATAGCTTTCGGGCGCTTCGGGATACTGCCCGGGTATTACCCTGCCGCCGACAAATAAATCGGGAAAACCATCGCCATTGATATCGGCTGCTTTAACACAGCTTTTACTGCTGATCATTTTGGGCAAAGCGTTGTTTGTCTTGTTAAAATTTCCTTTGCCATCATTGAGATAAAGCCTGTCCTGCAGCAGCGCGTCATCCGGTTTATAATCTGCATAGCCGCCGGAGGCTACATACAGATCGGGCTTACCATCGCCATTGGCATCAAAAAATAAAGCGGCGGCATCGGTACTGTTTTTATCGGCTTCAAAGGCGGGTACAGCTTTGCTGATAAATTTCCCATCCTTTTGCTGCAGGTACAAAACACCGGCTTTGCCATCATGCGCGCCGGTGTAAATATCCTCAAGCCCATCGCCATTTGCATCGCCTTTGGTAAGGATGGAGCCTGAAAACGATATGGAGTTAACCATTAATGGCTGCCTTTTAAAATCATTGGTAGTGTTATCGATTTCGCTGCTTGCTATAAGGGCCGGCACCTCTTTAAATATTGGATTGATCTGTTCTCGTACAGGACTTGCAGCCGTGGCGTCCTTTTCGTTTAAAACAAGTTGTTTATCGGCTTTTATTTTTTGAAGTACCTGTGATTTACCGCTTTGCCAGGTAATCCTTAATGAATCTACCTGCTTATCTTTTCCCAATCCAAAGTGCAGTACTGTTGAAACGGTTGACTGGTAACCACGGTTTGGCATTTGCTCCAGGTATTGCGTTTTATTGCCCGAATAGATGCTCACCTTAGCACCTACTCCCTGCGTGTTTGCACCATTGCCGTTTAATTTTATCGATAAATAATGATTATCATTCTGTTTAGCGGCCTGGTTTTCATAAACAAAAGCCGGCTGATTGATATTATTTACCACCAGATCAAGGTCACCGTCATTATCCAGATCGGCATAAGCGGCGCCGTTACTGTTTGATGGCATCGTTATGCCCCATTGCTCGCTTGTATTGGTAAATGTGGTATTGCCATTATTTTTAAACAGGTAACTTTTCATTTGCGATGATGGCATCTGGCTTACAATATCCAGGAGGTCCTGCCGCATTACGCGCCTGTCTTTAAGGTTATCGCCCATAAACTTCAGGAAATCCATGTTGGTGTAGTCACGGGTATAACCGTTACTTACAAACAGGTCTTTCCAGCCATCATTATCATAATCGGCAAAAAGGGGCGACCAGCTCCAATCTGTATTGGAGATGCCTGCCAGCTGTCCTATCTCGCTAAACGAGTTATTGCCGTTATTGATCTGCAGCATATTACGCATATACTGATAATAAAAGCCTACCCTCAGGTTCAGGTCGAAGGCTTCATAATTATCAATACCGAACAGCAGTTTTTGCCGCTTGTTATCTTCGGGAAGCATATCCAGGGTGTAGATATCGGGTTTGCCGTCATTATTAATATCGGCTACATCATTCCCCATGGAGTAAAACGAGCTATGGCCTATCTGCTTCTGAAGCTCATCGGCAAAACTGCCTTTGCCATTATTAATGTACAACCTGTCGGGAATGCTGTAATCATTGGATACATAGATATCCGGCCAGCCATCGCCGTTAATATCGGCGATACCTGCTGCAAGGCCGTATGATAGCGGTGTATTGATAATGCCTGCACCGACGGTAACGTCAGTAAAATGATTATTGTCATTCCGCAGCAGCCTGATCCCTGATTCGTTATCCCTTTTGGCCGACATCTCCTTAACAAAGGCATCATCCATAATACTGATCCGGCCTGGGTTGTGGTTAATTAACAACAGGTCGAGATCACCGTCCCTGTCATAATCAAAAAAGTATGCCTGTGTACTGAATGATGGAAAATCGAGGCCAAAATCAGCGGTCTGGTCTTTAAACATGGGCACTCCGGCGGCATTGTTTCCCTGGTTTATGAATAATTGGTTAACCCGCTTCCCGGCCCGTACTTTACCCGAATAACATATGTATATATCCAGCTTACCGTCACCGTTAACATCGGCCATGGTTACACCTGTTTTCCAGGGACCGGGCCTGCCTGCTACACCGGCATCAGCAGTGATATCCTTAAATTGCATATTGCCCTGGTTCAGGTACAATTTATTATCGGTCATATTGCCGGTAAAATAAAGGTCCTGCAGGCCATCGCCGTTTAAGTCTCCAACTGCCACGCCACCACCATTATAAAAATACTCGTACATCAGCACGTTGGTGTTTAATCCTTCGGTTAAGGTATTGGCGAATTCAACATGGGTTTGTTCCGGCTGCAACAGTTTAAACAAGGGTTGTTGTGAGTTGGCAGAGGGTTCATGATTGCACCCTGCAAATAACGCCAGAGCACATACAGCAGGAAACATCAAAAACGATCGTTCTTTTCGCGTTTTAAGCGGGAGGGGGCACCGGAATATCTTCATTTTGGTTTATTGTGGCTGCGATAAATAGGCATCGCAAATTTGATGTCAATATAACAATTATTCTACATGCAAAGCATTTTTAGAAAAATCGCTTTAAGAAGCTATATATAGTGACTCTGCAAATTGGAATTGCCCTTATTTATCCTATGACAAAGCCAAAGCGTATCATGATCCTCCTATTCAAGGGGCAGCCGAATATGATATTGTTTACTAATGCTGTCATAAGTAGCCATATGCGCATTAGTATTCCCCTGTTTATCCACAAAGGTTTCGCCCCAGCTAAAGGGCTCCCAAATAAAAGAGCCTTTAACTTTATTACCAGGTAATGAAAAAGCTATATCATTTACCTCGCGTTTGCGCTGCGAATATTCCACCACTATCACATCCTGTTTATAACGGGCGGTGAGGTCGGTAAGGTTGTTGCGTAAACTATCCGGTGTGCCATGCCACTCGGGATAATATGATTGGCCAATGATATCGAAATTAACGCCGCGTTTGAGCATGTTATCTACAAAGTATCTTGATTCTGCATATTGCCCGCCGCAGGCAATATGCAGCATTACCCTGATATTGCCGCTCACGCTCCTGACACCGTTAATGCCAGCCTTTAAAAAGCCAGCCAGGGTATCCAGGTTTTTGACACGGCCGTCGGGCCATAAAATGCCGTGGTTAATTTCGTTACCTACCTGCACCATATCGGGCAGCGTGCCCTGCTTTTTTAGGGCCAGCAATGTAAGCCGGGTAAATGCCTTTATAGAATCCTGCAGTTGCTGGTTGTTGAGCCTTTTCCAGGCGGCGGGTTTGTATTGCTTACCGGGATCAGCCCAGTTATCACTGTAATGAAAATCAAGTAAAAAGCCCATTCCGGCTTCTTTAATACGCAGGGCCATCTTCTTGGTATCTTCCAAACCACAATAGCCTTTTGCCGAGTATCCGCTATCGGCCTTAGGATTATTGAATATACGAAGCCGTACATAGTTAAAGCCATGATCTTTCAAAATGGTGAAAGGGTCCTTGTTTACGCCGTTATCATAAAACTTATGCCCTCCAGCTTCCAACTGGGGGATAAATGAAATATCGGCGCCCATGATCTGCTTAAACTTAAGCGGAACGTTTTTAGCCGGCGAATATTTGTAGGCAGATAAAGCGCTGGTGCATGCCAGGCTTATTGCTATTAATAGCAGTTTGTTTATTTTAATTTTCATGTACCCCGCTTTGATAATCAAAAATACATAGTATATTAATCATAGCCCTGTAAAGGTTATCGAAATTAATCTACATCAACAAAATTCACACGCACATTATTTAATTTCATATCGTAAAAGGAATTGCCATAAATGGCGCCAAATGCAATTATTATGGATTTCACAGCATATCAACAGCTATTTTTCGATATTTTGAACAGCCCTAATCCGCCGGCTCCGTACGACAACCCGGATTATTTAAATTATACAAAGCTCAATTGGTCGCGCCAGCAGCGCTGGCTAAAGGTTGGCGTACTGAACCCGGATCTGACAAATGCCATCGAAAAGATCAGTAAACCACAATTATGGACGGTTATTACCGAGGCCTGGTGCGGCGATGCTTCGCATACCATACCATTCCTGCATCGCCTTTCGGAATTGAATCCGCTTATTAAAGTTGATTACCAGCTAAGGGACTCGCCACCGTTTTTGATTGAAAGCTACCTTACCAATGGCACCCGGTCAATCCCCAAGATTATTATTGCAGATGAACACCATCAAGACCTCGGTACCTGGGGCCCCCGGCCGGCTGAGTGCCAGCGATTATACCTTCAAATGGTTAAAGACCATATTGAAATGGGCGAAAAAAAGATAGCATTGCAGAAATGGTATAACGAGGATAAAGGTGAAAGTTTTCAGCTGGAGTTTTTAGATATTATTAATGCAACATTATGATAACAGCAATTCCGGGACAGATGACCTGCCCGGAATTATCATTTACACGAATAGCTTATAACTTCTATTTTACCTTAAGTTCTTTGCCTGCTATATCTTCCCAGCGGTAATAGTGAAAAGTTTTATCGGTACTCATTACCACAAAAATGCCATGCTTAAAGGTATCATTTAAAGGAGTAGCAGTTACGTCACTGCCGTCACTTTGTCTTGCGGCTACGTTGGCTATTTTCAGCAACTTGTGTTCAAAAGGATTTGCTTTGGTGCCTTCCCTGCTGAAGATCTGGAAACGGTTGGCACCCTGGTCAGATACAAGGATATATCCGGTTGTATCCGTAAGCTTATAAATCGAGATCCCTTCGTGGTCGGCATTAAAGCCTGTGGTACCGAATATAGCCAGCTCCTGGTCGCCTTTTTCAGGGTCGGCATAATACTGGCGTACCCCTACCTGTTCGTCTGAATAGTAGATGTACCCTAACTCATTATCAACAGCTATTGATTCAATTTCTTTTTTGCCGCTGTATTTGCCAAACTTACGTACCAATGTAGCTTTAACATTGCTTGTACCATCATCTTCAAGCAAATACTGCCAGAGATATCCGCCTGTTTGCGGGCCATTTTTGCGGCCTGCGATGGCATACATTTTCCCGTCTTTTGCGGTATAGATAGAGATACCCATTAAATCGCGATATTCAAAGCCGGTTTCGCCAACAAAGGCATCGATACCGCCATTGTATACGGGCTTCATATCAGGCAATGAATAGATCCGCAGTTTATGGGTCATGCGCTCGGTGGTAATAGCAATATCTGTGGGCTTGCCGCCAAGCATTAAACCATAGGCAAGGTCAACGTTGTTTGGCCGCTTTAAGCCACGAACCACCTTATCCTTAATAATTTTACCCTGCAAGTCGAACACGTAAAGGGCGCCTTCGCTGTTTTTATCGGTGCCGATGATCAGGCTTTTAGCCGGATTAGCCGGGTTGATCCATATGGCCGGATCATCAGTATCATATAATACCGGTTCGGTAATAACTACCGGTTTTATTTCGGGTGCTGTGCTGCCCGGGATGGTAAGCCCTTTACTGTTGCGTATCTGGCTTTGGCCGCAAGCCGTATTACCTATGGCTACAGCAAATAATATATATGTTAATTTGCTTAATTTATTCATCGATCATTATTAAAAAAATGATCCTGCAAGGAAAGAGTGCAGGATCATTGCCATGAGTTAATTTATTTTGTTCCGAAAGCGCCGATGTAATTAGCCGGGGCAGGAGATACGTAATTTATCCCGTTTACGGTGATACCCGCAGCATGGTGACGGGTGAAGTTGGTTATACCATGATTTAAAGCAGGAGAACCGCTTTGCAAATGAAAATCCCAGTTTACATCATAAACTGCGTTCAGTACCGGGGTAGATTCAGGATAGTTCACAAATTTAGGATCGTTATCGCCTGCTTTTGTGCCTCTGACCTCATTAACACCACCAATAATATCTTTTGATGGCTGAAACTGGTTTACCGTAGTTTGATCGTAGCCGTAGTAAAGGTTATTGCTGATCACGGAACGTTTATCTTCAGTTGATTTGGTGTCGCGTTTGATACCAAAACGGGTGTTTGCAAACAGGTTGTTGTAAATATCGGCATGTACGTTGTTTTCCAGCCAGATAGAACCGCCCTTTGCCGATGGCCTGCGCCAGCCGGTATTTACCATGGTGTTATTATAACAGATGATGTAAGCCTGCGGCGTACGGTCGCCCGAGTTCGATAACTTCAATGCATTGGTGTTGGCGCTGTAAACCAAGTTAAAGCCAACGTCAGCCAAACAGCCCGATTTAAAGTTCATGGCCTCACCGCCTGTTACCCCTGTGGTATAAAAAGTATTGTTGGCAAAAATGATCTTGCCACCCTCTATATAAGTACAATCTTCCTGAAAGTTGCGGATAGTTGAGTTTACAACAATCAGTTTGCCGTTAACGTTCGAAAACCACAACGCGGGTACATTTTCGCCGGCTACTGCTTTGTAAAGGCCTTGTTTTACCGACGTTGAAGCATCAGAAGTGGTATTACCGCCATACTCCAAAATAGTATGGTCAAGTACCAGCTCGGCGCAGGTTTTAGCTGCAAGGATCCCACCCCACATTTTTCCGAATTTTTTGGCGTCGGTACGATATGCCGGGTTTACGGTTATCCTAACCGGGTTTTCGGCGGTACCTAATGAGTACAGATTCCCTTTTACTATAAATTCAGGTTTAGCAATGGTATCCATCAACACGGTTACCCCCTCTTCAATAGTAAGCGATTTACCTTCGGGAATAATAATATCACCCTTAATGATCTGCGTGCTGCCTTTAGCCCAAACGCCTGATACTTCACCGCTTGCCGATCCATCGTTTGAGCTGGTGTCAACATCAAGGTTGGCTTTCCTGCAACTGCTAAAGGCTATGGCCGATAGCAGCACTGCCGCGAATATTTGTTTTAGTTTCATTATAATGCCTTTTATTTATGGTTGATAAATTATTTTAAAGTTTGTATCGAACACCTATCAGGTAAGTTTGCTTATAGTAGTCACTGCGGATTAAGGTTTGTCCGTTTGCTACGATGTTATCATCTTTCAGCGTAGCGTTTTCAGAGTTGGTACCTTTCAGGAACAACTTAGCTGGGGTATTAAGCAGGTTGCCCGCTTTGATAAATACGCTCAGGTTATTTTTAAAACGTTTTTCGGCTGATGCATCCATCTGGATAAAGCCACGCTGCCAAAGGTCATTATTCACAAACTGCGATACAGTGTTGATGCGCGGACCGGTATAGGCTCCGGCAATTTGTGCATCCCAGCCCTTCTTAGTGTCCTTATATAATAATGACAGGTTGGCGATATGCTCAGACTGACCATATAAAGGCCTGGTTTGATTCACCGTAGTCAAGTGGGTATCACCATTTGCATCGGCGATATAAGTATCTTTGATGGTAGTGATGCGTGAATGGGTATAAGTATAATTAGCTTTTACGCCAAACTTGTTAAAAAACTTAACCAAATCAAGCTCTAATCCATAGTTTTTAGCTGTACCGAAATTGCCCGGAACATAATAAGTATCCTGGCCGCGTGTAGCATCCGCCTGGAAACTATACTCTATCGGGTCCTTAATCTGTTTGTAAAACGCGCCGGCTAAAAACTGCATGCTTGCGTCAGGGAAAAGTTCATATCTTAAATCGTAATTATCTGCAATAGCATGTTTCAGATCGGCATTGCCACGTTCGTCATAGTCCTCACCCGGCCTGGTTCCTGGTATAATCTCGTAAAAACCAGGTCTGTTAATCGATTTGAAATAAGAGGCATGCAGTTGCTGTTTATCGGTTAAAAAGTATTTGAGCGTTAGACTTGGCAATACATCAGTGTATGTTTGATTACCCGTAGGGCGTGATTCACCCTGAGGGAAAAGCATGTGATAACCCTGATTAGTATGCTCAACGCGTGCACCACCAACTACCTGAATAGTTTTTGTAGTAAATTTAAACATACCATAGCCGGCACCTATCTTTTCAGATGCATCATTAGTTAATGAATTGGCAACTGCACCCGCCTGATTTGTAACGTTAAAATTCAGTTGGGTGTAATTCGTAAAATCGGTACCATACAATGCGCCTGGATTGGCGGCAGCAAGGTTATAATTGTTATAGAAGCTGCTGCGCTCTTTATCGCGGTATAAACCACCGGCAGAGAAATCGACATTAACACCGCCAATTGGTGCGGTATAGGTGAGGTCTAAATAACCTGCTTTATCTTCGTCTGTATTGCGTTCCCAGCGGTGGGTAAGCGATGTGCCGTTAGTGAGATAAGTGCGCCTGTCGACAAAGTTTTCGCGTACACCGTTTAGGCTGATGGTGGTATTATTAGGCACTTCGTTTTCGGCTGAAGAATAAACTGCCGACCATTGTACCTTAAGTTTATCGTTAAACAATTTATGATCCCCACGCAGCGTTCCGCTGTAAATTTGTTGCTCGGTAAAACGGCTGCGGGTTGAATAACCTAACTGAGCATTTCCTTTATCCGGGTCGTAATCAGTTGAAAAATTGGTAGATTTTTCGTCGCGGACCTGGATACTGGTTAAGTTAACATAGGTGTTAAACAAACTCAGCTTATTGCGGCTGTCTATCACATAATCAACTTTTGAAAATACACCGTAACGTTTTTGCTGTTCGGAATATTCCCTGTCATCCCGGCTGGTAACCGCGGCATATTCGGCCGTTGGATTTACTTTAGTGTTGTAGAATACACTGTTGCTACCCCGATAGGTATTTTGATAACTACCGGCTACCAACACGCCTAATTTGTTATTAAAAAAGCGCTGACCTAATGATAAGCTACCAACAAGGTTTGGTGCAGGATGTTTAAGCGAATAATTTAAAGTTCCGGTACCAAAATCGGACTGCGTTGCCTGATAGGCTTTACCATTTATTTCATAAGGGGATTTATGGTTAATACTTGAATAATCATAGCTCATAAATTTACGATCAAGCAGCAACTGGCTGTAGCCACCGGCGATGTTGGCGTTTATTTCAAAGCGTTCAGGAGCATCCTTCATCACCATGTTAACCACGCCCCCAACAGCGTCGCCTTCCAGGTTTGGCGTAAGCGTTTTATAAACCTCCAGCCTTGATAGCAGATCTGAAGGGAAGATATCGAGCGGAACGTAACGGTATTTATTATCGGGACTTGGGATTTTGATGCCGTTTACCAGAGTATAATTATAGCGTTTATCCATACCACGTAAGATGGCATATTGGCCATCGCCGTTGGTGTTACGTTCAACCGATACACCTGATACACGTGAGATAACGTTAGCCACCGTTAAATCGGGAGATACCTCGATAGCCCTGCCCGATACGATGTTCATTACCTGTGTGGCCTGCTGCTCAATTCGGCGGGCTGTCCTTTCGGTTGATCCGTTCTTTTGAGATACAACACTGATTTCCTGTAATTGCTTATTCGACTCCTCGAGGTATATTTTCAGATGTGGGCTGTCTTCTTTAGTTATTTCAACCTGTTGCGTTGCTGTGGTATACAAGATGTAAGATACCCTAACAGTGTAAGAGCCTTTTGGTACGTCCTTTAATTCAAACGAGCCGTCCAGCCCGGTGGTAGTAGCAATCTTCGTTCGGTCGAGGCTCACGGTAGCACCTACCATAGGTTCGCCGGTTTTGCGGTCATAAACATGACCTTTTAACTTTGTTGCGTTAGCGGCGGTAACGCACAAAAGCATGAACAAGAATGTTTGTAAGTATTTTTTCATTTTGCGACGATTAATGCAATTGTGATTTGCTTTTTTGACGGCGCAAAAGTGTTTAAACCCACAATACATCTGCTAAAATATGCCGTTACAAAAAGGAAACAGCGTTACACAGGGCGTATACGCAACAGCAACTAAAAAATACAATTAATTGATTTTCAATAAAATAATTAAAACAAAAACCTCCATTATCATTCAGTTACCGTTACATTAAACTAATGTTAAGCCCCAAAAAATGAAGAAATTAACAATAACCAACTTATAGGGCCTGTATAAAAGTGGTAAGATTTTCGCCCTGGTCAATGTTGAGTTTCTTGCGTAAACGGTAACGGGCAACCCGTAAACTATCAATAGAGATGCCCAACAAACCGGCAATATCCTTCGAATCCATGTTGACTTTAAGCAGGGCTATCAAACGCAGATCTGTTGAGGTAAGATCTGTACTGCGTTGTTTCAGCTTTTCAAAAAAGCTTTGGTGAACTTGTTCAAAAGCTACCGTAAACTCTTTCCAGTGCTGCTCGTGATTAAAGCTTTGATTTATTTGCTGGATAATTTGCTGCATCTGCCGCTTCTGATCACGCTTATCTTCTTTCACCATATCCTGCAACGTATTGCGCATGCTCTCTAACAACTGGTTATTCTTGATCAGGTTTAAGGTGTGCGATGACAGCTCCTGCCCTTTAAGTTCCAGCTGTTGTTTAAGGCTTTCCTCTTCCAGTTGTTTATTCTTGAGCTCCAGCTCCATCAAATCGCGTTGGGCTTCAAAAATCGACCGGTTTTGCTCGGCCAGGACACGCTGGTCGCGTATTTTGAGGCGTTGCCTGCTGAAGGTTACAAAACCGAGAACGACAAGCAACAGGGAAATGGTAACGCCGGCAATGGTAACTATCTGGTTAGTTTTCCGGATGTTATTGAGCCGGGTAATTTCATCGCTCTTTTTATCCATATCATACAACACCTGCAAAAATGAAGTTTGCTTAATGCTCTCCCTCGAATACACCTCAAGCGAGTATTTACGGCTCAATTCAAGGTAATGATAGGCGCTATCCATCCGGTTAAGCAGTTGATACGACTTACCGAGGTCACGACAGGAAGCAGCTAACTGATACAGGTTTCCTGTTTTTAATGACAGCGCATAAGCCTTACGCGATTGCCGGATCCCTTCTTCATATTTACCGGTTTTCCGCAAAATATCGCCAATGTTATTGATCACCTCAATACTTGCGACTTCATTATTGTACTTGTTATAAATCTCTAATGATTTTCTGAAGCAGGAATATGAAGAATCATAATTGGCCAGATCCTCATGGATACTGCCAAGGTTCTCATATATTTTTGCTTGCCCATAATCATCTCCGATGCGCTGATAGCGGTTTAGCGCCAGGCGCTGGTAATAAAAGGAGCTGTCATACTTATGATGCTTTTCATACAAATGCCCTATCGCTCCAAAGATCTCGGCCTGGCCTTTTTTGTTGTTGGTTGCTTTGTAAAGATTGAGTGCCTTGTTATATAACTGAAATGACTTGTCAGGCTGCCTGTTGTAATAATACAAGATGCCCATCTTGCCCCAATTGTCGGCCAATAAATCCTTGTTGCCTACTTGCGCGAATACCTTATCGGCGTGTAAATAAAAATCAAGGGCTTGCGCGTAATGCCCCTGGTCAAAACAGATCTGCCCCATTTGCTGCAGACTCAAGCCGGCGGTAAGATTATCATTATCCTGAACAGCATCGGCGTGGAGTTTTTTCAGAATGATAAGCACCGAATCGGGATGTTGCTGTGAGAGCGATTGAAGCTGTTGAAACCGGTCGGTTTTGTTTGATTGTGCCTGTGCCGCTGTACCAGATATTAATACAAACAGGTAAAATGCTAATTGAATAAGCCTGGTGTAGAGTTTAATCATATCTGAAAACTAAGCGGATTGTCATTGCAAAGAAATCTTCTTCTGATACCTGCGTACGAAAAGACAAACAAAAGAAGCATTTCAATATGAACTTAATGTTAACTAACAATCGTGTGTTAACTATTTTACATTCATATAATCTGCAGCGGAAGTTTTTTCAATTCCCTCCTTCGGGAGGGGCGTGGTGGGAATGCGTAGTGGCAGGGAGGGGTTTATCCGCTATTTGAAAGGAGTAGGCAAGGCAATGAAACCCCTCCCTACACCCTCCCAGGGGAGGGAATCACACAACCCGACGCTTTTATTTCTTTCAAACAAATGAGACCAGCAAGCACTTTTACTCGTCGTCCTGAGTTTCTTTCAGCTCATCCTCTTTTTTGCCTTTGCCCAAATGGATAATAGGTTTATCCTGGGTACCGGTGATAGTCATCGGGATGCCGAAGATACCGAAGGGCGGCAGCCCCAGCCTGAATTTCAGGTTCAGTTTGCCATCCAAACCCACCTGTCCTTCAAATCTCGGCCTGAAACCTGCAATCCGCATTTTGGTACGTTCTATAGTCATGATGTTATTGGCTATAGTACTTTTGATATCAACCTTTTTTACATCGCCGTGGCCAACACTGTCATGACCGGTTTGCTTGCCAACCGCACTTAATAATTTCAATCCGTATACTTTTACTTGTTTTACAGAAAGTACGCCACCGCCTTTTAATGATGGGTAAACCGGTTTCATATCGCTGTTAAGCTTACCCGCAAGCTTATAATCTAAAGATACAATACCTTGTACATGCTCGGCCGAAGTTGCCATATCATGAAATAACTTAATTTCGCGGTAGGCCCTCTGAATATCAAACTCTTTCGCGTTGATATGATAATCAAAAAATGCTTTTTGCGGATTGATGCTGCCATAAGTGGCGTCCATCACTACAGGGGCACCTATCAGGCTGAAACCAGTTTGCTTAAGTACGATCTGCCCGTTGGTAACATTCATTGCGCCTTTTGCGTCGCTGATATCCAGTCCGTTATATTTAACTTTTTTTACATCAGCAGCAAAATTAAGATCAAGATTGGAGGGCACCAATATCACACCCGATGATTTGGTTGGTTTGGCAGATGCAGGCACACCTGCAAAAGCCATAAAATCATCGGCAATGATCAAATCGCTCTTCAAATTAAACTCGCCTTTTAACGGCGAATTTGGTTGCATGGCATAGCCTATTACATTGGATAAAGCACCGTCAAGCACTACTATTGATTTACCATAGTTAGCCTTAAACTGATCAAACTTCATTTTATCCTGGTTAAAGCTGAATACGCCGTTGGTGATAAAAAATGGTTTCGGGAATAGCTCAGTTGTAAGCTTGATATTCTTCACCTTCATGCTGCCCGAGTTATCCAGCTTATCATAATGGCCGGTGGTTGCATCGCTTTGCTTTCCTTTCAGTTTGAAGTTGGTGCTTACAAAACCATTTACATCATATCCGTTTACGGCAAACACTTTGTAAATTTTACCCAGGTCCAGGCTACCTCGAGAAGTTACGTTATAATCAAGGTCGTCAAAATTGCGGAGGTTGGCCCTCAGTAAAAATGGCTGGCCTTCAAAATTGAAGGATACCGGTTTAATATCCACCTTAAGCCCTTTTAACGAGCCAGTATTGTTAAAAATATTTACGCTAACCTGTACATTTTGCATAGGGTGCGGATAGTATTTGGTTTGGATATATCCGTTTTTCAGGTTGATCTCCGCATTGGTAACCGGGAAGATGCGCCGGGCCGGAATATACCTGCCTTTACTTTGCAGGTTGGCATCAAAATCACCGCGGAAATCAATACTATCAACCGGGTAAAACTGCCTGATATCATCTAAATGGAATTTAGCATTCAACCCGGCATCAATCAATGCGCCTGCTTTATTGCTTAATTTTAGATAGCCTTTGATGTAATTATTAAGTGCATTAATGTTCAGGTTGCGCACATCCACAGTGGCATTGCCAATGTTATGGTCCGGACAAGCGGCATCCAGGTCAAAACTAATATTGTTGATAGACTGCGGCAGCTTGCTGTATTTAAAATAGCCATTCCTGAAAGTTGACCTGAGTTTAAATTGCGGGATACTGGTTATCACGGTATCTACCTTTTGCCTTAGTCCCGTTTTCCTGATGCCGGTGATATACTTACCTTCGGCCAGTAAATGCAAACCATACCTTCCTTTTACCTGGAATGGTTTAATGCCAAAAACCTTGTACCATTGCTCCAGGTCAATTTCGGTATTCACTTTAGCATAAATATATGGCGATTTGATTCCCTTTAATTTCAGTACCGAACCAAAGTAGTCCTTACCAATATTAAAATAAACCGAATCAATATTAACTTTTAAACTGTCGGGGTTGAGGCCAGGCAAACTGGCATCCATGTTCAGGTACAGATTTTTAACCGGAGCGGGGGTGCTTTTGTTAACGATGGCACCGTCGCGCACTTTCATGCTGATACCCAGGTTAGGCATAATATTTTTTGAGGCGATGTACTTTCCGCTAAGATCAAGCTGGATGATGCCATTACCGCTGATATCCATGTTATCAACATACTTGGCGTATTCATCCGGAATGGCGGTAAAAACATCACCAAGGTCATTCTGATCGCTCCTGATCTTGAAATCCATATCATAACCATCTTTCAGGAATTCAAACCGGCCTTTGAATTTAACTGGGAGCTTGTTAATAAGCAGGTCGTTTTTTTGAAATGCGAAGGCCAATGATTTGGTATTGATACTGGTAACCAGATCGGCATTTACTTTTTTCTTGAGCACGTAAGCTTTGTTGCCATAATAAAAATCTACTGACGCCGCGTCTACGTGGCTATAAAGGTCAAAGATGTCTTTGCTTAAATCGCCGCTGCCTTTATAGTTAAGTTCCCGCGCGTTGATCTGCATGGGCAGTGAGCGGTCGTCATAAACCAGGTGGCTTTTGTCTATCAAAATCTGTTCAATCCCTAATGATGCGCTTGCGGTATCCGCTTTATTATCCTGTTTAGGTGGAGATGATTTGTAAACATTGTAATTGGCTTTACCGGCACTGTCAACCTGGATGTTGATCAACGCATGATCAAGATAGATCTTATTTACATTGATTTTGCTTTTAAACACCGAAGAAAGATCTATAGCCAGTGAAATTTCTTTAGCGGAAACCAGCGTATCATTCTGAAAAGGTACGCTGCCATTCAGTACAAAATCATTCAGTGTAAGCGTTAACGACGGGAACTTTTTAAAGAATGATAAGCGCGTACTCGAAAACGAAAGCTTGCTGTTTACGCTGCCGGCGGCCCATTGCTTTATTTTCTGAGTCACTGTTTCGGGAAAAAGATAAGGTAAAAGGAACATCAACAGCAATAAACTAACAACGGTGATGGCGCTTATTTTAAGCGTTTTAACCAATATTTTTTTTAAGGGGAGCGGCATAGAAATTATTATAGCTAACGAAGCATGAAAGTAATCATAAAACCCAAT
Organism: Mucilaginibacter sp. OAE612; assembly: GCF_041806395.1. Classification (NCBI taxonomy): domain Bacteria; kingdom Pseudomonadati; phylum Bacteroidota; class Sphingobacteriia; order Sphingobacteriales; family Sphingobacteriaceae; genus Mucilaginibacter; species Mucilaginibacter sp. OAE612. Next base: position 5,688,264 of record NZ_JBGMUW010000001.1, read on the forward strand.
TATTGAGTATCAAATTATGTTAGGAGAAAGTGATGGGGGGATGGCGCAAGTGGTGCGGTGAAAACACTGACCACAAGCTGTATAGACTGTGCACTATAGTTTGATTATTCAATGCAAAATATGGTCAGTGTTTTCACCGCACCATATGATTCCTTACAACCTATGCTCACTATAGGCTGTATTACGATTAAAATCCCAAAAGCCTGTGGTTGGTGTTTTCACCGCACCACATGATTCGTTATATTCGTATTACAAACATCAATAATGCATCAGGGCATAGAATTTTTTACTGCAACCTGCCTTAACTGGCAACCCTTACTTGATCCGGATAATCACAAAGAAATCGTAATCGACAGTTTAAGCTTTTTAGTAAAGAATAATAGGATATGGCTTTATGGTTATGTGATAATGCCTAATCACGTACATATTTTGTGGTGCAAACAACCTGATTGGCTTAACAAAAATGTACAACAGCATTTCAGCAAATTTACCGCGCAACAACTCAAGTTTAGCTTAATAAACACCTCGCAAAGTTTGGACAATTACAAAAGCACTCAGAACGATCGCGAGTATCAGTTTTGGGAACGGCGACCATATAAGGCAACAATGTACAATCGCACAGTGCTCGAACAAAAGTTAGATTATATACACAACAACCCTGTTAAAGCCGGGCTATGCCAATTACCTGAAAATTATTTGCATTCATCTGCTTCGTACTATATCAATAATGGGGACAATGAATTGATAACGCCCTATATGGAACACATGTAGAAAAAAGTGGTGCGGTGAAAACACCGACCACAAGCTGTATCAGTACAAGGTAAGACCTTCGCTTACTGGCTGAAGTTTAGTGGTCGTAACTTTGACCAGACTTTAACAAAAAAGGGGAGCTTGCGTAGCGGGCTCCCCTTTTTCAATTGATATTTTAGCCTGTGGTCGGTGTTTTCACCGCACCACTCATCATCAAGGCTTATTACCCGCCAACTTATCCCTTAGAGTTTTCATATAATAACCGCCAATCACACTACGCGCCTGGAAGCCTACCATTTTACCATTGGTAGTTTCATGCCAGTCGCTTAGTGGTACGCGTGATGAAGTTTCGGTAGCAAATTTGTAAACCGGAGCAACTAAAGCGTTGAAATCAGCTCTGTTATCGGCCATAGATGCAGTCCAAAGGATCCAATCGCTTTTTGTGTAGGTTTTACGGCTATCAAGCGGCAAACCAAACTCTTTTTGGTGTGCTAAATAGTATTTAAGCTCGGTATCGTACACTTTTTGAGGGAATAATTTCAAGCCCAACACTTTATCCCAAACCATGTTGTATTTCTGGCTCCAGGTATCTTTGCTGTCAAACACCAGGCCGTAGTGGTCGCCCGCGTTGGCTTTTTCTTCCCATTTTTTGGCCATATCTTTAGCCATCGCTTTGTACTTTTTAGCGGTTGCGGCATCACCTAACATACCGGCTAATTCGCCGTAGGCGTCAATAGCTACAATAGCTTTTACTGATAAGTTGGCATTGTGTGCCAGGTGACCGGCAAAATCATCAGTACACAATTGGCTACCCGGATCAAAGCCTGATTTGGCAAGGTATTCAGTCCAGATGGTTAATGTTTTCCAGTGCTTTTTAGCGTAGTTGGCATTGCCTTCAACTTTCGCTAAAGCAGCGTTAAGGATGATCATGTTGCCGCTTTCTTCAACCGGCATATCTTCACCATAAGTTTGGCCGTTTGCCAATGGGTAGGTGCCCAAATCGTGCGATGAATAAGGTTTGTTCCATTTACCGCTTTCGCTGAAATAGAAGATGCCGTTCATCATGCCTTTCAACAAATCAGGATTGTATAGCAGGTACATTGGAGCCGAAGGGTAAGTAATGTCAACCGTATTGATTGAGCCATTGCTAAAGTTCTCTTTAGATAGGAACAGCAATTCACCTTCCGGGCTTTTAACCAATTGGTGTGCGGCTATGCTTTGGCGATAAGCCATTACACATAACTTAGCATATTTTTCACCACCGGCTTTAACCGCATCGGCCCAGATCTTAGCATCTGTTTTTACACAAGTGCCCATCACTTTAGCGTAGGCTTTGGTAGCATCGCTCAGTACGCCTTCAATAGTAGCACCCGGAGTATTCCTCCACCATGGCCTTAAATTGGTTTTGAAGTATTGGATAGCATAGATGTCATCATACCCAACCGAAATAAATTTAGATACCGGCGCAGCAGTCACTTTACCAAATGGTAATACTGTGCTTAACATGAATTGTTTACCAGTAACCGTAGCTTCACCTTTTTGGGCGCCCAGGAATGATGAAACAGCATCACCTTCGGGAGTGATGTATTGTTTAGCTCCGGCGGTTGACGAAGCAACATAAACATAGCCCCAGTCAATACGCAGGTTATCACCTTTTTTCTGTAATACCGGTTGTTCCACAGTGCCGGCTTTTAACAGCTTAAGGCCGTTCTGACTGTATTTTGATACCGTAACTTCCTGTGATGGTGTATTTACAGCCAGATTGCTTGATACCCCCTGATAGATCTGAACATCATGAGCTTTCCCATCGGTTGATTTCAATTGGTAAGTGATGTATGATACCGGGGTGGTAAGTAATTTCAAATCGCCCATAACCAATGGCGAAGTAAAAGTAAGCTTCAGGTTTACCTCACCTGCTTTAAAGTTATATACGGTTTGGGTAGCTGTAACTTTAACGCTGGTTTGCTCAGCCAGTTTAACGGCTTCGTCATCCTTGCTCAACACTTCTTCAGCAAGACCGGCATCAATAAACGAGCCGCCACCGGTGTTTTTACAATGGATAGCCAAAACGTTTTCGCCTGCTTTCAGATTCGATTTTGCACTGGCAGGCAATGCAACAGTTTCAAAATCGCCATTAGCACCACCTTCGGCAGCAATCTGCTGGCCGTTCAGGTATACTTCGGCTTCATCATCATGATAAATTTTCAGCATTAAACGGCCTTTCGGTAATTCGGCAATATTGAATTTCCGACGAACCCAAATATCTTTACCTCTCCATTCGGTGCCTTTGCCTGCACGTTCATCGCCAAATGGCGCAGCGCTGCTTTTCCAGGCCTGATCATTAAAGCCCGGTTTTTCCCAACCTTCTGCCGGGGCAGTTTCGGCCAGGTATTGGCTGTTGTACGATTTTTCGTCGGTAGCTGCTAAAATGGTTTTATAATTAACGGCCGATGCGCCCATAAAACGGTAGTAATTGCCATCAACCTTAATGAGGCCCAGTAACGATTGGTCTTTCCCGGTCCAGTGTTTGGTGGTTGATTCATTTAACTTATCGGTGTTTGACCAGATGCTGAAATAAGTGTTGTGCGTGATCAGCGGATAAGACGGCATCTTATCCTGTGCCAGCGCTGTTTGTGCAACAAACGATGCTGCCAGTCCGGAAACAAGCAAGTACGTTTTTTTAAAAATGCGGTTCATAAACTACGTTTTACTTTTGGTTTTAATTTATTGTTGGTTTTTTATTATTTACTCTTATTTCCCGGCTTTGGAAAAACCTGGTGCGTATTTGCCCAGATATGCCAAAGGCTATCCAGTTGATGCACTTTTTCCGGGTATTTTGATTTCAGATCGGCAGTTTCGGTTTTATCCCGCGACAGATCGTACAAATGCCAGGTAGTATCATTACTCAGCGATACCAGCTTCCAGTTTCCTGAACGCGCATACCGCGCGCCGAAGTGCTCGTTAAACAAATCCTCATGACCGGGAGTATGTTTGCCTTTAAAGCTTGGCACCAAGCTGATACCTGTAGTCGGTGGAATATTATGTCCCTTATATGTTTTAGGATATTTGGCCCCGACCAGCTCAACAAAAGTGCTCATGAAATCCATCACATGGCCCACCTGATCATTAAAGCCACCTCTATTAGCAATAATTCCCTTTGGCCAAAAGGCAATCATCGGTGTATGGATACCTCCTTCATATGATTCGGCTTTCCAATATTCATACGGCGTGTTGGCTACGTTTGCCCAACGCGGCCCGATTGACGAATAAGTAGTCTCCGGTCCTGGCAAAGCTTCTTTCTTTGTGGCATAAACAATTTTCCGTCCGTCGCGGGTTTCATTAGGGCGATCAAAACCTGGACCATAAGCAGCGCAGTTTTCAGCACTTGCCCCATTGTCCGACAGGAAAACGATAAGCGTGTTATCCAGCTGTCCCGTTTCTTTCAGCGTTTTAACAATGCGGCCAATGCCCTGGTCCATCCTGTCGATCATAGCGGCATGAACAGCCATAGCCATGGCGTCCCATTCTTTATCAGGATTGTTTTCCCATTGCAGATCACCTTTCCAGCGATCGGACAGCCTTGTTTTTGCAGGATCGATAAGGCCAAGCTTCACCATCTTTTTGTATCTCGCTTCGCGGATTGCCTGCCAGCCCGCTTTGTAGGTGTCTTTATATTTGGCAATATCCTCTGGCTTTGCCATCAGCGGCCAGTGCGGTGCATTTTCGGCAACGTACAAAAAGAACGGCTTTAACGATTTAGCGTAGCCTTTGATATAAGCTACCGCTGTATCGTTAATGGCATCTGTATGATAGTAGTTTTTGGGGACTGTTTTAATGGGCTTAGTACCGCTAACCAAACTAAAAGGATCGTAAAAATCGACCACGCCCCAAATGGTTCCAAAAAATCTCTCGAACCCGCGGCTGGTTGGGTACTGGCTAATGGGCGAAAAATCGCCAAAATCTTTATGATGATTTAACCAGGCCATCTGGTCCTGCGTGTTAGGCTGCCCGTTGGTGTTGGACACATGCCACTTTCCCGACATGGCGGTATGGTAACCCGCGGATTTCAAAACTTCGGCAAGGGTTATTGCATTTTCTGTAATATGACCGAGATAGCCGGGTTCGTCTTCGGCGTCGGTCATTTTGCCTATGCCTGCCTGCTGATTGTATAAACCGGTAAGTAAAGATGCTCTTGTTGGGCAGCAACGCGATGTGTTATAGAATTGCCTGTAGCGGATACCATTTTGAGCAAGGTAATTGATGTTGGGGGTATTAACCTCACCACCATAACAGCCCAGATCAGAAAAACCCATATCATCGGCCAGGATCACGATAATATTCGGGCGTTTCCTTGCCGGCTCAGATTGCTTCACGGCTTTAGTTTGCCACGCAACTGAAACAAGCGCTATTGCACCGGCACAAAATAAGCCGGCATATAGTTTATATTTATTCATAGGTGATCAAAATACCTGCGCCAGTTCGGTTAAATTTACGTTTTAATAAAGCAGGAAGGTTAAAAAATGACCGGGGCTTTTATGCCTGAACATATAGCACTACGGACAGTTTTACACATTCCAAATTAAAGCAATCATTTTACACAAAACGGCTCAATCATTAGTAAAATCGTATCATTTTTGTGATGAATTTTTAAATTAACCGTAAGGCATATGAGCTTGTATACATCACTCTCCGAAAGACTAAAAACCCAACATCTTACCATAGAACAATTAGTTGCAGATATAAGCAATGATAAATTAATTACGCCACCGGTACCCGGCAAATGGAGCGCTTTAGATAACATAGCCCACCTGGCCCGGTACCAGAAAATATTTACAGACCGTATACACCTGATATTGAATGAAGATACGCCTGTTTTTGATCGTTACACCGGAGATCTCGATCCTGAATTTATACCTTTCAGATTAATGGGTTTAAGAGAGCTGCTGGATGTGATAAATGCAGACAGGACAACAATTATCGATCTGTTGTCGGGGCTTAGCGACATCGAATTGTCTCGCATTGGCGCACACCCTAAATATGGCAGGCTAGCTATCTTAAAATGGGCCGAGTTTTTTGTATTACATGAGGCCCATCATTTATTCACTATTTTTCAGTTGGTTAACGGTGCCGAATAATTTTATCTAACAAAAAAGGCAGCCCAATGAGCTGCCTGTGGTTCCCATTGAAAATTTTTATTTACTGTGCCAGTTTAACCTCAACACGACGGTTAAGCACACGGCCATCTTCGGTAGTGTTATCAGCTATCGGTTTGCTTTCGCCCCAGCCTTTTACAGTAAGGTTGTCGCCATTAACACCGCTGTTTACCAGGTACAATTTTACAGAGTTTGCCCTATCTACAGATAACGACATGTTATGCTCGGCAGTACCTTCGGCAGAAGCATTGCCATTTAAAACAAATTTCGCCGACGGGTCTTTTTTCAGTTCTTTAACAATATGATCTAAAGTTTGGTACGAAGCAGTTTTTAACACCGCCGAATTAAACTCAAACTGGATGTTGCTGAAATTATAATCTGGTTTCTCCGGTGCAGGAGCAGGTGCCGGCGGAGGGGTTGGCGCCGGTTTTGGTGCGGGCGGAGGTGTTGCAGCTTGTTGTGTTGGCTGGGCCGGTGGCGGTGTTTGCACAACCGCTTTTTTGGTTTTGCAGGCTTGGGTAGTGATAGCTAAAACAGCTATTGCAAGAGCTAATAAAGGTGTTTTTAGAGTTTTCATATCTAATGATTTGCGTAAACATAAAAAACGTTGGCATAATGTTTATAGTGCCTAACCATAATTTTATGGCTGGATAACGCTTTTTACATACTGATGTAGATTATTTAATCAATAGTTATGCCATTTGCCTGGAGAACCTGCAAATCCTAATGAAGAATAAATGCGCTAAGCGTTTTTTACTTCAACGTTGTCGTGAAAAAACGCCTCCACCAATCCCCTACACACCAAAAACAATTATCCACTATGCTTATCTTGTCGGCACCATTATAAACCATCGCCATGAAAAAATTATTTGCTGCAATTTTAATTGCTGTTACAACCTTAACGCAATTTGCTTTTACGCCCCTACAATCAAAACCAGATAAATCTCCGGTAGAAAAAGCTGCAGAACAAACTCTCAAAAAGCAAATAATGACCGAGGCCGCCTGGGCCATGCAACAGCAGCCGGTTACAGTTACAGCGTCATCTTCACCCAGGAGTGCGGGCGGTAAACACGACTTTTTTTCGGAAGCCGATTATTTCTGGCCTGATCCTAAAAATCCCGATGGCCCTTACATCAATCGTGACGGGCTTAGCAACCCGGATAACTTTGTAGAACACCGCAAAGCCATGATCCGCTTTAGTAAGATCATCGGCGCCCTGGCATCGGCCTATAAAATAACCGGAGATGTAAAATATGTTAAACAGGCTGTAATCCACCTTAAAGCCTGGTTTATTGATCCCGAAACGTTGATGAACCCAAGTCTTTGGTTCGCCCAGGCAGTTAAGGGACAGTTCACCGGCCGTAATTATGGCATTATCGACACCATTCATCTCATGGAAGTTGCGCAAGGCATTATCGTGATGGAAAAGGCCATGGATGCCGAAACTACAGCCGCTGTTAAAAAATGGTTTACCGATTATACCAACTGGCTCATGACCAGTAAACCCGGCATCCAGGAAAGGGATGTTAAAAACAACCACGCCACCTGCTGGGCTATGCAGGTAGCCTCCTTTGCCAAACTTTGTAAAAATGAAGTAGTACTCGATTCGATTCGCGTGCGATACAAAACGATATTGCTCCCCCGCCAAATGGGTACCGACGGCAGCTTCCCCTTAGAGATGGCTCGTACCAAACCCTATGGTTACTCTATTTTTAACCTCGATGCCATGACCATGCTGTGCCAGATCCTTTCAAGCCCGCAGGATAATTTATGGAATTTTGAAACACCGGATGGCAAATCCATCAAAAAAGGGATAAGTTATCTATATCCCTTTGTGGCAGATAAAAGTAAATGGACTTTAAAACCCGACGTAATGTACTGGGACAACTGGCCAATTGCGCAGCCTTTCCTGCTGTTTGGCGTTAATGCCTACCATGAAAAAGTGTGGTTAACAACCTGGCAAAAACTGGATCATAATCCTCAGGTTGAAGAAGTTATCCGAAATTTACCCATCAGGCACCCGCTCATCTGGTTTTAATCGGGTAAGCGACTTCCCCCATCAGCGCTTTTTCCTGTCTATAATAATATATAAACTGTGAGTTAAGCGTATCATCAAAATATTTTTTTGTCGGGAAGGCGGGTTTTCTCCGTGTATCATCACACTACAAAAGCACTACCACGCTTGTGATCGAATCGTATTGAGGTTATTATAAGGTATTTATAATAAGATGTTTATATAATTTTACCAATACAAAAACATCTATTATACCTATTAACGCGCCTTTCCTGGTATTAGTATATGATATTCATAAGTATCATGAATTTGGTTAACAGGTTTGTGTTTTATTGCCCGGCTTATTTATAAACCAAATAATACATCTAAAACCATTTAACAAATTAACTTATGAGATCGAAACTTAACTCTTACCTCCTTGGCCTGGTCCTGGCTGCGCTCGCAGTGCTACCATCCTGTAAAAAGGATAACATGAACCCGTTTAAAACCGGCAGCGATTCAAACAACGATAACAGCAACAAGCCAGTCTCCGTTAATAATGCTGTACCTATCGCCTCCTTTAAAGTAATAGGTTACCTACCCAGCTGGCAGGGCGATGTAAATACAGTACAATACAGCAAACTAACCCATATTAACTACGCCTTTCTTACCCCTACCAATACCGGAGGGCTGAACCCGCTCGATAACCTTTCAAAATTCACCAGCCTGGTATCAAACGCACACAGCCATAATGTTAAAGTAATGATATCTGTAGGCGGTGGTGGTGGCGGCGATGCCTTCCATCCTATTGTAGCCAATGCCGGTTACCGTACTACTTTTGTTAATAATATGGTCAACTTTTGTAACCAGTACAATGTTGATGGCGTGGATATCGACTGGGAGTTCCCCTCGGCAGGTACCGAAACCAATAACTTTTATTTATTACTGCAGGAACTATCAACTGCCATGCATAACAGCGGCAGGTTATGTACCATCGCCTCTATCTCGGTTGGGGCTACTTACGTTACCAGCAATATGTTCCCTATCCTTGATTGGATCAACATCATGGATTATGACGACAACAACTTTCAGCACTCTACCTACCAATCGGCTGTTGATTGTTTAAACTATTGGGCAAACCGTGGTTTGCCTGCAGCCAAAACTATCCTGGGGGTTCCATTTTATGCAAGGGATAACCGGTACGATTATTCGACCATGAACTATGTTGATGTTTTAGCTATAGGCGGTAGCCCCAACTCAGATACCTTTCAAACTTTTGGCTATAATGGCATCCCAACTATTAAAAGCAAAACTACCCTGGCACTTAACCAGGCAGGGGGCATGATGATCTGGGATTTGGGCGGCGACGCTTCGGGTGCCAACTCCCTGCTTTCGGCCATGAACACTATTATTACCGGCGGTACTACCAATCCTCCGCCAGCTCCTCCAATAGGCACTATAATATCGCTTAAAGGCTTTAATGGTAAATATGTAAGCGGCGAAAACGGCACGCAGGCTATGACCTGCACCCGCACCACTGCCGGCGACTGGGAACATTTCACCGTTCTTGACGCAGGCAACGGCAAAATCTACCTGCGCAGCATGGGTAAATATGTATCATCAGAAAACGGCACACAAGCCATCACCTGTAACCGCACCACGCCAAGCGACTGGGAAAAATTTGACTGGATAATTACCACCGATGGAAAAATAACGCTGCGCGGCAACAACGGCAAATTCATTTCCAGCGAAAACGGAACGCAGGCCATGACCTGTAACCGGGCTACCGCATCGGGCTGGGAAGCATTTGGGTTGAATCAGTAAACTATTAACTGCTTATACCAAAGGCCGGGGCTATGATTTTAGTATCATAGCCCTGGCTGTTTTTCAGAGGATTGGTATATTCTTTTAATGTATTTTACTTCGCAAACCTCGGCAGCAGGTTAGTCGCGGCACCCATCATTTTTATTTTGTAGCGATACCCCCCTCCAAAAGAATCCTCCTCTTTTAAAAACTCATGGTTCTTTTTACTGATCCAGTAGGTTTCGGTAAAATGGCGGCCATTGTAATCGCTTTCGTTGTATAGCTTCCAGCAATCAACTTTGTTACCATCCAATGTAGTAATCAACTCGCTGCCGGTAACTTTGTATAAAACATAAAGCGGCGCAGGGATCCCGGCCTCATAAAAGGGGATAGCAAAACTTTTGCCTTCGGCAAGCGGTAACATCTCAAAGGTTTCAATGTCTAAATTCCAATTAAAGTTGGCGAAGGTAAAATCAAGCTTAAAGTTCTTAGCCTCATTATTGGCAACGGTGTCGGCACTTATCACTTTATCGGCAGCCCAGTTAAAGGCTTTTGTTTTTTTGCCGATGGTTTCTGAATGATAAATCGGCGCGAAATCAGGTACTTTATTAACGGAATAAATGGAACGGTATGATAAGCTATCACTGCCATACCAGTGCTGGGTTATGGTAAATACCTTTTCACCGTTACGGGTTTCGAGGTTTATATCGCGCAGCCAAAGCCAAAATTTCAAGCTTCGGTTGTCCTTTGTATTTTGAAAATACACAAGGTATTGCTTTAACCCAGGTTTAAGCGCCGATGTTAGCAGGCGTTTGTCTTTTACACGGATGGTATCGGTTTGAGCAAATACTTTAGGCGTGTGCGATAGCAGCAGTAACAAGCTAAGGCTTACAGCTACTAATTTTTCGGCTAATTGTTCGGTTTTCATGATAATTTGATGGTTTGATAAGGATACTTTTCTGTTAACAATTCAAAACTGTCTTTTATCAACCATCCGATGAAACCGGTTAAACCACTGCCGCGTTCTTTTTAGCCTACTACTGTATTTATTCAATAATATACCTGCAGACCAACTTATTGAACATTTAGTGCCATTTATTGAATAAATGCCGGCAACTATTTAAAACCGGCATTCACAAACAAAAAGCTTAGTAATTTTAAAAATGCAACTATTTAAAACCCGCCCTTCCATTACACAACTCCAGCTTTTGATATGGTTAGCGGTGTCGCTGTTACTGTTTTTTTCTTATCTGCCGATGGATGGAGCAGGCCAATCGGCTGTTTATACCATTGTTAACACTACGTTTTACGCAGCTATCATATATGGTAACATCCTCTTCCTGTATCCTGTATTTTACCAAAAGGAAAAATATGTTTGGTATGTATTACTTGTCATCATTTTTTTAGTGGCAACGGGTGTGCTCCGGGGTTATTCAACCCTGCTTATTTATAATACCTTTTTTGCAAAAACACCAGAGCATATCAGTCAAAAAGCCATCATTAATTATGTTTCGGGCGGGGTGCTCATTTTCATTATGAGCCTGATCTTTCGTATAGCAATTGCGTATTTTAAACTAAAGCAGCAAACGGAAGAGATTATGATTCAAAAAAGCCAGGCCGAACTAAACCTGCTTAAATCACAAGTGCAGCCGCACTTTTTGTTCAATACGCTTAACAACATCTATTACGAAGCTTACCGTGAGGCTCCCCGCACCGCGGCATTAATTGAGCGGCTTTCGGACATTATGCGCTATTTTGTTGATGAAAGCCCCAAGGATGATGTATCCATCGGAACCGAAGTACAGTTCATTGAAAACTACATCGCATTAGAAAAAATCAGGATCAGGCATGAGGTGGTTGTTTTTTTTGAAAAGAATTTCAATTCGGATCTGCGCATCCCGCCTATGCTGCTCATGACCTTTGTAGAGAATATTTTTAAGCACGGCATCGACAAATCGAGCGAACAAAACCTTATTGGTATATCTTTGGTTCAGCAGGGTGATTATCTTTTTTTTAAAACCAACAATGCTATCCATGCCGAAGTAGCAAGCAAACGTGTTGCCGGTTTCGGCATTGTCAACTTAACCAAAAGGCTAACCATGCTGTACGGTTCAAATTTTGACCTGAAAATTGATAAAAGTAACAACACCTTTGCCGCGTTTTTAAAGATCCCGATAGCATGAATTTAAGCTGTATCATAATTGATGACGAACCTAACGCGGTTAACCTGCTGGAGATCCTGGTGCAGCAAAGTACGCAGTGGCAGCTTAAAGCCAAATGTTATAACGCGCTTGAGGCACTGGCCTTTTTAAAAACCAATAAGGTTGATTTTATTTTCCTGGATATCAACATGCCGCAATTAACGGGCATGGAGCTGGCAGGCTTGCTTCCACCGCAAACCAAAATTGTGTTTACTACTGCCTATTCAGAATATGCTGCCGAAAGCTATACCTATCAAACTATTGATTATCTGCTGAAACCAATCACACTGAAACGCTTCCTGGCAGCCATGCAAAAGATTGAAGCGTATTTTGGCAAGTCCGAACCGGTGATGCAACAAACCCCGGTTAATGAGGGCTATTTCTTTATAAAATCGGGCAAGGTGTTACGCAGGATCCTACTGGACGAGATTTTATACTTTGAAGGCGAAAAGGAATACGTACGGCTTGTTACCAGTCAGGAACAGTTATTAATTTACCGCAGGCTCAAGGATATTGAAGAGCAGCTTTCGGCCCCCTTTGTGCGGGTGCACAACTCTTATATTGTAAATACCAAACAACTGGTAAAAATTCAGGACAACCATATTTATATCGCGGATAAACACATCCCCGTAAGCGAAAAATTTAAAGATAGTTTTATGAAACTTATTAATAGAAGGATATTTTAAATCTTACATGAACATCCTTATTAACCAATCCAGACTTACGAAGTTTTTGAAACTTCGTAAGTCTTCAAAGGCTCGTGTTAAAATCTGTCAAATTTTCATATTCGGTACAACACTAACCGATGAATTTACGATACCGTAATCTCGCCTCTCAAATCCGTTTCCAGCCATTCTTTTACCTGCAAGGGATCATCGCTTTGGCCCAGCAGGTACATCATTTTGGTAACAGCCGATTCAAAAGTCATGTCATAGCCGTTGGCTACGCCGATATCTTTGAGGTGTTTGCTGGTTTCGTAACGGCCGAGTTCAACCGTACCTACCTTACATTGCGAAATATCAAGGATTACCTTACCGCTGTCGATAGCGTTTTTAAGCAAATCAATAAACCAACTGTCGGTTGTGGTATTACCGGCCCCAAAGGTTTCCATTACTATACCCCGCACATCGGCGCTTAAAATGTTCTCAACCACTTTAGGGCTTATGCCCGGGTATAACTTCAATACGCCCACATCATTCACCAGGTTATTGTGTACAATTAACGAGCTTTCGTCTTCAGGCAGCCTGATATCGTTCGCGCTAAAGCGTAAATGAACGCCCGATTCGGCCAATATAGGATAGTTTGGCGAGCGGAAAGCCTCAAACTTTGATGAATTATATTTAAAAGCCCTGTTACCACGGAACAGTTTATAATCAAAATAGATACAAACCTCGGGCACGCGGGCGCGGTCATTCTTTTTAGCTTTAGCTATTTCAATAGCTGTCATCAGGTTTTCCTTTGCATCAGTACGAATGGCGCTTATCGGCAGTTGCGAGCCTGTGAAAATAATGGGCTTGCCTAAGTTTTCTAACATAAAACTTAATGCCGACGCGGTATATGCCATCGTATCCGAGCCGTGCAAAATCACAAAACCATCATTATCATGATAGTTTGACTGGATCAAACCGGCCAGCTCGCTCCAGATTTCAGGGTTCATGTTTGATGAATCAATGATCTCATCAAACGAGTGTACTTTGATACGGCAGTTAAGCTTTTCAAGCTCGGGCACGTTATCCATTATCTGCTCAAAGTTGATAGGCTTGAGTACCTTTGTAACCGGATCACTCATCATACCTATTGTCCCTCCGGTATAGATGATCAAAATTTGGCTCATTAATTAAGTTTATGCTGTATATAAATATTAAACAATTTTATATTCCGAATACAAGCCTGGAATTTTCGGTAGTGACCTCTGCCACTTTTTCAATGCTTGTTTGGTGAAGCTCCGCCACCTTTTGGGCTATATATACCAGGTACGAGCTTTCGTTAGGTTTACCCCTGAACGGAACAGGCGTAAGGTACGGAGAATCTGTTTCTAAAACGATATGTTTAAGGTCAATTTCCGGTATTACTTTATCAAGCCCCGAGTTTTTGTAGGTAACTACCCCACCTATGCCCAGGTAAAAATTAAGATCGATCATTTTTTGAGCTTGTTCAAGAGTACCTCCAAAACAATGAAAAATACCTCGTAACTTTTCATCTGCTTCCCCCTTCAGCACTTCGTACACCTCATCAAAAGCATCGCGACAGTGGATCACAATGGCCAGATCAAGGCTTTTGGCCCAGTTGATCTGTTTTACAAACGCATCTACCTGCTCCTTTAAATGCGTTTTATCCCAATACAGGTCAATACCTATCTCGCCTATGGCATAGATCCTGTTTTGCTGATGGGCATTCATGATGGTCGAAAGTTCTTCTTCCCAATTCTCCTTTACATCACAGGGGTGTAAGCCCAGCATCGGGTAGCAATATTGAGGATACTCATTCGCCAAACCATAAACCAACGGAACGGAAGCCGCATCAACATTGGGTAAAAACAAACGGGTAATGTTATTATCGATACAACGCTGCATTAACGCCGCGCGTTTTTCAGAAATGGTTTCGTAGTATTGATGGGTGTGCGTGTCGGTTAAAACCATGCTGCAAAAATAAACCTTGAATACTTAATAACGAATTTATAGCGGTAAAGTATCGATACTTTCAATTAATTACCTGACGACTACCAACAAAAAACCTCCCGCTTTTGGCGAGAGGTTTCTTCTATCAGTTCTTTTTAGCGGCCGGTTTCTTTGTGCCGGCTTTTTTTAGTGGAGCTTTACCAGCAGCCGGTTTCGGGGTAACCGCGGCATGTTTGCCTGGTTTTACTTTTACCAGTTCGATATCGAATACCAATGTGCTGTATCCGGGGATTTCGGATCCGTAAGGACGTTCGCCATAGGCAAGATTTGAAGGAATGATAAATGTTGCTTTTGAACCTTCATTTAATAAAAGCAAACCTTCATCCCAACCTGATATTACCCTATGTTCGCCTAAAACAACGCTTATAGGCTCATACGGACGGCCTGGTTGTTGTATACCCGCCGCTTTGGCGTTAGCTTCAATACTGGTATCAAACAGTTTACCGTTAAGCAACTTTCCGGTATAATTTACCAGCACGGTATCGCCGTTAAGTGGCTTTCTTTTGGTTGTTGGGCTGGTTATCACGTATTTTAAGCCTGAAGCTGTAGTAACAGGTTTAAGACCATGTGCCGTAATATAGCTTTCTCTGTCGGCTGTTTCAGCTTGTTTTAGTTTTTCAAGGCCTGCATTCCTTTCGGCAATGGCATCATTTAATGATTGCACCTTCTCTATCTTTAAAATAAAAGTAAGAAAGCTGCCTTTAGGTAAAAATGGCGGACGGGCTTCTTCATGACCAACAAATACCGAATCGGTTGGAATTTTAACCAGGGCACTGTCTTTTGCTGCAAGCAGCGGGAATATTTCCATCAGGTCGCCTACATTTTGCGAGGCCTGCACCTGGGCTTGTACGGGATGCCCTGCCTTATAACTACTGAACAGTACTGAATCTTTATCGGTTTTCTGGATAAAGTTAAAAGTAAGCACATCGTTGATCTTAGCTTTGTTGCCCGGGTTAGCAGTATAGATCTGGTAAAGCGCGCCTTTAGCGGTTTTCTGCAAACCAACCGTTTGCGCACCTGCATTTAAAGCAAGCGCGGAAAGCGCCGGCAATAAAAAAGAAAAAATATGTTTTTTCATAAGTTATAAATAAAAAAGCCTTTCCTGTTTTAAGCAGGAAAGGCTTTGTAAAACATGATAACTATTTAGTCGTCGGGGTTGGCATTTGCATTTGCGGTGCAACCGGTTTTGGTGCATTTGGATTTGGGTGGATGATATTTACCAGCTCAACTTCAAATACAAGCGGCGTATAAGGCTGCATTTGCTGGCTTCCCTGATCGCCATAACCTAATGATGATGGAATAACCAACATCGCTTTAGTCCCTTTATTAAACAATTGAAAAGCTTCGTCCCAGCCTTTGATCACTTTACCTTCACCTACCGGAATGCGAATAGGTTGATAAGGGTTCATTGGGTTGATCTGCATCTTTTCTTTTACAGCTACCGCTTTAACACTTGTTTCCAAAACTTTGCCAGTAACAAGCCTCAAAGTATAATTAATTACTGCTGTATCACCTACTGCTACGTTAGCACCACTGCCTGGTGTAGTAACTGCATAATTTAAGCCTGATGCAGTTTTTACAAATTTCAGGTCTTTATGTGCATCCAGGTAACCCTGGATCTTAGCAGGCTCTTTACCTTTAAGGGCGTCGGTTTGACCTTTCATGTATTGGGTAACGCGATCGCGGAAAACTTGCTCGGTAAGTGCGCCTTTAGCAACTACCTTTTCAATTTTAATAGTATAAACCAGGTATTTACCTTTAAAGCCCGGCGGGCGTTGCTGACCGCCTTTAAATACCGAATCAGCAGCAATTTTAAAGGTGGCGCTATCACCTTCGCCCAATAATGCTAAGCCAGAAACAATATCACCTTTGGTTTGAGGTTTAGGCATCAGCGTTGGTATAGGCTGGCCGTTATCATAAGAGTTATTGATAATTGAATCCTTATCGGTTTTGAGGATCATGTTCAGTGTCATAAAGTCACCTTCCTTAACTTTAGGATTGCCTTTTGAGGTGTGGATATTATAAAGCAAGCCACCTTCGCCTTGCTTAAACCCACCGTTGCAACTTGCAAATCCAATAGCCGCAAGTGACAGAAACATCAGTTTTCTTTTCATCATTACTTTTTTACTGTATTAATAGTTTTTTATATTCGGGTAAAATTTGTTTAAATTGTTGTATAACCTGTTCAAGGCTATCCTCAGAATGACCACCGGCCGCATTGCGGTGACCGCCGCCATTAAAGTATTTTTTGCAAATCTCGTTGGCCGGGAACTCGCCTTTTGAGCGTAATGAAAGTTTTACCCTGTCGCTTCGTTCAACTATGAAAGCAGCCAAACGGATGCTTGCCATCGATAATGCATAATTTACCACACCTTCTGTGTCGCCTGTTTCAACATCAAAACGTTCCAGGTCATGTTTGTTAACTGCAATTATAGCTGTATTAAATTCGGGCAACACCTCCAGGCAATTAGCCAGGCAATGGCCTAAAAAGCGCAGCCTGTTTTCAGATGCGCTATTATACACCAACTCATGAATGCGCCAGTTAACCGCACCGGCATCTATCAAATCGGCAACTATGCGATGAACTCCGGATGTAGTGTTGGGAAGCCTGAATGAAGCCGAATCGGTCATAATACCTGTATAAAGGCAGGTTGCCACATCCTTATTTACAAGTTCTTTGTGGTGAAGCTCGTTTACTATAAAATCATATACCAACTGCGCAGTAGCACAGGCATTGATATCCCAGTGCCTGTAATCGTCAAAATCGGCAGGCTCCAGGTGATGATCGATCATGATCTTGTAGGCATTACTCTCGCCAACCAGCTCGCCCATGTCATTGATACGGCTCAGCGCATTAAAGTCGAGGCAAAATATAAGTTTCGCATCTGCTATCAGGGCGGCAGCTTCTTCGCGGTGCTCGGTATAAATAATAACATTCTCGTTACCCGGCAGCCAGCTTAAAAAGTCAGGATAATCTGTAGGGGCAATAACCCTGGCATGATGGCCCTGCTGTATCAAATAATTATATAAGCCTAATGACGACCCCATAGCATCACCATCAGGTTTATGATGGGTAGTGATCACTATTTTTTGAGGTTTCGTTAAAAGGTCAGTAAGCGAAGCTAAATCTAACATCAATTCTTAAAAAAGAGTTGCAAAGCTAAATAAATAAATGAAATACAAACCATCTAATTTAATTCAAAAAGCTTTATCTTACAGTAACAAAAGCCTATTTTTGCCGCAAATTTTAAATGTTATCATAAGCATCAGTAAGCTTATATTTTAAAACTAACGTAACAAAGGCATTTAATCTATTAATAACCCAAAAAAGAAACAATTATTTCAATGAAAAACAACAGAACATTTACCATGATAAAGCCTGATGCCGTTGCAGACGGGCATATCGGTGCTATTTTAGACATTATTACCAAAAACGGCTTTAAAATCGTGGCGCTTAAATACACTAAATTATCTGCCGAAAAAGCGGGCCAGTTTTATGAAGTGCACAAAGAACGTCCTTTTTATAATGGATTGGTTGAATTTATGTCATCGGGCCCTATTGTAGCAGCTATTCTTGAAAAAGACAACGCTATTGCCGAATTCCGTAAACTGATTGGCGCCACTAACCCGGCCGATGCCGCTGAAGGTACCATTCGTAACCTGTATGCAAGATCAATTGGTGAAAATGCCGTTCATGGCTCAGACTCTGACGAGAATGCCGACATTGAAGGAAACTTCTTTTTCTCGGCTTTTGAAAGGTTTTAAGTAACTTATTTCGGGTGTAATTATATAAACCAAAAGTTACACCCGAAATTTTTACGTTTTTTTTGTAATTATGGTTACGTTTTTTGTAACTTTACAATATCCACCTAAACAATATTACATATTTAATCAACCAATAATATCACAAAACATGAAACCATTATTCAAATACATATTTTACGTACTTATATTGGTAATGTTGGTTATTGGATCACTAATGCTTTACAGAACACACCCCGAAGCCCAGCTTGCGCTTACCATTCCCGGTCTGTTCATTCTTGCTTATTCAAAGCTTACGGATGATATCAAATTAAAGCATAACAGCTTACGCATGCTTAGAGGAAGATAATTTCCTCAACAAGCACACTTTTAGCTTCGTTATTTATCTTTTCAATTATCTGGCTGCGCATCAGCATCAATTCATTTTTTATTACTGATGATTCTATCCGCAGGAATAATTTCTTATCGCGCACAAATAACTCTTTGGTGCGATTGGCTACTGATTTGCCTACCAGGTCGGGCCAGGCAGTAATAACGCCGGTTTCGTCAAAACGCCGCTTGATCTTATACACATTAAGCATTTGTTCAATAGCTTCCTTAAGTGTTTTGTCGTTGGTTTTACGCATCAATCGCTCCTCCCTTTACTTTAAATAGTTTAACAGGTACCCCTATTTTATTAAAAACGCTTTCAACCCGCTCAACCCCGGTATCGGTTATAAAAACCTGGCCAAAATCGTTATTGGATACCATTTGCATTAATTTGGTAACCCGGCCGTCATCAAGCTTATCAAAAATATCATCAAGCAAAAGCAAGGGTTTAAATCCCTTTTGCTGATATAAAAAAGTATATTGAGCAAGCTTAAGGGCAATTAAAAATGACTTTTGCTGCCCCTGCGACCCAAACTTTTTCATGGCCATACCATGGATATTGAATTGCAGATCATCTTTGTGAATGCCCGCCGTGGTACGCTCCAACGCCCTGTCACGGTCAAAACTCTTTTTTAATAAATTATTTAAATCATCGGCAAGCAGTTGCGATTCATACACGAGGTCAACATGCTCGGCATTATCGCTCAAAAAACTGTAATGCCTATTAAATATAGTAACAAAACCCTCCATAAAGGCCCGGCGCCTTTCAAAAATGCGATTGCCCGAAGCGTTCAATTGCTCATCAATCACTTCAAACAAGCCGGCATCATATCGCCCTGTATCCGCTACCTGCTTTAAAAGCGCGTTACGATTGGTAAGAATTTTATTATAAACAATCAGTTCATCCAGATAATGATTATCTGTTTGCGATATCACATTATCGATAAACTTTCGGCGCTCTTCGCTACCTTCGGTTATGATACTGGTATCATTTGGTGATATCATTACCAGCGGTAACAGTCCGATATGATCAGCCAGGCGCTGATAATCTTTTTTATTGCGCTTAAACTGTTTCTTTTGATTACGCTTTACAGAACAGGCAACAGCTTCGGGCTGATTGTTTTTATTAAAGATGCCGGTGATGATAAAAAAATCGGTACCCTGTTTAATCTGCTGGCTGTCTATCGGGTTAAAATAGCTTTTACATAACGACAGGTAATGAATAGCATCAAGCAAATTGGTTTTGCCGGCGCCATTATTACCTGTAAAAGCGTTAACCCCCTCGCTGAAAACCAGTTCGGCCTCATCGTAATTTTTAAAGTTAATAACTGACAGCTGTTGCAGGTGCATGAGATGGCAAAGTTACGTTTTTTTGAGTTGTTCATGGTTCATGGTTAATAGTTCATAGTAATCTTTAAATCTATTAAGCATTAACATCCTTTTTAACGTGTAAAGAAGCTACCAGCGGCTATGAACCATGAACTATTAACCATGAACCACTCTCTTTAAAGATTTAATACAAAAGGTATTGCCAGTAAATTTGAAAACCGTATTTTTGCAAACTTAATTTTAGAACAACAATGTCAAAAACCCAGGCGAACACCAAAATTGCAGCACCAGAAAACAATTTTGGTCAGAGTGGCAAATTTGTACGCGAGAACCAGAAAAGCTTACTATTTATTGTAGGGGCTATTATTGCCCTTATTGCTATTTATTTCATTTACATTAAATTATACTTAGGTCCACGTGAAGTTACTGCCGCTAACCAAATGTACAAAGCGCAGGATTTTTGGCAGCAAAAAAACTGGGACAAAGCCATTAAAGGCGATGCCGGTTTCCCTGGTTTTGAAAAGATCATCAGCGATTACAGCAATACCAAAGCTGCTAACCTTGCTTATTTTTACTTAGGTACAGCTTATTTAAATAAAGGTGACTACCGCAAAGCAATTGATAACCTAACCAATTACCGCGGCGACGATAACATGGTAGCAGCCGAGGCTTTTGGCAGCACAGGCGACGCTTATGTTGAACTGAAAGATTACGAAAAAGCAGAAACTTATTTCAGCAAAGCTGCTGATAAAGCAAAGAATAAATTTTTATCGCCGCTTTACCTTAAGAAGTTAGGTTTAACTTATGAGGCTCAAAAAAACAATAAAGAAGCTGCTGAAGCTTATAAAAGAATAAAAACCGAATATCCTGAAAGCGCTGAGGCTCAAAATATCGACGAGTATATAGCCCGCGCCGAAGCAAAACAATAATTTTAATATCGGATTTGAGAATTTCGATTTCGGATTTATCAGGTTTTAAATACCTTTAAATTCGGAATCGATTTTTTTTATAAGCAGATTTTGATCGTCGATCACAAGGCTTAACAAATCCGAAATCGAACCTTCGAAATTCCCAAATCCGAAATCAAATGGCTACCCATCTTAAAAACCTTTCCGACTTTTCGAATACCGAAATACCATCAGCAGCACCGTACCGCTTCGGTATAGTTGTGGCCGAATGGAATGCCGAAATTACTAATGCGCTTTACCAGGGTGCATACAAAAGCCTGATAAGCAATGGCGCACTGGCCGAAAACATTTTTTCATACCAGGTACCGGGCAGCTTTGAACTTACATCGGGAGCAGAGCTGTTATTAAAAAAAGGCAACCTTGATGCTGTAATTTGCCTGGGATGTGTAATACAGGGCGAAACAAGGCATTTTGATTTTATTTGCAACGCGGTAGCAAACGGAGTAAGTAATGTTGCCGTAAAATACTCAAAACCTGTTATATTTGGTGTTTTAACTACTGATAATCAGCAACAGGCCATTGATAGGGCCGGCGGTAAACATGGTAATAAAGGCGACGAAGCGGCCATCACGGCCATTAAAATGGCAGCTCTTGCTGAAACATTAAACAGTTAAAACCCGTTAAAGCAATTAATTTTAGCTCAATATGAAAAAATTAGTTTATATAGCACTTATAGCCGCGGCAGTTGCAACAGCATCATCCTGCTCAAATAAATTATGCCCGGCTTACGGTTCATATCCTAAAACAGGCCGTTAACAGTTAATTGTCATTTTTAAACCTGTTTAAACACACTACACAGTTTTTGTGTTATAATTACGTTATAGCATTTTAACTATTAATAATATGAACTGGATTTCGTTGGAGACGGCCGATCAGCTAATGGCGATCAAACAACAAGAGGGCTATAGCCTTATATTTAAACATAGCACACGCTGCTCCATCAGCATGATGGCCAAAAGGCGTTTTGAGCTTGACTGGGATAATCTTCCCGAAAATATGCCCCTTTACTTTTTAGACCTGATCAAATACCGCGACCTGTCAAACCAGGTAGCACAATTGTTCCAGGTACACCACGAATCGCCCCAACTGTTACTCATTAAAAATGGCGAATGCATTCTTGACCAGTCTCACAGCGGCATCTCCGTTGACGAAACTTTAGAAGTGCTGATTTAGATTTTGTTCATGGATCATAGTTCATGGTTCATGGGTTCATAAGGTATTTTTAGTATTAATTACGTTGCTGCAAATGCTGATGATTATTTTGCAGTCATTTGCTGCTACTATGAACTATGAACCATTCCCCATCAACTAAATATTTAACTACATTTGTACCATGATTGAATTGCCGGTAGTTCCTGCTGTTAGCCAGCCTGTACGTAAGCCTGATTGGCTTAGGGTTAAGCTTCCTACAGGAAAAGAATATGCTCACGTACGCAGCCTTGTTGATACTCATAAACTGCATACCATATGCGAAAGCGGTAACTGCCCTAATATGGGAGAGTGCTGGGGTGCCGGCACGGCCACTTTCATGATCCTTGGTAATATTTGCACCCGTTCGTGCTCGTTTTGTGCCGTTGCAACCGGCAGGCCTTTAGCTGTTGATGTTGATGAGCCAAACCGCGTAGCAACTTCTGTAAAACTAATGCAGGTAAAACATTGCGTTATTACGTCCGTCGATCGTGATGATTTGAAAGACGGCGGTTCCATTATCTGGGCCGAAACCATCAATGCCATTCGCCGTGAAAGCCCCGATACTACTTTAGAAACCCTGCTGCCCGATTTTAAAGGCAACTGGGATAACCTTGCCCGCGTTTTGGAAACCAGGCCCGAAGTTGTATCACACAACCTGGAAACTGTAAGGCGCCTTACCAAAGAGGTGCGGATCCAGGCAAAATATGACCGCAGTCTTGAAGCCCTGAAACATATTTCGGAAGCGGGCTTGCGTACAAAATCAGGCATTATGCTTGGCTTGGGCGAAACCGAGGAGGATGTTTTAGAAGCAATGGATGATTTGCTGGCTGCAGGTGTTCATATACTTACGCTGGGGCAGTATTTACAGCCTACACGTAACCATCATCCGGTGATTGACTGGATCCATCCCGATCAATTTGCACGTTATAAGGAATTTGGCCTTCAAAAAGGGTTCAGGTATGTTGAAAGCGGGCCGCTGGTGCGCTCATCTTACCATGCAGAAAAACACTTGTTTGAAATGTGATAATTCCTTTATATCTTCATCGGGTTGAGTAAGAAACGAAAAATATCGATGTCGGAAGAAGAACTGGTGTTATCATTGCGGCACCGGGAAAAAATTGCCGTCGAAGCTTTATATGATATGTATTCGGCCTCCTTATTCGGGGTAATATCACGCATTATAAATGACACCACTATAGCCGAAGATGTTTTACAGGAAACTTTTGTAAAAATCTGGCATTCCTTTTCAAGCTACAGTACTGAAAAAGGCCGTTTATTTACCTGGATGGTTAATATCGCGCGCAACCTTGCAATAGATAAGACCAGATCGAAAGATTTTAAGAATCAGAATAAAAACCAGGATATTGAAAATAACGTAACTTTCATTGACGAGCAACGAAACACGGTTTACAAACCTGAGTTAATGGGTGTTAAAAATTTAGTGCAAACACTAAAACCTGAGCAAAGACTGATCATTGAGCTGGTTTATTTTAAAGGCTATACCCATGTGGAAGCTGCCGAAGAGTTGGGCATTCCGTTGGGTACCATTAAAACCCGGTTAAGAATGGCTATCCAGGAACTCAGAAAACATTTTAATTGAAGTGGAAGATTTAAAAGCATATATTGAAACAGGGATACTGGAGCTTTACGTATTAGGGGATGTTACCCCTGCCGAAAAGCTACAGATTGAAGAACTGGCTTCAAAGTACCCTGCTATTAAGGCAGAGCTTGCCGAAATTGAACGCTCAATGGAATTGTATGCCGGAGAAAACGCGATTGAACCATCTGAACATTTACGCAGCCGTATATTAGGAAGCTTACTTACTAATTTTGGCGACGATAATGACTTTCCTACACAAACCCATACCGAACGGGAAAAAGTTGTGGTTACACGGCCACCCGACAAACAAAAAGAAATTAATTTTTATAAATATGCATTTGCCGCATGCCTTGTTTTATTGTTAGCAAGCGCGGTGGCTTTGTATAATCTTTACAACCGCCTTAATGATACCAATACCCGTCTAAATGCTATGCAGTTGCAAAACCAGCATTTTAGCACTACCGTTAGCGCAAAGGACAACGAGCTGAGCCTTTTAAGAGATACCTCATATAAATTGATCCGCCTGAAAGGAACTAAAAAATCGCCTGAGTCGGTGATGACCGTAGCCTTTAGCCCATCCAAACAAAAAGTGGTGATTGACCTGGAAGGCCTTAAATTGCCTGCAAATGACCAGGCTCATCAATACCAGCTTTGGGCACTGGTAGGCGGTAAACCTGTTGATCTGGGTGTATTTGACGCCACGGCAGATTCAAGCGGATTCAAAAATATGAAAGCCATAGCCTCGGCCGATGCCTTCGCGGTAACGCTTGAGCCAAGAGGTGGTAGTCCAAATCCAACACTATCACAAATGGTGGTAATGGGCAAATTTTAAAGCGAAAAAGGCCTCCCAGGGCTCAATAATGATTAAAAGCTTACATTTTTTTGGATTTATTCCCAAAAAATGTAAGCTTTTCGATTTTTATACGTTAATTACTTGTATTTTGTGTAAACCTAAACCACACTGGTTTAATAATTTAACATTTTTTTAACGAAAACCAAAACCAATTATTAGTTTTTTTGTAACTAATAGGAACGTGCAAACGTCTTATGATTAGTTAGGACATAACGAGAAACAGTGAACCTGGTAAACCTAACTCCCCGGATTTGAGTATTTAGTTCTTTATAAGATCAGTTAATAGTTAATTAAAACGGCTGTATGATACTTGCAGCCGTTTTTTTTATGCCCTTAACTTTGCCATAGTAACAGGCAATTGCGCAATAAGCTTACCGGGTAAAACAACATGCATCCGGTTTGGCAATGCGAGTTCATCGCCGGCCTTACCGTGAATGTAGGCACCAATGATGCAAGCCTGATCCGGCGGATACTTTTGCCCAAGCAACGCAGCTATTACGCCGGTAAGTACATCGCCCATACCTCCGCTTGCCATAGCAGCATTTCCTGATGAGTTAAAATAAGCTTTGCCATTGGGTGTAGCGACGATGGTATAATCATTTTTCAGCAGGACACACAAGTTTAACTCCTTTGCCTTTTTTATAGCGGTTTGCAGCCGCTGCCACCAGTTGGTATGTTCGCCAAAAAGCCTGTCAAACTCTTTCATGTGCGGGGTTAAGATGCTTCCCGCGGGTAGCTGAGTTAATAATGTCTTATTTTCTGCAAGTAGATTCAACGCGTCGGCATCAATAACCAACGGTTGTTTATAGTTTTTGATGATTGCTTTTAATAATGTTAAAGCCTCAGCATCTTTGCCTAAACCGGGTCCCACAGCTATCGAGCTAAATTTATTCCATTCAATATCAGGCAGTTTATCACCGTTCCTGACTATGGCCATAATCTCGGGCAGATAACTGTTTAGCGCGGTTAAACCACTTTCGGGGATGCTGGCGGTTGTCAGGCCGGCCCCTGCGTGTGCTGCAGCTGATGAACTTAATAGCGCCGCTCCCATGGTTTTTGCCTGCCCTGCAATAATCAGCACATGACCAAATGTGCCTTTATTGCTGAAACGATGACGTGGTTTTAGTATTTGTCTCACGTCCTTTTCTTCAACAAGCTGGTACGGTGAATTTAACGACTGGATAAATTTTTCATTGATGCCAATATTCACGGCCTCCCAGCAATTGATATAAGGTGCCGATTCCGGTAACAGGAAATTGATTTTAGGCTGCTGAAAAGTAATTACAAGGTCGGCTTTTATTGCAATGGTATCCCTGGCTACCTCCCCTTCCGAAAAAAAACCTGTGGGTACATCAACAGCAACAACTATTCGGCCCAAATCATTAATGAACTTAACCAGCCGTTCATAATTGCCGGTGAGCGGTTTGTTCAAGCCGCTGCCAAGCAGGGCGTCAATAATTACCGGGCTGCTATCCGCCGGGATCTCTTCATCTTTGGCAAGTTCTTTTATAGATACGCAAGTTTGTTTTAGCCTTTCAAAATTGATGTTAAAATCCTCCGATGCCTTATCAGAAAACCGGGCTATTACAACGTTGAGCTTATTATAATGATGGTCACATAAAATACGCGCAATGGCAAGCCCGTCGCCGCCGTTATTCCCTGTACCACAGTAAAAAGTTATCGGCTCGTTTTTATCGGGGAAACGGTTAACGAACCAACCCACAAAAGCTTTTGAGGCGCGTTCCATCAAATCAATAGAAGCAACAGGTTCATTAGCGATAGTATAAGCATCGCCCTCGCGAATTTGTTCGGCAATTAATAAAGGAAGCATATATCCTAAAGTAAGGATTTAATGGTTTTGTTTTAAGAGAAATTATTGGCAGAGATACCGAACTGCGGAACAAATAACAATATCCAAAAATCTGGCTGCAAAATTTATTTTAACAGAAGGACTGGCAAGCTGTTTTACAATATTTAAGTGCCCGTTTACGGGACTTTAGTTTATTAGAAATGTGGGTATTTAACATCTTTTTTGATTTCATATTAGTTGCATTTATAATCCAGCCTTGCGAAATATTTGAATAGATAAAATCAATATTTATTACCTTTACATAGCATTTATCTATATTACATGACTATCACACAACTGGAGTATATTGTGGCTGTTGATACTTATCGCAGCTTTGTTTTGGCAGCCGAAAAATGTTTTGTTACCCAGCCAACATTAAGTATGCAGGTACAAAAACTGGAGGATACGCTTGGCGTTAAGATCTTTGACCGAAGCAAACAACCCGTTGTGCCTACCGAAATAGGGATTGAAATAATTACCCAGGCACGTGTAATGCTGTCTGAGAGCGAAAAGATCAAGGAAATTATATCCGACAGGCAAAAGGAACTGTCGGGCGAATTACGGGTAGGCATTATCCCTACCGTTTCACCCTATATATTACCCAAAATCATCCATGGCTTTATTGAAAAATATCCGCAGGTAAAACTGATTGTATGGGAACAAACTACCGAAGAGATCATTCAACAGCTAAAACTTGGTATGCTTGACTGCGGCATCCTTTCTACCCCGCTTCATGAAAACAACCTTACCGAAATCCCTGTATTTTATGAAAATTTTGTAGCCTATGTATCCAAAAACAGCAAACTTTCTAAAAAGAAAAATATTGTGCCGGATGATATAGATATGGAGGAGATCTGGATCCTGAACGAAGGCCATTGTATGCGCGAGCAGGTTTTAAATATTTGCCAGCGACGGAAATCAACCCGTGGCTTTCAGCATTTTGAATACAATACCGGCAGCGTTGAAACCCTAAAACGCATGGTCGACCAAAATAACGGGGCTACCATCCTCCCTGAGTTGGCCCTATCTGAGCTTAGCGAGAAACAACTGGATAAGGTGCGCTATTTTAAATCACCCGAACCTGCCCGTGAGGTAAGCATTGTGATACAGCGCAACTTTTTAAAACGCCGCATGATTGAAGCACTAAAAGCTGAAATCCTGGAATTTGTGCCAAAGCGGATGAAAAGCAAAAAGAAAAAGGAAGTGATGGATATTTAGTAATTGCTTATCTATCTACCAGACTCACGAAGTTTGGGGGGACTTCGCAAGTCTTCATTAGATGATGACAGCCTTCAGGATTATAGAAGGAACCCGTTTACATGATTCTTAAATTTAACTACTCTTTTTCTGAATAATTTCGATGGTATTGCTTTGGCAATCCCTTGCCGGATTAGCAATTTTCCATTCTTATATCCGCAAGCATCTGAACAACAGGTACATTAAGTTTACTATTTAGATTTATTATAAATAATTTGCATTATAACACCCGCCTGACTACTTTTGCGCTATTATTTATATTTAGTCTAAATAAAATGGATCAACCCAAACCATCTTTCTCAAAAATCTTTTCACTTTCATTTATAGTGCTACTTATAGGCACCATCCCGGCCCTTGCCCAGCAAGCCAGAGGCATCCTTAAAGGTAAAATTGTCACCATAAAAAATGGGCCTGCCGAAAACGTTTCGGCAGTACTTAAAGGCACCAGGTACGGTACCATAACCGATGAAAACGGCTTATTTGAAATTAAAGCCCCGCAAGGAGATTATACACTTGTAGTATCTGAAGTTGGCACAAAAGGACAGGAAAAACCAGTAACCGTAACAGCCGGGCAAACAACTGTGTTGCCTGTTATTACTGTTGATCATACTATTCATGGTTTGCAGGAAGTAAATATAAATGCTAATAAAACCAATAAATTTAAACGTTCACGAAGCGAGGATGTTGCCAAAATGCCTTTAAGCAACCTCGAAAACCCACAAGTTTATAATACCATAAGCAGCCAGCTGATGCAGGAACAATTGATATTTTCTGTTGATGATGCTATAAAAAATGCCCCTGGGATCCAAAAAATGTGGGAAGCTACCGGTCGTGGCGGCGATGGCGGCGCTTATTATAATAGCAGGGGCTTTATTGTACAAAGTACCATGCGTAACGGCATTGCAGGGATTATAACTAATGGCATTGACGCGGCTAACATCGACAGGATTGAGATTATTAAAGGCCCCTCTGCTACTTTATTCGGAAGTTCTTTAACCTCATATGGCGGCCTGATCAACCGTGTTACCAAGAAACCTTATGATACATTTGGCGGAGAAGTGAGCTTATCTGGCGGCAATTTTGGTTTTTACCGGGGCAGCGCCGATATTAACACTCCGCTCGATAAAGATAAAAAGATACTCTTCCGTTTAAATACTGCTTTTAATCATGACGGTAGTTTCCAAAACAACGGCTTTTCGCGGAATGTGGTTATTGACCCAAGCATTGTTTATAAGGCTTCCGACAGGTTAACCATTAGTGCCGATGCTGAACTGTCATATGGTACCAATATCGGAAAATCTATTTTCTTTTTCCCTTACGGACAAACCATCGATGCCCTGGGTTACAGTCGTGCCGATCAGCTCAAGCTCGACTACAAACAAAGCTATCATGGAAATGACCTGACTCAAACGTCACAAAACAGGAATTTTTATGGCGAAGTAAAATACAAGATCTCCAACGCCTGGACAACACGTACCAACCTGAGCCTCACCCATAGCTATTCGAACGGCTTTGGCCCTTACTACTACCTGTTGCCAGGCGATTCTATTTCCCGTAACGATCAGTCAACCCGCAAAAGTAAAGATGACATGATCGAGATCCAGCAAAACTTTAACGGCGACTTCAAAATAGGTAAATTCCGTAACCGGTTTGTAGGCGGCCTGGACTTCTTCAGGGAAAACTCGCAGCAATATTTTTTTGGCAGTACGCTCGATACTATATCTGTAACCGGCAATCAAAACTACCGCAATTTCAACAAAGCGGCTATGGACGCCCTTTATGCTACCGGCATTTATGGTTTTACCTACCCTTCCATGTTTAAACGGAATACCTACAGCGCTTATATCTCTGATGTGTTTAATATTACGGATCAACTGATAGCATCGGCAGGTTTACGCGTAGACAGGTTTGACAACAAAGGCAACTATGACCCAACAACTCAAACCACATCCGGGGCATATAAGCAAACCGCCTTTTCGCCAAAATTTGGTTTGGTTTACCAACCCGTTAAAGACCACATATCGCTGTTTGCCAATTATCAAAACAGCTTTAACAACAAAACCGGTACTACCGAAAACAACCAACCGCTTAAGCCTGAGCAAGCCAATCAAATTGAAGGTGGCGTAAAACTTGACCTCTTCGATGGTAAATTGAGCGGTACGGTAAGTTACTATGATATCAAAGTGAAAAATATCGTACGTCCTTCCACCATAAATCCCATTCTTTCGGTACAGGACGGAACCCAATACAGCAAAGGTTTTGAAGCCGAAGTAATAGCCAACCCAATAATTGGCCTTAACATCGTAGCAGGTTTTTCATATAATGATTCAAAGCTTACCAAAAGCGCCGATGCCGGCGTTGAAGGTCTTCGGCCAGCAACCGCCTCATCGCCATATCTGGCAAATTTTTGGATAAGCTACAAATTTCATCAAGGTGCAGTGAAAGGTTTTGGTCTGGGTTTCGGCGGCAACTATGCCAGCGATAATAAGATCGTAAACAGCCGGGCCATTGGGGTATTTACCCTGCCGGCTTACACCGTATTAGGAGCATCAGCATTTTATGATACTAATAAATACCGGTTTGGCGCTAAGCTTGACAACCTTACCAATGAAAAATACTGGATAGGTTACACCACCATTAACCCTCAAAAACTAAGAAGTTTTGCATTAAGCGCAACCTATAAATTTTAAAACAGCCATTAAATAAAAGCAGGAGTGTATTACAGTTCCTGCTTTAAGTTAACCCTATCATTCCTGTTAATCCTGAATAAAATGTCCAAATCCATACACTCTTTCTGTAAGCTTCCTCCTCTTTTATTATGGGCAGTTTTGCTGCTCTTCAATATACCCGCACTGGCCGAGGTAAAACCCGGCACCATAACCGGCACAATCACGACTGCCGATGGCCAAACCGTTCCCGGTGTAACCGTAAGCCTTAAAGGTAATGGCATATCTGCCGGCACGGTTACCAGCGAAAGCGGAAGATTTACCTTTAACAAGGTAAAACCGGGCAGCTACACCATCAAAGTAACGTTTGTGGGCCTGGCTTCTGAAGAAAAAGCAGTTGAACTGGCCGATGGACAACGCGTTACCGTAAACTTTATGCTGCGCGAAAACGCCAACCAAATTGGTGAGGTCTTAATTTCGGGCAGGAAACAAAAATATAAGATCGACGACCCCTCACCCAGCCTGAGGTTAAACGAGCCTTTACTTGAAGTGGCACAAAATATCCAGGTGGTATCTTCCGACCAGATCAAGGACCAGCAGATCTTTAACATGCTCGAAGGCGTATCGCGCAATGTGAGCGGCTTAACCATGCAGGAGCATTGGGGCAATTATGCCCGTGTAAATGCCCGTGGCGACAGGCTTGCACCTTTCCGCAACGGTATGAACATCGAAGCTACCTGGGGCCCGCTAACCGAGGATATGTCATTTGTTGACAGGATTGAATTTGTAAAAGGCCCTGCTGCATTCATGCTGGCCAACGGCAACCCCTCGGGTTTTTATAACGTAGTTACCAAAAAGCCTACCGGCACTACCAGCCAGGTATTCAGTTTTACTGCAGGCAGTTTTAACAGCTACCGTGCCACTGCCGATTTTGACGGCGTACTTACTAAAAACGGTAAACTGCAATACCGCCTCAACCTGATGGGCCAGCTTTCAAAATCATGGCGCCCGTATGATTTTACCAACCGTACGGCTATCGCTCCCGTATTACGCTACAAATTCGACAGCAAAAATACCCTCACTGCCGAGTATACCTACCAGTACCAGCGCATGAATGCCTTTGGTACCGCCTACCTGTTCTCCACTGATGGCTATGCAACACTGCCGCGCAACTTTACTAACGCGCCTTCAAATTCGCCATCATCGGGCATCCGGGACCAAAGTGCGTTTTTAACTTATGAGCATACCTTTAACAGCAAGTGGAAAGTTACCGCGCAGGGTGCTTATTTTTATTATAAGCAAACGGCATATAGCTATTGGATAAACAGCATCAGCAGCAACGGCGATGTTGACCGTAACCTTGGTTTATGGGATGCTGTTAACAAAAACAAATTTGCCCAGGCTTTTTTAAACGGCGAATTTAATACAGGCAAAGTTGTTCACCGCCTGTTAAGCGGCCTTGATATTGGCGACAAGTACTACATTCCGGATTATTTTCAATCAGGCTCGCTTGATTCTGATCCCGCAAACCCTTTCAATATCCACAATCCAAATAATGGCCCTGTTACTTTACCTGTGTTTGATAGATCGGTGCCACTTAGCGAACGTGGTAAAAACGCTGTAAATACCGAAAAATATCAATCAATTTATGTACAGGATGAGTTGGGCTTTTTTGATCAGAAATTGCGTTTAACTGTAGCTGGTCGTTACACCCATGCCATTACAACCGATCCTTATGCCGGCGATACCAAAGGGCATAAATTTACGCCCCGTTTTGGGTTAAGTGTTAACATTGATCCTACTACAACTGCTTATGCGGTATATGATCAATCATTTGTGCCGCAAACAGGTAAAATATACGGCGGCCAAAAAGTTAAGCCTATTACAGGCAACAACATGGAGCTTGGTTTAAAACGCGACTGGTTTGATGGAAAGTGGAATACTACCTTATCTGCTTACCAGATCCTTAAAAACAACCAGTTGGTAACCGACCCCGACAAACATGGTGAATCTGCAGCAAATTACGTTTTGCAATTAGGTCAAACTAAAACAAAAGGTGTTGAATTTGATGCCCGCGGCGAAATCATAACCGGCCTCAGCCTGATGGTTAACTATGCTTATACCGATTCGAAGATTTCTAAAGATACCGACCCTGCAAATGTTGGCAATCCTGTTCCCGGCTTTGCAAAACATGTTACCAATGCCTGGTTAACATACCGTTTACAGCACGGCAGCTTAAAAGGTTTGGGCTTTTCAACCGGATATCAGTGGCAGCTTGACCGCCTGCCATGGAGCCTCGGCACAGGCACTTCTGATCTGCCAAACTACTTCCGTTTAGATGCAGGCGCATCCTACCAGATCAAGAAGATGAGTTTTGCGTTAAATGTAAATAACGTGCTTAACAAATACCTTTATTCAGGCGGTCATGAGGGGTTGAGCACCGACGGCAAAACTGTTTACAGCTGGCAGGCAGAAGCACCAACAAACGTACGTTTAAGTATCGGCTACAAATTTTAATGAATGACACCTTTTAAAAAAACACTGTTGTTTATACATCGCTGGCTTGGATTTATATCCGGGCTGGTGGTATTTATAGTAAGTATAACCGGCTGTATCTTTTGCTTTCAGGACGAGATCCAGGATGCGATACACAGTTACCGTAAGGTTGAGGTACAAGCTAAACCCTACATAGCACCATCAATACTTAAGTCCGAAGCACTGAAAGGCCGTAAAGGCGCTACGGCCAGTTATGTTTACTATTACGGTACCGGTCGTCCTGCGGGGGTGTTGGTAACGGACAAGAAAGATGGCCTCCTTTTTGTATATCTGAATCCTTATACAGGTAAGATCACCCATACCGAAAGCCCCGCTTCAAACTTTTTTATTATTGTTGAATATATTCACCTGTACCTGTTGCTCCCGGCTAATATCGGCACCCTGGTAGTAGGCATATCGGTGATAATTTTTGTGGTGCTGATGATCACCGGCATAATACTCTGGTGGCCCAAACGTCAAAGCGACCGTAAACGCAGCTTCACTATTAAGTGGGGTGGCCGCTGGCGCCGTGTTAATTACGACTTGCATAATGTTTTGGGCTTTTATGCCACCAGCGTGGCCATCATATTGGCCATAACAGGTCTGTCAATATCATTTGACTGGATGCGTGAAGCTATTTACACAGCCGCTAATTTGGGCAAAGCACATCCCGAAGAAAAGGTAGTTTTCAAGTCCGATTCGTTGTTGAACGGGAAGATAGATACTACCCAGGTTATCAACAAAGCATATTTATCAGCCAAAGCCGCCTCGCCAAATGCCGAAATGTTTTTAATTTACGACGATGCTGCTAAAGCCGGTGCCATAGGCGTAACCGCATACGCGCAAGCCCTGCACTACTATAAAAGTGATAGCTATTCTTTCGATAAATACACCGGCAAATTATTGAACCGTATCGCGCATGAGCAAAAAAGTGCCGGCATGAAAATGAATAACATGAACTATGATATTCACGTAGGGCAAATCTTAGGCCTTCCCGGTAAGATCATTGCTTTTTTGGCCAGTTTGATTTGTGCAAGCTTGCCAATCACCGGCTTTATCATCTGGCTCGGCAAACGCAAAAAATCCAAATCAAAAAAGGTAAAAACGGTGGTGCATAGAAGGACAGTAAGGCAACATTTGCCAACTGATCGTTGATTTTTCTTGATTACACTGATTCCGTTGATTATTCTTTTCGCGTCCTGGTATAAGTCCCCCTTTTAGGGGGCTGGGGGGCCAATCACCACCTCATCATCCAAGGGATGCCCGGTGCAGGTCAAGATCCATCCTTGTGCAAGATCCGCTTCAGTAAGTACATCATTTTTCACCATTTCAACTTTACCGCCGGTGCATTTAACCATGCAGGTAGAGCATATTCCTCCCCGGCAGCTATAAGGTAATGGGATATTGTTTTGCAGGGCGGCCTGCAGTATGGATTGGTTTTCGCCTACTACAATATCGTGCAGCTCGCCCCGGTATTTTATTTTGATGTTTTTAGGTGGAAAGTTAGTAAAGCTGCTTGTTACGGCAACTGTTTCGAGCACAAAATTTTCGCGGCGGATCTTTACCTGATCAATCCCCATATACACCAGGTCGAACCGGATCATTCGCATAAAAGCAAACGGGCCACAAAGGTAAAACTCAGCATTTGCCAGGTTGAAGTTGGCGTATTGCTTCACCAGCTTTTCTACCTTATCGGGGTTGAGTCGGTTACCTTCGCTGCTAAGCAGGTAAATGATTGTCAACCTTTCGGGGTGTTTGGCTGCCAGTTTATCCAGCTCGTTTTTGAATAAAATGGAAGCGGCATTTTGATTACTATAAATGAGGGTTAGCCTGCTTTTACCCTCACCCGGTTCAAAATATATTTCAGTTGCGAAAATATAGGGGTAATGCCGCTGCCGCCCGCAAATAAAAACAGATCCTTTTCCTGCTGATGGTCACTGATGATAAAACGGCCGGCAGGGGCTAATGCTGTTAACTCATCGCCTTCCTTTATTTTAGTGAGCATAAACCTGGATATTTCACCGTTGGTAATGCGCTTAATAGTTATTGCAGGGTATGGTTCATCGGGCGACGAGCTTAACGAATACGAGCGCCTGATCTCTTCCTGCCTGTGGTTAAATATCAGTGTGATGAACTGCCCTGCGGTATAAGGGATAAGATTACTATCAATACTGCTCAAATAAAATGTAGCCGTATCTGGAGTTTCCCATTTTATGCGTTCAACTTTTAGTTTTAAAATCTCTTCGGTCATCAATTGATGGCGTTATTGTTTATCTGCAAGCATTTTGCGGATAACGCTGTTCTTTTTGCCGTAAGTATAATAGATAACCAAACCAATTGCAAGCCAAATGACCAAACGCAACCAGGTATCGCCGGGTAGAAACGTCATCATGGCAAAACAGGTCAGGATACCCAGCACCGGCACCAATGGCACAAAGGGTGTTTTAAACGGCCGGTGAATATCAGGCTGCTGCTTCCGTAAAATAAGTACACCGGCGCAAACCATAACAAATGCCAGCAGGGTACCAATACTGGTCATTTCACCAACCACGCGTATCGGAACAAATGCGGCAAAGAGGGCTATAAAAGCGCAAAGCATAATATTCGATTTCCAGGGTGTGCGAAATTTGGGATGCACTTCTGAAAAAACCTTCGGCAGCAAACCATCTTTCGACATAGAGAAAAACACGCGTGATTGGCCTAACAGATCGACCAAAATTACCGAGGTATAACCTATTAAAATAGCCAGCACAATAGCTTTGCTCAACCACTGGTAATGCGTTTTTTCAATGGCGATGGCAACCGGTGCGCCCGAGCCTATAAATTCCTTATAGTTGGCCATGCCGGTCATTACGTGCGCAAATACAATAAAGAGTACCGTACAGATCAGCAGCGAGCCGATGATCCCGATAGGCATATTGCGCTGCGGGTTTTTGGCCTCCTGCGCCGCGGTTGATACAGCATCAAACCCAATAAACACGAAAAACACTAACCCCGCCCCTCTCAATATGCCCGACCAGCCATAATCACCCCAAACACCTGTATTTTGCGGGATATAGGGATGATAGTTTTGCGGGTTAATAAATGACCACCCAACCGCGATAAACACCAACACCACGCCCACTTTCAAAGTTACAATAATGGCATTAACCAATGCCGAACCTTTTGTACCCCGGATAATGATACTGGTAACCAAAATCACAATGAGCGCAGCTGGCAAATTGATGATCCCGTTAATAATATCACCATTTGCTGCTTTTGCAGTTTCAAAAGGCGAAAGTGTAAGCTGTGGAGGCAAATACAGATCAAACCACGACAAAAACTTAGTAAGGTATTGCGACCAGCTGATGGCCACTGTTGCTGCGCCCACGGCATATTCAAGCGCAAGGTCCCAGCCTATGATCCATGCAAAAAGCTCGCCCATGGTAGCATACGAATAGGTGTAAGCGCTCCCCGCAACAGGTATCATAGCCGAAAACTCGGCATAGCAAAGGGCAGCGAAAGCGCAGCCAACAGCAGCAATTAAAAAAGAAATAGTTACCGCGGGCCCCGAATGCTGGCCCGCCGCTATACCGGTTAACGAAAATAAACCGGCCCCTATAATGATGCCTATCCCAATTAAAATAAGATTAACGGGCCCAAGCGAGCGTTTTAATGAATGTTCCCCTTCCTCCTTCGATTCGCGGAGCAGGGTTTCTATGGGCTTTTTGATCATGATATAAAAAAGTCCACAAAGTTAGTAGATTATTGCAGGGATTAAGCGTGGGTGTATAATTGGAAGGTAAATAAACAAACTTCTCGGGCTCGTTACAAACGAGCGCAAGAGTTATGAAGTAAAACAAAAGCGGCAGGACCATCAGATCCTGCCGCTTTTGTTTATGAGCTTAAATAATATTAAGCGGTTGCTTTTGCGTAAAGCTCGGCAACGTGGTTCCAGTTGATCACATTCCAGATAGCTGCTAAGTAATCCGGACGACGGTTTTGATATTTCAGGTAGTAAGCATGCTCCCAAACGTCGATACCTAAAATTGGGGTACCTTTAACTTCAGCGATGTCCATTAATGGGTTGTCCTGGTTAGGAGTGGAAGTTACAGCTAATTTTTTATCAGCAGTAACAATTAACCATGCCCAGCCAGAACCAAAACGGGTTGCACCTGCTTCAGATACTTTAGTTTTGAAATCGGCAAATGAACCGAAAGTGCTTTTGATAGCATCAGCTAAAGCGCCTGTAGGCTCGCCGCCACCGTTTGGTGATAACAAGGTCCAGAACAAGGTATGGTTGTAGTGGCCACCGCCATTGTTACGCACAGCAGCGGGGAATTTAGAGATATTTTTAATGATATCGTCGATATTGCTTTCAGCCTCAGGCTTACCTTCCAAAGCTTTGTTTAAGTTGGTAACATAAGCCTGGTGGTGTTTGCCATGGTGAATTTCCATGGTCAGTTTATCAATGTGCGGTTCCAGAGCATCAGTAGCGTAGGATAACGCCGGTAGGGTAAATGCCATAATTTTAGTTGTTTATTTTAAAGTTTACTGTTTGTTGTGACGTAACAAATATAAGCGTTGACGGAACTATTTGTTCTAAATAATTGTCATGTTTTCTTTAGTTCATAGTTAATGGTTCATGGATCATAGCTTATATAGCTATTTTATTACCATGAACTATGATCCATCAACTATTAACTCACTTCTTCCTCTTCCCCTTAAAAAAATCCTTCACCAGCTGGCTGCATTCAGCTTCGCGGATACCGCCGGTGATCACTGTTTTGGGATGGGTTATTTTTTGGTTGATGCGGCCGAACCCGAGTTTGTTATCATAGGCCCCAAAAACGATCTTACTTACCTGGAACCAGTATGAAGCCCCGGCACACATTACACAGGGCTCCATAGTAACGTACAGCGTACAGCCTTGCAGGTATTTACCTCCAATTAAATTAGCGGCCGCAGTAAGGGCCTGCATTTCGGCATGGGCCGATACATCGTTAAGCCGTTCGGTAAGATTGTGCCCTTTTCCTATAATGCGGCCATTGTAAACCACAATTGCCCCAATCGGAATCTCATCCTCCTCCAATGCATAGCGGGCTTCTTTTAACGCTTCGCCCATAAAATATTCATCGGGCGATATAGAGGCCTCATCCTCGAAACTGATATATCTCATTTAAATAAGTTTGCTGCCGTTTGGCACAGGCTTTTCAACAGCGGTTAACACAATGTCTCCGTTCTCATCGGCAAAGCCGGTAACCAGGAACTCCGACATGAAATTGGCGATCTGCTTTTTAGGGAAATTTGTTACACCCACTATCTGCCGGCCAACCAATTCTTCCTTGGTGTAATGCTTCGTGATTTGTGCGCTCGACCACCGGATGCCGAAAGTGCCAAAATCAACCCTCACTTTAAAAGCCGGCTTACGGGCTTCGGGGAAATCAATTGCCTCCAATACAGTGCCTACACGCAGTTCTACTTTTTCAAAATCATGCCAGGTGATGGTTTCCATAGGGGCAAAGGTAAAAAAATATGTCTCTCGCTCTTCTCCAAAAGCTGCCCTTGCCCCAATTTTAAGTAAAGGGTTTGATATGGGCATTGGTGAACAAAATTAATGCGTCATGTATCATGAACTGATGAGTTATAATAATGAAACGCGACAATTCTGCTCATGGGACCGAATGTAAAAGTCCTGTTCCAAGCCGCTTAGGCTTAGCCATTGCCTCTAACACTCTCAATTAATATCCGCTCCGTCCTTCACTTCATCGCTGGCATTTTTAAGAATGATATCGTTGGCCTTCAGGTTCCCAAATACTTCGGTTGAGTCATGTCTGGATAATCCTTCCTTTATATCAATTAATGCTGCCTTGCCGTCTTTTACGGCTATTACATATTCCCTCTCGGTTGACCGGATGATGGCATTGTTGGGCACTAACAACGATTTGGCGCCCGAAAGCATCGGGATCTTTACTTCGGCATACATCCCCGGTTTTAGTATTCCATTTTGGTTTTGTACGTCTATTTCAATAGCTTCAGAACGCATACTCCCTAAAGCATTGGCCGAGCGACTGATTTTGGCTGTTTGTTCCTGCCCCGGCATAGCATTAAAAGTGAATTTTACCTGCTGCATTAAGTCAACTTTGTCTACGAAATCTTCGGGGATGTAAACCTCTAAACGCAGCTTGCGGGTATCCTGCAAAATAAGCATAGGCAGGTCTGTACCTTTACCCGGGGCTACCAAAGCTCCCGGAGATACGTTACGCTGAATGATCATGCCATCAAACGGTGCACGAATGTTCAAGTAATCCTGCATGGTGCGTACAGATGCTACGATCGAGCTTTCTGAACGGGCCATTGCGTCATCAGCTTTCATTTTTGCTAAAGCGTTATCCAATTCAAGCGGCGAAACTGATCCAGGTTCTTTTGCAGCCTCTTTTAAACGCTGATACTTTTCTTTACTGGCAACAGCATTTTCCTTAGCCTGCATGTACCGCGAATCGGCGGCCTGCAGTTGCGATTCCATTTCCGGCGCTTCTAAGGTTACCAGTAATTGTCCCTTTTTAACCAAAGTACCACGGTCAACAAAAACGGTTTTTACAAACCCGTTTACTTTCGGAAACAGGTTTACCTCGTTATAAGGCTTTAACTGGCCCGGAAGGCGGGCTTCGCTTGACAGTGCTTTTTCCGACACTTTGCCGGTTTCATATCCGCTTGCTTTTTGGGTGGTTTTTTTGGTTCCTGTGAGGTCCACCGGTTTTTGGTTGCCGGCGCAAGCGGCCATTAAACTGATACTGCTTAGCAGTATAATATATTTTAGTTTCATAATATTAGCTATTGGAGGTTTCAAGTTGTTGAGGTTCATTAACATTTACGTCCTTCATTAAGGACGGTGAATCATAAGTGGTTTTTTGCTGTACCCAGGCAAACACCTGCGGTAGTATAAACAGCGCAGCTAACGTCGAGGCAAATAAGCCGCCTATCACCGCGCGGCCCAAAGGTGCGGTTTGCTCGCCGGCTTCACCCATCCCTGATGCCATCGGGATCATACCTGCCATCATGGCCAAACTGGTCATGAGGATTGGTCTTAACCTGATGGACGCACTGGTAATGGCTGCCCTTGTAGAGTCTTTATAATCCAGTCTCAGGGTTTCAGCATTGGTTACGATCAGGATGGCGTTTGCCACCGATACCCCTGTAGACATGATCATGCCCATGTAACTTTGCAGGTTAAGTGTTGAACCGGTAAGCAGTAATGCTGTTAGCGATCCCAATATTACTGCCGGTACGGTAGATAGTACTGTAAGGGATAATTTAAACGACTGGTAATTGGCGGCCAGCAATAAAAAGATCACCAAAATGGCAAACATCAAACCGTTCTGCAAACTGTCGAGCGTTTCTGTCAACAAGCTCGACATACCCTTAACTTCAGCAATAAGGCCTTTAGGCGGTGCCCCGACAGATTTGATAACCTGCTGCACCGCGGCAGTAGCGGTGCCCAAATCCTTCTTGTAAATATTGGCGCTCACGGTTAAGAAGCGGCGCGGACCGGTACGGTCATATTCACCAGGAACGTAATTAACCTTAAAGCTGGCGATATCACCCAGTACAGGTGTACTTTGGCCTTTCACCAGTGGGATCTCTTTCAACTCATCCATTGTATTCATCACATACTCTGGAATTTGAACCTGTACCTGGTAGGTATAGGCCGATTTATCATCCAACCAAAGGTTTTTCTCGGTAAAACGGCTTGATGATGTACTTGCTGTAACCGAGCGGGCAACATCTTTAATATCCAGGCCTAATTGAGCAGCTTTCAACCTGTCGAGCGTTATTGCCACCACAGGAAACTTTAAAGGCTGACTGATCTGCACATCCCTCAGGTAGCTGATCTTTTTAAGTCCGGCCAAAACCTTGTTCGAGTAGCCTTCTATCTGTGCCATATCCTTACCCGCTACCCTTATTTCGATAGGTGTAGATGCACCCTGGCTCATGATCTTTTCGGTCATGTCGATAGGTTCAAAAGTGATGCGGAGATCGGGCATGCGCGATGCTATGTTTTTACGGAGCGCATCTTTAAGCTCATCCATATTGATGTGGTAATCTTCATCAAGGTTAACCTGTAATACCGCTTCATGTGTACCGGTATTAAATACATAAAGATTGCTGGTACCATAGCTGCTTGGCACTATGCCCACATAGCCAGACGTAATTGCCACGTGATGATTAACCGTGTTGTCGATGATCTGCAAAACCTGTTTCAGCCCGTCTTCCGTACGTTCAAGTCTTGTGCCATCCGGCTCTTTGATCCTGATCTGAAACTGGCCGTTGTTGAGCTTCGGCATCATATCTTTTCCAATGGTAACAAAGCAAACACCGGCCAGTCCCAAAACAACCACGAGATAAACAGGCACAATTAGCTTTTTGTTATGCATCCAGCGTTCAATGATGTGTATAAAACGGATCTTTATCCGTTCAAACAGGTCATTCTTTTCGGGATGTTTTTGCTCCTGTTGCAGGTGATGGTTTACCTGCCCTTCTTCGGGCCGGTCTAAAGCTTCGCCGGCATGAGCATGCAATTTCCCATGTTCATAATGCTGATAGGTTTCGGCTTTGATAAGCCAGTTTGATAAAATAGGCACCAGTGTTTGCGCTATGATGTACGATACGATCATCGTTAAGCCGATAGATAGCGACAGGGGTAAAAACATCGCTTTAGGTACGCCGTTCATCATAAACGATGGCGCGAATACTGCAAGGATACACAGCAGGATGAGCAATAGGGGGAACGAGATTTCCTGGCAGGCATCATAAATAGCCTGTGCTTTGCTTTTGCCCATCTCCAGGTGCTGGTGAATATTTTCGATGGTTACCGTCGCCTGGTCAACCAAAATGCCTATGGCGAGGGCAAGCCCGCTCAATGTCATGATATTGATGGTTTGGCCGAATAAGCCTAAAAGTAATACACCTAACAAAATAGATACCGGGATAGTAATCACCACGATCAAACTGCTTCGCCAGTCGCGCAAAAACAATAATACCATCAGGCCGGTGAGCAACGCGCCCAGACCGCCTTCTGTCATAAGGCTTTTTACTGCGTTTATCACAAATATGGATTGATCAAACTCATACGAGATTTTAACGTCATCGGGTAAAAGGCCCTGAATTTCCGGAATCTTCTTTTTCAAAGCCTGTACCACACTCCAGGTACTGGCATCGGCGGTTTTTACTACCGGCAAATAAACGGAGCGCTTGCCATTAATCAGCGCATAATCAACCGTAACGTCGGTAGCATCGGCAACACGGGCAACATCTTTTACCAAAATGGGAACGCCGTTTTTGGTAACTACGGGGATATTGCCAAATTCATCTGTTTGGTTAATCAACGTATTAACCGTAGTTACAAACATAGTGTTGCCTAACCTTAAATTACCCGAAGGCGACATCACATTGAACTTAGCCAACGCACTTACTACCTCATCGGGCGTCAAGCCGTAACTTCTTAATTTGTTAGGATCAACGTTTAAGGTGATGGACCTGGCGTTTGAACCAAACGGCGGCGGGGCCGATAAGCCGGGAACAGTAGCAAACATAGGCCTTACTTTAGTAGCCGCCATATCATAAATATCCTTCAGGCTGCGATTGGGGGCGGATAGTACCAATTGCCCAACAGGCAACGATGAAGCATCAAACCTTACAACCTGCGGTGGCAGCGCTCCCGGCGGGAAAAAGCTCATTACGCGGCTTACCTGCAAAGCCACCTGGGCCTGTGCTTCGGCCATGTCTGTACTCTCGTAAAAACTCAGCTTAACCATAGTTAAACCCTGGATGTTTTTACTGGTAACGCTTTTGATGCCGTTCACATACAGAAACTGGTCTTGCAAACGGGTTGAAAAGAAACCCTCCATTTGCTGCGGCGACATACCGCCATATGATTCAATAACATAAATGGTGGGCAGGTTTAATTTTGGGAAAATATCTATCGGTATTTTTATAGCACTAAGCACTGCAAAGATGAGCAGGCTCAAGGTAACCACCACCGTTGTGATGGGCCGTTTAAGTGCGGATGTGACCATTGACATAGCTAAATTATTTTAAAAGGTTTAATACAGTATTTACCTGGTTGCCGGTAACGGCCTGCTGGAACAGGGCATTTGAATAGGCATATTTGGCCTGTACATAGTCAGTTTCGGCGCGGTAAAGGATATTGAGCGCGGCGTTAAGCTCAATGATATCGGTTAGCCCATTTTTGTATAATGACAACTTTTGCCGGTACCCATCAGAAGCCGCTTTAAGCTGATGAGGGATCTCAACCAGGCGTTCGCGGGCGGTTTGCAGCTCTACGCCCGACCGGTTGGCATTGACCGCCAGCAATTGCTTTTGCTCTTCCAGCTTTTTC
Organism: Mucilaginibacter sp. OAE612; assembly: GCF_041806395.1. Classification (NCBI taxonomy): domain Bacteria; kingdom Pseudomonadati; phylum Bacteroidota; class Sphingobacteriia; order Sphingobacteriales; family Sphingobacteriaceae; genus Mucilaginibacter; species Mucilaginibacter sp. OAE612. The sequence goes on from NZ_JBGMUW010000001.1 coordinate 5,731,599, forward strand.
CGGGAGTAATCGGTATTGGCACGTTGTGTCCGTAATTTTAACTGGCGGCGACGGATATCAAATAGGTTATAGGAAACACCTATACCTACCAGGTAATTATTCCTGTCGAACCCCCATCCGCTGCTTAGGCTGTTAAAATGGTCGTTAGCATCAACACTTGATCCCCTGCCCCAAACGGCGCCTTCCAATAATATTTTAGGATTGTAGCTTTTTTTGACGAGTGTTTCCCGCTGCAAACTGTTTTGATATACCGATTTATAATAATTGATCAAAGGATGATCGGTGGTGTCGATCACCAAAGGGTCGAGGCCGGTTGCGGTATTGATAAGATTTGTTTCGGCAGCCGTATCGGGTACTATTGTCTGATAGGGTAAGCCGCTGACAGCCGAAAGCTGTAACTGTACCTGCTTCACCTGGTTGTTCAGTTCGATATAGTTCAAACGGGCTTTTGACAGTTCGGCCTCGGCAATGCTGGTATCAACACCTGCCCTTACCCCACTTTTGGCGAGCGACTGTACCGACCGGCGGATCTCCTGATTGCGTTTTATGTTCCGCGCCTGGATGGTGAGGAAGTTTTCCAGTTCCGTTAGGAGCAGGTAATTGCCAATGGCGTAAGCCTGCAACTGGTATTTGGAATCAGCAAACTGGTTTTGCTGTACCTGAATATCAGAGTTGGCTACTTTATTTTGAGCACCATAGGCACCAAAATTGTAGATCTCCCAGTCGAGCGCGGCTACCCCAACGTTGGCTGAAACGGTAGTGGTATTGCTTTCGGGCCGTACCCCCCTGGAGTTGGAAGGAATGATACCAAAGCCAAAATACGGGCCGGCAACATTGTTGTTAGTCCCATAATCTGCCTGGTAATTTAGTTTCAGGTTAGGGAGCCAGCTGCTCCTGGTTTCAGCGGCCTGGGCTTGCCTAACCGCTATAGCTGCTGAATCGGTTAGCAATGTGGGTGCGTTTCGGTTTACGCTGTTGAGCAGCGTTTTTAAGCTAACCGGTGTGTTACCTTGTTGCTGCGCATAAGTACAGGCTGTTATTAGCAGGCCTATAAACAGGCAGCAGAACTTCTTTGAAATTCGCATATCTTGATGTACGGAATATGCTTACCGGGAAATGCCCGCACACTGATCGCTACAGATCAGTAAGTACTGCAAAAAATGCCGGTAAACGATGGATAATTAATTTAATTGAAAAAATGATCGAAGATGTATCTAAAGACAGAGCGCCTTTAATCATTCAAATCAAATGCGAAAAGTGCAAAGGGAAAGATAGGAGTATCGATACCCGGGTATAATCCTGAAGTTTCGGATTAATTGCTTCGGATTTAATTTCCATAGCTGCAATGCAAAAAACAGCAGGATAAAACTGCCTACAACAGCGCTGATCAAATCGGTAACAGACTTTTTCTCCTCAAGGGTTGATTTGTCTGGTCTTTGAATGTAGCTTGATTCGCTGAAGCTGCTGTGCAGGTTCTCCATCTTTCGTTTAAAAACCGAATTGAATCCTGTTGAACGTGTACGGCCCGGTTGCGTTAAGCGGGGAAGGAAAAAAACATGACTGCTCGCGATGACCAAATAAAAGGCCATTACCGATAATATCCGCAACGATCTCAAAAATTCGGTATTTCGCTTATTCAACATATTGCTTATGCTGTACAAAAATGAAAAAAATAACCTAATTGTTTTGCAAAAGTATTGTTGCATTTATATTCTGCATACCGGGATGAGGAAACTTCACTACTATTAAGTCGAAGCAGCCTCCGCCAGGTAATTATCCTACCCTTGATGGCGTACCAAGCCTCAAACTTATTGCAGGAATGCGGTTGCATCAACCCTGACGAACTGCGGATTTATTAACTAAAGTGTGCCATTTCGAAAGCTTATTCATCAGCTCATCCAGTTTTACAGGCTTGCTCAGGTAATCATTCATACCGGCCTGCAAACAATCCTGTTCATCGCCGGCCATGGCGTTGGCTGTTAAAGCAATGATAACAGGCTGCTTAATGTCGTCTTTGCGGATTACACGGGTTGCTTCAAGCCCATCCATAACAGGCATCTGCATATCCATTAAAATAAGCTCGTAATCGTTTTTGTACAGGGCCTCTATAGCTTCGAGCCCGTTTTGGGCCATACCCGGCTTATAGCCCATTTTGTTTAAAATGTGTTTAATAACGTGCTGGTTAACCTCATTATCTTCGGCAATAAGGATATTGAAGGGATATTTATCACTAAAATCAACCGAGAGCTTGCTCTTAGTTTGTTTATCATCGTTTTGGACCGATTTATTCCTGAGCGCCATAAAAACCTGTTTGCCCAGTACCTGTTGTTTTATCGGCTTGCTCATAACAGAGGTAAACAGCATTCGCTGATCTTTTATAAATTCTTCGCCAACCGAGCTTAGCAGTATAATAGGAATGTGGCTGTACCCTTCCCTGATGATGCGGGCCAGCATAACCCCATCCATAACGGGCATGTTCATGTCGGTTATAACCAGGTCAATGTCTTTGTTTCTCTGCAGGATCACTAAAGCCTCGGCGGCAGACTCTGCCGGTACCGATTTAAGGTTCCAGTTTTCAAACTGGCGGTTTAAAATAGACAGGTTGGTATGGTTGTCATCAACTATAAGGATCTTTTTGCCGCGCAGTTCCTCAAGATCAAAACTGGCAGGCTGCCGGTGGGAAATCTCGCCGGGATAGGCGTTTATGGTAAAGAAAAACCTGGTACCAGCACCGGGCTCGCTTTCAACGCCTATACTGCCGCCCATTAGGGCAACAAGCTTTTGGCAAATAGCCAAACCTAAACCGGTACCTCCGTATTTACGTGTAGTAGATGAATCGACCTGCGAAAATGCCTTGAACAGCCGGTGCAGCTTATCATGCGGAATGCCTATGCCTGTATCCCAAACATCAAATCTTAATTTCAGCAAGCCATCAGATTGTTTGTCAACACAGCTAACCTTAATACCAACCTCACCTTTCTCCGTAAATTTTATGGCGTTGCTTACCAGGTTTATAAGCACCTGTTTAAGCCGCAGCGGATCACCGATGATACCCGGCGATATATCTTCGGCAATTTCATAAACCAGGTCGAGCCCCAATTGTCCGCCTTTAATGGCAAACATATCCATCACATCTTCAATACATTGCCGCAGGTTAAAATCATCCTGTTCAAGATCAAGGCTACCTGCTTCTATCTTTGAAAAATCAAGAATGTTATTGATCACATGGATGAGCGTTTCGCCGCAGCTGATGATGGTTTCGTTAAACATACGCTGCTCATCGTTAAGCTCAGTTTCATTCAATAAAGCCGACATCCCGATAACCCCGTTCATAGGCGTACGGATTTCGTGGCTCATGGTGGCCAGGAAAATACTTTTTTCCTGATTAGCCTGATCAGCCGCGAGGCGTGCCTTTTGAAGTTCCTGGTTTGAATAGTTTAGTTCCTGGTTTGCAGCTGCCAAAACCTCTTCATTATGTTTGCGCTCGAGCGATAACTGGGCTTCCCGCTGCAGATCGGCCATTTGCAGGGTTTGTACTATTCTTAGTTCATTATACTTGCGCAACTGGTAGGCCCAAAGTCCGCATATGAACATGATAACCCCGGTAAGCAACACATGTATGCTAAACGTTTGAAGATCAAAGTAATTGAGCTGGGTAAAAAATATGCCGCCATAGCCAATATCCTGCAGATAGCTGAAAACAGCATGGTGTACAATAACAACTAAAAGCAATGGCAATTGTAGCCTCCAGTTTTGGTAGGTGATCAGCAGCGCACTCGAAATAAAAGCAAAAAAGTGCATCTCAAACAAGCCGTGCATCTGATAAATATACTGGGCCATAAAAATACCTAATACAGCTGCCAGCACATATTGGTATAAGGAAGAATTAGGCAGGGCTATTTTAGCAGTATAATACGCCAGCAGGCACAGGCCGCCAACGCCAAAGGCAATAAGCCATGTATCATAAAAATAGGCCAATGCTAAACCAACTACAAAATGCACAGGCAGGAAATAATCCATCAACCTGTCTGAGCGGTCTTTGATCTCGGTTTGAAAATTAATGTTTTGAACTATGTCTGCGGTCACAATGATTGATATTTAGGGGTAATATTAATTATGACAGTCGGGCAGTCGACAGCCGTATGAGGTTAATGCAAGTTTATTAAATGTTAGGCGTGTATTGTCGTTCAGTAAACCGTTGATCGCTACTTTGGCGAAGCTTGTTTTTTCATCGGTACAGTAACGGCTTATGTTATAATTGCCGCGGTAATACAGCTTGCTGCCTGTATCAATAAGGGCAGCCTGGGGTGTTGAGTAAACCCCGCAGGCCTCAGCAACCGAGGGATCAAATATAACGGGGAGTTTCATCCCAAACTTGTCCTGGATTTCGCTTTCGGTGAAGCGTTTACTGCTCATGATTACGATGGCAAAATTCACCTGTCTGTGATATTGCTGGGCAATAGCCTTAAACTGTTTGATATTAAATCTTGAACAGGGACAATCCGGATTAAAAAAATGCAGGAACAGCGGTTTACTGCGATTCTGGTAGTGCCTGGGGTTGATTGACACTATCGTACCCTGCTTTACTGCTTTATAGTTTTCGGGTACAGGAGTAGGCAACTGGTATTGCAGCTCATTATACCAAAACAAAGCGCCAACAGCGATTAAAAGTATCACGAGCCAACCAATAACTAACGTTTTTTTCATTGTACCAAAGGTTGGCATACTTCAACAGAACAACTGAAAATCAGCACAAAACCATTTGTAAAAATAATTATTTTTAGTGTATAAAAAACACTTTTCCGGCATTTTAAACATACAGGTTTTAATTTAACCGTTGGCTAAATCCTTCCTTAATCTTTAATTAAGCAAACGAATAGCCATTCAGTTATTTGACAGCCTGTTTTTTTCTTCTTTCGGTTAGGTAACGACGCAGGGGGATATCGTAACCTATCATAACCAGGTAAGCAAATGTAACTAATACAACTAATCCGGGTATAATGATATACGCCAGGTGAACAGCATCTGGTTTATTTGCCGCATAATAATTACCAAATATCCACATTACTGCATAATGGGTCATGTATAAAGGATAAGAGATACTCCCCGAAAAAACACATATTTTACGTAAGCTGTTGTTAAGAACAGCGCCTGCTCCCAGCGAAACCATTAACGGGAAATAAATGATAACTATAAAAGGCTCGGTAAGCCAGTTCCATGTTGAGAACGGAGACAGGAAAGCCAGCATCAATAAAATAGAAAGACCGATAAAACCAAGCTTATTTTTGACGATAAGGTTATAACGGTAAACCAGCAAACCAGCGGTAAAAGAATAAGCTATACGTACACCTCCATCCCAGAAAGTTCCGCCGCTCCAGCCGCCCATTAAATTACCTGAGTGAGCTGCCACATAGCAAATACCTACAGCAGAAATTGCAGCAAGGACAATCAGGTAGCGCCGCTGAAGGCGACAAAGCACAAGTGCATAAACAATGTTAGCTACATATTCCCAAAACAATGACCAAGCAGGTGCATTAAACCCAAACAAGTTAAAATACCGTTCATTCATTGTCGGGTTAGGAATCATTAATATGGAGCTGAGAAATAATAGTAGTATACTGCCCGCACTACGGGCTATGGGTTGGGCATTAAATGGATCAAATATAAACCCTAACAAGCCCAATACCGAGCCAAAAACAACAAGCGGGTGCAGCCTGATCAACCTCGATTTGAAAAATTCCTTTATGCCCATTTTGCCGATCCTGTCGTCATAAGCATAACCAATTACGAAGCCCGACAGGCAAAAGAAAAAATCAACCGCTAAAAAGCCATGACCTATAAAATCCTTGCTGTAGTCGGAATAAGCAATCTCCATAAAATGGAAAGTAACAACTGCAATAGCTGCTATGCCCCGAAGGCCGTCAAGAATTTCAAAATGCTGTTTGGTTTTAAGGATGGCGGGGCTTAGTTTTTCCATGCACTATATCGATTTACCTATATGCCGGTAAAGAAAGGAAAATTTAACCGTATGTTCAAACTATGCGCTTAACAGCCAAACTGGGTGAGGTGATGGTCAATATGTTTATAGAACATATTGCTCCATTCGGTAATGGTTAAGGAGCCAAACGAATGCGACTCGCGGCCATCAAAAGCTTTTTCGCCCAGCTGCTGTGTTTTTTGGATGTAGGCTATCAACCGGGCTTTTTCGGTATTGAAATCCCTTTCGCCGGTAATAAGAAATGCAGGCGCTGTAGGGTTGTTGTGTTTATATGGAATTTCGCTCACCACCTTGTTTTTAACCAGCATTTTCAGGATGAGTTTCATGAACAAGCCGGGTTTGGGGTGCTTATCTTCATACACCATTTCGTACGTTACACAGCAGTGTGCCAACATTTGTGCTACGTTCATTTTACCCCACCTCGGTGAGGTTTGCGGCGTGAGCTTGTTGATCCGGCTGATTACATCATCAGCTACCTCTGCAGTGAAAATATTGGGTAAGGCCATGAGGGAAAGATAGGTATTTTTATACAGAGACGTATTATATGTATATGTAGTTAAACCGGAAAATCTGCGAAGCGGGCGATGCATTAGATGCCGCCCAACAAAAATTCCCGATATGAATTCCGATCTTATAAAAAATAAAAAATATTTTTCATTTTGTCCAATCTGCTAAGCACGGTTGTCATTGGGTTTTAACAACATAAATTTAAAACAAAATGGAACAGAGAATCAGCATGTGGGAAAAAGGCCAAAATGCCTTAAAACCATTATTCGGTATTAATACTTATCTTAAAAAGTCGCCCCTTGAGTTATCCCTTCGTGAGTTGGTAAATTTCAGGGTATCACAGATCAATAAATGCGCTTATTGTCTTGACATGCACTATAAAGATGCACGTGCCAAAGGCGAAACTGAACAACGTTTATACGGCCTGAGCGCCTGGGAAGAATCGCCTTATTATACCGATCGTGAAAGGGCCGCCTTTGCCTGGGCCGAAGCCGTTACCGCCTGCCATGTAACCGACGAAGTGTACAACATAGCCAAGGCGCAGTTTAGTGATGAAGAACTGATAGACCTTACGCTGTCCGTTACCACCATTAACACCTGGAACCGCATCAACCTATCGTTCCCAAATACGCCCGGCACATACCAGGTTGGCCAGTTTGCATAAACAGCTTATATTAACGCCATTAAAACATAGCCTTATGAATGAATTTTTGTTAGTGATCCACAGGGATCTGAAAAGTAAAGATGCCAGTCCCTCGCCCGAACAAATGCAGGCAGCTATAAAACCTTTCCAGGATTGGATAGGCGGCATCGCGGCCCAAAACAAACTGGTTGGTGCTCCCAAACGCTGGGATGGCGATGGCCGTACAATTAAGCAAAATACCGTGATCAATGGTCCTTATGCCGAAATTAAGGAATCGATAGGCGGGTTGTTTATAATCAGGGCCGAAGATTACGATGAGGCCGTTGAAATTGCCAAAGGCTGCCCGATATTGCAATGGGGGGCCACCGTTGAAGTACGAATGGCTGTGCCTGCCGTATAAAATAAAATGCCTTTGTACTTTTGCAAAGGCATTTTTATTTTAACCTATGCAACCCCAAGAACTTTTACCTCACCTGTTCCGCACCGAGTACCGGAAAATTGCAGCAGTGCTTTGCCGCCTTTTTGGTATTGAACATATTGAAATTGCCGAAGATATTGTGAGCGACACCTTCCTTTCAGCCACTGAAAATTGGAGCCTGAAAGGTTTACCTGATAATCCGACGGCATGGCTTTATACCGTTGCAAAAAATAAAACCAAAAATTACCTGAAACGGGATACGATTTTTAAGCAAAAGCTTTTGCCCGAAATAAAATATACTACCGACAGCACAGGCGAAATAGAGATCGACCTGTCTGCCAAAAACATAGTTGATAGCCAGTTGGCCATGATCTTTACGGTTTGTAACCCGGTTATTTCGGCCGAGTCGCAGGTGGCGCTTGCCCTTAACCTGCTTTGCGGTTTTGGTATACAGGAAATTACCGATGCTTTTTTAGCAAACAAGGAGGTGATATACAAACGGATAAACCGCGCAAAGGAAAAACTGAAGGAGGCGGGAATCCGGATTCAGCAGCCAAGCCTGAGCGAGATCGGCAGCCGGCTGGAAACTGTTTTAACAACCATTTACCTGCTGTTTTCTGAGGGTTATTACTCAACCTCCCAAAACGTCACCCTTCGCCGTGATCTTTGTACTGAAGCTATGCGGCTTAATTACCTGCTTATTGAAAATCCGGCCACCAATATTCCTGCCGTAAATGCACTTTTTGCGCTGATGTGTTTCCACGCGTCGCGGTTTGAGGCCCGCGCCAATGATCATGGTGAAATGATCCTCTATGAGGATCAGGATGAATTACTTTGGGACAGGGACCTGATTAATAAAGGCATTTACTACCTGAACCAGGCCTCAACCGGAACTTCAATAACTAAATATCACCTTGAGGCCGGCATAGCTTACTGGCATACCATTAAGGAGGATGCTGCCGAAAAATGGGAAAATATATTACAACTGTACAATAGCCTCCTCATCTTGGAGTATTCGCCCATCGCCGCGCTGAACCGGACATTTGCCCTTGCCAAAGCTAATGGAAAACCGGCTGCAATAGCCGAAGCCGAAAAACTGAACCTGAGCAATAACCACTTTTATTATTCGCTGCTGGGCAACCTGTATACCGGCATAGATAATCAAAAAGCCTTAGGGCATTACGAAACAGCTATGAACCTGGCTACTTCTGCAAATGATAAGGCAACTATGGCGGGAAATGTTGAGCGGTTAAAAAACTTGCAGGAATAGCCTCTTTACAATAGTTGAAAGGGGATTGGTTCATGCATACCGCAAAGCTGCTGGCATATTTACAACGATAGTGCATTTAAAACCAACCGGAGACCGGATGGATAATTGGTGTCATTTATGAGCTTTTAAACCGCACAATCCTTTTACAAAACAAACTTTGGTAAAATTCAATTAATCACCTATTTTTGCTGCAATCATATACATAACATCATGGGACACCATAAAGAAGAAAAAGAAAACTTTGATTACATATACTATTTGGTAGGATTAATCTCTGGCTTATTTGTAGGCGGTATTATTGAAAAAGGCTTTACCTGGATTTTTGTAGGTGGTGTTTTAGGCTTGTTAACTGCTGCTGCATATATCGCCGTGTTAGTTCGTGGCCGTAATGAAGAGGCCTGATCCTGACCTACCTTCATTTATAAAAAATTGGAACCAGTTTTACGGCATTGTTGCCGCATGGCTGGTTTTTTTAGTTTTAGTATTCTGGCTCATTACCAAATTCTTTGAATGAGTTTAACCGACTGGATTGTTTTAGGCCTTACCATATTTTCTATAGTGCTTTATGGCATATGGAAAAGCGGCAATAATAAAAATATCGACCAGTTTTTGATGGGCAGCCGCTCATTGCCCTGGTACCATGTGGGCTTATCGGTAATGGCTACCCAGGCAAGTGCTATTACCTTTCTTTCGGCACCGGGCCAGGCGTATTCAGACGGGATGCGTTTTGTGCAGTTCTACTTCGGGCTGCCCCTGGCCATGATCGTACTTTGTATCACCTTTGTCCCCATTTTCCATCGCCTTAAGGTTTATACTGCTTACGAATTCCTGGAACAGCGTTTTGACCTGAAAACCCGGGCGCTTACATCGTTCCTCTTCCTGGTTCAGCGCGGCCTTTCAACCGGCATTACCATTTATGCTCCGTCTATCATCCTCTCAACCATATTAAATATTAATACGGTTTACACTACACTGTTTATAGGCGGGCTGGTAATTGTTTATACTGTTTATGGCGGCAGTAAGGCTGTGTCATATACCCAGCTATTGCAAATGAGCATTATTTTTACGGGGATGTTTTTGGCAGGAGTACTGGTTGTTTACCTGTTGCCCGGCAATGTAAGTTTCATGAGCTCGCTCAAAATGGCCGGTAAAATGGGCCGTATGAACGTGATAGACTGGAAATTCGACCCCAATAACCGTTATACCGTTTGGAGCGGATTGATCGGGGGCTTCTTTTTACAGCTTTCCTATTTTGGTACAGATCAAAGCCAGGTTGGCCGTTATTTAACCGGCAGCTCGGTAGGGCAAAGCCGCCTCGGGCTAATCATGAATGGCCTGATCAAGATCCCGATGCAATTCCTGATCCTGCTGATAGGGGTGCTGGTTTTTGCGTTTTACCAGTTTAACCGCCCGCCCATGTTTTTTAACCAGTATGAGGTTAAACAAATTCAAAAAAGCGTTTACGCTACGGAATATGACCATCTCAATCAGCAATATGGCCAGGCTTTTGAGCAAAAAAAGATCAAGGCTAATGAGTTGATAAAAGCCATCGACAGTAAAAATGAAGATCGGATCAGTCATGCCAAAGATCAATTAAAGGTGGCCGACACTAAGGCCCGCCTCATCAGGCAAAACGCCATTGAACTGATGAAAAAGAACAACCCTAAGGCCGATGATAACGATACCAACTATGTATTCCTTACCTTTGTTACCCAGTATCTGCCCAAAGGCTTGATAGGATTACTGATAGCCATTATTTTTCTGGCCTCAATGGGCTCAACCGCAAGTGCTTTAAATTCATTAGCATCAACCAGTGTGGTTGATATTTACAAACGCATTGTTAATCCCAACGCTACAGATCAGAATTATTTAAATGCATCGCGCCTGGCAACCGTGTTCTGGGGCCTGGTTTGCATTGGGATGGCCCTTTACGCCAGCCGCATAGGTAATCTGTTAGAAGCCGTAAATCAATTGGGCTCTTATATTTACGGAACCATCCTTGGAGTGTTCATAGTGGCCTTCTATCTTAAAAAAATAGAAGGGACTGCGGTATTTATAGCGGCAGTTATAACGGAAGCAATTATTTGTATCCTGGGCTATTTTGATGTAATCGCTTATTTGTGGCTCAATGCTATCGGTGCTGTTTTATTGATTGTGATTGCGTGGTTAATTAGTGCAGGAGCCCCCTCTAAATCTCCCACGGTTGGGGAGACTTTCTGAATATTATCAATTCATAAAAGAAAATCGCCATTTCGTATAAAAAACAGCGATTTTCTTTTTAAAGCCCTCCCTTCCGGGGAGGGTTGGGTGGAGCTTAGGGCTATCGCTTAGCCTGATCCAGGGCTTCCTGGTTTAAGCGGGCGTATTCTTCATCTTTGTCGGCGTTGGCTAAAGCGATACCGGCTTCGGCAGCGGCAATTGCGCCAGCTTTATCGCCTTTACGCAGTAACAAACGCGATTCCCAAAGCTTATACCATGGGCCTTTAGGCTCAATTTTTTCAGCCTCATAAACCCAGCCAAGGGCTTTATCAACGTCTTTATGGTTTTCGTAGTAGTATTGTATGGCGTTGAAATAGTATGGTTTGCGGTCGCCTTTCATCAGCTCATCAATATTGGCTGTGATTTTGGCATCGTCATCAGTTTCCATGTGGATATAGGCCGCGGTTTTGTCCCAAACCAAAACAAGGTCGGTTGCTTTGGTAGTTGTATTAACAAAAGCCATAGTAAACGTTTCGCGTTTTTCGCTCACGCGGATTGGCTTGATATTAAAACGCAGAAAATCCTGGTCTTGCTTGTAACTATAAGCGCCCCATTGTTTTACCACTTTATTGAGGATGATGGTCCACTCGCCTTTATTAGGGATACTGAACAGGGAATAAGTACCCGCAGGCACGGGGTTACCTTCAATAACAACTTTTTCGGTAAAAGTGATGGTTGTTGCCGCGTTGGCGCCGGTACGCCAAACTTCGCCGTAAGGGATAATGCCCCCGAATATTTTGCGGTCTTTAACATTTGGACGGGAATAAGTGATGGTTATTTTCCCTAATCCGAAATCCTGGATGATGGTTTGAGTTGAGCTGGCCTCAGGTATGCGAGGTATCTGAGCATATGACTTTGAGCTAAAACAACAGCACGCTATCAGCATACTGAACAGGAGTACGTAGGTTTTTTTCATGATTATAGTTTTCGAATCTAAGATACCAAATGTTTTAATGCGGATATTATTGTGTATGACCTAAAAATATTTTCAAGGTTTAGAAGCCTCAATACAAATACGTAATAAATGAAGGCCGCGTTACTGCAAAGCTAAAATTGCCAACGCTTTATTACCTTTGCACACATGATTGACGTTATATTAAAGAAAGGCAAAGAAAAAGCCATTTTGCAAAGGCACCCCTGGGTATTTTCAGGAGCGATTGAAAAAGTAAAGGGTAAGCCTGCCAATGGCGATGTGATAAAACTGCTGAATGCGCAAGGCGAATTCATGGCCTATGGTTTTTATAACGATCAATCGCGGGTTACTTTGCGTTTGCTGGAATGGAATAAGGACGTTCAGGTAAACGAAGCATGGTTTCGCGAAAAAGTAGCAACCGCGGTTAAAAGCAGGGATAACATCTTAGCTAACAGAACCAATACCTGCCGGTTGATCTTCAGTGAATCTGACTATTTACCTGGTCTTATTGTTGATAAATATGCCGGGCATTTGGCCGTGCAGGTGCTTACCTCAGGTATTCAAAATGTAATGCCTGTCATTATTGATGAGTTAACGAAGTTGCTTAATCCCGAAAGTATTTCGGATAAAAGCGATAATGCTTCCCGTGCTCATGAAGGCCTGGCCGAAGCAGAAAATAAAGTACTTGCAGGCAATCCGCCTCCCGAATTGGTAGAAGTTCTGGAAAACGATGTGGTTTATGGCATTAATATCACCGAAGGCCAAAAATCCGGCTTTTATTGCGATCAGCGCGATAACCGCCATGTTTTGGCGATGCATGCGAAGGGTAAAAAAGTATTGGATTGTTTTTGTTACACCGGTGGCTTTACGCTGAACAGCCTTAAGGAAGGCGCGGCATCAGTAACCAGTGTGGATAGCTCAGCACTGGCTATTGAAACTCTGGCCGAAAACATCAGGTTAAATAAACTGGATGCAACTAAACACATAGCCATTAAATCCGACGTGAATGTGCAGCTGCGTAAATTCAGGGATGAGGGCGAGAAGTTTGATGTAATCGTACTTGATCCGCCAAAATACGCACCGTCACGCTCGGCACTTACCCGGGCTTCGCGTGCTTATAAAGATTTGAACCGCTTAGGTATGCTGTTACTTAACGAAGGTGGCTTATTGGCTACCTACTCTTGCTCAGGTGCCATGGATATGGAAACCTTTAAACAGGTAATTGCCTGGGCTGCCCTCGATGCCGGGAAACAGGTACAGTTTATCTACCAGTTCCACCAGCCGGAAGACCACCCGGTACGTGCTTCCTTCCCCGAAGGTGAGTATTTGAAAGGTTTGCTTTGCCGGGTGTTTTAGTCGCCCATCCCCCCAAATGGGGTACGTTAGTCGAAGGCCTGTTTTGCTATGCAAAACAGGCCTTCGACGTTAACACTGTCGCAGGTTTTTAAGTGTGAATAATAAACCATGTCATTGCGAAGCGCGGAACAGGAAATGAGCGGGGGCGCGACGTGACAATCGCATGCTATACAAAACGGCCATGCTCCCGTGCGATTGCTTCGTTCCTCGCAATGACATGTTTTTATGCGCTTCGTCAAGAGCGAACACAAGGCATGCTATCGCTAAACCCGCGCCAGTTTTTTAAATTATACCTCCATCAGCTTAAAAAAGCGGTTAATTTTTGGGCGGTTAATAAAATTTTAGCCCAATTAACCCCTTTTTTAACCCCCGTTTTAATACCACCCGCTATATCATTGCTGTGCCAAATGGAAAACATGAAATGTATTAAGCGGGTTTAACCATCCCTGTTTAATGGTTTTTGCTTCCCTTTTTGGCAAGAGTTATAAACCCATTAACCAATTATTTATGTACGAAAATTTTACCAATTATGATGGATGCCATCGCATCCGTTATCGTGCTAAAATTAAAGGGATGCTTCAATGCTGCATAACCGCCCTTTTATTTTTAGCCATGTGTACTTCGGCTTTTGCTCAGGGCAGCAAAATAACCGGTGTAGTAAATGACGAGCATGGGCAGCCCCTGCCTGGCGTTAGCGTTAAGCTTAAAGGTACGCCCAATGGAACTACTACTAATATAGATGGTCAGTTCAGCATCAATGCCGAACCAAGCCAAACTTTAGTGTTTAGCTTTTTGGGTTATATACAGCAAGAAGTTGCTGTGGGTTCTCAAAAAAGTGTAACTGTTAAATTATTGCCAAATGCCACCAACATCAACGAGGTGGTTGTAGTAGGTTACGGTACGCAGAAAAAAGCATCGGTGACAGGTTCGGTGGCTTCGGTTACCAATTCTGAGATTGTGACCACCAAAAACGAGAACGCGGTCAATATGCTTGCCGGTAAAATAGCCGGTGTGCGAATCACTCAAAATACTTCTGAGCCGGGTTCATTCAGCAACTCATTTGATATCCGTGGTTTCGGTAACCCATTAGTGATTATCGACGGTGTTCCTCGCGATAATATTTCAAGGCTCGATCCTAACGATATCGAAAGTGTTTCGGTATTGAAAGACGCTTCGGCTGCTGTTTACGGGATTCGTGCTGCTAACGGTGTTGTATTGGTTACCACAAAAAAAGGTAAAAAAGGTGCTATAGATCTCAATTATTCGGGTTCGTATGGGTGGCAGGTTCCGGCTTACATGCCAAAACCGGTTGGTGCTATTGATTACATGACATTGGTAAACGAGCAATTATTGCACAATGTTAATGGAGGACAGGTAAAATACACAGACGTCGATTTTGAAGCTTTCAGAAATGGTTCAAGAAAAAGCACCGACTGGTATTCGCAGGTTTTTGCCAACAGTTCGCCGCAACAGCAGCATAACTTGAACGCGTCGGGAGGCAGTGAAAATACTAACTACTTTTTGAGTTTGGGTACTACCGATCAGAACGGCTTTTTCAAAAGCAATGATTTGAACTACAAAAAATACAATGTACGCTCAAACATCAGTTCTAAAGTAACCAAAGACCTTACTGTTGATCTGAACCTGGCTGCAACTATCGAGCAAACAAATCAGCTTTATAATGATGCATGGTGGATTATCCGTTCATTTTGGCGCCAGGTACCAACCCAAACTGTTTATGCCAATAATAACCCGTCGTATTTAAATAATGGCGAGGTTGATGGTTCAAACCCTGTCGCTTTATCAGATGCAGGCATCAGCGGTTATAAAAAGATTGCGAATAAATGGTTTCAATCATCAATGTCGGCAACCTATACCGTGCCTTTTGTGCCGGGCTTAAGTGTAAAAGGCTTGTATAATTATGATTATTACATGTCAAACAACAAGCTGTATCAGCGTTCATACAACCAGTACACTTATGATGCAAATAAAGACACCTATTCTCCCATAGCCAATCAAACCCCAGGCTCAATTACCAGGCAGTTTTATGAAAAGCCTAATAGCTTAATGCAGTTGTCGCTAAATTATAACAAGGCATTAAAAGGTGGACACACTTTAACGGGCTTATTCCTGTATGAAGAAAGGTCACAGGGGGTTGATAACTTTAACGCTATGAAAGAGTTGTCATTACCGGTTGATCAGCTTGGGGCCGGAAACTCACTTAACCAAAAGGCATCTATCGATGACGGCTTGCCATCTGAGTTTATTTCAAAATCATATGTTGGCAGATTAAATTATGATTATAACGGCAAATACCTGGCCGAATTTAGTTTTAGGAATGATGCCAACTCAAAAAACTCGCCATTAAAAAGATGGGGCTTTTTCCCTGGAGCATCATTAGGCTGGAGAGTATCGCAGGAAAAATTCTGGAAAAACTCCTCAGCTCTTTCATTTGTTGATGATCTGAAGATCAGGTTATCATATGCCAAATTGGGTGATGACTCAAATCTTGATAATTTCAATTATCTGGCTGGTTACAATTATCCTGCTTCCGGCGACAATAATAGACTGCCACCGGGATCGGTGTTTGATGGCACGTTCATTAACGCTGCACAAAGCAGGGGTATTAATAACCCTTACATATTTTGGCTGGTTGCCAAAACTTATAACGCCGGTGTTGATTTACAGGCCTGGAATGGTTTATTGGGATTAACCGTAGATGTTTTCAGACGCGACAGGAGCGGTTTGCTTGATACCCGGATTGAGGCGTTGCCAGGCGTTGTAGGTGCTGGCCTGCCGCAGGAAAATTTAAATAGTGATCAAACTCAGGGTTTTGATATCGAATTAAACCACCGTAATCATATAGGCAATGTAAATTATATGGTTAAAGGTACATTCGGTTATACACGCAGCAAATGGGTAAGCAAAATTCATGGAGCTTATGGTAACTCACAGCTAAACTGGCATAACAATAATGACAACCGCTACAACAATATTTTTTGGGGTTATGGTGCGGATGGACAGTTCCAAAACTATCAGCAGATCTTGAATAGCCCTCAATTTGTATCCCGTAACGCCGTGGTTGGTGATTACATTTTGCAGGATTGGAACGGTGATGGTGTAATTAACGATCAGGACGTACACCCTATAGCTCAAAACGTGAGCAATAACAACTACAGTACGCCGGCTACAACTTTTGGCTTAACGTTGGGCGCATCATACAAAGGCTTTGATGTTAACGCGGTACTACAAGGCGCTGCTGGTATTAACGTATCATACATTGAGCAGTTAAATATCCCGTTATGGGGTGGCGGAAGTGCATTGGCCATGTTTATGGACAGGTACCACCCAACTGATCCTAAAGCCGACCCATATAATCCTAATACGGTATGGACACCAGGTACATTTGCTCTTACAGGTACAACTGCCAATACAAACTCGCTATCAAACATCCACAGTGCTGCTTATGTAAGGCTTAAATCAGCCGAGATAGGTTATACAATCCCGCAAAGTGCAGCAAAAGTGCTCGGAATAAAGGGTGCAAGGATTTTTGCCAACGGTTACAACATCCTTACCGTTACCGGCCTCAAATATCTCGATCCCGAACACCCATCCGCAAATTACGGTTACCTGTATCCGTTGGATAAAATATTCTCACTTGGCTTAAATGTTAAATTTTAATTAAGCATCAGATCATGAAAAAGTTCCCATATATCATACTCACTTTTTTACTTTGCTGGACAACAGCCTGTAAAAAGCTTGACACCCTGCCTCCAAGTATCATTAGCGATCAGGATGTATTTTCAAGCGCGGCCGGGGTAACTGCCTATATGGCCCGCATGTACAGCGAGCTCCCTATCGAGGATTTTAGATATTCACCTGAACGTGGCTTAAACATGTTTTGGATTATCAGCCCAACAAGCGCTACCACTGGCGAAGCACTTAGCCGCGACCAGAATGGTTCAATGCAGGAAAATACCGGGTTGTCAACCTGGAGCGATTGTTACCGCACCATTCGCGATGCTAACTATTTTTCCGAGAACATTGGCAAATACGCCGGCAACTTCACCAACGATCAGGTAAACAACTGGTTAGGTGAAGCCCGCTTTATTCGTGCTGCTACCTATTTTGCTTTAGTTAAACGCTACGGCGGCGTTCCGTTGGTTGATAAGGTGCTTAAATACCCGGAGCAAAGCATCGAGGAGTTAAAAATACCACGTAATTCTGAAGAAAAGATCTATGATTTTATTGGCACCGACCTGGATTATGCTTACGCTAATCTTCCTGAAACTAATCAGGTTGGCCGGGCCAATAAGTATGTGGCTGCCGGTTTCAAATCAAGGGCAATGCTTTACGCCGGTACAGTAGCTAAATATAACCAGATTTCATTGGTTGATGGCAGCGGCAACAGGCTTTGTGGTATCCCGGTTGCAAAGGCGGTTACTTATTTTAAAGCAGCTTATGATGCCGCGGCACTGCTTGACGGCAAATACAGCTTGTACAAAAAAGCATGGGCTGCGGGCGATAAAAACGCGCAGTACCTAAACTACGTGAATATGTTTTTTGATGCATCAAGCCCTGAAAACATATTTGTACGCCAGTATCACTACCCTGAATCGGTACATGGATATGATGCTTATAATGTGCCACGCCAGTTAATGGGCGCTAACGGTTACTCATCAGAAGTTAACCCGACATTGGATTTTGTGGAGCTGTTTGACGGTTTTCCTAAAAATGCAGATGGTACTATCAAAACTACAACCGGTGGCAAATACGATCTGTACACCAACACCATGGATATATTTGCCAATGCCGAACCAAGGCTAAGGGCAACCGTAGTTTTGCCGGGGGATGTGATGAAAGGTGTAAGCATCGAGATCCGCAGGGGCATTTATACCGGTTCTTCAGTTGGTGGAATCAATCCGCTGTTGCCTGCAGGTTCAACTGCTCATTATCCTACTTATAACATTGTTCAATCAGCAAACGCAAGCCAAACGCCATATAAATTACCCAATGGCACAACTATGAACCCTGCCGGTTTAAGCGGTTATTTTACAGGCGATGGAACCAACTCTGTTTCTGGCTTCTCCATCCGTAAATATATCGTACCGGATAAACCTACATCTGAAGTATTGGAAAACCGTTCTGATCAAACCTGGATAGAATTGCGTTATGCTGAGGTATTACTTAACCGTGCCGAAGCTGCCGTAGAGCTGAACTCGTTAGGCCAGTCGGATAAAAGCTATTTACAGGATGCCTTTACGCAGATCAACCAGATCCGTGAGCGTGCTGGTGCCGACCTATTAACTGGTACCACCGACCTAACCATTAACGTAGTACGTAAGGAACGCAAAAAAGAGCTTGGTTTTGAAAACAAACAATACTGGGACATGCGCCGCTGGAGGGTTGCCGATAAAGAGCAAAACAGCACAATCTATCGTACGTTGATGCCTTTCTATTCGGCCAATGATGGTAAGTATTTCTTTGATGCCCGTTTAGACGAGCGTAATTCAAGATACACTTTTGATGTGCGCTGGTACTACGAGCAAATCCCGCAGGACGAGATCCAGAAAAGCCAGAATTTAATTCAAAATCCGGGTTATTAATTTTAAGAGAGAGATGAAAAAACTATTTTATAGCATAGCATTAAGTGTATTGGTTGCCGCAGGCAGCTCATGCAAAAAAGTTGATAATTATGCCGCTCCCAATGTTACCTTAAAAGGCACCGTAACGGATGCAGGTACAGGCAAAAGCCTGCAAACAGAACAAGGTTCAGGCACCCGCATCAAATTATTGGAGATAAGCTGGAGCGCTAACCCAACCCCTTTTTATATATCCTCATTTCAGGATGGTACTTATCAAAACACCAAACTGTTTGCAGGTAAAAATGTAATTTCGGCAGAGGGTGCTTTTGTGCCATTGGTGCAGGTTGACGATGCCGGCAAAACCATTGTTGATAAAAGCCAGACAGTTGATGTTAAGGATGTAACTACCGTAAATTTTTCGGTTGAGCCATTTTTACGGATAGAGTGGGTTGGTGATCCGGTTTTGAATGCTGATGGCACCATAACTACCAGCTTTAAAGTTACCCGGGGTACTGCCGATCCTAATTTTCAGCAAAACGTGAGCGATGTGGCTGTATTTGTTAATTCAAACAACTACGTAGGCAATAATAACTACGATAACCGCTACACACCTAAGCTGAGCGGTAATGATGCAAATAACTCGGTTGGTAAAACTCTTAGTCTTACCACGCTTGGTGGCGCATTGCCGGGTAAAAGGAGCTATTTTATCCGCGTAGGTGCAAGGGTTTCCTATGGCCTTAATTATTATAACTATACCGACGTTAAAGAGGTAAAGGTTCCGTAAAAACAAATAATACCTGTGTGAGGGAGGGGCCGTAGGAGTGGTTCCTTCCAACACAGTTTTATAAAATATAACTATGAAGAATACGCTGCTTTTTTGTTGCGGACTTGCCCTCGCTGCCGGCGCCTATGCGCAGGATGCTAACCCCAAACCGGCTTCCCTGAAAGAGAAAACGGCTTTCCAAACCAGCAATCCCTGGAGGCCCGAAATTGATGTGCGATCAGATATTGCCATTGTTTACGGCACTAATGATCATCCTAATATGACCTTTGAGCAACGCGTTAAATCATGGCGCGACCGTGGCTATGACGTAAATTTCATGACCGGTATTGCCTGGGGCGACTACAAAGATTACTTTTTGGGTAAATGGGACGGTAAAAACCACCTTGGCGTAGGGCAGGTAACCCAAAGAGGCGATACAATTTTCCACGGGAAGGATATGCCTTATGTTGTGCCCGATGATTCGTTTATCGAATACATGAAAACTGCCGTCGTCAAACGGGTAATAGACGTAGGGATCACCAACATTTTTTTAGAAGAACCTGAGTTTTGGGCCCGCGCAGGTTATAGCGCCGGCTTTAAAAACCAATGGCAAAAATATTACGGCTTCCCATGGAAACCACAGGATGCATCTCCTGAAAATACTTACTTATCCAACAAGCTAAAATATAACCTGTACTATGAAACCATCAAACAGGTATCATCATACGCCAAGGAGTATGGCAAAAGCAAAGGGATGAACATTAAGGTGTTTATTGCTACACACTCGTTGGTAAATTATTCGTCATGGCAAATCGTTAGTCCGGAGGCAAGTCTGGCATCACTACCGGGTATTGATGGTTACATCGCCCAGGTTTGGACGGGTACTTCACGTGAGCCTACTTACTTTAATGGCTTAGAAAAGGAGCGTGTATTTGAGAACGCGTTTTTGGAATATGGTTCGGTAGTATCCATGACAGCGCCGACAGGTCGTAAGGTGTTTTTCCTGACCGACCCGATTGAAGACCGTGTGCATGACTGGAGCGATTACAAACGCAACTACCAGGCTACTTTTACCGCCAAACTGTTGTACCCGATGGTTGCCGATTACGAGGTAATGCCATGGCCAGAACGTATCTACACGCATCCATACCCGGTATTGGGCACTAATGAAAAAACGCTGATCCCGCAATTTTACTCCACCCAGATGCAGATCATGGTGAATGCGCTGAATGATATGCCTGTTTCAACCAACAAAGTATCTGGTGTTAATGGAATCGGCGTGCTGATGAGCAACACACTAATGTTCCAGCGTTTCCCAACACATAACGGCTTTGAAGATCCGCAGTTCTCTAACTTCTATGGTCAAACGCTGCCACTGGTAAAGCGCGGCGTTCCGGTACAAACCGTACACATAGAAAACCTGGGTTATGCGGCATCGCTTAAGGATATCAAAGTTTTGGTGATGAGCTACTCCAACATGAAACCGGTATCAGCAGAAGTTCATGAGCATTTGGCCGAATGGATTAAAAATGGCGGTGTACTGATCTACACCGGTCGCGATGATGATCCCTATCAATCGGTAATGGAATGGTGGGATACCAAAGGCAATAATTTTAAAGCGCCATCACAGCACCTGTTTAAACTGCTGGGTATAAACCCAACCGGGAATGATCAGCGTTTTGCTGTTGGTAAAGGAGCGGTTTATGTACTGAGGCAAAACCCCAAAGAGTATGTAATGCAGGCTAATAATGATGATAATTTCATCAAAACTGTAAAACAAGCTTATGAAAAAGATGCCGATGGTGGTAAGCTAAAATTTAAAAATAGCATGTACCTGGAGCGCGGCCCGTATGATATTATTTCGGTAATGGACGAAAACACTGACAGCAAATCATACACTGTTAAAGGCCCCGTTATCGACCTTTTTGATCCGCAGTTACCTGTGTTGGATAAAAAAATCATTAATCCTAATGAGCAGGCCTTGTTATACGTAGTTAAACGTGTTGAAGATAAAAAGCAACCAAAAGTATTAGCTTCGGCCTCAAGGGTTTATGATGAAGTTACAACGGAAAATAGTTACAGTTTTGTAGCCAAAAGCCCGATTAATACATTAAACAGCGCCCGGATCTTATTGCCGGCGCAACCGAAAGAAACAGTAGTTACCGATAATACAGGAAAAACCATTGCTGATGTAAAATCCTCGTGGGATAAATCATCAAAAACCCTGTACCTGGGCTTTGCCAACAGTCCCGATGGTATTAAGGTGAGCATTAAATGGTAAAAAGAGTCTTTTTTGAGAGAGAGTTGATTTATGCTTCCGTACGCGAAATTTCACGTGCGGAAGTTTTTTTGAAAAGAGATTCCGTAATTCGCTCAAAAAATTTGTCCTTGTATTGATAACGGCTATTCGGAAGATTTTTTAATTCCCTCCCTTGGGAGGGGTGCGGTGGAAAGTGTTGTGGCGGGGAGGGGTTTGTAGGCTTTGCTAATGAATATGCATGGTGATTAACCCCTCCCTACACCCTCCAGAGGGAGGGAATCGCGCAATCCCCGTTTTAAATTTCTTTGAGTACCGATAATACTGTATTGATTTGAAAATAAAGTCCCCAAATAATAAATGAAAAAATTACTTCTCCTGGCGTTTGCCTTTTTACCGGCAGCACTTTCAGCACAAGAAAAGGTGCCGTCACCTGTCGATCTGATCAACCCGCTTATGGGCACGCAATCAAAGCCATCGCTCTCCAATGGGAATACTTACCCGGCCGTAGCACTGCCATGGGGTATGAACTTCTGGACACCGCAAACCGGTAAAATGGGCGATGGGTGGCAGTACACTTATGATGCCGATAAGATCCTCGGTTTTAAACAAACCCATCAGCCATCGCCCTGGATGAATGATTATGGTATGTTTTCTGTGTTCCCCGAAACAGGTAAGTTAAAACTGGATGAAAAAGATCGCGCCAGCTGGTTCTCGCATAAAGCTGAAACAGCGAAACCATACTATTACAGCGTTTACCTGGCCGACTATGACGTAACAACTGAAATAACGCCAACCGAACGCGCTGCCAGCTTCCAATTCACTTTCCCTAAAAGTGACAACTCGCATATCGTGATCGACGCTTTTGACAAAGGCTCATACGTAAAGATCATGCCCGGCGAGCAAAAGATTATTGGCTATAGCACTAAAAATAGCGGCGCTGTACCTGCCAACTTCAAAAACTATTTTGTTATTTATGTAGATAAACCATTCGCGCTGGCCTCTGCATGGCACGATTGGAAACAGGATGCCGGGCAACTGGAATACACCGGCGATCATGCTGGTGCGGTGATCACACTGAAAACCGCTAAAGGTGAAAAAGTTCATCTTAAAGTAGCCTCATCATTCATCAGCATTGAGCAGGCCGAACTTAACCTGAAACGCGAGTTGGGCAACGATGATTTTGCTGCTACCTGCCAAAAAGCAAAAGATACCTGGAACAAAACGTTAAGTCGTTTAAATGTTGAAGGTGGTACTATTGACCAAACCCGTACTTTTTACAGCAGCCTTTACCGTATGCTGTTTTTCCCAAACAAGATGTACGAGGTGGATGCCAATGGGCAAAATGTACATTACAGCCCTTTCAATGGTAAAGTTGCGCCGGGTTACCTGTTTGCCGGTACCGGTTTCTGGGATACCTTCAGGGCATTGTATCCTTTCCTGAACTTGGTTTACCCATCTATCAACAAAGAAATGCAGGAAGGCCTGATCAATGATTACAAAGAAGGCGGCTGGCTGCCTGAATGGTCGAGCCCGGGTTATGCGGATTGTATGATTGGTAACAACTCTGCATCGGTAGTTTCTGAAGCTTACCTGAAAGGCCTGCGCGGTTACGATATCGAGACTTTATACCAGGCCCTTAAACACGGTGCCAACAACGAAGGGCCTAATGCTACCGGTCGCCGGGGTGTGCAGTATTATAACACTTTAGGCTATGTGCCATACAACGTAAAGATCAACGAAAATGCTGCCCGTACTCTCGAGTATGCTTATGACGATTTTGCTATTTACCAGTTGGGTAAGGCTTTGGGCAAACCTAAAAAGGAAATAGAGATCTACAAAAAACGCAGCCAAAACTATCGTAATATCTTCGACCCGCAAACTAAACTGATGCGCGGTAAAAATCAGGATGGTACTTTTGAAACGCCATTTAATCCGTTTAAATGGGGCGATGCCTTTACCGAAGGTAACAGCTGGCACTATAGCTGGGGCGTGTTCCATGATATTCAGGGTTTAATAAACCTGATGGGCGGCAAGCAGCAATTTGCAGCCAAACTGGATTCCGTATTTGAAATGCCGCCGGTATTTGATGACAGCTACTATGGTGGTGTGATCCACGAGATCCGCGAAATGCAGATTGCAGGTATGGGCCAATACGCGCACGGTAACCAGCCTATCCAGCACATGATCTATCTTTACAATCACGCAAATCAACCATGGAAAACCCAGTACTGGGTTCGTGAAGCAATGAACAGGCTTTACCGGGCAACTCCTGATGGTTACTGCGGCGACGAGGATAACGGTCAAACTTCTGCATGGTATATCTTCTCAGCAATGGGCTTTTACCCGGTAACCCCGGCCAGCGACCAGTATGTTTTAGGTGCCCCGCTGTTTAAAAAAGTAACTGTTAATTTAGAGAATGGCAAAACCATCACCATCAACGCGCCAAAAAACAGCGCAGATAACAAGTATGTAAACACACTTACAGTTGATGGCAAACCATACACTAATAACTGGTTAAGCCATAAAGGTTTACTAAATGGTGCAGTACTTGATTTTGATATGCAGGCCACTCCGAATAAAGACCGCGGTACCAAAGATGCCGATGTGCCTTATTCAATGAGTAACGAGAAATAAACACCCCTCCTTAAAAATTCCCTCTTGAGAGGGGCGCGGCGGGAATGAGCGAGAGCAGGGGTGTGTTTGTGCGATTTGATTATCAAAGCAGAAACACACCCCTCCGCCCCTCTCAAGAGGGGAATCGCACATTCCCGTCCTTTTTTTATTTTTTGCAGAGACGCATCACATGCCGTCTCCCGCTATGCAGATCAAACATGCATGATGGGAGATGCGGGTTATGCGTTTTTTGTTTTAGATATGCCATCTAAAAGTTTTGTTTTACCTACATTTAGCAATCAACGCTAAACCATGAAATATCTTTTACTTTTCGTACTTATCACAACTACCTGTATTGTTAAAGCGCAGGATTTTGCGGCTTTAAAGGCGGGACAATCAAAGGCCGAACAGATCATATTGAATGATGAAGACGGGAAGGTGATGATGGCATTTTATGATCCCAGCGCCAACAAAACTCAAAATAAACTTATTGCCTCTGTGCAGGCCAACGCCAATAAACATATCCCTCCGGTATTATTTACTATGGCTATAGTTTTATTTGGGCAGGAAAAATATAGCGATGCCTGTTTTTGGTTTTATGTAGCGCAATTAAGATCAAGATACGATGTAAACCGCAGTGTAGATAAAACGGTATCGGCAGCCAACTGGAACGGCCCAATCGGGATGTCGATAAACCAATATGCCTTTGAGCATCTGGATACCTTAGAAAAGGTTGTTCCCCAGGTTGTAGCTTATGTAACTGCAAATGACGAGTTATATGATCAGCGATGGATCAACGTTTTAACAGCACATGATAAGGTAAAAGACGAAGACATAGATAAGTTAAGCGTTGATAAAAGCCTTTGGCCAGGTATCAAAAAAGAAACAATAGATTCTTATTATGCCGATTTTAAAGAGGTTGTGAATAAAGCCAGGCAAAAGCAATAAGAATATGGTTTTTAAGCAGATATTCGGGGTTGTTTACGTTTAATTGGTAATTTACTTTTATCTTTTTTGTAACTTGCCTTATCAATGAAAAGCCAAAAAACAAACGTTTCGGTCTTACTCGTATGTCTTTTGGCGCTGCCTGCGATATTAGCTTTTTCCTTACACCCCTCCGGCAAATACAACCTCGATTTTTTCACTACCCATAACCAATTTTACCTCTGCGATTCGGCCTTTACCGGTACCACCGGTGATACTACCTTTTGGAACACCGACGCCCAAAATGCGCGCTTAGGGACTACCGAAGATATCATCGGCATAAAAATAGCCAGCTATGGCCACGTACGGGCCGAACTTAATGTGCTCAACACAGCCGACGCAGAAAAAGATTTCAGCAAATACGACCATGTTGTTGAGGGCAGCGTAAAACTAAGTTCGGGCATTATGGAGGTCCTGAATTTTCCGGATACTAAAATTATCTTAAAAGCCATTGTTACCCCGGCAAGATATCGCATACGCATTTATTCGTATGCTGTAAAAAACGTAAATCCCGATGAGGACGAAGGTACCGATCACTATAAGATTACCCTTTGGCCCGGGGAAGGCAGGGAAAGGAAAGTATTGAAAGCCTACAGGGCGGACTAATCCATTTATGCCCGCCCGAAACAAGGTACATTAATCACGCACTATTTATCGCTGATCATTATCGGGTTGCCTCCCTTTCCGCCGCCAATAATAATCACCTTGGCATTGGGCGAAAGCGCTATTTCCTTTTGTGCTTTTATGGCTTCGTATTGCAGTTGCTTATCCGATAACCCGGTTGAAAGGATACGCTGATAATCGGCAATACCCTGCGCTTCCACCCGCTTACGTTCGGCTTCCTGGCGCTCTTTTTGCAATATGAACTGCATTTTCTGGGCGTCCTGCTCGGCATTGATCTTTGATTCGATACTGGCGCGTACCGAGGCTGGCAGGGTAATGTTGCGCACAAGGATTTGTTGTAGTTCCAGTCCGCGTTTTTCAAAACTGGCGGTAATGTAACGGTTTATTTTATCCTGAAACTCCTGTCGTTTGGTCGAATACAGGTCGACAGCAGCATAGGCAACCGCGTTATCGCGGATGGCCGTGCGCGAAACCGGGCGAACGATCTTATCCACATAGTTTTCGCCTATGTTCTGCATAATGTAAGGGGCTTTGTCGGGCTTCACCTTATAAAGTACTGACAGGTCAATAGTAACCTCAAGCCCATCTGATGACAGCACCCGGATAGCATCATCGCCTTCCTTTTGGCCTTCATTATTAACCGCGCTCATAGTATAGGTTTGGGTCTGCACATCAAAAGTGGTGATCTCTACAACAGGGTTTATAATGTGTAAGCCACTTTCAAGCACCTGGTCCTGCACCTTGCCAAAAAGGGTTTGAACCCCTACCTTGCCCGGCTCAATAACTTTAAATATATTGAGTAATAAGCCAAGTACCACCATGGCTATACCTACCGCGGTTACCACGCCGTTAAAGCGGCCGGCCGGTTCGGGCGAACGTTTGAGCACTATACCCACAATGAGTACAATAACTCCTAATACTGCTATAAACATGCAATGAAGTTAAGCTTTTTTTGCATGCTGCAAGCTTATTATAAAAGAATGTTTTTTAGAGGATTAAGGCTGTTATTGCCGGGAATTAGATGGATGCGAAAGGGGCGTATTTTTTTTGCCGACTTAGCATAACGGCACAAGTTAGCCGGCGCTTGTTCCTTTACACAAAACTTGCGCTATTAGAAGTAGAGAAGACTTACGAAGTTTTAGAAACTTCGTAAGTCTTTAGACTAATTAATATCGGGTTACTTAGCCCCTTTGCCTTTTTTATTTTGCGGGGCTTGCTGGGTCTCTTTAACCTGTTTCAAAAGCCTCAGCTTCATGAAAATCACAACTACGCCAACAACCATGGCACCGGCCATGATCAGGTAGTTTTTTTCGGTAAACATTTTATAAGCTACAATAAAGCACAAAGCTACGCCCATGGTGTAAAGCACATTGAGCACCAGTTTAAAGCCCATTATTAGTATACGTTTAATTCAGGGTCAATTTCGGCCTGCCATGCAAGGATCCCTCCTCTTAGGTTTGACAGGTTGGTAAAACCCTGCTGCTCCAGTTGCATAATAGCAGCCGCGCTGCGTTTACCGCTGCGGCACATTACTACTACCGGCTTGTCTTTACTTATCTTTTCCGATTCTATCAGCACGCCGCCAAGCGGTATAAGCTGCCCGCCAAGGTTTGAAGTTTCGTATTCAAAATCTTCCCTAACATCAATCAGTTGAAAATCTTCGCCTTTGTCAATTTTCTCTTTTAGTTCCTGTACGGTTATCTCGTTCATGTTAAATGTAATTATAATCCAAAGGTAGTTTTTTTCTTAATCAAATATTTAGGCTTGTTATTTGTAACAATCAAAGTGTATGAGCGTTTCATATATGTTTACACAATAATTACTTAATGAAAAAAGTTACACGCTTTTTCTGGTTCTGTTCAGGAGCACATATCGATACCTTAAAAAAGTACCCAATTGAGCATAATAAGTATGTTGGTATTGGGGCAACTATATTTTTCACTGCACTGTTTGCCGCGTTATCCGGCGGTTATGCCATGTACTTTGTTTTTAATGGCGATGCCTTTGCTGTAGGCTTTGCTATACTATTCGGTTTACTATGGGGAACGGCCATTTTTAACATGGACCGCTACATTGTATCCAGTATCAACAAAGAAGGCACAACCAACCAGCAGATCCTGCAGGCATCGCCCCGTATTTTGCTGGCCATTATGATAGGTATTGTGATATCACGCCCGCTTGAACTCAAGATCTTCGATAAAGAAATTCGCCAGAAACTAAAAACTGCCTATTTAAAAGGGCAACGCAGTAAAATTGATACCCTCGAAAAAACCTACATGCAGAAGTATGCCATGGAACTGGGTAAAAACACCGATTTGAAAAAGGAAAAAGATTCATTGGAGCGGGATATTAACCGCTCACGTTATCAGCTTAACCAGGAAGTTTTCGGTGATAAAACCAACCAAACATCGGGCATTACCGGTTATGGCACTTATGCCAAGCAAAAGCAGGCCATACTGGAAGAAAAGGAAGCCCGGCTTAAATCCGTTACTGATAATTTAGGGCAGATGGACCAGTACCTGAGCGCCCGGAAAGATTATGAAGGTTTAAACAGTACCCGGCTGTTCACTGAGCATCAGTTAGATAGTTTAGCCAGTATAGCAGGATTTTCCGACCGTAACTGGGCGTTGGGCCAGCTTACCTATACCGAAAACGGTAAGCGCGACCTTGATACCTACCTTGCTATCTCTTTTATCGGCTACCTGTTCATTTTGTTTGAATGTTTGCCGGTATTTGTAAAGCTGATGTCGCCCAAAGGGCCTTATGATACGGCTATCGCCAAAACAGCCGAAGCCAATATCCACCTTGCCGAACGTGATAAAGAACGTGATATAGCGGTTACCGATAATATTTACGATCACAACCTGGATACGGATATCGAGCGGCGAAAAAAGATCATTACCTCACAATCTGATTATGATTTTGAGCGGCATAGTTACGAGTAAAACCCTGCATTTTTCCCGTAGAGACGCATAATTGCGTCTCCCAACTATGCAGGGCCGATTTATAGGCGAAGACGCAATTATGCGTCTCTACTGTGGAATATTTTGCAATTACCAACCCAATCTCCCATCTTGCAAAACATAATATCAACCTATGTTTGAGCAATTTTCACATTCAAATTATCATTCCATTTGTGATAATCTTGCAGCTAATGATCCTGATCTGGCCCTGATCCTTCAAAATCATGGCTATCCACCACTATGGTCAAGGCCCAATAGTTTTGAAACACTGGTGCATATTATCTTAGAACAGCAGGTGTCCCTGGCTTCGGCACTATCGGCCTTAAATAAATTGCGCGAGCGGGTACAGCAAATTACCCCTGCACGGGTTTTACTGCTCACCGATGAAGAATTCAGGGCATGTTATGTAAGTCGCCAAAAAACCATCTATATAAAATACCTTGCCGAAGCCATTGTAAGCGGGCAGATCAACCTTGCCGAAATGGAACAAATGCCTGATGATATTATCCGTACCAAACTAACCGCCCTCAAAGGCATTGGCAACTGGACGGTTGATGTTTACCTGATGTTTGTACTGCAGCACACGGATGTTTTCCCTATCGGCGATCTTGCCGCGGTGAATGCGCTTAAGCGGGTAAAAAATCTGCCAAAAGATATTACCAAAGAAGAGTTGTTAGCGGTGACCGAACAATGGAAACCATACCGAACGGTAGCAGCGATGATTTTGTGGCATTATTATCTGAGCCAAAGAGTACCGGCCCCACCCAAACCCTCCAGGCAAGGCGTTAAAAAATAAAGATCTTCGGAGGCTCAAGTGATAACACCGAATACAAGTCGAATATTTTATCAGAGCCTTCGCGCAACCCCTCTGCTCTATTAAATAATTGATATTCAGATTATTATAATGAAATATTCGAAATTATGTTAACCCTGTTAACCCCCTGTTGGTGCTGTCCATGCTCAAAAGCATATAAACAAAAAATGCGCCGGCTTAGCCAACGCATTAAAAATATGCTTATCAAAGGCCCCCCCTTTAGGGGGCGGGGGGGGCATTAAATAGGCCATTCCTCTCCTGCTCCTGGTAATCCTGTACGGTTTCAATGGCATTATCAACCACGTCGCTCAGGGCCGTAATAAATGTTCCCGGGCGGGCCAGGCTCATGGCGTGTTTAATAGCGTCAACTTCCTTAGGCACTACTTCAACCTGCTTGTTAGGATTAACTGATTCAATTCCCTCCCTGAGTAAACCAATAATATTTTCGGCGGTGCGGCCACGCAGGTGTTTTTCCTGGCGCAGGATGATATAATCAAACATTTCGGCCGATATTTTACCCAGTTCGCGGATATCGTCATCCCGCCTGTCTCCCGTCCCGGCTATGATACCTATTTTAAGCGGCGAGTCGATATGCTTTAAAAACTCCTTGATGCCGGTATAGCCATCCGGGTTGTGGGCAAAATCAATCATGAAGCGGAAATCTTTAAACTCGAAAATATTCATACGGCCCGGCGTCTGTGAGGCCGATGGAATAAAAGTTTCGAGCGAGATCTTGATGTCTTCTGTTTTAAATCCCCATAAAAACGTAGCCAGTGTTGCGGCAAGCACATTCTCGATCATAAAGGGCACAGTACCGCCAAACGTAAGCGGGATCAGGATGGTACGCTGTACGCGGATCTTCCAGTCGCCTTTTAAAATGGTGATAAACCCGTTTTCACAGATAGCGGCAATGCCCCCTTTTTTGCAATGTGATTTAATGATTGGGTTATTTTCGTTCCGGCTGAAATAAGCGATATTACATTCGGCCTTTTTGCCAATGCGTACGCAATACTCGTTATCGGCATTTAAAACGCCCCAGCCATCCTTCTTAACCGAGTTAAGCACTACGCTTTTCACGCGTGAAAGGTCTTCCAATGAATGAATGTCCGATAAGCCAAGGTGATCTTCCTGGATATTGGTAACTACCCCTATATCGCAAAAGCCAAAACCGAGGCCCGAGCGCAGGATACCCCCGCGGGCTGTTTCCAATACCGCGAAATCAACTGTTGGGTCTTTCAGTATAAACTCCGAGCTTACAGGGCCGGTGGTATCGCCCTTCAGCATCATATTGTTTTGTACGTAGATTCCATCCGATGTGGTGAAACCTACCCGGTGACCATTATTTTTAACAATGTGGGCTATCAAACGGGTGGTAGTGGTTTTACCGTTAGTCCCGGTAATAGCTATGATAGGGATGCGGGCCGATTTACCGGCTGGGTAAAGCATATCAATCACATGTCCGGCTACGTTACGCGGCAAGCCTTCGCTCGGAGCAATATGCATCCTGAAGCCCGGTGCGGCATTAACTTCCAGTATCACTCCGCCGGTATCGGTAAGCGGCTCGGTAAGGTTTTGCGCCATGATGTCGATGCCGCAAATATCCAGGCCGATGATTTTAGAAATGCGCTCACAAATAAAAATATTTTGCGGGTGCACATGGTCGGTAACATCAACAGAGGTGCCGCCGGTGCTTAGGTTAGCAGTTGATTTTACATAAACCACCTCATCTTTTTCGGGCACGGTTTCAAGCGTGTAGTCTTTTTTTGCCAATAGATCGAGGGTATCACGGTCGACCGTTATCTCGGTAAGCACATTCTCATGCCCGTAGCCGCGGCGCGGATCGGCGTTTTCCAGGTCTATCAATTCCTGGATATTTAGCTTGCCATCGCCTGTAACATGGGCCGGTTTACGAAGGGCGGCAGCAACCATTTTATTATCAATCACCAACACCCTGAAATCAAAGCCTGTAACATAACGCTCTACAATTACCCGGCGCGATATTTTGGCGGCGTGCTCATAAGCTTCAATCGCCTCTTCTTCAGTTTTTATGTTGATAGAAATGCCGCGGCCGTGGTTGCCATCAAGCGGTTTAAACACCAGCGGGAAGCCCACTTTGCGGATGGCATCGGGCACAGCCGATGCCGATGAAATAGTTACGCCTTTAGCAACGGGGATGGCCTGCTCCTGTAAAAGTCGTTTGGTTTCTTCCTTGTTGCTGGCAATATCAACGGCAATGCTGCTGGTTTTTTCGGTCATGGTAGCGCGGAAACGTACCTGGTTTTTGCCGTAACCCAACTGCACCAATGATTGGTTGTTAAGCCTGATCCATGGGATATCCCTTGCGATCGCTTCTTCTACAATTGACCCGGTACTTGGCCCCAGGCGGGTATTTTCCCTGATCTCGCGCATTTGCTGAATATCAGCATCCAGGTTGTAATCCTCACCTTTTATCAGCGCTTCGGTTATGCGCACGGCCGATTCGGCTGCAAAAACGCCAACTTTTTCTTCCAGGTAGGCAAATACTACATTGTATACGCCTTTTGTTTTGGTTTCGCGGGTGCGGCCAAAGCCGGTATCCATACCTGCAAGGGTCTGGATCTCTAAGGCAATGTGCTCAACAACGTGTCCCATCCAGGTGCCGGCAATCACCCGCTGAAAAAAACCGCCGGGTACACCGGGCGAGCAGCGGTGGCTGTATAACGATGGCAGCAGCTTTTCAAGCCGTTCATAAAAGCCATCTATTTCGTTGGAGGGGCGGTGCTCCATCTCCTGCAGATCAAGCCGCATTTGTATTAATTTTTTGCGCCTGATGCTCCAAATGTTGGGTCCGCGTAGTACCTGGATATTCTCGATCTTCATTATGTAGAATGCTATTTTTTTGTCAGTCTGATTTTCCCCTTAAAACTATAAAACATAACACGGGAATAAAATTTTTGATGGCGAAAAGCCATTATTTATTATTAGTTCCTGTGTTTGTGCATGTTTTTATCGTAATTTGTATATAGTTGTATTAAGATAGTGTGAAATAATCATGATTGTCCCGAAAGGTAAGCTAATAATTATAGGCGGCGCGGTTGATATGGGGAGCAATGTTACCCTCCAGGAGCATATTTTGCAGCCCGATTATATCAAATTTTTTGAACAAGGCATATTAAGGCGCATAATTAACGAATCTGCTAAGCACGAAGGCTCACAAATTGAAGTGATCACCACCGCCTCTCAAATCCCCGAGCTTGTCGGCGCCGAGTATATCAAGGCGTTTGGTCAGCTCAACGTTACCAATGTTAACGTACTGCACATCAAAAGCCGCGAAGATGCGGGGAACAAGGCATACTTAGACAGGATCCGTAAAGCCGATGTAGTGATGTTCAGCGGCGGCGACCAGCTCAGGCTAACAGCCATTTTTGGCGGCACCGAATTTTTACAGATCCTTAAACAACGCTATCAAAAAGAAAACTTTGTGATAGCAGGTACTTCGGCAGGCGCTGCGGCAGCATCCACACATATGATCTACCGCGGGCAAAGTAACGAAGCCCTGGTTAAAGGCGAAGTGCAGATAACCGCCGGCCTTGGCTTTATCGATTCGGTGATTGTTGACACTCACTTTGTACAGCGTGGGCGCATAGGCCGGTTAATGTATGCCGTGGCAACTAACCCCGGCATTTTGGGGATAGGTTTGGGCGAAGATACAGGCTTACTTATTACCGAAGGTTATATGATGGAAGCTATCGGCTCGGGCCTTATTATTTTGGTTGACGGACGCAACATCGTATCAACTAATATATACGATGTGGAGCTTGGTTCGCCAATATCTATCGAAAACCTGAGGGTACACGTCATGTCGATATTTGATAAGTACGATCTGGTGCAACACCGTTTACTCATAAAAAAGAGCGTAAAAGTTGAAGAAGGTGTTTTTATACATGCACCTGGCAGCAATCTATTACAATAATTTAAACTGCATAAAGTTCTTATAAATAGCCTGGCCTTATTTATGCAGGTACATCTACTTTAATTTATAATTATGAAAATAATTATTCACGGCGGTTTTTTTAGCGAATCGCATACCAACCAGGAAGTAAAGCTGGCCAAACAGGAGGCCCTGAACGGCATAGTGCAGTTAGGATACAAACATCTGCAACACCACACTGCTGCCGAAACGGCCGTTTATACCGTAAGGCTGCTTGAAGATTGCGAGCTTTTTAACGCAGGTACCGGCTCACAGATCCAGAGCGACGGCAAGATCCGCCTCAGCGCCTCTTTGATGGATGGTAAAACCCAGCGCTTTTCGGGCGTCATCAACATTGAAGACGTTAAAAACCCTATCTGTGTAGCCGAAAAACTGCAAGCCTATGATGATCGTGTATTGAGCGGCAAAGGAGCATGCGATTTTGCTATAGAAAACGGTCATAAATATTATAACCCGGAAATCCCGCAGCGACGTCACGAATACGAACAGAAACTAAGCGATTCTATAAGGCTTGGCACCGTGGGCTGCGTTGCATTGGATGTGCATGGAAACCTGGCTGCAGCCACCAGCACCGGCGGTAAAGGTTTTGAAATACCCGGTCGGGTTAGTGATTCGGCTACTACAGCAGGCAATTATGCAAATGAGTTTGCTGCCGTTTCATGTACCGGCGTAGGTGAAGATATTGTAAGCGGCTCAGTAGCTGTTAAAATTGTTACACGCGTAACCGATGGCATGCCCCTTATGGCTGCTACCGAAAAAACCTTCGATGAAATGAAACCTTACGATGGCTTTGCCGGTGTAATCGGTATTACTACTGATGGGCAGATCTATCATTCAGATACACATCCTTACATGGTTTGGGCCCTGCATGACGGAGATATTGAAGTTTTTAACTAAAACCTAAATTTATTTTTTCCGTAGAAAGGTATAAGTTCAGTATCTGTAAAATAACGGTGGCTTTTAGGCGTTTACGTATTTACTGCTTTTTACAGGTATTGTTTTCCCGTTAACAAATAATTACATTTGTTAAGCTGATTAATTTAAAATAAACAGTTTAAACCCAGGAAAAAGATTAAATGAGATATTTCCTACTTATTATTTTATGCGCTGTTGGGTTCGATGCATCAGCGCAATGGTATTACAAGCCGTTCAATAAGCGTACCCGGTCTCCGCAAATGGCTTATGCACAAAGCCACTCTATTAAAAGACTGCCCGCTCCTGCATTGGCTAAAGTAAAGATCCGCCCGTTTACTATTGAACATACCCCATATGTGCTGGCCATGATCGAGGAATCGGTTATGAAAACCGCGCAGCACAACATGCGTTTTCACGTATATAATGCTGCCAGCTACAACTTTAGCGACCTGGCCCAGATGTATATGAAGCAAAACCGCCTGGCCGAGGCCAAATGGTTCCTGCTGCAAAGTATTTCTATATCGCGCCAGCAAAACGACGACAGGCATACCATAGCCAACCTGCTTGACCTGGCAACTGTAAAAGCCGATTACGGCGATTACGCACAAGCTAAACAAGATCTGGCCGAAGCCCGCCAACTGGCTGTTACCCGCGGTTTGACTTTTGACCTGGCTACTGTAGAGAAAAAAACGCGCTATTTACAGGACAATAAATTTAATACGCTGCACACCGAAACCCACTTTGCCGAAACCGCCGATGCAGGTACAATTACCAAACCGGTTAACAAATAGTGTTTTTTTGTAACAAAAACGTAAAATGGTGCTGCCTGCATACTATTAGTAAAACATAATCGTATTATTGTTATTAGTAATTAAGAGACAGCATATTGACTGTCTCTTTTTTATTTTACATTAGCAAATTAATAATAGGCACAAGTATTGATGTTTTACACCAACCCCGATTTAACTACAGTAAAAGATATGTTTAAGAAAGTATATTTGTTATTGGTGCTGGGCGCAGCCCTCGCCTGTAAAGCATCACCATCCAAACCTGTTAAAGTAGCAGGTTCAAATGATTTACAGCCCGATGAACAGCAAAGCCTTGTTTGTAAGCAGGTAGCATCATTAATCTCTAACTACAACTATAAAAAAGTTCCGCTGAACGATTCAGTATCCACCATCATTTACGACCGGTATATCAAATCGCTCGACGAGAACCACAGCTATTTTTTAGCATCAGATATCAAGGATTTTGAAAAATATAAAACCGTACTTGATGATGATATTAAAGCCGGCAACCTGGCCGATGCTTTTTATATCTTCAACGTTTTTCAAAAAAGGTATATCGAACACGTAAAATATTCAATTGAGCAGATCAATAAAAACTTCGATTTCAATAAAACCGAAACCTTTGTTTATGATCGTGATAAATTGCCATGGATTGCTTCGCAAAGCGATATGGATGCCATGTGGACCAAGCGCGTAAAATACGATTTGCTAAACCTGAAACTGGCCAATGCTGATATGGCTAAGAACAAGGAAACGCTCAAAAAACGTTATGAAAACCTGTTAACCCAAAGCAACAAGTTATCAAACCAGGATGTTTTCCAATACTTCATGGATGCCTTTACCGAGGCTATCGATCCGCATACTAACTATTTTAACCCATCAAACGCAGCTAATTTCAATATCGAAATGTCGCGCCAGGTTGAAGGGATCGGCGCTTCGTTACAGGTAGAGAATGAGTATGTAACCATCAAAACTATCGTTCCTGGCGGGCCAGCCGATAAAAGCCACCAGATAAGTGTCGATGACCGTATCGTTGCAGTAGCCCAGGGTAAAACCGGGGAGTTTCAGAACGTGGTGGGATGGCGTGTTGATAATGCCATCGCTATCATCCGCGGTACTAAAGGCACAACGGTAAGGCTTGAAATATTGCCTGCCGGTGCAAATGCATCAAGCAAGCCCAAAGTGGTTGAAATGGTACGTGAGAAGATCATCCTGAAAGACCAATCGGCCAAAAAAGAGATCCGCACTTACAACAGCAATGGTAAAACGGTTAGGATAGGTGTGATATCTATCCCGGCATTCTATATTGACTTTAACGACTATAAGGCAGGCAACCCCAACTATAAAAGTACCACCCATGATGTTAAGGCGATCCTTGACTCGTTAAAGAAAGAAAATGTAGATGGCCTGGTGATCGACCTGCGTGAAAACGGCGGCGGTTCATTGATGGAAGCCATTGAGCTTACCGGCTTATTCATTAAAACCGGCCCGGTAGTACAGGTGCGTGACACTAAAGACCAGGTGGAAATTGATAAAGACGAAGATCCGGATATCACTTACAGTGGCCCTATGGCAGTACTGGTTGACCGTTTCAGCGCCTCGGCATCTGAAATTTTCTCAGGTGCAATACAGGATTACGGTCGCGGGTTGATATTGGGTACCCAAACCTATGGTAAAGGCTCGGTACAAAGCGCTATCGATCTTGACCGGGTGATTGGTTCTTCACTTCGTGAAAAAATTGCAGGCGTTGTTGGCGGTGCCAAAAAAACAACCTCAACGGGCAGCCAAAGCACTTACGGACAACTTAATCTTACCATAGCTAAATTCTATCGTATCAGCGGTAATTCAACCCAGCACAAAGGGGTAACACCTGATATTTCATTCCCATCGGTTATTCCATTGGATAAATATGGCGAAGATACCGAACCATCAGCCATGCCTTTTGACATCATTGCCAAAACAGATTATACCAAAACAGGCGATTTTACCGGCGTACTGCCACAGCTAAAAAAACTGCACGACCAACGCATGGCCGGCAGCGACAGCTATAAATACCTGCTTGAAGATATTGCTGATTTCAAAAAACATGATGCCGATGACAGCGTATCGTTAAAAGAATCTGATTTGAAGAAACAACGTGACGATGATGAAGCGAAATCATTTGAGCGTAACAACCTGCGTCGGGTAGCATTAGGTTTGCCAGCCCTTAAAAAGGGTCAAACCAAACCTAAAAACGAAGACCTTGACTTTGTAAAACGCGAAGCCGGCCAAATCATGACCGATTATATCAGCCTTGATAATAAGTATACAAGCGTATCGCAACCGGCTAACTAAGCAAATTATTAATAATATTGAGCGCCCGGAATTGAAAGATGCCGGGCGTTTTTATTTATACACAAATGCATTACTGGTTAAGAAGGATTTTATCGAATTTCACGAATTGATATACTTAGATGCCTTACATCAAAAAATAAAATTCGTGTAATTCGATTTAATTCGGGGAATTAGTGTCATATTCTTAAAAATCACCTCCCTGTTATAAAACCCTGCCGGCTAATACCCCGGCATTTTGTAAATTTGGCCTCTTATAAAAATCGATACAACGTTGAAAAATAATATTCTTATTGTTGATGATGTGCATGCCATTTTCATGGAGATGGCCGAGGCCAAGGGTTACACCTGCGATTACCGTCCGCTGATTAAGCCTGACGAAGCCATGCAAATCATAGGCGACTATGCAGGGTTGGTGATCCGCTCAAAATTCAGGGTGGATAAAGCCGTGCTTGATGCAGCTACCAACCTACAATTCATAGCCCGCGCCGGCGCTGGTATGGATAATATTGATGAAGATTATGCTACTCAAAAAGGTATAAAACTCATCAACGCACCCGAAGGCAACTCAGATGCCGTAGGCGAACATGCCATAGGTTTACTGCTGTCATTAATGAACAACCTAAACCGCGGCGACGCCGAAATTCGCGGGGGGAAGTGGCTGCGCGAGGCTAACCGGGGTTACGAGCTAAAAGGTAAAACAGTAGGTATTATCGGCTACGGCCATATGGGCAGCAGCTTTGCCAGGAAACTTTCGGGCTTCCAGGTAAATGTTATTGCTTACGATAAATACAAAACCGGCTTCAGTGATAAATATGCGCGCGAGGTAAGCATGGAAGAAATTGTAAAGCACAGCGATGTACTGAGCCTGCATATCCCCCTAACTGCAGAAACCGACGGGCTGGTGGATGATGAATACCTGTTCCATTTTAAAAAGCCTATCTTTTTCTTAAACACCTCACGCGGCAAAACTGCTAAAGTAAGTGCCGTGCTAAACGCCATACGCGAAGGCAAAATTTTAGGGGCAGGGTTGGATGTATTGGAGGTTGAAAAATTCCCGGCCCTTGCCGAGCAACAATGGTTTGAGGAATTAAAACGAAGCGGCAAAGTGCTGTTAAGCCCTCACGTTGCCGGCTGGACATTTGATTCATACCGGAAGATCAGCGAGGTAATGGCCGAAAAGCTGGCCGATTTGAAAGGATAGGCAGATTATCGGAACCACACATATCTTTAATAATTGCGACAGTGTAAGGAATGCCCCTTGTAAGTCACATGAAAGAGAAATCTCCTGCACCATGCATACTTTATAAGGCATGGTGCAGGAGATTTCTGTTTAGATACATTTCCGGGCCGGGTTGGCAGAAATGATAACTGATTTAATATATTCGTTATGCCGTTTCCTTGTACAATACCATGCCGGCATGGTAAAACACCCCGTCCCTGAAATCGCCTTCGGCAGTAAAGCCGGTATCGTCAAGATATTCAACGTGGTTCCCTAATACACTGTAGTAACCTGTGTAGGCATTTTGTTTGTCGCCTCGGGCCTCAGTGTAGCGCCCGTTAGGCAAAAATTCGTGACGTATAAACCCATCGCGGGTAACCCATACACCTATATAATGATGAGCATTTATTGTTGTATTGCTGTTGAAAGCGTTAGTTCTTTCCATGTTGCTAATTCGTTTTGAACGAAGGCAAGCTTCTTTTCAACCAGACCGTAAGCATCCTCGCCCAAAAATAAATTTAGCGGTGGGTTAGCTTCGTTAGTTATGCTGATCATAGCCTCGGCTGCTTTTTCAGGGTCGCCGGCTTGTTGCTTGTCCATGTCGTTTTGGTGAAAATTTACTGTATCGCGAACGTTTTGATAGTCGGCTATCTGGTTTTGAGGTACCGCCAATGAACCGGCCGACAGGAAATTGGTCCTGAAATAACCCGGCTGTACAATGGTAACCTTTATGCCAAACGGTGCAACTTCGGCTGATAATGTTTCGGAGAAACCATTAACGGCAAACTTGGTGGCGCAATAAATACCTCCGCCTGCAAACGCGCCGGTGAAGCCACCTATCGACGATACATTTAAAATATGACCTGATTTTTGAGCACGCAGATAAGGCAACGCCTTACGGATCACATTCAATGATCCAAATACGTTAACCTCAAAGTTATCACGGGCCTCGCGGTCGGTAAGCTCTTCAATACCGCCTAATAAGCCGTAACCAGCGTTGTTGACAATAACGTCAATTTTTCCGAAGGTTTTTACAGTATGCTCAACGGCTTCCTGCACACTGTACTCGCTAGTCAAGTTAACGGCGAGGGGTAAAAACTGCTCGTTTTGCGTGTCAACTGCTTTGGTCAAATCGCTTAAATTGCGCGATGTAGCGGCTACTTTATAGCCTTCATTCAATAGTTTTTTTACTAAGGCAAGTCCCAGTCCTTTTGAAGCACCAGTTACAAACCATACTTTGTTGTTTTCCATATGTTGTATTTGATAGATTTTGATTTTACTTGTTACTATTTCAATGATTGTTTATGATTTTCACCTATTTTGTCTTTTGGGATTTCACCGATAGGCTATGATTCCACCGATTTATAATGAATTCAACCTGCTCTATCGTGTTTGTCCGAGCGGCCGTACCACCACCTCGTTAACGGAGATATTATCCGGCTGGCTTATAGCGTAAATCACCGCGTTGGCTATAGCCTCCTCATCAAGTTTTGGCATGTTGGCAAGGTTGCCGTACAAGCCCTTAATTTTAGGGCTGGTAATGTCATGTCCTAATTCGGATTTAGTTGCGCCGGGGTAAATGGTGGTTACCTTAATGTTTTGGGCAACTTCCTCGCGCAGGGTTTCCATAATAGCCTTGACCGCGAACTTGGTACCGCTGTAAACGCCAATGCCCGGCGACGTTTTTAAACCACCAACCGATGACGTGGAGAGGATATGCCCCTGGCCGCG
Organism: Mucilaginibacter sp. OAE612; assembly: GCF_041806395.1. Taxonomy (NCBI): domain Bacteria; kingdom Pseudomonadati; phylum Bacteroidota; class Sphingobacteriia; order Sphingobacteriales; family Sphingobacteriaceae; genus Mucilaginibacter; species Mucilaginibacter sp. OAE612. The sequence continues at coordinate 5,772,526 of NZ_JBGMUW010000001.1, forward strand.
TTCAAGCATGTGGGGCAGCACAGCATTAATCCCGTACAATACGCCCTTAATATTAATGTCGATCATTTTGTCCCATTCATCAACATGACCTTCTTCAAAAAAAGAGATGGGCATGATGCCGGCATTGTTCCACATTACGTCAACTCGGCCAAATTTGGCTATGGTCTGCAGAATGAGGTTATCCAGATCAGTTCGCCTGGCAACATCGGTTACTACATAAATTGCATTTTCGCCAATTTCCTGTGCCAGGTTTTTCAATTGATCTTCCCGGCGGGCAGCCAAAACCACTTTAGCGCCAAGTTGTGCCAGTTTGCGGGCAGCAGATGCGCCGATGCCACTGCTGGCACCGGTTATTACAATCACTTTATCCTTGATACTTTCCATTTGGTGTTTATATAGGTAGATATAGGGTAAACGGAATAAAATTTAGAAATCAGTTGAGCAGGTTACATCCTCCCACTGCCTGATTTCATTGTGTAAAGTATCAAGCTTTGCCAAAGCGCGATTGTATGCATCGCCACCTAATAAAAGGTACAATGGCGGGTTCTCTTCATAAACTGTGTTGATAATAGCAGTTGCAGCCTTTTCCGGGTCACCGGCTTGCTTGCCGTCCATTTTGAGGTATTTGTTATGAATGGCGCGCACTTCTGTATAATCATCAATTTGGTTGCCAGTAATTGAAAGCGATCCTGCAGTAAGAAAACTGGTGCGGAAAGCGCCGGGAGCGACCACGGTTACCTTAATGCCCAATTCCTTAACATCAGCAGCAAGCACTTCCGAAATACCGATCACCGCATATTTGGCCCCTGCATAAATTGCCCAGCCGGTATTAGCTGTAATACCTGCGATAGATGAAATATTGATGATATGGCCTGAGCGCTGTTTGCGCAGGTATGGCATTGCCGCACGGATCACGTTCAGCATACCAAATACGTTTACATCAAATGCCATACGGGTTTCGGCATCACTAAGTTCCTCAATAGCTCCACCAATGCCATAGCCGGCATTGTTGATCACTACATCGATACGGCCAAAAGCTTCATAGGTGTGTTGCAATGCAAGCGATACACTGCTATCGTTTACCAGATCGACTTGTAGGGGTAAAAAATTATTGCTTGTTGTATTAACCGCAGCGGTTAATTCCTGTAAATTTCTGGAAGTAGCGGCAACAAGCTGTCCTGCATCCAGTAGTTGTTTTACTAAGCTGAGGCCAAAACCTTTCGAAGCCCCGGTAATAAACCATACTTTGTTGTTGTCCATAAAAATTGTTTGCTTTGTTTATTTGAGATAAAACAAAGTTACAGCAGCAACAAAGGGGGCACATTACATTAATCAAACCAAAGGTTACAAAATTCAAACATTTCGGAACGAGCTTGGTGTTTGTTGGGTTTGTTTCTTGAAAAAGTTATTAAAATGTGTCGGCTCCTCAAAGCCCAGGCAATAACCAATTTCAGAAATGTTCCAGTCTGTATGCCTTAATAATGATTTGGCTTCGCTCAGCAGCCTGTCGGCAATATGATCGGTAGTGGTTTTGCCGGTAGTTTCGCGAATTGCCCTGTTCAGATGGTTTACATGCACCGAAAGCCGTTGTGCAAAATCATTGGCCGATCGCAATACAAACCGCTGTGAAGGGGTTTCAATAGGGAACTGCCTTTCAAGCAGCTCGGTAAATACTGATGTTATGCGCGATTTAGCGTCTACATGCTTATAAACATTTTCGGATGGTTCCGTTTTAAGCGCATAATAAATTACTTCCGTAACATAATTACGGAGCAGATCATATTTAAAAGCATACTCGGTATTAATCTCAGACAGCATTTTCTGAAAAAGAGCGGTTACATAAGCGTCCTGTTCATCATTTAAGGCATAAACCGGCTTGGCATTAAGCCCAAACATCGGAAACTCGCTTAAGCCTGTCCTGAATTTCTCCAGAAAAAACTCTTCGGTAAATATGCAGAAGAAACCAGTGCGGTCATCAGACATGTGCTCAAATGTATAAGGTACCATGGCACTGAAGAACATCAGCGTTGAACCCGAAAGCTTGATACTTTTATCGGCATAATGAATAATGTTATCGCCGCGCATCAGGCTGATCTTATAAAAAGTACGGCGGCTGTAGGTTACCTGCTTTGCATTAGGGCCAATACAATCCTCAATCCTGAACACATTAAAGTGACCGATGCTTTGCTGAAGGTTACCGGGCAGCCAGTTAACCTTTCTTTGATAAAAATCTTGAAGTGTTTCTGCTTTCGACATAAAACAAAGTTACAAAAATCAAACCAAGGCATCAAAACACGGATAATTTAATATTTTGAGGTAAATGTTCAAAGCCTTTAAATCGCGTGATTTAAAGGCTTTGAACATTTTTAAAATGCTTTTTAGCGGAATGGACGGGACATGAACCATGTTCATCGATCGCTCATTATCAATATTTTACCAACTATCATAAAAGCAACTCTCTTAAAACTCACTTTTATTTTAAAGCTGTTTGATTTCAAATGATTAATGCAAAATTAAGAAATAAGGAGGTTATTACAAAGGAAATACACTTTAACGTTCTTGAATTAAAACAATGTTTGTCGATCAACTGATAGATAATGTTCAGTTATCATTTATTCATCGCAAGTGTGCATAATGCAAGAATCCTATCTTATTGAGCTTTCAATAATTGAAGCCATGGTCTCCTAACCTTGTTTCTAGCCAATTTATGGATGTAATGAAAAGCAAGTTGGAACGTTTTCCAATCTGCTTATATCATATATAATTCTTGTTTTTAAAATGCTGTATTTATATTAGATGATTGTATTTTTTAATAATACCTGCCTTTATCATTACTTTTATAAATGTCTCAAACTACTACAGTTCAAGATGCTATCCGTTTACTTTACATTTTAGTAAGAGGATCTGATCAGATTTCAAACCATCCCGATGGATATGTGGGCTTTTTTGATGGGAAAGCTAAATTACATGCGCTGGACTTTTGGGTTCGGTATCCCGATTTTCTCGCATATGAACTGCTAAATAAGTATGACGAAACTGGAGAAGATAAATACTTACTTAAAGCGGAAAATATTATTGACGATCAGGAACCAGATCTGCGCTCAATTCCTATGATCCGTTACCGTTTCGGCGCGTTCGAAAACCTACATGAGTCATTGTCCCTATTAGTGTCTAAAGGCTTGGTTTATCAGGACGGGGATAAGTCCGATGAAACTATAAAGGCTTATTATTATTACATAACACCTTTGTCAGTCCAATTAGTTGATGAAGTGACCGCTGAATTCCCTTCTTTGGCTTGGTATGACGAACGGGCAAAGCTGGTAAAAGAAATAGCCGGATCACTTGGGGGTAGTGCATTAAAAGACCGACAGTATAAGCATATGAGTTATGCCACTACTCAACTCGGTACGCAAATCCCCTCCATAAAAAACGAAGTAATTAATAGACTTAAGGCCCTAAACCGTGCAAAATGAGTAAAAAAACGACCGCCGCAACTGAAAAGAAAAAGGTAGGATGGCTAGATAATATCGCTGAGAAATCCGGTTACGATCGAAAAATCGTCGAACGGTTTCTTAAGAAATATAATATCAAGCAATCGCCTAACACAGGTACTCCAAAGCGAGTGAATTTTCTTGACATATCGTTTTCAGGTCAAAAAAAAGGTGAATATAATAATGACTTCAAATTTGAATTTGCTGATCTGAATGCTGGCGTTTGGGGTATACTCTCTGATAAAAATGGCAAGGGAAAAACAACGGCCCTGGAAGTTATTAAGTGGTTGTTTAAAGGTAAAGCTTCTGCCGATTTGCAGTCGGGCGTAAAGAGTTGGATTAATGAAGCAGCATTGAAATTTAGGATAGATGATAAAAAATATCAGTTAAGCTTGCGGCAGGCAGATAATGTAGTCAGCGGTCAGATTGAATTGCTAAAAGGGGACACAAAAAATAGTGTTGTTTCTGAATTCAATAGCGAAGATGAAATGGTTGAGGTCGTATCCGATTTTTGGCTAAATGAACTCGGACTAAACCAGATTGCCTCTTTTCGACAGTCGGGTTCTGAAGTTGAAGCAGGTAAAGAAGTTGTGCATGGCTGGCCCGCACTGGCTGCGGCTCTCTTCATCGGAACAGATTACGGCGCATTGTTCGGCGACACGGCATTAAGCGGCTTACCTACGAGAATCCTTAATATGTTTTTGGGCCTGCCATGGATATCAACTCATGCCGCACTTAAAGCATTGGACGGACAATTGAAAAGCGAGGCCCAGGTTGAAACTGTTTTTGAGGACCGCGATAAAGAAAACAGACGCCAGCGCCTTGTCGAAATTCAAAGCGAATTAAAATTGAAGCGTGAGGAAATGGCTTTAAGACCAATTCCACAGTTCAATAATGACGGCTACAATGATCTGCAAAAACAATATAACGTAAATTATGCTGCGGAAAAAACGGCTTATCTTGAACTGATAGATGAGGAAGACAAGGCAGAACTGGTTAATAAAGAATGGGTTCTGGACAAAAAAAAGCTCAACAGTTTTTTAGAAGACAAAGCAGCTAATGCAGTATTTAAACGACTAAACCCTACGTGTTGCCCTCATTGTGAAAGCAAAATTACTCTAGAGCAACTTGAAAAGGAAAAGAATGAGCATACTTGCGCGATCTGTGATAAAAGAATGATCGACACCGAAGATTCCGACGTTATCTTATCCGAACTGGAAGAATCTGTGCGAGCATCAGCAGCAATGTGCGACCTAATGAAAAATAGTGTCCGGTCAAAAAAACTCAGGCATGCTAATCTTACACAGTCCATAACTGACCTTAAAGCTGCCATGGATGAGTATGAAGAAAACCTACAAACGGTCCGTGCAGCGCAAACCGAACTGGATGGCCTTAAGAATGAGGTGACGAGGTTGGAAATATTAGAGGAAGAATACAAAACAGCAAGGACTGTTGAGTCGGTCAAACCAGCTGTGATTGAGGATGAAAAAGAGAAGCCGGTAGCGGAAGTTATCGACGAGAACAAGATCTTACAGACGGCGATCAAAATTACACATGCGAGATTCAAAGATCTTCAGGACGAACTGTTACAGGATGTTAATGACAGGATTTTAGGTTATTGTAAAATAGTAGGCCTAAGTCAATACCAGTCTGTCGCACTAACGAGCAATCCACACCTTAAAATTGATAAAGATGGCAGTCCAACTTCTTACTCTAACGTATCTAAGGGTGAGCAGTTACGATTAAAAGTTATAGTTACCATCGCGTTGATTTCTGTTGCTGAAGAACGCGGTCTAGGCCGACATCCAGGTTTTCTAGTGATTGATTCTCCCGCTGCTCAAGAGGTAAATCCCGAAGACCTTAATAATTTGATCAATGGATTAGAAGGCCTTTGCAAAGTTTTGCCTTCGTTACAAATCATAATCGCGTCGGTTGCATCGCCGACGTTACTGGCGCATATCGACAATAAGCAGCGGTTACATGCAAAAGGTGATGACTTCTTATGGTAGGCCTATCGCGATGAAAGAGATAGAACAATTGTTGATTAAATTATTGCAATCTGGCCAATTAGTCAGCGTCGACGACCTGGGAGGATTAAACGCTTACCATGATTTGATCGATGTCGTTGCGAACTCAAAGATGATGGACGAGTTCCTGAAAATATTATTGGAAGATGCGAAGATTTTTGATCAGAACACTAATTCACCTTTGATACAAGAAATTATTATTAGATGCTTTACAGACAATAATGATCCGATAGCTATCAGAAATGCAATAGAAACGCTTTGTACTCAGCCACAAAAATTAGCTTACACATTTGACACACTTTTGAATCGTGCCGGTGATGTTTCTGGTCAATCGATGATTCGTGGTTACTTTCTGCTTGGCGCTTTCGAGATCGCGGTCAGAAATAAAGCCAAAAGGTATCGCCTGATAGGCTATTTGATAGGCATTGAAACCACTGATAATCCTGAATACCTAAAATACGTTGCCAAAATTACAGGTGTTTGCTATACAGACTTTCAAACAGAAGATCTTGTAGATAAATTAACTGAATTCGTCACCGCTAAAGTCGGAGAGGATGACGCTCTTTATGAATTAGGTATGTGTTTTCTTACGAAGGCACTTAACTCAGAAACTCAAACCCTGGCCATTATAAATTTTGATTCGGCCATGAGATTATTCAGACGAGCCGGCGCATACGGCAGGTACGACGCAGATGTTTATACAGCAGCGATTTTGACATTGAAAAAGTTCGTTGACCGGGAAAATATATCAGAATTGAAAGTGCAGGTGGAAGCGTTAACACGCGCACTTTCGATTTATAATGCCTGGGATAATTATAATCAACAGATTCATTGGATAGGCCTGCGTAATACCGAAATATTTTATTGGTATGAGATGGCGGACTATTTAACCATGTTACTCGAACATTTCACAACACCTGCGTGGCTTGAGCCAATCGTCGTTATAGAAAAGTACATGCTCAAAATATACGATTGCAGCCGCACTATATTTAAAAAGGTTGCAACCGGCGGCCTTGAATTATTAACCAGACCCATCATTCAGGCAAAGTTTATTGAACAGCCGGAAAAGGTTTTCCTTTTAGAGCAATGGCTTCAACTTAGTAAGGATCAGGAAGTGGCTATTATAGCCCAGCAGTTACACGCTGATATAGAAATTTATAAATCATCGTGGCAATCGGGAAATGGTGAGGGGGCAGTATCTAGATCTTTGGCGGATGCTGTCCCCTCACTGGCTTACCTTCCTGCTCATGCCTTAACAGAATTTGATAAGTTTGTTGTGGCATATACGGCAGATCAAACCACTGACGTTTCTTTGATTTTGAAAAAGCAATTCAACGATCTAACTAATGGATTAAAGGCTGTTAGCACATACAGCTATCCGGAAATCAAAAAGGCATTCAATACGATCCTATTTCATTCGCTTAGGTTTTTGGAACTTCGCATGGATAACACGGGGGCCAATCATTCTAAAGCAAAATATTTATTTCAAACCAGAACCTTTCCAAAAGAAGATGTGCTCCAAACTGACTATTTTGAGTACATGCAGCCTGTTATGTTGAGAGGTAAAATAAAGGTGGAGGAAATGAATGTGGCAGGTGGTCGTGCTGATGTTTATTTCGAGTACCTTTCATTTAATTTTTGCACGGAAGTTAAACGGGAATTTAAAAACACATCTTTTGACGCACTAAAAATAAAATATCTGGGGCAGGCTAAGGAATATCAAAATACATCCGCGAAAGTCGGTATTTTGCTGGTTCTTGATTTATTGCCAAAACCTAATGGGATCGGTTCATTTGAGAGTAACATTAAGTTGGAGATAGTTTCGACCGCAAAAGACCCTGAACCTCGCGGCATCGTAGTGATCAAAGTTCCGGCAAACCGCATTACACCTAGCGCTATTGTCCTTTAATCACAAAAGAGAATTTATTTGACCACGGATCATACATTTCTTTGTATGCTATCTAGTTTCGAACTTTTTCCCATTCAAGCTCGGAAACCCATAAAAGATCTTTTAGCATTTCGCGTTCAAGTGCTCTTAAATGTTTATACTTAATCACAGCGTAACCATCATCGATCAAAATGATTTTACCATAATAATACCCCTCAGAGTAAGTCGCCGATTGATTTTCCCAGGTTGTTCGCGTAATGATTTGTTTTTTGACTTTATCCCCAACATTTGGGTTTTCCAATCATTATTGAACTTAATAACAGGCTCAACCGTACAATCTTTACTGGCCGATAAACGAGACAAAAAACGAATTAATAAATTCATTTTATAATTATTAGCGTAAAGAAATTGTAATCAGTAAAAGGACTTGCTGATCTTGCGCCATTGACTCCATTCAATAAAAACTGCATCCGTTTGATCATACTATTTATTTCGGGGGATCAAATGTTCTATTGAAAAGAAATATTGGTCTGCCGTGATCGGCTCTCTGGTTTCGTTATCAAGAACTCGTACAGGAACCCTGAATTTATCTCCGATTAACGCGCTTGATTCTTCTCGTTTGTGTAATATCATCATCCATCATTGATGAGATGGACAAGATCGACGAGCCGCGGCGTAAAGCAACTGCTAAAGTCTTCGATAGGATCGGACAAGGTGTTATATTTAACACGATCAATATAAATCTCAATGTACTGGCTAACGTTGACCGGGCAATTTCCGGAGAGCCGTTGATTCCGAGGTATCACTTAAGTACTGTCTTTGAATCCAACCCGATATTTAGCCAAACCGTCCTCAAAGGCTTCGACGGAATGCCCGAGATCTTAAAAAATATCCGTTTTGACGAATTATGTAAATCCACACTCGAGGAGTATGTGGACGGCAACCATGCGAAAAAAGAGAATTCCGGCGATATCATCGCCAGGATATTTAATTCGGCAAAGGCCCAGAATGAAGAGCCTTTACTATTCAAGGATTTGGTTTTGCGCGAACTAAATTCAATCATAAAGAGCTATGCAGATTGGAAACTCGCACCGTCAAAAAACAACGTCAGCGCCGAAAGCCATATCCGGCTATTTAAACAGTACGCTCCCCACATGTATTTAATGGCAGCCATACATGCGGCAATGGCGGTAAACAAGGATCAGCGCTACAAAAGCAACGACTATTTTGATTTGCTTCACTCCTGTTCTGCCGTAGGATATGCGGACGTGTTTTTAACCGAAAAACGTTTTCATCATCTTTTAAGAAGTCCTCCTGTTGACGCAGAGCAGCTTTATAAAGTAAAGATCTTATCGGAACCTGTAGCTATAGTTGAATATTTAACGGGTATTTCAAGATGATGTAGCCTGGTAAGGGTTGTTACACGGTCAGGATGGCGGTTTTTTTTCAGCCAGGAAAAATGATAAAATAGCTAATAGTCTTCCTCCGCTGGCTGCCATGTCTCAAATTCCAGCGCAATCCCATTGGAAAGCTTACAGTCAAAAAACATCGGTTCATGCGATTTATTTTTATACAATTTGTGAATGCGCGATTTAACGGGTTCAGGAGTACGTGTCCCAAAGTATATAGCAGTTAAGGATTCAACCGGATAATGCCGGATTCGTTCCTCCGGTTCTTTGGGTGCTCTAAAATTGATATCGATCGCCCGCCATTCCTTTTAGTACTGCCAGGCTTTTGTTTTTGTTAAAAAGAGATTTTGCCGATGGCGGGCATACCCGTGCCACTTGCTTTTGCTTAAATTGATGAGATCCACATCATATTCGTTGGCAAATACCGGGGCGAAATCAAAAAAATTAACGCAGGGCTGTTCTTCCCCATAATTTACGCGGCTGACACTGTCTACAAACTGCCGGAAGGGAATATGCCCGAGGGCATACCGGTCCCCTGGTTTACCTTCGTCAAATTTTCGTGGTCCGGTCATTTCATAATTGAATCCGGCAATGCCCTGAAGCGAAAATTCGAGGCAAATACCGCTATGCTTGCTGCTGTAATGTGACCACATCAGGAAATTCGCAGGATCCTCCGAGAAGCAAGTTGCATAACTGTTGTTCAGAAATTTACTGGTGATCCTTAAAATCTCCGACCTGAAGTTTGCCAAATCAAAAGAGAATTTCAGTTTGAGTTCCCTGATCGACCGGACAATGGCCGTTTCGAGCATGTCGAAAAATAAGTACCGCTCGGTGCCTTTTGCGCTTTGAATATGCCCATAGATCAGTTCTTCAAAACGCGCGCATTTTTCTTCATCATGTATAAATTCAACCAACTTGCTGTTGTTCTGCTTCTTCCTCGAGGTCAATTTCTCGTCTTTAAGAATGAGCGTGGTCTTAAAAAGATAACGAACCAGTTCACTGATATATTCCTGTTTTTCAACCGAAAAATCAATCCGTACATTCAAGTCAAAAGGGTCGTTGAGTTCCTGATAGGATGCAAAATACAGCTCCTGGTATTGTAGTTCTTTGAATAAAAAGTCGGACAAGGGCCGGTATTTGTATATTTTCTGGATCATTTATTTAGCGGTCGTTATTTGGGAAAAAGATTTGTTACATCGAACGGAAATCATTAAAAATTAAAAGGACTCAGCTCTTTAACATCGTCGGAATAAAAAGCGAACCGTGCATCCAGGATGGCCCTGAAAGCAGTAAAGTTCGGGAAATCCATGTTTTTCTGAAGCCCATAGACCTCCAGAATATCGGCCGGAACCTTATTTAAATAAGGCTCAAAATGAGGGCCGGCTAATTCTTCTGCCGGCACTTCCATATAGCTGTCTTTTTCGTCCGTTGATTTGAGTTCGGCATATGCTGTTTTAAAAGCCGCCCGCCAGTCATCCTGGGAATTAAAATTAGCCGGAGGTGCTATCTGCGTTGCCTTTTCATGTAGAAGAAAATCGGCCATTGCGGCTAATATCTGCCAGTCACGCCAGCCTTTTTTTCGGAGATTATTGATGATGAGCGGGAAGTTCGGATTACGCCGCCAGTGGGCCAAACTGGCATGCGTATTAGACAGATATCCGGAATAATTTTCCCTGATTTTCGCGAGAACGGATTCCCTGTTATAATAGGGGCTTAAGCCACTTTCGGCTAATAAAAATTCCGGCGTTTTAACATAGTTGTCCTTCAAGGGTATAGGATTGAAATTCGCCCTTTGCGTTTCATCAAAACCCACCTGATAATGAACGCCTAAATATGCTTTCTGATACCCGTTAATAGAAAGTACCTTCCTGCCCATTGTGCCCTTTGTCAACAACTCATCGTAGAGCCGGGCGATCGTTTTGGCGGGAAGGATGCTCAGGTCAGAAAAGATCCTTTTGATTGTCAGGCCTAATTGCGCATAGTGCATTTTAATGGCCGTCTCATTTGCACCTTCTCATAGCTACGAATGACTTTTTCAATGAGTTCTGGGCTAACCTTTTTTGATTGGTGAATGGATGTTGAAGCGATGAGCCCTACAACGTCGATTTGATTTGCGTATAGCATCAACCGGACCATCGACATAAAATCGTCAGGCTCGTTTCCGATGTCTGTAATGACAATCAGGCGATGTTTGGCAATTATTTGTCCAGAAGCCGTAATGTGTGTTGCAAGTACAATACTTAATACAAGTAGCGCAACTGGCATTAGTCTTGTTTTCATTATTTTACTTTTTAATTTGGTACGTTTCATGTTTTGCTAATTGATTTTGAGTCGTTTTTACTGCAATCTTATTACCACCCGCCCACGGCCCAGGTTTTAATGCGGGCATAAGGTTTTTTTGCATCTCTCTGCCGTTGAAACGTAACTCCCCGACAAGAATTCTCGTTAGTTTTATTGCGAAGTCGGGCTTTCCTGATTCAGAAATTTTGACAGCATACGGGCCTCCTGCCTTAAATTTCGGAAAATGCAACATCCATTTGCCGCCTTTATCAGTTTTTACTTTTGTACTTACTTTACGATGCGTTGCAACAGCAGCTCTCTTTTTAGTTAGTATAAATACCAGGCACAGTAATAGCAATGCGGATTTATTCAAGTAATTCATCAATGCCATAATTTATAATGGTCAATTCATCAGTTACTGAGCAATCCGTTAATATCCAATATGAATTCATTCTGCCCGGTCTTAAGGCGATCTGAACCTGTAGAAAAATAGATGCAGGTTAACAGAGCTTATCCTGCTAATTAATCGGCGTAAATTTGTACAAAGCTACTCCATGTATCGGAACCTTCACCGAAAGAGCCTCTTTGTCCGCATGTATTGTCGTAATATCTTTCTGACGCCAAAGATCACGCACCTTTTGCTTTCCTGAGATACCAAGCTTTTTCAGATCCTTGTAAGAGATATCCACTTTCTCCAGACCGAAATTGCAAAAGCCTACCGCACGACTGCCATCCTCAAGTTCTTTTACATAAATGCGCAAATCTCCGATAGTCTGAACACAGGTAGCCTGTTTGCCAAGAGCATCCTGATCGACAGCAATCACTTCATCGTTTGTTAATAAATTCAGGGTAAAGGCATCCAGCTTTTCCATATCGCAACCAATTAGCAGAGGCGCTGAGAAAAGGCTCCAAAGGCTGAAGTGAAGATACTGCTCATCTGGTTTAAGCATGGTGGGATGTGGGCTACCCCAGCCTACTGTTCCTACAACCAGCATATCCGGATCGTTCCAGTTACCGGGTTTAGCCCAGGCTGCAGACTGATCCTGAGCTAATGCAATACTTTTAACGTTGGACCAGTTGTCTGTTATATCATTTGTTGTACGCCAGGTGTTTCCACCTACCGAACCGCCCCATTTCCAAACATCCGACATTCCGTACTGACACAAGCTGAAAACAATGTCGCGGGGTTGCTGACGGATATAATCTCCCATTATTTTGTATGGTTTGACGGCGGTAGACAATTGATACCCTCCATTGTAAGATATGGAGACTACTTTGTTTGGGTCGTTACCAGGTATTCCATTTAGTACTCCCCCATAGCTGCACCAATCGTATTTCAGGTAATCGAAACCCCATTTGGCATAACTCTCGGCATCTTGCAGCTCATAACCATAGCTGCCGGCACCGCCATCACAGGTCCAGGGACCAGGACTGGAGTAGATGCCGATCTTTAAACCTAAGCCATGCACATAGTCTGTCAGGGATTTCATATCTCCAAACCTTTTATTAGGAACTATATTACCAGTTTCGTCCCGGAACCTGCCTTGCTGGGAAGGATCTTTCGAATCCCGGTTATTTTGCCAGTAGTCGTCAATATTTACATAATTCCATCCGTAATTTACAAGTCCGGTTTTCACCATTACTTCCGCAGCGCGCTTGACTTTCTCAGCAGAAACCTCTCCAGCGAAACAATTCCAACTATTCCAACCCATTGGCGGGGTAAGTGCAATTTTATCACCACAGATAATGCGTAAACCTTTTTCGGCTATACCTTTCGCATTCTTTGCCTTCAATTGAATAACGTAAGTGCCGGCTTTTACAAGCTTACCAGTGATAACTCCCGTTTTTTGATCCAGCTTTAGTCCCTGAGGCAAGCCGGCAACCATAAAGGTCATTGGCCGGTCTCCCGTGGCAGGTATCCTGAACTGAAACGGCGAGCCCGGGCGGACACCGAAAACGCTTGCGCTATTAATCTTCGGTTTTGCCGATGGCTTAGGGGTAAGGATGTAAGGCTCACTTGGGACAGGATAATAAGTAGTGAAACCTGCCACTCCATCCGCCTCAAATTTTGCATCTGCCCACTCGGCATGATCGCTGCTGTTACCGTTTCCTCCGTCGGTCACCAGCAGCTCAAGTTTCTTCACACCCAAAAGTTTCACATTACATAGCCGGGCAGTATCACCTTCATGCATTACACCGCTCGACCAAAGCTTCCCTCCATCGCCATATACAATAAACTCTACGGCGGACTGACGCCCTTTCACCTCATCATCAATGCCAACCTGCGCGGTAAACGACTTTGCCTTACCACCGAGCTGAATAAAAAGAGAGCTTTCTGCGTGTGTGCCGAAGCCACGCTCAAAAGTTTTGCCTGCAATGGTCATGATGTTGCCATCAACCGACCTGTTTTTTTTAGGTGTGCCCCAACCCTGTGTAGTTGCGCTGAGATCCAGTTGATCTAACCAAACAGTTTGTGCAGAAAGAGTACTTATGCTTCCTAAGCTGAGGATAATAGCGAAGACAAGAGTAAATATGCTTTTACTTGCTGTATTTATTTTTAATTTATAATTGATAGGATGCGCTGCATTGACCTTATAAATGGCTTGTATATTCGGGTTTTGAGCCTGCGCCCCCGCCGCAGCAAAAAAAGCTGTTACTGGCAATACTTTCTTTCTGATTTTCATTATTGTTTTAGATTCTGTGTGTATTATATATGATGTACCGGTCGAACAGGCTGGCTTTCCCGCCCAATAGTTAACCACCTTCCCATTAAAAAAAATATTGATATCAAATGGAACCTGTTATATGGAAAAAGTCAAAGTCAGCCGCCCCGCCTATATTTTTTGTAGCATAATTAAACAAAGCAAAACGATAGCCCATGAAATGCGGGAAGGTATAGGCCATTTTTAATTGTGTACCCAATGGTATCCATGTTTTCCCGTCCAGGCTATAAAAAAAATTGGCCACGTCTTTTCTGTTCGTAAAATTGCATTCCGCCTTAAAGTATACTACCTTTTGATTTAAGGAGATTTTCTGTGCTTCTACGGGTTTCCCAGTGCTTGCATTGATCATTATGATAGCTTTGCTATCCCCGGTTATTTTTACACCGGCCAACCCGTAATTTTTTTGCAAAAGGCCCAAGCCCGCAAAATCGCCATCTTTCATTTTAGAAATATCGAGCGAAACTGTCCCGGAGCATACCGGGCCGATAGTGCGTTGTGTCAATGAATTTCGTGCCGTCAGGAAATTGGTGTCGATCCTGCCGGTGGCAAGTCGTAAATACCCTTTCCGCTCTGTAACAGACCACAAACTATTATCCGGGTTATGGTTCCATTGCCAAACCAGTGGTAATGCCCGTTCGCCTTTTTTACGGGTAAACTCATCTGAAGCGACGATGCCCGGGATCAAACCTTTACCGGCCGCCAGATCGAGTGTTTCAGGCACTTTGCCTCCAGTGCCCAAAACGGGCCATCCATCCTCCCACTTTACGGGCACCAAATAGGGAATACGGCCCACCGAGCCATAATCACGGAACAAATAAGAATACCAGGCCCCATTTGGCGCTTCAACCAATCCTCCCTGCGCCACACCCAGGTCCTGTAGGCCAATTCGTCCTTCATACGGGCCGGTAATTTTATCTGCCCGGTGTATGATAACAGTGCGCACGTTGCCCTTTGGCCATGTAATATTGAAAAGATAATATTTGCCGCGGATCTTAAATAGTTGTGAGCCTTCGGCGGGAAGACCGGTAGTGCCTGATGGCAAGCTTGCATTTTCAATAATGGTTTCATCCGTTCCGCCCGGTTTTATGCCCGAAAGATCGTCTTTCAGTTCAACCAACCTCAACTTCCCGCCCCCACTAATCATATAAACCTTCCCATCATCATCAAAAAACAAGGAGTTATCGCCCATTAGGGGGGTAAACGACCTTGCTTTCCACGGGCCTTTTTCGATATCCTTTGTAGAATAGATGTGGGTTTTGCCTGTGGTTGACGCAAATGTGCTCACATAGTAGGTGCCATTATGGAAACGAATAGAACTTGCCCACGAACCCTCTCCATACATATTTTTGCCATTTGTGAGATTTGTTGCATCAATATTTGCTAAAGTATCATATGCATAACCTACCGTCTTCCAGTTTACCAGATCGTTCGATTTCATAATCGGTACACCGGGACTCATGTGCATCGTTGTGCTGCTCATGTAATAGCTGTTGCCTACACGTTCTATTGATATGTCTGGTACATCTGCATAAATAATGGGGTTAGTTGCTTTTTGTGCGTATAAACACGCCGCTATAAGCGTGATAAGTAAGGCCGTCATCCATAACCTGTAAAACGCATTTCTCATATTAACATTTGTTTTTTTGTCCTGGTATTCTTACCTGTTTTAATTATTTAGTTAATGTATTTATTTGAAGCACGTTTACTGAATATGGATCGAAGGTCCTTGTAAATTTAGCACCAGCCACTTTTATCTTGGAGGTAACAGGAATTATTTTTACAGGATCGCTGATCGTGTTTGTATCTTCGGGTTTATCACCTTTGATGACCACGATAATACCCTCGGGAGAAAACTTTCCGGCCCCCTTTAAATCAATATCAACCTGCTGCGGCTTTCCTGTTGCATTTACTACTTTAAGAAACAGTTTTCCCGTTTTGGTGTCCCGGGTAGCTACATAAAACATGCCTGGTATAGGTTTCGGCATGTTGTTCGCCGCGCTGTCCTGTTTGGTGGCGGGCCTGGTTTGGGTTGGTATATTGGCGCCTGTTATTGGCACCACTTTATTGCCGATATAGCTGTTAAACATCACTTGTACATGGTACGATGGCGAACCAAAACTTGTCAATGCATCATAACCTATCAGGTTTGATTCCCATTGCCATCCTTTCGGCACGGTTGCAGTAGCCTTATTTACATTTGCAAGTAATGGCGCGTAGCATGAGCGGATAACCAGGTCCGAATTGCGCTCCATACCTGTCATCCACGCGGCATCACCGAGGGCGGCATTCAAAGTGGTGGTGGGCATGCCTTCCGTTGTTGCCCATTCACCTACAAACACTTTATAGCCATTGCGGTCGTAGTTATCATAATGTGCCGCATCCTCTTCCATTCCCCAGGCATTACGGTAATAATGTTCGTCTACAATTTCGGGCTTGCGAATGGTTAATTTACTCCTGGTCCCAAGCCAGTCCTTACCGCCGATGGTTGCAATACAGTGAAGGTTAGGATATTTGGCTTTAATGCCATCATAAAACTGGGCATAACGTCCGTCGTAACTGCCAGACGCATCAAACCCATCTTCGTTACCAATCTCCACGTAGCTAAGTTTAAAAGGCGCCGGGTGCCCATCTGCCGCACGCTTAGCGCCCCAGTAGGTGTGTATGTCGCCCGTAACATATTCAATTTCATCAAGCGCATCCTCTACATATGGTTTTAAAAGCGGGCCTGCGTCCACATGGTCGCCATCGAGTGAATAGCCGGCATAAACGGCAAGCAGCGGTTCCATTTTCAGGTCTTCGCACCATTCTAAAAATTCAAGTAAGCCCATTCCGTCACTGGGGCGGTAGCCCCATGAGCCGACATGGCCTGGACGGTTTTCAAGCGCCCCTAAAGTAGTTTTCCATGGGAAGGCATCGTTCAATTTCGGGCCTTCAAGGAAATTACCGCCGGGGAAACGTAAAAATCGGGGTTTCATATCGGCCAATAACTTCATTAGATCTATCCGGTTGCCATTAGGGCGGTTATTATAAGTTGGCGGAAATAAAGAAACGAGATTAAAATAATAAACCCCGGTACGGTTTGTTGAAATAACAAAACGGGCATCAGTTGTTGGTTTAACGCCAGCGCCGGTTGTTAATTTAAGTTCGTATTTTTTCCAAAAGGTGCTTTTTACCAAATTAATAGTCCCCGAAGCATATACCGTTTTACCGTCATTACTTTCTATGCTTACGGTTATAGGCCCGGCCGTGTTATCGGCAATTACCGTTACAGCAGCTGTATGCTTGGGAGCCCATGGCTCGTTAGGCACTGGCTTACCTTCCGTACCCTTAATATAAAAAGAGGCGTTATACGTTGTATTAGGCAAAACAGGTATGCCCCAATAGCCTTCATTTGCAATGCCGGCCCTACTACCGCCTGTATCAACCAATAATCTTAAACAGGTAGTTAACGCGCCATTAATTGCATGGCGCCGCTGATCTGCTGGTACATAGTCGGAGTTTGTGGCAACCAATTGAATTGTGGCCTTCGCGCCACCTTCCTTGATTACACTCCAGGCTTCCGGCGTATTGCGGTTGTCTTTAAATATCCTGTTTCTGATCAGTTCGGCATACAAGCCCCCATCGTAGGAATGGTTGATCTCTTCGGTCATCAACCCATAAAGTTGCGGACTTACGTTTGCGCCGGGTTTAGTTAAATCAAGCGTAAGCTTAGGGTTTTGCGCTTTCAAGCTTGTTGCTGTGAACAGGAACAGGCACAAACCTGAAACGGGTAATAACTTTTTCATCATGAAATTTAATATTATTTATTGTTTTTTTTACACTTATTTTAAAGGCCAACGGGGCATCCCCATTAAAAACTATTTCTGAGTTTATCGGTATTCCGGATAGCCTGTATATTCACAGACTTTCCATATACTTCAAACTGCTTCTGAAATGGGTTTATTTAACCGCGATTTTTACGGTTTTTAAAATATTGCGTGATGAATTACCTAATTGCAGCACAAATTCACCAGCTTCAATTTTCCAACTTTTTTTTGATTCGTCATAAAAAGCCAAATCGCCAACCTTTACATCCAGTTCGACGGTTTTAGTTTCGCCGGGCTGCAGAAAAACTTTTTCGAAGGCCTTTAATTCTTTTTCAGGGCGCAAAACCGAACTGACAGGATCGCTTACATACAATTGCACTACTTCAGCTCCGTAACGGCTGCCAGTGTTTTTAATCGTAAATTTTGCACGGATGGTTTCATTTCTTCCGTAGTTTAATTTATCAGCGGAAAAATGACTGATAGAAAAATCAGTATAGGAAAGCCCATAACCGAAAGGAAATTCCGGTTGAATCTTCTTAGTGTCGTACCAGCGGTAGCCAACCAGTATGCCCTCCTTATATTCAGCGGTAGCGCCTTCACCCGGATAAGTATTTAAGGCAGCAGCGGGTGAGTCTTTTAACGATACCGGAAAAGTAAATGGCAACCTGCCTGATGGGTTTACAGCACCTGTTAATACATCGGCCAGTGCATTACCGGCCTCTGATCCGTTAAACCAGGACCAGACAATCGCATGGTTCGATTTTTTGATTTCATTCAGATCATACGGAGCGCCGGCCATAATTACAATAATGGTATTAGGATTGACGGCCGTAACCGCGTTCACTAATGCCTGTTCCCCAAAAGGCAGTTCCAGGCTTTTACGATCATGGGCTTCACTTTCGTATTCACGGTTTGAACCGATACATAAAATGGCAACCTCGCTGGTTTTTGCAAGCGCTACCGCCTCGTCAATCAGTTTTTGATCGCGTTGGTCATAGCCACGGTTTTGTTCGTCACTATTATTGGCCAGATAGTTTGCTTTATAGCCCTGGGCAAAGCTGATACTGGCTATTTTGCCGAACCTTGATTTTATCCCTTCTAAAGCGGTAACCTCATATTTAGCTTTTACGCCGGCGCCGTAGCCTCCTAAAGCGAAAGTACGTACAGCATTATCTCCTATAACAGCAATCCTTTTGACCGCGCTTGCTTTCAGGGGCAATAAATGCTTGTCGTTTTTTATCAAAACGATAGATTCTGCAGCGATATTATATGCAGTTTTGGCGTGCTCCGGCGTAGCGATCAATCCTTTAGGATGATTGGAACTCATAGAAGTGTGATAGATGAGCCACAAGATCCTGCTTACTTTATCATCAATCGTTTTTACAGAAACCTGGCCCGCTTTAACAGCGGCTAGCAAAGGTTTGGCAAAATACCACCGATCATACGCGCCGCTTGATCCCATTTCAATGTCAAGCCCATTGTTTGCGGCTGCAACTGTATGATGCGTCCCGGCCCAGTCTGACATGACCACACCTTTAAAGCCCCATTCGTCTTTCAGTACCTTATTTAGCAAAAAATCATTCTCAGAGCACCAATAACCATTCAGTTTATTGTAAGCCGACATAACTGTGTAAGCATTACCCTGCTGTACGGCTGCTTTAAATGCCGGGAAATAAATTTCGCGCAAGGCTCTTTCATCAACTATGGTATTTACACTATTACGGTTAAGTTCCTGGTTATTGGCGGCAAAATGTTTTATACAGGCTGCCACATGCTGGCTTTGAATTCCTTTTACAGCTTGAATAGCCAATTGGCTGTTTAAATAAGGATCTTCAGAATAATATTCATACGTACGGCCGCAAAGGGGCATTCTGCAAATATTGAATGCCGGTGCAAGCATTATATCCTTTTTGCGGGCGTTCGCTTCCTCCCCTATAACTATCCCGTACTTATTAGCCATAACCGGGTTCCAGGTAGCCGCTATTGCCGAACCATTGGGTAGAAAAGTGGCAGAATCAGTTGTCCAGTTAGCCGAAGCCCAATCAAAACGCTTTATTTCTTCACGTACCCCTAATGGCCCGTCATCGCATGTGAGTTCGGGAATACCTAAACGGGGTACTCCTGCCGAAGAAAATAAGGCATTACCATGTAACATCTCTATTTTTTCTTCAAGGGTCATTTTGCTGACGATACTGTTGATCTTCGCGTTAGAAACAGCCTCACCCTTATTTTGTGCCGAAACCCCGCCGGCCAAGAAAAATGCCATAAAACAGGCAATCGTATATTTCATAAAATATTATTTCTTTACTTCTCCTCGTTACTATTTATCGGCGGCCGTAATTTTCAACATACGCTGCTCCAAGGCCAGCTAGGCGAGCCATTTTCTTCTTTATAAGTTTTCAACTTGTTGCGTGGGCCTAATCATATCCACATAGCGTATTGTTGAAATCTCATTCTAAAGGTACTTCATCCCATAATGCTCTAAACATTTTTGAGTGAATTCCTTAATAAGTATCAAGCCCTCGTCAAGTGTTTTTTTTGATTCAGGCGATATGAGAGGATTCCTGAAGTAAGCAGGGTGCCCCTTCAACAAAATACTGATCGTCTCAAAATTCTCTATTAAAGCTTTAATTTCATTTTCGTCTAATTCCGGCGCTTTTGAAATAATTTGATTTTCCATGTTCGCTTTTTTTAACCAGGTAATCATTCGCCCGGATATCAAATTCGCGGGAGTATCCCATAATATTCTAAATCCCATAATGTTCTAAACATTTTTGAGTAAACTTCTTAACAAGGACTACCCCTTCGGCTAACATTTTTTTCGCTTCAGGCGTTAAGATGGGGCTACTGAAGATAGTAAGGTGCTCCTTAAGCAACATCCCAATCGTATCAAAATCCTCTATCAAAGATTTAATTTCACTTTCATCTAATTCCGGCGCTTTTGAAATCATTTGATCTTCCATATTCCATTTTTTTAACCTAGTATCATTTGCCGCGGCAATCGTCATGCATTCGAATAGATTACTGTTGATTTCCGTCATATTGAAAACAGAATTATCAGAGTTAAAAAAATGCCGGAACCTCTCGGTAAAGGCCCCAGACATCCACTTATAAACAACTAAAACTCTCACTTATTTAATTTTCAAACTTTTGATCTTTCATAGTAAAATTTAGCGTATTTTTAAAGCCACTCCACTCTTTTTCAGTGGTGTAGGGTTTGAAGGTAATTGTACCGCTTTTTATACGTTGTCAACCTTCAGGTATTCATTAGCCAAATCGATTGTAGTACTGTGGGATTGAAGAATCAGCGTGCGATATCTGTTCTAACCACCGGTACTACGCACTGCATTAACAAAAGTGATGATAATGCATTAAAACATTCGATGTCGGTATTATCCGTTGCATTGGACTCGTTATGAGCTGGCAACCATTAGGTATTCATCAAAATCGCACATAGTTGCCGCAATCCGGAAAACGGTACTGTCTAATCTGTTCACAGTACCGCTACTACAGAAAAAGCTTTATTCCAACATTACTTTCATCTATATCCTAATTTAATGGCATCTATCCTATGCTGATCCCTTACCACATTAGGCGATGTATTATAACCTGGGTATGAGGTGGGACTTAAGAAACCATCACCCTTCTAGCCTTGCCGTTGGAACAATTTATAAATAAAACACCGAAGCAGCTTGACCCTGTACCATTTTACGATAATGTTGTTAAATGAATAACAGCGCTACCGCTTTTGCCAGATATTGTACTTAAATGCAACCACGAATAAGCGGGATTACTGATGCTCAAATGGGCACTGAAACGGATATATACTCGCCCCAACACCCGTAAAAGTTATGGTGAATACACTAACGGTTAATTGCGGATCCGGACTCTTCGTTCTTTTGCAAGATGATGTGAATAAGACGATAACGATTAGGAAACCTAAAAATATCCCTTGACTTCAATTTTTCATATTTACGATATAGTTCATTTTTGTTAGTTTAATTTGCCCTTTCACAATCAATACCAGTCATAACTTTAAGCTAAACTTTTAAAAATTCCGTGATCCATAAGGATCACAGAATTTGATTAAATCACTTCCATGACGGTGCTGTCTAATCTCTTCACAGTACCGTCATCGAAGCGCTTTAATCTAACATTACGGTTTATATCCTGCTTTAAGGGCATTTAACATACGCTGGTCCTTTACCACATTATTAGATCTGTCTAAACCAAAACCAATCTCCCACCAGAATGGCAGATAACCATTCGCTTTCATCGTTTTGGTAACAAAAGTTGTCCAGGCATCCACAGACCTGTTGTGCATCAGCGTATCCTTAGGATTACCCGCGCCGTATTCGGGAGTCCGCCTAAAGGTTGCATATTCACCCAGTATCACAGGGATACCATTATCAACAAACTTTTTCATCTTTCCGAGTTCTGCCGCAAGCTCATCCTCTTCTCCATCGGGGGCGTTGCGCTCTGGCTCAATAGTAGAAAGATTCCCTTTCCCCCAGTAGTAACTCGCTTTGGTGCCCGGACCATTATCGCCGTCCTTTACCATATTAAAATGCCAAGGCCCGTAGAAATGTACCTCAAGCATTAAACGATTAGGTACCGGGTCGTGAGGAAGAGTAGTCATCAGCTGAGAAGTTTTAATACAGTCAGTTGAAGGTCCCTGCACAACCAGCACCCGGTTACTGTTTCTGCCTCCGGTAGAGCGAACTGCATTGATGAATGTTTCGTGATAACCATTAAGTATGGCCATCTGCTCGGCATTGTCAACCGAAGGTTCATTCGTGCCGGCAAACATAACATGCTCATCAAAATCACGCATGGTTGTAGCAATCTGTTCCCAAATCGCCTTTTCCATCGCATTAGTGGAATCTTTCTTTATTGCATTGACATTACGTTCCAGCCAGCCATTATCACCGTGAGCATTCAGTACCACGTACATATCATTAGCCACACACCATCCAACCACTTGTTTCACTCGCGCAAGCCACGCAGGATCAATTGTTGCCTTGCTCTTATCACTTAAATGGGCCCAAACCCAGCTACATGGAATCCGTACAGAATTGAAACCTAAACTTTTTACATATTTCACATACGATTCGGTAATTTTACTACTCACCCAAACACCTTCGTCTGGGTATGATTCCATGGTATTGCCAAAATTTATTCCCATTCCCATACGCATTTTTGCCGCCAGTTGCACGGCATTGCTGCTCATTCCGGTCATGTCTGGCGCTTTGGGCGATGTATTATAACCTGGGTATAAATTGGGGGCCTGAGAAACCATTAGCCTTCTTGCCTGGCCATTGGAACATTCTATGTATAAAACAGCAGAGCGGCTTGCCCCAGTACTATTTTCCGATAATGTTGTTAAATGAATAACAGTGCTGCCGCTTTTGCCTGTTGTTGTATTTAATTGCAACCACGAATAAGCGGGATTGGTGATGTTCCAATCGGCATTAGCTGAAATGGATAGGTCCTGGGTCCCCCCATCACCGGTAAAAGTTACGGAGAGCGTAGTTACTGCTAATTGCGGGGCCGGATTTGATTTTTTACAGGAGAATAAAGATATAACTGTAATAAGCGATATCAATATTGTAAAACAATACTTAATTTTCATTTTGTTTTTATTTTAATTGGTTAAAAAGCCCTACGAACAATATGCTGCCGCGGGGCTGTAGGCTATTTGATTTTCACACACCTAATATTGTCGATAGCGGCATAAAAACCAGTTGCAGTTGACGAAGTACTGAAATTTTTGAGGGTCATGTTATAACTATTCGCACCAGTAGGCCCTAATAGATCGCTTATGCGAGTAATTGATACACCATCCCCTAATTCGTCAACTTTTGATTTGAAGTTAGTTAAAGGAATAATTACGGTTTGCCAACCTTTCGTTATAAAAGCTTTGGTATTATTTGAATTAGGGATTTTCCATGGCTCATAACGCGCAACATAAGTGTCGCCTGCAAATTCAGTTCTAATATAAAGAGTACCTCCTTTCCATGGCTGAGCCACACTTATATCAAATTGAAGAGCCCAGTTTGCAGGAGGATCTGTAACATTTGCCACAGGCACCCAGTGATTACCCGTATTAGAATTACCCAATGGGATGTAAACACTTGCACCGCCAGCTAAAACAGGATTATCTTTAGGACAATCAATAACCATAAACTGACTATGATCTTTTCCCATCGAACCATTAAATTGGGGATATTCCCACTCCCCAGTTAAATGTTCAAATTGGCCCCAGCCAAAACCAAAATTATCACCCCACTCAAAATCTCCTAAAAGACCTACTTTATCGTTATTTTGAGTATTTACTTTATTAACAATAGAAACCGTTCCATAACTGGTAACAATGGTCACTGGTCCACTTGAGTAGCTGTTCTCATCTGGAGCCGAAAACTTAACGTAAGCGCCACGTGGACCCTCGGTGAAATTAGTAATTGTAGCACCGCCAAAAGAAATTGACTGGATAGTCTTAAGGTAAGCACCATAAATATAAACCGAATCACCAAGTTTGGGATTAACGTAGGAAATGCCGGAAATGATTGGCTTTGCATTTATGGTATCCCGGGCAGTACCAGATTTGGTGGTTACTAAGATAAACTTGTCGGACGTGGTTGCCGGCATTAGAAAACCAAGGGAGGTACCATCGGCATTTGAGTTAAATTTTGGAATTTTGGTTCCACCATATGAAAACTGTTGAACCAATAGTAAATTGGCACCGTACAGGTAAACCGAATCGCCAGGGGCGGCAAACACATCGGATACGGCGCTAATAGTTGGCGCCGGCGGGCCTAATTTGAAAGCGAACGTTGTTGAACCTGCTCCTGTAACATATTTTACCGTATACAGTTTGGCAGTATCAATTTTTGCAAAATCTATAGTAGGGATTTGTACAACAGCACTGCCGGGGGCGAACAAGGCACTGTTAAAAGAGGCGGGAACCCCGTCAAAAGATATTTGAGTTGCATTTTGCAAATTCTGCCCGGTTATTACCACCCATTGGCCCTTTGCCACTGCGCTATGTAAAACCGTATCATTAGGTGATGCCACATAACTTTTAATAGCCGCGATAACCGGAGGGGCACTGCTTCCGCCATCCGCATTCTTTTTACAAGCTGGCATTAAGGCCACTATCATAAAGAGAAATGACAAAAAATACAAGCTTAAGTATGATTTCTTTTTCATATCAAAATATTTTAAATGTTTTAATTAATAATATGGTACCGGCGGCTGTGCCAATTTAGGATCGCTGGTCAACTCAGATGACGGAATTGGCAACGTAAATGAATTGATAGTTGCCGGAAGCGTAATTGGAGTGGCAATAGTGTCTCTTGTAGCTATTTTCGTTGCAGGGTCATAAGTAAACGAAATCCGGCCATGAGTGGCATCTTGATCATTAAGAAACTTTACCGCATTAGTTGGATCATAATAAGAATATCTAACGAGGTCTATCCAATATTGTCCTTCAAAAGCAAGTTCAATCCTTCTCTCCTTACGCAGTAAAGCCGGGGTTATCACAGCCACAATATCCACGCCGGCCCTTGCGCGCACTTTATTAAAATAAGTTATGGCGTCACCATTGCTTGTAGTACCATTGTTACCCAAAATAGCTTCGGCATATACCAAATACACATCGGCCAATCTAAGAATTGCATTATGTTCGGGGGATGACCTGACATCCATTGTTGGCGAATTGTTATCTATTTCGTTGCCAATAATGTGTTTTTTCAGGCCGACCATGGTCGCCTTATAACCACCAGAGGCTTGAAGCAATTCGGGATATACATCTCCAGTCAGCATAATAGTAGCTTTACGCCTTATCGAATCCTGATCGGAATACATCCGGTATAAATCGTAGGTTGGCTGCATGGGTATCCATGCCCCATTTTTTTGAGGAATAAGCGTGTTGCTTGGCGAAAAATAACCTTGTAAAGCGTTGCCACTTCCATAACCCACACCGGCGGCCCATTGAAGCGAGAATAATGATTCCGGGCTATCGTTGTTTTGCGCCTTAAAAAGGTCATAATAGCTGGGCAGCAAATCTAAATTGCTATTTTTACATACGTTGCCCGCATACTTTTTGGCACTGTCAAGCAATTTCTGGTCGCGCTGGCCGCCACTTTGACCCAAACCTGCCATTGTCAAATATACCTTGCCCAGCATTCCCTGCGCAGACCAGGTAGTTACCCGGCCTTTGTCATCCGTTTTAGGAAGGTTATTTGCTGCGAAAGTCAGGTCTTTGGCAACGAATTTATAAACATCCGAAACAATATTACGAGGGAGCAGCGGATCTTTGATCAGTTTGCTGTTATCTTCAACAATAGGCACTGCACCCCAATACACCGCCAAATGATAATAACAAACGGCACGAACAAATTTTGCTTCAGCGATGGCAGCGTTTTTGTCTGCCGCCGAAATTGACGGAGACGCCTGCTGTTGTATGGCATTAATAACGCCATTACATTGCCCGACAATATTGTACAGGCCGACCCAGCCACCGGTTACATTACCATTTTGTCCGGTAATAGTACGCGTAAAAAGCTGTACCAAATCGCCATTGTACAGGACGCTGCCTGTGCCGCTTAATATGTCACCAAGTTGTAACCAGGCATCATTGTTAAATTGATACCACTCCTGACCGGCGTACAGGCTTGCCGTAGCCAGCCTTAAATCGGAAGTGGTTTTATAAAAATTAGTAGAACTGATCTGCGAGTTGGACGGACGGTCCAAAAAACTCTTTTTACATCCGGCTATTGCAGCAACACATAGCAGGATGATGATAATTTTGTGAATTGATTTCATAAACATATATTTTAAATCGGTGATCGTTTTATTATTTCAAGGTTATGTTTGCACCAAAAGTGAATACTCTTGGCTGCGGATAATAACCGCTGTCCCAACCTGCCTGAAGCGGGTTCCACGAACCGATTTCGGGATCCATGCCTTTATATTTTGTAATTACAAATACATTGGATACGTTGGCATATACCCTAACAGACTGCACAGATATTTTGGATAAAAGGCTTTCCGGCAAGCGGTAACCTAAGGTGATATTTTTGCACCGCAGGAATGAAGCGTCCTCGATCATCAAACTATTAGGACGATTATTAACATTGGTATTGTCGTTTCTCAATCCTACAACGGTAGTGTTTGGGTTGGTAACATATACATTGTTAACATCGGATGCAGAGCCGTTAGGATCTACCAGAGCCAATTTTGCATAATTTAACACCGATGTAAAAAAGGCGGTATGAGTTCCCGGATAGCTTGGTGGTACTGCCATTTCATTAAATACCTTGTTGCCATAGCTGCCGCTAAAGAAAATATTCAGATCAAATTTTTTGTAGTTAAATGAGTTATTGATACCATACTGGAATTTCGGGATCGGGGAGCCCAAAAAGGTTTGATCTTTTGAGTCGATAATACCGTCGCCATTCAAATCCTTGAACATACGGTCGCCATACCAGATACCGCCACCCGCCTGAGAAATCGGATAATGGTTGCCGTTTGCGTCGGCAGGACGGGCATGGTTTAGAAAATCAGATGGCTTTGAAAATATCCCATCAAATACATAGCCGTAAAATTCGCCAATGGGCTGGCCCACTACCGTTTTTTCAACTACATCGTTAATTGCATCCAGATAAGATTTTTTGCTTAAGTTAGCCTGATCTCCACCAGCACCTAAATAAGTCACCTTATTAATGTTCCGCGATAGGGTAAAACCGGTTTTCCAGCTAAAGTTTTTAGAATTAATATTGGTGGAGTTGATCTGGAAGTCGAACCCTTTGTTGCTTAGCTTACCGACATTAGCAAAAGGCGCTTGCATAGCCCCCGGCCCCCAACCCGCTACGGTAGCAGAGTATTCCGGAAGCGGCACCTGTAATAAAAGGCCGTTTGTTTCGCGGTCGTAAACATCAAGTGTAAAACTTAGCCGGCCGTTAAAGAACGTAGCATCAATTCCAGCACTGTAATAATCAGTTTTTTCCCACTTCACATCCGGATTTGCTAAATTATTTTGAAACTGTGCTGTACCTGACAGGCTGTTAGACACCGATGCAAGTTGTGTTACAAAGGTATTGCCCGGTATGCCCTGATTGTTGGTTAGCCCATAACCAAGCCTCAGCTTCAATTCATTTATAGCTTTTATACCTTTTAAAAATGATTCATTATTAATTTTCCAGGCAAATCCACCCGAATACGTAGTAACCCAACGATTACCAGCTGGAAAATTTGAAGAACCATCGTTCCGTATATTGCCGGTGATCAGGTATCTGTCATCCCAGGAAAAATTGACACGGCCGAACCAGGATTCCTGTGCAGCCCCCCCCGGAGGATTTGAATATGAATTATCCCCTCCATTTTTAGCCGTGATAGCATCCCCCGAATTAAGCCCTTGCACATTGTCTGAAGGGAAATTTGTTCGCGAGCCGCTAAGATTTTCAAAAGTACTTTCCTGCGATTCATGACCAGCCAAAGCATCAATATGAAATTTATTGAAATTATGGTTATAGGTTAAGAAATTGCGTATGACTATATAAAAATTTTGGCCGGCGTAAGAGGAACCTATGTTAGGGCTGGTATTACCTTTACCAAAAGTATAAGTTGGAGAAAACCTATTTTCCGTATTAAAATCGAAATTACCGGATAGTTCATTTCGTAGTGACAGATCTTTAGCAAATTGTATTTCGGCATACACATTGCCGAATATTTGATTCCTCTTTCTTTGGTCTTTGATAATTTTGGCTAATGCCACCGGGTTGGCGACAGGTTGCACCACCCCGCCGGGATTGGTAACACCACCCCATGAGCCATCAGAATTGGTTACCGGAATATCGGGCGTAATGCTTAGCGCGGTATTGATTACGCTATTACCGGTCGCAGCTACATTTTCATCAACATGCGCCAATTGAAGGCTGGTCCCTATTTTTAGCCAATTAGTGGCTTTATTGTCTAAATTCAGCCTTATCGAGTATCTCTTAAAATCAGACCCAAGGGCTATCCCCTGCTGGTTAAAATACGAGGTTGATAGTAAATATTGGGTTCTGGTATCGCCGCCGCTTACCGTAAGTGTGTGATTCATCATCGGAGCCTTCCGGAATAATTCTTTTTGCCAGTCGGTACCCTTACCTAAATATTGGGGGTTGGCATATTCGGGCCTGTCATCAAAGCCCCAGGCAACGGCCCGGGCATTAATTAAAGTAGCATGTTGTTGCAAATCTACCGTAGCCAGCCGCTTGAATATTTCCTGATAACCGGTATAGAAATCATAAGTTATCTGCGGTGCTCCGGATTTACCCCTTTTTGTAGTGATAACAACTACGCCATTCGTTGCCTGCGAACCGTATATGGCTGTTGCCGAAGCATCTTTCAATACATCTATTGATTCAATTTCGGCAGGATTGATGGCATTTAATGGATTAGAACCGTTACCCGGATCACCGACCGGTGGAATAATGATACCATCTATGACGTACAGAGGCGAATTGGAGCCGCTTATTGACGACACACCACGTATTTGAATAGATACGCCGCCACCAGGCTGACCCGATACCTGTTGAACCACAACACCTGCAACTTTACCCTGCAGGGCCTGGTCAAACGTGGTTGGTTGGGTTTTGTTCAATTCTTTACCCGATATGGAACTTATGGAGCCTGTAAGATCTTTTCTTGCTCGCTTAGCAAAGCCAACAACAACTACCTCATCTAAGTTACTGGATGTTGATTTGAGGGTGACATTAATTGCGCCCGCTTGCTTAATAGTTATTTCGCGTGTTGAATAACCTAAAAAGGTAAAAACCAGCACTTTGCCCGGATCTGCCGCTATGGTATAACTACCATCAATGCTGGATATAGTTCCAAGGCCTGTCCCTTTAACTTTAATGCTTACCCCTGGTATTGGCTGCCCATCGTCGACGTTTGTTATTTTGCCCGTAATATTTACGGATTGTGCATGGGCAGATATATAAAGAAATATACCCGCGATAATTAATGAAATTTGGTATTTCACTCTCTTTTGTAAATTTTTATCCATCTTTTAAAAGGATTTTAAGGTTTGATAATTGGTTCATTGTTTTGGTTAGTAATTAATTGGCTTTTCTCTCATTCATAATTTATTTGTTATCAATCTTTCAGATAGCCCAATACCCAAAAACAACCTTTGAAAACTACTTTACTGTTAGTTTCTTCACATGAAAACGGCTGCCCGAACAATCAGTTAAAAAACTTCAGGTACAGTCAGACGCATGTTTACTAATTCAAAAAAGTTAACTGTTGGTCCTATTGGTTATTGGTGGAACATTGTTTAAAGCAACGTCTTTTAAATACATTACTTTGAACTTATATTCCGGGGGATGAAACTATGATTGTTAAAAAGAAAGGAATACCGAATTTGATAATGATTACAGATCAAAATGTTAACTACATTACAATTATCTCAAAATCAGAGTATTATATTACAGAAAACTACTCCACTTTTGATGTCTTTTTATTTCCTTACGTAATTTTGACTTCAAATGACAACAAAATCGGGAGCAAGTGGCTGTCATAATGTGAACAAGAAAGGGGGACTGGCAATTAAATTTAATTAACTGATCTTTTCATTCAGTTTCTGTTGACGAATTGAACTGAGATAGGCGGAGGGAGTGGTGTTATACTCATCCTTAAATACTTTTGTAAAATATTTGGGCGAACTAAAGCCAACTTCGTAGCCAATCTGACTGATTGTCATTTGGCTGGTTTCAAGCAAATACACCGCCTTTTTAAGTTTTATAGAACGGATAAAGTCAACAGGCGACTTATCTGTAAGCATTAAAATTTTTTTATAAAGCGATACCCGGCTCATATTCATCTTGCGGCTCAATTCTTCAACCGAAAGGCTTTCGTTTAATATATTCGATTCTATATAGTCAACGATACACATTAACAGCTTTTCATCTTCGTTTTGTAAAGGAGTTTCCTGCAATTGTACATCTATTTGTTTTTTGTACGTCCGCTTATAGTAGTCCCGAAGGGTTAAGATATTTTTGATTTTTGAAAGCAGTATTTCAAAATTAAATGGTTTTGTTATGTAATCATTAGCACCAATTTCCAAACCCTTTATCTGCGCTTCATCACCCGTTAGCGCGGTTAGCAGAACTATGGGAATATGTGATGTACGATTATCATTCTTTATCTTTTTGCACAGTTCAATTCCTGTCATCTCGGGCATGCTGATATCACTTACAATAATGTCAGGATGCTGCGATAGGGCTTTTTGCCATCCGTCTCTACCGTTCGAAGCTTCGATTAAAAAAAATATATCCTTTAAGTTATCTTTCAGATAAAAACGAAAATCGTCGTTGTCCTCAACTAAAAGAACCGTCGGCTTTTTATTTGCTCGCTGTAGTTTAGATATGGTTTTAATTTCATCGTGGCTATCGCGCCCCGGATTCTCCATATAAACTTCCGGGTCAGCTGTTACATCTATCTGCGGGCCGGCATAAACAACAAATGGCAGTTTAATGGTAAAACAACTGCCGTGATCGGGCTCACTCTCAACCGTTATTTCTCCGCCATGCATCTTCACAAACTCGTGCGTTATTGCAAGGCCTATACCGCTGCCTTGATTAATCATCGATTCGGGAATATCGTGTTGGAAAAACCGCTCAAAAATATTACCTTGTTTTTCATGCGGAATGCCAATTCCGGTATCAATCACCTTAATTTCAAGCGGGGGATCGCCGATATCCTTATCTGTATTGAGCAATACGCTTACTTGGCCACCCGAGGATGTAAATTTAAAGGCATTTGATAGCAGGTTAAATAATATCCGTTCTATCTTATCATGGTCAAAATTGATAAACAGCGAATCAATAGTGGTATCAAAAACAAAGTCGATTCCCTTTTCTTCGGCAATATCTGTAAATGAAAGGTATGTCTCTTTAATAAACTTTACAATATCCCCGGGCTTGCAATGTAGTTTCAACTCCTGAACTTCCATTTTCCGAAAATCAAGTAACTGGTTTACCAGGTTCAACAATCGCCTGGCGTTTTTTCCTATCATGCCCAGTTGTAGTTTCTGTTCCTGGTCAGCGCGGGTAAGCATTTTTTCGACCGGTGCCATGATGAGCGAAATCGGTGTCCTGAACTCGTGACTCACGTTGGTCAAAAATTTAGTTTTCAGTTGATCAAGATCTTGCATCCGCTTAACCTCCTGCCGCTCCTGTTCAATTAACAACTTTGCTTCCTGTTTCTCTTTTTCGACTATAAATTTTTCTTTCTCTGCTATGAATTGTCTTCTTATTTTTTGTATTCCGCGCCGACGTATAAAAAAGAGGGTCCCGGTTATTAGCAACACGTAAATAACATAAGCTAAGGTAGATTTCCAGAACGGGGGCAATACCTTTATTTTTAATTTTATATAGCTGGGTTTCCATTTTCCTTCCTGGCCAATGGCCCGTACCTTAAAAGTATAATCGCCTCCGTCAAGGTTTGTGTAGGTAGCTTTCCGGGTAGCCGTGTTTGCAGTAAGCCACCCTTTATCAAAACCTTCCATCATATACTGGTGCGTTATTTTATTGGGGTTAAAGAAATTTAAGGAGGCAAATTCTATGGTAAACACATTTTCATTGTGCTTCAGCGTTATCTCCTGTGTGGCCGAAATTGCTTTAGACAATATAACATGGCCGTCAACTGCTTCGTTGGCTGCCATGGTTTTGTTGAATAACTGGAAACCGGTGAAAATTAATTCAGGCTCATCTATTTCCGTATGTATACTCAGTGGATCGAAAATATTGAAGCCATGCGAGCCGCCAAATACCAATTCTTCCTTATTGGTTTTCAAAGCTGCATTTACAGTGAACTCTCTGCCCTGCAGGCCGTCTGTTTCATCAAAGTTTTCAAATTGGAACTTATAGGCGCCTTTGCCTGGCATCAGCGCTATCCGGCCAAGCCCGTTTGATGTGCTTAGCCACATGGCCCCCCTGTTATCCTCCAATACATTCAAAACCTGGTTGTCGGGCAACCCGTCATTTTTAGTCAGCGAGATAAAACGGTTGGTTTCAGGGTTCAATATGCTCAGTCCGTCCCTTGTTGCTATCCACATCAGACCGCGACTATCCTGAGTGATGCTATTGATGTCATCACTGATCAAACTGTTAGGATCGTTGTTCTTTTTATTATAATGTATAACGCCACGTCCGTTTTTTAATATTTTATCTATTCCCAAATACCCTCCTACCCAAATGTTTCCCAGTCTGTCCTCAAATAAAGCGGCTGTATACGGGCACCTGATATCCGTTTGCTTAAAGGGAGGCAAAAATGTTTTCTTGTCTCTGTCAAATATTTGCAAACCCGCCGCAAAAGTGCCTATCCATAACCGGTTTGATGAATCTTCCAGGATATTCCATATCCGGTCATCAGCAATGCTCGTGGGCACCTTGCCATTATGTTTGTAGTGAATAAATTTTTTTCCGTCAAAATGGTCCAGCCCGCCAAAATAGGTACCTATCCATAGCTGCTGGTCATGGTCGATACATAAGCTTACAATATTATCACTGCTGAGGCTGTTCGGGTTTGCCGGATCGTGCTTATACTGGGTAAACTTGCCAGTTTTGCGATCAAAATAATTTAAACCGCCTCCATTGGTACCAATCCATAAATTACCGTTTTTATCTCCGGCAAATTGATTAACATCTTCAAAACTAAGACTCCGGGGATCTGAGGCAAAGTGCCTGTATAACGGGAACCTGATTATATTTTTATGATAATAACTTATCCCTTCTCTAAGCGTACGGGCCCACATAATACCTTTGTTGTCTTTGTAAAGCGCTACGGTGTTCTGTCCCAACGATTTTGGGTCATCTTCCCTATTTAGTAAATACGTAATTTTCCCCTTTTTTTTATCCAATAAATTTATTCCGCCATGATCAGTGGATATCCATATGAGGCCGTCGTCGGCTTGAATAATATTAGTGATGTTGTTCGATGTAAGCGGCGTTTCTGCCGATTCTTTTGTGATGTACCGAAACCGTCCCGTACGGCGGCTGTAATAATAGACGCCGGAATCCATGTTAGGGTTAAACACCCAGAGATCGCCATCACTATCAATAGTTAGCGAGTAGTTCCTGCCTTTATTATCAGCAGCTTTTTTAAAAATATCTGTATGGTAAGTAATTGCATTGCGTTTTACATCAAATAGCTCTATTACGCCGTCGTCATAAGCAAGCCATACATTGCCGGTTGTATCCTGCACAATATCTGTAACAAAGCTTGAATATAATGATGGGCTTGAACTATGGTGATGATAATAATGTGTGGTAGTTTTTTTCAATTCATTATATCTGTAAATGCCGGAATCAGGAAACAAAAACCAGAAGCCGCCTTTGCCGTTGTGAAGTATCCTGGAGACGAACGGATATCCCGGAAGTTTGAAAGCATTGAGAACTGACGATACATTATTGTTAAACTGCTCCGTTTCCGGGTCATAAAAGCAATATCCAGCCCGGGTTCTTATCCATAATTTTTTGTCGGGCCCTTCACAAATATTAGTTATGTAATCATCATTAATGGAGTTTTTATTATTTAAGTCGTGCTTGAATACTTTAAAAGTATAACCGTCATATCGGTTAAGCCCGGAAGCCGTGCCGAACCACATGAAGCCTTTAATATCTTTTAATATGCAATTAACCTGGTTGTGAGAGAGTCCGTTGCTTATATTGAGCCGTGAAAACTGGTATTGGCTGTTTTGCGCAAAATTGTTGGTGTAAGCAAAAAACAACACTGAAACGACAATATAAAGTTTTATACGCATTAAAATTTAGTTGATATCTTCATAATCAAGAACCTGGCCCTTTAGAAAGCCGAGACACACCGTAGCATAAAAGTAAAATAAATTCGTAATTAACGAGATAAAGTGTCAATTCCTTTATTTGATCAGCGGAAAAAAATATCTACCTCTGAATGAAACGAGTTGCCAATACCATGTATGGCCATACCTGAACTTACATTGAAATGAAGCTTGTTACAGGTTGTCGCTTAAGAGGGTATCCGGATCGTCTGTTCAAAAAGTACTGAAATACTCTTAGTTACGGTTAATTATGTAGTTAACACAGAGTCTCTACACCATTTTATAAATTCTATTTCAGATAAGACAACTGTTTGTACAAAACACCTACAGAACCCGTGCTTTTTTTAAAAAAATTAACATTTACAGCCGTATTTTCTAACTTTTACCTCCCATCATTAGATTATCTCTTCTGTAGTTTTACTAATCAATTATAAACCTGGTACCAATTCAATTATCGCTAATTAAACATGCCCGTTGTTCCAACGGTTGTATTATGTTAACTGTAATTGCATTGTTTCCATTAATTGTCCTTCTGCATTGAAAAACAAGATTTAACCAATACATAAATAAACCGATTCAGGCCATTTTATCCTATCGAATAATGATACTAATGTTTAAATCCGCCTTATGCGAAATGGCAACTGCCTTATTATTAATCTTTTTAATACACCGTTTGCTAAAAGCAGTTTTCAACATAACTACCTATGCCAATATCTACATAAGCCTAAAAGGCAATGATATATGTGCTCATTTCACCATGCTGTCTGACACTTACACTCGCAATTAACCAATTTATTAATAGTGGCAAATTTAAATGCCGCCAGTTTAACCAATTTTTTTATGAAGAAAATTTTAAGTTATTTTTTATGCATTCTTGC
Organism: Mucilaginibacter sp. OAE612; assembly: GCF_041806395.1. Taxonomy (NCBI): domain Bacteria; kingdom Pseudomonadati; phylum Bacteroidota; class Sphingobacteriia; order Sphingobacteriales; family Sphingobacteriaceae; genus Mucilaginibacter; species Mucilaginibacter sp. OAE612. The sequence continues at coordinate 5,807,877 of NZ_JBGMUW010000001.1, forward strand.
AATCCCGGCATTGACAAGGTGCAAGAAGCAACAAATCGCTTCTCCGGACGTTAAATCGCTTGTTAAAACGAGCACTAAAACGCTAACCGCCACCAGTTATCCGAGTTACAATATTTCGCCGCTAGCACCCGATCAAACAGGAATGACCAGTACAGCAACTCAAATCGCTGCAAATATGACGTTGGGTATTAATATTGGCAACACTATGGAAGCCCCAAATAACGAAAACGGGTGGGGAAACCCCAATATTACCCAGGCACTTATCGACAGCTATAAACAAAGGGGGTTTAACGCTATAAGGATCCCTTGCAATTGGAATTGGTCACATGTACCGGATTCAACAACCTCAAAAATAGACCCGGCCTGGCTTGCCCGTGTGCAGCAGGTGGTGCAATACTGCGTTAACGATGGGATGTATGCGATATTAAATATACATTGGGACGGCGGATGGTTGGAGCTTAATTGCACTACCACCGCGCAGGCCGCCGTTAACGCCAAACAAAAAGCACTTTGGGAACAAATTGCAACACAAATGCGTGGTTTTGATCAACACCTGCTTTTTGCCAGCACGAATGAACCTAATGCAACGGATAGCATAGGGATGAGAGTTCTGCTTTCTTATCATCAAACTTTTATCAACGCGGTGAGGTCAACCGGCGGGCACAACAGCTACAGGACGCTGGTTATCCAGGGGCCCAAAGGAGGTGATATTGTTTATACGAACAATCTGATGAACACTATGCCAACAGATCCGGCATCCAACCGTTTGATGGTGGAAATCCATAACTACACTCCCTGGAACTTCTGTTTGTTGGACGCCGACCAATCATATGGTAACAGATTTTTTTATTGGGGCTCGGGATATCACACCACCTTCGATGTTGCGAACAATCCGACATGGGGTGAGGAATCGACCATTAGCGGAAATTTCCAAATGATGAAAACAAAATTCGTTGACCATGGAATCCCGGTAATAATGGGCGAATTTGCGGTAATGGACCGAAACCTTACGGGAGACTCTTTAAACTTCAATCTTGCTTCCAGGGCGTATTGGTATAATTACAATATGCACCAGGCATTAGCGAATGGTATTCATCCATTTCTTTGGGATATCGGTTCGCTCATTAACAGGTCGACTTACGCCGTAAAGGATCAACGGGATTTAGCGGCCCTTGTACAAGGGGCACAAACCGGAGCATCCCAAGTATTTCAGGTTGGTAGTGTGTACCAAATCATCAATAGATATAGTTTTAAGCCTTTGGAGATCGGTGGCTGGGCAACTGCTAATGGGTCGCTGGCAGATCAATGGGATTATGTATCCGGAGCAAATCAGCAATTTAAAGTGCAAGCTGCGGCAAATGGCAGCTACCTGTTAACCCCTATGCATGTTGGCGGGAAATGTTTAGAGGTATGGGGTTGGTCTGGCGCTAACGGCGGTGCCGTGGATATGTGGGATTATACAGGTACTGGCACCCCCAATCAAAACTGGTTAATTCAGCCAACCTACGATGGATTCTATAAAATCATCAACGTAAATAGCGGAAAAGCCCTGGAAGTTACTTTAGGGACTGATCCCGCAGTTCCATTCAGAAATGGTAGCGCAGTTGACCAACTTGATTACTTCGGGGGCAAAAATCAGCAATGGGGGTTTGTGAAAATATAAGTTAGATACAAAGTAATCAATTAAATTATTTCACAAAATTGCCAAAATCTCTAATGCCTCTGTTTTAAATGAGGTGTTAGAGATTTTTCTTAATATTAGATGTTGCTAGGTCAAGTTCATTGAATCAAAAGTGGTCTGAACTAAGGATTAAAATAGGTGACGCATAAAATATGGCAGACCATCATCGGTAACCTGCTGATTCGCTGCTGGCATTGACGTAATTTACGACTATATATATTTTGCTATCATCAGATTGTACTGAATGAGCCCTGTTTGGTCCGGGGTTCGGCTTGGGAATAACCTCGCCTATTAAGAAATTCCCTAAATGTTTGCCCGAACAAAATGCTATTCAAATATTTTACGACCAACCGAACCATCTCTTTCCAACTAAAAATTAACTAAAGTGACCTTCGGCAGCCAAGTTCATTCTGTGTTAGGTGTTTGGTATAAGCTTCATTAATATTCTTTGATCCGCGATATAAGCTTTTCTAAAATAGCGATAACGACATCTTTGTCTCGCTGTTCCATGACATAGGTAGTTTTTCGCATGCTATCCCACGAAATATTGGTCTTTTTCTCGGTAGCTAAAAATGGGACGACCATTCGAAATATGATACTCAAGGAACTCGCGATTATGAGCTTAACATCATCCGCGGCTTTCAAAATAATACCGAGCTGATCAACGCTTAGCTTGCACATTATTTTAACATTGCTATTTTTATCATTGCTATTTTTATTGATGGGAAGAGGTCGGGCATCTTTTAAATAGATCTCATAACGCAAATTGATTTTATTTTCAATGTTTTGAAGGTATTGCAATAAATTTTCGCCTGTATAAAATAACGGATGATCTGCAGGGTATCCTTGCAAGTTTACCAACGCTTGTTTTTGAAGTAAACATAATGCCTGGTAATATTGTACTACGAGGACTTTTATTTTCTTTTGAGAGACAAGACAAAATGTATTCGCTTTTAATTTATTTAATACTTCACTTAATTCCTTATTGAATTTAGCTTCTATAAGCTTAAGTTGTTCTGATTCAAACGTAGAGATATTGGTTATAGTTGGGTTTAAAGTAACTTCGATTACCTCATCCAGCAAGTACGGTTTAGCCTGGAACCCGATATTACAATTTGAAAAAGAATTTACACGGGGTTATCTCACTGGTGATTGGGAGCTCCGTCTACGGCTTTTTGTGCGTGGCAAGCTAAACAATCAATACAAACAGTCATTTGCCACAGTTATAGAAATAATAGATTCAAACGGTAAGATGAATGTCTTCGACGAAGCAGAAAAGGAATTGTCTGCTCGATATGCAAACTTCGATTCGAAAACGAAAGCCGCATAGCGTCGACTCAGGACAAACGATTTGATTTCCTATATATTTGGGATTACACAGTTTGTAAAACATATATTTTCCTCACAAATAGACCTTTAAACGCTCGTTTGCAATTATAAATTTCGTTCCATAGAGCTTTTGACTATGTCATAATAACGACTTACCTATCTGCAATTGAACTAGAGGTTGCTTCTCACCCAATAGCAGCTAGTATTTCATCACTTAAATTTGTTTAAGTCATTCCAGCCAACGATAGATAACTATTTATTATCATTGATAATTTGCAGATAAGAAGCTAGTTGATCTATTAATTTGTGTTGAATACTTGGTTTGGAGGAGGTATCAGGGGAGGGGCGTTTACTGAATTAGGAAAATTTAAGGCTGTTTACTTGTTTTTGTTTATTTAACAGTAGCGAACTGTGGTCAGAATATAAACAATCATAAACTTTTAAACATGCAATTAATTAGCTTTACTACTTATATACTATATAGCTTATTAACTGTATCATCAGAAATTAAAATAATATAAGAGCAGTGTGACAAAACCTATCCTAAACCAAGACCCGGACGCCTATTTACAAGCTCTTTTTCAAAAAAATAATCGGTATTATTTCGGTGACGAATTACGTGATAAACTTGTCAAAAACTTAAAGAAAACAAATCCGTCCGCAAGAAAGATCATAGAGCGCTTTGTCCAAAAAGGTTTTGTGCAGTCTAGCAATCCAGTATCGTTTGGGAAAGGCATGTTCGTTTATTATTCCCAATTTAAAACCGTCAGCTTTGATGATCTCATTGGATTGGCTCGGGGAAGGCGTCCGCCAATTTTTCGACTCCTCTCAGCCATTAAAAAAAGCGGCGGCGTACTTTCGTATTACGAGGCCCTGAAGATTACCAGTAGCCAGTTAAAACCATCCAACAGTAAAAATCCGGCGCTAGATGATATAATTTTAGAAATAAACCATTTTAACCTGGTAAGTATTCACAAGGACAAGAATAATGTGAAATACCTGGTCGCTAACTATGTGGATCAACCCACTATTGAAAGCCTACTTGCGAATCATTTTGCGGCCATGGTGACCGATTCGATCTTCATTTACGATATACTGACCAGTCTTGAAAACCTTAACCTGATAGATAACGAAAATGTGATCTATCGTAGCCGTAAAACCCCATCATTGGGTGCAACACATAATAATTTCGTTTGGGATGCTTTTGCGTATACGCAAACGACCGGTATCAACACGACTTACGGAGGAAAGCACCTAAAAAACGCCAAACATGCATTGGTAGTAATTGACGTTGTCCTCAGCCGAAGCTACGAAATTTTTGATCTTGACGGTTTTTTTGGTCGGGTTCAAGTGCTGCTTAATCATACCCGCAAAGAGAGAAAAATCATCCCTGTCCTTGTCTACAAGGAAATATCGGGTGAAGCCCTAAACAGGGCCCGGTCGTTAGGCATCCTAACCTATAACATGGCCGCCTTTTTTGGCACCGGCATCTACGATGTTATCAATAATACGGCTACTATTAAAATAAGCGAGCAAACCGGGCAATCCCATCACATCGATCCGGTGTTGGTGATCTCGGATACCCTGGATTTAATTGATCAGACTGGCAATAAGTTCAATCTTCAAAATCTAATCGGAGACTTTTTTCAGTCGCTCATGTATCAGTTGTTCAGGCAATTGTACCCACTTTGCAACATTGACCAGTCTGGGAAATTATTAGCCATGGATGATCTCGGAGAAGAAGGACGATACTATGAGTACGATCTTGTGATTTGGTCGAATAACACCAAAGAAATCATTGTCGTCGAACTCAAAGGTAGCATGAAGAATTACAATTTACCTTTGGGGGATTATCAAACGAAGAACACGCTGAAGTGGTTCTTTGCACGCACTCTACTTTCTTTCAAAAAACATCACGCAACCGGTTATTACAAACAGTATAAGATTAAAGCGGCATTTATCAATTCGGGAAAATTCGACAATGAAGGCAAAGCATATTTGACGAAATTGAATGCCGGTAGCCTTAAGCCAAATCAGATCGACATTGCCTATGATGGAAAAAAATTGATCCGGCTTGTTGAACAGACCGACATGAGTTTATTAAAAGAGACCCTTGAACGTTATTATATAAAAGATTCAAAGGTTAGTTAATATTGCGGTGACAAAGTGTTGGATGAGGTGAATAAAACCAACTTTTTGAGGTGGGGTCATTGCGACATGAAGATGTTTTAGAGCGGGAATCGAACCTTGCTTGTAAGTCCTTAAATTATAATGAGTTATAAATCACTGAAAGATCATTCAACGATTTGTACAAAACTGTATTTGGCCATAAATCGTTGTACTTCAAATATACGAAATATCTGTTTTTCAAAGAAATCTAAAGTGATTTATAACCGCAAGACAAACCCTCTACTTTCTCTATAGATTTAACAGGTTGCCTTTCTTTTATAACTCGACACTTAAATTTTGTATATTGCTAAATTATTTATGCAACCTGTCACAAAATACCTCAGCACCGCGAAGGTCCCCCTTTTAATAGCCTTATTGCTTATAATTTCCACATGTAAAAAGCAACATACGGAGCGTAACGGGGACGGCAGTAGTCCCGACCTAAAACCAACTATATTGTCTCTCAGTACTTATACTGGCCCCTACCGTACCGTCGTACAAATTAAAGGGAGCGGATTTGATCCAGACACACGGAACAATAAAGTATGGTTCAATGGTAAACCGGCCGAAATTACCGCTGCGACGGAAACCATCATAACCGCGATCGTCCCGCTTAGCGCGGGCACAGGTAATATGAGCCTGTCCGTCAGTGGTGCGGCAAAGGTCACTGGGCCAGTTTTTAACTACCAATATACCATGATGGTAACCACATTGGCTAGCTACGTGCGGCCATTAGGCAGCACCGACCCCAACCTGTACCAATTAATGGAATGGCCTACGGGTATCGCAGTTGACGGCCCCGGCAATGTATATGTATCCGACTTTCACTTTAATATGATCTACCGGATCGATACCACCGGTAAGGCCATTGTATTCAGCGGTCAGGTCACCCCAGGTTTCGTGAACGGCACCCTGGCCGATGCCAGGTACAATTTCCCCGGGAATGTGGCCACCGACCATGCCGGTAATATATACGTGATCGATAACGGGAACGGAGCATTCAGAAAGATCGATAACTCCGGCACTGTAACCACCTTTGCCTCGAGTAAATTTGGCGGAGTGATCGGGAGCGGCGGTTATGAAATCTTCCCGGGAATAAATACCAGCGCAGCCATCGTAACGGATAAAAACAACACGCTGTATTTCAGCGACAGTAACGGTATCATCCGTACCCTAACGCAAACAGGCGATGTGGCTCTATTCGCAGGATATAGTTTCGGCTACCGCGACGGCCCCCGGCTGAAAGCGAACTTTAGCTACCTGAGCGGCCTGACTTTCGATGCGAACGGAAACCTCTACGTAGCCGACTGGGGCAACAACGCGATCCGCAAAATAGATACCCGGGGAAATGTGACCACGCTTGCCGGCAGTACCGTACCAGGGTACCTGGACGGTAAAGGCACGGCTGCCAGGTTTAGTAACCCAACAGGTATCGTAGCCGACGCCGGCGGCAACATCTATGTGGCCGAGCCGATAAACAACGTTGTCCGTAAAGTTACGCCCAATGGCACGGTCAGCACCTTCGCGGGCATCCCCAAGAGGACTGGCAACAGCGACGGTAATTTAACGACAGCGACATTTAATGCCCCTACAAACATCGCGATCGACAAAAACGGGATTTTATATGTTACCGATAGAGGCAACAAAAGCATCCGCAAAATAGGTTTGCAATAAAGTCCGTTCAATTGGCTCGGGGTATTCCCGGGGATACCTTAACCCGCCAACAGACGGTCAATACATGTAGGCCAATTTCCAGTCCGGCGATCAGGAAGTTATAAATACAGACCTTCTTTAAACCTGTGCCTGGAGGAAGTTCTGGTGAGATCGTACCGATGCGGAAATCACAAGCCTTTTGCTGAACCTTTAAAATAGTTCGATATTCTTCCGTTTTCAAAATGCAAATTTTGCTTAAATTATTAACTTTAGGTTAAAGTCTAACCTATGCGAGAACAATACTTCAAACACCGGGCGCCTTTCGATTTTAATAAAGACACTAATGATATAGGCCGCCCATTTTTTTGGAACAAAAAAGTTGAGGACAACCACTTTCTTAACCTGCTTTACCGAAAAAATGAACAAGAATTCGATGAAGTTTACAAATACCATCTCCAATTCTTTCTATCTGAATACGATGATGCAACTGAGCAGGAGTTCTTCAGGTATGTGTGGGAAGTCATACAGGATACTGTTGTACAGTTAAGGCAAAAAGACAGGTATATTTCCAGTCATGCCCAAACCTTCCGCTACAAGTTTCACCTTAATCGGTTTGCAGAATATCTTCAAAGTATTGATGAGTGGAACCTTGGCCGTACCCAGGCTGAGATCATTGCAGAGAAGGAAGGCCAGATCAAGATACTCAAAGAACAAGTGCAACGCCTGATGGATGAGCGCAGGGAGGCTGAGAAGTTGGATACCGATTATCCCATCAATATTACCAGTGGTCATTTCCTCACGGTAGTTGACCTTTTCAAGAAGATCGAGGCGCTAAAAGTTGGCGATAAGGAACTGGTATTTTCACAGATGCCGATCACCTGGGCCAAACTGATTTGCCGGTACTTTCAGGAAGACGGCGAGCCGATCAAGTTAGACCGTGTACGGCGCTATTATCCGCGTGACGCAGGTAACCCGAGCGGCAGGTCATCTGCCATCCCCGCCGAAAACCAGCATTTTAACATCGTTCCTGCAAAACGCAGGGCAGGTTAAGAACTGATCATACGTTCACTTTTCTTTTGCAGGCAAACATTAACAATTGCCACGAAACTATTCAGCGCACTCTTTTTCAGCACGATGCTTTGACTGCCGTTACCATAGCTTGGCTTATGGTAATGAAAAATATCCCTTTGCCCACATCTTTGCTTAGTACCCGGTATGGACGGTACAAGTATTAAGTAATGATTTAACGAAGGAGGCGATTATGAATGCAAGCGAACTGATCACTAAAGGAGATCTGAATGAATTTAAAAGCGAACTGTTAACAGAAATCAAAAGGCTGGTTCAACTGGATGGCCAGGGCCAGTCCAAAAAATGGCTCAAAAGTAACGAAGTAAGAAAGCTGCTCAAAATATCACCGGGCACCTTACAGAACCTGCGGATCAACGGGACATTGAGTTATACCCGTATCGGCAGCATCATGTATTACAAGCTCGACGACATTAATAAGCTACTGGAAGGAGGACTGCAATGAGTATTCATAAAATTGCGGTCAGTGAACTTGCCGGTTATAGTAAGTTGCTCAAACGCATGAGCAAAGACGAGCGGCTCAATGCAACGCATGTCAGCCTGTTTACAGGCCTGTTCATTCACTGGCAACGGAATGGTTATGCCACCCCTTTTTCAATCACCCGGAAGGCGATGATGACGGTTAGCAAGATCGCCTCTATCGCAACCTATCATAAGTGTATCAAAGAACTCGATGAATATGGTTACATCCGTTATCAGCCGTCATACCACCCCAAACTCGGCAGCCAGGTTTACTGGCCTGCCGGTTGAGAAGTGTAGCCCGATATTTTATATCGTTATATCTGCATATCGGGCTATACGGATAACCGCATATCTGAATAACTGATTATTCCGATATAGGCATAGTCAGATATTGAGCTATATAATATATAAACCCGGTGCAGCCGATAGCTGTACAGGTAATGATTTGCTTCGCAAATCAGGAAGAAAAGCGGTGGTCGCTTCGCAAAAGCGGAGGGAGCAAGCGGAAGTTGGGCAGAGCCCTACTTTGCTTGCCCTACGCTTCGCTACGGGGGATTTACGTATCCTCCGGGGATACTTTAGGGCGTTTCCGCCTGTGAAATAAAAGAAAACAGGATACTTAGGAGTATTCTGTATATAGAAATTATGGCATAACTGTATAAACAGCTATGCTATCAATATGGAATATATGAGAGTAGAAGATATCAATGTAAGATCAGTGAGGTATCCGGTCGCGGTAGACCAGAAGTTTGAAAAGATCGCCCTTAAACTGGGCAGGACCAAACGGCAGGTGTTTATCCAGATGGTCGACTACTTTTATAAGAGCAAGAAAGATCCGCTGGATCTGAATGATGAACTATTAAAGAATGCACTGATGAAAAATCATCAGCAGTATATCGGTTTTATCAAAAGCCAGGAGAATATGTTGCTCATTCCGATTAAAACAGAAATGGACAGGATATTTGTGTCGCAGGGCAAGATCATAGAAAGTTTCAATACCCAGGTTCTCAAGGCAAATACGGATTTGCTGAATAATCAGCATGCCTTAGCGCAAAGGCTAACCGGCATAGATGCCCTGATGAATACGATCTCGAAAAGCCAAAAAAGTAAGGAACATTTAAAAAAGCAATTCCTGTTTGTTCTTGACAGTTACATCAGATCCAGGGACGCTTTCGGTATGATGACCTCAGGCCGGGAAAAGGATGAGCTGATCGCGCTTACCAGATCACAGGTCAGTTTGCTTTAATCATCATTAATCTTAATTCTTTTTTAGGGTATCAGGAGACTTATGTTTATCAATATCACGGACAACAAGGAAGCGGCAAACAAAGGTAGCAGCGCAGGGCTGGTAAATTATCTGGAAAAAGAAAATAGGATTGACCATAAACAGAAACCTGAATGCTGGTTCAATGGTCAGCGGATCAGGATCGAACCTTATGAGGTCATGCGCAGCATCGATGGTAATGTTGCCAAGCTGGGCAAAGACGACGCTAAGTTTTTCCTGGTCAATATCAGCCCGAGTCAGAAAGAGATAAGGTTCTTAAAAGAACAATTTGGCGAACAGGGTTCTATAGAACAGATGAAAGGATTTGCAGTCAGGGTGATGGATGCTTATGCCAGGAACTTTAACCGGAATGGTGTCAATGGTAAGGAAGACCTGTTATGGTTCGCCAAGCTGGAAAACTATCGGTATTACAGCCATAATGATCCGGAAGTAAAACAGGGTTTGAAACAGCGGGGCGAACGTAAGGAGGGCGAGCAGATGCATGTGCAGGTTATCGTCAGTCGTAAGGATATAACCAATAAGATCAAGCTTAGCCCAATGAACACTTCGAGGGGCAAGAACGAAACGCATTCCAAAAAGATGGGCCAATTTGATCGGGTAGCGTTTAAACAAAGCGGGGAGTCTCTTTTTGATAGTCTGTTTGGATTTGACAGGCAGCTTAAAGATACGATGGCATACGCCAATATACAGAAGAACGGCGAGATATCACAGCGGGAACAGCTGGGTGTATTGGTTGAAGGTGCTTCGCAGAATTATGAAAGCAGGTCGGTGGCGAATGAACTTGCGCAGGGGGTAGCTGATGGTTTGTTTACGACAACGGGCGAGATGCCGTCCGCAGTGGGGAAGACAGCTGCAGGCTTCCTGGAAGTGATGCTGGAACCAATGTATATGGGAGGTGCTAACATCGTTGCAGAAAGTGAGATTGAGGAAAAGAGAAAACGAAAGAGAAAATCCAGGGGCAGGACCATTTCACGTTGAATTAGGATGTTACTACAAACAAATATTTCATTTTGAAAGACGAAAATGGCCATGCGGCTGCGGCAGGAGGGTATTCGTTCCTCATACACACCTGCCTTTCCCACTCGCGGGTTTTCGATTAGTCAACAGCACCGCAGTCACAAAGATAGCTCCGCAGGAAAACCGTCAAGAGCATGTGAACCGGCTATCGCCGCCCATTGACAGTTTTCCTGCTAACAGCTCAGGTTGTTTAAGCGGTGATATGACAGGTGTGTAAATACTGGCAACAGCGATACTACACATTTCGACATAGAGTTTACCTTTCCTGTGCATTAAGCAGCATGGCAACAAATATCATAATTGCACAATTATCCATCTGTAGAGCTTCGCCCATCATTGGCACATTATCAAGCGACAGATCGATTAAAAAAGGCAGCGAAGCTTTTAGATATACGCCTCTTAGATCATTTAATAATAAAGACAAAAGGTTATTATTCATTAATGGATAACAAAAAGCCCCTTTAGTTTTAAAGGGGCTTCAATGCTAATCAATTATTTACATAGTCATCAATCTGTCTACGCCAATTAAAATACCCCGTTTGACTATAATAAAGTAAACATGAAAAAAGTAATTTTGTTAATAGTTTTAAATTGGGTATATTACAGTATTAACGAATGGTTTTAATAGCTAAGGTATGTTATTGTATATTAAAAATCTTATTTGTAGGTATAATATTCATTACTGGATATACAAACCAAATGAGCGTACTTGCAAATGGTGTGGCAAAAAAATGATTGCGCTTGACGAAGGCCCCTCAACAGGTTGGGATCAATCGTGTAGCTGGATAGAACCATCTGAACATCCATCAACGATCAAAGAAACGCTGTCCACGCGAAAGTAGACCCTACTACTGCCGGAGCCGAGGAATCATAGCTTAATCTAATATTAATCCCGCTGATCACAGACATACTGGCTATAATTGCTGCTCGCGCGCTTGAATTCATCGGAGTAACACTAAACCCTTTAAGGTTCTGATCACTTGAAAAACCTGTTGAAATGGTGTTTGTAAAATCATAATGATCAGTAGTATAAATTCCTGATGCAACGGTATTACCATCTAATAATCTTATAAAAGGGAACCATCCGTCACTTGTACTACCCGACCTATACCAAAACTGATTTCCATAAAAGCCCCGGCCATGTACGTACTGATTTATTGTACCATTGCTACCTTTTGACCTGAATGTGATTACTTGCCCCTGAACCGGAAATGTTGAGCTCGCCTCGAATTGGCTCAACCCCAAGGGATAATCGGATGGTGGTTGAGTAGCTGTGAATACATTCCCAGGCACAAAATTATTGTTTAAGACTGGTCGGAAAATTGACGGGAAAATAACATTGAAAAGCTTATCAGCCTGCCACGCGTAAAATACAGACTGTGGGTGTAAAGCATCGCCCATGTAATCAGATGCGTTTCTTGCATCTTGCCACATAGCATAAGTGTCAAAAAACGCACATTGATATTTCCGTGCTAATGATCTTAAGCCTTTTTAAAATCGCGAATTCGACATGCGATAAAAAATTAAATCCACATGCGAGGTTTTTTTGCTGATTTTTCCGAAATAATCTTTGATTGAGCGGCTTAAAAAGGGCCTTTTTTTTCGCCCAAAAACTGCTTTTTTTTGATGTCTGGTTTAAAAAATACCTTTCAAAAGCCTTTTAAAAGCCTCACAATGCAATGATATTTTTTTTTCTTTACTAAAACAGCTAAAACCGCCGCAAAGCCCATCGTTTGCAGATTATCAAACAACAGAGCGTTTAAAAAAAGCAGCGGAATTATTAGACATACGTCTGTTAGATCATTTAATTATAAAAAAAACTGGGTATTATTCATTGATGGACAATTAATTTAAATAAGGCTTTAACGCATCATGCCATACTAAATAACCATTACCGTTTAAATGTAAACTATCTCCGCTGTCATATTCTGGTTTTATCCCTTTTTTGCCCAAAAACAGCCGATATAAATCAATGTAAGTTATACCACTCCTTTTACTGTTCTCATTTAAAAGCTGGTTTAATGCATTTATTTTAGGTAAAACGAGCTCATTTGTGGTGTATGTTTTCCAGTTTGTTGGTATAACACTTTGAATATAAATCTTTGTTGTTGGAGAGCTTTTTTTAATAGTCATTGTCAAACTATCTACACCATTTGCAACAACTTGCGCGGGAACACCATTAAGTAAATCATTAATGCCAATCATTATAAAAATCTTTTTTGGCCTGCCAGCTAAAATATAATCTATCCTATTTCGTAATTGAGCTATACCATCTCCTATTATACCTCTGTTTTTAATATTAGCCGAGTTAAAAAACTCCGCTACATCGAAGTTTTGAGTATAACTATCACCTAAAAAAACCACCGACGAAGTGTCGGTGGTCAAAAGCTTATATTCAGAATTCTTAATTTTCTGGAAGATATTAAAGCTATAAGTGCTTTTGCTATCGGTGTTATTATCGCTGTAAAACTGTATCTTTCTAATGATATAGATTGATGCCAACGGCAAGCAAATAATATTGATGACAATTGAAAACAAAAGCATTTTTTTCATAGCCAAATATAACAATCCCTGTTATACTAAGGTTACTTGTTTCCAAGCTTGCCAGTTTCCCCCACCCCCAGTATAGCCGACACGCACGTACATATTTGTAGCGGTATCATAGGAAGTTAATTCCTGTCTGACCAATTGATCACTACATTTTACAGTAGTTAAAAACCCGTTAATTGGGAAGCCATCGCTTGCGAGAACAAAATCCGCTGAATAACCATTTTTCCATAACACCGGGTTCTTCGTACTGGTTACTCCAGACATGCCGTTATCAAAAAATGTTTGAACAGGTGCAATAAGTTGAACGGGCTTAAAATCCTGCCAACCACTTGTACCAAAATTATCATATGAGCCAACCCGTATATATTCAACTGTAGGGTTTTGATAATTGGTCAACCGCTGAATAATGCTAACACCATTACCGTAGCCTCCTTTAGTGGTTATCAACATACCACTTATCGGCCACCCGTTTCCATTAAACACAAAATCAACAGATACACCGTATGGATATAGTGAAGCGGCTGTAGTCAATAACTTGCCTGAATCACCCTTGTCAACGTAAGTCGGAGTAATTACCTTTTGAACTTTTTCCCAAGCGTTAAAAGTATTTCCATCACCAACAAAACCAGTTCGGAAATATTCAATAGATTCTGAACCGCCATAATTGTTCAATCGCTGCACAACCTGTGCGTCATTAAGTCCGCCTCTGGTAGTCATCATAAGGCCATTAACCGGGAAACCATCTGATACTAAAACAAAATCTAAGGACACGGCCAAAGGATAAGTGGACGGGGCGGCAGCATTTGTAATACCCCTTTGGCCCCGGTTGTTTACTCCACCATTCCGGTAATATATCGGGAATAAAACTTCAAATGTCTTCGCTGCTATTTCCACATAAAAGGTGTTTTTGGGGTGAATATTTCCGTTGCTATAAGGCAGCAAGTAATCACTTGAATTCTTACTGTCCTGAAATATCCCATAAATATCCATGAAACAACATTGATATTTTCTTGCCAGTGCACGTAAGCCATTATTCAGTTCTTCATTCCATATTTGACCGCGATGGTCAAGGTTATCATCTTGTGTAGTATTTTGGGATTGCAAAATGATAGACAATTTATCCTGGGTAAAATTGGCGTTTGCCCTAATAGTGGACAGCCCGGTATCAATCCGGTCAAGAAGGTCTTTTGAAGTACCCGGATGAATCCAACCGTCATTTATTCCCCACCTCAGAATCAATACATCAGGATTCGCAGCCAAGTCAACGGCTAAATAGGTGTTAAGCCAGTCCTGCGAAGTTCTACCAGACTGCCCGTTATTAACATATGTAACTGCCGACTGGACATATTGACGCGCGGTCATATCTATTAGCAAGCTGGTTGGATCATATCCACTTGTCGAACCAACGCCATAAGTCGTGCTATCACCTGAAAGCACGACCGTGGTAGGGGTTTTTGCTATTAATTTCTTATGGAAAGCGGATAAATATTCTTCGCCAAAAATCATTGGAGAATCGGCATAAGCGGTATTTATCTGCTGTTTGATATTGGCCGTTTGCTGTAAAATCCTTGCGCCTCCTAATATTTTACAGCCGTATTTGTTAACCAAATTAGTTACCAAAAAATCGCCTGTATCAAATATTGCTGTATTAGCTGCCAAAGCTGCATTGATAGCCGCCGTATCATCCGTTACGCCATCGCCTACAGCGCCGTAATCAACCCTAAATGATTTAATTTGGCCGGAAGGTTCGGACGAACCGCCGCCACCTCCAGAGGGTGCGTTTATCCAATGTGTATCACCATCGGTATTGGTGTTTTTAGCCAGTATTTGACCAGCAGTACCGCCGTTTGGCACTCCAACACCTGCCGGGCCTTGTGCGCCGTCTACAGGTGGATTTATCCAATGCAAATCACCATCGGCGTTACTGTTTTTTGCAAGTATTTGCCCGGCTGTACCTCCAGTGGGAATTTTAAACAGAGCCGTTATTTGAGCCTGCAGTTTTCCAAAAGCCTGCAATATGCTATCGGTAGCGGCTACCGCTGTTGATGTGCCAAAGCCGATACCTGTTAAAATGGAGTTTAAAACTCTTGAAATGGTAAAGTACTTGTTTGTTGCACCTTCGGGCACCGCATCAGTAGTACCCGGTGATGCGACGATTTGAATATAGGTTGAACCGCTCCAGCGGTATTCATTATTATTATCCGTGGTAATGTAAATTTTACCAGCTTCGCCCGGTGCGGGTAATGCTACGAAATTGGCAAACTCCAGCACATCATCTACGTAGCTGGGTAACTGGCTTGCCGAAACTTTACCAGTTTCATCTAACCCGGCGTATCCATTTGCTATATTTTTATTAGCCACATCTTCGGCTGTATATCCTATGCCGCCGCTTTCTGTCAGTTCATCAATTTGCATTTGCAAATCCTCATCGGCGCCTGCGCGTGTGGTAGCCTCATTTTGTAAATCTTCGTTTGCAGCTTTCCCGGCCAGCGTGGTAGACAAGCCACCAATCTTACTAATAGGCAGAGTATCGTCATCTTTGTGCCAAAACGAATCAATCCACGAAGCGAATTGCCCGGCGGTAGGCTTTGCGCCTCTCGTAAAAAATGCTTTTAATTGTGCTCTTGTCATCTTTATAATGGTATTATAATTTTTTTAGTCAAAAAAGCCGAGAATCGGCTCAATCCACATGCCTGTTACGTAGGGGTTAATGGTTTTCATTGGAGTAGGCGTTTCACTTCCGGCAGGGCCAGTAGCAATAGCATCTCCCGAATATAAGCCGCGATCATCGTCGCTCTTCAAAGAATTGCCTTCATACTGGTCACCGATATGATCGGTACGCGGTCGATTAGTAGGGTGAGTGTGCTTTATTAAATTATCCAGCGTCATGGTTACATCTTTTGCACCGCCAATTTTTCCCACTGTGTCAAAGTCAGCATCGGCCGGATCCCAATGCATCGGCAATTTACCCCGCCAATCAACAACCTCTTGCCAACCAGCCGGAATATTTTCAATCGACCCCTTCCACCAAACCATACCTCCGGGACCGGCAAATGGCCTTAGCAGCCCCTCTAAGCGATCAAGGCGGGCCAGCACGCCTTCTGCCGTATTTCTTTTAAAATTCGCCCATAGATAACTGCTTACACCGTTATCGCCGAATTTAGCTGTACGGACATACTTTACCGTCCGGGAGGCATTATCCTCGAAAGTCAGCGCGGTAGCTTCTTCCATAATGATGACTTTGGCCTGTGCGACACCGCCCGTAAAAGGCAGGATCTCTCCGTTAATGATCACCACGCCGTTACTGACCGACCCGCCGCTGGCCACGCAGCCGGATAAGATCGACATTGGTCCCGAAAGGTTTGCAGCCGAAGCCGCGGTATTGATGCAATCCTGCATGAATTGAAGAACACCCTGGTCAAACGGGAAACCGCCAGGCTGTGTAAAATCATATCTGTTCATATCGTTCTGTATATTAAAAATCGTTTTCCTGCCAGTTTGTAGTACCTCACCAGGGCGTTCATTTCTACCAGGTCCTGCGCGCTGAGCGGGACCGCGGAGGGCACGTTGACGATAAAGTCTACACCTGTATCGCCGTAATCCCCGGGGTTGTGAAGCGCTATTGTACCGGCAAACAAAGGTTTATTTTCATCAGTCCGGAAAATAAAGGTCCGGTCAAAGGCGAAAGCGTCAGCTATGGAGATACGCCGCCCAGTGGTATCAAAACGGTCGTTCAGCACCGCCCGGAGGCTGAAGACCCTGCCATCATGCATGAGGTTGTACAGATCTGCCGCCCGGCGTACCATCAACCGGTTGTAAAGCAGCACAAAGGGGCTGCACAGTGCGCGCAGCCAGGCGAATAGCACCGGTTTTCGTTTGAAACCGGGTATGGATTCCATGATCAGCCTGTCATAGCCGATATTGAAAAGCTTATCATAATCAGGCATACGGGTAATAATTTATGGTGAAACCATCCTCTATAACCCTCAGGTAACCGGCATCCGGTATGAGCCGCTCCTGGATCTCGGAAAAGGGACGGATACCATATCGCGACTGCGCGCTTAAAATCCCCACCAGCTCGACGCCTTCCACGGCCTGCAGCTGGTCCATCAGCCGCGTCTTGGCAAATTCTCCGTTGAACCGCAGGTTTTGCAGGTAAGCGTTAACCGCGTCGATGACCGGAGTGTCTCCGTTTCCGTCGATGCGGGCTCCTACGCCGTCGAGTACCAGCGGATCATAGTAAACATCCAGTACCAGTTTAAGATCATCGGGAGGCAGGCTATCCACGTGAACACGTACCCCGGCATCCTTGGTATCAAAGACGTAGGCACTGAACGCGAGCTTTTCGTCATCGGAAAGCTGCCTGTAGTCGCCTCCTGCCTGTTTCACTACTTTCATCCTGACAGAGCCATCAGTATTTTCTGTAACCGCCGCCTGGCTGATAATTTTCTGGGCTGCTATCTGCGTATCGCTGAGGCCGCTGTTCAGGTACTGATCAGTATCCTGCAGGAGCGTCTGCCCGTATTGAAAGCGCAGCGCCAGTTCCCGGTACCAGTTCAACGTATGCGGTTTTTTGGTGGCCAGCGTGTCGGTGATCTCGGCAGCGCGCAGGTCAAAAAGTACGTCGACCGTCCATGCTACGAAGGCCACAATATAAGCCCATAATTTAAAATCGGCCACCGCGCTGGTGTGGTCCAGTGCCGCCAGTGTTTCATCGCTGTTTACCTTGCTGATGATCTGGCCGTTCCAGTATTCTATTGTTTGTGCCATATTAACTTACTATAAAATCGTATTCAATTATCCAATACTCTATCCCGGCGGGGGCAAGCACCTGTACATCAGCAACCGACGAAGCGGGGCTGATGCCGTAGGTCGCGAAGTAGCTGGCTACTTCAAATACGCTTACCATACCCGCATCTATCGTTGCCCCTGGCTTCAGCGCATCCGTTATCCCAATTCCGTTCAGGGCAGCAAGCGCAAACACGTTTTCCGCTGTCCCCGTGTACTGCGTGGCGATATCGGCCAGTGCCTGGCCTGCCTTAATTATCTTATTATTTGACATAGTCTCCTCTGATATTTAAAAAGCCGTTTTCAAATCCCATGCCCTGGATCGCCACGCCGTCCTGACTGAAGCGAAGCCTAATCTCACGCAGCAAATCCTCACCGGCGATACTTCCTTCATCATTCAAAAACTGGAACGTGCCGACCGTAGCCAGCGGCGCCTGCCGGTATTCTCCCTTTTCAGCCAGCAGCAGCTTCCGCTGCTGCTGCTGGTTACTTTCACCGCGAACGAAGTCGCCGTTTACGATCAGCAGATCGTCTTTGTCATCCATCAGGTAATCAATCATTGTAAATGCCCGTTAAAAGTTCCTGTTATCGGGTTGCTCCCGGCTGTCAAACCATTGTTATATATGATGTCGGCTGTCCTGATATATGCTTCCAACCTATCTGCAAAAGCATCGATAAAAGCGTCCAGCGCCGCATCTCTGTCCCCGGACGCCTCATAGGTCCGGGTATAGACCTCTTTCAGGTCCGCTTTAAAATCTTGTGTATCCAGGCTCATGGTAAAAGATCATTTATGCGTTCAATCAATTCGGTTATAGCGGGCACGTCCTTCGGAGCAGCGATACTTAATACGCCGCGGACCAGGTCATTCAGGATCTTCCCCAGGGTATCTCCGTCCTTACTGACCAATAAACCTTCAGGGTCGACCCGCAGAACTGTGTTCCCGGTCGTTATCCGGTACATGGCGATCTGATCGCAGGCGATCACGATATAATCATCATCTGCCAGCTTCCCGATCACTACCGGAGAGCCCGCGACCGGCAACACATCAATACTTTTCCTGTCACTCATCACCGCTCTCAGCCGCACGCCGTAGACCTCTGCCTCATCCAGCAGTACGTCACAGGTAAAAGCGTCCTGATCCACTGCAACGACAACAGCATCATGAAAACTCACCGGGCCGCCTGCATGGGCGAGCCTTACAAACGACCTTCTTAGTTTATTTAATTCATTCATTTGACCTCCGTGTTAGTTGAACTTTCCGACAAACGGTAGGTTAGTTGGACCTTCCGCTCTCCCCCGTTAACCCCGAAACCAACCTCGGTGCCCTCTATAAAGTAGGTACCAGCCCGGCCACCGTCATACCGGGCATCAAAAATGACTGCCTTCCAGCCGGGTTTGCAAAAGGGTTCGAGCAAGCCCGAAAGCGAACCTTCATAACCATCATATTTCAGTTGCTTAAGTCCGTTTTTCGCGAGGGAGGCCAGGCTGTCCGGGTGGCCGGTAAACGGGATATTGCGTTCCTCTACTGCACCTCCCGGATCTCCAGCCTCATAAGTGGTGACAGCGCCGGTCCGGCTATGTTGTTTTATCCTGACCAGTACCTTGGTTTCCTTAGCTGATCTGATCTTCAGGTCTGGCTGATCGGAGGCACAATTATAGCCTATCTTATAAGTCACCTGTTCCAGGTTGGTCATGCTTTCAGTAATACCCCCGGTCGCTGTTGTCCTGGTTTCCTCCGTGCCGGCATACAGAACGTTATCATCAAAATAAACCGTCAGGAACATTTGATCCTTCAGGGACTCCAGCACCTGGAGCCCGTTCCTGTTCGGTATCCGGTAATTGATCAGCGGCATGTCCGGTATGTCCGGGCTTAAAACGATATCTGTCCCCGCTATAACCTGCCCCAGAACCTCGCGTAGCGTGGTTTTCTTCCAGCTGGCCAATATGTTCCTGTTGCGGAGCTGCCATGCATAGCCTTCCATTTCAATGCTGACCGGCGTGGTAATATTGACCCGTCTGACAAAGCCCCGGAACTCGTTCTGCAGCACACCGTTGTATCCAAGGTCGATGCTGACCGGGTCACCCTCCCTGAATAGTTTGGCTATATCGATACTTTCAGCCCGACGGTTAGCGGCACTGCCCGGTTCTCCCAACCCCGCAAAACCAAGTGCGTCCCTGATGGCAGGGATCTCCCTGACGATCCGGACGGCACCGGGTATTTTGAGAACTGCGCTATCGACGATCGTATGAATGTTCTTTTTGATCACCAGGTCGTTGACGCCACCGGCAAAGCTGTAATTGCCTATGTTGATAATGCTGTTCAGTACAAAAGCCATTACTTTGAATTTGAATCGATCGTTAATTTTAAAATGCTGTCGCTTTTCATTTCCATTGCGAAGTCACGGACGCCTATCACCCTTGGTTTTTCAGGAATGGACAGCTTGTAGATCAGCACGCGATCATCTGCGGAAAGAAAAAGGTCTGAATAAGCTGATTTCAACCGAACCTCCTCTTTGCTCTGAAACACATATTTGAGCGCCTGCAGCTCGTCACCGGGTAATTGTTCCTGATATCCGATCACGAAACCTTTGACCGAGATGCTCCAGTCCTTCATGCTGATGATCTGCTTGGCCGTTCCTCCAGCCTCCGACATTTCTGTTTCCTTGATCATTTTTTCTCGTTCAAAACCGATGACGGTATAGGGGAAAAAATATTCAATCTGGCCGACCATAATGGTCAGCGGGCAGAATACCTCGCGCCCTATTGTATCTTCGCCGCTGTAATAGGAATTACCATAAGGGTTCGTCAGCATTGGCGCACGCGGGCTGAAATTATAGGAACGCTCTGCCGCTGCAGACGGCAACTCCGGGATCTGGGCAGGCTTATAGCCGTACAACTGCCTGAAAATGGCTGCGATGTCAAAGACAGTATCTGATTGGTTTATTGTTAACATTAGTTGGGGTTTACTGCGGCATTACCGCTGTTAATTACCTGGTTAAACATTTCGATGAATATGGCCCGGATCTCGGCTGCGCCTTCCGTAACGCTGGCAGCATGCAGGCTGATCTGATCCACACCAAGCTTGGCGATATTGATGACCTGGTTCCGTTGCCCGCCGCCGCCGATTCCCTTGGCAGTCTCGCCGACCGTTGCAGGAACAGTTCCTGCCGATCCTAACGCAGCGTGCGTTGTTACTCCTGTGGGTATCCACTTTTCGGACGGGGAACTGCCGTTTTCGTTTTTACGTTTATTCCATTTAATACCTATCCCGTTCCAACCGGCCTTTACAGATTGCAAATGCCCGGCGAACTCCCTGCTGTTTTCGGCCAACTGGGCTGCACGTTTCCTGTTCAGCGCACTGATCTCTTTGTCTGCATCTGTACTGATGTGAGCGGTGAGTACACTTTTTGCGCCCGAAAAGTCTCGCTTTAGAGCCAGGTCAATAGCCCGGGCGGTGTTGCTGATCAGCTGGCCGATATACTGGAAGATACTTTTGGCTTTAAGATAGAGAAAATCGAATGTATAAACCCATTCCTGGAATGATTCTCTAAAAAGCACCTTGGCTAAACCAAAACCGCTTTTGATGATCTGCCAGATAGATGTAAATGTTTTCCCTACACCTTCCAGATTGCTGATTAGCCATACGAGCCCGCCTACCAGTACTCCCACGAGCACGATAGGCCAAAGCATCAATCCGTCGAGTATGGCCTGCCATATTACCGCGCGCTGTGTCCAGGCAGAATATAAGCCCCAGGCAATTGCCATCGCTCCGATCCCGGCTGCGATCTCATACATAAGCGGCTTGTTGCCTGCAAAGCGGCTGAGCAGATCAGCAGCAAAGCCAAGGGCGGGCAGCAACGCCATTCCAATGGAAACACCCAACGACTGAATTGTTTCCTGGAGCGCCGCTATTTTACCTGCCGGGCTTTCTCCCATACGCTGCATTCCATTATGAAATGTACCCATCGGGCCCGTAGCGTATTGCAGCGTTTCTGCAAGTGCCTGGAAGCTGATCTTGCCTTTATCTACATCTTCCCTGAGTTCGGCGGTAGTCCGGCCCGTTTTCCGGCTCATCTCAAGCAGCGGATTAAAACCGGCGTCGATAAATTTAGGGAGGTCGCCGGCAGCCAGTTTACCGGTACTCGCCGTTTCGGCGAACACATCGGTAAGCGCTTTCATTCGCCCGGAATCGCCCAGGGCCACATCGCCGAGCATTTTTAGCCCCGGTATAATATTCTCAGGTACTATTCCGGAAGCCAGCAGCTTCCTGCCGTCTTTAAATACATCATCACCCATCCCGTTGCGGTCCGCGAATGTATTGAGGTCGTTCTTTAGCTTACCTCCCTTTTTACCGCCCATGATTTCTATAGCATCGCCTTCTCTATCTCTGGACATTCCCTTTTCAATGAGGTCTGTCCCCAGTCCGAACATCTTGCCGATGCCTTTATCGAGCCAGTCCTTTACCTTGCTCTCCTTTTTATCTTTTTTGCCGCCTTCCGCTTTATCTTCGGTTTTGGAGAGATTGATACACTGGGCTTCCAGCGCGGCGAGCTGCCGGCTTGCCTTCCTGATCTCACCGGTGTCGATCGAGATTTGGCGGCTCCGGGTCAAACCCTGGATCTGCGAATCCAGTCGCCGTACCTGAGCACTGACGCGGCTGATTCTGGAACTGATGTTATTGAATACCGAGTTCGCGTTGTTGGTCAATGATCGCATCGGGCCGGAAGCAATATCACGTATCTGGACAGTAAATTCGACAATGTTAGCCATATTGTTTAGCTTCTTCTTTTCGTAATTGTTCAATTTGTTTATAAACTTCCGCCCAACGCTCATCGGATAATGTTGAGGGATCATAGGTGGTGTAGTAGGCTATCGTGGTATCAATGAATCCGAGATAGTTGCTACTAACATCGCCACGGGCGGCCTCTATAATTTTTTTAGCTCCGATGACTTGATGTCCAGTACGCTCTGAACGGTTGGCATAATGCTGTAAAAAACCTCATCTTCGGTTTTGATCTCCTCGTCGCCGCCCAGCCACAGGGTATCCAACACGATCTCCGTGTAGGTAACCGGGTCGGTCTGCTTAGAGGTCAGTTCGCGCATCTCGTCCCTGGTCGGCTTGCGCATATAACCTTTATAGCGAACAACAGGCACCCTGAGGGGTGCTTTGCTGTCTTCACTGTGAATGGTTTCAAATTCGCCGCTATGAACTACGAGTTCAAAAACGCCGCCGGGATAATCTTTTTTCCAGGCAGCAAGCAATTCCGGCGTAACATTCCCGGCATTGCGGGGCATTATATCTCTTGTTTTCACGATCCAATTTTTATAATTTATTTTATTAAAAATACTGTTATTCAGACTTTAAGCTCAGCGCAATGAACGGGCAGTCGATCTCCATCATCTTGGCGCCCTGTTCCATGCCTTTCTCCCATTCCGTAAATTTGATGCCGGAAATGATGTCTGTCTGCTTATCGCGGCCGAAGGCTTCTTTATAATGGAAGGTCGCAACGATCGCCTGGTAGGGCACTTCGCTGAAATCAGCATAACCCGCGGTTCTGGCCGCTTTATTCAGGCGATCAAGCTCTGATTTCAACAATTTGATGCTGCCCTCGATCTTTTTATTGCCGCTCTGGATACCGACCGGCTGGTCGCCTGCCGCGTACAGGTGCTCGCTTTCGGTAGATTTTTTGTATTTAAAGCCACGGAGGCCACGGATCGTTACACCAAGAAAACTGAGGTCCGCGTGTTTCCATTCCAGTTCCTGACTGTTTACATAATTTGCCATCTTTAATTGTTGTTTTGCGGGTTATTGAAACCCAGTTTGATATTGATTAATTTGCTGTATCCTTTACGGCGGATGCCTATTTCAACCTGCAGGGTAGAGGTTTGCGTGATCTGCTGGGTGTCATCGATATAAACAACCGGGTCGCTGCTCATGCTCTCCGCCATATTCAGGTTAAGTGCATTTACCATAGAAGCCTCGAGTGCCTTCAGCACAACCGGTTCAATCCGGCCGTTGTCATCAAGATCGATGTCATCATTGATCTCATTAACATAAGTCTGGTAGGCAACGATCGCCGCCTTGTCGATCACACGGCCAAAAGTAAGGCTGTTGTAGTCATCTGTTTCAGGACTGGCCATCGGGTCGTTGCTGATAAACAAACCGCCCTTCTGATCATACTTTTTGACCGTGATATATCCTGCATCGATCAGCTGGTCAAGCTGCCTGAAATAAGCCTGGTCGGGATTGTCCAGGTCAGGCAATATACTTTGCGTTCCGATGAAATAGTTACTAATCGGCAGGTCTCCGTCTTTTACCCTGCCGATATTGACATGCGGTGCGGTAGCGGCGATTCTGCCAAGCACAAGGCCCAGAGACGTAACGCCGTTGGCTGCGGTTCCGCCGATCACCAGGCCTACGTTATTGGCAGTTAGTTCATTTGGATTGTCAATCGTGCTGCTTGTCACATCGTTAACGCGGGCTGCAAGCAGGATACGCAACGGTTTGTGTGCGGCAAACATTGCCAGGGCGAAAGCTTTCGCGTTCGGAACCGCGGCGATCACGTCGCTGTCGATAAACTTGGATACAGTGGGCGTATATCCGGTAACCGGGGTGCGTGCAACGGCGGCTACACGGATGTCTCCGCCGCCGAAATCGATCAGTTTTTTCAGACCGGTTGCTACGGTAACATCGCAAAGCGTCGTTAAGCTTGTCGCCGCGGCAGCGAGCATCAGGTATACCGGGCATCCCTGTGTACCGTCAATACTGTAGAATTCACGGACGAACTGGTAGGCCTCCGGTTCGGCCTCTTCGGTTATGCCCCTGGATTCGGCGTCTGCTAAGCTTACAAGCTTAACCGGGGTAAGCAGCGGTAGTGTTCCAGTTCCGGAACCGGTAAGCAAAACGCCTGTTATATTGTCGTTGGTTGCGGTAGAACCGCCTAACTGGCCCTTGGCCAGTTGCACATTTACTGCAGGAATCATTAGTTTTTATCTCCTTTAATTGATTGGGTTGCCTTTTCTATCAGGCTGTTTTGAAATGGTATTCTCTCATCGTCTACGGTGGCAAAAGCCTCCGCTAAAGTGTTCTTCGTTGTGCCGGCAGCTGCTTTCGCCTGGTCTTTTCCTAAAGCTTCCCCGAATAGTGTCTCTCCGCGGGTAACTTCAATAAAATCCGCGCAGGCAAGCTCTTGCGAATGACTATCGGCGGGGCTTTCAGAGAAAAAGGCCAGTCCGCCTGAGGTCACAAAGACGCTTTCCTGTTCAGGGTGGGTCGCAAACAGTACTTCGAGCGAAGCTTGCGTGACCCCGGCATCACTGAGAGCCTTGATGAACGCTTGGTTCTTTTCGATTTTCATTTTATATGGTTTATTGTTTATTGAATATTTGCTTAAAATAGATTTCAAGTATACTCACCGCCTCGCTCCAGCTTAAACGGCCTTCGCCAACGACCGTCATCAGCCTGGCGGCCAGCGCATGGTATAGATGGTCCTTATCCGCATCAGCGGCGGATTTTATTTTATCAAGCGGTCCGCTGAGCAGATCACCAGGACCGGCTGGCTGGTTACCGGCCGAAAAAGTGAGCCCAGATAATATGCCTGGCAATGCTTCTTCAATCATCTTCCTCATACGCTCATCGGCGGGGCCGGCGAGCAGCGAGGCCCGGTCCGGCTGTCAGGTCACCGTTCAGGGCGTTCTTGATATTATTCACCACGGTGATACAGTAATCGATTTGCTGGTTACTGATCGCTATGCCTTCGGGCAGGCGTACCCTGAGCGCCGTGAGCCCGGTCAGTTTTTGCAAAAGGCCTGCAAAAAGACCGCCTATAACTCTTAAAATATTGTTCATTTATTCAGGCAGGGGTGTTAAACAGTTTCGTTTCTTTTTCACGTCTTTTAACCAGCGCTTCGCTGACTTTTTTCTTTCCCGTTCCGGGATCGGTTACCTTGTTCCAGACGAGGAACTGCGCCGCCGCACCAGTATAATCTTCCTTGTTCAGCTTTTTGAGCAGGGTACTTGAGGGCAGGCTGCCGGTATTGTAATGAAAGCTGACCAGCGCGTCGTACTGATTCTGGTTGACGGGCGCACTCACCACCCTGTTAACCGTCCGCTCAAAGTCTTTTAAAACCGCTGAAAGCAGATCCGCAGCGCATTCCTTGTTGGGCAGCCGGTCCGCCGGTTGTATCCCCTTGCCGTTTGCATAGTAAGTACACCCATAACCTATCGTCCATTTACCCGCCTCGTCCTGATACGCGGTTAATTTCAGCCCCTCGAACGACTTTATTATATTTAATCCGCGTTCACTGAGCGTGTGTTTATTTATCGCCATAATGATGTTATTTTAGTTTTGATTGATTCGATCCAGGCTGACTTTTCCTTGCCTTCAATTACTGCCAGGTTTTCCAGTATGGAAACCATGTTTTCCTGCGCGATATGGATGATCAGGAAGTTCTGCAGCCAGTCAAAGCATTCCGCCATGACCGCCTCCCCCTTAGCCGCGTAATTCTGCGACCAGTGGTACGGGACCGCGATGAGCACCAGGTATATAAAAACCTTGAATGAAAACCGGGAGAGGCGAAAACTGCTGAAACGTTCCTTTTTTATTCTGGATGCTGCTATACCGCTCAACAACTCTACCACAAAGGCCATCAGCATCATGATCAGGGCAGCTGTCTGGATACCGAGCGCTAGCGGGATATCCGGAACGAGTGAGGCCAGCCCCGAAAAACCGGGGAACGTCAGGCTCACCACGAGCAGCGGTCTTGTCAGGCTGTACTTACAGGAGGGAGCAATGCTTTGAAAAAGGGTCCGCAGGTCCTCGTAGTCAAAAGTTACGAGCATCCTCGTTAGCAGAGAACTTATCATGGTACATATTTTTATTATATAGATCTTCATTTTTCTTTTTTTTAACCGCGCCGCCCCTGACCGTATCGGGGGGACTATTAAGGCGCGGGTACACTTACGACCGGTAGGCATTTCCTGCCCCTGCGGCGGGCGGCCCTTTGATAAAGCAGCTGGTGCTTTTCCCTGTTTCCGGGATTCCCAAGCCGTCGCTACAGGTTGTCATTTTTCTTTTTTCCGCTACTTTTCCAAGCGGCTTCATGACAAACGTACGGCGCTATTTCGGAGATAAAAAACCGTGTTTCTGATTGATTGACAGCGTTTTTGGCAATGATAAAAGTTGCGTTAATCATTCGTTTTTTTATTCATTTCAATAGAAAAAGCACCATGCTCAAAATGAAGCAATTACTAATATTTTTAGCAATCAAAACCCACAGATTTCAATATCCGGGAGGCGCCCCTCCGGCATCCGGTTAATAATGAGACAACCCGGATTCCAGCACCCCTACCGGGATTATGCAGGTATAGCATTTGTCCGTAAGCTGCATTTGTCGGAATAACCGATAATCAAAGTGCCTGGGAACAGCAGGGCTCCGCTGCTTATTTTATAGCGTATTAAAACTGTTAATAAGACCGGCCGAAACTGACGGTGAAAACGCGGGCCTGCCGCCGGGCGCGTCGGAATGAATGCACTTTGTAACTATTTCGCCGCTTTGTTTTTTGCAGAACTGCGCAGGACGCTTTTTCGGTTGCTGCAGATATTACACAGTATACAGATGCAGACAGCACCTACAGACAGCATCCCCATTGTCTGCCTTTTTTCAGGATGATAGCTATCGTTTCAGCCAATGATGCACAGCGCATTAATCATCAGAATATGCGATTGGCGGGAAAGCGGTAAAACAGACATCTTTGAATACCAAGAGCCCGGCATTACCGATAAAATACTGCTAAGGATTTTTTTCCAGCGTTATGGGTTACTGGCTAACAGTATATTAACAAAAAAATAAATAAATGAGCACATCACAAACAGATGCCATCCTGGCCAATGTATTTTCGAGCGTACAGGAGCGGCTTGCCACGATCCCTGATTTACAATTTATCGGTATGGATATCGGGCAGCTGGAATGGGGCGAAGAAAATGCGAGTCCGGTTCTATTTCCCTGCGTATTGCTTGGACGGATCGATATTAACTATACGGACAACAAGAAATCCATCCAGCAGGGGGACGCCATACTTGAATTATTACTGGCCATGGCGGCACCGGGGCCGGGGCAGGACAGCGGATCTACTGCAGCTGATTATTTCAATCTTGAACACAAGATCAATCAGGCCCTGCACGGCTGGTGCGACCAGCAGTATTTTAATCCCATGAGCAGGGTCCGTGCCAAGAACAAACGCAGAAAGCGGACTGATATCCGGGTCCGAGCGCTGCGTTTCGGCTTTGGCTTCGTCGACGACACCGCCATGCAGGTCGGACACACGGGTCAGCGTCCCGATATGGTACTGTCATTGCAATTGTCCTAAAACAAAAAAGCCGCTTTACCCAGCGGCTTTTTTGTTTAAGAGGGCTAACAGTTCGGTGGTCCGTCTGATATCTCTCACCTCATCGCTTACGGTTACAAAGATCTCATCACCGGCGGTAAACGCTATGCTTATATTTCCGAGCCGGTATATTTCCGAAATTCCTATAAGAAAAGAGGAGGCGCCGGCCGGTTTGAAGCCCAGCGCTTCCACGACGGAATAATTTATAAACTCCAAAGCCTCGTGGTATTGTTGTATATCCATGTGTCAGGTTCTTGTTTCTGTCCGTTTCAATTTGAATTCGGCCCGCGGCAATTGCGGCCTTGTCATGAGGATCTCCGCCAGGTATAACGTTTATGACCAGTTGAAGTGAGGTAGGAGCTTCTGAAGGTATTTGCTGTCCGCTTCCTCCGATTTAAGCTTTTCGAGCACATCACGCTCCTGCATAATGATCTGGGAAATTGTTGTTTCACCCAAGTAAAATTCAGTATTCAGTTTTTCAACCGCGCGCTCATATTGCAGGCCTTTGATCTTGTAATGAAAATACAGGCGGCATACAATATCATGATCGCGGCGCGCTTTAAAAATGCCTTTTACGTGCTTAACGCCTTCTTTTTTTAATGGTTCCGAGAGTATATTGGAAATCAATTGCTTACCGAGTGCCATAGTTGGTTTAGATATAAAATAAAAGTAAAACGAAATTATCAGCGATAATGTCCGGCCCGGGTCATTCAAAAGCTGATCCTTTTAAAAGTTACAGTAGGATTGTTATATGGTGTTATCCCTGCTGACGCAGCGCATATTTAAAAGGTTTGCAGTCCTCAACCGGCAGCCGCTGTAACCGCTGTCTTTGCGTGGCGTTGCCTGTCCGGTGTACCTTGCTCATGCGTAAAGCTTATTTAAAAGGTTCAGCTGGTCATTGATGAATGCCTGTTCGTATCTCCACCCCTCCCCGAGGTAACGCTGGCTAAAATAAAGATAGTATGCTTTGGCCTCCATATCAGTCAGCGATATACTATAGCCATCCCCTTTAAGCCTCGCTGCCAGTTTCGCCTCCAGTTTTCTGAAGACCGACTTCAGCAGGTCTTTTACTAGGCTTTCTGTAATATCAGGGGCAGGATCCTGGTTCACGATCTCCCGGAAAAGGTTGTGCAACGCTTCCGCCTGCCGGATGGTTAGTTTTAGTGTCATATTCAAGTGTGTTAAACAGGTTGATGGCGAGTAAAGGTCAGCGCATGATTTACACCGGCGGCAACGCATCCTTTGCCCCCCCGGTCGGTATCACCCGCTGTACGTGTGTGTAGGAACGAGTCGGTACCGTTTTTCTTGATATAAGTGGATTTAATATTTTTATTTTTGCTCATAATAATGTTCCTTTGCACATACAAATATTAGACTATTGTCTATTATTTGCAAATAAAATTCGACAAAAGTCTAATAATATTATCAGATTATGCCTAACAGGCCCATAGACAGGCTTTTAATTTTTTTAGCCCACAAAAAGATTTCTCCCTCAAAGGCTGAGAGGCAATTATTGTTGGGAAATGGCTATATAAAGAAGTCTCAGCAACGGGACGGCGGCATCGGAAGCTCCATACTGGAAAAGATCTGCAGGACATACTTAGACATTAGTCTAACCTGGCTTATCACGGGCGACGGGGCGATGCTGCTTGATGAAAAGGATGGAAACGCCCCCCTTGATGACAAAGAAAAAACAGGAATTGCGACCAGTACGGTCAGGCGTACCGGTAGCTTCATGCAGCTTCAGGCCAGCCACCCGCCAATTTCTCCGATCCAGGTTATCAGCGTAGATAACGACGGCAACGAGACCATTTTGTATGTGCCCGTCAGGGCCTCCGCTGGGTATCCCAAGGGATACGCAGACCGGGAGTATATGGAGAAACTTGCATCTTTTAGCTTGCCTTACCTGAACAATGGGACGCACCGGGCATTCGAGGTAGACGGCGACAGTATGTTCCCAACACTCGAAAACAAAGAAATCGTAGTAGGGCGTTTCGTGGAAAAGTTCGAGGATATCGTAGAAGATCATGTGCACATCATCGTAACCAGGGACCGGGGAATACTGATCAAGAGACTGCTGAACAGGATCCAGAAATATGGCTTTATCGTCGCCAAATCCGATGCTCTGGACAACCGCAACCTGTACCCTAACCAGGAGATCTACCCTGATGAAGTGGTTGAGATCTGGTTTGCAGTGGGCCATATCAATAATAAGTTCCGGCACCCGACTGATATGTATAAACGCGTGAACAACCTGGAGGCGGATCTTACAGAAATCATGAGGGTATTGAAATCAAAAAACTTGCTGGATAAATAGGCAAGTTCCCGTTTGATGAACTCAATATAGCAGACAATCTACCGACATTCCCGCTTAATTCTAGATACGCCTTGTGCCGGCAATATAGATAAGACAAAATTACCTCGTTTGTAATAATCATTTTCGAGCCAAAATTGATAAATGAAGCCTTGCATTAGCTTGATCTATATCAAGTTATACCAAACTGGTTAAATTGCTTAATTTGTAAAATGATATTCATGCAACTAAAGCGACATTTTTAAACGTTGGCTGGATAAAACATCTTCCTCCTCAGCTATGGTTTGCAATCAATTGGAAAAAGATCTTATAGGCGACCGTTAAAGTACAATTGACGAACAAAAATACAGTGGATTGCGAGTGAATTATAGTTGCGAGAGAAAGACAATGGTTAGTTATTCTTATTATTAAGTAAAGACCACGAGGCCCATGCGACTGCGGCAGGTGGCTACATTACACCACGCGCTCCGGGTTCCATTACGCCGCCAGCCTTACCGCCGCGCGTGCAGGAGTGTATTCGTTCCTCATACACACCTGCCTGTCCCACCCGCTGAATATTGATTAGTCATCGCACCGCAGTTACAAAGATAGCTACGCATGAAAACTGTCAAGGGCAAGTAAACCGACTATCGCCGGCCCTTGACAGTTTCCCTGCTAACAGCTCCAGGTGTTTAAGCGGTGATATGACTGGGTGTGCGCAGATCAAAAGTCGAGGACAATCCGGCTCGCTGCTTCTTTCTTTGCCTTGTCCATTACACGAGTATATCGCTGCGTGGTTTTAAGGTGCCTGTGCCCTAATAGTTTTGATATAGTATAGATATCTGTGCCATGATCGAGTTGTAAGGTTGCATAGGTATGCCGAAGGCAACTAAACGTCAGGTGTTTGTTTATGCCCGCTTCCCTTGGCCAGGCTTTGAGCATATTCCGGGTGTAGTTATAGTTGACTTTTGGAAAGACAGTTTTTTCAGGACCGCCACGTTCTCCCATTAAATCAAATGCCTGGTTAGAAATGTAAACGTGCTGAGGTTTGTATGTTTTGCGCTGACGGAATTGTAGGTAGTAGTTATCCCGTTCACCGCGAACCTGTTTCCAGGTAAGATATTTGATATCGCAAAACCGAAGACCTGTTAAAATTGCAAGTAATACCACTCTTTTATACAGATCATCATTCACGGGCGTTTCAAGCAATTTCCGTATTTCATCCATCGTTAAATACTCCACTTCTGCTTCAATTTCTCTTAGTCCGGGCGACAAGGCATGCAGATCATCGTTGATGAGTTTTTCACGCCAGGCTTGTTTTAATGCTGTACGGAATTTATTGAAATAACTTAGTGCGCTGTTATGCCCGATGCCACACCTTGATTCGCGCAACTTGGGTTCACTTAGTAAAAAACGTTTGAACTGTTCGCAGAGGGATAGGTCAAGTTCAGCAAAGCTTAAATCTGCCCTATCGGCGAATAGTTGAAAATACCTAACACTGCTATCCCAGTTATGCCAGTTCAAACCACGTTGCTGATCGGCAAGTTTTCTGAAATAGGCAATAAAACTTTCGTGTTTCCTGAAACTTGGAGACATTCCATGTTTCTGAGCCTGTAATTCGAGCTGGCGGCTCGCGCAGATCGTTGTTGCCAGTTCCATCGTAGTCCTGTTATGATTTCTTTCGCCGGAAGTAGCCGGATGGTCATATACGAAGAGTTTAAGGTTTTCGTAGGCGGTCTGCGTATTTGTTTTTGGGTTTACGATTGGTGGATAGTAGTCCAAAAACAGGCGGTGACGCCCCTTTGTAAGAGCGTGTTTTCTGATTGTTACTTTCATGGCGTTCAAAATTAGTTACGCATGAAGTAACAGATCAACCGATAAAAGGCTTGAAGTGTTTAGGTTATTAGCAAAGTTGAAAATTATTACTAACTTTTATTTTTAAAGATTTCGATTTTTTCACGCTCGCTTTTAAGTAGCTCTTGGTATAGCTTTTTGTTTTCCTCGAATAACTCAATTAATTTATCAATAGGGTTAAAGGTACATTGATATTGAACTGAACTCGAAGTATCGTGGTAGGTATTACCGATTATGTTAAAAACTGCTTCCTCTGTGAAACTTTTGATCGCTTCTACAGGCACTTTTAGGATTTCAGCCACCTGCCTTAATATATCATCTTCTATAACTTCTTTCTGTTCCAATAAAGACACCCTTTTCTGACTCCATTCGTCACCAAGCGCAATTGCCAGTGCTTCTTGTTTCAGTCCCATCATTTCACGAAAGCGTTTAACGTTGCGGCCTTGATGTATATTTTTTGATGTGTCAGTCGTGTTCATAAGTTATTATATAGCGTTCGTTCAAAATTAAACAAAATAATAAAAAGCCTTGCTTTATCTAATATAGAAATAATATTGAGTAATTTATCCCTTCAACGGTATTACATAGTACAGGGGGCGATTAGGTTAGAAACCACAATATGTAAAAGTTTGTACCGGCGATGAAAGTCATCGCCAGCTAAATCAAACTATATGTATTTTCGTCATTACGTACCTTGGGAACACTATCCTAAAAATCTGTATTTCGAGGAGATACAGAATCCTTATGCTGCGTTTTCAGAATTCTTTTTCTTCGCAGACCACCCTTGTTTTGAAAAAACACAGTTAACCAAGTTGAAGGAGTCGGCCCTCTCTGATGATTATTATATCGGCGAGAGGGGACCGGGCGAATTAGTTTACAGCGTTCGCCAATGGTTTCGCCTGATTGAAGCGTGCCATGTACTGTGGACTACTCGCAAAATTGATTGTGTTGATGAAGGCCCTGATATCATAACATTTGAGGAGCTACAGGAAGCCAAACAGCAATGGGCTTACTTTCCTAATGATCTATATGAAAAAGAGTTGTTGAATCCGTTTTTTGCTTTAACTAAAGTGTATGAAGAGATAGGCGTGGAACTTTACCGCGATCATCTGCAACAGTGGCTGTATGCAGCTCTACAAGACTACGAACTCAATAATGAAAGCATCATCTTGAAGATGGAGAGCATATACAATAATCTTTGTAAACTGCACTCTGCCGCGTGGCTGCTCAATCAAATTGAAAGTGGTTACCCTTATGAAAGCAAAAAGTATAAATCCAGAGATAATGATACTGTTAGCACTGAAGATCATCCCCCTCCAGCCGAGGACATTCGACTAAAACAGCAAAATCTTGTTAACCTCGAATCAATCAGAATGTCAGAGTCCGCCTCGCCCCGCAGGGATGATTATACGAAACTTGCAGGAGGGATATTAGATCTTGAACAATCATTATCAGCGATCATTTACCTCGGTGAGGTTAAATCCCCAAATTTCACTTTCCTTCTAATCTTAACAGACAATGAAGATGCGGTGTGGAAAAGAAAACTGGCAGATTCGATTACAAAAGAAACCGAGGTGTATCCGATTATTTACAGTGTCAGAAGTGCAGTTGAAGGTATAAAATCCGATGGTCGTTTCTGGAATTATGTTTTTACCGAGGGGGTTAATATCTATTCTAAAGATGGATTTATACTGCCCCCGTTCCAGATTCAGTCAGCCGAGAAGCAAAAAGAGGCGATGAGAGCGATCTGGACCAAATGGAATAAAATCGGCAGAGCATTTTTAACAGATGCCGAGCGGATTGCCAAAGATTACGATTGCGGGATAGCAACCTTCTTTTTAAGCCAGGTCTCAGGGTATGCACTCAAATGTGTGCTGCAATTGGCCATCGGCTTCAGACAGCCGGTTAATGACCTCGAGAAGCTATTGACTTTAACACGGATGTTATCCGATGATTTCGCCAACATATTTGAATTAGACACAACCATTGGCAAAAAGAATTTTCAACGTCTATGTGACCGCTATACCAAAATTGCAAATTATGAAAGTTCCCTCAATATATTCGTCGTAAATAACATCATTGATACCGTTCGTCGTTTGACGGTACAGGTCGAAAAGTTTTACAAGAAAGAATTAAAAAGAATTGAATTAACAGAATAACAATTATCCTTGCTGGTTTGCTATGCCACTCAGTGGATATCTTCCGTTATTAGACTTGTAAGACTTTTGGAAATTTACAAACGAGTTTGCGACTCACCTCGCGGTATCACAGGATTTTTGTTGGATGAACAAATCAAATAAAAACGATTCAATCGGCCTGCTGTTCCAGCAGGCCTTGAATAAAAAGCTCGAATCCGATCTAAGCAAGCACCACAAAAACAATTTACGCTACGCCTTCAACCATTTCATGGAGTTTCTTGGAGCGGACGGACGTGAAATGTCGATCCGGGAATTGACGACCTCCAGGATCGAAGAGTTCTTACAGCTTTTCGGCTCTTCCGCAACATATTACATGAACAGGCGGCGGGGGCTGAATATACTTTTTAACCTTGCTTCAAGAATGATCGACGAGGATTTGATGGCCGCGAAAAGAACTGAATCCAGGCGGGTTAAAGCAACACTCCATCTGGCTTACGAAAAAGAACAGTTAGAGCCTGTATTTACTTTCCTGAAAGCTAACCACACAAATCTTTACCGTTGCTGCCTAATGACCTACGGATGCCTGCTGCGTCCGCATGAGGAGATCAGGTTGTTAACCAAAAAGCACTTCAGGAAAGATAATACAGAAATTCATCTGGACGGCTCAGAGAATAAGGGCGGCAAAATCCGTGTGGTATACGTGCCGGATTACGTCAGGGAAGAACTGGAGCCGGTATTACAGGAGTTAAAAAGGGAAGATAATATATTCAGTGGTATTAACGAACCTTTCAACCAGACCTATTTTGGCAAGCAATGGAACCGCGAAAAAAAGAAAATGCTAAGTCACGGCCTGATCTATCCCAAACAAACCCTTTATTCTTTCCGGCATACTGCTGCAATTGACGTGTTTCGCCGAACAAAGGATGTTTATATGGTGCAAAAGATCATGGGGCATTCCTCGGTGGTCATCACATTGAAATACCTGCGCAGCCTGGGTGAGTTCGATACTGAAGAATTAAAAGCAGCAGCCCCGGTATTATGATCACATTTTCACGTGAAGAGATATACCGGCTTGTTTGGGAAACACCCATGACGCTGATCGCGAAGAAATATATCATATCTGATGTCGGCTTTCGTAAGTTATGTATCCGCATGGACGTTCCTATTCCAAAGCGGGGACAGTGGGCCAAAATCCAGGCAGGGCATAAACTGAAACAGCCAGTGCTACCGGTGACGGGCAAAATTTATAAACCGGCTGTATTTGAGGAACGACCCGCCGGAGCACCGGTAAAAAAGGTTAGTCAGCTAAAAATTCATACCAGGAAAGTGGCATCCGAAAAGCTGCCTTTCAGGGTGCCTGATCGTCTCGTCAGACCCGAGCCGGTTACGCTCGCTGCCAGGGAGAGCCTCAAAAGACTGACTGATCCGAATTTTCCAGGCATGGCGATGACCGCAAAGCGGGAATTGGATATCAAAGTTTCACCTGCTAACGTAGGACGTGCGCTCCGCTTTATGGATACGCTTATCAAATGCGTGAGGGTACGAGGCTATTCATTTGAACTGCATGACGACGGCAATTATGTTGTGATACGTAACATCAAATTAAAAGTGACATTTCGGGAGCGGACAACCAAGGTGAGGGTATATGATAAATCGTATCGTAATTACGAATGGCACCCGAACGGGAAAGTTGTTTTCAGAATTGAAACGAGGTTAAAATCAGAATGGCAGGATCTCAAAGCAGTTTTGCTGGAAGAGCAATTACCCAAAATACTGGCAAAGCTGGAACTGGCTGCAAAAGAAGAAGAACTTTACCTGGAGAAAGCGCGGATCTGGCAGGCAAACTGGGAGCGGGAAAGAAAAGAAAAAGCTGAATTTGAAGCTCGAAAAAAACAGGAAAAAGAAGCTTTTAAAGAATTGATGAGGGATGCCGAACGCTGGAAGCGAGCTCAGCTCATCCGGGAATATACATTGGCTGTG
Source organism: Mucilaginibacter sp. OAE612 (assembly GCF_041806395.1). Classification (NCBI taxonomy): domain Bacteria; kingdom Pseudomonadati; phylum Bacteroidota; class Sphingobacteriia; order Sphingobacteriales; family Sphingobacteriaceae; genus Mucilaginibacter; species Mucilaginibacter sp. OAE612. The sequence continues at coordinate 5,844,549 of NZ_JBGMUW010000001.1, forward strand.
CAGGATCCCGATCCGCAATGGTTTTCCTGGGCGAATGCCAAAGCAGACTGGCTGGATCCTTATAATCCGTCCAATGATGAATGGCTGAAAGAAGCGGATAAAAATGATTTCTGAAGTTTGAGTGTGCCATCGTTAAATAAATACTAAATACATTTACAATTATGCAATTACAGATAGCCTCGGACCTTCACCTGGAATTCCCGGAAAACCGGAATTATATGGCTTTAAACCCTTTGCAGATAAATGGAGATATCCTTTTATTGGCGGGAGATATAATACCATTGAAAGATATTGACCGTCATAGTGATTTCTTTAGTTTGCTTGCCGACAATTATGAACACACTTACTGGGTTCCCGGTAATCATGAATTTTACCATTTCGATATAGCCAACAGGTCAGGTGTTTTTCGTGAGTCGATCCGATCTAACGTGACGCTGCTTAACAATTCTACTATTGAATTGAACCGGGTCAAGATCCATTTTACGACACTATGGTCGAAAATATCGAAATATAAAGCCCGTTATATCGAACGGGGGATGATGGATTTCAGGGTGATTAAAGATGAGGGCAGGTTGTTCTCGGTCGAAAAATACAACCAAATGCATTCAGATTCCCTGGCATTTCTCGAAACTGCATTGAAGGCTGGAGCGGATAACCGGAATGAGGATATCAGGAACATCGTTGTGTCACATCACGTGCCCACGTTTCAGCATTATCCCAAACAATATTTAGACAGCGTTTTAAATGAAGCTTTTGCAACTGACTTAGATGCTTTTATCGAGGACAGCGGTGTTGACTATTGGATATACGGCCATCATCACGATGCTACACTTGAATTTAATATCGGGAAAACTAAGCTGCTGACCAATCAACTCGGATATGTACATCAGGACGAGCATAGCAATTTTGATCGCGGCAAGACAATAACAATTGAGGCACAGATAGCATAAAGGATTCACTGGCATGGAAATCCATGCCAGTGTTCCTGAATAAATAAAGACAAATTGAATGCCTGTTTTTTAAAAGCTATCAGTATCAGGCATATAACCTATTCTTTTTCTGTCCATCGGCTGTGATTTTTTTTCGATCAGTTCATCGAGATAGCCGAATAGCAAGTCAATATTTTTATCTTGGCTTTCAAGTTTTGTTCTGATACGTTCTATTTCCAGCTTCAACTCTGTGTTATCTATGAGTATTTGGCGTAAGCGAATAAAAATTCGCATGATCCTGATGTTTACCTGAATTGCAGATGCACTGTTTAAAACACTTGAAAGCATGCTGATACCTAATTCCGTGAAAACCATCGGGGCATATTTAATATTATAACCTTGTTTCATGGTGCCATTTTGGCTCCTTGAAATTAAACTATACTCATCTGGTGTAAGTTCAAACATAAAATCTTCGCCTGGAAACCTTTCTATATTCCTTCTGACCTGTCTCTTCAATTGTTTAGTCTCTACCTGGTAGAGCGTTGCCAGATCGCTGTCCAACATTACTTTTTGGCCTCTTATGTAGTAAATCTGTTTTACTACGATCTCCTCGGGTATTAAGTCATTATTTGCCATTGTCATCTTCATCTTAAATTATCAGAACCTTCTTATGAGTTAAGAAACACGGGATAGTCTGCTATCCCGTGTTCGATCACTCAGTCAACTCGCAGCTAACTTTTGCTTCAGCATGCTCATATCCTCACTGATCTTATGATCCATCACCTTGGCATAAATCTGCGTGGTTTTGATACTGGTATGTCCCATCATTTTAGCAACGCTTTCTATCGGCACCCCGTTATTTAGCGTGACCGTGGTAGCAAACGTGTGCCTGGCAATATGGAAAGTAAGTACTTTAGTGATCCCAGACAAATCGGCGATTTCTTTAAGATAAGCGTTCACCTTCTGATTGCTTAATACCGGCAATACCTTGTCGTCGCATTGACATTGCGGGTTTTCGTAGTATCGTTCCATAATTTCGAGTGCGGAAGGAAGCAAGGGAATCCGGGATAACGTATCGGTTTTTTTGCGGTTTGTATAAATCCAGCTCTCACCATCAATTCCTCTTTGCACTTCAGAACGTTTAAGTTTACTTACATCGACATACGCAAGACCGGTGTAACAGCTAAAGAGGAAAATATCCTTCACCAATTTCAGCCGCTCCATCGGCATCTCCTTTTCCGAGAGCGCTTTCAGTTCATCTTTAGTTAGTGCGATTCGGTTAACCTTCGAAGTTTTCGGTTTATAGTTGAGATAAGGATCTACGGTTAACCATCCATTACCAAGGCAGATTCTTACGATTTTTCCAAAATTTTTGATGTATTTGATCGCAGAGTTATTACCGCATTTGCGGATGCTTCTCAGATAGTATTCAAAATCATTTAAAAAGGAAAAGCTAATTTTGGTAACAGGCAGGTCCGATACGTTGAATTGCCATTGCATAAAATCTTTGATGTGCATCAAGCAAGTTGAATAGCGCTGCAAAGTGCTTTTCTCAAATTCATGCCCTACCAGGTTTTGCATCTTTTGATTATGATCTGCGAATACTGCTGTAATTGTTCTTACCTTATCGACCTTTCCGATAAACTTGTTCCTCAAAGTTTCAGCAGTGATTAATTCATCGTGCAGGGTCATGACCCGGTGGCAATCGAAGGCCTTGGATTGTAATCCATCGAGATAATTGTTTAAGGCACGGACATCTTCTTTCGTTCCTGTAAGTCTTCCGGCTTTATTATTCCAGCGGGAGGGTTCACAGGCTCTTCCGGCGGCGGTTTCTGACCGTTTACCGTCAACAGTAAACCGGAGATAAACGGGCATTGGGCCTGATTGATAGTTCTTTGGCTTTTTCAAATAGAAAAGCAGATTGACGTTTGTTCTCATGGAAATGAGGATTAATAGTGAAACAAAATTAATTTTCTCATCACTTGAGCGCAAGATGTTCATTTACCGAACATGCTGCATATCAAACAGTTGCAACGGAATTGGTGAGTCATTGAGCTACTTTGATTGACTCACCGGATTACTCACCTGAATTATGGTTTCAGATGAATAATTTGGATTAGTCTAAAAACAAAAACCCTTCAAATGATATCATTTGAAGGGTTTTGCTCAATTTTAATATTGATTTAGCGGAATGGACGGGACTCGAACCCGCGACCCCATGCGTGACAGGCATGTATTCTAACCAGCTGAACTACCACTCCTCCCGTTTGGGGTTGCAAATATACAAACCTTTTTGATCTACACAAATTGTAGAACTTAAAATAAAAAAAGCTTAAAACACAAAAAAGCCTTACTTTTCAGTAAGGCTTTTAGCGGAATGGACGGGACTCGAACCCGCGACCCCATGCGTGACAGGCATGTATTCTAACCAGCTGAACTACCACTCCTCCGTTTGGGTGTGCAAATATACAAACCATTTTATTCTACACAAATTGTTTTTTCAAAAAAGTTCATTATTTTGAAAATTAAGCACTTTTTTGTGCGGTGTGCCTTTTTTGGTGGCTGTAAATTACTGATATTCAACATTAAATCAGGAAATCACAAAATATAAATCCTGTAGAAATTTAATAGTAGTTAATTCACTTCAAAGCTAAAATATTGGCTTGCGATGTCACCTTGTAACGTAACCCCTTGTACAATTCCTATATATTTCCCTGTTTGATCAGACGTATAAAACGACAACTGATTTTTACCAGCGGCTGAAGTATTGATATCCGGCCCCCAATAAAGCAGGTTTCTGAAATCGGGTAACCTGTTTTTTACTGACTGTTCAGTGTCATATACCGGAGAATAAAACTCACGTTGTAATTGCAGACCTTCATAATCGAGCACTACTGCCTTTGGGTCTATTTCAACACCGCCAAGATCGCCCTTATAAGTTGTAAAGCTTAAGATTCCTTCGTAAACAGATGGTCCCCAATAATACCGGTACGGAACATCTTCCAGCTTACGAACTTTCAACGGGTCAATACCCATAACCTTATCTATGTTAAAAACAGGTACGTCATCAAGCATCACTAAGGGGTCGCCATCTAAAAATCCATTACCATTCAATACTTTGATGTGATACCGTTTTTGCGATCTGTTAACCCAAACCTCCTTTACATACTCTCTCAATACCTCTTCCATTGTAGTAAAGCGGGTATAGTTATCCAAAAGGTAGGTTTTATAGGGGGTTGTATAAAAACCCGAACTATCAACCTGCGGCTCATAAAAGTGCTTGATCTTATTGCCTAAATAAATATTTTGAACCTGCGTGCCCAGGCTTAGTTCTTCAATGGCACTTTGCATGCCCCGGGTTAGGTTAAATTTTAATATTGGGGATTTTGCGAATTGTTCAGAAAAAGGGCTTAAAATATCAATATGATAGGTGGTATCCCGTTCTGAATTGGTTTGAACTACTATTTCGCCGGGACCATAAAGTTGTCGTGTATTAAAAATCAACCTGCCTGTCGAATCGCTTTTTGCGGCATACAGCTGTACCCGTTTTCCCGGGACACTTAAATAAGCTACTACATCTTTGGCAATACCACCGGTTTGCGTATTGGTTATTTTACCGGTAATCAGGTGCCCGTCATACTCTGGCAAAAAACTAAATGCCGCCTGTTTATTACCAAATACATTATCCCATTGAAACCTTCGCCACCCTTGTGTTAGCATGAGGTTATCAAGGGCCGTGTCGGCTTCAGCATCGGAATTTTTGAAATAGTAGCCTGACGATTCAATATTTCCACGTAAATCTGACTTGAGCCACAGATAGCTGAATATTTCGCCGGCATCAATATTTTGTAATGAGTCAATCTTATAAACCGACATTGACAGGTTAGCAGGTTTTACGCGCCCCGAAAAATCTTTGGCAGCGATGTCCACACTTACCTTTTTACGGCGGGTATATGAAGGCTGATCAGCAGAGGCCTCGATAATGAGGTTTTGTTTGGGACGTTTAAAATAAAGCCTTTCGCACACGGGTTGTCTGGCGCTATTGAAAATTGTTAAGTGCGACACTCCTTCGCCCAATTTAGCTTTATCAAGCGTAAAAATGGCACTGCCGTTGTTAAAAGGTGCTGTCATGCCGGCTTTAACCGATTGGCCTGTATGAGCAAACAGATATAATTCGCCAGCTTCAACGCCGGCGCCTTTTACTGTGATCTCCACCCGTGTGCTACCTGCATCTTTTACAGCCATTACATAACCCCGACTTTCAACGGCAGGTAACTCTTTGGTAACAGCCGGGGTATTGCCCGATTTAATAACAGCCGTATAAACATTCCCGGCTATCGGGGTGAATAAAAAGCTGCCAATACCAAATTTCAATGGCCGGAAGCGCGCTACCGTATCGTGCTTCTGATCAACAATAAAACCTCTGCATTCACTTAAGCCTGTACCGTCTGATGCCGTAACCTTAAAAGCAACTTTACTGTTAATACCCGCGACCAAATCTCCCCCTTCCGGGAAAAACTGAACATCGTAGCCCGGTGCCTGTACTTTAGTTATGGCTTCGGGAGATTTTAGAGGATTAATAATGGTAATATTCTTTTCGAAATAATAATCAGGAGTAAAATTTTTCATCCAGTTGGTATAGGCCCTTAACTTATAATTACCATTGCTTGCCGATACTGGTATATAAACAGAGCCACTCCCGAGGCCGTTTTTCATTTCTATTTTAGTTTGGATTATGGCATTTTGCTTGTTGTCCAATACATCAACATATACAACTTTGCTAAGACCAAGCGGCTTATGATAAGTAGCGTCAACGTTATACGCTTTAAACCATAAAATTTCGCCGGTCATATAGGCGCTTTTGTCAGTATGTACAAAAATCTTTTCCTGTACAGTAGCCTGATAGTATTTGTTAAAGCTGTCGGAGATTTGGCTTATAGTTTGCGCCACCCCGTTCACTGACAACAGTAACATGCCGGAAATCATCGGAACCACAGCAAGTTTTTTAATTTCATTCATAGCCAAACCTTATTGATTTATTTTCATGGCATCATTCATAAACTTTTTTATCTCTCTTTCCAAAATGAGGGAGTTTGTACTCGTCCCCTGATCCTGCAATCGGTACATTCAATTGATGAATAAGTATAACCTATTACGTTCATTTTCTCGGTTATATCAAGCACAGGTATTGCATTACCATTAATTATGATGCCCAGTACATCATTTTGTTTGGTTTTGGGATTAAAAAAGAGTGCAGTATCAAGGGGACCGCAATCATATGGATATGTAGGCGCCCAATCGCGAGGGAGATCGGCATTGTCAATAAATACTCTTTTCGATTGAATGTTGGTTACACTTATATAGCCAATAACAGGCTCAGCCGGATCTTTAAGATTGTGGATATTCCCTGTTAACTGCGATGGCTGCGCATCAAATATACTTCCTAATTGCTCCGTGTTTTTCTTCATATTTTCCCAAAACTGATAAGCTTCTTTGGTTAACGCATACTGTTTCAGAAAAATGGAATAACGCATTTCAATCTTTTCAGATGTTGAGGCTATGGTTGTTACCGGTTGCTGGTATATTACATCTTGTGACAGCTTAGCTGATGATCCTATAACTATGGTACTGGATTTGGCCCCCGCAAAGCAGTAATAATTATACTCACTGGGTGGCCGAAAAACAACTGCTTTAGCCACAGGATCAACCATATAGGCCGATTGATATTTAGCATGAAAGCGCCACGTTTCTTCATAACTCCACCTATAATATCGGGAGCTATTGGAAGCATCGTGCGTATTTGCATAAACCTGCATGTTGCCATTTTTAATATTAAACCCTATGCTATCAATTGGCTGTGTCTTTTTTACCTCAACATAGTCAGACGCATACTCTTTATTATCGTTAGTGATAATATGCACACGGTACTTTTTTGACACATCCAGGTTAAGCGCCGGTATAACATAAGTCCCATTTCCCCGGGGTGTAAGTGAATATGCTGTTCCCCCCTCGGCTTCAACAGATACCGCGCAATTATCAACTCCGCTTGTGCTTACATTGCCTGAGATGTTAACCGTTCTGCTTAATTTTATTATGGTTGAATCGCTGCCATTGTTTATTACCCCTTCAACAACCAGGTAATGATTGGGAGAGTCAACAATTTTAGGGTTATAAGGCTTTTTACAGGCATTGTATATGCCCCCCAGCAATAATAAAATTAATATATATCGTTTTCCTTTCATCGCTTTCAATTAAAACCTGATATTGTAATTAATAAATGGAATAGGCTTGGCAAATATGGACAGCTTATACCCGTTAATGACCCCTCCCTGCTCTGTAAAGAATGTCGAATACGCGTTTTGCCTGCCGGTTAAGTTATACACCCCTATTGTAAATGAGTTATGGGTTAATTGGTGCACTTTATGGTTGCCCTCTATGTTCATTGAAAAATCCGACCTGAAATAATCCGGGATGCGGTATTGGTTCCTGTCCGAATAAAATACCCGCTCGGAACCACCATACTCATACTTGGCAATAGGCAGGGTAATAGGCCTGCCCGTGCTGTAAGTAAGATTTAAAGAAACACTGAACCTATGTGAAAACCTGTAGTTACCAATAAAATTAAAAGCATGTGGCTTATCAAAATTTGCAGGATAATAAGCCCCCCCATTAATCAAATCGCCGGCATTAGGATCATTTTGTCTTAAAAACGTGCGCGAATAAGTATAGCTGATCCACCCATTGGCTTTCCCGGTGGCTTTTTTTACTAAAAACTCAATTCCATATGCTTTGCCTTTTGTACCTACCACATCCGTTTCAATATGATGGTTTAATACGAGGTTAGCGCCGCTCTTATAGTCGAGATAATCCCTTAATCGTTTGTAGTAAACCTCGACCGACGTTTCAATGGTGTTTGATTTTAAATTATGATAAAGGCCTAATGATACCTGGTCACCATATTGAGGTTTGATATTGGGATCACTCAGTTGCCAAACATCAGTGGGGGATATGGCAGTTGTGTTTGATAACAGGTGAATATACTGCCTGAGTGTGTTATAGCCGCCCTTGATCGATAGGTTATCGCCCAGTTGATATCTGGCCGAAAGCCTGATTTCGGGCCCCGAATAAGTTTTAATAAACTTACCACTTGCGTAATAGGTACTATCCAACAGGTTGGCGCTTGTTTTGGGTAGGTTAGGCGCATAGTTATACACTGTTTGCGGCCCCAGGAAATTATAGATCGAATACCTTACACCACCGCTTATCGACAGATCGTCGGTCACGTCAAACTTATCGCCCAGGTATAAGGCGCTTTCCAGGGCCTGTTGTGTGGAAACGACATCAGGAGCTACCAATGATTGGGCGCCAAGAGGCTGAAAGCTGCCCGGATGGAGCTTATAATAAATGGAACTTAACCCAAAATCGACAGTATTTTTGCGGTTAAGGTAATAGGTAAAATCCGTTTTAAAATTACTTTGGTTAATATCAAAATTCAGCTTATAAGCATTTACCGGGTTATCGGCGCTTGAAACATCATATTGGTACTTGTCTATCCCGGCCGTAATAACACTGAATAGTTTATTATTAAAATTATGCTTCCATTTTAGGTTGATATTCCTGTTGCTGTAACTGTAAGCAGTATCGCTATTAAGCCTGAATTTATCCCTGCTTATATAACTGGTTAGATACAGGTTGTTTTTATCATCAATCTGGTGGCTTATATCCAGGTTAAGATCATAAAATGAAGCCGAACTGTGCTTGTAGGCATCGGGCAGGAGCTTAAGGAGCCAGTCGGAGTACGTGGTACGGCCTCCGAATGAAAACGAGGTTTTATCCTTGATGATAGGCCCTTCAACATTAAGCCTGCTGGTGATTAAACCAATGCCTGCCGAACCGGTAAATTTCTTTTTATTACCCTCACGATTGGTAACATCCAACACCGATGATAAACGCCCGCCGAACCTTTCGGGGATACTACTTTTATATAGTTCGATATCTTTAACTATGTCGGGGTTAAATGATGAAAAGAAGCCAAAAAAATGCGAGGGGTTATAAATGGTGGCGTCATTCATCAGGATCAGGTTCTGATCGGCCGAGCCCCCGCGTACATTGAAACCTGTCGTTGCCTCTCCTACCGACTGAACGCCGGGCAGGGTAAGCACTACTCTTAATATATCTGCCTCACCAAATACAGTAGGTACTTGTTTAATACTTTTAATATCGAGCCGGTTTACTCCTAACTGAACGTTGCGTACGTTAGCTACTTTTTCGGCAGAGATTTTTACCTCTTTAAGGCTGGTTACCTGCTCCTGCATTTCAATAATGATCTTGCCGTCCGAGTAAAGGATGATCTGCCTGCGGGTATCGCGCATGCCAACGCCCCTAACGCTTAAAACCTGCCTGCCTTTGGGTAATTTGATAGTGAAATAGCCAAACTGGTCGGTAGCTACCCCCGTTTTGGTATTGGTTACATATATGCTGGCACCTGTTACAGATTCGCCCGATTTTGCTTCCTTTACATATCCCGAAAGCGTTGCCGTACCCGCCTCAATAGTGTTGGTTTTGATCCCTATTTCGTATAGCTTATTTTCGGTTGTTGCTTCGGGGATCTTTTTATCTTTATCAAGATCAGTATTAGCCGGGGACACACTTATATTTGCTGCAGTTGCATTGGCAGTTGTAATGCCAAAATAACCTACCGCCAGTCCGGTTTGTATTTCGCGCCCTTTAGTTAAAAACACCTGCTGATGTTTGGTTATGGCGAAACTAAAACCGGTGTTTTTAAAAGCCTGGCTCAATATGGTTTCAATAGGTTTATTGGTTGCCTGCAGAGTTACTTTCAAACTGTCAAACTGCATGGCGTCGTAAAAAAAATGAAAGCCTGATTTTGCTTCCAGCTCTGTTACAAACTGCTCAATAGTAGCTTGTTGAAAGTTTACGCTGATTGATTTTAACGGACCCTGCTGGGCCTGGCACAGTTCAATTAAAATCAAAAAACAGAAACTTAGAAAGTAAATTTTTTTCATCCGGTTATTTTATTTTCCTGCCGTATACATTAATGCTATATTATTTTTGCCCTGTTATTAAATAATAAGGCACGCCGCATTAATTAGTTAAATGATCATAATAAGTAGTTACATCCACTATAGCCTGTTCCTGATTTTCGCGAAAGTCGATATGATTGGCTTTTATATATTGCCGCAACTCCTTCTTTTTATCCTTCAAAACATCTAACAGTCCGCCCTTTCCGCTAAAGCTGAAATAGTTATCCCCTTTTTTAACATAATAATCTTTGGTTTCGCTAAAAAAAGATTCGATGGTGTTGTTTCCCGTGTTGGTTTGGATGCTCTTGGCCCTTTTTACAATGATCCCGATCTTTTTTCCCTGGTATAATTGGTCATAAAAACCGGTAGCAAGACGGGCCTGGCCTGTCGAATCGGTAGTAATGCGTATAAAATGATGGTTGAGCAGCCAGAACTCCGGCACACGCTCGCTTAGTAATGAAATTTTTGTAAAGTGATTATAAAGCAGTATAACCACCAAATCTTTATTCAGGTCATATAACATCGGGACATCGCGATAAACCGCTGCCCCGTATTTTACATCTCCAGCCGTAAATGACTTATTGTCAAAAACATATGCGTTACCTTTTATTATGGGATCATAAAACTCATATTCGGGCCCGTTATATAAGTGTGATTGTTGCCCTATAGCAGTGTGATAATTAGCAATTACGAGGCCTAAACCCGTGCTATCGGGACCCGTTTGTGCAGAAACATGACCGTTTGCCATTATGCCCCAGGTGATAACTAAGGCCAGGAGTGATTTTTTTACCATTTAGGTTTTTATAAAAACGGAATTTACATGACTTTCACTTAATTACCAAACCCCTCTCCCTTAATACACTAAAGCAAGTGTATTAATCGTGTTACATAAAAAAGCGACTGGGCGACTACAACGTACCATTACGAATGAGCTAAAACAGATGCAACAACCATTGTTAAATAATTGCATATTACGCAACTAAATTATCTCCCCTCTTCTGTAACAACCGCCCCCTGTCATCGTCTTATTTTTGTGTAGACAATTTTACAATATCACCTCAATAAAACATCTACCTTAGATTAAGCGTTTAATTGCCGGTTTGTCTCCGGCTCAATACCTGCAGCGCCGCGCAAAACCCAATAGGCTACACAGGTTTTACCTAAAAATAACACATACTAAAATGGCTATTAACTTACAAAAAGGGCAGAAAATTGATATCGGCCTTTCAAAAATGACAGTTGGCTTGGGCTGGAACCCAAACGAAGGTACAGGTTATGACTTCGATCTTGACGTATCGGCTATCATGATCGATGCTAACCGACTGGTACCCCAGGATGAATTTTTTGTATTCTATAATAATGTCGACTCGCCCGAGCAATCTGTACATCATACCGGCGATGACCCAACAGGCGGTAACAGCGATGGCGGCGATGATGAATCGATCACTGTTGACCTCACTAAAGTAGATGCCCGCATCCAGGAGATCCTGTTTGTGGTAACTATTCACGAAGCACAAGCCCGTCGTCAAAATTTTGGCCAGGTGCGTGACTCATACATTCGTATCTTAGATAACCAAACGGGTGCCGAAGTATGCAAGTATGAATTGGGCGAGGATTTTTCTATCGAAACAGCCATTGAGTTTGGCAGATTATACAAACGCGGTGGCGCATGGAAATTTGAAGCATCTGGTGTGGGTTACAAAGAAGACCTGGCCTTCTTTTTAAGTAAATATTTTAAAGGGCAAATAATCAAATAAGGCAATGGCTATAAATTTGGTAAAAGGTCAAACAATTGACCTGCGTAAAAATGATAAAGGCGAAAGCTTCGACCTGTCGTCAGTAACTATAGGTTTGGGCTGGGACGTTAGGAAAACCCATGGCGGCTTTTTAGGCAAACTGTTTGGCGGTGCCGAAGAGGCAGAATATGATTTGGATGCGATTGCATTTTTGCTGGACAAGAACGGTAAAGTAGCGAATCGCGGCTATGCCAAACAAACCGCTAATGGGCGTACTATCAATATGTTCGAGGGAGATGTGATTTACTTTAACTCGATGCGCCACCCTTCGGGACACATCTGGCTTACCGGCGATAATCGCACCGGGGCCGGTGAGGGCGATGACGAGCAAATCATCGTAAAGCTTGATTCACTCGATCCGAAATATGACCGCATCCTTTTCCTGGTAGCTATTTATCAGGGCCGTAAAAACAACCAGCACTTTGGCATGGTGGAGAATGCTTTCATCCGCGCGGTTGACAGCCATGGTAAAGAGATCGCTAAGTTCAGTCTCTCCGGCGATTCAACTTACAACGGCATGTGTTCGATGACCTTTGCGGAAGTATACCGCAAAGACGGCACCTGGAAATTCCGTGCCATAGGTGATCCGCATAGTACTGATAGTCTTTCGGAATTGCTTCGGAACTATTAATATAAAAACATGTCATTGCGAGGAGGAACGACGAAGCAATCGCACGTAAGCATAGCCGCTCTGTATAGCAAGCGATTGCCACGCTACGCTCGCAATGACATTTTGGTTAAGTTTAATTCTACCTAAACATAAATGTACCAACATTACTCATTTGATCTGTGGCTCACGCTGATCAAGTCAAACCCGTACTTTAAGATAGAACGCACTAAGATCTTTCACCGGGATTTTAATCCCGGCGGTAAAAACATCAACGATGTGGCAAGGGCTTTCAGACAGGTTGACCTCATGTGCAATGCCGTGAACGAACGTACTGGTAAAAACATTGACGCGGATGAAATGTACCTGATGGTGATCAGCGCAATTAATGATAACCAGTATCCGCTTGCCGATGTTAATATCGATAAGCTGTATGCCGACATGGAAACCCTGCTGTTTTACTATCTGCCGGTGCTTTACTCACCTGTAACAATTGAGGTGCTACAGCATCTAAAACAAAAAGGTGATTGCTCATTGAGTATTTTAAGTAATACCGGCTTTATAAAAGGACAAACGCTCCGCAAGGTAATGGTTAAATTGGGGCTGGATACGTTCTTTAACTTTCAGATCTATTCGGACGAGGAGGGGATGTCGAAACCAAACGGGGATTTATTTAAGCTGATGGTGCAAAAAGTTAAAGAGTGTAATAAACCAAAGCAGATAGACCGGTCAGGTATCATACATATAGGCGATAACCCGGCGGCAGATATAGCGGGGGCTAAAGATGCAGGCCTTGATAGCCTGCTCATCAATTCAAACAACTTATCCATTTTAACCTTATTAAGTTTATGAAAGCTACCTACTCATTACATCATATCAACAGCGCAACACATTTTGGTTTCGATGCCGATGATTACAGTCGCTTTAAATTTGGCGATGGCGAGGTATCCCGCTACTTCGGCACCGATCTGGCCGATGGCTTTATCAGCGAAATCTTAACTAAACAGCCAATAGAAAAACAGATCGTAGTTATATCAAGCCCATACTCATTTATTCCTACGGCTACTTTTGCAATGAAAAACCACTTTGTGTGCAGGCTTAACCGCTGGCTGGCCCATCATGGTTACCCGGTTGTACAGGAAACGAAGGTTCATCGCACCATAACTTATAAGGAAGATTATGGCGAGCTGGATGCCGAGCAAAGGATTAATTTAATAGGTAACGATTCGTTTCATATTGATAAGGATTTTCTTAAAGACAAAACCCTGCTTTTTTTAGATGACATCAAGATCACCGGCAGTCATGAGCGTATGATCATGAAAATGGTAAATGAATACGGTTTACAGAACGATATTTACATGCTGTACTTTGCCGAACTGGTGAACAAAAACATCCACCCCAATATTGAGAATTATCTTAACTATCATCATGTTAAAAACATTTACCATTTAAATGATATCATTAAGGGCACTAATTTTTGCATCAACACCCGCATAGTAAAATATATTTTAAATTACGATCACGAAAGTTTTTGCATCTTTATACAAGATCAAGGCAGCAATTTCATAAACTTGCTGTATGATATGGCTTTGGGTAATGGTTATCATACCATTGAAGCCTATACACCTAACTTAAACTTTATTAAACAAAACCTATTAATAAACAATAATAAACTAATTCAGCATGGCAATTAACTTGCAAAAAGGCCAAAGGGAAACTATTGGTGCCCCTAAATTTACGATAGGCCTTGGTTGGGATACAAACAGCTCATCAACAGGCTCGGCCTTTGACCTGGACGCTTCGGTGTTCATCATGGGCGATAATAAGAAAATACTGTCCGACGAATTTTTCGTTTTCTATAATAACTCAAAGTCTCCGGATGGCGCTGTTGAGCATACCGGCGATAACCTGACCGGTGCAGGTGACGGTGACGATGAGCAGATCATTGTTGATCTTTCAAAGATCGATCCGCGTGCTACTGAGATCTGCATTGTGGTAACCATTCATGAGGCCGAAAGCCGCCGCCAAAACTTTGGTCAGGTACGCAACTCTTTTGTCCGCATTTTTGACTCGGCTACTAACGTCGATATTTTGAAATACGAACTGGAAGAAGACTTTTCGATAGAAACCGCGGTTGAATTTGGCCGTATCTACAAAAAAGATAACAACTGGAAATTTGAAGCTGTGGGTGCCGGTATGAAAGGCGGCTTACAGGATTATTTAAACAAATACAACTAAAATTATGGCTATCAATCTTCAAAAAGGACAGCGGATCAGCCTTGAAAAAAGTAACGGCAGCAAATTACAAAATGTATGCGTTGGGATAAACTGGGGCGCGATAGAAAGAAAAGGCCTGTTTGGCTTTGGCACTACCAAAGAGGCCGTTGACCTTGATGCCAGCTGCATTTTATATGATGAAAGCAAACGTTTGGTTGATGTAATCTACTTCGGAAACCTGCGTTCAAAAGACCACGCTGTAAGGCACAGCGGTGATGACCTAACCGGCGATATGGCCGGCAACGACGGCCTGGACAATGAAGTGATCACCGTTGATTTTGCTACGCTGAGCCCAACCATAAGCTATGTAGCCTTTGTGTTAAACAGCTTCCGTGGCCAGGACTTCGGCACTATACCGTTTGCCTCTATCCGTATTTATGAAGGTACGCCAACCCGTGTTAACGAAATCTTCGCTACTTATGATATTGCGCACAGCAAGGATTTTGCAGGCCATGTATCTATGGTGATGGGCGTGTTTTACAAAAAGAACGGCGAGTGGAAATTTAATGCCATCGGCGAACCAACCCGCGACCGTAAATTGGAAGAAACAGTGAAAACTGTAACCGCAACCTACTTGTAAAAGTTTAATTCATTGATCTTAAGTATTAAGCCGGGTGGCGCTTAAGATCAGCTAATTAAGTACTACTAAATCATTAATAATAAGATTATGGAAAGTGCACCAAACAATGATGAACTAAATCTAAATATACCACCGCTGATCACTCCAACCAATCTGGATCTTCCGGCGGCAGCCGCACCAACCGGCAATGTGCCGATGAAGGTGGATAAACAAGGTAATGTCAACCTTGACGCTATACCAAACCAGGACCTGCAAAAGTACGGTGAAATGGGGAAAGATATCAATCCAGCCGATGTTAACTCGATACTGAACTATGGTGTTGAGGTACAAAACTCCATGGAGAAATACAGCAACAACTTTCTTACTTCAGTACGCACCTATAACTCTGGCGAGGTAGGCGGGCTGATTAACGAGTTACTTACCGAGCTTAATTATATTGACGTTGACGAGCTGAACCAAAACGCATTCACCTCATTTATATCACATATCCCCTTCATGAAAAAGCTGGTGGTTGATACCAAAAAGCTTTTCCAGAAATACGATACCGTGGTTAATAACATCGATAAGATCACCAATAAGATCAAGGCAGGCCGCGTTAATTCGTTAAAGGATAACAGCTCGCTGCAAACCATGTTTGACAGCAACGTTACTTATATCAAGCAAATGGAAGACCTGATCATCGCCGGGCAGCTCAAATACAATGAGCTTAACGAAAAACTGGCTGTGATGGACGGTAACCCGACAGGCTACCAGGACTATGAAATTGCCGATCTGCGCGATTTTGTGAACCGCCTTGATAAACGCCTTGCCGACCTGAAGGTAGTTCGCTTTATTATGCTGCAATCCCTGGCGCAGATCCGTGTGGTGCAGAACAACAATACCACCATTGCCGAAAAGGCGCAATCTATCGTATCAACCACTATCCCGGTTTGGAAAAACCAGCTCACCATAGCTGTTGCCCTCAACCGTCAGAAAGAGAATGTGGAGATGCAGAAAAAGATCTCGGATACCACCAATACCATTTTACAAAAGAATGCCGAAATGCTGAAACAAAACAGTATTGATGTAGCCCGCGAAAATGAAAAAACGGTAGTATCGTTAGATACACTGAAAAAGACCACTTCATCTCTTATTGAAACCCTTACTGAGGTAAAACGGATCCACGATGAAGGCACGGCCAATCGCCGCACGTTAAATACCGAGCTTCAAAACCTGGAAACAGAACTGAAGAAAACGGTAACGAGTGTGAGTTAAGGCCCACCCAACTCCCTTCCGGGCATAACCGTCAATTTAAGCGAAAGCAATAAAAATGAGTTTGTTTTTTTGAGATTGAGGGCAGAACGTAGTTTGCCCGTAAAGGCAAACTTTATGTATTTTTGCTCTCATAGTTTTATTTCTATTTTTTTGAAAGGCAGACCGGTGAAGGGTTCTGCCTTTCTTTTTGCTTAAACCTAAAGACAAACATTTAATCTATTGATTATCAATAATTATTATAACTTTCTTTGTTTTGGGCCGTCCTTTTTTCTGCTCTTTAAGCAGTTTATAAAATGGAAGCTGTTCGAGCATATCCAGCCACTTTCTGCTCAATCCCCACAATTGCAGCCTTAGCTCAATTGCAGCAAACCTGCAACCCGCCTATATTTGTTCTTATCACCATGACCGAGCAATCACCCAATACCCATCGTAAAATTATCCATATTGATATGGATGCGTTTTACGCGTCGGTTGAGCAGCGGGATTTTCCGGAATACCGGGGTAAACCTTTGGTGGTGGGCGGTTTGCCCGAAGGCCGGGGAGGTGTAGTGGCTACCGCCAGTTACGAGGCCCGAAAATTTGGCATCCGGTCGGCCATGTCATCGAAAAAGGCATTGCAACTGTGTCCGCATGCTTTGTTTGTACGCCCAAGGTTTAACGTTTACCGCGAGGTGTCACAGCATATCAGGGAAATATTTAGCCGTTATACCGACCTGATAGAACCGCTCTCTTTAGATGAAGCTTTCCTGGATGTAACCAACGATAAGCAGGACATCGGCTCGGCCATTGAAATAGCCAAACTTATCAAACAGGCTATTAAAGACGAACTGCAGCTCACCGCATCGGCAGGAGTGTCTATCAATAAATTTGTAGCCAAAATAGCATCTGACATCAATAAGCCCGATGGCCTGAAGTTTATCGGACCATCAAGCATCGAAAATTTTATGGAGCAGCTGCCCGTCGAAAAATTCTTTGGTGTAGGCAAGGTAACCGCTCAAAAAATGAAACAGATGGGCCTGCATACCGGGGCCGACCTGAAACGACTGGAAGAAAGTGACCTTATAAAACACTTTGGCAAGGTTGGCAAATTTTACTATCAGATAGTGCGCGGTATTGATAACCGCGAAGTGCAACCCCACCGCGAAACCAAATCACTGGGCGCCGAAGATACTTTCGCTTATGACCTGACAACTCTTGAGGAAATGGAGGCTGAACTGGATAAAATAGCGGTCACCGTACATAACCGGCTGCTTAAATATGAATTGAAAGGCCGCACCATTACCCTCAAGGTAAAATACCACGATTTTAAACAGATCACCCGCAATCAATCCTTCCCCACACCGGTAAACGATCTGGAAACAATCAGTCATACGGCCAAACAATTGATGGCTGCCACAGGTGTTGATGATGTAAAAGTGCGGCTGTTGGGCATTTCGCTTTCAAACTTTGGCGAATTGCCGGTTAAGCAGCGGGATGATAAGGAGCTTGGGCCGGGGGATCAGTTGGAATTGGAGTTATAAAAACTTGGTTATGCAGGGGCATGTTAACGATTGCCGAGACAGGTTTATCATTACCTGTTTTTTGTCATGAGTAGCGTTTAAATCCGGTGGGCTCTCAAAGCGAAATGACAAAGAGGGCCTGTCACCCTGAGCCTGTCGAAGGGTCGCGCACAGAGGCCCAGCCCGCTATGCTTCGACAGGCTACCCATGACATAATAAATAAAGAATGTTCCCGTCAGCAGGTAAGCTTCGGATGAAAGCGGGCAGAACAATGGTGGCCTTGAGCGCTGGAAGGGGCATAGCAAGTTTTTGCAGAAGCATTGGGAAAGCGCGAGCGTAGCGGGCAAAATAATTGCAGCCCGTGGTTCTGCCCGTTTTGCAGGGCAAAGGCCGGCGCGACGGGTTGTGGAGTGGGTGAGCGCAAAGAAGCCTATCTGCTGACTTGACTTTTTGGATACTTTTGTGTCAAGACAAAAGTATCTGGCCCCGCGCGGCCAAGAGCGCGACGATGTAAGTTCAATACCACTAAGCACCTTGTCTGCCTATAAGAGATTGCTTCGTAACTCAGCAATGACGTGGAGGAGATGTCATTGCTCCTTCAGAATCCAACGGATTTAAATCACTCAGCATGACACCCGTTTTTAATCATGTCACCCCCACTGCCCGAAGTCTTTGACTTTGGACCATTATATTTGTAGTTTGTAACTACAGGAAATGTTTTGGGTTCTGTCGTCTCAGACTACAGGCATACTTAATTCGAAGTCAGAGACTTCGAACAGCACTTCTCTTTTTAGGTCAAAATGATATTTTTAAATGATCGTCAATTCACCATCCTCCCCGTAATATCCACCGACCGCGCAAAAGGATTAAAAAACCTGTTGGCCAGTATAGCAAATTCACGACGGGTTACCGGCCGTTTCATATCAAAAGCAGAACTGAATTTATATTGATCTTTCCAGGCCTTTTGCATGGCAATCTCCAAAGTATGCGGATCGGTTAGCGTAGTTTCGCTGATAAACGATAATAGGTTTCCTACCGTGAACACCGGGCCGGGCTTCTCTTTATTAAACCATAAAAAGCCCCGGGTATAAATCTCTTCCAGCGTTGGTTTGATTTCGGCTGTGGCAACTAAGGAATCAGGCTGAAATAACAAACGCGCGGTATTGCCATCTGCTTTTTGTACACCTTTTAATAACCCTGAAGCTCCTATCTGTTGCATGGCCCGGAAATACGGGTCGGTTGGTTTAATATCGGCAAAGGGCATGATCCAGGCTTTAAAGTCGAGCAGTTCCCCCTGGATTATCCGCACATTTAAGTTTTGCGTAGTGGTTTTAAAAAAGGCGCAATAGGCTGCGGTTGCACCGGCACCCTGTCCAAGGGCCATTTGTACGGATGGGTACATGGTACTGGCATTTACCAGGTGTGTTACCGACATGGCTTTTTCCGTTACCAGTAAATTATCCAGATCTTTCAATACGATAGCTCCTAACGGCACTCCATAAGCAGGGAAAGGCGGGTAAATAACTTTCGGAGCATTGGCATCTGTATAATGCTGCCCCGGCGAGGCATCGCCAACGGCAATGGCTGTACGGTAAAGTTTTGATTCGCGGTCGTAAGGTTTGTACACATCATCCAGCATCATCCTCACCAAACCTTTTGTCGCGCGACCTGCCTCGCGCAAATATGGAAGATATGGCAAATGATCGGGGGTAGTAAAGTCTTCGTCCAAACCGAGGTTTTTGTAGCCCAGTTCGGTTTGCAGATAGTAGATCAATCCTAAAGTATGCAAGCGTGCTTTGGCATAAAAAGCTTCCCGGTTTTCCGGCTTTAAATTATCAGGGGCAACTGGGAACTGGTTTCCGCATTCGGCCCATTTGATCATGTATTTATCATTGGGCAGCCTGCCATCATCAAGCATTTTTTTAATATTCTTACCCTTAAGGCAAGTGTACGCCGCGGCATCATAGCCTTCGGGCCTGGCAATGGTCTTATCTGTCGCGGCACCAAAATCTTTCAAAATAACAATCCAGCTAAGGTCCTGCAACTGTGCCGATTCATTATCAGGCGCCAGGGCTTCGTTAGTTTGCTTTTTAGCCTCAAAACCATAAACGTAGGTTTCGCCTGCTTTGGCGGCCACATCACCGGTTTCCGTAGCATCAATAACTACTTTAGCTTTTACGGTAGCGGTTTTCCCGTCGAGGGTGATAGTTACATCCCAACCGGTGCCATCTTTTTTAATGCCTGTAAATGGGGTATTTAGTTTTACAGTGAGGTTTTTTACCGTATCGGTTATTTTTTTGAGGATAGCGGCCCCGGTATATGGTTCAAATCTTAGCGTAGCATTGTAAGCAGTATCATAACCCGGGGTTTTGCTATAAAAATCCCGCACCCTGCGCCTGAACTCGCCCCAGATGCCTGTTGGTAAATTGCGGTTACCTTCAACTATGCTCATCCCGCCAGCTGTAATGCTGCCGCCAAGCCAGGGGCCTTGTTCAACCAGCATGGTTTTTAGTTTGCTTCGTGCACCCTGTATGGCGGCGGCTGTTCCGCTTGCGCTTCCGCCTACAACTAATATATCGGTTTTAATGGTTTGCGCAAAGGATAGCGTACAGTTAAAAACTAAAAGTACCGCCAGTAACTTTTTTATCATTAGTTAAATTAACAATCTACAGAACGCTAAAATAGGTCAAAAGCTTGTGGTAGTTTAAAATTAATTAGCACACCTAATAAAATAATATAATAAGCGCCCGTGAAATAAATTTCCTTTTAGCTGGAAAGGTTATTTTTCGTAGACAATATTTTTTAAAAAAACAGATGATCTTTCCCCATTTGTCAATTCAACTTGAACATAGGTATTAGTTACACTACCCCATTGATAACCAACATATTCAAGATTGTTACCGCTTAAGCCCGACACGTTAAAAACATTTCTCTTATATTCAGGAAAAGTGGGGTCATTCCTTTTATAATATGCATGAGCTACACGACCGAGATATTCAGCGTTACCTGTTAAGTTATAATGGTATGCAAATTGCTCTCCACGCCCCCTATATGAATCATTACTATCAATTTTAACCTTTAGCTCTAAGTGTTCCAAAATTTGGTTCGCATTAAGTTCGTCTACACGTATTTGAACCGGATTATTTGAAGGCGCTTGTGAAGTATTTCCCCCTGTAGATACAGTTGGCGGAATAATTAATACGTTAGTGGGTACCTGAATTGTTGTTTGATTGGGGTTTTTATTAGGTTGTGGTAACCTTTTAGGTTTCAAAGCCAAACCAGTGATCGGATTTGAAAGAGAGCTGCCTATATCAAAAGTAAAAGTGGTGTCTTTTCTTATAATGAAATTTTCGCTGTGCGGAGCATTTCCGTATACAAATGTTAACGAATCAATACCGGCTTTTAGTTTGAATATTACAGTGCCATTATCGCGAGAGTTATAAGGCTTACTATCAACAAAAACTGTAACATTCCGTAAAAGCTCGTTTGGGCCATTTTTTAATATAACAGTACAAGTATATTCCTTATTTCTGTTAAAAACAGCAAGTATTTCATCTCCAAAAAACTTTATGATGCCACTAGTTAATAGTAGAGTTACAACAATCGGAATTAT
Organism: Mucilaginibacter sp. OAE612; assembly: GCF_041806395.1. Taxonomy (NCBI): domain Bacteria; kingdom Pseudomonadati; phylum Bacteroidota; class Sphingobacteriia; order Sphingobacteriales; family Sphingobacteriaceae; genus Mucilaginibacter; species Mucilaginibacter sp. OAE612. The sequence goes on from NZ_JBGMUW010000001.1 coordinate 5,866,148, forward strand.
AACGTTTGTTATCCAAGGACTGCTACTTTTACCTCCATTTACAGAGTTGGGAGCTTGCGTATTGTTGTTTCCAGAGTTTGCCGGAGGTGAGGTTTCATCAGCCATAATATTGTTGATAAGAAAAATAGGTTCATAAAAATAAAAAACCTTATTCAAAAATTATTATTTTACCATTATTTTTTTAAAATCCATGACAGACGAACAAATGAAATACCCTATTGGGAAGTTTGCGCCCCCGGCTTCATACACTACCGAAGATATGCGCGGCTGGATTGAAGATATTGCTACCCTGCCGGGGAAGCTGCGTCATGCAATTGCCGGCCTTAATTACCAGGAACTGGATACGCCATACCGCACCGGCGGCTGGACACTGCGCCAGGTGATTCACCATTTGGCCGATAGCCACATGAATTCCATTACCCGCTTTAAGCTTGCCCTTACCGAAAATAACCCAACCATAAAGCCATATGAAGAGGCCGACTGGGCATTGCTGCCAGATTACCGCCTGCCGGTTGAACCTTCATTAAAAATGCTGGAAGGCATCCATCAGCATTTTGTAGCCCTGTTTGAAAGTTTCACCGAAAACGAATGGGCACGCACATTTGTTCACCCGGCCTCGGGCGAAACGATATCGCTGAAAAAAGGACTGGCCCTGTACGCATGGCACAGCAACCACCATTTGGCACATGTAACCGAAACGGTGAAGAAGTTTGCGAAGGTTTGATTTGAGGTGAAAGGATAAAGGTAAAAGGCGAAAGGTGTGTTTTACCGGGATAAAGTTTATGTTCCCTCAGGGTCTCTCTGCGAGAGGCTCTGAAGGGACGTTATGACGTAAATGTAAGTTATTGATTATCGGATGCGTTTTTTAATTGATTTATAAATATGGGCGTTGCCTGCGGCCCGGGCTGTACGCTCATACTGCACAAGGCCTTAGCCACAGGCCGGTATCCGCTCCCATCCCTAACGCAGCTCCATGCACCATCTTTAAATAAATTTCAAACTTCATTCCGATTTTTTACGGGGTTACGAACGAGCTAACTGAATATCTTTTAATCAATCGATTCAAAGGTTAACAGCGAATGCTGACCTGCGGTATGCAGGTCCCGCCATACCTGGTTAATTTCTGTATCCGGGTTGGCGGCAGATAAACCACAGTAGGGATAAAGCTTATCCACACTTTCGCGCGAAACTTTGGCCAGCTTCCGGCTCATTAAACTTACTTCCTGTAAGCAGTTATTATCGGCCGATTCAAAGTTGTTCCAGGAGTTATCAACAGTATTATAAAACGCTGCCCGGGTTTCATTCATCAATGCAGTTTGTTCGGTCAATAATTGTTGAATGTATACCTTTTGAGGTTCGGTTAAACGCGGGCTATTCATCCGTTCATCAAAGGCCGGTCCGCACAGGTCAAGAAAATGAACAGCTAATCCCGAAAGGTTAGCAGCCAGCGTTGCTTCGGCTAATTGCAGAAAGGGATAGCGATATAAAGGTTCGTTTACAACCGTATACTGCGGGTCGATCTTAAAACAACGATTTTTATCAACGTACAGGTCTTTTACTTCATAGGCATCACTTCCGGTAGCCATCATGCCAACATATTTCCAGGCCGGAAAAATACTAACATCTTTTTTGTCGAAAACAAAAGGAAGTATCAGCGGTTCGCCCTCATCATTCAAAACAGTGTCATCGCCTTTTTTAATGATGCAATTTGCAGTGATATGTGTGGCATGATGTGCACCGCTGGCATATTTCCAGGTACCGTTGATCATATAGCCATCACCACTGATGGTAGCTGTACCTGTTGATGCGCCGCTACCTGCCAGGCACAATTGCGGATTGGTCATGATCTCTGCAGCTAAAGCCGGATCCAGAAATCCACCAAACCAACCTGCACCGGCACAAAGGGTCACAACCCAACCCAAACTGCCATTGGCCCAGGCCAGGCTTTCTTCCAGCCGTACCATTTGCGGCAACGCCAATTGCAAACCGGAATAAACTTGCGGCACTAAAAATTTAAACCAGCCCTGCTCATAAATAAGCGCCAGCTGATCAGGCTGCAGCTTGCCGGCCTGCTCAGCTGCAGGAGCATCTTTCCGGATGATATCAACCCATTCGGGTTTTAAATTTTGTGATGGATGCATTTTTTATTTAGCTTAAAGCTGAAAGCAAAAGGCTTAAAGCGTAACAGACAATACTCAATTTACCATCAGGATAACAAAAGATACTGACAGTATTTTGTCAGTGTTCAATTTTTGAAAAACGGGTGTTCAATGTTTCGGCTCCTTAAAAACACAAAGCGCTGATTACCAGAACCAAGGTGTTCAATTTGATTAAAATTGAATTTCAACAAATTCGTAAAGCATTGGTTATCAGCCATGTTGATTTTTCAAAAAACGCCGGGTGTTTACACTTTTTAAAATTGAACACCTGGTACAACCTGGCCATTGAACATTCTTCCTGACCTCTAATCTCCAACCACCAACCGCTCTGCCTCTACCTGTTTCTTCCATTCAAAATAGCCCCATATCGCTATAATAAACAGGAAGATGGTGAGCATGGCAAACATAGGCAGCTTTTTGTAAAACAGAAGCGGCACCGCGAAGAAGTTGGAAATGTTCAAAAAAATCCAATTCTCCATTTTACGGCGTGCCAGCAACCACATACCTGCCCAGGCGGTAGAGGATACCAAAGCATCCCAGCCGGGCACGTTTGACGGTGTAAAATACTTAGCAGGTAGGTTTTTGATCATGTAATAAAATACCACCCAACCCACAATGCTGATCGCCAAACTTATTATCCATTCATTTTTGGTGGAGTAGGTAATTTTTACCGGAGGCTCGTTCCGTTTCTTTACCCAGTAGATCCAACCATAAACGCTCATTACAATGTAGTAGCCGTTCAGTACCGATTCGGCATACAAATGAACTTCCATCAGCAGAAATATCGAGATGGCCGTACCCAATATTCCTGCCGGGTACAACAATATGCTATTTACGCGGGCCAGCAACACCTCGGTAACACCCAGCGCAACGGCAAGCCATTGCAGCCAGGTGGTTTCCTTTATTTGTTCAATGAACAGGTCGAGCCAATGATTCATATCCTAATCCTCAATTCGTGAAATTCGATCCAATTCGTAAAATTTGCGTCGATATAAAATTACGGCCCATTAAAATCCCAGACTCAACGATGCCATAAAGTTCCGCGGGGCCTGCGGGAAGTAATAGTTATAGTTAATTACATGCCCACCTTCAATATCCGGGTAGGTAGCACCATTGTTTTCATACTTCTCGCTGAAGATATTATTAACCTGCAGACCAACAGTTATGTTTTTAACCGAGCGAACACTGAAGCTGTACCTCAGCCTCACATCGTTCACAAAAAAGCTGTTCAGCAAACGGTTGGCGGCATAAGGATTAGCGGCATTATCGGGTGCTATGCCAAAACCTTCGGGATTACGGTTCATGGTATTATCTAAATATTGCTTACCCACATATTTGCTGATGAAGGCAATTTCTCCGCCTTTAACAGGACTGTAACTGATTACGCTTGAACCTGTGAAAGACGGCGAATAGGCAATATCTGTTTTGGCAAAAGTTTCTTCAACCAGCGAGCCATCGTCATAATTAGAGAAAAACTGGTGATAGTTTTTAATCTTGTTAGTACTGAGCGTTGCGGTAGCGCTCCAGTTTAACTGATCAGTGATTTTCACTTTTCCGCTGAATTCCAAACCCGCGCGGTAGCTGTCCTTTACGTTGGTACGCACCGGGCTGCCTACATCATTCAATGAGCCGGTTAATACCAGTTGATTTTTATATAGCATGTAGAAACCATTCAACTCCCCGCTAAAAACAGGTGAGCTGAAGCGGTAGCCGGCCTCAAAATCTTTCAGGTTTTCTGGTTTCGGCCGGTTTTGCGGAGGCGAGTCGACATAATCATCGCGGTTGGGCTCATGGTTGCCCACCGCAAAGGAGGCATACACATTACTGTGCTCATTAAACTGGTAAGTAACACCTGCTTTAGGGTTAAAGAAGTTTAACTGCGCTGTTTGCTGCGCATTGTTAAGGTTTTTGTCGATACCGAAGAACGAATAATTAATGTGGCGGTATTGCATATCGGCATACAACAAAAATTTATCTACATGCCATTCGGCACGGCCAAAAATGTTAAAATCTTTCTTTTTGGCATCATCCCGATAGTATTGATAGTTAGGACCAACGCCTATACTTTCTTCGGCAGAAATAATATTACCATAATGCGCACCTTTATATTCGTTATAGGCGCCGCCAAGGTTGAAGTTCAATTTGGTAGTAGGCTGATATTTTAAGGCATAAGTAACACCATAAAAATCATTATTAAGCCACAGCCTGCGAACAAGATTAGTGGTTGAAATGGTATCGGTACCATAAATAACAGGTGATAAACCATAATTACTCACAGCATCTCCTTTCCTGTACTCTTCGTAATAACCTTCGCCATGAGTGTAATGCAGGGCCCCGCTGAACGACAGTTTATCCGAAAACTTTTTATCGTACAGTAACTGGTAATGGTTTTGCAGGTAATCGTCAACCTGGTCTTTATAAAAGGTTCCGTTACCCATATCTCCCAGTTCGTTATAAGTACGGTTATCCGGGCGGGTATCATCGCCTATTACATAATCGGCTACGCCGTTCCAGGCCTGGTAGGTACGTTCATGGCCCGAGAACACGTTTAATCTTAAAGTACTGTTATCACCATAATAAGCACCGCTTACAAAAAATGATTTCAGACGGGATGATGCACGGGCGATATACCCGTCGGAACGGATGCGCGATAACCTCCCGTCGATACTGAACCTGCCGCCAAGCAGACCAGTCCCTACGCTTACGGTGTTTTTTAATGAACCGTATGAACCTGCCGAGTTATCGAGCTGAGCATAAGCGGTATCCCTGCGAGTAGCGGTTTGTACATTGATACTACCGCCAAAGGCACCTGCTCCATTGGTTGAGGTACCCACACCACGCTGGATTTGCAGGGTGTTGATAGATGATGCAAAATCGGGCAGATCGACAAAGTATGCGCCCTGGCTTTCAGCATCATTTAAAGGGATGCCGTTAACCGTTACGTTAATGCGCGATGCGTCTGATCCGCGGATGCGGATCCCTGTGTAACCTATACCTGTACCTGCATCCGAGTTGATCACTACCGATGGCGTTTGGTTAAGCAGGTAAGGCAAGTCCTGGCCAAAGTTGTTTTTTTCGAGATCTTTTTTGCTGAGGTTAGTGAATGTTGTAGGTGAGTTTTTACCTGCACGGGTAGCGGTTACAGTAACCTCATCGGCAGTAAATGTACTGCCGCCCAATAAAAAGTTAATTGATTGATTAGCAGCAAGCGTAACACTTTTGGTTAAAGGTTGATAGCCGATATAGCTTGCTTTAACGGCATAATTGCCTTTTTTCAGATCGTTAAAACTATACTTACCTGCAGCGTCGGTAACGGTGCTTTGCTGAGGGTTTGAAATAGTAATAGTTGCGCCGGCCAATGCTTCGCCGGATTGATTGGTCACTTTCCCCGAAATGGAAAGCTGGGCCGATGCCATAACAGGCAACAACAGGGCCATAACAGCCACAAATAAATTTTTCAAAATGTTGTAAAACAAAAATTGAGTTAAACCATCTGCGCGCCAGGGTAACGCGGCAGTACACTTAACTTATTTACCTTTATCCCTCCGCCGGCATTATCCGGATCAGGTGTGGGGGGAAGTCGTGAGCCGGAAGTCGTTAGTCCAAAGTCGCTTTGACTTAAGGCTTAAAACTTAGTACTTATTGACTTACTCCCTGGGTATGATCTCAGCCCGTCTTTCAGTTTGGTAAACAATCTGCAGTTTGTTTTGCAACCAAAGCAAGGCACCCCTTGAGAATTATTGAGGCAAAGATAGGATTTAAGTCCGAAAGTCAATGGTCAGGAAGTCCGAAAGCTGAATATCTGCACTCAAAAGCCAGTAAGCCTATAGATTATGCAGAAAGAATACTGTTACTTTCGGACTTTCCGACTTTCGGACTTCCAGACTTCCAACTAAAACCCTACTTTTGCAGACTTTTATAAAACATTGTTATGCTTAGAACTCATACCTGCGGCGAATTAAATATCAGCCATTTAGGCCAAACCGTTACTTTATGCGGTTGGGTACAAAAATCGCGCGATTTGGGCGGTACCACTTTTATCGACGTGCGCGACCGTTATGGTTTAACCCAATTGATATTTAACACAGATACAGATGCTACCCTGCGCGAAAAAAGCCGCGGGCTTGGTCGTGAGTTTGTGATCAAAGTTACCGGTGATGTAATTGAACGTGCCAGCAAGAACACCAAAATCCCAACCGGCGAAATTGAAATTGCCGTTACTGATATTGAAGTGCTTAATGCTGCCAAGCTGCCGCCGTTCCTGATTGAGGACGAAACCGATGGCGGCGAGGAACTGCGTGCCAAATATCGCTACCTCGACCTGCGCCGTAACCCTATCCGCAACAACCTGGTACTTCGCCATAAGATGGCGCAGGAAGTGCGTAAATATTTAGATAAGCTTGATTTCATCGAAGTTGAAACCCCGGTACTGATCAAATCGACTCCAGAAGGCGCGCGTGACTTTGTAGTGCCAAGCCGCATGAACGCAGGTGAATTTTACGCCCTCCCGCAATCGCCCCAAACTTTTAAGCAATTATTGATGGTAAGCGGCTTTGACCGTTATTTCCAGATCGTAAAATGTTTCAGGGATGAGGACTTACGTGCCGACCGCCAGCCAGAGTTTACCCAGATCGACTGCGAGCTTTCGTTTGTGAGCCAGGAAGATATCCTGAATATTTTTGAAGGCCTTACACGTCACCTGTTCAAAACTGTAAAGGGTATTGATTTGGTTGAACTGCCGCGCATGTTGTATTCAGATGCTATGCGTTTATACGGATCTGACAAACCCGACCTACGTTTTGGGATGGAGTTTGTTGATCTGAATGATATTGTTAAAGGCAAAGGATTTAGCATTTTTGACAATGCAGAACTGGTTGTTGGCATCAACGCCAAAGGCTGCGCAGGTTATACCCGTAAACAGGTTGATGAGCTTACCGAGTGGTTAAAACGCCCGCAAATTGGTGTAACCGGCATGATCTATTGCCGTTACAATGAGGATGGCACCCTGAAGTCATCGGTTGATAAATTTTATAGTGAAGATGAGCTGACCAACTGGGCTGCTGCTTTCAATGCCGAAAAAGGCGATTTGATGCTGATCCTGGCCGGTGGCGCTGATAAGGTGCGTAAACAACTGAACGAACTGCGTTTAGAAATGGGTAACCGTTTAGGCCTTCGCGATAAAAATACTTTTGCGCCGCTATGGGTTGTTGACTTCCCGTTGCTGGAGTGGGACGAAGAAAGTGGCCGTTATCATGCTATGCACCATCCGTTCACCTCGCCAAAACCCGAAGACATTGCCATGCTGGATACCGAACCGGGAGCTGTACGTGCCAATGCTTATGATTTGGTGATCAACGGTACCGAAATTGGTGGTGGCTCTATCCGGATCCATGACCGCGGCTTGCAATCATTGATGTTCAAGCACCTTGGTTTCTCGCCGGAGGAAGCACAGAAACAGTTTGGCTTTTTGATGGATGCTTTTGAATATGGAGCACCTCCGCATGGTGGTATCGCGTTTGGTTTCGATCGTTTGGCATCGATATTTGCAGGTTTGGATTCAATTCGCGATGTGATCGCATTTCCTAAAAATAATTCGGGCCGCGATGTGATGATCGATTCACCATCAACCATTGCCGAAGCACAAATGACCGAACTAAAAATAAAAACAACGGTTTAATCAACCCAAAACATAAATTGAGCCTCCTTTATTGCAAAGGGGGCTTTTATTTGGACCCCTATCATGAAAAAACACATTCTATTGCTAAGCGCGGTTATTATTACACTGATGATGTCATGTGATAACTCAGCGAAATTAAACCGGGCTAAACAAGCCAAAACAGATGATTCGCTGATCCGCATTTACCTGAAGGCCAACCCGCAGATCAAAGTGCAGAAACACCCCTCCGGTATTTATTACCAGGTTTTATCCGAAGGTAAGGGGAGGAACCCTAACGAAAATTCGTTGGTCACTGTAAATTATACCGCAGCGCTGTTAAATGATATGGTAGTTGATAAAGCAAGCGGTTTTTCAAGCTCGTTAGACCGTTTGATAAAAGGCTGGCAAATAGGTATTCCATTGGTAAAACAGGGCGGCACCATATTGCTCATTGTACCCTCGGGCCTTGCCTACGGTGCAAATGGCGTAGGCCGTATCCCCGAAAATTCGGTATTGGTTTTCACTGTCGATTTAACAGAATTTAACTAATCTTCCCAAAATAAGTTCAATTATTGTAGCGTTCTGTAGCTTTTGCGCGTCAAATTAATCCAAACAGAACTATTAACTAATGAAGAAATTTCTATTATTCGTATTCGCCCCATTGGTGATCCTCACCTCGTGCTCAAAAGACAAATTCGATGCCTCAAAACAGGCAGCCACGGATGATGCCGCTATTAAAGCTTATATCGGTACTGACACTGCTTTTCATACTACTGCTGATGGCTCTGGTGTTTATTACAAGATAGTAATCCAGGGAACAGGTGCAAATCCAACCATTAAATCGACTGTTAAAGTAACTTATACCGGCAAACTATTGGATGGAACTACATTTGACTCGGGCACCATTAACCAAAGCCTGCAGGGCCTTATCAAGGGTTGGCAATCGGGCCTGCCGTATGTAAAAACCGGCGGTCGGATTATTTTGGTGATCCCCTCAAGAGAAGGCTACGGCAATAGTGCGGCCGGAAGCATCCCCGCAAATTCGGTTTTGGTATTTACAATTGATCTGCTTAGTTTTAGTTGATTTAACTAATGCTATAGAAAAACCTTGCTGGTATGGTTTTTACTGCCGGCATGATGTGCTAAACACGGCAACCGGTACTCATACCGGATCAAGCGCCAATAACGAAGGCTATCCCATAAAGATGGTCTTCATTTTTTAATTTCCACGGTAAAAATACCTTTTACCTTTCGCCTTTAACCTTTCACCTCCAAAAACTATCTTTGTGCTGTGAGTGAGAAAACCATCCTAAAACTGCAGTTGCCTACCGATCCGCTTTGGGTTAAAAACGTGGTAGAGAGCAATATTGAAGAAATTTTGACCGACCATGCTTTTTGTGAACAAAAGGCAGCCAGCAATGCCATTACGCTTATTGTTCAAAATCCCAACCTGAGCGAATTGGTACAGGAAATGGCCCTGCTGGTGCAGGAAGAAATGGATCATTTTAAACGCGTACATGATATTATATTGGAACGCGGTTATATTCTCGGCCGCGAGCGGAAGGACAACTATGTGAACGAGCTCAGAAAATTTATCATCACCGGCGGAGGCCGCGAAGCTCAGCTGATTGACAGGCTGCTATTTTCGGCTATGATAGAAGCCAGGAGCTGTGAACGCTTCAAAGTGCTGTCCGAAAATATTAATGATGAACAACTGGCAACTTTTTACCACGAACTAATGGTAAGCGAAGCAACCCACTACTCTATGTTTATTCGGCTGGCCAAAAAATACGCTGAAGAAATTGATGTTGAAGCCCGCTGGAAACAATTTCTGGAGTATGAAGCCCAGGTAATTCAGAACTACGGTAAAGGTGAAACTATTCATGGGTAAGTTTTGAGTCTGAATCGAAGCTTTGACGTGTTGACCTGCACGCTTCACTTACTACTTAAACTACAGACTTTTAACTTAAGACTGTTCATGGCCTTTCCGCTGTTTTTTTAAATACCCGGGGCCAGTGCAAATATGGCGTAAGCAAGCGCGAACCTGCTGCTATTGATATTAGAATTAATATTAATGAGCGCAATATTTCATTTTACTGCAAAAACCGGGTTTTTGGTTTACGGAAAAGTGATTACCAGCATACCGGCATCGGCATAAACAACACCAAACAGCGCCTGGACATTGATATCCTGGCAGGCATTTGTTCAATATAAGCAGCCTGAATAATGAGTATATTGTTCAACTTACTTTACAAACTTAAATTATGGTGCTTAAATGTATAGCCATTGATGATGAACCGCTGGCCTTAAGGCTTATAAGCGAATATGTATCACGCTTCCAGGCATTGCAAATGGTTAATACTTTTGAAGATGCTATAACCGGCGCCGAATTTTTAAAAAACACCCCAATAGATCTTCTTTTTGTTGATATCAACATGCCCGATGTTACCGGTATTGACCTTGTGCGCTCTTTGCAGACTAAACCCATGGTAATATTTACTACCGCCTATAAAAAGTTTGCGTATGAGGGTTTTGAACTGGAAGCGATTGATTATATTTTAAAACCGATAGATATTAAACGCTTCACCAAAGCTGTTGAAAAGGCGTTTGATTACTACAAGTACAAAAACAAGCCCACCGACGACGAAACTGACGAAAGCCTGTATGTATACTCCGAATACCGCATGGTTAAAATAGATCTGGATACTATTGAATATATTGAAAGTATGGAGGATTATATCAAGATCCATATCACTAATGATAAAACCATCCTTACGCTGATACCCATGAAAAAGGTATTGGAGAAATTGCCCTCCGCCAAATTTCAGCGCATTCACCGCAGCTATATCGTACCTGTCAACAAGATCCGGTCTATTCAAAATCGTAAGGTGCGGCTTACAAATGTTGAGCTGCCGGTAAGCGAAAGCTATAATGATTTTGCACGCAACTGGTCGAAACAGAAGTAAAATGAACGCAATTCTCTTGATTGGCTTATCAATAAAATTAATCAACTGGCTTTTATATAATGACTTTAACAGAGAACAAAACCAGGCAACATATCCAGCAGGTTGATTATATCAGGGCAATAGCTTCATTGGCGGTAGCTTTGTTTCATCTTGGCGGCAAATCATTACCCGGCCTGCACTACGGCTGGCTGGGCGTTCAAATGTTTTTCCTGTTGTCAGGCTTTATAATTTGCTGGGCTATTCCTGAAAATTATAGCTGGGCCTTATTCCCCAAGTACATTTTAAAAAGAATAACACGCATTGAGCCGCCTTACATAGCCTCCATATTATTAACCATTTTGGCCGGGTATTTATTAAACACAAATTATCGGCCCGATATCAGTAACATATTAACCCACTTAGCTTATATCAACAATTTTACTGGTCGCCCATACCTAAACCCCGTTTACTGGACGCTGGGGATTGAGTTTCAATATTACCTGTTCATCGGCGTTTTCTTTCCAATTATTATAAAAAAATGGGGCGCCATCTCCCTGCCCCTGATTTGCTTATTGCCTTTATTTATACCCGTACCCGGATCAACACTGTTAAACGTTTTTCCTTTTTTTGCTCTTGGGATATTATATTACCTGTACCTGACAGGTAAAAGAGGGTTAACTGAAGTTTTGATATATGGCGTAGCTGTAACTGCCATTGGTTTATATGGTGCAGGGTGGCTTCCTATGGCTGCCGGCCTTACGGCACTTGCCCTTTTAATATTGCCGTTAAAACGCCACCCGGTTATTGCGTTTTTTTCCAAAATCTCTTTTTCGTTATACCTTACCCATGATGTTGTTGGGAGCAGTCTTGTAGCTTTTATGGGTATGCACCTGCCAAAAACATTTGGATTCAGGGCGTTTGAATTTTTAACAGGCATTGCTGTAAGTATCAGTTTTGCTTACCTGTTTTATCGCCTGGTAGAACTGCCCTGTTTACGGTTATCCAAACGGATCAGGTATTGATTATCCGGTTATTTACAAGCGTTTTAAACTCTTTTGCAAATCCTTTTTACATTCACCAATACAAAAGCGCTATTCATCGATACATTATTGATGAAAACCAGCTTTGTCCCAATATTTATATCATAAACCAATTATAACCCCATAAATGGTTTATTAATACCCCTTTTCATAATAGTTGCGATAGTAGCGTCTGTGTGTTAGTAGTTACATGCAGGCGCTTTTTTAAAAACAGTATTCCGTTGGAAGCAAAAAAGTTACTCCCCCTAATCAGCTTTTTTCTCATTATATTAGTTCGTAAAACAAACGCGCAAAGCCTTGGCGATCCTGTGGTGAGCATTACCTTTGGCTCAGGCAGTTCAACACATTCCGGTGCCTTGCCTGCCGATTCGGGCTCAACCAGTTATACATATAGCAGTGCCAATTTCCCAAGCGACGGCTCGTATACAATTGAAAATACTACCGCGGGTGCAGGCAACGTCTGGTGGTCGGCCACAGACCATACAGGCAATACAGGCGGCTATATGATGGTGGTAAATGCCAGCGTATCCAAAACCGATTATTTTTATAAGCGCGCCATTACCGGTTTATGTTCCAATACCACCTACCAGTTTTCGGCCTGGGTAGTGAATTTGTTAAGGAGCAATGATATCAGCCCGCCTAACATCACTTTCGCCATCGAAAAAACTGACGGAACAATTATTCAAAGCTTTAATACCGGCACCATTGCCCGCACAAGCAACAATTATGAATGGGTGCAGGAGTCGTTCAATTTTACGCTACCGGCTGGTGTCGGCGATGTGGTGATCAAAATGATCAATAACAGCGCCGGCGGTGCCCCTGCCAATGACCTTGCCATTGATGATATTGTTTTCAGACCTTATGGTCCTGTGATAGAGGCCAGCTTCAGCACTTCAAACTCAGCCAATACAGCATCGGCCTGTTCAGATGTTCCGCAAACCTATACACTCAATACGACCATCCCCAGTGGCTATACCGTTTTATGGCAATACAAAAACGGCGGTGGGGCCTGGACGGATCTTACCGGAGCAAACAGCACCAGTTCAAATTACCAGATAACATCGCCATCAGTGGCTGGTACTTATTACTACCGGGCAGTAACGGCGCAGGCGGGTAATATTAATTCGGCCCTTTGCCGGTCTGCATCAAATGTGCTTACACTTACGGTTGGCGCACCGCCTCAATCAACAGCAACGGCCAATACACCGGTTTGCGCAGGCACAACGTTAACGCTAAGCGCATCAACCGGGGTGAGCTATCAATGGACGGGGCCAAATGGTTTTACATCGGCCATTCAAAGCCCAACTATCAGCAATGTGACCGCTGCTGCTGCAGGAACATATCATGTTACGGTTAAATCATCCTCTAACTGCGAGGTTGTGGTGCCAGTGACAGTGGTAGTAAACGCCCAGCCCGTTGCGGCTGTTGATGCGGTTGAGCCAATTTGCGAGGGGAGTTCGGTTACATTAAATGCCAGCGGAGGCTCAACCTATTCATGGTTGCCGGCAACGGACCTTTCAGATACCAGTATCGCTAACCCGGTAGCCAGCCCAACAGATAATACACTTTATACTGTAACAGTAAGTAACGGCACTTGTACCTCGACAGCCACAGTACAAGTAGATATTATAAAAAAGCCTGTGGCCAATGCCGGGCCCAACAGGTACATTACCCAGGGCCAGTCAACAACACTTAACGGCAGCACCAAAGGAACCAACGTAAGCTATTACTGGACACCGACCGATAACCTGAGCAGCAGCCTTGAGCTTACGCCTACAGCTTCACCAATGGAAGATATCACCTACACCCTGCACGTGGCATCAAACTCGGGCTGCGGTGACGAAGCAACCGACCAGGTATTTGTGCGTGTTTATAAAAAAGTAGTTATCCCCAATACTTTTACACCCAATGGTGACGGGGTTAATGATACCTGGGCGATAGAGGCGTTGAATACTTACCAAACCTCGACAACGCAGGTATTTAACCGCTATGGCGGACTGGTGTTTAAAAGCACAGGCTATCCTGAAGCCTGGGATGGCAGATCTAACGGCCAGGATATTCCGTCAGGAACATATTATTATGTGATAGATTTAAAGAATGGCAATGTAATGAGCGGCTGGGTGATGGTGGTTCGTTAGTTCATGGTTGATGGTTCATGGCGAAAATACGCAGGCAGGAACAATTCGCAGGCAACCATGATCTATGAACCATGAACTATGATCGGCTTCACCCCCACTACATTCAGCAAATAATTATCCATCATATCAACATCCACCACATCATTTAAAAAACCGATATGCATATCCGGGCGTATGATGAGGGCTTTCTTTTGGTTTTCTTTGATGGCGAAAGCATCGAAAATGTGTTGATTTTTTGCTGATGGCGGCAGGTAAAAAAAATTAAGACTGGCCCCATAGTTTTGGGTGATCCATTTGGCAATGGTAAACAGGTCGAGCTCTTTGAGCTTGCCTAAACAGATGAGCGTAAAACCCGGTTTACTGCACCATTCATGCAGGTCGGTTTCCACCTCCCGCTTTTCGTCGAACACTTTGAGATAAGGTAGCCTGTCGCCTGCTTTGATCTGGCTGGCATGGCTTAAGTTAAGGTTTATGGCGCTGTCGCGATAGGAGATACCGGTTTGCGATACCCGTTTAAAAAAGGCTTCGCGAAGGCTGGGTTTCCTCCATACCCATTTTAAAATAACAGGCAGCAAATATTTCTTTAGTAAGTTAATGAACCAGTTACGCGACAGGATCATTTTAAAGATCCGGTCAGTAGTATTAAGGAGCTCTTTTGCTACCGGCATCCTTTCCTGCGCATAGGTATTTAACACCGATACCTTAAGCTGGTTATTAACCACACCTGCCAGTTTCCAGGCCAGGTTATAGGCGTCCTGCAAGCCGGTATTCATCCCCTGCCCGCCAACCGGCGAGTGGATATGCGCGGCATCGCCAATTAAAAAGCAGCGCTGCTCCCTGAATTTATCGGCCATTCGGTGATGCAGGCGGTAGGTAGTGAACCAGTTGGTATGTTCAACAATGATTTGTTGTTGGGTTACATCCCGCAAATGTGGTAACACCTCTTCAATTTGAAGCTCGTCTTTTTTATCAAACTTATCGGGCAGGTTGCCTACCACACGATAACTCCGTTCATCGGGCATGGGGAAAAAGCCCGCGAAACCTTTTTTTGAGAGGAACAGGTTAACCTTATCGCCAAAGCTGGCATCTATTTTAATATCTGCTAAATAAAACTGGTGTTGGTAGGTATCGCCATTAAAAGGAATGCTCAGTTGCTTGCGCACAGTGCTGTGAGCGCCATCAGCCGCAACCAGCCAGTCGCAGGTAATGGTTTGTTTATCCTCGCCGCTTTGCAGCTTCAATGTTACCTTACCGGTATCCTGGCTTAGTGACAGCAGCGATGTGTTCCAGTATACCGGGCAGCAGTTGAGGGTAATAAAATCCAATAATAACCGCTCATTTTTGCTCTGCGGGTACATCTGGATAAATGGAAAAACCGTTTGCGTTTCGCCAACATTGGCAAGCGAAAGACTGGCAACCTCTTCACCGTCCTGGTTAAACTGTACACCTCCTCCCCGTTTACCATCATTGAGCACTTTATCGACAATGCCCATCTGCCGGTAAATCTCCATAGATCGTGCCTGAACGGCAAGCGCCTTTGAACGTGTGGTTGGCCCCTGCCTGCTATCAACAATTACCGGCTGCACACCATAGCGTAAAAGCTGGGCGGCCATCATCAAACCTGACGGACCGGCGCCCACTATTACAACTGGGGTATGCTGCTGGCTTATGGTCATTTATTGCCGTGATAGAGTAAAAAGATGGTTGGGCGCTTGTGCAGATCAGGCACTTTCTTTTGCCATTCGGCAATGGTTTTAGTTTGCACAAACTCGGTTGGGGAGGTTAGGTCGCAGGCTATACAAAGCTTGGTTTTGGGATTGCCTGTTTTCAGGATCTCCTCAAGCATGGGGTTATTGCGGAAAGGTGTTTCGATAAATAGCTGGGTTTGATCAAGCTTTATGGCTGTGCTTTCCAGCTCTTTGATCTTTTTAGCACGAAGCACTTTATCAATAGGCAGATAGCCGTGAAATGCAAAACTTTGTCCGCTGAAGCCTGAAGCCATCAGCGCCAGCAAAATAGAACTTGGGCCAACCAGGGGTACAACCTTAATGCCCATGCGGTGGGCTTTATCCACAATCTCGGCACCGGGATCGGCAACACCGGGACAGCCGGCTTCGCTCATCAGCCCAACATCATTACCTGCTTGCAGGCCTTTAAAAAAATCGGCCTTACCCATGTCGCGATTATGCTTGCCATAATCATGGATCAAAAGCTCGCTTTGCGGGGTTTTCAAGCCAGCCTCTTTTAAAAAGCGACGGGCGGTTTTTTCATTCTCCACGATGTACTCTTTGATACTGTTTATGGTATCAGTAAGGTAGGGCGTAAATGATTTTGCGGCCGCGTCATCGGCCAGCGGTACGGGAATTAAATAAAGGGTTCCATAGGGCATATTGCAAAGTTGGTGTTTTTTGTTTAATTTAAGCTATCAAAAGGAGTCTGAAAAATGAGGCAATTAGGCGCAAACTGGTTTATTGAAGGTCATATTGATTTTGAATACAAAAAATATATCCTGTTAAGCTACCTGCAGGAAATTAACAGTCACTTTGATAACAGCCGGTTATATCCCAACCTGGCCGACCTGATATTTCATTATAACAACCTCATCGATTTTAAAAAAAATAAATCGCTGCTACAGCAGGCCTTTCCGCAACGCTTAACACAGGCTGATATCGACGCAGTAAAGCTTACCTATCAAAAGATCATTATGGATGATCAAAGCATGCGGGAGATAGAGCAGATCATTACCTATGCCTTAGGCAAAATGGACCCGGCTATAAAAACCGGCAGGGACATTTATGATTTTGTAGAAAGCCATGTGAATATCGATCCCGTAGGCATTACCCCTCTAATGCCTTATCACGGTTATTTTTCGTTACAGAATGGCAAGGAACGAACCAACCGGATCTACGAGTACCAGATCACTATTTTTGAAGGCAAGGATGATAAATACCGCGGCATTAACGTAGCTTTTGTTGATGCCTACGAGCAAAGTATCACCAATACCCCCGAAAGCATTAAACTGCGTCTTATAAACAGGAACAAGTTTATGCCCAACCCCGCGGTTTACTATGTACACAGTGATATCACTTTTCCGCTTGAGCAAACACTGCTGCCGGTGGCCAAAAGAAGCCTGGTGAAGTATATTTCGAATGCTGCGTAATTGCTTATGATTTTTTTTTCAGGAAGCAAGGGTAGTGCTGTTGCCCATTACTTTTCCCTATCGGGCAAGGATAAAAGTTGGGCAGTTAACACCGCTACAGCCGCTTAAGCCTTTGCAACGTTAAAGAGTTTACGGCAAGCCCGGGCATTTAAGATGAGAGTTTCATGATCTGGACGGAAGGGGAATCATACCCTGGGCCGAAATTCAACCTTGAAGGCTGCCAATGGGCGGTTAAAAGTGGCCGGTTCAATTTGCATATGCTCGCACAGGTCAGGCTCTCACTTTTTTAGCTCCTATTTACCTACCCTTACCTATCTGCAATATACTATCTATCAGTAAGATCCAAATCCTCTTTATAATTATTACTGCTAATTGCTTTTCATATGATTATAAATCGTGAAATTATTTGTCTTACCTGGATAAATACTATCTGACATGAAAAAAAACGCAATAATATTGATTACCGGTTTATGGTTAAGCTGCTTTATCAGTGTGGTTCGGGGACAGGGAATAAAAGATTCTGTACTTAGCCTTCGGTCGCCGGATAAAAATATAACATTCAGGTTCCGTCAAAAAGTTAAGGCCGGGAAGCGTGCCATGTACTATAGCGTGGATTATAAAAGCAAACCGGTAATTCTGGAGTCGGTACTCGATCTGCAACTGGATAATAACCTTTCAGAAAAAGCAATGGCGCTGAAGGTAGATCAGCATAAAAACTGGTGCGAAAACCTGTTGGTCACCGGCGCTGATTCATCCCGGCATGATACCACATGGGCACCAGTTACCGGAGAGCGGGCTATGATCCGGGATCATTACAACGCAATCAATATTACGCTGGTAAAGGATGACAATCCCATTTATGTAATGCAGGTACAGGTACGGGTTTACAACGAGGGAGTAGCATTCCGGTATTATTTCCGCGAAAACCCTAAAGGAACCTACTACAACATCACTGCGGAAAATACCGAGTTTCACCTGCCTGAAGGTACCCAGGCTTGGTTTGCCAATTGGGCACAAGCGCCATATTACAAACTGCCGCTAAAAAACTGGCCCGGCGAAAGCGAACGGCCGTTAACCATCGAATTGCCTGACGGCCTTTTTGCAGCGCTGGGGGAAGCACAGCTAATTGATTATGCGCGCACTAAATTTAAGCTGAGTGCCGATAAACCATCCACCCTGGTAACCTCTATGTTTGGCGGGGCGCAGCTCATCTCGCCGGTAGGCACACCATGGCGGGCAATCATAATAGCTGAAAAACCGGGCGACCTGATTGAACATAATTACATGATGTTGAATCTTAATGAGCCATCGGCAATAGCCAATACCAATTGGATTAAACCCGGTAAAATCATGCGGGTAATGGCCATGACAACAAATGATGCAAAAACAAATATTGATTTCGCGGTAAAGCATAACCTGCAATATATTCTGTTTGATTGGAAATGGTACGGACCGGCATTTAGCTTTGGCTCGGATGCTACCAAGGTTGCTATACCTGATTTTGACCTGCCTGGTATAATCAAATATGGCAAGGATAGGGGTGTTGGTGTTTGGTTATATGTTAATCAGCAGGGTTTATTAGCTCAAAGTGACAGTTTATTTGCTATTTATCATAAATGGGGTGTAAAAGGCGTAAAATTTGGTTTTGTGCAGCAGGGGTCCCACCGCTGGACAACCTGGGTAGAAAAAGCAATTCAACAGGCGGCCGCTGCCCAGATCATGGTAAACATTCATGACGACTGGCGGCCAACCGGCGAGCAGCGTACCTGGCCAAACCTGATGTCGGCCGAAGGGATCCGTGGTAACGAGGAAATGCCCGATGCCACGCACAACGCCGTGCTGCCTTTTACGCGGTACATTGCCGGAGCAGCCGATTATACCTTCTGTTATTTTAATAAACGTATTAAAACTACCCATGCCCATCAATTGGCGTTGGCCGCAATTTATTACAGCCCGCTGCAAACGCTGTATTGGTATGATAAGCCTTCGGCGGAGCATAATGAGCCCGAACTGGAGTTTTGGGACAAGATCCCAACCACATGGGACGAAACGAAAATAGTGCAGGGAACACCCGGCGCATTCATTTCCACAGCCCGCAGAAGCGGAAAAGATTGGTTTGTAGGTACTATCACTAATAATGATGCACGTGAAATTAAACTTGATCTGAGTTTTTTAGAACCCGGTAAAAAATATAAAGCGACTATTTACAGCGATGACCCATCGGTGAATACTGAGACGCACGTTAGGGTCAGCAGCAAAAGTGTTAACAGTAAAACAGTATTAAAATTTGCCCTGCTGCCATCAGGCGGAGAGGCGGTTTATCTTACTCCCGAAAAATAATCCATAATATATATAGCATACATGAGCCAACAGCGTAAAAATAATTATGTAATCAGTGCAGATATCGGCGGTACGCATATTACAGCAGCGGTCATTGATCTGGAAAAAAAAATGATCATTGAAGATACCCGTACCAGGTTAAGTGTGGACTCGCATGGAACGGCAACTGAAATACTTAAAACCTGGGCGAAAGCATTGACACAGGCTTATGAAAAATTCGGCTCTCCGGCTCAGCAGGTTGCCCTGGCCATGCCTGGCCCGTTTGATTATGAAAATGGGGTTTCACTGATCAAAGACCTGCATAAATATGAGGCCATTTATGGTTTAAATATTAAGTTATACTTGTCGGAAGAGCTCAGCATAGATGCTGCAAATATCCTGTTCCGAAATGATGCCGAAGCATTTTTACAAGGGGAAGTTGTAGCGGGAGCAGGCACCGGCTCCTGTAAGGTTCTTGGGCTTACGCTGGGCACAGGGTTTGGTTCAGCTTTGTGCGTTGATGGTATTGTGAAAGATTTAAACCTGGGCGGCGGACCTTATAAAGATAGCATTGCAGATGATTATTTCTCAACAAGATGGTTCTTACGGCGATATCGTGAAATAACCGGGCTGTCTGCTACCGGCGTAAGCGCGCTGATATCAATGTCCAAACACAGTGCTGTGGTTAGGAACATCTTTGATGAGTTTACGGTCAACCTGTCTTTATTCCTTCGGGACATTATCCAAACCGAGGGTCCTGATGTGATTGTTATTGGTGGCAATATCGCAAAAGCATCGGGCATGTTTCTGGATGAACTTACCAGCAAGTTAACAGCATATGCTGAAAGTTTAAAAATAAAATTAGCTTTATTGGGAGAAGACGCGGCGCTGATGGGTGCTGCTGCGGCTTTTGATAGCAGGCGAGGACTTAATATCTTATTTAACGCCAATCACCCGAGTAATTAATTTTAACAACAATATGACCAATAAACCAGCTTTTACCGAGAAAAAATTCATCGTAACCTTTGTATTTGTAACCTCGCTATTTTTAATGTGGGGTTTATTGCATTCCATGAGCGACGTGCTCAACAAGCATTTTCAAAATGTGCTTAATCTCTCCAAATCTCAATCCGGTTTAATCCAGTTCTCCGTTTTTGGAGCGTATTTTATTATGAGCATCCCCGCAGGATATTTTCTAAAGAAGTTTGGTTATAAACCGGGCGTAATCCTGGGGCTGATTTTATTTGCCCTGGGTTTATTTCTTTTCGTCCCTGCAGCCAACGCGGCCTCATTTACTTTTTTCAGGATAGCCTTATTTATTATGGGCTGCGGTATGGCCACTTTAGAAACTGTGGCGCATCCTTTTGCGGCCGCCCTGGGCGATCAGCGCCGGAGCGACCAACGTGTAAACTTCGCGCAAACATTTAACGCGGTAGGTACCATGATCGGTCCGGCCATCGGTTCTTATTTCCTTTTAGGTTCGGATACGATGCATTCAACCGATCTTACTTCCGTAAAAACGCTGTATGTGGCCATTGGCTGCGTGATTATACTTATAGCAGTTGCTTTTATTTTTTTGAAAATTCCGGTTTTAACAGATCCGCATACAGAAACTTCGGCCGTCGATCCTGATGCGGTTAACGTAGACGTGGAACCATCAAAAAAACTATATCAGCATTCGCATTTCGTATGGGCGGTTGCGGCACAGTTTTTTAACGTGGCGGCGCAGGCCGGCACCTGGGCATATTTTATCAACTACGGTGTGGATATTATGCATTTCAGTAATGAAAAGGCTGGTTACTTTATGATTATTTTTATGGGGATGATGGCGCTGGGGCGTATTGTGGGCACCTCGTTAATGACTTATATCGCGCCTAATAAATTATTAGCGGCATTTGCCTGCGGCAGTATCTTAATGTGCCTGATAGTTGCACAGAGCCTGGGCTGGACATCATACATCGCCCTGCTGATGATCAACTTCTTTTTTAGCATTATGTTCCCCACCATTTTTAGCTTAGGGATCAAAAACCTGGGCAGTCATACACAACAGGCTTCATCTTTTATAGCGATGGGGGTAGTGGGCGGCGCGGTATTTCCAATGATAATGGGGCAGATAGCCAATCATAGTGTCGCTCACGCTTATTACCTTCCGATCATCTGCTACGCGGTGATCTTTTTATTCGGCGCTAAATTTTATAAAGTTAAACACTAATGAAAAGTGCCCGGAGAAACATATCAACCCACATATTGCCTGCACACCATACTATCACACTCAATAATGTAACGATAAAAGCCGAGCCGGTAAACCAGGGCTTCAATAAACAATGGTGTTTTAATATGCCGGCAAGCGCCGATGCTGAAATTGTATTGAATTAAAATTATGAGAAGGTATTGTCTCTATTTTATTTTTTTAAGCTCGCTGATGTTGGTAGATCTGCCGGTAGCACAAGCGGCTGTTTGGCAATGGTCTGTGGCGGTTAAGCCTGCTGGTACCAAGCGGGATCCGTCAAGGGCTTTTTTATGGATATCGCCGAATTGTAAGCAAGTGAAGGCGGTCATATTCGCCCAGAACAATATGGAGGAGCAATCCATATTGGAAGATCCTCAATTCAGAAAGGAAATGGGCAAGTTGGGTGTTGCGGAGATTTGGGTTAGCCCGGCTTTCAATCTTAAGTTTTTGTTTAATGAGGGCGCCGGAGATCAGTTTAACACGTTGATCAATGACCTCGCTGATATTTCAGGTTATAGCGAATTGAAAACAGCGCCGGTGATCCCTATCGGGCATTCGGCAGCGGCAAGCGCACCTTATTATTTTGGTGCATGGAACCCTTCGCGTACGCTTGCTTGCATCTCGGTAAGCGGGCAATGGCCATATGTAAGAAACGTTTTTGCTCCCGATATCTGGCGTAAAGATCAAAGCCTGGACTATATCCCTTGTTTGGAAACAATGGGCGAATACGAAGCTGCCAACACCTGGAGCGATGAAGGATTAAAAGAAAGACAGGAACATCCGTTGCTGCCGTTGAGTATGCTATCCAACCCTGCACAGGGGCATTTCGCTGCCACGCCTGAAAAAACCGGTTACCTGGCCTTCTACATTAAAAAAGCCATGCAGTACCGCTTGCCAAAAAATGTACCTCTGGGTACCGTTCCGAAATTGATTGATATCGATCCGACAAAAACCGGCTGGCTGGTTGATAAATGGCGCTATAATGAATTGCCCGCCGCGGATGCAGCACCGGTAGGCAGGTATAATGGCGATGCTTCAAAAGCCTTTTGGTATTTTGATGAAGAAACAGCACGGGCAACAATAACCTACCAGGCAAAACATCGTAATCAAAAACCACAGCTCATAGGTTATGTACAGCATGGCGGGATGGTTGAACAGCGTAATACGCACCAGCAAGTAAACCTGAAATTTGAACCTGAAGCCGATGGCATCACTTTTAAACTCCATGCTGCATTTTATGATACGGTGCCCGGGGGCAGTCCCCGCTTACCTGTTTGGGCTGGCATGCCGGTTGGTTCCGCTATAGGGCATGCTGCCGGGAATATTCCTATTGCTATTAACCGCATTACAGGCCCGGTTATCAAGATAAATGATTCCACTTTCAGATTGAGCCCGCAGGCCGGTTTTTGGGAGAACCCGCATAGTTATGAGTTGTGGTTTGCTGCTACCCATCCTGGAGATGCTGAGTATAAACCGGCCGTACAGCAATCACAAATGCTTGTGCCGCCACACAATACAGCGGGGAAGGAGCAGCATATTACATTTTTTCCGGTCCCCAACCAAAAGGCACATGCAAAGGGAATAAAATTGGATGCCAGCTCAGATGCACAGGTGTCTGTGGGGTTTTATGTATTAGAAGGCCCGGCGGAGCTATCAGGCAATACATTAAATATTACAGCTATTCCGCCGAGAAGCCGTTTCCCGGTAAAAGTTACCGTGGTAGCCTGGCAATATGGTAATAGCCATGAGCCTAAACTGCAAACGGCAATGCCCGTTGAACAATCCTTTTTTATTGAAAAATAATTGAAACACTTTTAATATTAACCGTAGTTATGCTTCTTCTAAAAACTCAATGTGTTTCACCTAAAAGGCAATGAAATAAGCAGTATAGTCTTTTATTATACCCGAATTGATCGCCAATAATCAGTTAAGATCAAGAGTTAACGAAATATTTAACGGTGCTGCCCAGCGCTACATGAAACCTAAAGGAATAGAAGTATAGCTCGGGGGCCCTGCTAATAAGCCAGCAGCCGTTCCATGCTTTCTTCCAATCGCGCCTTGGCCAAAAACTGATCTTCCAAAGCTTTGTTCATGGGGATGGCTGTATCGAGGCTACCACAACGCATTACGGGGGCATCAAGATATTTAAAGCAATGTTCGGCCAAATGGGCCGCAATTTCGGCGCCGAAACCATTGGTGAGTGTATCTTCATGCAAAATCAGCACCCGGCCTGTTTTTTTAACACTGGTTTCCACCGCTTCCTGATCCCAGGGTTGCAGACTG
The DNA here is from genome assembly GCF_041806395.1 of Mucilaginibacter sp. OAE612. NCBI lineage: Bacteria > Pseudomonadati > Bacteroidota > Sphingobacteriia > Sphingobacteriales > Sphingobacteriaceae > Mucilaginibacter > Mucilaginibacter sp. OAE612. The sequence continues at coordinate 5,890,078 of NZ_JBGMUW010000001.1, forward strand.
CGCAGGTCGATGATCTCTATGGATTGATCGGGATGCTTGTCTGCATACTCCAATGCCCAGTGTACACCAAGACCAAATGTAATTATACTGGCCTTTTCGCCTTGCCTAATCACATTAGCCTTGCCTATCTCTATCATTACATCATTATCGGGCACATCGGCGCTGATACTGCGGTACAGGTATTTGTGTTCAAAATAAATTACCGGGTTAGGATCGTCAATAGCGGCAAGCAGCAGGGCTTTGGCATCTGCCGGGAAAGCCGGGTAAACCACTTTTAAGCCGGGAGTTTTGGTAAACCAGGCTTCATTGCTTTGCGAGTGAAAGGGGCCTGCGCCGGTACCTGCACCCGCAGGCATCCGTATTACTACATCAACGCCCTGCCCCCAGCGATAATGCGTTTTTGCCAGGTTGTTAATAACCTGGTTAAAGCCGCAGGTAACAAAATCGGCAAATTGCATTTCAACCACAGCTTTGTAACCGTTAAGCGCAAGTCCCATGCCTGCACCAACAATTGCCGATTCGCAAATGGGGGTGTTACGTACACGGGCCTTACCAAACTCCTCAACAAAGCCCTGGGTAATTTTAAATGCGCCGCCGTATTCGGCAATGTCCTGTCCCATGATCACCAGGTTGGGGTGTTTGTGCATAGCTTGTTTAAGCCCGTCGCTAATGGCATCTATATAGCGCTTACTGGTAACCGGCGATGATTTTGGCTGTACAGCAGGAAAGCTGTAAGGCTTGTACATATCCTGCACCTCGGTGGCCACATCCGGTATAATATCTGTTTCGGCATAAGCCTTTTCAATTTCGGTTTCAATAAGGGCGGCGAACTCCTTACGGATAACAGAGATCATGTCTTTAAACAAAACCCCTTCGGTAATCAGGTACTTTTCAAAGTTTGTAACCGGGTCCTTTCCTGCCCACCACTCAAATAAATTAGTGGGAACATATTTGGTGCCTGATGCTTCCTCATGGCCACGCATCCTGAAGGTCATACATTCCAGCAAAACAGGGCGCGGATTTTCACGAATAGCTTTATTAAGTGAGGTTATGGTGTTATAAACTTCAAGCAGGTTATTGCCGTCAATACGGCGGCCTTCAATACCGTAGCCTACGGCTTTATCAACCAGTTCGCGGCAATTATATTGTTCGTTGGTTGGGGTTGAAAGGGCATAGCCATTATTTTCGATCAGAAATATTACCGGCAGCTTCCAAACAGAGGCTATGTTAAGTGCTTCGTGAAAGTCCCCTTCACTGGTGGCACCCTCGCCGGTAAAAACAAGGGTTGATTTTTTTTTAGCCGATAATACATCCGCTAAGGCAATGCCATCGGCCAGGGCAAGCTGCGGACCGAGATGGGATATCATCCCAATGATCTTATACTCCTGGGTACCGAAGTGGAAGGAGCGGTCGCGCCCTTTAGTAAAGCCCGAGGGTTTGCCCTGCCATTGCGCCATTAACCGCGACAAGGGGATATTTCTCGATATAAAAACACCGAGGTTGCGGTGCATAGGCAAAATATATTCGTCGGCATTCATAGCAAGGGCGCTGCCAACTGCTATGGCTTCCTGGCCGATACCCGAAAACCATTTGCCAATGCGGCCCTGCCTCAGCAGGATCAGCATCTTCTCTTCAACCATGCGCGGAAACAGCATTTTTTTATAAAATTCCAGCAAAGTATCATTATCGAGGTTTTTCCTGTCAAAAATCATAACGTAAAACTACTGAAGTTTTTAAAACTTTGTATGTTTGGTGATACTATCCAAAAACTATGAAGCGCACCTCTATTTTCATCATTATATTACTGCTCATGATAGGCTTTGCGGCCAGTTCGCAGGATTTTTTCTTATTGCCACATAATTTTTACGTTCACAAAGGCGATAAGCTTAACCTGCACTTGTTGAGCGGCAACGAGTTTAAACCCGAAAATGAATTTAAGTTTGCCACAGCAAAGGCAACTAAATTTATGCTGTATGAAGGCTCAAAGAAAACGGACCTTTCAAAAGTCAGTAACTCTGCCGATAGCAGTCTGCTTGTCTATGAGCTGCAAAACTCCGGTCTTGCACTTTTTGAACTGGTAAGGGATGATGAAACAGAATCGGAAAGGAATAAATTTATCAGAGCACTTGAAAGTGAAGGCCTTGATAAAATGGCCGAAGAAGCCCGGGCCAGTAGTCAGCAATACTTTGTTGAAAAGTATCACCAGTCAAGCAAAACCCTTATTTCTGTTGATAAAGCTAACGGTAAGGACTTTGATAAACCCCTGGGTGAGGAATATGAAATTGTAATACAGCAAAACCCTTATAAATCAAGCTATGGCGATGATGTTACCGCTCAAGTGCTTTTTAAAGGTAAACCCATGAAAGATGCTGTGGTGATGCAATATGTACGTACTTTGAACGGCACCATCGTTCCGCAAAAATTATTGAGCGACAGCAATGGCCTGGTATTTTTTAAACTGAGCCGGGAGGGGGTATATATGGTCAGTTCAACCCATGTTGAACCATCGCAGGATAAAAAAGCCGACTATGAGAATTGGAGTACTACTTTTACCTTTGCCTTCAGCAATACCGATGACGTACCAAATTCATACAGGGAATTTGGATTTGGAAATAAGCATTGATTTTTTTTACAGCAGTTGCAGGTTTTAGTAGCGGGTTAAAAATATAGAAGCGTCATGTGGGTCTCCCTTTCTGGGGGAAATTTAGAGGGGCTAAAACATCAATTACCTACCTGCTCGCTGAAACAGCGTTAGTAAGTTTAACAAAATCCTCCACACTCAATCTTTCCGCACGCAGATCGAGGACAGGCTCATCAGTCAATTTTTCTTTGTTGATGAGCGATGATATGGCGTTGCGCAGGGTTTTGCGGCGCTGATTAAAACCCGCTTTCACTATCTGCCAAAATAATTTCTCGTCGCAATCAAGTGTTTGTTTATCGTTGCGTGTAAGCCTGATCACTGCCGAAAGCACCTTGGGCGGAGGATTAAAGACGCCGGCCTTCACCGTAAACAGGTATTCCACTTTATAATAGGCTTGTAAAAACACGCTGAGTATACCATATTCCTTGCTGCCTGGTTTGGCGGCACAGCGTTCAGCAACTTCTTTCTGGAACATGCCCACTACCTCAACCACCTGCTGGCGGTTGTCAAGCACCTTAAAAAGTATTTGCGATGAGATGTTATAGGGGAAATTACCGATAATGGCAAAGTTTTCGGGAAAAATGCTTTTAAAATCAAGCTCCAGAAAATCGGCATTGATAAGGCGGGTACCTAATTGCGGGTATTTTTTTTTCAGAAAATCGTACGATTCGGTATCAATATCAATGAGTGATGTTTCGTACTCGCTTTTTTGCAGCAGAAAATCAGACAGTACACCCATGCCCGGCCCCACCTCAAGCACATGGCCGAATCGCCCTTCGGGTTTCAGGCTGTCCACTATCTTTGCTGCTATGTTTTTATCAGTAAGAAAATGTTGCCCTAAATGTTTTTTTGCCCTTACCAATGTCATTATTAATCAAATATTTGAGCAAATTAAATCATATTTGTGCTTTTATCAGGAACTATAAGCTTAAAATCTTTTATTTGCAGGTGTAAAGATAGGTTAAAGGCGAAAAGTTAAAGGTAAAAGGATTGCCTAAGTTGAAGGTTAAAGGCGAAAGGCAAAAGGCCAAAGGCCGTTTAGCTTTATAAACCATTAATAATCATCACTGTTAAAATATTGAAATCACCGCTTAAAAAAATCGGTGAAATCATAAAACTCGGTGAAATCATAAAAAAATAATGAGCGATAAATTAAAAATTGGGATCAGCATTGGCGATGTAAACGGCATCGGTTTAGAGATAATTATTAAAACTTTGGCCGATAGTAAGATTTATGATTATTGTACGCCTATTGTTTACGGGCATACCAAAGTGGCTTCGTTCCACCGCCGCGCGACCCAGGTTAATGAGCTTAATTTTTTGGTGATCAATGATCCTTCACAAACTCATTTTCGCAAACCTAACATGATCAACTGTTGGGAGGAAGATGTAAAGATTGATATAGGGCAGGTTACGGAAGCAGGAGGCAAGTACGCTTTTAAATCATTGGAGCGCGCTGTTTATGACCTGAAAGAAGGTTATATAGATGCATTGGTTACCGCCCCCATCAATAAAGACAATATCCAAAGTGAGCAGTTTCACTTCCCCGGCCATACCGAATATTTGCAGCAATACGATGGTGCTGCCGAATCGCTGATGTTTTTAGTGAGCGATACTTTACGCGTTGGCGTGGTTACAGGTCATATCCCGGTATCAAAAATTGCCGAAAGCATTACCGCCGAAAAAATATTGGCCAAACTGAAGCTAATGCACCATAGTTTGCAAAATGATTTCTGGGTGCGCAAGCCAAAAATAGCCGTATTGGGGCTTAACCCCCACGCCGGCGATAACGGCCTCATCGGCAGCGAAGAAAAAGATATCATTATACCTGCTATTGAAGAAGCCCGCTCAAATAATATACTGGCATTTGGCCCATACTCGGCCGATGGTTTTTTTGCCAATGGCACTTACCTGCAGTTCGATGCTGTACTGGCTATGTATCACGACCAGGGCCTGATCCCTTTTAAACAGATCGCCTTTGAAACAGGTGTTAATTTTACAGCCGGGCTAAACTTTGTGCGCACCTCGCCCGATCACGGAACTGCGTATGATATAGCAGGAAAAAACCAGGCTTCTGAGGTCTCCTTCCGCGAAGCGCTGTTTACAGCTATCCACATTGTCAAAAACCGCAGGGAAGGACTCGAACTTAATGAAAATCCACTTTTATTCAGCAAGCTAAGCCGCGACAGAGATTAAAAAAGCCTTGTAATAGTAATGTTTCAATTTAATTACCGTTAAATTAAAACATTTACGCTGCTTGTTGCATTTACATGACTGAATGAATAATTTTCTTAGCCGCATACGTTCAATAGATGCATTCCGCGCTGTAACAATGTTCCTCATGATATTTGTGAATGACCTGGATGGCATTCCGAATACCCCAACATGGCTTAAACACGCGGGCTCAAATGTTGATGCGCTGGGTTTGGCCGACACTATTTTTCCCGCGTTTTTATTTATAGTCGGGCTTTCGATTCCCTTTGCTTTTCAAAACAGGTTAAAGCAGGGCGATAATTTCAAGCTATTATCACGGATAGTGAGCCGCTCATTCGCGCTCATTTTTATAGGTTTTTTCCATGCCAACATGGAAACCTACAATGAAGCTGCCACCTTGTTACCCAAACCAGTTTGGGAAAGCCTGGTTACATTCAGCTTCTTCTTTATTTTTTTAGATTACGGCAAGGACACGTCGCCAACTAAACGTTATTTGCTGCAGGGCTTCGGTATATTGTTACTTGCAGGCATGGCGTTGCTATATCGTACCAGCGACCCCGGGCATACCTGGCTTCACTTTACCTGGTGGGGTATTTTAGGCCTGATAGGCTGGTCATACATGCTTTGCGCACTTATCTATTACTATTCCGACGGGCATTTATGGGTACAACTGGCGGCCTGGATGTTCTTCATTTTCTTTAACCTGGATGTGCATTTCGGCTTTCTTGATTTTATCGACAAGCTGCAGGGCTATATCTGGATTGCGGGTAATGGCGCCATGCAATCGTTCACAATGGCAGGGGTATTTATTTCTGTATTGTACATGCGCCTCAAGGCCAATAATGAAATGAAGATGCTTTGGGTGGCCATGATCCTGATTGCAATAATTTTGTTTAACCTGGGCTTTATAGTACGCTATTTTAGTGGCGGCATTTCCAAAGAACGCGATACCCCTTCATGGGTGCTCATTTGTACCGGCATTAGTTTGGTGGTATATGCTTTCTTTATTTTCCTGGTTGACGTTAAAAATAAATACAACTGGTTTAAGGTGATAGAGCCCGCCGGCACCAACACTTTTACCTGTTACATAGTGCCCTTCCTGTTTTATCCCATATATGAAATGAGCAGGATAGGCTACCCCGAATACCTGAGCCAGGGCACCGGGGGCCTCATAAAATGCATTGTATTTGCTTTTGTAATGGTATGGCTTACGGGGTTATTGGATAAAATCAATATCAGGATTAAGATATAAGCTGACTGTTTACTTTATTTTGATGAGATATGTTCCACTAAAGTTTTTTATATCTGGGTTTCCTTTTTTTGAACGATCAAAGTAAATACTGCTGAATTGAAATACTACAGTATAACCGGGCGTTTGTCTGGTTACCTGCATCAGATTTGCTGGCAGCTCATAGCCTTTTGGCATATAAAGGTTATCTTTATTCTTTTTGCTACGATATTTTTCGAGCGTAGTAGTATCGGTCATCATTTTATTCACAATCTCAATGGGATCAAATTTAACTATATCGTTATTAAGCATTAAGCTGCACCTGTGTGTTTCGGCAAAATAAACTTGCTTTATAGTGATGCCATTATAGTTATTAATCACAGTATCTGCCCCCAGGTTGCTTGAAAGTTCAATATCGTATCCTTTAACAACCGTGATATTTTCTTTTTGACTAAACACATAGCTTTCGCTCTCTGAAAAATCGGTTGTTGTCTCAGCAAAGGGATAATAATAATCACTGAAACGGCCTAGGCCCAATTGTTTTTTTGCCCATTGATATTTTAAAGTCCTTAACCCCTCCCTGTCAACCAGCAGGTTGTTGTACTCCCCCTTTTGTTTTGCTAATGAATCAGCAACTATGTTTAAATCTCTTTTAAAATAGGGTTGCAAGCCCTTTAGGTCGTAATGATAAATGAAATAGCTGAGCCTGCTTGCGCCGAGGCTTCCTTCCTTCATGTTGATTTTTGTGCTATCAACAAGTGTCAGCTTTCCATCTTTAAATCCATTATGCTTTTTAAAAAAGCTAATCACCATACCCCTTTGCGAATACATACTCATGGTAAACGCGCTTTGTGGCCCGTAGATACTAAGCAGGGTTAGCATGCAGAGTGAGATGGGAATGATCTTAATATTCTGTTTTTTAAACAGTAAAAAATAAAGCGAGATGAACAGCAGCCACAAAGCAAGTGCTATCAAAAAATACCTGAATTCGGTAACGCCATAGCTAAATACCCTTGTGCCAACGGCAACAAACAGCAATATCTGCAATGGGATTAATAAAAAGTAAAAGCTGCGGGTATAGGTTTTGAGCCATTTGTTTTCGTTTTGCTCGCGGATGGGGTATACCAACAGGAGCGATAATATGCCAAATACGGCATAACCTAATATCAGGTTTGATACAAGGCCTTTGGGCAGCTTCCATTCAATGAGTATTTTGATTTCATAAGCCAGTAAAATGAGCACATATACTGTTGATAGCGGGATGAGTACATATTGGGTGAAGATCTTTAGGCCTTTGGGGTAGCTTTCATCTTCATTAAGCGCGCGAGTGTTTGTTGGTACTCCCGCTAAAAAGAAGGTAGTAGTGAACATCCCTGTGATCCATACCCATAAAATCTGATAAGTATCCCACTCAAACTTAAAATTAAACAGAAAGTTGGTAGCTCCTATTGCTGCGGCCAGCCCAGCAAACAATACTACGCCATACAGCATACATGCCAAAAAGCGTAAAAAAAGAGTTTTATTAAACTGCCAAAATCCTCGTATCTGGCCTTTGCCGGTAAAGGCAGCAAAAGAAACCATTAAATGAAAAGCCAGGCTAAGCAAAAAGAACCGGGTATAATCTGCCTGTCGTTCGGGGGGATTAATAATAAATATGAACAGTACAGCTATCACAGCCGCTGCAATTTTTGCTAATGCTATTTTGGTTGTTTTCCATCCTTTGCTTTGCGTGTACAGCGTAGCTGAAAGACTAAGCAGGAAACCAAGGTTGGCTATCATGATAGTGCGCATGCACCAGTTTTCGCTTATACGGTTAAGGTGATTAAGTTCGATCTCTATAGTAGCTGCTATGGTGCCAGCTAAGGCAAAAAGTGTTTCAAACGGATAACGTTTAATGGTATTTACCGCGCTTTGTAACAGGTTTTTTAATGACGGGAATTTCATTTGTGTGAGGTTTAGGAACTAATGTAGTATTTATTTGTGTTTTTGAGGTTCGGTTTGAGGTTTTACTTCTTGCAGAATGATGAAAATGTAAAATATATGTATTAAAAATCAAACCAATACCACGGTTAATTGCATTTAACACATTAGTGTTTATATTTGCGTTCGCAAAAAAACATCATTTTACGATAATGAGAGAAATACAATTCAGAGAAGCGCTAAGAGAGGCCATGGTCGAAGAAATGCGCAGCGACGAGAATATATACCTGATGGGTGAAGAGGTTGCCGAATATAACGGCGCGTACAAAGTAAGCCAGGGAATGCTGGACGAATTTGGCGCAAAGCGTGTTATAGATACGCCCATCTCTGAATTGGGTTTCGCCGGTATCGGCATCGGCTCGGCAATGAACGGCTTACGCCCTATCATCGAGTTCATGACTTTCAACTTTTCACTGGTAGCTATCGACCAGATCATCAATGGCGCTGCCAAAATGATGTCAATGAGCGGCGGCCAGTTTTCGGTGCCGATTGTTTTCCGCGGCCCTACCGGTAATGCAGGTATGCTTAGCTCACAGCACAGCCAGTGTTTTGAAAACTGGTATGCTAACTGCCCTGGCTTAAAAGTGGTTGTACCATCAAACCCATACGATGCTAAAGGTTTATTAAAATCAGCTATCCTTGATCCCGATCCGGTTATTTTTATGGAGTCGGAATTAATGTATGGCGATAAAGGCGAGGTTCCTGAAGAAACTTACTATATCCCGCTGGGTAAAGCAAAAGTTGTTAAAGAAGGCAGCGATGTTACTTTAGTTGGCTTTGGTAAGATCATGAAAGTGGTTATTGCAGCCGCTGCCGAACTTGAAAAAGAAGGTATCCACGCTGAAGTGATCGACCTGCGTACTGTACGCCCTATCGATTATGCTACAGTTATTGAATCTGTAAAGAAAACAAACCGCCTGGTAATTATTGAAGAAAGCTGGCCGTTAGGTTCAATTGCTACCGAGGTTGCTTTTAAAGTTCAAAAAGACGCGTTTGATTACCTTGATGCTCCTATCTTACGTATCATGGGTGGCGATGTTCCGCTTCCATATGCTCCAACTTTGATCCAGGAATACCTGCCAAACCCTGAAAGGGTGATCAAAGCGGTTAAAGAAGTAATGTACGTTACCAAGTAATCGTTTTAATATAAAATATGTAAGAGCCCGATATGAGAATACCGGGCTCTTTATTTTTTGAAACTTTATTTTAACTGCCCGCTTTGCCACATTTCAATCATCTTAATAGCTATTATTGGGGGATTTGTAAAAAATGCCTACTTTTAAAAATTAACATTTTTGAACATGCGATACACCTACTTTAAAGCATTTAAACCCTTATTTTTTATTGTATCGGCGCTGGTATTCACTGGCAATGTCGCCTCGGCACAAACCCAGGTGGCAACTCCGGCCGCAGCTCCGGTAACCGGGGTACAAACCTTTATTGATAAGTTTTTTAAAGAATACGACAAGCAAGGCACGGCCCGTGCAGTGATTGATATTTTTAAAAGCAACAAGCAGATGGATTCAACCCGGCTTACCGGGATTATTGTCAAAATAGATTCCATGCGAAGTGTAATAGGCAAATATCTCGGCAAGGACCTGATCATGCAACGCAAGGCTTCAAATAGCCTGGTTCTGTACAGCTATCTGCTTAAACACGAAGGCCAACCGGCCCGCATGACGTTTATGTTTTACAAACCCAAAAATGAATGGGAGATCTACCGCCTCTACTTTGATGTAGACGTTGATGGTGAACTTGCCGAATCATCAAGAGTAACGGGGAAACCATAAAAGAGGTAAAAGGCGAAAGGCAAAAGGCTTTTTTTGTAAAGATTAACTGAACCCCTTTCATCTTTATCCTTTCGCCTTTAACCTAAAATTAGTCCACCAATATATTCTCGCCAAACTTTTGCGAAACCGTGGTATCCCCGCGGTTTTCAATTTTTATCACCAGCGAATTGTCATACGGAATTTTTTCAATCAACTGAATTTTTGTGCCTATCCCTATGTTCAACCGTTGAAGGTATTGCAAAAATGAACTGCTGGTGTCACGCACGGCGGCAACATGGCTTTGGGCACCGGGTTTAAGCTCAGAAAGGCTTACGGAATAAGATTTAGGCACTTTACCGTTCGCCTTTGGTATAGGGTCACCATGTGGGTCATATTCAGGAAAGCCCAGGAATTTATCCAGCCTGTCGGCAAGGGTAGCATCGTTAATGTGTTCCAGTTCTTCGGCTATATCGTGGATCTCATCCCAGTGATAGCCTAATTTCTCCAGTAAAAAAACTTCCCAAAGGCGATGGCGGCGTACAATTAATGTAGCATCCTTTAAGCCTTGCTGGGTTAGCCTTACGCCATTTTTTTTATCATATTCTATCAATTGTTTTTCGGTAAGCTTACGGATCATATCTACCACTGAGGCCGGGTTATTGCTGAGTGATTCGGCAATGGCGGTGGGTGTTATTTTAAAATCCTTCCCTTGTAATGCAAGGCGATAAATAGCTTTTAAATAGTTTTCTTCCGAAAGCGTATACATCAGTAATCAATTTGATAAAACACAAACATAAGCAAAAGTAAAGCGCTTATTACATCCTGAACGTTAGGTAGTGCCTCAACTTAAAAGAAAATACTCCGGATAAAACTTTTGAAGATTGGTTTTAATTATAATTGTATATGGATATTCAACTTTGTATTATTCTGCAAAATCCTCCGGCGGGGGTAGATTTCGGAATTCAAAAGGGCAGCGGAAACAGATATGAAACCATTCAGACACAACGATCCGATGGGCTGGATATCCAATTTAATCTGACGATCCAATTAAAAAGCGATCCGCAGAAGATCAATGATCTTCGATTTTCGGGGCCGTTTGTACAGGGACAGCCCGCAAGTCAATTCCTTTATATTGACGTTGGTGAATATGCAGGCCAGGTGGGAGGCTGGAGCCGCAGAGTTAAAGTTCCGCTTTCCGGAGTAACCTGGGACATGATAACCCAGCTTGGCCACCATTCGACTGCATTCCTTATAACGAGCTTTCCGGGAACAGCAAAAGACGGCAGTCCCATTTGTGCTACGGTCAAACCATTTGAAGGCTGGAAGGTAAATATGCCTTAAACTGAGCCTCAATGAACTTATAGATATGCCCTGGAAACAAAATAGGCCTCCTTGTCAGGAAGCCTATTTGCTATATAATAATGTTTATTAGTGATGCCCGTGACCACCACCGTGACCATGTCCGCCGTCACCACCGTGCCCGCCACCATGACCATGATCACCGCCGCCGTGCCATCCGCCTCTGTTTGGGTTACCGCCATGCCATCCGCGATCGCCGCCGCGCCAGTGATTGGCATATCTTACATCACGGCTGTTACGGATGATCACCTGATCATGACGGCCGCGATAGCCGGAATAATGATCCCTGTAGTATGCGTTGCGTATCCATGGGTTACGCTCATTTACCACAACTTTATATCCATTGTAAACATTATAGTTACGATACCTTACAGGTAAATACCTGCGGTGTACCCATACGTTGTTTTCATAGTAAATATAATTATGGGTTGGCACATCGTAGTAAGCATCAATATCAGGCATGTAATAATAGTCAACATGATCATAGCCTACAGGCCCCCAATCGGGCTGACTGCCTATGTTGATCCCTAAACCAATACTAACCTGTGCAGAAGCTATTTTTGCAGAGAAGCAGCTTAACAAAATAACTGCCGATAAAATCATCTTTTTCATAACGCGTGTAATAAGTTATATTTATATGACTATGGTTAAAGCCCATGGTTTAACCTGTCTCAATATCTGTTGCTCCATTTATTCAAAACAAATGCCATTGTAATGGCAACCTTAGTGTAATGAAGCAAGCTCAATTAATTGTAACACAGCAAATGTTAGTTATTTTCCGTCTTAATTAAATGAGCAATATTCCAAATTAAAAAAATTGTATTTTGTTATCATTCGGTTAATAATTGTATGGAAAATAAAAGCTTTCCGACCCTCCCGGCGCCCTGCTTCAGCCCTTGCAATACTGTCTGCAAAAACATACGAAAATAGCCGCACAAAAAAGCCACCCCAACCGGGTGGCTTGAAATTGATAGCTAAACTACAATTATTGTTTAGGCGGCGCGGGCTGATCGGCCGGTGCTTTGCCTATCAGGTCCATAAATTGATCCAATTTTGGTGTTATGATAATTTGAGTACGCCTGTTTTGTGCTTTACCACTCGGGGTTGAGTTATCCGCGATAGGATTATACTCACCACGGCCACCGGCAGTTAAACGTTTAGGATCAACCTGGTAAGTGGTTTGCAGGGCCTGCACTACTGATGAGGCACGTAAAGCACTTAAATCCCAGTTGTTGCGGATATTTTTCTGCGAAATAGGAACATTATCCGTATTACCTTCAATCAGCACATCATAATTGCTATAGTCCATAATAATCTTGGCTATCTTGCTTAAAGTAGCACCTGCCTTATCAGATATTTCATAACTACCTGATTTATATAACATATTATCAGATAATGAAATGTAAACCACTCCCTTCAATACCTTTACATCAACATCCTGGGTTTCCTGCGGAGTTAATGAGCGGGTAAGGTTGTTGGTCAACACCATGTTAAGCGAATCGCTTTTGTTTTTAGCGTTAACCAACTGCTGTATATAGCGGTTTGAAGCATTGATCTCATCAACCAGCTTTGATATATTCACATTGCCCTGGCTGCTTGAGTTTAAACATTTGTTCAAGGCATCCTGCAAAGCGGTTACATTTGTTTTTTGCTGCTCAATTTGCTCTTCAAGGCTTTTGTTACGGCCACGTGCCACGGCAAGGGCCTGTTCGCTGGTTTGGTATTTAATGCTCAGGTCTTTGGTGCTGTTCTGCAATTGTGTGTAATTAGCATCCAGCTCTTTGTATTTTTTGCTGCTTACACAGCTTTGGCCTAATACTGCTGTTACAAGCAGAGCCAAAATGGATATTCGGTATTTCATAGTGTAATTTGATTTAAATCGTTTAACAATAAATCGGTTAGCTAAGTAACGAATATAATGTTCGTTTATAGCTAACCTATACAGGTAAACTATTAAAGTTAACCGGAATGTGACATAAAGGGGCAACTTTTGTGCCGAAGGCCAACTATGCCCCTAAGGGAAGATATAAGGGGAATTGCAAGAAAAAAGGGCTGTCCTTTTTGGGGGACAGTCCTTCATAAAAACAATCAAAATTAAACAATACAAAAACTTAATCGCGGTGGCCATTGCCGTGATTGTCATGACCATCATGTCCGCGTTTATTACCGTTTGATTTTTGTTTTACGTCAACCCTGCGCACAGTTTTACGTTCAACCCAATGGTTACGGTATTTTTCATCGTGGCTATCACGAATTACAACCTGATCATGACGGCCTTTGTACGAGGCATATTTACGTTTGTAAACATCATTCCTAACCCAAGGGGTGCGCTCGTTAACTACTACCTTGTAGCTGCGGTAAACATCAAAGTTGCCAAAGCGCGGCGGCAACATAGCGCCATGCACCCAAACATTGTTATCATAATAAACATACTGATGGGCATTGATATCGTAATAAGCGTCAATATCGGGCAGGTAATAATAATCTACATGGTCATAACCTACAGGCCCCCATGCCGGTTGACTGCCTATGTTGATATTTAAGCTTATTTGCGCGCCGGCTATTTTTACGGTTAAGCTGCTTAATAATATGGCAGCTGTTAAAATTATCTTTTTCATTTGGTGTTATTGTTTGTTTGTAAGTATATGACAATAACAGGCCATAAAAGTTTAACTCCCTTACCTATTGCAAGGGGTAACTAATTGGATGCAATGTGTGTTTTGAATTGAAACAGACTGGTGTTCAACCTATTCGTCGTCGTCATCTTTATCGGCTGCTTTTTTAGCCGCCATGGCCAATACAGGTTTTCCGATAACTTTATAGCTGCCTTCGCCTTTTAATATTGATGCCAGCTGGGCTTTATCCTGCATGGTTTTTACGCTCTGTGCAAGTTCCTTATCGTATTTAAAATTGGTTTCGTAACGGCCTTTTTCATAGTAATAGCGTGACGCTATTTCGTTTTCAAGTACTTGCTTGATTTCGTCTTTATGTTGAACAAGATCGTTCTTTTTGCTGGCAATAAGTTTGGTTTTCAAACCTTCATACTCGGCCTGGATATCGTTGAACTGTTTATCCTTAGTGGCTTCAACTTTTAAGGTGGTTAATAATTTTTCGGATGCGGTGGTGTAACTGTAATTTTTATCGGCCAGGTATTTTATAAAGTCATTGTATTCGCCGTCAGATAGCGTAAACGAACGGGCATCGGCAATTTTAGCGTGCTTATCGTGGTAAACGGTGGCATAATCAAATATCAGCAGTTTGCCCACCAATGCCTGGGTAACATTGGCAAATTTTTCCTGTTTGATAAACAGGTCCGGGTAAATGCCGCTGCCGTCATAAACAGAGCGCCCGTTTTTTGTTTTAAATTCATGGATCAGCGAATCGGCCACTTTTACCACACTGCCATCATCCTTACGGTGGGTATAATCCAGCTCCTGGATACAACGGCCCGAAGGCACATAGTATTTGGCGATGGTAATTTTTACCAGGCTATTGTATGGTAAATTGAAAGTTTGCTGTACCAGTCCCTTACCATAACTGCGCTGCCCGATGATCACCGCTCGGTCGAGGTCCTGCAGGGCGCCGGCAACAATTTCACTTGCCGATGCCGAATGGCTGTTAACCAATACCACCAAAGGCAAATCGGGTTCAAGCGGTGCGCTAATGGTGCTGTAAGTAAAGTTCTTTTCCTTTATCTTTCCTTTTTGCGATACAATCTCCACATCTTTCTGCACAAAAAGGTTCACTATTTTTACGGCTTCCTGTAGTATGCCACCGCCATTTGAGCGAAGGTCAAGGATGATACCGTTGGGATTTTTCTTTTTTAGCTCGACGAGCGCATTGGTAACTTCGGCAGCCGAATTTTCAAGGAATTTATCCAGTTTAATGTACCCCATGTTGCCATCAACCATGCCAAAGTATGATACGTTAGGCTGCTTGATCTCGTCACGAACCAGGTTCTTTTCAAATGGCTGAGGTGTATTATCCCGTTTGATGAACAGTTTTATAGCTGCGCCCTTTGAACCTTTAAGCAGCTGGCTTACCTGGTCGTTATTTTTGCCGTTAAGGTCAACATCGTTTATCTTCAGGAGCTGATCGCCGGGGTGTACATCTCCTTTTTGGGCCGGGAAGCCCGCAAACACTTCGGATACAAATACTTTACCGTTACGCAAAAAAATACTGGCGCCAATGCCGCCATACTGGGTACTTACGTAATGCAGCTTATAATCTTCAATTTCCGATTCGGGCACAAACTCAGTATAAGGGTCAAGACCATCGAGCATGGCATCAACACCGGTTTTTACCAGCTTGGCCGAATTGATGTCATCAACGTAATTGATATTAACCTCTTTATAAACAGAGGCAAAAACATCAAGGTTCTTCGAGATCTGGAACAGGTCGTCATTAAAACCCACTATACCCGCGGCCAGCAATGCAATACCTGCAAATAAGCCTGCTCTTTTGTATCCTTTTTTGAACACTAACCCCTGTTTCATCATTTATCCTCGAAAAAAATAAAAATACAAAAAAGCTGTCCAGTTTGTATAACCGCAGTGTCTATTTTACAGTCGGTTGGTATCAATATTAACCAAGGCCTTTTTTAGGGTGAAAACCACATATTTGCGATCGCGGTTTACCAGGTCCATCAGTTTGGTAATCAAGCTTTCTTCCTGTCCTTCGCTATACTTTAACTGCTCGTCTGTAAGGTGGTTGTATTTACGTTGAATCTTAATTTTTACGCGTTCCCAATCCTTGTTGGTAATACTGATTTCAGCCATGTTCAATTTATTTTCAGCAAAAATATAAAAAATACCAAGTTGCTACTGTTAATTGTTTGGCTCGTGTATTGATAATACCTGATACGGCTCAAATATGGGCCGGGTTATAACCAAAGTAAATTAATAGCGTAGGGCCGTATACAATTTAAAGGATAACGTGCGTTTATGGCTTTACATTTAACATCGAAAATCATGAAAAAGTATCTATTAAGTGCAGTATTGCTGATAGCTGTAAGCATCAGTGCAAAAGCACAATTTTCATTAGGCGTAAAGGGAGGTGTCAACTTTTCAAAAATTGGCTCCGATAATTTTAACGACAAAAACCTGACCGGCTACCAGGCCGGTTTATTTGCCCGCGTAGGCAACGGCGTTTACTTACAGCCAGAGCTTTACCTGAGCGGTACCGGCGGTAAATTTGAATCAAATGATAATAATACCGCATTTAGTGGCAAGGTAAGGTTCACTAACCTGAATGTGCCGTTATTGGTAGGTAAGTCATTTGGCCAAAAAGATTTGAATTTCCGTATTATGGCCGGGCCGATTTATACTTATACGCTTGATCAAAGCACCAGCGTAAGTAATAACGTAGGTAATGCATTCAATGATTTTAACAAAAGCAATATTGGTTTCCAGGCCGGCGCTGGTGTTGATATAGGTTCAATCACTGCCGATTTGCGTTACGAAGGCGGTTTAACCAAAGTTAGCGATAGCTTTGCCAAACGTCAGAACCTTTGGGCACTGAGTGTGGGCTTTAAGATTTTTTAAAGATTTATCGAGAGTTCGTGGGGACACGAACTTGGAGAAAACAAAAACGGCCCGGCAGGTTAACCTGCCGGGCCGTTGTGTTTTATAAAGCGCTCTCCAAAAAAAGAGTTGCGTTCTTCAAAGTCTCCCCTTTTAGGGGGAGGTTTAGAGGGGACATTTACTTCGCACTAAATACAACTGATGTTACCCCTGCTGTCATAGCGGCTTTACTTGCCGGTTTGTATATGAAGAACAGCTTATGCGTTTTACCGTCAGTTACCGGCGTAAGTACAAGGTGAACAGCACCGCCTTTAGCATCCTTAGCAGGCACAGGCATACTTCCTTTACCTGCAAGGGTTCCTGTTTCCGAATCGAGCCTTAATTCAAAATTAAGCGGAGCAGTAGGTGGCGCTTGCCAGAAATTGGTTAGGTTAATGGAGCGTACGCCTGTTAAATCGATATTCTCCAATGCAAACCAACCGTCGGTACCCGGATAGATCATCAGGTTAATGCCATTGTATTTAAAGGCGGTAAACCCGTTGAATTTTTCGGTGCCTTTAAACTGGTAAGTACTGCTGTTTAATGATACAATGGCGCTTCCGGTCAACTTCTTAATGTCATTACCGCCGTCATCTGTGTATTTGGCCGATAGTACCAGCGCCGCCGCTTGTTGTTTTTCAGGCGGAGCAGGCATAATAGTGCCAGATGCAGCTAACGAAGGTTTCTGATTGCTGTTATCGAGGGAAAGCACCCAGTTAATGATCTGATCAAGGTCGCCCTGCTTAATGTTTGGATGGGCAGACATTGCGGTTTCACCCCAAACACCGGCACCACCTTTAATTACCTTTTGGGTGAGTTTGGCCATGGCATTAGGATCTTTTTTGTACCTGGCCGCAACCTGAACAAATGACGGGCCTATGGATTTGCCATCTTCTTTGTGGCAGCTTTTGCAATCCATAGTGAGCATGAGGGTTTTGCCACGATTTTCGGGCTCGCCCTGCTCATGCTGCGTGGCTGATTGTGCTTTATCAAAGCCTTCGATATAATCAAGCCCAACATAAATGCGTTTTGGATCTATCGCTTTGGTGTCAGGTCCATCGGTTACGTTAACCGCGTATTTGAATGGCACACCAGGCAGGTAAAATGACTTATTGCCGCCTGTAATAGCGATAGTAACAGTTGGTTGCTCATTACCCGCGTAAATACTAACCGGCGCGCTTTTGCTTGCTGCACCTTTATCGTCTTTTGCTTCAACAGTAATTTTGTAATCGCCAACTGTTGTGTAAGTATAGCTAAGCGATGGGGTGGTTGTTTCTTTAGTTACACCATTACCCAGGTTCCAGGTGTAAGAAATATTATCTTTTTCCGGATCAGCGGCTTTGGCAGTCAGCTTAACAGTAAAAGGCAGCACGCCTGATGTTTTATCAGCTTTGAAAGATGAAATTTCGGGAGGACGGTTGCCTGAAATATAGTCAATGCGGAACAGGCCAGCATCCGGGTTATGCGAGAACCAGCCACTGCCGTACTCCAACCCATAAAGCCTGCCATCTGGACCAACTTCCATATCAATCATGGAGTTTACCTTCAGCTTAGGGAAGAAAGGTTCCATTTTGTCAAAATCACCTTCAGGAGTTAGCGTGATGGCCTTTATCCAGCCGCGCATCCAGTCGTATGCTAAAAACTTGCCGTTATAATAATCAGGCAGGCGGGTTTCTTCGGGGAACATATCGGTATAATAAACCGGACCAGCCATAGCGTTCCTGCCACCTGCGCCAACCTGCGGAAAATCTGCCGATGGACCATAAGGGTACCAGATAAATGCAGGTTGCGCCGGCGGCAGATCGGTTAAACCTGTGTTATTACGCGAGTTGTTAACCGGGTGCTTAGGATCAAACGCCGGGCCCGATTTGCCTGTGGCATAATCATAAAGATGGTACGGTTTGTTATCGCCCACAAAATATGGCCAGCCAAAGTTACCCGCTTTTTTAGCCTGGTTAACCTCGTCGTACCCCATGGGGCCACGGTTGTCAAGGCTGTCATTATGCGCATCCGGACCCACTTCGCCCCAGTACAGGTAGCCGTTTTTCTGATCTACCGAAATCCGGTATGGGTTCCTGTCGCCCATTACATAAATCTCCGGGCGGGTTTTTGGAGTACCTTTCGGGAACAGGTTGCCTTCGGGGATTTCATATGTACCATCATCCTTAAGGTTGATACGCATAATTTTACCGCGAAGGTCATTGGTATTACCGGCCGAGCGGCGTGCATCAAATTGCAGGTGACCCGGCCTGTCATCAAGCGGAGCATAACCACTGCTTACATATTTCTGTCCTTTTTCATTAAACGGAGTTGAATTATCCCCGGCCGAGAAGAACAGGGTTTTATCAGGCCCCGGACCAAAGGCTATTGAGCCCCCTGTGTGGCAGCAGATCTCGCGCTGTGCTTTTACCTCCAAAATAACTTTCTCGGTTTTTTTATCCAGTGTGTCGTTTTTAAACGTAAACCTTGAAAGGCGGTTTACCGAACTATCGGCAGGACTGTAATAAATGTAAATCCAGTTGTTTTTTTCAAACTCAGGGTCTTTGGCCAGGCCAAGCATCCCTTCTTCGGCATTTACATTGGGCACATGGGCTTTCCAATACACGTCAAAAAAACCAACCTGCTTTACCTTCTGGGTATCGTGCTTGTACAGCATGATCTCGCCGCGGCGCTGGATCACCATAATATCCAGGTTCGGCAATATGGTCATCTCGGTTGGCTCAAAAAATTCGCCGGTTGATAATTGTGTCTTTTTAAAGCGATCCTCATCGGGTGGCAGTTGGGTTTTAGCCTTGCTGTAATCCAATTCTTTATTTTCGCCTATGGCATATTTAATACCGGCAAGCAGCATTTTCAGGTAGCCTGTTTCTTTATAACTTTCGTCGGTATGGCCCATAGCTGTATAAAACGCCCGCCCCCCGTCAAAATCATGATACCATGTGGCGGGGTGCAGCCCCATGCGCTTACCTCCTTTATAGGTGCTTTCATCAAGGGTAATGAGTACATGCACATCCGTAGCCAATGGCTTGCGGAAACTGTAAAACTCATCGGTGCGTTTCCATACTTTAGGCAGATCTTTAGTTGCATCGTTGTTGGCATCAACTATATTATAAGTGCCGGGCTGTACATTCGGGTTTTTATCATGGATACCCGGGTGGTCATAAAACCAGGCGCCAACCAGGCGACCATACCACCCCCAGTCATATTCTGTATCGGCGGCGGCGTGAATGCCTACATAACCGCCTCCCGCCTGAATATAACGTTCAAAAGCCGCTTCGTGCCTGTAATCAAGTACATCGGCGGTGGTGCTCAAGAAAATAACAGTTGAATACTTTTTGAGGGTATCCTCGTTAAACATTGCCGAGTTTTTTGTAGTGTCTACCTCAAAGCCATTTTCGGCGCCAAGCTTTTTGATAGCGGCTATGCCTGCATCGATGGATGCATGGTGAAAGCCCATGGTTTTTGAAAAGATAAGCACGCGCGGTTTATTGGGGCGTGTTTTGTTACAGGATAAGTAAATGCAGCTGAATGCCACAAGAACCATCAGGACGATTTTTTTCATATCGACTTAATTGCAGATTGGGTTAATTGGTGTTCGGATCGGTTTCAGGACTTAAGGCAGCAATATACCACAATCGATTGCAATAAATTGTTGCCAACCAAATTTATAACTAAATCTTTACGAAACAATATCCAATGTGTAAAAATGACACATTATTTTTTACTGTAATTTTGACGGTTTTTGCTGCGTCCGGTCATATATAGAAAGGTTATTTCCTTTCCTGCTTTTTTCGGCAGGTGCCCGTGAAGCTATCCGGATGATGTTATGCGAATTGGCTTAGGCTGATTACAATATTTTGGAGAGCGCAAAATAAAAAAGCTGTAAAAACAGCAAAGCCCCTGATGGGCAGGGGCCTTTACTAACCAATTATAAACCTAAATTATGAGAAGAGCTGTAGGAGAAGGAGTCGAACCTTCACGGAGTGGTTATTTTTATTGCTAAAAGTTTCCCAATTTCTCCGCCACCGCGACAAGGAGGTGTGTCTGCCAAAAATTTCACCATCCTACAGTGTTGTAAGTCTTAAGTCGTTAGTCTGAAGTTCTAAGTCTTTTGACTTAAGACTTCTGACTTTGTACTTAAACTTGCTGTTGGGGAAGGATTCGAACCTTCACAGAGTGGTTAGCCCGCTTCGGGTTTTCCATGATCTCCGCCACCGGGACAAGGAGGTGTGTCTGCCAAAAATTTCACCACCCAACATTGTTTTTACTTTAAAGAACATTAAGCATTTCCCTTTTGCTTGATACAAATTTAATAGGACTATCTATTTCTTGCAAATATTTCAACAAAAATATTTTATTTTTAATCGAATTTTAATTAAACTTGTATTTCAATATAGATATTCAAATTTATGTCCCACAGAAAAGCTCAAAATTTAGAAATTGATAATCTTGACATCCAGATTTTATCAATATTAATGAAAAATGCTACCACTCCATACACCGAGATAGCTAAAGAGTTGATTGTTTCTGGCGGAACCATACACGTGCGGATGAAAAAGTTAGAGGAGATGGGTGTAATAAAAGGGGCCAGCCTTGAGGTAGATCCGCAAAAGTTAGGATATGACATCACTGCATTCCTGGGTATTTACCTCGAAAAAGGATCACAGTATAATGAAGCTGTAAAGCAATTAAAAACAATTAAAGAAATTGTCGAGTTGCATTACACTACCGGCGAATGGAGCATTTTTGCTAAAATTGTATGTCATGATACCACTCACCTGCGTGAAGTTTTGAACGAGCAGATCCAGGGTGTAAGAGGCATTCAACGTACCGAAACCTTCATTTCGCTTGAAGAAAGTATCAGGAGGCAAATAACGCTGGAATAAATTTTACTCAAATTATTGAAACGCCTACAGCCTGGTTTTTACCGGGCTATAGGCGTTTGTTTTATGAAAACCTTAAATTGAATTACCAAAAAACGGACCATTGAACGTGAAAAGGGAAAATTCATGACCCGATTACCATGTCACCCTTACTGTAGTGAAAGATTTTCCGGCATAATCAACATCGTAATAATTTTGATTCACATTATCCTGGCTCCAAATCAACACGTTATTTTCCGTTGCACTGGTCCTGTAAATCCTTATTGTACTTATATTGCCGCCAAAGTACAGTCTAACCCTGTTTTGGGGATCGGCATTCCAGTTAACTACATTAATATCGGCTTTGTTTGAGGTTGTAAAAGCGCTTACATTATCCGCTCCAAAGTTCGTTATGCCAGTTAAGGTTGTAGGAATATAATTTTCGTTAAGCAGGTTAGCCGTATATTGTTGAAAAACATAGTAATTTTTCTTTCGTACCGCCGGTGCTCCCCAGGGAGTATACAGCAGCCCGCCAAAATTAGTTTCAGGATTACCCCATTCAAAATACAGCCAGCCTTTCGCTCCGCCCCTAAAGGCATCTTGAAATTTATTAACAAGGTCGAGGGCAGCCGTTAATTCATCCGGTGTAGTTCCCATACCAAAGCCAGCGTGCCACTCAGTCATATACAGGCCCTTGGCACCCGCTGATGAAGAGGCCGCTGAAAAGTTAGCAGCCGAACTATTTAAATATTGATGAGTGGTGAAAAGACTTACGTTCCCCGAGGCATTAAGCCCCGAAACATATGATCCGGTATGGGTTACATCAATACAATCCGGAGATGCAAAAACAGGTACAGAGATACTCAATGACTGTAATTTAGTTTTAAGCCATCCGGCAGTGCTTGTATATACACTTTGGGCTTGCGCTGTGGTAAACTCCGCCGATTCATATGCTATACCCGAAGACGGATAATCAGGCTCATTCATTAAGCTCAAATAATTAACAGTTATTCCATTGTCTTTTAGATTTTTAATATGAGCGTACAAAAATTCGCCGAACTCGCTATAAGCATTGGTTACACTGGCATTAAGCGTTCCTCCATTATTAACGCTATTGTTAGTTTTCAAATATTTAGGCGGAGATAATACAATAGCCCAAACTTTAATAGCCGGATTTGTAAGCTGCGCTTTTTTTAACGCTGTTATCTGGTCAACCAGGTTAGAATTGCCGGTAAAATTAAATTTAGAAAAATCTGTGTTATTCGGGTCTGTGTTATCATTCACATCCTCCACTCCATCAGCTCTAAGTACAATTTTAAAAACATTTACATTAAGGTCATGCCAAAGCCAGTTGCTTGCATCAGTAAAAATTAGTTATCCCGTTTACCAGGTGCCCACTATAAAAATAGCAGCCCGCCCCTATAAGGTCAATCTTCTGGAGGGGGCTTCCTATTCCTACAGTTATGCTTCCCCCGCTTTGAACGGAATTTATAACTGGCTGATTCACGCGTTGCTGTGCAGGAGGGACAGCATTTTTACGACAGGACAAAACAGCGCAAGCCAGTGTCACAGCTATCGCTGAAAGGATTTGATTCTTTCTCATAAACTTTTCTTTGATTGATAATTGGTCCGTAATTTTCGATAATAAAACAAGCTGATAAATGGACATAATCAGGTTTTATATGGACTATATTACTTTCAGGATCTTCAACACCATATCCTGCTGAAGATTTATAAAAGCAGAGGAAAAAAGATATTTTATTTCGATGTTGCTTCAACACTGCCCTCTTCAGTTAGCGCTTCTGTCCGCTTTAACTCTTTTTATCATTTAAGTGTTAAAAAATGTCAAAATCAGTTAATTATATTAATTAAAAAGCCTTTTTCATCTCAATTTCATAAAGCGCCGCTACTTTAGTTTTTGTAAAGGAGTGATGTAGCGTAATTGATCAAACTCGCGTAAGGTAATTTACGGTGCATTGTGTGTTCATTTTTAGATACTTAAAAGATTATTATTATTATTATGCTGGCTATAAAAACTTTAACCGATAATTTAACAGTCTACAAACGCAACATACGTTTAATGGGCGATAAATTTGAGATTAGTGTAGTGGGCAATAACCCCCTGCTGGCCGATGAGCAAATTGACATTGCCATTGATGAAATTAACAGGGTTGAAAAATTGCTTTCGGCTTTTAGCGATGACAGCAGCATCAACCACATAAACCGTAATGCCGGTGTTGCCCCGGTTAAAGCCGATGGTGAAACATTCAGGCTCATTAACAGGGCACTGCAAATATCAGAACTTACTTACGGCGCTTTTGATATTACCTACCTGGCTGATAACGCGTTTAACGAAGCCACAGCCGAAAACAATTTGGTAAAAACCGCCAAACGTACGCTTCCACTGGCCAGCTATAAAAACATAGTGCTTGATGCTGTAAAACAAACTGTTTTTCTAAAAGAAAAAGGGATGCGCATAGGTTTTGGCGCAAACGGCAAAGGTTACGCCGCCGACAGGGCCAAATATGTATTGCAAATGAACGGTGTAAGCAGCGGCGTGATCAATTTTGGTGGTGACCTGCTTGCATGGGGCTTACAGCCAAACCTGCAGCCCTGGACTGTTGCCGATGCCGACATTAGCCAGCTAAACCAACCCTTTGCTGATTTGGAGATCAGTAATCTTGCTTTTGCAACATCGGTTAATGCCGAAAAATATGCAAGTATCAGCAATAAAAAATTCACCAACGTATTTAACCCTAAAAAAGGGTTTCCGGTTAGCGGTATTACAAGCGTAAGCATCCTTAGCCCTACCGCCGAATTTGCCGACGCTTTGGCCACACCAATACTCACCATAGGTGTTAACGCCGGCCTATACATGATCAATCAGCTTAACCAGGTGGCCTGCGTTATTATTGATGATCAAAACCGGGTTTATCCGTCAAAAGACATCGCTCTCTGACTTTCAAACATTAAAGTACACTCATAAACCTTTCATCATAATTGTGATTCGGATAATTCATTTGCATCGGCATTTTTACAAGTGCTCCTGCAAATGAATTGTTATTTGTTGTACCTTTCTCATTTTGGTGTAAACATTTAAATTGTCCTTTATTTGAGCCTTATTTTTACCTTTTCTTCTCCTCAATGATAAAGTGGTTTGCGTATATTGTCCTGTTATTGATATTTGCAACACGTATATCATTTGCCAATGCCCTTACAAAAAACATTGATGCGCTTGCTCATGCCGGTAACAAAAAACCGGGTGCGTTGTCGTATACTTTATTAGCGGCTGATACTACTACCAAAACCAAAAAGCAACTGGAGGATGAAAAGAAAAAAATCAAAGAAATAGCCAAAGCAAAGCGGCAGGCTAAGCCGGCTACTGTTGACGACGATGCCGTACCGCCTAAGCCCAAACCCAAAAGGCAGCGCCGCCCCGAAGGCATGGAGCGCCCGCCCGAAATACCGAGGAGAAATGGCAGTTAAACCGGTTAAACAATTTACCATATTGATGAAATACCTTTGCTTACTTTTTTTTATGGCTGCAAGCGGTACCGTATTTGGTGCGGATACTGATTTGCGCCTTTTTGCCGGTAAGCACCCCTTAGTAGCCGATTCTGATACCATTATTCGTAAGCGGTCAATTTCGGCCGGGGTAAGTTATGGCAGCGACGTGCTGTTTTTTGGTCGTACCGGCCCGGTAAAATATCCTTTTGTTACTGCCGATCTGATTTATAATACCAAGTCGGGTATCTTTTTATATGGCTCGGCCTTTAAAGTTTTGGGGTATGCCCCTGTTGATGAGGTTGATTTGGGCGGAGGGTATTTTTACAAATTTTCGAAAGCCTTTTCCGGCTCAGTAAGTTATACGCGGTTCTTTTTTGCCAGGGATGCAGCACAGGTTATCAAGTCGGCCTCCTCAAATGATATCAATTTTAAAAATTCATACGATTGGCATTACCTGAAAACAAGTGCTGTGCTTGATTATCTTTTCGGCAAATCGAACGACATTTTTTTAACGATAAGCAATTCAAAATACTGGGAAAGCAGCTGGAGCATTTTTGACGACCAGGATTTTCTTTCCTTTAACCCTTCCTTTAATTTTATCCTGGGCACGCAGAATTTTGTTCAGCGCTATTCACTTGATCATCATTTCAGGGACGAGGCCGCCAATATTTCTATACAATATGACCCGCGTTATGCGAGCCGTAACCGCCGGTTCAACATGCTTAATTACAGCTTCAAAATCCCGGTGGCTTATAACCGGCCACATTATACGTTTGAATTTTCGTACAAATATTCTATCCCAGTTAACGTAGAAGGAGTATTGCTTAACCGGCGCGAGTCATTTTATAATTTAACTTTTTACTACGTTTTTTATTAATCATAATACATGAATGTTT
Organism: Mucilaginibacter sp. OAE612; assembly: GCF_041806395.1. Classification (NCBI taxonomy): domain Bacteria; kingdom Pseudomonadati; phylum Bacteroidota; class Sphingobacteriia; order Sphingobacteriales; family Sphingobacteriaceae; genus Mucilaginibacter; species Mucilaginibacter sp. OAE612. Next base: position 5,916,095 of record NZ_JBGMUW010000001.1, read on the forward strand.
TAATAATAGAAGACGAAACAGCACTTGCCCACGAACTTGAAATTTTTCTTTCAAACTATAACTATATCTGCGAGGTTTGTTTTGACGGCACTTCGGCATCCGAAAAAATTGCCACAAACCTGTATGATTTTATATTGATAGACCTGGGCCTGCCCGATTATGACGGCCTTGATCTGCTCAGGGAATCAAAAAAGACTAATTCGGAGGCGGCATGTATTATACTCACCGCCCGTGCAGAGATCAACGACCGGATCAAAGGCCTCGACCTTGGCGCCGACGATTATCTGCCTAAGCCTTTTTCGTTGCTTGAGCTGCAAAGCCGTATGCAGGCCATCATCAGGCGTAAGTTCGGGGTTAAAAATAACATTGTTGAACTGGGTGGTTTCCTGATCGACCTTACCGCACGTACTATATCCTATTATAATAGCGTTGTTAATACCATTACCAAAAAAGAATTTGACCTCATAGCCTATCTGATATTACATAAAAACCGTACGCTTACCCGCATGCAGCTGAGCGAGCATATCTGGGGCAGCGTGGTAAATAATGATTATGACAGCAATTATATTGACGCGCATATTAAAAATATCCGTAAAAAATTAAATGCCTATGCCCCGCCCGACTGGCTGGAAACGGTACGTGGTTTGGGTTATAAAATAAAGATCAACGCCTGAGTATTTGAAATTAGGAACAAAACTTACCCTTTTTAACGCCATCTCCAAGCTGGTTATCGTGATACTATTTGTATTGCTTGTTCCTGTATTGATCAAAAATATCAGCCGTAATTATGTCGACAGCAAGCTTATCAAACAAAAAAACAAGCTGCTGCAAATTGTAAAAAGCAAGGGCATTGAAACCTACATCGAAAACGGCGAAGGCTACGGCAGCTACCTCCCGCTTAAGGAAGAATATATCAGCCTGGACGAAGTTGATCCCGATTATTTCCTGGATACTATAAAAAGAGGCAAGCGGCTTTTTAGTGAAGGGGATACTTTAGAGTATCGCATATTAAGTCACACTTTTAAGGTTAAGAACAAAAATTACCTGCTGGAAATTGGCAAAAGTGTGGATACTTTGGATGAAACCAGCGTTCCCCTGCAAAATATAGCTTTCCAGGTATTGCTGGGAATGATTTTGCTGACCGTACTGGCCGACCAGGTATATTCAACCTATGTACTTAAGCCTTTACGGCTTATTATTAAAACCAAGCTTGTAGGGCAAAAATTCCCTAATTTTCATACCTACCGGCAGGTACGTACTACCACATCAGATTTTCAGCATCTGGATATCAGTATCCATAACATGATCGAAACCATTGCCGATAAGTTTCATAAAGAGCGGGAGTTTATTTCCAACGCATCGCATGAGCTTATGACACCTATCTCTATCCTTCAGTCAAAAATCGAGAATATGTTTGAGGAGGAGGATATCAACGATGAGCTTAAAGGCAGGTTATTGGAAATGCAAAAGATCCTGAACCGGTTGAAGAGCATTACGAAAACGCTGCTGCTCATTTCCCAGATAGAGAACGAACAGTTTTTAAAAGAAGACAAGGTATCGGTATCCGAACTGTTGCAAGAGGTTTATGACGAGATCTCCATTCGCCTGCAGGATAAAAACATCAGCTATGAAATGTTGATGCCAGAGAACTGGCATTTTGTCAACATCAATAAATTTTTACTCTTTAACCTGTTCTTTAATCTTATCAACAATGCCATTAAATACAATCATGAGGGCGGCAGCATTAAGGTAACAGGCATTGCTGTAAATGATAAGTATATGATCAGTATAGCTGATACCGGCATCGGTATAGATGAAGACGCCATCCCGCTGATCTTTAACCGCTTTAAAAAATTCAGACAGTCATTACAACAAGACAGCTTTGGATTGGGCCTGCCTATTGTAAAATCAATAGCGGCCTTTCATGATATTGAAATCAATGTAATTTCTGAAAAAGATAAAGGAAGTACCTTTAAACTTATTTTCCCGGCTACACTGATAGTAATTTCCTAAAACTGCAAAAAGGCATGCCAAATTGTACTGTAGCAAAAATTTTACTGCTGCTTTGTACTAAAAATCGGGCAGTGTTGCAAAAATCAATAATCCCGTATTCTTTACTTCATTGAAATTAACTTTACTTATCATTAAAAAAATGTTGCTATGATTGATGGGAGATGTTCTTTTGATAGAAGCGGCGCATAATACTGCCATCCGCTTTTTTTGGCATCTGCTTTGTAAAAAGTACGGTATAACATAATATACAAGTACGATGAGAACGCTTAAATTAAAAGTAGCCACCCTTGGTATAGCATTAGCTACAGCAGGCATATTAGGCTCAGGATGTAATTCACTTACAAAAACACAAAAAGGTGCTGCTATTGGTGCGGGTGCCGGTGGTACAGTAGGTGCTTTTATTGGTAAAGCTGCCGGTAATACCGCTTTAGGTGCTATTATAGGTGGTGCTGTAGGTGGTACCGCAGGTGCTTTTATCGGCCGTAACATGGACAGGCAAGCTGCCGAGATTAAACAAACAGTGCCTGGCGCCACAGTAACCCGCGAAGGTGAAGGCATTTTGGTTAAATTTGATTCAGGTATTTTATTTGACACCAATAAATCAGATTTGAAACCCGCTGCGGAAACTAACCTGCAAAACCTGGCTGCCTCATTACAGAAAAACCCTGAAACTAACATTACCATCATCGGCCATACCGATAATACCGGATCTGACAGTTATAATCAAACACTTTCAGTAAAGAGGGCGGATGCTGTAAAATCATATTTAGTTGCGGGTAATGTAGCTTCATCACGTATGACAGTGACCGGTAAAGGCGAAAGCGAACCAATTGCCGATAATACCACTGCCGATGGCCGCGCACAAAACCGCAGGGTTGAGATCACCATTGTGGCAAACGAAAAAATGAAGGAGCAGGCTAAACAAGCTGCCCAGTAACACAGTGAATTAATAATAAGATCAGTTAATAGTTTAAAGAAGAAGTCCCCGGCGCAAAGCCGGGGCTTTTTGGTATATGCCAAAATCACTATTCGCACATTTGTTAAACAATGTGTTATCCCAACTGATAAAAACATTTTGTAATCAACAAGTTAATCACCTACTTTTGCAGTATGGTAAAAAGATCAGGAGCGATATTACTCACTATACTGTACACAGTTACGGTATTGGGCTTTGCTCTTAATTTCCATATTTGCGGCGACTACGTAGCATCTGTAAAAATTGATGCCCCGGCGGTTAACTGCAAAATGGACCAAAAAGGCGGCAAAATGAAATGCTGCAAGGATAAACAGCTTGAAGTAAAAGTAAAAGACGCTCACCAGGGCGAATCAACTTCGTTTTTAGCAAAGATGTTTGGCTTTGAACTGCCAAGCTGGTCGTTCGATAGCCTATTTCCGGCCTTGCCATCTTCTTCTTCCGACAAATTTTATGACCGCAGCCCTCCCGATCCATCGGTTCAGGGCATCGCCACATTTATCCGCAACTGTATCTTCCGCATTTGATCTGTTAATTGTTAAACCCGGTAAACCTTATCAATAGTTTATTCTCTAACAATTAATTACACGATCAACATGAAAACTTTAAAAATATTCATCATCATATTTGCGCTTTCTGTAACAGCAGCTAAAGCCCAATTTACCAAAGCCGAACTCCAGGTTAGCGGCCTTACCTGCGCCCTATGTGCCAAATCTACCGAAAAAGCATTACGCACGCTGCCGTTTATTGGCGAAATCAAAACTGATCTGATCCGTAACACTTACCTCATTACCTTTAAAAATGACGTTCCGGTAAATTTCGAGCAGATCAGCAAAAAGGTTCAGGGCTCGGGATTTTCGGTTAACAGTTTAAAAGCCACTTATAATTTTGCTAATACCAAAGTTGCCGAGAATACATTTAACTACGGGGGCGATACTTACCGCCTGCTTAACGCTGCCGATAAATCATTTACCGGCGACGTGAGCTTTACCGTGGTTGACAATGGTTTCGCACCCAAATCGGTATCAAAAAAATACCTTGGTCAGGTTACGGATACAGCCCCTGCAAGCGGCCGCGTTTATCATTTAGCCATCTAAATTCTTCATTTAACATCATTTTTTATGAAGAGGATATTATTGGCTGTTTGCCTTATGGTAATGGCACGCCCTGTATTGGCGCAGGAACTGTATGTAAATACAGAACCTGCCAGCAACATGGCAACCGGCTCATTGGGCATCCGCATGGAAAACCAGGGATACTTTAAGCCATCGTACAAAAACCGCAGTACTATTGAAGCCATGTATGGTGTTAGCCGACATTTGATGGTGCATGGCTCGGTTTACATGTCTGATTATTATAATTCAAGCCAGCACTTTGAAGGTGGCAGCGTGTACGCCAAGTACCGGTTCCTTTCTATCGATACCGTTCAAAAGCATTTCAGGGGCGCATTTTTTGCTAAACTGGCAAGCATCAACAACCCCGTAGTCAACCGTGAAATCACTTTGGAAGGGGATAACAGCGGAGCACAAGGCGGGATGGTTTTCACCCAGTTGCTGCATAAGCTGGCGCTTTCGGGTTCGGCAAGCTATTTGCGGGCTTTTGATAACAGCGGGAACTATGAAATTTCAACCAATAGAGTACGTAATGCCGCGGCTTATACCTTATCTGGCGGCTATTTGCTTTTGCCACGTAATTATCGCGACTACAAGCAGGTAAATTTAAACTTGTATTGTGAACTGCTGGGCAAAATCAACCCAGGGCATAGCGAAAGTTATCTGGATGTTGCACCCGCTTTGCAACTGATCTTTAACAGTACCTGCCGGCTTGATTTCTCGTACCGTACGCCTATCTATAATGATATGCAACGGAATACTAAAAACATGTACCTCATCAGGCTGGAGTACAACTTTTTTAATCTTTAACCCTACACTACTATGAAAGCATATATTGTGTTCGTTGCCATAAGCCTTGCTGCTATGGGCGCATCCGCCCAGCACCATCACGATATGAAGATGAGTGATACCACAAAAAAGAATATGCGCATGAACAGCACCAAACCCATGATTATGGATGGTATGGATATGGGCAATATGAAAAAGGATACGCCCATGCACCATATGATGATGATGACGAGCCAGTTCTCGCGCGATCTCCCCATGAACCGCGACGGTTCGGGTACCTCATGGGTGCCTGATGAAACTCCACTGTATGCCTACATGATCCATGGTAAAAAATGGATGAGCATGGTACATGGTAGCTTTTTTGCGCGGTATAACAACCAGGACCTGTTTAATTCGGGCAAGAGAGGTGGCAGTAACAGGATTGATGTACCCAACTGGTTCATGTTCATGACCCAGCGAAAAGTAGGCAATAATGGGCTGTTCTCCATTAATACCATGTTCTCGTTCGATCCCTTTTTGGTGGGCAACGGCGGTTATCCCCTCCTGTATCAAACCGGCGAATCATACAAAGGACAAAAATTGGTCGACAAACAGCACCCGCATGATCTCTTTGCTGAGTTGAGTGTAGCTTATACCCAGCGCGTGGCTAAGGATGCTGATCTCTATCTCTCGTTCGGTTACCCGGGAGAGCCGGCTTTAGGTCCGCCGGTATTTATGCACCGCCTTTCGGCCATCAATGACCCCGATGCGCCGCTTGGTCATCATTACCAGGATGCTACACATATCACCTTTGGTGTTGCAACATTGGGCTTCCGCTTAAAAAATGTAAAGCTGGAGGGGTCCATATTTACCGGCCGCGAGCCGGATGAGCACCGCTATGATTTTGATAAAATGCGGTTTGACTCATACTCGGCCCGTTTATCCTATAATCCATCCAAAAAGTGGGCGCTGCAAGTATCAGACGGATGGATCCACAGCGCGGAAGAAGCCGAGCCGGGGCAAAACGTAAACAGGTTCACTGCATCAGCCATCCATACCAAAATGCTGAACAAAAACAGTTATGTAGCAACTACACTGGTTTACGGACAAAACCATTATTCGGACAATCATAAAACGCAGCCGTCTGTTTTATTGGAGAATACTTTACAGCTCAATAAAACCGCTGTTTATGGCCGATATGAATTTGTGCAAAAAGACGCCGAAGAACTGGACATGCACGATGCCTACCCGCTTAACCCCAACTTTAATATCAATGCTTTAACCCTGGGAGCAAACCGTATTTTAAGCAGCTTCAAAAACACCAATGTTACCGGCGGCGTACAGGCTACGCTCAATGTTTCACCATCGGCGTTAAAGCCGCTTTACGGTAGCGCACCTGTTGGCTTTGAAGTTTATTTAAGGATAAGCCCGGCGCTGATGAAAATGTAATGATCCCTAATTTTTCGAATTAAGTCGAATTACACGAATTAAAAACAATTCATAATTCCGCCATCTTGCAATAACAGTTTCGTCTGAACATCAGACAAAACACAAAGAGGCCCGGATTGCAGCAGCAAACCGGGCCTCTTTGTGTGTATTCGTGAAATTCGACCTAATTCGAAAAATTAGTGCCGATGATTATTTAAGTGTAATACCTGTTTTTCCCATGGTGCCGCCATCAGCATATAGCATAATGGTATAGGTTCCTTTTTGGAATGGCAGGGCCGGATTTATCCAGTCGATGGTGTATTGTGTGCCATCATCCTTAAAATCAATGGATGTTTTGTAGGTGTATTGCAGGTCCTGGCCATCGGCGCTGAAAGTTCCTGAATCAGGTGCTGTAATCAGGTTTCCGGTTGGATCAATGACGCGTACATAAATATCATGCATAGCTTTTGTAGCCAAAGTATTGCTGGCCACAGTGAAGTTGATCTTCAGTTTTTTGGCTGGGTTTGCACGGGTTACATCAACCTCTTTTCCGCTGCCTTTTATTTTATAGGCCACCACATCTGATGTTGCCAGCTTAAGCGCCTGGGCTACTTTCACTTTAGCGCCAAGGTCTTCATTTTGCTTGGATAGCGTATCCACCTTTTTGGCAACCGTTGCCAAATTGGTTTTTAAAGTATCCCTTTCGGTGGTGAGCGATGTGTTCTGTTTTTTGAGCTCATCAATGTCGGCAGTATACTTGGTTACAAAATAACGGAGTTGCTTTACATCCTCCTGTACTTTGGCAAGTTCTTGTGCGGTAAGTTTACCTTTAGCCAGTTTAGCCCTCAGAACTTTAATGGTCGACTTCAACGAGTCGTTTTTTGCGGTTAATGCCGCGGTCATTTTGGCTTTGCCTGCAGTGACCTGTTCAACCTGCGATTCAAGACTGTCGAGCTCGGTTTGCAGCCTTGTTTGCTCATCATGCTGATAAACTATTTTTTTATCGGAGTTGTTTTTTTGCAGGTACAGATACACATCGGTACCCAATAAAGCAAGCACTACTACAATAAGAAAATAAATGACGTTTGAGTTTTTCTTAGGTTGTTGTTGCCCAGATTGGTTTTCCATAGCAATTAAATGTTAAGTTTTAGCATAGTTAAGCAAGTGGTATAACAAAAGCTTAGCTATAGTGTTTAGTTTTTAACGAAATATCAACTGTTAATTGATGTAAAGCGCTTTCCTGCAAGTACATACAGATGCGTTTATCCTTAATGGTTAACATATTGAACGTTAAAACACTAAAAATATGATTTTTTAAAAAATTATTACATCAATTGTTTTAGGCGTTGAGCTAAAATAACTACAAAATGTTTAAAACACAATAAGGCTTCAATTTTTATACTTCATAATAAACCTGCTACGTTATGAGTTTATATCTTTGCAACTTTCAATTTAATTCTATTTGATGCATATATACCAACGGTTCATACTCCTGATTATAATCCTGTTTACAAGTTTAACAGTTAATGCGCAGCCGGCCGATCTTGTACCGGCACCGGTTGATGTAAAAATGCAGCCTAAGCGCGAATTCAGGGGAGTATGGATAGCCACCGTGGTTAACATCGACTGGCCAACCAACTCCAAAGCTCCATCAGAAAAGCAGAAACAAGAGCTTATAGATATACTAAACTCGCACCAGGAAACCGGGATCAATGCGGTTATGCTGCAGGTACGGCCCGCTGCCGATGCATTTTATGCCAAAAGCCGTGAGCCCTGGTCGAAATATTTAACCGGTAAACAGGGCCAGGCCCCAAGCCCCAACTATGACCCGCTTGAATTTGCCATCACCGAAGCACATAAACGCGGTATGGAACTGCACGCCTGGTTTAACCCTTACCGCGCCACTTTTGATGGCAACTTTGCAGCGCTTAGCCCGCAACATATTACCAAAATAAAGCCTGAGTGGTTCTTTACCTACGGCGGCATTAAAACTTTTAACCCCGGCCTGCCCGAAGTGCGCGATTATATTGTACAGGTAATTCTGGATGTTGTAGATAATTACGACATAGACGGCGTACACATGGACGATTATTTTTATCCCTATCCAATTGCAGGTCAAAAAATAAACGACGAGGAAACATTTAGAAAGTACGGTGAGGGTTACGATAATATTAAAGACTGGCGCCGTCATAATGTGGACCTGCTGATACATATGATTGCCGACAGCGTTCACGCGCATGATCCTAACATGAAATTCGGCGTAAGCCCTTTTGGCATCTGGGCTAATAAAGCGCAAAATGAGGAAGGTTCCGAAACCAATGGCGGTTCCTCGTATTATGAAAATTATGCCGATACTCGCAAATGGGTAAAAGAAGGCTGGATAGATTATATCAATCCGCAGCTTTACTGGCAGATAGGCAACCGTGCTGCCGATTTTCAAAAGCTGCTCGACTGGTGGGGCGACAATACTTATGGCAGGCATTTATATGTAGGCCAGGCGGCTTACCGCATCAATGAGCGCAAAGTTCAGGCTTTCAGAAACCCGGCTCAGCTACCTCAGCAAATAGAACTTATTCGTAACAACCCAAGGGTGCAGGGCAGTGTTTACTTTAGTTCCAACTCACTCACCAGCAACCCGCTTGGCTTTACCGACTCGTTGCGTGACAATTATTACCAATATCCTGCGCTGCCGCCGGTAATGCTATGGCGCGATTCGATACCGCCTAACGCCCCTCAACAGGTTACGGCCAAAGCCGTAGGTAAAAGTGTAGCAGTAAGGTGGCTTACTCCAACTTTAGCTAAAGACGAAGAGCCGGTTTATGGGTATGTGATCTACCGCTTTAACGATGGTGAAAAGATAGACATCGACAACCCTAAAAACATTCTCAAAATCAAATATGACCCCACACTGGGGTATGATGATAATACTGTTATTAAGGGTAAAACTTATTTTTATGTAGTCACAGCATTAGATAGGATGAAGAATGAGAGTGAAAGGTCGCCAACGATAGCCGTCACGGTTCCGTAATGCTTTAATATCCCGTTGTCATTTCGAAACGAGGACCGGGTGAGAGATCTTATGCACTATAAACAAGCGGGTATGCAATGCGTTTAAGCCGGGCGTATAAGATCTCGCTTTCGCCTCAATGTTCAACCCCTCTCTGCTCAGTCGAAATGACACAACTTATAACTCAATCAACCCTTTGTCCTTCAGTTTATTGAGGTAGATATCGATCTCACTATCGCCCATGCCAAAAATACCTTCATTTTTCCAAAAAGCGTGGTAAATGGCCGTTTTGGTTTTTGCGCCGCCATTATAAATATCCAGTAGTTTTTGTTCGATATAGCTCAACCCATCCGCATTGGTTTGCATCCGTTTAAGGTGTGCCTGTAGTGCGGGCTTAAGCAGCGGGAGGCCGCCCCAAAAGATATTTTCGTTTAGCCATTTTTCTAACCCGGCGAGGTCATTATTAACATATAGCCTCCATGCATCGGCGGCCAGCCCGAGCTCCCATTCGTTCAGGTGCTCGCGGGCATCATACAATTCTTCAAATTGTTCGCCGGTTAATTCACCCAGGCCTTTCTTATTATCAAACTGAACGCAATCGGCCAGGCAAATGAGATAAATGGCCGGGGCCGACATATCGGTTTTCAGCGAAAGCATTTCCAATACGCCCAGCAGGTTTACCTGGCAATGCAAATCAAATTCAAACCACAGGTTAATCTCGGTATACCGGCTGTTTAGTTTGCCAAGCTCATCTATCACTTTATGCTGATATTCATCTGCCGGGGCATCGAATGTTGTCCCAATCCAATCGCGGCGCGCGGTCCAGAAACTTCCTGAAAGGATATTTTCCTGTAAAGGGCCTTCAGAAAACACCTCGCGCCAAACCATAACATCGCCATCGAGACCGGTTTGATCAAAACCATCTAACGCGGCATCGCCATTTAATATATGTAGGATAGCGTTCATAAAAGCTAAGTTATAAATAAAACCGGGGCCATCTCTAAAAGGGGAGTTTGTCAATCTTAATTTTAAATTCAGATTGCAAAAGTAGACCAGCATATGATACAGACTGGTGTTTTACATGCCGTTGCGCGGTACCCAGGCCTGGCTTTTAATGAGCCATTTACCGCTCACTATCCTTAATACGAACGAAAAAGCCCCTTGTTCTTCAAAATGCTCGCCGTTCACAAGCCCGGTATATTCTACGGGGGCTACGAGGTAAACTATCTCCTCCGTTTGCTGAAAAGTTTTGATACGCTGCAAATCGACTTTAAAATCCCTGATCTTAAAATCCTTAACCGCTTTTTGTACCGAATTTATCCACTGTACACCAGCCAGTTGCCCGTTCCACGAAAAAGGAGGCTGTTCATCAGCTACTACGGCATTAGGAGCGTAAAGATCAGATACCGCTTCGATACTGAAAGTGCCGGAAGCTTTTATTACCGTTTCAACAACCTGGCGTACCTCGGGCTTTAATTTAGCTACCGTATCGGCAGGCAGCATCATTTTTGCCGAAGCTGCAATACCAGGCAAACTGCTCATAAACATGCACAGGCATAAAAGGGGTAGTAAATGCTTTTTCATGATCTTAACGATTTCACACTATGCTATTAAAGCCGTTCAATATACGAATAAGCCGTTGTAAAAATACTTTTTGATCGCTATTGTTTCAGCTGCAATTAAAAAGAACTATCGGATACTGAATACTTATTTCTTGTTGTTCATGTAATCAATGGTCATATTACACAAGGCTTTTACACCTAAACTAAAGCCGCTTTCATCAATATAAAAATCGGGTGTATGGTGCGATGGTGCTTTCAGCGGATCGCCCCCCTTTGGCATACCGCCCAAAAATATGAACAAGCCCGGTACCTTTTCCTGGTAAAAGCTAAAATCTTCGGCACCGGTTACCGGCGGGCGTAATAGTACGTTAGCAACGCCGGCAGTTTGCTGCAGGCTTGGCAGCATTTTTTGAGTGAGCTCAGGGTCGTTATAAGTTACAGGATAGTGGTTGCTGTAGGGTATTTTTACCGTAGCTGTTGCTCCCTGCGCTTCGGCTGTTTTGGTGGCAATTTCGGTTACCCTGGTAACCAGCATTTTTTCGTCAGCAGGGGTGAAGGAGCGGAGGGTACCCAGCATTTCAACCGATTCGGGGATGATGTTTGAGCGGTTACCGCCTTTTATAGCACCTATAGTTACCACTGCCGGGTTTTCGGTTACATTGATATTGCGGCTCACTATGGTTTGCAGGTTATTGATGATCTGGGCCGAGGTTACGATAGGGTCAACACTCGACCATGGATAAGCCCCGTGGGCCGACCGCCCTTTTACGATGATCTGCATATCATTAACCCCGGCCATTGTACCGCCCGGCCGGTAGGTTATTTTGCCAACCTCCGTTTGCGAATTAATGTGCAGCCCGAAAACCACGTCAACTTTGGGGTTTTCCAGCACGCCCTCTTTTACCATTTGCTCTGCCCCGCCTTTTTGACCGGGTTCAACGCCCTCTTCGGCGGGTTGAAAAATGAATTTTACGGTTCCGTGCAAGTCTGCTTTCATTGACGATAGCACCTGCGCAACCGCCATCAGTATGGCCATGTGCGAATCGTGCCCGCAGGCATGCATCACGCCAACCTCCTGTCCGTTATAAGTAGTTTTTACTTTAGATGCAAACGGCACAGGCGTACGCTCAATAACCGGCAACCCGTCCATATCCGCCCTCAAAGCCACAACCGGGCCCGGATGCCCGCCTTTCAACACCCCAACCACACCGGTAGTGGCTATGCCGGTTTTTACCTCAATACCTAATGATTGTAAATGTTTGGCGATAATGGCCGAAGTGCGTACCTCATGGTTACCCAGTTCGGGATGTTCATGAAAATCACGCCGCCAGGTTGTTACCTGCTCCTGCAAGGCATCGGCTTTAGCATTTACATGCTGGCGCAGCGGGTTTTTTTGCGCCAATGCTTGTAACGAAAAAACACATAAGGATAAAATAAGGCTTGCTTTCATACGGGTTGTTTAGTGATAGTAATATAAGCACAATAGTTTGAATATGGTAGATTGAGAAGCACCGGCTATGAGCCACAATCAAAAAAGCAGGGAAGCACGATTCTTTTTATGCGAGTACATAGCCGTTAACTCGGGGGCTAAAAGGGGGTTAACAGAGTTAACACAATTTCGATTTTTAATATACAAATCATTAAAAATCAACCTTTTAACAAGCCAACAGGGTTACCTAATTCGTTGATAAACCGGAGCCGGGTAGCCGTTAACTTAAGGAAGAAAAAGCGCAGAATTGCGTAGCTCCCATTAAGAAGCTTATGTCCGTTCAAAAACGGAATTAAGTCAGGGAAATCGCTTTTAACCACATGTGGATTGAAAAACAATAACTGAGAAATTTTGACACTAATTTTTACGTATTAATCAAATTACACGAATTGAATTAAGTTAAGATTCGTGTAATTCGATTAATTGTAGAGAACTTGCAATGCATTAGTGTAAAAATTTCTCAGTATGAGATTAGTAAAACAGATCGAATTATTTTAAACGCGATTTCCCTGGGAATTAAGTCCCATATTTTACTACCCTCCAACATTTTTATTACCTTAAGCCCTCATATCAACAAAATATCTTTAAATGGCACTTTTAGGCAATTTAAGCAATTACAAAAATCTTGGACTTCTGGTCATCCGCATCGGGTTGGGTATTATGTTTATCTATCATGGCTATCCCAAACTGATGGGTGGTACCCAAAACTGGAAAGATATTGGCGAATCAATGAAATATGTAGGAATCCATTTCTGGCCGGTGGTTTGGGGATTACTTGCAGCTGTTACAGAATGTTTTGGAGGTTTCCTGCTTATCATCGGGCTGGCATTCAGGCCGGTTTGTATCCTGATGCTTATCAACCTTATAGTTGCGGCCTTAATGCACCTGGGTACCGGCGACGGGCTGGGCGGTGCCGCTCATGCCATTGAAGATGCTGTTACGTTTGCCGGTTTAATATTTATTGGGCCGGGGAAATATAGTGTTGATAAAAAATAATTACATTAATTTAATATTAAAGCAACCATCTCCGCTATTATCAATTAAATATTTATCAAATACCGTTAAAACACCTATTGCTACGAAACATATTGATATCATATATTTATAAAAAATATATCACAAATCAATATGAAAAAACAATTATTATGGGGCATGCTGCTAATACTTGCAGGTTTTAGTTCATGCCAGAAGGACTCTTTTAAATCCGTTAATGATGAAAGCGGTAAAGGCAAAAGCACTAAGGTGAATACCACACAACCAACCTACACTTATGCCGATTTAACACTACAGCCAAGACAACCCGGAGAGAACTTTGACACCTATAAAGGTGTATGGTCAGGAGCGGAAGTAAAAATGATAGGTACACCTGTTTGGAACCAGACGGCGTATCCTACGTTAGTAAACGGAATACCCGGCTTAGATGCGTCGTATGGCGTTTATAGTAATGGCAATATGATTTCATCAAGCGTTTCAGCCGGACAGGACTTCTTTATTTTATCAATAGGCACAATAGCTTTGCCTGATCTCCAGGCTTTTCAAAAGGACGTTGATAATTACATGAAGGCCCGTGACAATTACGAAAAACTTGGCGGCCAGGGCCAGGTTCCTTTAGCATCGGATTATATAAAAGACTCGTATACAAGTGGAATGGGAGGCTATGTGACTGTTACAGGCAAACTCATAAGGGTGACAACCGGCTCACATTGGGCTTTAGCTTCTATAAGTTACCCTACTCCAACACCGGCTACGCCCCAGGCACCTAAATTTGTAGGTGCGGTTCCGGATCCTGCGGATAATACTATTGTATATGATGTTTATGGGACTAACGGTAACATTTCTATTACTAAAGTATTTAAAGAAGGCATTGAACAAGGCATGTCTGGTGGTTTTGGCTCAGGGACTTATAGTTTAGTAGGAGGAACTATATATCATGTTTCCGTAACCATTTATAGAGCAAACGGTACATCATTTGTATTTAATGGCAATCTGGATATCTCATAGTTTATATATCTGATTAATAAACTCAGAATTAAACCATAGAAGAACTTCTTAAAAAAAACACAAAGCCCGGTTCACATATATGACCCGGGCTTTATTATAATAGAGAAAATAATTACTTATTCATTGCCTGTCCCAACTGCTTCACATAATTCTCGTCAATATCACCGGAACCGGCGGCCGACATAAACTTGTTCAATTTATCGGCATCAGCCGCAAAGGCTTCTTTAAGCGCCTTCTTTTTCAATTGAAGTTTAACAGGTTGTCCGCCATCTTTAATAACATAATAAAAATTCTGATCTATATACTCATCGTAGTTATTTCCTGTTGAGGCAATGCCATTTGTCGAAAAATCGGCCTTATGGAATTTGGTAGCAACATCTTTATATATTTTGTATTTAGGGCCATCAGCAATGACTTCAACATAGCGTTGTAGCGAAATAGCAGGCACCTTCACAAAAACATGGTTGCTAACCTGTTTATCAAACAATACGAATGATTTAAAGCTGTTACCGTCTATCTGAAGCACGGTGTTATTGTCTTTGTTCACCATTAAGCTGCCATTCATCTTGTCGTAGTTAAACAGGTAATGCGTGTTTTGCACTATTGAGTCAGCAGCACTGATCACATAACCGTGTACCCAATAATCATATAAATACCTGCTGCCCTGAGTAGCTTCCTGACGCGTAGTCACTGATACAGTACCATTTCCGGTCGCGTTCATGGTGTTAACCCGTGAATTGAACGTATCAAAATTTTGAACTATAGACCTTTTGATTTTTGTATCGCTATTTGCTCCCTCATTTTTTCCTTCTAAAACAATGTTATAATTGGCTTTATTGTCCGGACTAAACGTATATTCTTTATGGCCACCGGCAATTACAACGATTTTTGCCTCAGGAGCGACCTGCATGTTGAACGCTCCGGTTGAGTCAGCATAAGTAGCATTCTTATGTTCCACGTCAACCAAAAAAGCATAGGGCACATGTTCACCCTGCTGATCATTTACTACACCTTTAATGTTTTGTGATTGTGCAAAGCTGTTAGCGCCAATAAATAAGGCCAGCGTTGAGGTTAGGATTGCTTTCATATTTTATTTTAGTTATAGATGCTTTAAAATAGGATGATATTATCAAATATAAAAATTCAATTGTTGTTGTTTAAACAAACAAGCCCCACAAAATGTGAGGCTTGTAAAAGTTTGAAATAATAATATTCTTACGGTCTTGCGCCTGTGTATTTCCAAGTTTCGGTTATAGTTGTTCTTGGACTACCACCTTGTACCATAATATATTTAACAGTGAAAGAAAATCCGGTAGTTCCAGGAGTACCTGTTGCTGTTGGAGTGCTTCCGGTTGCAAGTTGAGCAGCTCTTGATGAAGAGTTAGTACCCTGCCCATAATAATTTGTTACGGTAGTAATTACATCATTAGCACCAAATGTGAAAATAGGGGCAAAATTACCGTAGTAACTTCCGGCACCATTGTTCAGTATCTGGTGTCCGTAAGTACCACCGTTCAATCCTGGATCAAACATCACCGCGGTTGTAGCGCTTTGTGTCTTCAGATACACGCCTGTCAATGGATATTTACCCGTAATAGTTCCGACGTTAGCATCACTCAACGTACCGGTAACGGTGTATACACCATCATATTTATTTTTTGCCTGTACGTTAAATAAGATTGTTTTATAGTTGCTGATTTTTTGACCGCTTGCGTCAGTAATACTAATAGGCAAAACATAATTAGCAGATAAGTCAAAATCTTTAGTAACAACATTTGCAGTGATTGAAGCAGTATTTTGATTAGCTGGAATCACCGCGGTAAGAGCGCTCAACGTAAAAAAAGTTGATGGCAGCATTGTATAAATTGTAGGATAAGTTGGCTCTGCAGTACCGCCTGTAGCATCGTTAGCTGCTGCAGTACTATCAGCTTTGTATTGAGCTATATTCTTATCGTTGTAAGCTTTCAATGCAGCCGGATCTAATGCTAAAGTTACCGTTAGATTGCTTTTAAGTGGTTGTGGCGCCGCAAGGTTAACAACTATAGAAATAGGTTGTGCCGCGGCTTGTATAGGCAATGCTACAGGTGTAAGTTTTCCAGCACCCGTGTATGCAGATAATGGCAACTCCACTAAAGCTCCTACTTTACTAAAATCTGTGTAGTTAGCTTCATTTTTCAGACATGAGCTAAAAAGCACAGTCAGAAAAGCCAGTACCGAGTATAGGGTTATATATTTCTTTTTCATTTCTTTTTAGATTAAAAGTCAGTTTAATATTTCGCCCAAAATATTTTCGACGTAAATTGATTTATACTTCCCTGCGCCTGAACATTAACAGCGTTTTGAGAATACTCAGAAGAAGGATAAAGGATTCTGCTTGGTATAACTTTAGTAGTTACACCTGTATAAATTGAAACCGGAGGGTTAGGAAAACCAGTTCTTCTATATTCGTTGTAAGCTTCAAGGTTACCATAACCATTTAATGAAACCCATTTTTGAACAATGATTGCCTGAATTTTATCGGTTGACGAATTCCATCCAACGTTTGTAGTAGCCTGTTGATAATAGGTAGTAGCCTGAGCTGCGGTCAAACCTGCATAAACAAATGATGCGGTGATACCTGCCTCGTAAAGAGCCTGAGCGCTAAGGCTGGAAGTAATAATTCCTCGTTGAACCCCTTCTGCCTGTAAAAATAAGGCTTCAGCAGCAGAAAGAACCACGGCGTTCATAGATGGGTTTTTCAACAAACCTATATTATTAGAGGCATTGCTTCCATAAAGATCAACCCTACCAATATTACTTGCGGTGACTGGAACAAGTGTACCAAACACGTTACCCACTACACTACCATTTGAAAGTGGCTGGTAAAATGCAGTAGCTCTTGGGTCATTATTGTTGTTAAGGAATTTAACGGCAAAATCTCCGGCAGTAATATTCGGTGCAGCGTTAGAGCCAGCCTGGTTAGCGCCATATCGTTCCCAGAAAGGGCTTTGCTTAGAATCAATATTAGTGTAACCTGGGTTTACAGTAGCATCTTCACCAGCTCCAAGGAACCCTTCTGATAAGTTATTGGCCATCAAAGTTTTGGCTGCCGCCGCATCTATAACATTTGGAACCTGCCTCATTACCAAACGTAGCTTTAAGGTATTGGCAAACTTTTTCCATTTGGTCATATCACCTTTAAACATTACGTCTTCCGAAGCTTTAGGCGTTACTGCAACAGAGGCGTCGGCACCGTTTATAGCGGCAATAGCTGCATCAACTTTTGCGATCAGGCTTTTATAGATATCTGTACCCTTGTCATATTTAGGGGTAAGTCCTTTTGCCCCTTGAAAAGCATCGCTATAAGGAACATTATTATAATTATCAACCAAAATCTGGAAGTTATAGGCCTCCATAACTTGTGCGATAGCTACATAATAAACCTGCGACTTATCTGCAGATGCCTGTTTAATGATATAATCGTAGTTAGCCAGGTTCAGGTAATACGGAGTAAATACCTGGTAATCGGCTGTGGTGTAGTTATAGGTAAGCAATGAGTTGCTTGGAGCGTAACCCGCAGCCGGCGACCAATACCCCATCAAATACCCTTCAAGCGTAAAACCTGTATTGATGTTACGGGCCGTTGTTGTTAATGCACCGGTTAATACTAACGCAGGTGTAGCAACAGTTGGCTGGTTAGGGTTTACGGTTTGGTCAAGAAAACTTTTCTTACAACTGCTAAGCGTGGCAGTAAGTAAAATCAGTGAATATGCTATATATTTTTTCATGATTATACAAATTAAAATTTAACTGTAAGGTTAGCACCGTAGATCCTGGTAGGCGGCGTTTGATTTTCGTTGGTTGTACCTACAGCATTCGAATTATCTATGCTATACTCAGGATCTGTCCATGGGTTGCTCTTAGGCCTGAACAATAACAAGTTACGACCCACTAAGCCAAATTGCAAGCCTTTAATAACCTTTTGACCTTTGATGAAACGGGTTAAATCAAAGTTTAAAGCAACCTCCCTTAATTTCCAGAATGCAGCGCTGTTTACATAAGTACTGGTAGCATTGTAATATGCAGAGCTTGTCCAGAAGCCAGAGTTACCATCAGGAATTGAAATACTGGTATTAGGAACATAAGTATTAGGACCTGTTTGAATAACTGAGTTAGGATAAATAAAACGCTGACGGCCGGCAGTTGCAGATACATAAGAAGTACCTGTAAAGTTTAAGGCCTGACCTACTATGTTATTGATAAAGTAACCACCACGATATTCAGCAACGGCCGATAATGTAATGAATTTATACCTCACTGCTGTATTAACACCCAAAATTGTTTTTGGAGCAGCATTACCCAAAGGCACTACACCTGCGGTTAAACTTGGTAAGCCGGTTGAAGCGTCGATAATAACATGGCCCTGAGGATCACGTACCAGGTCAGAACCTTTAATATAAGGGAATGGCTGACCAACAATAGCATAGCTATTACTTGCAGCACCACTGTTATATAATAACTGGAATTCGGTAGTGCCTTCTTGTAAGGATAATACTTTGTTACGCAATAAAGCTAAGTTACCACCTAAATCCCATGAAAAGTCAGTTGATTTGATCAACGAGCCTTTTACTTCAAACTCAAAGCCTTTGTTTTGTACTTCACCTAAGTTTTGTACTGCTGATGAATAACCAGAAGCAGGAGAAATAGCTACAGGGAATGTTTGGTTTTTAGTGTGTGTATTATAGTAAGTTGACGCAAGGTAAAAACGGTTGTCGAGGAAGCCTAACTCCAAACCATATTCCTGCTCGTATGAAAGCTCTGGTTTAAGGTTAGGGTTATTCAATTTTGAGCTTAATGAAAGCGCCGGTGTTGAACCGAATGGGGCACCTAAAGTACTTGCAAATACATTTTGTAATGAGTATGGATCAATATTTACCTGACCAACTTTACTATAGCTTCCTCTTACTTTGGCATATGATAACCATTTGTTGTCTTTCAATGCAGGGATAGCATCGGTTAAAACAACAGTTAATTTAGCTGATGGATAGAAGAATGAGCGATTTGCACTTGAAAGTAAAGAGCTCCAGTCATTACGACCGGTTACCTCTAAAAATGCCCAATCTTTGTAAGATAAGTTCAAATCAGCAAATAAACCGATAAGGTTTTTCCTGAATTCGCCTTCCCCCGCCAATGGCTCACCTGTTCTGTAGCTTAAGTTATAGAAATCTTTAATAAGCAAGTTGTTGGAGCCGTTTGATACGTACTTAACATATTGCGTATTGATTGAATTTCCTAATAATAAGTTGCCGGCAAAATCACCGATTTTGTGTTTAAAGGTTAAGAAAAAGTCACCTTGTAAACGAGAGTAACCATTACCACCATCGCCAAAATAATCAGCATCGGCTACGCTACCTGGTTTAAATTTAACCTGAGAAGCGATATTGTGGGTACCTCCCGGATCGCTTAATGCATACGGACTAAAATCAACTTCGGCGTTGGTAGCCCTATATTGTTGCCATCCGTAAGATGCAGACACTTTATAAGAAGCATCAAACCATTTGGTTGGAGAAACCGAGAAAGTAACGTTACCTACTAACGCGTCTTTCCTGGTTACCTGGCGTGAGTTTACTGTTTGCCAGTAAGGGTTTGGATAATAAGAGTTATAGTAACCGTTTACATCAGAATATTTATCAGTAAGGTTTTGATATTTCCTTAAGTCAACGTTAGCTTGCTGGTTAAGTACGTTCCAATAAACACCTCTTCCCTGGAAAAAGTCGGGACCTGCTACGTTAGTATTTGTACGGGTGTAACCAATTGAATAATCGGTTTTGAAGATACCGAATTTTCTCATAGCCGCCACTCTAAGACCTGTTCTACGATTCCTATCATTCGGAACTACACCTTTAGTATAAACATCCTGAGCAGACATGTAAAAACTACTATTTGCATCACCTGTTGAATACGAAATATCATTTTGCTCGGTTAAACCGGTATCAAAAAAAGCCATACGAGGATCTTTGCCTGTTGAAGCATAAACACCTTTTTGCTGGCTGCCATCTGCTGTTGGTAAACCGATATCTACAGTAGAGCCATCGTATTTAGGACCGTAAGACTGGTTTTCGTAAGGAACATAACCGTAGAAACCAGTGTTAGGATCGATCACCTCACCTGCGCCACCACCAAATTGCCTTTGTAATTTAGGGAAGTAAGAGAAGTTTTCGATTTGAGTAGTGTTACTGTAAGTAATGGTTGGAACACCAGAACCACGTTTGGTAGTTACCAAAAGCACACCGTTTGAACCTTCAGAACCATAGATTGCTGACGCGCCTGCACCTTTCAGTACAGTAACGTTATCAATATCGTTAGGGTTGATCTGGTTAAGGAAGTTGCTTGATACCGGCGTACCGTCAACAACAACCAAAGCCTGGTTGTTACCGTTGATACTTCTGTTACCACGTAACACGATACGAACGTCGGGGTTAACACCGTTATTCACAGTGTTGATCTGCAAACCGGCTACTTTACCGGTTAAGCCGTTAGCAATGTTGGTTACTTTTGATTCGGTTAATAATTTGCTGTCAACAGTAGTTGAAGCATAACCAACCGCACGTGCTTGCTTTTGAACGCCGTAAGCCGCCTGCACAACAACCTCACCTAACTGCCTGCTGGCGCTAACCAACACAACATTGAAAGTAGAACGCTGAACTGAAGAGATTTCCTGGCTTTCGTAGCTGATAAAAGAGAAAACAAGGACCGCATTTTCCGGGATACTTAGAGAAAATTTACCGGCTGCGTTGGTTTGGGTCCCGATTGTTGAACCCTTTACTTTTACTGTTACCCCAGGGATGGGAAGGCCGTCATCTTTGGCCGTAACTGTACCAGTAACTGTACGATTTTGCGCGAATACTTGCGTCATGGACAACACAAGTAAGCACAAACTTACGAGTAGAAGTTTTTTCATTTCGTTAATAATAAGATCAGTTAATAGTTAATTAATCATAAAAGTAATGTTACGTTATCAAAAAGTCAAGTAATTTCTTTGAAAACGTCATTTTTTTTTCAAAAAGCCAAGTTTCAGCTAAAAGAATAATAATTATAGTACTATGTATTGCATAATACAATCTAAAACATATATCTTTGTATTATGATCGTCGAAAACACCCAAACCCAAATGAGGAAAGGCATACTGGAGTATTGCATCCTCTCCATCATAGCTAAGGGCGAAACATATGCATCAGACATAATTGCTGAACTTAAGAAAGCCCAACTGCTTGTAGTTGAGGGTACTCTGTATCCTCTTTTAACCCGTTTAAAAAATAACGGACTGCTCACCTATAACTGGGTGGAGTCAATTTCAGGGCCGCCCCGAAAGTACTATGTGCTCTCGGACGAAGGCCGTGCCGTACTTGAACAATTAGATAAAACCTGGCAGGAGCTGGTATTTGCTGTTCAAACAGCTATCGGCGATAGAAAATAGAAAAACCTACAAACTCATTATAATCATGAACAAAACAATTATCATAAATATAAACGGCATGGTTTTTCACATTGAAGAAGATGCCTACGAAGTGTTGAAGAACTATATGACGGATGTAAAGCGTCATTTTTCTACTTCGGCCGATAGCCTGGAGATCACAACCGACATTGAAAACCGCATTGCCGAAATGTTTAACGAGATCCTGGCACGAGACGCCAAACAAGTTATTGTTGAGACCGACGTTAAGGAAGTTACAGAACAAATGGGCAGCGTACAGGATTTTGAAACCGCCGAAACCGACGCCAAAACTGCAGGTGGCAATCCGTTTGAGTACAATACCGAACGCCGCAGGCTTTTCCGCGATCCGGACGATCACCTCATCAGTGGTGTATGCGCCGGCATTGCCAATTATTTTGACATTAACCCGGCCTGGGTAAGGTTGGCCTTTGTTATCCTAGTGCCTTTTGCCGCCATGGGCCTTGTTATATATATTATATTATGGATGGTTGTGCCGAAAGCCATAACCCGTGCCGACCGTATGGCTATGAAGGGTGAAAAGCAGGATTTGAAGGGTTTTAAAAAGAACTTTGAAGAAGAGTTGAGCACTGTACGCGAAAACCTTCAAAACTTTAAGCATGAAGCCAAACCGTTCATTTACCAGGTGCGCGATCTGATCAGCGATATCTTTGAACATCTTGGCGCCTTTTTAAGAGGTACGGGCAGTTTACTGGGTAAACTATTAGCCGCAGCCATTTTATTAACCTGCCTTGGCATGACCATAGCGCTCATAGTTTCGCTTATCGGTTTATTTGCCGCAGGTAATATGGGAATCTATAACCTGTTCCCATTCAACATCACTAATCACCAGGCTAATGGTATTTTCATGGCGAGCGGCTTTTTAGTGTTATCTATACCTTTATTAGCTATTATTTTATCAACGATAGGCTTCCTGTTTAAAAAAGCTTCATTTAACCGTTCAATTGGTACTACCTTATTATGTATCTGGTTGGCCTCGCTGGGCGCGGTTTCATACTATGGCGTAAAAACAGCGGCCAGCTTCCGTGAGGGTGGTAAGTTTACGCAAACAGTTAAACTTAAGCCAACTACAAACAACACGTATTACCTACAGCTGAATGACACCAAGTATTTAAGCAATGAGGATAGCACCCGCCTTAAAATAAATGAACGCTTTAAAGGCATGATCATTTTAGATGACGATTTTAATGGCAATGATATGCCAAACCGTAATGTTACTATCGATATCGAAAAAAGCGATGTGCCGCAACCTGTACTGGTCGAAACCTTCAGCGCCCGTGGCAGCAACCTTGAGGAAGCCTTGATCAACGCCCGCAGCGCTTCCTATCGTTTTGAGCAAAAAGATTCTGTTTTAAATTTCGATCGTCACCTGGAAATGCCTAAAGGCTTTTTATGGCGCGGGCAGGAATTACATCTAACCCTAAAAGTACCGCTTAACGCTAAGATCATCATTGATCAAAAACTCGACCGTAACATCAACTTTAACATATATGAGTGCAAAAGCGATGGTGATGGCATTACCACAGCCACCTATATCATGACCACCAATGGGCTGGAATGCAAAGTTGACCCGATAAAGGCAGCCAAATTCAAAGCAGATAGCCTAAAGGCGCTCAAACAGGAACAGGATACCTTACCGGCAAGCCCCGCCGATACAGCAAAAGCACAATAAACCATTTCCCTGTGAAAACACTTTTTAAATATATAAGCCTGCTAATTTTTAGCGGGCTTATTATACCCTTCTATTTCCTGCTTCAAACAAGCGGTAACCCGCTTTTAAACAGCAGGGTAACAAACCTCAAATCAAAGATTATTCGCCAAAATGAAATGCCAATTACCTTCCGGATTATTAAGAATATGGCAAAAAATTTAATGCCTGCATTAAAAAGTGAAAATAATCTGTAACCAACACCCCTGTTTTTGCATCTTACTATAAAAAGCAACACAGTTACCATTTCCGGGTGATCCGGCAACATAAATTTAATAATCGTTAAAAAATGGCCTAAAAGCCAGGTGGGATTGTTTTGCCAACAATTTAAATCAAAAGCAGGAATACTATGAAAACAATCGCCTATATCTCATAACTACTAAACCCTAAAAACCGGATAAAACACACCGGGTACAACTAACACTTATTTGCAAATTTTAAAAAAGGAGCAATCCTTTAGTGGCATTGTATTGCCCTTAATTTTAAACCGAACTAAAAATGAAAGCTATCATACACAACATATTTTATACACTGCTGCTTGTTGCTATCAGCTGTAGTGTATCCTTTGCCCAGCAGGCCGCGCCTGCCGCCAAGGTATCTGGAGCCTTAGTTAACGAGCAGGGCAAACCACTTGACTATGCAACTGTAAGCCTTTTACGCGCCTCCGATTCAACCGTGGTTAAAGGAGCATTAAGTAACGATGCCGGTGTTTATGTTTTTGACAACATAAAAGCGGGCAACTATATTATTAAAGCCACTGTTGTTGGCTATCAAAAAGCTGTAAGCAAAAGCTTCACCGTGCCTGCAAATACACCGCATGTTACAGCTCCGGCTTTGAACCTGCAGACAGGCAGTACCGAATTAAAGGGAGTAACTATTACTGCTACCAAACCGCTCATTGAACGTAAAATTGACCGTACGGTAATGAACGTTGAAAACAGCGTACTTGCAGCTGGCAACACAGCCATGGAAATTTTGGAACGTGCACCGGGCGTTACTGTTGATAAGGACGATAACATCAGCCTGAAAGGCAAACAAGGCGTAACTGTCATGATCAATGACAAGCTAACCTATCTTACAGCAGCGCAGCTGGCTACTTTACTGCGTTCAACTGATGGCAATACCATTAAATCTATCGAGATCATTACCAACCCATCGGCAAAATATGATGCAGCAGGAAACTCAGGGATCATCAACATCAAATTAAAAAAGAATACACAATCGGGCACAAACGGCAGTATCACTGTAGGTGGTGCCAAAAGCAAATACTGGCGCGATAACAGTAGCCTAAACCTTAATCACAAACAAGGCAATCTCAATGTATTTACCTCATTAAGCAGGGGTGATAACAAACGCGGCCATGATATTGGCATTGACCGTATCATTACTGATTCGCTTGGCAATAAAACTTATTTCAACCAGAAATCAAGCCTGCCAAGCATCAACCATTACAACAACTATCGTTTAGGTGCCGATTATGACCTAACCCCAAAACATACCATAGGTTTTGTGGTAAGCGGCTATTCAAACAGCGAAAAAGACTTGAATGATAACCGCACAATTATCGGCAAACAATTTGGCGTACCCGATTCATCGTTGCGCACTACATCAGATATCAGGCAAACCTATAAAAACTTCGCCCTTAACCTTAACGACAGGCTTAAGCTTGATACCAACGGCCAGGAGCTGAGCATTGATTTGGATTACTCTAAATTCAAAAACAACTCCAATGCCATGTACAATACCGATTATTTTTTACCTGATGGAAGTATACAGCATGAACCACAAATGCTGCGTAACCAAACACCTTCAACCATAAGCATCTACACCGGTAAAGCTGACTACACCAAACCGCTTACCAAAACCATCAAACTGGAAGCCGGGGTAAAATTCAGCAGTGTTAAAACCGATAATGACCTGCAAGCGCAGATCTTCAGCAACGGTGCTTATATTAATGATACTACACGTACCAACCGGTTTATTTATACCGAAAAAATCAACGCCGGATATTTGAACCTGAACAAACAGTTCAAAAAATTCTCGGTACAATTAGGCTTACGTGCCGAGCAAACCCGGTCTACAGGTAACCTGATTGGCAGTACACCTGTTAAGAGGAGTTATTTAAACCTGTTCCCAAGCGTATTTATTAACCAAACCATTAATGATAAAAACGAGATAAGCTTTTCATACAGCCGCCGTATCGACCGTCCGGGCTATGACGATCTGAACCCTTTTGTTTATTACCTTGACCCTTACACTTATTCGCAAGGTAATGCGTTCCTGAACCCGCAATACACTCAAAACTTTGAGCTTAATTATACTTATAATAAAACTATCAATGTAAGCCTTGGTTACAGTCACACAACCGATGCTATTACAGAGCTGATTTTAACAGAAGGCAAGCGTTCATTTGAAACACATCAAAACCTGCAAACACAAACCGGTTACAATGTCAACATCAACACACCATTCACCATTACCAAATGGTGGGAGGGCAATGTTAACGCAACCGCGTTTTACCTGGGCTTTAAGTCGGATACCCTTGCTGGTCAAAAGTTCAATGATGGGCAATGGGCTTTCCAGGGCCGTACAACACAAACATTCAAGTTTGCAGGCTACCGCTTTGAAGTAACCGGCGATTATCAATCATCATTAACCTACGGCATTTACAAGATCAGGCCGCGCTACTCGGTAGATATGGGTGTCAGTAAATCATTCATGGAAAAGAAATTCAACATCAAAGCTTCATGCGATGACATCTTCAACATCCGCCGCAATGACTTGAGCAGCCAGGTGGTGAACAATAACTTTGTTATCAAACAAAAAAATGATACCCGGGTAATGCGCCTTACTTTTACTTATAACTTTGGTAACAGTTCTATCAAAATGCGTCAGCACCGCAGCGGCGCCGATGATGAAAAAGGAAGGGTAAAGGGGAATAATTAACCCCCCAGCCCCCTGAAGGGGGAGCCTTTGATTAGCATGGCTATAAGTTAAAAGTAAAGGGCTTGTTTCCAAAATGGAACAAGCCCTTTACTTTTAAAGCGATGTCGCTGCTCCCCCTTCAGGGGGCTGGGGGGTTACTGTCCCACCATAAATACGGCATTACTGAATAACAGCTTACCGTTTTCCCAGAAGCTGCGGAACAGCGGGTCATCAACCATATAAACTACCGAACCACGCCCCATGGGTTGTACGCCAAGCAGCAAGCCATTGTTGATCTTCTTTTTTGATTCCGCACCAACAAAGCCCGATACGTAGCCATCCTTTTTTATGGTGCCCACGTTCCAGCCGTCATCGCCCGAAAAAAGATCGTAGATATCGTCATTCAGCTTTAACGAATAGTAATAATCAGGCAAACCGAAGCCAAGCGGATGTGTATTATCAAGGTTCAGTTTATAAATAGCACCGGGGATGGACTCGCTAAGCGCTAACCGGTCGCGATCTCCATATAATTTAACGGTTTTATCCTTGTCCTTTTCTTTATCCTTGTCTTCTTTTTTCTCTTCCTTATGCTTAATCAGGAAGCCTTTTTTATCAACCAGTAATGATACAGCATTATCCACGGCTATCAGCTTACCGCCATCACGGATCCAGTTCTGTAATTTCTCTGAAGGAAAATCTTCATAACGCCCATCGGGACAAATCACTACGTCAAACTCGCCCAGTTTTGTGCGACTTAAATCCTGGTACCTTATTAAAGTGACCGGATATCCAATTTGTGCCTCAAACAAATGCCAAACCTCACCCATTGCTTCGGAGTTTATACCATCTCCGGCAATCAATGCTATTTTAGGCTGATGGATATACCTTACCGCATCCGAACCGATATCCGATCCTTTATCAACAAAGCCTGTTGAAATAGGGGTGATCTCCTGATTAAGTGATGCAGCGGTTTGAGTAACCACCTGGTCAAAATCGGCCAGATCGTTGCCTGCACGGGTAACAATTAATGAACCTGCTGTGAATTGCCTGCCCCCTGCTTCAAATGGCTTTTCGGCATAACGCACTTTAATCTTCTTTTTAAGCAAAGCGGCCAAAAATTTCACATCGTTAACCGATTGCCATGCCGATACATAAGCATAGGCATGGGTATTTACCAGCGGCTTAGGTGCAGCAACACTCCACTCGGTGCTGGCAGGCTTAAATGATTCTTTTAACCCATAGGCCTTTAAACCATAAGCGTATGGAAGCGACCATGCTGTAATATCATATGTATTAGAGTCCGGGATAAAAGTTTTGGGCTCCAAAAGCACATGCAGTAATACTGCTTTAGGCTGATAGGCATTAACTACCAGGTCGTTTGCGCCAACATTATATTGCTCCGTTTTTTGGGTAACATAGTTAAAGCCGGTAACGGTTTTATTAGCTAAGCCAAAACCATACTGGATGCCGTTGCGGCCCAGCATTTTTGCCAACGCGTTAATTTTATTATTGTTATCGTTTTTAATAACATAGGTTTTGTAATCGCCCGGGGGATTGGCCCGACTGTTGTCAAAAAACTTTTTATACTCATCCAACAGCTTTTGAGTATTTAACGCGGCTATTTCAAGCGTGCTTAAACTTGTTGAATGGTGATGGGCCACACGTTGCACCAAGGTAAGGGTATCGCCACTGCGGGTAACCACAGCCAAACCGGCACTGATACCACCTTGCTCATACGTCATGCCGATAGAGCCATTGTATAAAGGATAAGTATCGCCATATGATGGGTACAGTAAATCAAACTCGTATTTTGTAAAATACATCCAGCCGTTCTGGTCAAAGTACTTGGCATTGTTTTTACCAATGGTGATCTGGAACTGGCGTTGCCATTGGGTAATATCTTTATGGTAAGGCTCGGCAGCAGGGGCAAAGTAATAAGGTGCGTTGTAACCCTGCTCATGGTAGTCAACATGAACCTGCGGCAGCCATTGGTTGTATAAGCCTACGCGGGCCTGGGTTTCTTTTTGCTGCTGCCAGGCCCAATCACGGTTAAGGTCAAAATAAAAATGGTTTACCCTGCCTCCCGGCCATGGTTCAACGTGCTCGCGCGATGTTGGGCTGGGATCTGGCGCAGCGCCAACTACCGAATTATAAAAATTAACATAGCGGTCGCGCCCATCGGGGTTTAAACAAGGATCGATAACAACAACCATATTTTTAAGCCAGGCTTTAGTAGCAGCATTTGCCGGATCAACCATGTCAAACAAAGTCCACATCGAAGCTTCGCTTGATGCAGGCTCGTTACCATGTACATTATAGCTTAGCCAGGTAACAACAGGCATGGCAGTGCTGCCGCCACCGCTTTCAATCCCGGCCAGTTTAAGGTTATTATGACGGATCTCTTCCAGCCTGCCAATATTTTCATCAGAAGCGATGAACATCGCCAGTAAAGGCCGGCCCTCGTTGGTAGTACCAAACTGCTGAAGTTTTACATTTTTTGAAACCGACGCAACGTATCTAAAATATTCGGCGATACGATAATGTGGAGTAAAATGCTCACCCAGTTTATAACCCAGGAACTCCTGCGGCGATTGGATCTTTTGCGCAAAGGCCGGGCAAAAAAAACTTACAAATACAAAAAGGAGTAAATGTTTTTTTATCATAAATAAATAATAGATATATAGGAGAAAAGAGATAAGCTAATATGCAGAAAAATATTGGCAAATTGTTAGATGTGCAAATTTCAGATGTGCAGATATGTAAATGATTAGAAAATACACTGAATTTATTTATAAAAACACAAAACAAATAGGATGCGCATTATCTAAAATTTGCACATCTGAAATCCGCACATTTATAATCTGAAATCTGCACATTTGCATATCTGCAATTAACAAACATGACACCTATCCAGGCCCTGCAAAAATACTTTGGTTATAGTACCTTCAGGCATGAGCAGGAGGCTATCATTCAAAATATACTTAAGGGGCAGGATGTAATGGCGCTGATGCCTACCGGTGGCGGCAAATCATTGTGCTACCAGTTACCTGCTGTTCTGCTCGATGGGCTGACCATTGTAATATCACCGCTTATTGCGCTGATGAAAGACCAGGTAGATAGCCTGAACGTTAACGGCATCCCTGCGGCTTTCCTCAATTCGTCGTTAAATCCCGAGGAAACGAGGGTGCTTGTAAACCGGCTCCGAAACAATGAGATCAAACTACTTTACCTTGCCCCCGAACGTTTGTTCAGTGCCGAAAGCAAAGAAAATAAAGAAAGTAAGCTTATTCCTTTTTTAAAAACGCTGAAAGTTGCACAGATAGCTATTGACGAGGCACATTGTATCTCCTCTTGGGGACATGATTTCAGGCCTGAGTATTTAATGCTTGCCGGGCTTAAGGAAGAGTTTCCGTCGGTGCCGGTTATAGCACTTACGGCTACAGCCGATAAGCTTACGCAAAAAGATATCCTTGAAAAGCTCAACCTTCATAAGCCGGCAATATTTGTATCCTCATTTAACAGGGCAAATATTACTTACCGCGTGGCGCCTAAAAAGAACAGCTTTAAACAGCTCATCGCCTTTTTAAATGAACATAAGGATGAGTCGGGGATTATTTATTGCCTATCCCGCAAATCTACCGAGGCATTGGCCGAGGATTTAAAAGATGAAGGCTTTGCTGCAGAAGCCTACCATGCCGGGTTAAGTAACGAAATAAAAGCCCGTAATCAGGAAGCATTTTTGCGAGATGACCTGAAGATCATTGTGGCAACCATCGCTTTCGGCATGGGCATCAACAAATCAAACGTGCGCTATGTGGTGCATGTCGATCTGCCAAAAAACATTGAAGGTTACTATCAGGAAACCGGCAGGGCAGGACGCGATGGGCTTCCGTCGGAAGCATTGTTGCTTTACTCGCCCGGCGATGCAATGAAATTGCAGGCTTTTGCCAAAGTAGAAGGCAATGAGCAGCAAAGCCGCATCATGCTTAATAAGCTTAATGATATGGTTAAATATTGCCAGCTGCTATCGTGCCGCAGGCAATACCTGATGAAATACTTCGACGAAGAATTCCCGGCCAAATGCGGCTCATGCGATGTTTGCTTAACCGAATATAAACGTTTTGATGGCACGCTGATCGCTCAAAAAGCGCTCTCGGCGGTAGCCCGGTTAAATGAACGTTTCGGGGCTAACTATGTAATAGATTTTTTGCGGGGATCAAAAAGCGATAAGATCCGTGAAGAACATAAGCAGTTAAAAACCTACGGTATCGGTGCAGATATCAGCAAGGCCGACTGGCAGCACCACATCCGCGAGTTGATTAGTATGGGCTATCTGCAAACCGCCGGCGATGAATACCCGGTATTAAAACTTACCGCGCAGAGCACCGACGTATTAAAGGGCGGGCAAAAGGTTGAGTTTATTGAGATAGAAAAAGTTGAAGAGGTTCACCATGAAGAAAACCTGCCTTATGAGATTCCGTTATTCAACCGGTTAAGGGAAGTTAGGCGGGGCATTGCCGAGGGTGAAAATGTACCGGCTTATGTTATTATATCCGATGCTACACTGCAGGAAATGGCTACCTACCTACCGCAAAGTTTGGATGAACTGCGAATGATTTCTGGTTTTGGCGATATTAAACTGGCCCGTTATGGTCGCGAACTGCTTGAACCGGTTAAGATTTATTGTGCTGAAAAAGGCCTCGGCTCAAAAATAAAACAGAAATCGCCTAAACGGGAGCGGAAGGCGAAATCACCGGGGCAAACCAAATCTTCTTCGCGAAGCAATGATACTAAAGCCGAAACGTTTAACCTATATCGCTCCGGAAAAACCGTTGCCGAAATAGCTGCTGAGCGCGGGTTCACTACAGCTACCATAGAAACACACCTGAGTTATTATGTACAAAACGGCGATCTGGATATCACCGAAATAGTTCCGCAGAAAAAGATCGCTGTTATTGCCGACGCCGTTGAAAGTTATGGAACTGAAAGACTATCGCCCTTAAAAGAAGTTTTAGGCGATGATTACAGCTACGGTGAAATCAAAGCTGTAATTGGCTGGATGAACAAGGGGGAATAATTTTTGTTAAGTTTGAAAGAACAATCTTGCGCTCGTTTGCAACGAGCGCTTAAAATGGGCTTGCGTTTAAAACGCAAGCCCGGCGATACAATCGCCGAGCCACGTTAAGCACTCGTTGCAAACGTGCGCAAGCTAATGATGACATATTTTTGAATTGTATTTGTTCAACACACATGACTACCACAACCCAACTGTACGATATATACCTCAAACACCCCGTAATTAGCACCGACACCCGGAAGATCGTGCCTGGCAGTCTGTTCTTCGCCCTCAAAGGCGATAAGTTTGACGCCAACACTTTTGCACAAAAAGCAGTTGAGGCCGGTGCAGCTTACGCGGTAATTGACAACGCCGAATATCAACTGGGCGAACAGTATTTATTGGTTGAGGATGTTTTAACTACCTTGCAGGATTTAGCGCGTTATCATCGCCGTCAGCTTGACATCCCGGTTATCGGACTTACAGGTACCAACGGCAAAACCACCACCAAAGAACTGATCAATGCCGTATTATCGCAGCATTTTAAAACCCAGGCTACCCAAGGCAATTTAAATAACCATATTGGTGTACCACTTACCATTTTAACCATTGATGCCAGCCACGAGGTGGCCGTTATTGAAATGGGGGCCAATCACCAAAAAGAGATCGAGCTGCTTTGCAGCATTGCTCAACCATCGCTTGGCTTAATTACCAATGTTGGTAAAGCGCATCTGGAAGGTTTTGGCGGAGTTGAAGGTGTAAAGAAGGGTAAAGGAGAGTTGTATGATTATTTTGCCCCCCTGCCCCCTAAAGGGAGAGTAAGCAAAACAGATGGTGCTGTCTTTATCAATAGCGATGATACTGTTTTAATGGAGATGGCTGCGGCCCGTCGTTTGCGTCATGTGAAGTATTATGGTACTGATGCCATTGATAATCTCATTAGCGGTGAACTGTTGGAAAACTCTCCCTTACTTACTTTGGAGTGGACCAATAATAAAACCGGCGACAGCTATCAAGTTAAAACCCAGCTAACTGGTACTTATAACCTGCCCAATATTTTAGTAGCCATATGTATCGGAACATATCTCGGTTTACCGGCTAATGAAATCAACGCCGGTATCGAGGGTTATCAGCCTAAAAACAACCGCTCGCAAATTGTACAAACAGCTACTAATACGCTCATTTGCGATTATTACAATGCCAACCCAAGCAGCATGTTTGTAGCCATTGAAAACGTGGGCAAAATTGAAGCAAAAAGGAAGGTACTTATTTTGGGCGATATGTTTGAAATGGGGCCGGAAGCGGCTGTTGAACATGCATCTGTTATCCGCAAAGCTATGGATACCGCTGTTGATGAACGCATCTTTATCGGAAAGGATTTTTTAGGTGCTTCGCAGTCCGTGGACCATGGACCATGGACCATGGACAAGTTTTATGAAACTGCCGAAGATGCCATTGCTGCTTTGAAAGCACAGCCTATTACCAATTCAACTATCCTGATCAAAGGATCAAGAGGAATGGCTTTAGAGCGGTTGGTGGAATTGTTTTAAGTTTTCAAAGTAAAGACGCATTATATGTGTTTCCCATGAGAACGGGTAAGCAATCAATTTGCAGGTCCTGCATTCGGAAGACGCATATAATGCGTCTCTACATTTCCATATCAATCATTACTGAAGACTTACGAAGTTTTGAAAACTTCGTAAGTCTTCAGTATTCGGGAAACGCATGTGATGAGTCTCTACCAATTTGAACCAACTATTATTCCCTCCGCAAACTATCAACCGGATTAGCCAACGCGGCCTTAACCGATTGAAAACTGATAGTGATAAAGGCAATCAATAGGGCAATCACGGCAGCTAATACAAAGGCTGTCCAGCTTATGCCAACTCGGTAAGCAAATTCATCAAGCCAGTGGCTCATGGCCAGCCAGGCAATCGGGAAAGCCACAACGATAGCAATAAGCACCAGCTTAATAAAATCTTTTGCTAACAAGGCAACAACATTTGTTACGGTAGCACCCAAAACTTTCCGCACACCAATTTCGCGGGTACGTACCTGAGCGGTGTAAGCTGCCAAACCAAGCAGGCCAAGGCAGGAGATTAAAATAGCTATCCCCGCAAAATAGTTAAACAATGTACCTTCCCGCTGTTCGCCCTGGTAAAGTTTGTTGAATATGTCATCCAGGAAAGTGTAACCAAACGGAAATTGCCCATTGTATTGTTTAAACTCTTTTTCGGCAGCTGCTATGGCTTTTGGCGCACCATCGCCGGTTGTTTTAATATACAGTGAAGCATACGTATCCGGGGCGTAGAAAAACACCATCGGCCCAATTTTTTCACGCATACTTGCAAAATGGAAATCCTTTACCACGCCTATGATTGTCCCTTCGGTTTTACGTAACCTGAAACGTTTGCCAATCGGGTCTTTCATGCCCAACTCCTTAATTGCCGCCTCATTCAGTATATAATGAGCCGAATCACTCACCGAGCCATCAAAACCGCGACCTGCAGCCATTTTTATCTTGAAAAAAGAAATAAAATCTTTATCAATTCCTTGGGGATGTACAATAAACGTTTGACCGGTGGCTTTACCATCCCAATCGTTATCGCCGGAAATACCACCATTATTAACAATATTGCCGCTTGAACGCGTTACGGCTTCAACACCCGGTTGTTTCAAAAGTTCGGCTTTAACAGCATCATAATGATCTTTCATATCGCGCATCCAAAAAGCAAACACGTGACTTTTATCATAGCCTAAATTTTTTGACCGGATGTAATTAAGCTGGCTGGTGATCACAATGGTACTGATGATCAATACTACTGAAAAGGTAAACTGCACCACTACCAGGATCTTACGGAAAAGCACATCTCCAATACCATTGGAGATTTTACCCTTGAGTGCTTTTAATGGTTCAAAAGATGAAAGCAGTAGCGCCGGGTAAATACTGGACAATACAAGTGTAGCAGTGATGGTACCCGCAATAACCAACCAGATATGGTAGTTGGAAAGATTAAATACCAGTTGCTTACCCGCAATTTCATTAAATACAGGAATTACGTTATAAATTACCAACACTGCTAAAACCGACGAAAGGATAAACAGCAAAGCTGTTTCTACCACAAACTGCATAAACAATTGTGTTTTTGCCGCGCCGATGATCTTTCGCATGCTTATTTCCTTGGCGCGCAGCATGGCCCGCGCGGTTGAAAGGTTAACATAGTTGATACAGGCAATCACTAATATTACTAAGGCGATAATGATAAAGATATGTACAGTGCTGATCCCCCGGTCGGTACCGTCCGCATTATAAAGATGCATTTTAGTTGCGGGCAGCAAGAGGTAATCGGCATCGGTATCTTCAGGCTTCCGTTTCAGGTGAACTTTATTCAAATCGGCCGATAGCTTTTTTAAAGAAGTGCCCGGTTTCAACAACAAATAGGTTTCATAAGCGTAATTGCTGAAATCATGGTTCAGATCAACCTTATTGTTGGTAAACATATATTTGATATGATAGCTCATGGACATGATCATATCATAATTAATGCTTGAGTTAAGCGGGAAATCATCAATAACGCCCGATACAGTAAAATTCTCTTTATTATCGGCCACAATAACTTTTCCTAAAGCATCTTCATTACCGAAATATTTTTTTGCCGTTCTTTTTGTAATCACTACGGAATTATCGTTCGTAAAAGGCTTTGCCTTGTTACCTTCAATCAGCGGAAAATCAAAAACAGTAAACAGGGAGGGATCAGCAAAGCCTACCGCCTGCTCGTTAAAAATTTTATCCTGGTATTTAAATAATGAGAAAAACCAGTTATTGGTTATGCGCACCTGATCTTGCACAACGGGCAGTTCCTGTTTAGCCAGCGGCCCCATCGGTGCCACTGTTGTTTGCCAGATCTGCTTGCTGGCCCCTGTACCGCCAAAAAGCTCTACCCGGTAAATATTTGATGCGTTTTTATGAAAGCTATCAAAGCTAAATTCGTCCTGCACCCAAAGCAGGATCAGGATCCCAATGGCGAGGCCCAGGGTTAACCCGGCAATATTGATCACCGAATAAAACTTATTGCGGACAAGGTTCCGCCAGGCGGTTTTGATATAGTTCTTCAGCATAAAAATCCGTTTTATTTAATTGTGTGGCATGCAAAACAGTGCCAATATCACAAATAGCTACATGTCAACAACTTAAATGAAAGCAACAGCACATTATCGTTCGGATACGGACAATTGGGTGTTCATTTATGTAACGCAAGCATCACTCAGTTCTTAAGCTCTTAATAGGGTTCACGGTTGCGGCTTTGATAGATTCATAGCTAACCGTAAGCCAGGCTATACCCAAAGCTGACCCCGATGCCACCAAGAATATCAGCCAGCTAACATTAATATGATAAGCAAATCCAGCCAGCCAGGTATTTGCCGCGTACCACGCAACCGGTAATGCTATACAGATAGCTATCAGGATCAACCTGGTAATTCCGGATGATAATAAATAAACCAGGTTAAATACCGATGCGCCCAATACCTTGCGTACGCCTATTTCCCTGGTACGCTGTTCGGCAATAAACGCCGATAAACCGTATAAACCAAGACATGAAATAAAAATGCCTATTGCCGCAAATAGTTTAAAAATATTACCCATCTGCTGCTCTCCATGGTAAAGGCTTGCCATTTGCTGGTCAACAAAATTGAAGCTGAAAGGATAAGCAGGACTAATTTCTTTACTCATTTTCTCCAGAGCCTTTATAGTTGCAAAGGTTGCTCCGGGCTTAGTTCGTATAACCATTGTACCACCGCCACCTGTTAAAGCAATGATCAGGGGTTCAATGGCCGACTGGGCAGGTTTAAAATTAAAATCTTTAACCACACCAATAATAATACTTGGTTTGTTGTGCAATGTCATCGGTTTGCCAATGGCTGCTGCAGGATCAGTAAAGCCCATCAAGCCCAGTAGCTTTTGGTTAATGACACAATTATTTGAATCGGTTTTGATCGACTCGGAAAAGAAACGACCTGCCAGTAGCTTCAATCCGAATAGATGGGCAAAATTCTCACTTACATATAACCCGGGTGTCGGGTTACCAAGTGTTTTGGGATCCTTGCCCGGCCATGAAACGTTTGCGCCGGCTCCCACATCTATAGGAAGTTCGTTGGTAATAGCAAAATCACTGGTGAGCGGATTTTGCCGTAGCTCATTTCTCAGCAAAGCTTCTTTATCTACCATGTCACCGTTCATGTCCATATATAAAAGACTGGATTTGTTAAAGCCGGGATTTCTTTCTCGTACAAACTTAAGTTGCTGGTAAATAACTATCGTACCTATCAGTAAAACCACCGAAACAACAAACTGGGTAACCACCAAAGCGTGGCGAAAAATTAAATTACCACCCATTGATTTCACATTCCCCTTAAGCACTTTAACAGGGTTGAAACCGGATAAAAACAGCGCCGGGTAACTGCCCGATATCACCCCCGTTACCAAGGCAATACACAGCAAACTAAGCCAGAGCTTCGCATCACCGAAATTAACTGCGAGTTGCTTACCAACTAACTGATTAAACTGTGGCAGAACTAAAATCACTATCCAAAGTGCCAGCAACAACGATAAAAAAGCAATGAACACGGCTTCACTTAAAAACTGGAATATCAATTGAAACCTTTGCGCTCCGGCTACTTTACGCAAACCAATTTCCTTAGCCCTTCGGGCCGAACGCGCAGTAGCCAGGTTCATGAAATTGATACAGGCAACGGCAAGTATTAAAATAGCTACAACAAAAAACATTTTTAGGTACAGCGCATTACCGTGTCCGGGTAAATCCATCTCTATCGCCGGGGCCATGTGAATTTGGGTAACGGGTTGAAGATGGAACGCACTTTTCATTTGTGGTTCGTATTTATGATAGATCTGAAAAATCTGACTTTCCAATTTTTTTAAATTGGCAGGGCTTGGGTCAAAATTTTTATCTAACTGAACATAAGTATGAAAATAGGGCGCCTCCCATTGGTATTTTTCCACCTTAGGGTTAGCTTTGTATAACGCTGCCGTTGGCATTACAAAATCAAATTGCATGTGCGAGTTAGCAGGGATGTTGGCTAAAACCCCGGTCACTATTACGTTTTCACTATTGTCTTTCTTTAAAAACCTACCAACGGGATTTTGATCGCCAAAATATTTCGCGGCTGTTGCTTCTGTTATTAAAACGCCATCTATTTGCTTTAGAGCTTCTGCACGATCACCTTTTACAAGCGGAAATGAAAATACATCCAGGAAATTAGGATCGGCATAAATTACTTTGTCTTCTATAAACCTTTTATCGTTGGCTTCAAACAGGTAACTCTTCGGGCTGATGCGCACCGCATTTCTAACAACCGGCAATTGTGATTTTACGGATGCGGCCATTGCGGTAGGGGTACCGGCCACAGTTAAACCATCAACATCCCAGTTTATACGGTATAATTGCCCTGCATTTTTATGGAACTGATCATAACTTGTTTCGTTTTGTACCCAAAGCAATATCAGGATACTTGCTGCAAGGCCAACAGCTAAACCTGATATATTAATAATAGAATAAGCTTTATCCTTAATTAAATTGCGGTAGGCAAGTTTAAAGTAAGTTCTGATCATGATTACAAAGGCTAAAGGTTACTAACGAAGATCTGGGATTTTGTGTCTTCAAAATTCGAGCCATGATATAAACCATTAATAATCAATTTATTAAAAACATAGACAGATAATATCGTTCGGATACGTTACAACGGGTGTACGAATTTAAAATTTCGCATCAGATGAAATAGCTCAGGAAAATTGAAACGCGGGCACCCGGAGGGCAATCAACCTTCAAAAACAGGAGTTATCATGTTGTGATTAACCAGGATCCGCATCAGCATCTCAACCGAAAAATCGCGCGTTATATCAATACTGATGAAATCTGTTTCTCCATTTTTCACCTCGCATGCATCGCGGTCAAAATACAATACCAATCCGCGCATGCTGCCCGAAATAATAACGATCCGCTCATTATTAATAAGCTTAAAACTATTGCGGGTGCGCTTAAAAAAGCTGCAAAGGTTTTTAATATGCCGATAGGTAAGTAATGAAATGATCATGCTGTCAGCTTTTAATAATGGTGGCCAGTCGCTGCCTTATAATGATTTCTTTAACACCGGCAGGCAGCAAACTGTTTAATAAAACAAGCATCCGGTTTACCACACCCGGGATGATCTCTTTTTTCCCTTTCAGCAAACCATCCACCGCTATACGTGCTACGTGCCCGGGCTCCATAATGGTTGCCTTTGATATGCCTTTGAGTTTATTATTCATTACCAGCAACTCGGGCTTGGTATTGATCCCTCCAGGACTAAGCAAGCTGATCTTCACATTTGAGCCATGAAGTTCCAGCTGCAAACATTTGGTAAAATACCTGATAAATGATTTGGTAGCACCGTAAACCTGCTTTTTAGGCACCACAAACAAGCCGCCCAAACTCCCTACATTCAATATATAAGAGGTAGCAGAGACATCGGCCTGGGCCAGGAACAAGCGTGTAAGCAGTACAGGTGTAATCACGTTCAGTTCAATTTGCTTTTTATAAAACCCAATGTTCAAATCTTCAAACCACGACCAGTTACCTAAACCCGCATTATTGATGAGCAGGTGAGCCGTAATTTGCTCATCACTAAGGTAATTAAAAATTGCAGGGTAACTTTCGGCAAGTGTTAAATCAATTTCCAAATAATTCACTTTAACCTCAAAGTTTTTACGGATAAAGGATGCCAGCTCAGGCAATCCGGTAGCTGGCAATGATACCAGTACCAGGTTTATTTGCCGCGACGCCAGTTCAATGGCAAACGATTTACCCAACCCTTCGCTGGCTCCGGTTATAATGGCTGTCTGATCTATCATGCTTCAGGCTTGTTGAAGGTAATTAATGGTTTTATGCATCCCCTCTGTAAAAGGGGTTATCCGGTAACCAAGCTGCGTTATGGCTTTATTGCTGCTGTATTTTTGATCATACTTTAAACGTTCGGCAAACTCAGGCAAAAAGAAAGGGCGCAGCCCGGTAAGCTGTGATTTAAGCTTTTCAAAATGGCTATAAAATTCAATAGTCTTTAACGGCAGATGAATGAGACGATGTTGTTTACCTGATACCTGATGTACTGTTTTGAAAAAATCATTAAAACTAATATCCTCTCCGCCTAAAATATAGCGTTCGCCGCTGGTTCCATTATTCATAGCCGCCAAATGTCCATCAACCACATCGGTTAAAAAAGCATAATTGGCTACCTGTTCGCCATTGCCAGGAATAAAATGCCATTTGCCGCGTAAATAGGCCGAAACCATTTTACCTACTGTATTACTTTCGGTAACAGGCCCTTCGCCATATACGCGTGATGGATTTACTGTAACGATGTATATCCCTCCCTGCTTTGCAAAATTTTGCACTTCAAGTTCGGCCAGGTATTTGGTACGCTCGTAAGCAATGGGAAAACCTGCTATCCGCGGATCGTTTTCACTCATGGGGTATTTTACTGTTGGGCCCCAAACACCGCAGGTTGATGTGTAAACTATTTTCTGTACACCGGCGCCTGCTGCAACTTCAAGTACGTTACGGGTACCAACAACATTGGTTTCATGGTAATCATCGGGGTTACGGCACCACATTTTGGCCATGGCGGCGGTATGGTATACTTGTTCGCAGCCCTGCATAGCCCTTCCCAGGCTTTGGCGGTACAGAATATTGCCGGTAACCGGTTCGATATTTTTATGCTCTATTAAATAAGGGTGATCGGTATTACGGCATAAGGCTTTAACATCATAGCCCTGCATAGCCAGCGATAACGTGAGCTGCCTGCCAATAAACCCTGTTGCCCCGGTTACTAAAACTTTCATACAGGTATTACAACCTCACTATTGTTTACCCCTATGTATGGAAAAGAATTTTTAAATCATTTTTAACCTATAGTTTTAATGCGGTAAATATTTAAATTTGGCTTATTACTTTTTAATAAGCCTTACCTATATGAACATGTACCAGGACCCGCATAGTACGTTTGCCGGTTTTTCGCCGGAAGAGTTGGGATTTTTACAGCACGCCACCCCCGATCTTACAGAAAGCCAGAAAAAATATTTTTACATGGTTTACAGCAATAAGCGCAAAAACTCGCAGGATATATTGTTGTTTACCTTGCTTGGTTTTGTAGGTTTTGCCGGCATTCAGCGCTTTGTATTAGGCCAGATTGGGATGGGTATTGTTTATTTGCTAACAGTAGGCTTTTGCTGGATTGGCACTATTGTGGATTTGATCAACAATAAGTCGATAACTTTGGAGTATAATAAGAATATGGCTTATGAAAGCTACCAAATGGCTAAAATGAGCAGCTAAACAAAGCCGTTATTTATCTCTAAAAAAAATTAATGAAACTATCTGCCTTAACCGCTTACCTTGAAAGCCTCGCACCGCTCAACTATCAGGAAGATTATGACAATTCTGGCCTGATAGTTGGCAACCCGGAGCAGGAGGTAAGCCAGGCCCTGATCTCGCTTGACTGTACCGAAGCTGTGGTTGATGAGGCTATTGCTACCGGCTGCCAGGTGATCATATCGCACCACCCTATCGTTTTTAAGGGGTTAAAAAAATTCAACGGCAAAACCTATGTGGAACGGGTGGTTGAAAAAGCTATCCGTAAAGGTATTGCTATATACGCTATTCACACCAATTTGGATAGCATCATGACCGGTGTTAATGCCCGTATCTGTGAAACTTTAGGTTTAAAAAACAGCCGAATACTGCTGCCCAAACATAACCTGATCAAAAAACTGGTTACTTACGTTCCGCTAAACCATGCCGACACTGTACGCGATGCTTTGTTTGCAGCAGGCGCAGGCAATATTGGTAATTACAGCGAGGTTAGTTTTAATGCACAGGGAACAGGGACATTTAAAGGCAATGATGCCGCAACCCCTTATGTGGGCGAAATTGGCAAACGCCACAAGGAAAATGAAGTAAGGATAGAAACCGTATATCCGGCCAATTTGGAGAGCAAGATCCTGATGGCTTTGATCCTGGCCCATCCGTATGAAGAAGTTGCCTATGATCTTTACAATTTAACCAACCAGCACCAGCAGGTAGGCTCGGGTATGATAGGCGAGTTGGAAATGCCGCTTAATGAAGAAAGTTTCCTGTTTCATGTAAAGGATAAGATGCGCACGCATGTGATACGGCATACTAAATTATTGGGCAAACACGTTAAAAAAGTAGCTGTGTGCGGCGGTTCGGGGGGCTTTTTGCTAAAGCATGCCATAGCCGCAGGAGCCGACGTTTTTATCACGGCCGATTACAAGTATCATGAGTTTTTTGATGCCGAAGGAAAGATAGTTATTGCAGATATCGGACACTTTGAGAGTGAACAATTTACGCAGCAATTATTGTATGAAATAATTAGAAAAAAATTCCCTATCTTTGCCGTCCGTTTAACAGAAGTAAATACAAACCCCGTCAAATATTTTATTTAATGGAACAAACCGTAGAACAAAAGCTTAAAGCTTTATACGAACTACAAACTATCCACACCAAGATTGACAGGATCCGCCAGGTAAGGGGCGAATTGCCAATGGAAGTTGCCGACCTTGAGGACGACGTTGCAGGCCTTGAAACCCGCATCCAAAAGATCAAAGGTGAACTTGACGATGTGGAAGATGACATAGTTACCCGTAAAAACCTGATCAAAGAAGCTCAGGCGAACATCAAAAAATACGAAGGCCAGCTTAACGAGGTTAAAAACAACCGCGAATATGATGCTATCTCAAAAGAAATTGAGATCCAGGGCTTAGATATACAGGTGAGTGAAAAGAAGATCCGTGAATACGGTTTCGAAATCACCAACAAAACCCAGGTTTACGAAAAAGCATTGGCGGATCTGGAAGCCCGCCAGGCCGACCTTGACGCCAAGAAAGAAGAATTAGGCACCATTACTGCCGAAACTGAAAAAGAAGAAACCGAGTTGAATGCCCAGGCTGCAAAAGCTATGGACAACATCGAAGAGCGTTTATTAACCGCTTACACCCGTTTACGTCAAAACGCTAAAAACGGTCTTGCAGTTGTAACTATTCAACGTGATTCATGCTCTGGTTGCTTTAACCAGATCCCACCTCAGCGCCAGTCAGACATCCGTCAGCGTAAAAAGATCATCGTTTGCGAGCATTGCGGACGTATCCTTGTTGACGAGCAAATGGCTTTAGAAGCTGAAGAAGCATAAGCAACCATTTATAAAATTAAATATATCAAAGGCACCCGGTGGGTGCCTTTTTTGTTGCATTTATTTAGCCGATATTTATTCCATGCCTAAAAACCGGATAACCTATTTGATATTAACAATAGCAACCATTATCCTCGGTTTGTTATCCCGCCATTTTAAGTTCATCCCTTTATTCATAGGCGATATTTTATGGGCCACTATGGTTTGCTTTATCATGAGGTTTCTGTTTATTAGCAAGCCCCGTATGTTTACTGTTGTAGCTGCGTTGGCGTTTTGCTTCGTGATAGAGTTTAGCCAGCTTTATAAAGCGCCCTGGATAAATGACCTGAGGCATACCCTGTTTGGCAGGCTCGTTTTAGGTGAGGGCTTTTTGTGGGGCGATTTGTTGTGTTATGTTTTTGGGGTGGGGATAGGCGTTGGGGTTGACGGCTTAGGGTTAAAAAATTCAAATCTCATAAGAAACAAGCTTTAGCTTATTTATAGTTTTGAATTGTTTATCAGATGTTATAAACGGCAGATTGAATGTAATGGCTGTTGCCGCTATGATAGCATCTGGTAGTTTTAAACTATATTTTTTTCTTATTGTTACATATTGTTCTTTCAATTTATTATTCATCTGAATAATTGAACAATCACTTAATAAGCCGTGTATTTGTTTTTCATCGCGTTCTGAAAGGTTTTTAAATTCTATTAGTTCCAGTTCGGTTATAAATGAAATACAGATCTGCTTACCCTGCAATAACTTTTATATCGTATCGTTCCCATCCAACAGATACAATATAATATTCGTATCAACTAATATCTCTTTCCCACTCATCTCTTAACTTAATTTGAATGGTCAATGGATTTTCTTTTAAAGGCACTTTTCCATTGTATTTTTTTGCGTCGAAACCCATAGACGGCGCTTCCTTATAAAGTGCCTTTTCAATAGCCTCTATATCCTTTTTGGATGCTCCCTTTTTTAATACTAATACCATATCAATCCTTTCATAACAAATTTAATGTTTTTTATATAAATATCCCCCTCAAAACATACTCGTCTGTTTCCCTTTCCTTGGTACAAATAAACTATAATCATATTCTGGCATCTGCCTATCGCTCATAAAGCGTTTGCAAGCCATTTTAAACATCTGGTGAATTGATTCGGCCACCTTGCCCTCGCCGCTCATCCGGCGACCGTAATCGCTATCATTCAACTTGCCGTCATGTGTCGAGCGGATCATATTCAGTACCTTTTCGGCGCGATCTGGAAAAGCCTTGTAGATCCAGTCGCTAAAAATTTCGGCTATGCTGCCATTGAGCCTCACCATGGTAAAACCGGCGGCTAAAGCGCCTCTGTCGGCGGCGGCTTTAATGATATTAGGCACTTCATTACTGTTTAACCCGGGAATGATCGGCGCTGCCATTACCCGTACCGGGATGCCTTTTTCCGAAAGCTTTTGAACAACCGCCAAACGGCCTGTTGCTGTTACAGTGCGCGGCTCAAGTTTCTGCCTCAGTTGCTCATTAAGGGAGGTGATGGATATGTTTACATGTACCAGGTTCAGCCTGGCCATATCTGTAAGCAAATCGATATCGCGCAGTATAACGTTGTTTTTGGTGATGATGCTTACCGGGTTTTTATACTTCCAAAAAACTTCCAGCAAGGCCTGGGTTATTTTAAGCTTCCGTTCAACAGGCTGATAACAATCCGTATTGCCTGACAGCATGATGCAAACCGGCTTATAATTTTTTTTGTTGAAATATTGCTCAAGCAGCTGGGGGGCATTGGGTTTAATAATGATCTTGCGCTCAAAATCGAGCCCGGCGCTAAAGCCGTAATATT
Source organism: Mucilaginibacter sp. OAE612 (assembly GCF_041806395.1). Taxonomy (NCBI): domain Bacteria; kingdom Pseudomonadati; phylum Bacteroidota; class Sphingobacteriia; order Sphingobacteriales; family Sphingobacteriaceae; genus Mucilaginibacter; species Mucilaginibacter sp. OAE612. The sequence goes on from NZ_JBGMUW010000001.1 coordinate 5,960,713, forward strand.
CATGGCTGTTACGGGCATAACAGTAAATACAACCATGCTCGCAACCCTGGTACGGGTTGATCGAGTACATATGGCTCAGATCGGGACTATTGGATTCGCTTACTATTTTTTTTGGAGTTTCTTCAAAAAGCTGCGTGTTGCTATTTTCAAGCAAAGGCTCGTCAATACCCTCGATATGATCAAGTACATACTTGTTTTTCAGAAACTTATTGTGCGTATTTACCTGCGCCCCTCGTCCTTTAAAAAAATCCGGATTTTCCTCATGTGACATTGAACAAATTTGCTAAATTTATTAGCAAATTACAATTCAATCAGTTTATTTTTTATGCTGTATAAAACCAGCCCCACGCGGCTTTTGATCTGGAGTTTTTCAAAAAGCTGGTCGCGATAGCTATCAACGGTGCGCACGCTGATGTTCATGGTTTCGGCAATTTCTTTATAAGTAAGCTCAGTGCCGGTAAGGCGCAGGAATTCGATTTCGCGCGGGTTAAGCTTTATGTTTTCTAACTTGCTGTTAAAGTTGGTAATCAGGTGGCGGGTTACAAACTCGGGGTAATAAAGCTCTCCCTGCGCAACTTTCAAAAGGGCGTCTTCAACTTCATGCGGTTCCGAATCTTTAAGCAGGTAGCCTTTAACACCCATTTTTACCATGATCAGCACCTTTTCGGCATCTTCGAACATGGATAAAATAATAATCCTGACACCGGGATGTTTGGCCCGCAGCACCTGTGCAGCTTCAACCCCATCCATAACCGGCATGCTGATATCCAGCAATACAATATCCGGAACAGTGCCGTTGTTTATGGTATTTATCAGTTCCTGCCCGTTTGCGGCCTCAAATAGTATGTTGTATCTTTTAAAATTGGTGACAAGAGCAGCCATACCGCTCCTGAAGAGTTTATGATCATCAACTAAGGCTATTTGAATGGGTTCCTTTAGCATAAATTTGTTGTACCAGGGGATTGAACGACAATTTTATCTGGCAACCCTTACCAGGCGAGCTGGCAATAATTACGTCCGCGCCTACTAAAGCTGCCCTGTTTTCAATGTTCCGCAATCCCGAACCGCCCTTATTATCAACCTTTTCAGCATTGAAACCAGCACCATCATCTTCGATGAGCAAATTAAACATTTGTGCAGTATAATACAAACCGATTTTAAGGTTAGCTGCCTTAGCGTATTTCAAAGTATTATTTACCGCTTCCTGGAAGATCCGAAATATCACCAGTTCGCGCTGCTCGCCTAAACTATATACATCACCTCCAACATCAAAAATAACATTGATGATGCCGCTGCGGGTTAAACGTTCGGTTTCGGTTTCGAGGGTTTTTATAAGCCCCTGTGAGCTGATATGCTCAAAGCTCATGCTTTTTGAAAGGTGCCTCAAATCATTAATGGTTTGCGAAACCAGTTCGCGGTTCTCATTTACACGGGCTTTTTTTTCGTCATCAAGGCTATTGTTAAGCAGGCCCAGGTTCAATTTTACAAATGACAAAACCTGCGTGATATTATCATGGATCTCACGGCTTATATCGTTAAGCGTTTGCTCCTGGATCTCTATTTGCGTTTTAAGCATTTCCTGCTTAAATGAGGCCTTTAGGTTTTCGCGCTCAAGCAGATTCTTGTTCTGCTTTTTTTGGTACATGAGCATAAAGCTAACCATGAACACCCCTAACAGAAGCAATAAAGCAGTACCCGCTATTATTATGAGGATAAATTGTTCTTCCTGAAAAAGCATATAAAGGAAAATGAAAATAGGCCGTATAGCATTAATGAGTTAAGATCCAACAATGTTATTGCTATCAGGTAAAAATGATAATTGTTTTTATACACCATGAAGCTGAAACAAGAGTAATAAAATGTCATTGCCAAATAATAGAAAAAAATCCCCGTTATCGCCAAAAACGGGGGGTGTGATATTAATTCTATGTATTCGTCATTATCATCATTCAATAATCTATAGTAATAATCACAAACAAGCCAAAGGCCAAATATATTCTGTATAACTATCGCGATAGTCGCTCTATGCCAGAAACCCTGAATGAGAAATATATCAATAAGTGTTAACCCAACAATAACACCCGCAGCTATATATACAAACTTTTTTCGTTTTGTACGATCATCAAATGACATGATGAACATTGTATAACAAATAAACTCCAGTATGTCATTGAAGTTATTACACCAAGCGTTGGTATGGTTAATAATAAGCAGTTGAAAAATAGCCGGATAATTATAAAATACCCCAAAAGCTAAGAAAGGCAAAAACCATTTAAAATTTTTGTCAAGCGACTTATATGTGAATATACAACATATAAAAGCCACTACAAACATCACATAATAAAGGGAATCAAGCATGAACGCTAAAATAATATATAATAGCATTCATGCAGCTTACAAATTTATCAGGATTGACATGTCGGCGGGCAATCCTTGCTTGATTTTAAAGCAGCTAACCCACTTACCGCCAAGCTTGCCACATCATCACTCTGTATAGCATCTATATGCTGATCCACACCTTTCCCTGCCACTGTGCCAACTATTGCAACCGATGTTTGATGCGGTGCATTTTTATGATCCGCATCATGCACTCCAAAATGTATCCTCACTCCAGTAGCTTCCGGCGGCAGATTATTAATAAACTCCTTCAGTTTGTCTATCGGGAGCCATGTAGATTCGGTATCATTAACCTCATGATGTTTGTCAATAACCGCTTTTCGGGTTTGCTTATAGCGGGCTACCATTTCCCTGGCTGTTTTTAAGTCAATAGGTTCCATATAATTTAGGGTGTCTTTAAATCAGGCCTAATCTAACTAATTATAATAAAACAACCTATCCGTTATTTCACTGTATTATATCCCGTTTAAACACGGTAAAAGTAACTGTCAACTTACAACACAATACACTATATCATACGTTAAAAAGTCATGCGCAAGTTTTTACAAAAACTGTTAACTAAGCCAGTTGCCCGGTTGGCCGACAGGCTCTCGTCACGACCGGATAAGAAGCGGGTTAACGGATCATTGAACCGGTTATACAAAAACCTGCTAACCGGGTCGGGTAAAAAAGGCCTTTTAATACCCTTTGATGCAGAAAAAGGTAAATTCATTATCTTTTCTGATCAACACAAGGGAGCTCGGGACGATATGGATATCTTCGCCCTTGCCGAGAAGAACTACCTTACAGCACTTGATTATTACTACAGCCAACAATTTTTCTACATCAATCTTGGCGACAGCGAGGAGCTTTGGGAAAACTTATTCATCACCATAAAAAAGCACAACAAAGCCACATTTGAAAGCGAAAAACGGTTCATACAACGTAAAGAATTCATGAAAATATTTGGCAATCATGATCTGTTTTGGGACAATGACCCTTTAGCGGCAGTTGGATTAAAGCAAATTTATGATGAAGTAATTAAGATCTATGAAGGAGCTGTACTACAAACAACAGTTAATGGTAAACCACTAAATATATTCATGACGCATGGCCACCAGGGCGATTTGCAAAGCGATGGCAACTGGTTCAGTAAATGGTTTGTATCCAATGTATGGGCACCTTTCCAGGCATATCTGAAGGTTAATATTAATACCCCGGCAAATAACGACTTGCTCAAAACAGATCATAACCGCATTATGTATGAATGGAGCCAGAGGCAAAAAAACACGCTGCTAATAACCGGGCACACACATCAACCGGTATTCAGGTCGTTAACCCACCTCGAAAAACTGTATAACGATATCGCGAAAGCAAGGAAAGCCGGAGACGATAACCTGGCCGATGAACTAAATAAACAGATCGTTAACCGGCAAGTGAAAGGTGATGTGGCTCCCGATTTCAGCGCATGCGACCCAAGCTATTTCAATAGCGGCTGCTGTTGTTACGATGATGGCGATATAACAGGCATTGAAATTGCCGATGGCCAAATCCGCCTCGTAAAATGGGAATATAACGCACAAAACCAAAGTGAAAGGATAATACTGGAGGAGTGCAGGCTGGAAGAGCTATTTTAAGACCGAGGTAAAAGGCGAAAGACAACAGGCTAACCTCAATCGGAGAAATCAAAAAATCAATCGGTGTAATCCTAAAAAGAAAAAATCAACGAAATCATCGTAATCAAAAAAATCAACGGTCACCCTTCCAGCATAAAAACAAAAAGCTCTTTAGGGCCGTGGGCGCCTAATACCAGTGTTTTTTCAATGTCAGCCGTACGGCTTGGGCCGGTTACCGTGCTGATCATAGATGGCAGCTGGTTGCCATATTTGGTTTTGATGAGTTTAAAACCATCTTTCAAGTCCATAACCATTTGCGAAGTGTAAGCCAGCACAATATGCACCGATGGATAGATGCTTAACCTTCTGCCAGCCATGTTACCGTTTGAAAGCAAAATACTGCCGTTACGGGCAATCAAAGCCTCGCAAAGGGTAAAACCAACTTCGGCTTGTTCAAAATCTTTATCAGTTTCGTAGTGCGGGTATTCAAACTGGTTCAGGATCTCCTGCAACTTAGGTTCCCAGCAGTAAATTTTGTGCCATTTACGTTCTTCGGCAAGGGTAAGCAGGTTTTCAATAAATTGCAGCTCATCCTCACAAAAAACAAACTGGCCTGCTACGTTGGTAAACTGTTCGGCGAAGACTACCTCAGGCATTTCATCCGTTGCAGGATAAAGGGGCTGGTCTTCCAGTTGAGGGTATGGGTTATCCCTTTTCTCCAAAAGTGCTTTCCTGATTTTTTTAAGCAGTTTTTCTTTTGATGTAGTGATATCCCTCATGGCTAAAAAAGAAAAGCCACCAGCTTTGCCGGTGGCTTTGTATTATAATTTAAAAATTAAAGTTTCGGATCTTCGCTCTCTATTCTTGAAAGTTCAGGATTAGTCAGCGAGTCTGGAATAGCATTGTTATCCACATCCGGATTTAACGCGGCTTCACCGTTTACAAACTTATCATAAGTTGTACGCTCGTCAAACGGACGCTTACCCAAAATTTCTTCCAGATCACTTTGGAAAAGAACTTCTTTTTCCAATAGTTTCTGAGCTATCTTTTCAAGGCCATCACGTTTAGCATTCAGCAGGTCTTTGGTTTTTTGATAAACCACATCAACCAGCTTTCGTACTTCAGCGTCAATCATTTCGGCAGTAGTATCTGAGTATGGTTTGTTAAACTGGTACTCGCCTTGCGGATCATAGAATGATACATTACCAACACTATCGTTCATACCATAAATTTTGGTCATGGCATAAGCAAGTTTGGTGATACGCTCCAAATCGCTCAGTGCACCGGTAGAAATTTTACCGAAAACGATATCTTCAGCAACGCGACCACCCATAGATACACTCATTTCATCAAGCAATTGCTCAGTAGTGTACAAAAACTGCTCTTTTGGCAGATATTGGGCATAACCTAAGGCAGCGACACCACGGGGAACGATGGATACCTTAACCAACGGATCAGCATGTTCAAGGAACCAGCCAGCAATAGCATGACCTGCTTCGTGGTAAGCAACAATGCGTTTTTCTTCCGGAGAGATGATTTTGTTTTTCTTCTCTAAACCACCGATAACACGGTCGATAGCATCCTGGAAATCGGTCATATCAACCGACTCTTTATTTTTTCGGGCGGCAATCAGCGCAGCCTCATTACAAACGTTGGCAATTTCAGCACCGGCAAAACCAGGGGTTTGTGCAGATAATTTCTTGGCATCAACACCATCAGATAATTTAATTGGTTTCAGGTGAACTTTGAAAATTTGCTCACGACCAATCAAATCCGGTTTATCGATAGATACCTGCCTGTCAAAACGTCCCGGACGCAATAACGCTGAATCCAGTACATCAGGGCGGTTAGTTGCAGCCAAGATGATGATACCCGAATCGGTACCGAAACCATCCATTTCAACCAGTAATTGGTTCAGGGTGTTTTCGCGCTCATCATTACCGCCTACGATATTGTTTTTACCACGGGCACGGCCGATAGCATCAATTTCATCAATAAATATGATACAAGGAGCTTTGTCTTTAGCCTGGCGGAACAAATCACGTACACGTGATGCACCTACACCTACAAACATCTCCACAAAGTCTGATCCTGAAAGGGAGAAGAAAGGCACCTGAGCTTCGCCTGCAACAGCTTTGGCCAATAAGGTTTTACCGGTACCCGGCGATCCTACCAACAGCGCGCCTTTAGGAATTTTACCACCCAGGTTAGTATATTTCTTCGGATTTTTAAGGAAATCAACAATTTCCATTACCTCTTGTTTGGCTTCTTCCAAACCGGCAACATCATTAAATGTAACGGTTACCTGGGCTTCTTTATCAAACAGGGTAGCTTTTGATTTACCGATGTTAAAGATTTGGCCGCCCGGACCACCGCCCGAACCACCGCTCATCCTGCGCATGATAAAGATCCACACGCCGGCAAACAATATCACCATGATAACACCTTGTACCAACCAGTTTGATAACAGGCTTTCATGTCCCTGTTCAAATTGTAAAGATACTTTTTGATCATCAGGTACATCTTTTTGAGCATCGGCGATAGACTTTTTCAGGCTTTCATAAGAGGCATCTGTAAAAGTAAACTGCGGACCGCTGTTGGTACTGGTATTAAAAAAGTTTTTTTCTTTAGAGGTGTTATTAACAAAATATGGTTTTGACAAACTTTGCTGTTTAATGTAAACATCGGCCATTACCAGGTCACCGCTTTTATAAGCTACAATTTTTTGAACATCATTTGTACGAAGCATGTTTGCTTCAAATTCCTGGAAAGTAACCGGTTTGCCCGATCCGCCGTTTAACAAGGCCGGAATCAGTAAAAAGGCCAAAATAACAATACCATATAGCCACATGATATTGAACTTGGGCGGTTTTGGCGAGGGCTTCTTGTTCACAATTTTACGGATAGGTCTTGGATTTTCTGATTTAGAATCTTTAATATCTTTCATTTCTTTTTACGAGCTCAAACTTACAATCTATAATTTAAATTTTACGCGGTAACAGTAAGACTATGCGTTGAGCCTTTTTGTGACGGATGTTTATGCACTTTTATAATATTTAATATCTGCATCGCCCCACAAATCTTCCACTCCATAAAACTCACGTTTATCGGTCCTGAACACATGGATCACAACATCCACATAATCAAGCAGTATCCACTCGCCATGCTCAATTCCCTCTTTGCGCCAGGGCTCGGCTTGGGTGGCTTTGAAAATTTCATCCTCAATGCTATTTGCTATAGCTTTTACCTGTGTCGACGAATCAGCATGACAGATCACGAAATAATCTGCTACTGAACTGAATATATTACGAAGGTCTAACCTAATAATATCGTTGCCTTTTTTTTCCTGGATACCATGTATTGCCAGCTCTGAAATATAGGCAGATTCACTTAACACTTTGTTTTTTACCATCAAAAAGAATTAGTTTTGAACGTTTTTGAGTATAAAATTATTACACTTTGCAAAATAACATATTTTCAGGATTATTTGTTGGTCAAAATTTAGTAACAATTAAACAAGTTGACTCAACAAATAGTTTTCTTAAAAAACTACTGTCAAATTCCAAGCCAGTACCCGAAGGTACGGTCATTATGGCAGAAGAGCAATACGCCGGCCGGGGCCAGCAACAAAATACCTGGCATAGCGAACCCGGAAAAAACCTTACGTTCAGCCTTTTATTAAAACCCCATTTTTTACCTGTTGATGCCCAGTTTGATTTGAACCGCGCGGTAAGTTTAGGGGTGTATGATGCCCTGCATCTATTATTAGGTGATGAGCTAAAAATAAAATGGCCTAATGACATTTACTATGCCGACAGGAAACTCGGTGGCATGCTCATCGAAAATACTATACAGGGCGGGCAGCTCAAAGACTCGGTTATTGGCATAGGATTGAACATAAACCAGGAAAATTTTCCGCCCGGCGCCTCAAATGCCACCTCTGTAAAACAAATCTTACAAAAGGATTATGATTTAACACTGTTATTATCGGAAATTTGCAAAAAGCTTGAAGTATACTACCTGAAACTGAAGGCCGGACAAATTGATTTTGTAAGGAATACTTACTTAAGCCGACTATACTGGTTAAACGAGGTTAAAAGTTTTGAGTCAAACAGCGAGCAGTTCAATGGCATTGTAAAAAATGTACTGCCAAATGGCTTGCTGGTTATTGAAGATACTAACGGACAGCAATTAGAGTTTAACCTTAAAGAATTGAAATTTTTAAATAAATAATAAAGTAAAGCACAAATGAAGAAACTATTGGTATTGGTAACCGCGCTTATCATCAGCGTTGGCGCTTACGCTCAGATCGAATCGCCGGTGAGGTGGTCATACGCGGCAAAAAAGGTAAATGACAAAGAAGCTGTAGTATTTTTAAAAGCAACGATACAAAGCGGCTGGCACATTTACTCACAAACCGTAAAAGACGGCGGCCCAATAAAAACTTCATTTGATTTTACCCCATCAAAATTATATGCTGCCGTTGGCAAAACTACCGAGCCTACGCCGGTAACCAAATACGAAAAATCATTCAGCATGAATGTAAGCTATTTTGAAAAGGAAGTTGTTTTTAGCCAAAAAATCAGTTTAAAATCGCCCAAAGCAACAGCAGTTACTGGCAAACTAACCTACATGACCTGTAACGATATGAAATGCCTGCCACCGGAAGATGTTGATTTCACTATCCCTTTAGGTAAATAATTCAGCACACCTTAACAGTAGTCATGAAATTATTAAATAAAGGTGCTTACCTGCGCGCCGGGCTTATCACATTAATTACCCTCATTATTTTTAACATAACCGGAGCAAACCCTGCTTATGCTGTGCAAAAAAAAGCAGCCGACACTTCTGTGTCAGCTGCCGATGTTACATTTACGGATATTCCCACTGCTGCCGATAGCTTAGCTATCAGGAAAAAGCAAGCCGATTCGGTAAAAAAGGCAGAAGCGGCAAAGGCATCAAAAGCGCCTGCTGCTGCTTCAAAAACAGCAGAAAAGCCAAAATCACTTTGGCAAATCTTTATTGAGGGGTTACTTGGCGGTTTCACCGCGGTAATTTTGCCATGTATTTATCCTTTACTGCCCTTAACCGTAAGCTTTTTTACCAAAAAAAGCGGCAGCAAGAGCAAAGCTGTTATGCAATCGCTTATATATGGGGTATCAATCATTGTAATTTATGTTACGTTAGGTTTGCTGATCTCCATCATTTTTGGCTCGGACGCGCTTAATGAACTGGCCACGAATGGCATATTTAATATATTCTTCTTTCTGCTGCTCATTGTTTTTGGTATTTCCTTTTTGGGCGCGTTTGAAATCACACTACCAAGTTCGCTGGCCAATAAGCTGGATGCAAATTCGGATAAAGGTGGCCTTGCAGGCATCTTCTTTATGGCTTCAACATTGGTTGTTGTTTCGTTTTCCTGTACAGGCCCTATTATAGGAACATTGCTGGTTGATGCAGCCTCAAAAGGTGATCGCCTTGGCCCGGCAATGGGCATGTTCGGCTTTTCTCTGGCTTTAGCACTGCCTTTTACCATATTCGCTTTATTCCCTTCAGCACTGAAAACCCTGCCTAAATCGGGCGGATGGCTTAATAGCGTTAAAGTTGTATTGGGTTTCCTTGAACTGGCATTTGCTTTGAAGTTTTTATCAAACGTTGATTTGGCTTATCACTGGAACTGGTTTGACCGGGAAATATTTTTATCGTTGTGGATAGCCATTGGCTTACTGATCGGGCTTTACCTGATTGGCAAGATCAAGTTTTCGCATGATAGCGATGTAAAATTCCTTACTATTCCGCGCACGTTCCTGGCTATAATCGTATTTGCGTTTGTTATTTATATGATCCCGGGCTTGTGGGGTGCGCCTTTAAAATCTATTAGTGCGTTTTTACCTCCCGAAGCCACTCAGGATTTCAACCTTTCAAATATTCCGGATGGTTCAGGCTCATCAGCAGCAAGTCCGTCAGCGGCCATACCCGCGAGCATTGGCGAACGCAAGTATGCTGCCAACTATACCCGCATCAAAACCAAAGGGTTGGATGCATGGTATGATTATGATCAAGCTTTACAGGTATCAAAGGCCCTGCATAAACCGATACTCATTGACTTTACTGGCTTTAACTGTGTTAACTGCCGTAAAATGGAAGCCAACGTATGGTCAGATCCGCAGGTGTTTAGCCGCATTAAAAATGATTTTGTGCTGTTGCAACTGGTTGTTGATGACAAAGCCGAGTTACCGGCTGCCGAACAATTCACATCAAAATATAGTGGCAAGAAAATCACAACCCTGGGCGGTAAATGGAGCGATTTAGAAGCGGGTACTTTCAATGCAAATTCTCAACCGTTATATGTAATGCTCGACAGCAATGGCAACCTACTTAAAGATGCGTCAGGTGCAGAAATTGCACCGTCACCTGCAAATTATGACATAGCCAGCTATCTTAAATTTTTAGACAGTGGCATAGCCGCTTACAAAAAATAGAGATCGGGTTAAAAAAATAAGTGTAAATTCGCGCAAAATTCAAATTCCGCGTTTTATTGGTTAGGCGCGGCGTTTGAATAATGAACAATATTTACAACCCTAATTAGTTATGAATAGGTTAGCCTGTTCATAACAAAACAAAAAAATGACTCAGATCAAAAATATCGGCGTTTTTACTTCAGGTGGTGATGCCCCCGGAATGAATGCTGCCATAAGGGCGGTGGTACGTGCCGCCATGTATTACGGAATTGAAGTCACGGGGATCCGCCGTGGTTACGACGGCATGGGCAAAGGTGATTTTTTTACCATGAACCGTAAATCCGTTTCAAACATCATCCAGCGTGGTGGTACAATCCTTAAAACTGCAAGGTGTGATGAGTTCAGAACCCCCGAAGGTCGTAAGGCAGCATATGAGCACCTGGTAAAAAATAAAGTTGACGCATTGGTAGCCATTGGCGGCGATGGTACTTTTACCGGCGCTAAAGTTTTTGGCAGCGAATATGATATTCCGGTGGTTGGCCTACCAGGTACAATTGACAATGACCTTGTAGGCACCGATTTTACCATTGGTTACGATACCGCCATTAACACTGTTGTTGACGCTGTTGACAAGATCAGGGATACTGCAGAATCACACGACCGTTTATTTATTGTTGAAGTAATGGGCCGCGACTCGGGCCTTATCGCTTTACGTACTGGTATTGCTACCGGTGCCGAGGCTATCCTGATCCCTGAAAGCAAAACCGGGCTCGAAGGTTTGTTAAACCGCCTTGAATTTGGCCGTAAAGATAAAACATCGCGTATAGTAATTGTTGCCGAGGGTGAAGATGCGGGGGGCGCGTTTGAAGTGGGCAGGTTAGTGCAGGAAAAGTTCCCTAATTATGATACCCGGATCTCTATTTTAGGTCACATACAACGCGGCGGAGCACCAAGCTGTATGGACAGGGTTTTGGCAAGCCGTGTCGGCGCTGCCGCAGTTGAAGCTTTGAGAGATGGGCACCGCAACGAAATGATAGGCCTTATCAATGGTGAAATTGCTTATACTCCGTTTGAGCATGCTATTAAACACCACCAGGGCATTGATCCAAACATGATTAAACTGGTTGAAATGCTTTCTATGTAATTTAAGCTAAAACGATAAATAAAAACAGCCCCCTCTTAATCAAGCCGGGGCTATTTTATTTGGCAATAGTACTGTCAACAACAAGCCTTATCGCTGTATCAATTTCAGCACTCACAGTAAACAGGTGCGCTATGATCTCCTTGTTTTCGGGATTAAAAAAATCTTCATGGTCCATTAAGCTGATAAGCCCAAGCATGCTTGCCACAGGCCGGCGCAGCTCGTGCGAGCTTAAAGAAGCAACATTTCTTAAACGATCGTTCTGACTCACGAGTTCTTTCTGTATTTTGAGCCTTTCGGTAATATCATGACCAAAACAACCTGCACCTATTATATCGCCTGCAGCGGTGTAAATAGGATTAAAATTAACTTCATAATACAAACGCTGCCCATTTACCGGATCGATGCTTTCACTGATAATATCATACCTTTCTCCGCTTAAAGCACGGTTATAGTAAACAGTCCAATCGTCAATTAATTGCTTGCCAAAGCCCTGATGTTTATAGGAGTATTCACCTTTAAAAGGTTTTTGGCCCGTTAAATGAGTCACCTGCTCAACATAGGCTTGGTTCATGTACAAATAACGCAACTCCTTATCAACCGACCAGATATGGTCACGGGTATTATTGATCAATGCTTCAAGGCTGTCTTTCATATGCAAAGCCTCTTCCCGCATTTGCATTTGAGATGTAATGTCCCTGCCTATGCCCTGTATTTCAACTACCATTCCGTTATCGTCGGCGATGGATACAAACTCCCATTCGGTATCATGCAGGTTCCCATTTTTAGCAGGCTTTTTGTGAGCGAGCCTGACGATCTTGCCGGGATTATTAATACATTCCACAAAAGCCTCCTGGCACAGCTGCGCATCTTCCGGAATGGTTGTTTTGGAAAAGTGATGACCTACTATGTCAGCCTCATCATAACCGAAGGTTTTAAAAAACCTGCGGTTAGCAAAGCTAAATCTGCCATTAATATCTATCCGTACCAGGAAATTTGTTTGCGAATCAATAAGCGAATTGAGAAACTGCTCGCTTAGCCCGGGTTTGATAAAAGGGATCGGGGTACGTACACCTTCCAGGGCAGAGGTAATGTTGCTTAATATAATTTTATGACCGGTGAGCCCATCAGTAGCAAATGTCCGTTTTTCGGTTAGCTGCTTTTGGCTGGCCTCCAGGTGATAAGTTATTTGGATCGACTCGTTCATAGCAAGCCCTTCAGTAAGCTGCTTTACACCGGCAAATGTTTCGGGCTTTACCAATCCAATCAAAAAATCAACATTTTGACGAAGGTGATCAGCGCCTACTTCAAAAAGGCTGTAAAAGCTTTCACTTACAAACAGGTATTTCTGTTCATCGATATCAAAAACAATTGTACAATTTCCGGTTGCAGCCGGGTTTGGGTTAAACATATAAACAAGCTGTGAATACTTAAAGATATGGCTATTTACATGATAAACAAACAACTACAATAATTTCGCTGCAACTTCCTTCCAGGTATTTACCCGCTCATAGTCGGTAAGCAGCATGTTATGCGGTGAGGTATACAGGATCTTCCGGCCATTAAACGTGGTGAAGTTTTTGATCCGGTCATCTATCATGATATCCACGTCCAAAATCTTGTGCCCGCAAAAAATAATGTTTGTCCACGAAATAAATGGAAAATGTTCTTCCAGCCATTCCTGCTTATCCTCCAGCGAGTACTTGAACTCCATAGCGGCCGATGCTATGTACACATCGTACTTTTCGTGCAGGGCCTTCACTACTTCCTGCGCATCCGGCATTACCGGGATATCCCTGAAAAAGCCCCGTTCATTAATATAAACCCGCAAGGTTTCGCTTAAGTGCGGTGGCAGGATTTCCCTAAACTCCTTACCTTCCATATTGCCCAGGCTTATTTCTTCGCCATGCCTTTCTTTATACATGCTGATGAATTTGCCAATGGTATCGGCAATAACTTCATCCATATCAATAGCTATCCGTATTTTTCTGTTAATGCTCATGGCGGGTAAGTTCCGATTTTTTTAAATTATTGCAATGTTAAGTTTAAAAAACAGCTAAATAAACCAAACTATGTCCTACAAAAACAACCATTCACCAGTCAACCCAATCAGCCATTCACTTCAACCATAAATAATTAATTATCAACCATTTTTAATTATGATAAAAATTAATACCTTTGCATCCCCGCAGAAAGAACTCCGGGGATAATGTTGAATACATAAAAATTTACAATGGCAACTAAGATCAGACTACAAAGACACGGTAAAAAAGGCAAACCTTTTTATTATATCGTAGTAGCAGACTCACGCGCTCCACGTGATGGACGCTTCATTGAGCGTTTAGGTTCATACAACCCAAACACCAACCCCGCAACTATTGACATCAATTTCGACAAAACTTTAGATTGGGTTAACAACGGTGCCCAGCCTACCGATACTTGTCGTGCTATCCTTTCATACAAAGGTGTGCTGTACAAAAAACACTTACAAGGCGGTGTTAAAAAAGGCGCTTTAACCGAAGAGCAACTTGAAACCAAATTTGCTGAGTGGCTTGACCAGAAAGACAGCAAAATCACCGGTAAAAAAACCAGCCTTAATGTTGCTAAAGACGAAGCCCGCAAAGCTGCTTTAGCTGCTGAAGCTAAAAAGAGCGAAGAAAAAGCTGCTGCTATTGCTGCTAAAAACGCTCCTGTTGCCGAAGAAGAAGCTCCTGCAGAAGATGCAGCAACTGAAGAAACTGAAAGCGCAGAATAATTTTGAAAAAAGCGTACAGAACGCAGGAAAAGTAATTTATCTTGAATCTATACGTTTGATTTCTTAAATCCGAATAATGGCGAGGCAAACAGCTTCGCCATTATTGTTTAATTATATTTTTAAATGAAAACCGAAGAGCATTTCAGGATAGGCAGCGTCCTAAAAACCAAAGGCTTAAAGGGCGAGCTACAGATCTACGTTGATTTTGATGGCATTGAAGCCATTAAATTTAACGCGGTGTTTATTGACATTGCGGGTAAAATGATCCCTTATTTTGTATCATCAATAAAGTACCTGCAAAAAAACAACGCCTACTTAAACCTGGAAGATGTTGATACCATTGAAAAAGCATCAACCCTGGTAAAGCGGGATATCTACCTGCCAGGTAAGCTAAAACCTAAAAAGAAAAAGAGCGAATTTACCCTGAATGACGTGGAAGGCTTTATTGCTATAGATGAAACCCACGGTGAACTGGGCGAAATATTATCGGTGCAGGAATATCCCCAGCAATTGATAGCCACAGTTCAATACAAAAATAAGGAAGTACTTTTCCCGCTTAACTTAGAGATCATTAAAGGTATTGATGTTGAAGGCGGTGAGATTTACATTGACCTGCCCGAAGGGTTGCTGGATATTTACCTGGAAGGTTAAGTTTGAGAGTAAAGACTTTTAGATTAAAGAAATAAGATTCCCTCATGCCCGTCTCACGGGCATTTTTTTTAACGGAATTTTAAAAAATACTTGTCAAAAATATTTGACATTTGTAAAGTTTATTTTACTTTTGGTAAGCCAAACTTTACAATTATGAAATCACGCTTTTTATTTCCGCATTATTGTCGACTAATCGGTTACTTGTGTTTTGTCATAGATATATTAAAAGCGGTTGCTTTAAAATTTATTTATCCCCAGGGCTTCGCCCAAACAGGAGATGTTCCCAATATCTGGATGAATATCACAAACGACTTTAATATTATCATCGTTATCATCGGATTATTACTTATTGCTTTCTCCAAAGAAAAAGATGAAGATGAGCATATTTCACAGCTGCGATTGGACTCATTACAATGGGCGATATATGTAAACTATTGCCTTTTTCTGATCTTAGTTGTTTTGATACATGGCTTTAAATTTCTTGAAATTGTAGCCTACAATGTCATTACTCCTTTGATATTCTTTATCATCCGGTTTAGATGGAAGGTTTTTTTATTAAATAGAAGCCTCGCAAAAGAATCAAATTAAACTATACTTGATCCAATAAGAAAAATTTAGAATACAGCCATCTTGTGTTTCGAGCAAATTTTACAATCATGAAATCACACTTCTTATTTCCGCACTGGTTTAGATATTTGGGACTTGCACTTTTCCTGATCCATATCCCCATTGTGATGTTTAAAAAAGAGATGGGCTTTAGTATGCATGAAGAACCGGTAAGCGACGACCTGTTTAACAGTCATCACATCTTTTTTATGACTACCACACTGCTCATGGCCATAGGTTTATTCTTTATCGCTTTCGCAAAAGAACGCATTGAAGACGAACAGATCTTTAAACTCAGGCTCGACTCATTGCAATGGGCCATTTACGTAAATTATATACTTTTGGTAGTGAGTTTAATATTAAGTAAAGATACCGAACATATTTTGTTTTTAAATTTATTGGTACCCCTTGTGTTTTTTATTGTACGTTTCAGGTGGAAAATTTTTCAGAACAACCGTCTCATCAATAAGGAAGAGGGGCAGGTATGAAAAACAACATCAGGGTTGAGCGCGCCATCAAAAACATAACCCAGGCCGAGCTTGCAGAGCTTATCGGGGTATCGCGGCAAACTATTAATACCATCGAAAGCAACAGGTACGTGCCGTCAACCGTGCTGGCCCTTAAAATAGCCCGTGTATTTGGCAAACCTGTAGAAGATGTTTTTTCCTTAGATGAAGAGGATTAATTAAACCAATATAACCATGGCAACAAAACCAAGCTTCGCACCACAGTTAGCCATTCCGCATGGTGTAACCGATATCAGCTTTTACATTAAAGCTTTGGGCGCGGTAGAACTCAGGCGTTTTAGTAATGATGATGGCAGCATCCATGTAGCGGAGCTTTCGATAGACGGAACCATCTTTCACCTGCACGAAGAAACCGAGCGAACGGCTGTGCTTTGCCCCGATACTACAAAGGCTACCAGCGTTACCATCGGTCTTTTTGTTGATGATGTGCATGCGGTGATGGAAGCTGCAAAACAAGCCGGTGCAAAGATAGCTTCTGAAGTAACGGACTGGGACTATGGTTACCGCCAGGGTGACTTTATTGACCCTTTCGGGCATCGATGGATGATTGAGAAGGCGATATAGTTGATATAGAAGCAGGTAACAAGAATCAAGAGACAAGAATCAAAAGCACCATTATGGCAAAGCAACCCACCTACGGCAACGGCAAAATATGTTATATCGAGATTCCAGCTACTGATATCAGCATATCCTCAAAGTTTTTTGAAACTGTTTTCGGCTGGCACATCCGTACGGATAATCACGGCTCCGCCTCGTTTGATGACGGCGTAGGTGAAGTAAGCGGCATGTGGATAACCGGTCGCGAACCAATGGGCAAAGCAGGGTTACTGATCTCCATTATGGTTGATGATGCAGAAGCAACACTTAAGCTGATAGAGGCTAACGGAGGTATCATTGTTCAACCCATTGGTAAAGACTTTCCTGAGATTACCGCACATTTTACTGATCCGGCGGGTAATTTATGGGGAATTTATCAGCATAGAGGATAGTCATAGAAGCAAGATTGCAAGACTCAGGAATCAAGACAATTTCGGAGAGAGGACATTTTTCAGTAATCTTGCATCCTGATTCTTTTATCCTGAATCTGAAGAAAATATGCGTTTCGATATCATCTCTGTATTGCCCGGTTTGCTTGAAAGCCCTTTTGCACATTCTATTTTGCAGCGTGCGCAGAAAAAAGGGATTTCCGAAATTGTTGTTCATAACCTGCGCGATTATGCCACCAACAAGCAAAAAAGCGTGGATGATTATCCGTACGGAGGTGGCAGCGGCATGGTGATGACCATTCCACCTTTTGCGGCATGTATTGAAAAACTAAAATCAGAGCGAGATTATGACGAGATCATCTTCATGTCGCCCGATGGCGAAACCCTCAATCAGGCTATCGCTAACCAGCTTTCCATCAAAAAAAACATCATTATCCTTTGCGGTCATTATAAAGGTATCGATCAACGCATCCGCGACATTTATGTAACCCGCGAGATCTCTATAGGCGATTACGTACTTTCGGGCGGCGAACTGCCTGCCGCCGTATTGGTTGATGCCGTGGTAAGACTTATCCCCGGCGTATTGAGCGATGAAACATCCGCACTGTCTGATTCGTTCCAGGACGACCTGCTGGATGCCCCTGTTTATACCCGTCCGGCCGACTGGAACGGGCACAAGGTCCCCGACATCCTTTTAGGAGGCAACACACCCGAAATAGAAAAATGGCGCCACGAGCAGGCATTAGAGCGTACAAAAGCACGACGGCCGGATCTGCTGGATAAAGATTAAACAGCGGCTTCTTTAAACTTAAAGCTCATTTTTGGCATTTTATTAATAGTACAGGCTATCCAAAAAAGCAGTATCGGCACTACAACATCCAATTGCCTCACGTAAGCACTTGCAAAGCCGCTAAGCAAAAAGTAAACCGTAAAAAGCAACATTGTTAGCTTAACCGGATAGATGATCTTCTTCTGGTTAATTACACTTATCACTAAACAAATAACGGAAGCCCACAAAAGCAAGGATCCTGTAATAATGTTGCTTATTGTTTGAGTAAGCTGATAGGTATATGAATAAGGAAAATCAAAAAGCATCCGCGAGATGTTGTAGAAATAATTTTTTACAAATTTTTTAGGTGCGGATTTAATATTCCTGATTGCAGCTTTTTTAAAAAGTTCATCCTGCTCAACGCCTTGATGCGCCATGATAAAAGATATTTCTTTGGCATGATTTGCTTGCAGCAACGAATCGCCTTCGGTTGATTTAAACGGCATCGGGAGTATTGAGTTAGACAGATAGGGAACCTTCCAGTCGCCATATTCAAAATCATAAGGCGAACTCATCCAGTACAAACTCATCCCTCCGGAATTTCCCCAGTAAAAAATCTTTCCGGTAAGGTTTTGGGTATAAGAAAGGTAGGGTACTGTAGTAAGCAAGGCTATAGCGAAGATACAAACCGCATTAATACAAGATATTCTTATCACCTTTATGATACTTAACAGCAAACAGATAATCAAACAAAGCAATATTACATAACCGAAAATGATCTTGGTTAAGGCCAGGAAACCAATCAGAAAGCCTGAAAGTACAAGGTATACTGTTTTACGCTTTACATAATACAAGGTGATGCTGTATACAATACTTACTATTAAAAATGAAGTAAAAACCTCGGTATAAATAGCGGGTAAAAACTGGTAAAGATTAATATAAAATGCCCATATAACAGCAAATAGCATCGCCAGTTTTTCCTTAACCACATAACGCAGGGCCTGATTAAAAAACACTACCGACAGGTAAAAGAAAAGCGCGTTTAATAAGGAATACCAAATAATTGGCAAATGCAAGGCGGCACAAGGCATAAGTACAATAGGATAACCCGGACCACTCCATAAATTGATATCAGGCGCGGGGGGCGAATAAAAACCATGAATTAAGTTAGATGCAAAACCTACGTACCTTGGCTCATCACCATACAACACAGGATATTTAAATTTCAATACACGATAAACATAATAAACAAGGAACGGTGAAAACAGGAAATAGGGGTTTTGCTTTACATTAAAACGCATATGATATGGCATATATCAATGATACCAATTTATAGCCTATCTCCGGATATAATTATTCAAAATTCAACGCTTTGTTAAAACATAGCGGTTATATTAACACTGTGTTTTTCCTTAAATTAGATTGCAACCAAATAATGCTCACTGCATTATAGTGGCGTTGCAGCTATGAACCCTAACCACACCGAAGCCCAGCTTATTGAACAATGCCGAACCAGCCCGGCTGCTTTCGGGCAGGTGTTCGATCGTTGGTATAAACCGGTATTCGGCTACATTATGCGTCGCTGTGGGGATTATGACCTGGCAAGGGATATCGCAGCCGAAACTTTCCTAAAAGCTTTTTTGAAGATAGGTTCATTTAAATGGAGGGGGATAGGCCTGTCGTCATGGCTTTACCGCATTGCCACCAATGAGCTTAATCAGTATTACCGCAGCAGTAAATACAAACCGGAATCGTTACAGCAACTGCTGGAAAACCCGCAGATGGAAAAGCTGCTGCATGACCATGCCGGCAACGAGCGCGAGATGATGGAGCAGGAACTGAAAGCTTACAATGATTACAACCAGATCCGTCAAA
The DNA here is from genome assembly GCF_041806395.1 of Mucilaginibacter sp. OAE612. Taxonomy (NCBI): domain Bacteria; kingdom Pseudomonadati; phylum Bacteroidota; class Sphingobacteriia; order Sphingobacteriales; family Sphingobacteriaceae; genus Mucilaginibacter; species Mucilaginibacter sp. OAE612. The sequence continues at coordinate 5,980,476 of NZ_JBGMUW010000001.1, forward strand.
ACCTGCTTAAGCTTGATATTAAATACCAGGAAGTTATTTCCTTAAGATATTTTGAACAGAAAACAAATACCGAGATCAGCGAGATCCTGGATAAAAATGAAGGCACGGTAAAATCGTTGCTTTCGCGCGGGCTGGAGAAATTAAGAAACATGCTTTAAGCACTGCAACCAAAACCAATTAATGCATTATAAGGGTAATTAACATGAAAGATCAAGAAGAATTTTTAAAGCGAATGGAAAATTTAAAAGTACCCGATGTAAACCCATCCCAACACCAGGGCATGGTGAAAATGGCCATCATGAACGCCGGGCGTTCGGCAGCCCTGGGATTGTGGCTGGTGATAGTGCCCTGCCACTTTTTGCTGTGCGTATTTATGTATTATCACTTCCACATTAATGCAAACTGGTTTAGTGCCATGTTCAGCGTGATGGTACAGCTGGAAAAAGTGCCCTATATCGATTATATCGGCCCGCTGGTATTGTTCATACTGCCTGTTGTTTGCATAGTTATCAACCTGCTTTCCATTATTCATGTACAGGTTCGGCCAATAGATCCCGACAGACGCAAAATAAAAGAGCTCAATATCAGTATCAGGTTAAAACTGTGGAACATTGTATTGATCCTCATCAGCCTTGCCATCGTGTTCGCGTTCATCAATTTCGCCATGACAGAAAACATATCCATCAAAAATTAATCATCATGAAACTAAACTGGTTTACCCGCAAAGGGATCATCTACCTGCCTGTATCCATTATTGGTTGGGTCATACTGACCATTGCACTTGTCTATGCTGTTTTTACGTTTATTGATATCGATAGACGCTCGCATTCGGTAAGCGATACGCTCATCAATTTTGTATTTAACCTGCTTTTGATTGGACTGGTATATACACTAATTGCTTATTTCACGGAGAAGAAGCCGGTGCCGGAAGCCATCAAAAAATAAAAACCTATCTGAACATTACGAAATGGATGAAGCCTCGGAATGTCTTATCAATTTTAATCCCTTGATGCTAATAGCAAGAAAAATGGCAGGGTAAACAACCATCAGTATTACCAATGAAGGATTGCTAATAAAGTTTGCCAAATGTCCTATTATAAAAAATATGTTGATAATTATCGAGTATTTCCACCCCGACGGGTTAATGACATGATCAGTATTCGTCATCTGCTGATAGTAAATATATTGAGCCATCAGTCCAAGCAATAACAAAGCGATAAGAACCCAATCGTAAATACTTTTAAAACGGCTTAAAACAAGGTTGGTAAATGTAAGAATTGTAACAACGCCGGCTAAAAGGGCAGGAACGAGGTTAATAAAAAACAACCATTTAGCAATTATTGTGGCTTGGGAAACTGGATGAATTGATTGGCGCATGAGAAGTCTGATAAATAGTCAAGGTAAAAACTTTAAGTAAATATTTTGACTATATATGCGCTTTATTACTTTCAATATTTGAAATACTGGATTAAAAATTCAGTTAATACCGGAAAACACCACAACCCACTGTTAATAAAAAAACTAAATGTGGAAATTTTTAAATTTGACTTTCATTTATTGAAAATAATCCCTATACTTGCAATCCGATTTTTACGGGCTAAAAATCGCATTAAGAGCTTAAAATCATGGATTTAGTAAAATTTGTTGAAGAGCAATCAGTAGAAAAAAAGCAGCTTCCATCCTTCAAAGCTGGTGATACTGTAAGTGTTCACTATAAAATCAGAGAAGGAAATAAAGAACGCGTTCAGGTTTACCAAGGTGTTGTTATTCAGCGTAACAGCGTTGGTGTAAGCGAAACTTTTACTGTGCGTAAAGTATCAAATGGCATTGGCGTTGAGCGTATCTTCCCTGTTAACTCTCCAAACATCGATAAGATCGAAGTTAACAGCGTTGGTAAAGTTCGTCGTTCTAAACTATACTACCTACGTGCCCTTACTGGTAAAGCAGCTCGTATCAAATCAAAACGCGTTTAATTTACCCAACCGCTTAGCGGTATATAAAAGATTAAAAGGCCTTTCTGAAATAATTTCGGTAAGGCCTTTTGCTATGTGATGGTTTTTGAAAAACGGTCCTCTTAATCTATTGATTTTCAAATACGAAGGCAAAGGCAAGCTATCAAAGTAAACTACCGCGGGTTTGTAACCCTTGGTGAACCATGGCTTAAGCTTTCAGCTTAAGATGCCACTGAAGCTGAAAGCTTCAATCATGTCGAATCATGGGTTACGCTATCGCTAAACCCGCGACAGTGCAACAGCCATAAAAACCACGTCATTGCGAGGTACGAAGCAATCCCCAACTTTACAGAGCGAATTTGCATAGCCGCTATACTAATCGGGATTGCTTCGTACCTCGCAATGACGCATTTAAATAGCTTTTCGAAAAAGCACAAAAAAAAGGCAGATGAGAGTTTACCCCATCTGCCTTTCTTATAATAAAACGTACGCTAATTATTCGCTGTCCGCTTCTTTAGCCACCGCATCATCATCGCCAGCTTTTTTTCGTTTTGGTGCAGATGACCTTTTCTTAGTGGCTTTCTCTGCAGTATCATCTTCCGTAGCCTGTCCTTCTACGGCCTCGGGATGATCAACTACCAATGATGGAGCAGGAGTAATGCTGTTCATAGTAGGCGTTTCTTCTACCAAAACGGCTGGTTCAACAGATGCTGCAGCTGGCTCGGGAACAACAATGGCATCAGGTTTCGCAGCTTCTTTTAAAGGCTCAGCGTCAACCAGCTCGGCTAAAATGGTACGGCCGCCTTTTACTACATCGCCAATATTTACCAGGATCTTAGTGCCCAGCGGCAGGAAAACATCCACCCTTGATCCAAACTTAATAAAGCCAAACTGCTGACCCTGCTCAACAATATCACCTTCTTTAACATACCATACAATACGGCGGGCCAATGCACCGGCTATCTGCCGGAACAATACGGTTACGCCTTTGCTGTTTTCAATAGCTATGGTAGTACGCTCATTCTCTGTTGATGATTTAGGGTGCCATGCAACCAGGTATTTGCCTTTATGGTATTTAAAATAGCTCACCACGCCGGCAATTGGGTTACGGTTCACGTGCACATTAACCGGCGACATGAAAACTGAAAGCTGAATGCGTTTATCTTTTAAAAACTCGGTCTCTTCGGTTTCTTCAATCACTACAACCTTGCCATCGGCAGGGCATAGTATAGTATTTTCGGCTGTTTCAATATCGAAGAACGGACTGCGGAAAAACTGCAGGATGATCAAAAATAAAGCACCCGAAAAAATATAAACTATCCATTTCAGCGTATGCGCAGTTGGCATGTAAAACTGGATGAGCGCATTTAAAACAAAAATGAACAGGATAGTAATAGCGAGTGAGGTATAGCCTTCTTTATGTATGGTCATTATTTATTGTGTTTAATACAAAACTACTAATTTGAAATTAAGTACAGGTATGCATATACAATTGGCGCGGCCATTAGCAAGCCGTCAAACCTGTCGAGCAGGCCGCCATGGCCAGGCAATATGCCTCCCGAATCTTTTACGTTCAGGCTCCGTTTGAACATGGATTCAACCAGATCACCCATGGTGCCAAAGTTTGAGATGATAAGCGACATAATGATCCAGTCGAAACAATTGTATTCTGTATAAAAACGGCTCAAAATATATGCCGCCAAAGCGCAGATCAGGATGCCGCCAATAAAACCTTCCCATGATTTTTTAGGCGAATGTCTTTCAAACAGCTTATTACGGCCAAACTTGCTGCCCACCAGGTAAGCCCCGGTATCATTGCTCCACAACATGATTAAAAAACCAAGCGGCACGTGAAAGTTAAAAACACCATCTCCCCGTGTAAAAGCCATGGCATGGAAAAACATGAACGGCACAACAGCCATCAGCAAACCCAAATAAGTGAAGCCAATATTAGTGAATGGCGCGGTAGATTTTTTATATAACTCGCCTATCGGGATAAAGCTAAGCAGTATGGGCAGCAGGATAATGTATTTGTATGCCGGGAAATAGCAGTTAGCCGCAAAAAAGAAGAACATGATTACGCCGGCAAGTGCCCCAGTAAAACGCTCGGGCTGCATACCGCCCTGTTTAACCAACTTGTAAAACTCCAGCAAGCAAAACAGGCTCAATAGCAGGTAAAAAACACTAAATACATAAGGGCCCAGTAAATTGGACCCAATCATTACGATAATAAAAAATAAGCCAGTGATGGCGCGTTGTTTCATATATTAATTTGATTGAGGATCATGATCTCAATAGCCTTACTAAAATCCTCCTGGTGAATGTAAACTTCTATTTCGCCAAAGCTCCGGTGCGATGAATCCTGTTTATTCAGCAAAACGGTATCAATATGATTCCCGGTAAGCATTTGCTTAACAATTTCTGATTGGTAAAAATTAGTTGAAGTAAAAATTTTGACCCAGTTTTTTTCCATTTAACTCAACAGCGGGCTTTTTCCTTTAGCAGTATTTCTGTACATAAAAAGCAAAATTAAAATAATTATCAGGCTTAATGCATAGCTCTGGTAATTAAAAACGTGCTGATCGTTAGGATCAAGCGTAATGCGCTTTTGCGAATACAGATACAGGATCACAACCTGGGTGGCATTATTTAAAAAATGCGCCCAAACACTTGTCCAGATACTGCCGCTCCACATTACAAAATAGCCAAAAAACACGCCCAGCGCCACACGCGGTAAAAAGGTAAAAAACTCCATATGAAAAGCACTGAAAAGGATAGCCGTGATCCAGATAGCTGCATGCGGATTTCCTGTCCACCGGATCATGATGGTTTGCAAACACCCCCTGAATAAAAACTCTTCGGCAATGGCAGTTAACAACCCAACTACTAAAACCGCAAAAAGCATGTCGGATATGGTCTTCATTTGAAGCATGGCTTCGGTGGCTTTTTGGGCCTGGGCCTCCATTGCGCGCAACGCATCTTCCAAACTTTTTAATGGGGCCGGCAAAACCAGTTTCTGGTTAACATTTACTAATACCTCCATAACCGGGGATGAACAGATCATGATAGAGAGGATCAGCAATAACAGCACCGGTGGAAATTTGGGGGTAATCTTCAAATAATCTACAGGTTCCCTTACTATAAAGCGCGCAAAAATTACAGGGGCAAGATATAAGGGCAACGTAGTACTGATGATTTGCAACGTCCATAAAGCGGCACCAACATGCGGATTTCGGGTATTAAAAGTAAATGTATCCGTAAGTGTTTGTGATCCGAATATTACCCCGATAATCCCGGCAGCTATTAAACCGCACACAATCAGCATCCCTATAGTTAGCGCAATCAGTATTATAAATTGTAAAAACGGCGTTATTTGACTTCCCTGTGGCTGAGGGCTTTGATATGAGGCTTTTATCATTCGATGTAAAATTCGTATTTTTGCAGGCTAAAGATAAGGATGTCTGTACAAATAGGAAATATTGATTTAGGGGAGTTCCCGCTGCTGCTGGCGCCGATGGAGGATGTGAGTGATCCGCCCTTCCGCTATGTGTGTAAGCAAAACGGCGCGGATATGATGTATACAGAGTTTATTTCAAGCGAAGGCCTTATCCGCGATGCGGCAAAAAGCAGGCAAAAGCTGGATATTTTTGAATACGAAAGGCCTATCGGCATCCAGATCTTCGGCAGTGATATTGACCACATGCGCGAAGCTACCGAAATAGCTACGCTGGCCAATCCCGATTTAATGGATATTAATTATGGCTGCCCGGTAAAACAGGTGGCCTGCCGCGGTGCCGGCGCAAGCCTTTTACAGGATATTGATAAAATGGTAGCCATGACCAAAGCGGTTGTTGAGGCCACACATTTACCGGTAACCGTAAAAACCCGCCTGGGCTGGGACGATAACACTAAAAATGTTTACGAAGTTGCCGAACGCCTGCAGGATGTGGGGATCAAGGCACTTACTATACACGGCCGTACCCGCTCGCAGATGTATAAAGGCGAAGCCGATTGGTCGTTGATCAGAGATATCAAAAAAAATCCGCGGATAAAAATCCCCATTTTCGGCAATGGCGACATCGATTCGCCCGAAAAGGCCGCCGCGTGGCGTATGGAATATGAGGTTGACGGCATGATGATCGGTCGTGCCGCGATTGGTTATCCATGGATTTTTCGTGAAGTAAAGCATTATTTTAAAACCGGCGAATACCTGGATAAGCCAACAATTGCCGAGCGCGTTGCAGCCTGCCGGGCCCATTTATACAAATCAATAGAGTGGAAAGGCCCTAAAACGGGCATTTTCGAGATGCGCAGGCATTACTCTAACTACTTTAAAGGGATAGATCATTTCAAAGAGTTCAGGATGCGTTTTGTTACCGCCCCTGATCTTGAAGCAGTTGACCAGATTTTGGCCGAGATCGAAGAAAAATATGCCATCGAAATGGCTTAATATTTGCTCCCTTTCCATATATTTGAAATAAACGATACTTGTCACATGGTTACCACTATAACTGAGGGTGTTAAGGTTTCCATCGAAACCATATATCAGCCGGAGTATTCAAACCCGGCAAACGATCATTTTATGTTTGCCTACAAGGTAAGCATCGAAAACATGACCAACTACGCCATCAGGTTGATGAGCCGTCACTGGTATATATTTGACTCAAACGGTGCAAAGCGCGAAGTGGAAGGCGAAGGTGTAGTAGGCCAGCAGCCTGTTATTGAGCCAGGCCATACCCATGAGTATGTATCAGGCTGTAACCTTAAAACCGACATGGGCAACATGAAAGGCGAATACCACATGGTCCGGCTGTTGGATAACGCCAACTTCAATGTACAAATCCCGGAGTTTTATCTGATAGCGCCATACAGGCTGAATTGAGAGTCAAGACGGCAAGATTCAAGAAACAAGAAAGACAAATCAAAAATATAAAGAAAAGCCCTAACGGAATCACTCCGTTAGGGCTTTTCTTTATATATGGTTTTAAGATTGGGGCTATCGTTGTCTTTCCCTATGCGGTCTTTCTTCGCGCGGAGCCAAAGCTTGCCTGCGGGGAGCTCTGTTGCTATGCTGAGCGGCAGCCCTTGCAGCACCATTATTTACTGCCGCGACATTTGTCCTCCTGGCTGGAGAATGGCTGTTAGCGGAATTGTCGGCAGATGGTGCAGCATTACCAGCATGAGCCGGATTAGCTGCTGCATTTGCTCTTACTGAGGGTTGTGCCCTGCTTCCTTCCGGTGTAAAACGGCTTCCGTTGAACTTGTTCATGGCAGCGGTTGCCGGATGCCCGTTATTATTTTTCGCAAATTGGCTTGGGTCTTTTACCGCAACCTGCCGGTGGGTAATTTGATCAGCAGTAGGCTGTATGTGATTTTCCTTTTCGGCAGCCTGCTCTTGCGGCTGTGGTTTTGCGGTCACACCACCCGGTCCGTTAAAACTGTTATTATTAACGGTAACGTTGTTATTGATAACAGTTTTGTTGACATAGGTATTATGCACAACCGTGTTATTAACATTCACAACAGCGGTATTGTACTGAAATGAATTGCCGGCCCAGCGTCCGCCAACATAACCGGTTCCAACATAACCGTAGCCGTAGTTTACACCGCCGTAAAATCCGATGTGCGGACCCCAGTAGCCTTCATGAAAAACGTATACTGCACCATCGTATCCCCAGTAACCAGGCGTCCACAAATAACCCACCCTGGGTGGACTCACCCACACTCCCGGAACCCAGTAATATCCGCCATCCTGGTCATAAGCCCAATAACCGGGTGTCCATAAATATCCATCAACAGGGCAGGGCGGCTGGGTATAGGTAGGCAATACAGGCGGTGCTATATTTACAGAAACACCTATACTGATTTGTGCATAGGCTTTAACGGATGCTGCTGACACTATCAAAAGCACCATAAATACACTTGCTATTTTTTTCATGATATATGATTTTACCCAAACCTACCCGTGTAACATGAACATTACATTAAGTTTCGGCCTGTTAAATGAACAGATCATGAAGATTAAAAGCCCCCCGGCCCCCTAAAGGGGGAGTGCAAGTGTCATTTTAAAACACAAAGGCCTGTTTCCGAATGAAACAGGCCTTTATAATTACAACAATCCTTCCCCCTTTAGGGGGTTAGGGGGTTAATTCCTCCTGTTAAATAAAAACGATGCATAGTAAACCAGCGTAGCCAGAGCGCTCAACGCGGCAACTACATAGGTCATGGCAGCCCACCAGAGGGCATCTTTTGCCATTTCATGTTCTTGTCCGGTTTGTACCACAGCATAATTGTTATCCAGCCACGCCAACGCCCGGCGACTTGCATCAAACTCAACCGGCAGGGTTATAAAGCTAAAAAATGTAACCAGTGCAAGCGCGGCAACACCAACTGCCAAAACATAAGGGCTACCTGAAAAGAATAACAGCATAATGCCGATGAACAAAGTCCACTGGGTAATAGTTGATGCCACGTTGATAACGGGCACCATAGCCGATCTGAAACTTAACCAGCCATAAGCCTCGGCGTGTTGTACGGCGTGGCCGCATTCATGTGCGGCGACAGCGGCAGCGGCAATGCTGCGGCTGTAAAAAACATCGGTACTCAGGTTCACTGTTTTTGTTTCGGGGTTATAATGATCCGTAAGCTGTCCTTCAACACAAATTACCTGTACATCAAAGATACCATGGGCGCGCAGCATCTTCACGGCTACTTCCTGTCCCGATAAGCCAGACATTAAGCCAATTTCAGAATACTGCTTAATTTTACTCCTGAACCGCCATTGTACAATAAAGCTTACCAGGGCAACAATAATCATCAGGAACCAGGCCGAGTTCGGCGCGATGTATCCCATAATTAATGATATGTGATTCATATGATTGATAAATATTAAGTTAAAACTAAGTAGGTTGAAACCTTACAAACGTTACAGCGCTTGTTCAAAAACTATTCCGCTTTAAGCAAAAAGTTTAAAAGCATTAGGCTACCTCAAAGTTTTTGCTTCCCGAATAGCTATTTTTGAACATGTTGGAGCCATCATTTTCATACTGGGAGCGTACAGCCTTTACCGATAACGCCGATGTTATCATTATTGGCAGCGGACTTGTTGGCCTTAGCGCCGCCCTTCAGTTAAAAAAACAGCAACCAACCTTAAAAGTTTTAGTATTGGAACGCGGCTTCCTACCGTCAGGCGCCAGTACTAAAAACGCTGGTTTTGCCTGTTTTGGTACAGTTTCGGAACAAATTGAGGCAATAAATCATTCATCAGAAACAGAGGCCGTGCGCTTGGTGACCTACAAGTGGAAAGGGCTGCAACGATTAAGGGAAAATTTGGGTGATGCTAACATCGATTATTATCAATATGGTGGACATGAACTTTTTATGGATCATGAGGAAAGCCATGCACGTGAGTGTATTGATCAAATAGACCACCTTAACAAATTATTACAACAAGCTATAGGCCATGCTGACATTTATTCAGTAGCTGATGAAAAAATTGCAGGCTTTGGCTTCAATAAAGTGAAGCATATCATATACAACCCTTTTGAAGGGCAGATCCAAACCGGCAAAATGATGCGTACTCTCTTATATAAAGCATACCAACTCGGCGTATTGGTACTTAATAATTGTAGCATTTCCGCTATTGGACAGGAAGATCAGCACATCAGGCTCGGCACTTCGCAAGGTATTTTTAAAGCGGGCAAAGTGATCCTGGCTACAAATGCTTTTGCAAGCCAGCTATATCCTCAGCTTGATGTAGTACCCGGCCGCGGACAGGTAATGATTACCAAGCCTGTTCCAGGGTTAAAACTTAAAGGCACTTATCATTTTAACCAGGGTTATTACTACTTCCGCAATATTGATGGGCGGGTATTGTTTGGCGGCGGCCGTAACCTCAATTATAAAGCGGAAGAAACCTGGGATTTTGGGCATACCGATGAAGTTAAACAGCAATTGATAAACTATCTGAACGAGGTGATCCTCCCCGGCCAAAATGTAGAGATTGATTATTGGTGGAGCGGCATCATGGGTTTCGGGCAGGAGATCAGCCCGATAGTAAAACAGGTGCAGCCTAATATTTTTTGCGCTGTGAGATGCAATGGCATGGGCGTTGCCATGGGGAGCTTGGTAGGTGAGGAAGTGGCAGAGTTGTTACTTAATTCGTAAGTAATTGATTTTCAAGAACCCGGTAAATTACTCGCCGATTTTGTCTGAACTCGAATTTATGAAATTAAAAGAATTCATCGAATTTGCTTAGCATTCTGTTAATTGATCAAATTCCATCAATTCGAGTTCAGACGACAGCAACACAGGTAAGAATAACCTGTTATTAGCTAAATAGATAAGCGCCTGGCACTACTGTAAATCTTTTTTGAAATTTTTTTTAATCACTGTTGAATATTTGATTTAAAAGTCTGATATTTGCAAACTCTTTTTGGATAAAGGGTTGATAATTAAAAATATTTGTCATGTCAAGAATTTGTGATCTAACAGGAAAAGGATCTATCGTAGGTAACAACGTTTCAAACTCAAACGTTAAAACAAAACGCAGGTTTCATCCTAACTTGAAACTTAAAAAGTTTTATATTCCTGAAGAAGATAAATGGATTACCTTAAAGGTATCTACTTCTGCTGTAAAAACTATCAGCAAAAACGGTATTACCGCCTGCATCAATAAATTTGTTAAAAAAGGCTACATTTAGTAGTTGACTTTCAAGTTTAGCAGTATAATAAATTGAAAAATTACGTAAGCCGTGAGGTGACACGTACAACATAAAAAGAAAATGGCAAAAAAAGGCAACAGGGTTCAGGTGATTTTAGAGTGCACCGAACACAAAACAAGCGGTATGCCAGGCATGTCTCGCTATATCACCACTAAGAACAAAAAAAATACAACTGAAAGATTAGAGTTGAAAAAATTCAACCCTGTTTTGAGGAAAGTAACCGTTCACAAAGAGATTAAATAATTAGTTGACCGGATTGATTGGCTCATTAAGTTTTATCTTGATATAGCCAACTCAATAATTCACTAAATCAATAATTAAACAACATGGCAAAGAAAGTAGTTGCAACGCTGAAAGTAGCAGGTAAAGGCAAAGAATATTCAAAAGTGATCACCATGAATAAATCACCTAAAACTGGTGCTTATTCATTCAAAGAGCAAATTGTCCCTAACGATTTAGTTAAGGATGCAATTGCAGGTAAAACTATATAATCACTCTTTGATTAAAATATTGAAGCCGTCTTGTTTTAACGAGAGGGCTTTTTTTGTTGAATGAAATTAGATGTGCAAATTTCAGGTGTGCAAATGCGCAGATGAAGAAAGGTGATTTGATATGGCAACATATTTGAATACTGAAATTAGTACATTGAACAAACAATCTGCACATCTGAAATTAGCACATTTGCATATCAACGAACATGGGATTATTTGATTTTTTTAAGAAAAAGGAAAACACGCAGCAGGAACAGCAGGCGCTTGATACCGGTTTGGAAAAAACCAAGGATAACTTTTTTTCAAAGATCACCAAAGCCATCGCCGGTAAATCAACCGTTGATGATGATGTGTTGGATGAGCTGGAAGAGATCCTGGTTACATCCGACGTTGGCGTAAGCACCACGCTCAAGATCATTGACAGGATCCAGGCCCGTGTTGCCCGGGATAAATATGTAAGCACAAACGAGCTGAACGCCCTGTTAAAAGATGAAATTCAGCAACTGCTTGCCGAAAACAACAGTAACGACTTCCGCAATTTTGAATATGGCGATCATAAGCCATACGTAATTATGGTAGTTGGCGTTAACGGCGTAGGTAAAACCACCACCATAGGCAAGCTGGCCCATAAGCTTAAGCAGGCTGGCAACCAGGTTGTTTTAGGCGCTGCCGATACCTTTCGTGCAGCCGCGGTTGACCAGATTAAACTTTGGGGTGAACGTGTTGGTGTAAAAGTTGTTGCTCAGGCTATGGGTTCCGATCCTGCTTCAGTTGCTTATGATACCCTTCGTTCGGCTGTGGCCAATGGCGATGATGTAGCTATTATAGATACTGCCGGCCGTTTGCATAATAAAGTTGGTTTGATGAACGAGCTAACCAAAATCAAGAACGTGATGCAAAAGGTGATCCCCGGTGCTCCGCATGAGATACTGCTGGTACTGGACGCCTCAACCGGGCAAAACGCCATTGAGCAATGCAAGCAGTTTACCGAAGCTACCAATGTAAACGCCCTGGCGCTAACCAAATTGGATGGTACAGCTAAAGGTGGTGTGGTTATAGGAATATCAGATCAGTTTAAGATTCCGGTTAAATATATAGGTGTTGGCGAGGGAATGGATCACCTGCAGCTGTTTGACAGGCAGGCGTTTGTTGACAGCTTGTTTAAAGCTTGATTTTTTGATTTCAGTGATTTTTTTGATTTCACCGATTACCCATGGCAAGTTATGAAAACGATTCATTAACAGAGAGAATAATAGGCTGTTGCTTTGAAGTTCATAAACATTTAGGGCCAGGGTTTATCGAAAAAGTATACTCAAAAGCTTTACAACATCAGTTACAAATAGAAGGTTTAGCTTTCGAAACAGAAAAGAAATTCGAATTATATTTTAAGGAAAAGTGTGTTGGAGAATTTAGATGTGATTTTTTTATTGAAGGCAAAGTTATTGTTGAACTAAAAGCAGTGACCGGCCCTTTTTTACCGATAATTTTCCAAAAGCAACTCTTATCCTATTTAAAAGCAAGTAAAATCAAGACAGGCTTATTGATTAACTTTGGCAATGTAAGTTGTTCAATTAAAAGACTGTCTGTATAAATGGAATCAGTGAAATCAAAAAAATCACTGAAATCAATTGGAAATAATGAAGACAAAAGAAATTTCCCGTCCATCTGTTAAGCAAGCCAAACCCCGTGTAAACGTGGTTACGTTAGGTTGCTCAAAAAATATTTACGATTCGGAGATATTAATGGGCCAACTGAAGGGCAACCAGTTTGATGTGGTGCATGAGGCCGAGAAGGTAGGCAAAAATGATATTATAGTAATTAATACCTGTGGCTTTATTGATAATGCCAAGCAGGAATCGATAGATACTATTCTGCAATACAGCGAACTTAAGGAGCAGGGCAAAGTAGGTAAGGTAATTGTTACCGGCTGCCTGAGCGAGCGTTACAAGCCTGAGCTTGAAGCCGAGATCACCAACGTTGATGCCTATTTCGGTACCAATGATCTGCAAAACCTGTTGGCTTCTGTAGGTGCAAATTACAAGCACGAACTTATTGGCGAGCGTTTATTAACAACGCCATCGCATTTTGCTTATTTTAAAATTGCTGAGGGCTGTAACCGTCCGTGCTCGTTTTGTGCCATCCCTTTAATGAGGGGTAAACACCTGAGTTCGCCGATTGAACAATTGGTTGAGGATGCAAAAAAACTCGCTAAAAACGGAACAAAAGAATTGATCCTGATTGCACAGGATTTAACCTATTACGGTCTCGACCTTTACGGCAAACGTAACCTGGATGAGCTGCTCCGCCGTTTATCTGATGTGAACGGTATCGAGTGGATCAGGTTGCAATATGCTTACCCTTCAGGTTTCCCGATGGAGATCCTGGATGTGATGAACGAGCGTGAAAATATTTGCAAATACATGGATATGCCTTTGCAGCACATCACCGATAATATGCTTAAATCAATGCGCCGGGGCATCACCAAACAAAAAACCATTGATATCGTGAACGAGATCCGCGACCGCGTACCGGGCATTGCTATGCGTACTACATTAATCACCGGTTACCCGGGCGAAACCCAGCAGGATTTTGAAGAGATGGCACAATGGGTTGAGGATACCAGGTTCGACCGTTTGGGCTGTTTCACCTATTCGCACGAGGAAAAGACCCATGCTCATACTTTGGTTGATGATGTACCTGAAGAAGTAAAACAGGAGCGTGCCGATGCCATCATGGAAATCCAGCAGGGCATTTCTTTTGATAAAAACCAGGAAAAGATTGGCAATATTTATAAAGTGCTGATTGATAAAAAGGATGGTGGCTACTTTGTTGGCCGTACAGAATTTGATTCGCCCGAGGTTGATAACGAAGTTTTGATTGATGCCAGCATTGATTATGCTACCGTTGGCAGCTTTGTTAACGTAAAGATAGACAGCGCAGAAGACTTTGACCTTTATGGACAAATTGTAAAATAATGTTAATTTGCGGTCGGCTGTAAAGCGATTTGCGATTTATAATCTAATTTCGACATCAGCATTTAATTTTATTTGCTGATGTTTTGTTTTAGGGGAAATCTGAACTGAGCATCCAAAACCCGAAATCAACAATGGACGCATCCTGTATAAGTTATAAAGACACCGGTTTTTTTTCAAGCACAGTTGCCGAATATATCGACAATAAACCCGAACTACGGCCTTTTTATGGTTACCGCCCGGATATGGCCGGTTTTGCCGAATTTTTGAAAAACAAAAAGGTAGTTGCTGATCGCGAAGTGCTGGTACGTGTTTTAACTAAGCAGTACGAGTGTTTAGGCAAAGAGCCGGGTAAATTATGTACTTATTCAACTGCCCTTACAGCCCAAAACCTGGAGCTGTTAAAGCAGGATAATACCTTTACCATTACAACCGGTCACCAGCTTAATATCTTCGCCGGGCCTTTATATTTCCTTTATAAAATTGCAACGGCTATCAAACTGGCTCGGCAATTGAAAACCGCCCATCCCGATAAAAATTTTGTGCCTGTTTACTGGATGGCCAGCGAAGACCACGACTTTGCCGAGATTAACTATACCAACATTGGCGGTAAAAAAGTACACTGGTGGTATGAGGCTTCGGGGGCAACCGGCCGTATCGACCCGGTGAGTATACGCCAGGCGCTTAACCAGTACAAAGGTGTTTTAGGCATGGAAGGCCATGCAACCGAGCTCGCCGAAATTGTTGAAACCGCCTATACCAAATTTGATAAGCTGGCCGATGCTACCCGTTATCTGGTTAATTCACTTTTTGGGCAATATGGTTTGGTGATCATCGATGCCGATGATCATGAGTTTAAAAAAGAGTTCGCGCCTGTTATGGAGCAGGACATCATCGGTCAGCATAGTTTTAAAAACATTACCGAAACTAACCAAAAGCTGCACGAGCTTGGTGTACACATCCAGGTTAACCCACGCGAGATCAATTTCTTTTACCTGAAAGATCAGCTTCGCGAGCGGATAGTTTTCGAGAATGACAGCTACCAGGTGCTCAATACTGAAATCAGGTTTACTGAAGCTGAGCTGAAAAAGGAGATCGCCGAATATCCCGAACGCTTTAGCCCTAATGTGGTGATGCGCCCGCTGTACCAGGAATGTATTTTACCAAACATTGCCTACATCGGTGGTGGTGCAGAGGTAGTTTACTGGCTCGAGTTGAAATCCAATTTTGATCATTATAAAATTGATTTCCCTATCCTCGTCCTTCGCAACTCGGCTTTGGTGATCAAAAAAGAACAGGCCGCCAAGGTTGAACGTATGAACCTTGACGCTATAGACCTGTTTAAACAAAGCGATGCCCTGCAAACCTATTGGATCAAAAAGCACAGCGGCCATAACCTGAGCATTGCCGAAGAATGGCGCGAAATGGAAAACCTTTTTGAGAAAATAAAACTCCGCGCCCACAAGATAGATCCTACCCTTTCACCATCAGCTGCGGCTGTACAGGCCCGCCTTAAAAAGGCCATGGATAACCTTGAAAAGAAACTAATCCGTGCCGAAAAAAGAAATTACAGTGTACGGTTGGAGCAACTAACCGCTGTCAAAGCCGAGCTCTTCCCGAAAGACAGCCTGCAGGAGCGTTCTGAAAACTTCGGCCTCATGTATGTAAAATGGGGGCAAACTTTTATTGATGAGCTTATCCGCTTGTTTGAACCGCTTGATTTTAAGTTTACGGTATTAACGGAAAAATGACAGCAGGGCGCACAAGTTATCCCAGCACCGGCCCCTTTTAGCGCAAGTCTTGTGTGGGGGATATAAGCGTGGATGACTTGTGCTTTTCCGAATGTATCGTCCTAAAAAAGTTTACAGTTTAAATGCTAAATCCTGTTATACGTTTACGCAGAAGGCACAAGTTACCTCAGCATTTGCAATCACACAAAACTTGCGCCAGCTAAGAATTGTGAGGGAGACGCAATTATGCATCTCTACGGGGTGCTACCCTACATTCACCGCCCTCGGAAACCTCAATATCAAGCCGGGGTCAGGTATATTCTTCTGCCAGATCTCTTTTTCTGAAAACTTAGCTACACCGGGATAATCGCCCTGTTTACCTTCCATATCAAACATCAGCTGAAAATGTAAATGCGGCGGCCAATGGCCGTTTTCATCGGCATTGCCAAGGGTTGCTATTTGGCTGTTTTTAGACACAGGCATACCTTTAGAAAGCCCGTTCAGGCTTTTACGGCTTAAATGCCCGTACAGGCTATAAAGGGTTAAGCCATCAAGGTCGTGTTGTAAAATAATGGTTGGGCCGTAATCGCCAATGGTATTATTATCCTGGTAACTGTGCACAATGCCATCAAGCGGGGCATATACCTGCGTTCCGGCACCGCTCCAGATATCGACGCCCAAATGCAGGCGCCGGGGCTCATCATCTGTGTCAAAATGACTGCTAAAGGCATAAATGGTACGGTGCTCCATGTACCCGCCAATACCGTAACGGCAATTGTTGTCGCGCAGTTTTTCATTCACTAACTGGCTAAACATCCAAGGCATGTTAATAACCTCAGCCGTCAATTCCTTATTGGCGGCAGTAAGGTCAAAATGGTAAAGGCGGTCATGGTCTGCATCAAAATCAACCACTTTGCCAATGGCTTCGGGATGATTGTTAACGTAATTAGCAAACAAGGTGTGCCGGTCCATCAGTGGCTATTAGTTTTCTTCGGTATCGGGCTGGCGTTCCTCTTTACTGATCTTATCAAAGATCTTGTCCATGCGTTCAACGTATTCGCTGGTATCGTCAACAAAAAACTCAAGCTGCGGAATGATCCTTACCTGGTCTTTGATGCGGGCGCCCAGTTTGTACCTGATCTCCGAAGCGTGCGATTTGATGGTATGCAAAGCGGTTTGCACATTAGGGTTACCCAAAAAGCTTAAAAATATAGCGGGCTATGGCCAAATCGGGTGTTACGCGTACCTTGGTGATAGTTATCAGGGTATTAGGCAAATAATTCATGCCCTCGCGCTGAAAAATTGTTGCAAGGTCTTCCTGTATTACTCCGGCAAATTTTTGCTGACGTTTTGATTCCATGGGTTGTTAGTTACGCCGATAAGGCAGATGAGTGTTTAATGCTTAATGCAAAAGCCTAAGTTATTGTTTTAGGCTTTTATTAACAATGGCGGCAGGGGGTTAATTACATACGTCCTGCGGGATCTCTTTGGTTATTTTTACTACTTTTTTTACAACGAGTGTACTGTCATATTCAGACCCGCGACCAACATCGCCCGATTTTGATTTGATGCCCTCAACCTCAACGTAAACCGGTTCGTAGGGTTTTTCGAAATTGAGCTGCGAATACTGAAGCTCCAGTTGCGCCGAACTGTCAACAGCCCAAAACTCCTGGCCGCTATCGCAATCTTTAAATGATTTAATTTCGGGCCCTGCGCTATACAAGCCTTTATAAAGCGTAACCCCATCTTTTTTATGGGCATCATTATTACATGCATAAACAGTAATAACAACAAGCAGCAAAACAAAAACTTTGATATACCTCATACCCATTTAACAAATTTACAAATCCTGTTTGATTTCATCCAATCCTTTAATACTTAAACGGGCGCTGATGCCGGCAGCTATTACCGAAATGCCGCCAACGGTTAGCAGCACCAGGCCAAAATCCTTAATTTTAAGGTCGATAGGATACGAGTCTAACACCGACATTTTGGCCCCCATTTTTATCCATCCGTAATGCTGCTGCAGCACGCAAAAAATGGAGCCCAGCGTTATGCCGATAATACAGCCAATAGCGGTGATCATCATTCCCTCAAAAAAGAAAATCCCCTGGATCATATTTTTATTGGCGCCCAGTCCGCTTAAAATGGCAATGTCCTTGCGCTTATCAATAACCAGCATGGTTAACGAGCCAATGATATTAAATATTGCGATGATAAGCACAAAGGTAAGGATCATGTAAACCGCCCAGCTTTCGTAATTAAGGGTTTTGTAAAGTTCGCTGTTTTGTTCCTTGCGGTTTTTTACGGTAAAGTCTTTCCCTATTTTATCCTGGATGTCTTTTTGCATGGCATCGATATTGGTGCCGCGCTTAAAATTAAGCTGTAGTGAAGAAACATTTACCGGCTGGTCAAGCAGGTCGCGGGCAAACTCTATGGGGGTTATGGCTATATCATCAAACTCCTGTTGTGTGTCGAATACGCCCGATGGGTTAATGCTGCGTACAACAAATTCATTTAAAGGATTAGCCGAGTTTTCCGCATCGCGCCGCGGCGAATAGATCTGCATGGACGAAAGCTCGTCATGAACATTAATACCTAAGCTCCCCTGTATGGTAGCGCCAATAACGGCAAAATTTTGATCGCCGCTTTTAAGCGTGAATGAGCCGCTGGCTATGGTACTGTCGAGCTGGTTGTTTTTCAAAAAATCATCGCTCACGCCCATTACGGTACCTAAAAATGGTTTATCGCCATATTTGATCAGGGCTTTTTCCTGCAATACTTCGGTAAATGAAAATACGCGCGCATCTTTATGCAAAGAGGCGAAATAAGATGTATTGGGATTGAAGGTTTTGCCAACCTTGGCTTCTATCTTTATTTCGGGCGTAAAATTACTGTATTGCGAAAGGATAAATTTTTCAAAACCATTGAACACCGAAAGGATAATGAGCAAAGCCGCGCTGCCAATGAGCACCCCCAACATGGATATACCCGAAATAATATTGATAGCATGCATTTTTTTGCCCGAGAACAGGTAACGCTTTGCTATGTAAATGGAGGTGTTCAATTGTGTGGGAATTATGCGTTCAGGTTTTGTTTATGCTTTATAAAACGTTACTATGGGGTTAACTAAGTTAAAAACGGATTGTTTTGTTTTTCGTAGCCGATGGTTGTTTCGGGGCCGTGGCCGGGATAAACCGTAACATCATCGGGCAGGGTAAACAGCTTGGTTTCGATGTTATCAATCAGTTGGGTGAAGTTACCTCCCGGCAAATCCGTACGACCGATGCTTTGCCTGAACAGGACATCGCCCCCTATCAGGATCTTAGCCTCTTTATCATAAAAACACAAGTGAGCAGGCGAATGGCCGGGTGCGAATATCAAGTGTAGCGTAGTGTTGCCAAAATGGATGGTCCCGGTTTCGGGCAAAAATTCATCAGGCATAGGTGATACATCGTAACGGAAGCCCATAGATGGCGCATAAGCTACCACAGCAGCCAATACTTCCGACTCGCCAACGTGGAAACGGGGCTTAAGGCCATACTGTTCGAATACAAATTTATTGCCAAGCACATGATCGATATGGCAATGGGTGTTGAGCAGCATAACAGGCTTGAGGTTATTGTTTTTGATAAAGCTAACCACGGTGTTTTGCTCTGGTGCGGTATACATGCCCGGGTCAATGATCACACATTCGCCGGTTTCATCATACAAAACATAAGTATTTTCCTGGTAAGGGTTATTTACAAATGATATAACTTTTGCCATGCGGTAAAAGTACGGAATAAATTGATTGGGTGTTGAAGGTTAAGAATTGAGTATGGAAAGCTATTTAGTTAATAGCATGTCTATTCTTCTTTGAGCTTCGGATAAACTTATTCCTTCAAAATAATCCTTCACAAAAGGATGGTCAAAATCATCATGAGGTACAACTTCCGGTCGGTTATTACCTGCCTGGGTAAATACGTTGGTATAAATATTCATGGTGTTTTCATAACCCAGTAAATTATTGGAAAGGTATCCGAAATATCCTGCTAAGTAATTTTCGTTATTGAAGTTATGCATGTAATCATTAAAGCTTTTTTCACTCAACGACACCCAAATACTATAATATAGGTTATCACAATGGTCATTAACTTTTTGCATCAAAGTGCACCTGATAAAGCGATCTGTTTGTTGAGGCTTATGAATGATACAATGATCAGAGCCCATTTCAGCAATTGTATCTTTTTCTTCCTCCGTAAGTTGGCTATAGGTGGCGGGAGCGCCATATGTAATAGAGGGCCAATCTTCATGCACCATGCCGCAGTTTGCACATCTGTAGCTCATTTTATATTATAAATTGAAACTGCATCCCAAAATCGCGGAGGTGATTTTGCCGGTGAGCTCGTATATCAGTTCGTATTGGCGGGATTCGTTATAGGCAAACATAACCACCTTTTTATCTTCCGGATCGATAATAAAGTATTCTTTTACGCCCGCCTTTTCATACAAACTTTTCTTTTTTAAAGTATCATGAATGCGGTTGCCGGATAATATTTCAAAAACAACATCAGGTGCGCCATGAATACCATCCTTTTGAATAATTGATTTATTTTCATTCAGGATCACCAGTACATCCGGTTGCAAAACGGATTGTTCCTGTTCAAAATAAACATCAGCAGGCGCATGCAGAATTACACCTTTGCCTGTTTCTTCTAAAAAGTTATATAACAGCGCCGAAAGCTTTACGGAAATGAATTGATGATCGGTGTTAGGTGCCGGGGTCATGATGAGTTGGTTGTACAACACTTCGCACCTGGTACCCTCGGGCAGCATCCGGTATATATCGACAGCAGTTGCAGGGATGGTAGTACTCATGTTGTAAATACTTTTATGCTAATTTAGTTAAAACGGCTTAAATAAAAAAGTATGCTACGCCGCCGTTGCCCCTTCAATCAACTCCACCTCCGCTACCGGGCTAAACAGATAGATACGCTTAGTAGCTACTTCGGTACATTTAAAGCGCTTACGCAGCTTTTCGTCTTTGCGGAACACTCTACCGTCCTTTAGCTTAAACAATGCCTTAATCGGGATCTTTTCTACCGTTAAAATTGCTTCGGATGTTTTGGGGGGATCATATTTGCGCAGCGAGCGGTACAGGTTCAAATCTGAGCAGCTTGACGCCGCCGGGTTATCCAGGTAGTTTACAATAGCCTTTTTAACATCTGCCGGGAAAATCTCTTTTTCAAAAAATGGCTGCATCATTTTTTTGAAATTGTTTTTCCATTCTGTTCCGTGAGGTTTGGCTTTTTGCTTATGCTCGTTCCAGGTATGCAGGTGTGCAAACTCATGCACTGTAGTTACCAGGAAAGCATAGGGGTTAAGGTCGTAATTAACCGAGATACGGTGACCTTTGCCGCCATAAGGTGAGCGGTAATCGCCAAATTTACTGTTACGGTTGCGCGAAATTTTAAATTCACATTTGAAGTAGTCAATCCACCGGGCAATGAGCGGGGCCGCTTCTGCCGGTAGATATTTCTCTAAAACTTTTACTTTATCCAATTTTTACCTCAATACAAATGTAAGAATTTGTGGTTGATAGTCCATAAACCATAGTCGATGGTTTGTAAAACTTTGATTTACTCTCTAAGCTTCTGCTGACGGTTATTTGCTCTAAAGTATAAGTCTGCCGGGATGGGCAAACCTCTACATCCAATCTCATCCTAAATTTAAAGGGTGTAAATCTTATCTTTCCCCTTCCTTTTTCTTCACCTCCCTGGTCATCTTCAAAGTCAACAACAACAACAACCCTAACGAAACAATAATAGCCACCCAAATCAGTACAGTGTAATCTTTCCCGGCAGGTTTTGCTGCCACTGCATAGCCGGTATTTTTAACAACAGCCTCATGTTTAATAACCGGGGTGTTCCCTCCAATACTATCAGCAAAAAACTTAAGATCATATTCCGGTGCCTGAGCTGAAGGATCGCCGACCAGGAACCGATAGCTTTGCTTGGCTTCAAGGTAGCTGATCAAATATTCGTCAGATTGAAACGCTTTGATCTCGCCGATGCTCAGCGGCTGATTATCGCCGTTGCTTATCTCTATTAACAGGTGGTTGGCTTTTGCTGCAATTAACAGATCAGTTGTTTTATCTGATGACAGTTCGGCTTCGCTCAAGAGCTCCCTGCCATTGTTTATAAACTGGCAAACGGTAACACTTCGTTTATAATACCTTGGTGCGCTGATATTGAGGTGCAATTTGTTTACCTGGTAATTATCGTTCAGCTTAATGTCGATAAAGGTAGTTTTATTACTATCGGTACGGGTGATGTCTAAAGGCGCAACAGGCGTGTAACTTTGAACTGTTGATGCGTACTCTGTATAAATGCCGGCCTCCAAAAACTTAACCGGGTTTTTGTTTTTATCGTTTACCTGGATTTTTAAATAGCGATAGTTACTCGCCGGGAAGGATAACGATTGCAGGTAGGTGCCTTCACTGTTTTGTACAGCTTCCTGCAAGGGGATCTCTTCCTGGATGGCAAACCACTGTTTCAGATCATCGCTGCCCAGCAGGTTCACTTTACGTTTTACGGCTGTGTTTTGCAGCCTGATCCAAAGGCGGTCGAGTACCAGTCCGGTTTTATTTTCTATGATAAAAACAGTACTGGTATCGGTTTTTGGCGTGTTACTGATCTCCGGGAAAACAACAAAGCTTTGCTGGCTTCTTTGCGGCAGGCTGCCAGCCTGGATGTAAGGCACAAAGTCGCCTTTCGCGTCTGCAATGCGAATGTCCGACAGGTCGGGTTTGGCCTTTGCTACCAATTCCGGCTGTAAGCCAATGCGGTAAAAACCGGTGCTGTCAATCTTGTGCAGCGCGGCTTTATATTTAAAATTTTTTTGTGCCGATGCCGGTAATATAGCCCCGCAAAGCAGCAGTGTTAAAAGTATTAGCTTATTCATTTTTTTTAGCTTCATCATCGGCAATGGATCTTTTTGCTGTTCGCTGGTACATAAAGGCCACAATAAGCAATAGTACTCCCAAACAAAAGAAAGCAGCTATTTTACCCCAAACCGGGATGTTTTTAATATCGAACAAAAATAATTTTAATAGTGTGAGCGAGAACAGCGTTAGCGAAGCTACACGCATCACCCGCAGTTTGTACCTCATGCCCAGCCACATCAATGCGAAGGAAAGCAGTCCCCATAATACGGGTAAGCCGGTTTTTACGTATACGGTTTCTATTTGATCGATAGAATTAGCTTTACTAAAAAATAGCAGGTTGCTCATCAGGCTCACCTCAAAACTTAAAAACAATACAACGCCCGCGCTTAATACCCAGGTAAACGCTTTTTTCAGGCCTTCGTTCATATTTTGCTGACATAAGCGGATCACCCTGTAAAACAACAGACCGATAAATACAGCACCAATCCAATGTGCCATAAAATGACTGATCGACGGCTTCTTAGTTTCGAGCATCAAATGTTGCAGCGAATAATATTGTGGTGTAAGTAACAGGTAAACAACCAGGCAGATGAACAGTATCACAAATTTTGTGTTGCTGCTAAAATTGATAACCTGTATTTTGGGCGATGACGTATAGTAGATAAATACAAACACAGGCGTATACACCATCGCATATAAAATATTAAGGTTGGTATCCGGGTAATGGTTCAGGAACTGGTGGTTGATTTCCAGCAGACCGCTTAAAAATAAAAGCACAAGCGCGGCTACCCCAAAAAGTTGATCGGTGAAAACATTGGTATGCTCCAGCTTGGTTGCGTCCTTTTTAACCAATACCGAAAGTAAAAATGAACTCACAGCAGCGAATAGTGTAGTGATGAAACCCTTATTGGCAATAATGGTCAAACTCAAACTGTAGTTACCATAAGTTTGGAACAGATCCATTAACAAGCTCAGCAGCATGGCTATCCATAAAAACACAGATGTATATTTTATAAGCTGGATGCCCGAGCGCAGGTACAACCAGTAAAGCAGCACCGTTTCCGAAGCCCAGAAAATGGTAATGTTATTGCCATGCAACTGAATAGGAGCAGCTAACGAAATAAACGTGAGCGTAATGCCGATAAGCAGGTACAAAATATTAGTATCCACCTTACGATTGCGGAACAGGACGTATGAAAGCACCAGGTTTACCACAGCCAGGCAAATACAAAACAAACCCCGGTATTGCTCAGCATGCATCATGGTTAACAGGTACAGGCCGGTAGCAAAATATAACCCGGTATTGAGCAGCAAAATGCTGAAATCGGACGCGATAAATTTTTTGTTTTCGCGTACGTTGTTGGCTATGTTGATAAAAAAGTAAAGCGCGTAAAAAATGCTGGCGTAAATAAAGCCGAAATGGTAGGTAGGAGGTTTAAGTGTATACAGCACCGTTGAAAAAACAATTACCGTAAAACCAAACGAAACAATGTTAAGCACCCTCCATGCTTTATAGTACGCAATGATGAGCAGCCCGGTATTTAATATCAGCAGATAAATAAACAGGCCGTTATAGTTGGCGCTTCCGTTGCTCACCATAAAAGGACTGGCAAAACCGCCAACCAAAGCAATTACGGCCAGTTCCTGCTTATCATATAATAAGGAGAGTACCACTGCAAAAATGGTGATCACAATTAAAATGATGAATGCTGTTGTTTGGCTATTAAACAAGTTAAACTGTTGATAGGCCAGCGTTATGGTAAAATAAAACACAGCCAGACCACCGCCCACCAATACTGAGCTGAACGCTTTATAACTGTTGCGGAGTGCGTGTGCAACACCAATCAAAATACCGCCGCAAACAATACCTATGCCCACGCGGCCTACTAAGCCTATCCAATCGTTATCGATAGCATATTTTACAAAGAAGCCAATGGCCAGCACCAGGATGGCTATGCCTATTTTATTGATGAGATTTTCGCCAATGAATTTTTCCAGGTCGGGATGGCGCTCAAAGAAAGACGGCCTGGGCTGCAAAGGTTTCGCGGGCCTAAAATCGCGTGTTTTTATAGGGCGATTGATAATCGACTGGCTGTCTTCAATAACTTCGGGCTGCCGTTCAATTTTTGGAGGTGTAATAGGTTCTGGTTTTATCTCTGCCTCAACAGGAGCTTTCGGTTTTTCAACAGGATGTTCTGGTATAAAAGGTGCAGGTGGCGGAGCTATGATTGCAGGTGCCCGTTCTTCTGCTTTTTTGACATCTTCAGCACCCGGCCGGGTTATCTTAAGCTGTTCAATAATACCTTTTAGTTCGAATATTCTAAATTCAAGTTCTTTGATCTTATTGTTTAAACTGCCCTTGTGGTTCAGCATTATTATAATGATCACCACTAATAAAAAGACGGCTAATACATCCATAGTTTTAGGTTTGTAAAAAATAAAGATAACGGAATTATGAAATATTCCACTATCAGGCCTGCCGGCCAATAGGCATATTGCATATAAATTAAAGCTTTAATTGTAATTTAGCTGTACAGGCAAATGCCGATCACCTATAAACCACCCTATTTCATGAAGACATCTTTTAAACGTTACTTTTTTTTGTGTTTTCTTTTTATTACAGCATCCACCTATGCGCAAACCATCAGTCCGGCGCTTTTAAAACACCAGTGGAAAGCATCGTGGATCACTGTTCCACAGGAATCATTAAAAGAATATGGCGTTTATTACTTCAGGAAAAGCATTGAGCTTTCAGCTAAGCCTGCTTCCTTCGTCGTTCATATATCGGCAGATAATCGTTATAAATTATATGTTAACCAAACTTTGGTTTCGTTAGGCCCCGCCCGCGGAGATACCTATTACTGGAATTATGAAACGGTTGATCTGGCACCATATCTTCAGCCGGGCAAAAACCTCATTGCCGCTGTAGTTTGGAATGATGGCGATTATCGCCCCGAAGCACAGATCTCCTTACAAACAGGTTTCATTATGCAGGGCGATACGCCAAATGAAGAAATAATCAATACCAATAAAACCTGGAAATGTATCCGTGATAAATCATTTAAGCCTATCACCGGTATAGGCTGGCATCCCTATTATGTTGCCGGGCCGGGCGAGCGGATAGATTTAAACCTCTCTATAAAAGATTGGAACACGACCGGGCTTGATGACAGTAGCTGGAAAAATGCTATCCGTATTGACAACGGAAATCCCAAAGGCGTAACCAATGCCTTTGGCTGGATGCTGGTTCCATCGTCAATACCCGCCATGGAAATGACCTTGCAAAGGATCCCGGTTTTACGGAAGGCGGATGGGGTAACTGTTTCATCTACATTCCCGGCAACAAAAACAGCGGGTATTATCCCGGCTAATACGTCGGCTACTTTATTGCTCGATCAAACCTATTTAACTAACGCGTTTTTAACCCTCAATTTCAGCAAGGGCAAAAACGCCGGTATTGGCATTACTTATACCGAATCGCTTTTTAAAAGTTTAAGTGGCCCGGAAGGCCCGGTTAAAGGTAACCGGAATGATGTGGATGGAAAGATCTTTGTTGGCAGGCGCGACAGCATAGTTGCTGACGGCGCCTCCGGCAATTCATTTACTACCTTAACATGGCGCACTTTCAGGTATATCGAAGTAAAAATAACCACCAAAGATGAGCCATTGGTTATTGACGATATCTATGGAACATTCACCGGGTATCCATTTAAAATGAATGCTAAACTGGAAACTTCCAACCCCGAAATGCAGCAGATGCTGGATATTGGCTGGCGCACCGCCCGCCTTTGCGCTGGTGAAACCTATACCGACTGTCCATACTACGAACAGCTGCAATACGTTGGCGATACCCGCATCCAGGCGCTGGTATCTTTTTATAATAGCGGCGATGACCGCCTGGTGCGCAACGCCATCAACCAGATGGATCATTCCCGTCTGGCCGAGGGCATCACACTGAGCCGCCACCCCTCATTCTCGCCCCAAATTATTTCCACCTTTTCGCTCTGGTATATCGGCATGCTGCATGATTACTGGATGTACCGGCCCGATAGTTTATTTATTAAAGACAAGCTGCCCGGCATGCGCGATGTGCTCAATTTTTTCAGCAAGTATCAGCAAGCCGATGGCTCCTTAAAAGATACCCCGTACTGGACATTTGTTGACTGGGTTAATGACAAAGGCTGGGATTTTGGCCAGGCCCCTAAAAGCGCCAAAGGCACTTCGGCTATATTAGATCTGCAGTTGATGTGGGCCTATCGGCAGGCCGCCGAAATAGAAGCAAAAATGGGAATGCCCGCGTTTGCTGAAATGTACAAGGCCAAAGCAGCGCAATTAAAAACCGCTATCCAAAGTAAATACTGGGATGCTGGCAAAAAACTTTATGCCGATACCGAGGACAAGCAATTATTTTCGCAGCATACCAATTCTATAGCAATATTAGCAGGTATGGTATCCAATGCCACAGCGCATAACATCAGCTTAAAATTATTGAATGACAGCACACTCACCAAATGCACTATCTACTTTAAATATTACCTGCACCAGGCCATGGTTAAAGGCGGTTTCGGCGATGATTATTTAAACTGGCTTAACATCTGGCGGGATAATATCAAAATGGGCTTAACCACCTGGGCCGAAATCTCCGACCTTGACCATAACCGCTCCGATTGTCACGCCTGGGGTGCAAGTCCGAATATTGAATTTTACCGTACTGTTTTAGGCGTGGATACGTACGCGCCGGGTTTCAGCAAAATAAAAATTGAGCCGCATTTGGGCCAGATCAGAAATATCAGCGGTGAAGTGCCTCACCCTAACGGAAAAGTTTATGCCAAATATGTGTTCGATAAAGGAAAATGGAGTATCAACATAGCGCTCCCCAAAAACACATCGGGCATTTTTGTGTGGAAAGGAAAAACTTTTACACTTAAAACAGGTAATAACAGTTTAAGCATTTGAAAAAAATAACCGGGGTATTTACATTTTACCTTAATTGCACTGATTTTGCCACGCATAAGTAAAATACTTTTAAATATTGACTCGTTAAATAAAAGCAACGCTAACTTTACCTTTGTTGCTTTAATGGGATAAATTGATTTTATCGCATTATTTAACAATTTGATATTATTAAAATGTGATATTTATGCGCTGGGAACTAAGGGTTTCACCAAATTGCTAACCAGCTAAATAAATTACGCTAAATGAAAAAAACACCATCCCAATTAAGGGTTCTCTCAATCGATATCGGTGGATCACACATTAAAGCCACTATCCTGAATAAAAAAGGGGATTTAAAAATGGAGTACGACAAGATACCTACTCCCGCTCCTGCAAATCCCGAAAACGTTATAAAAGCTATCAACACCCTTGTGAAGGATTTTCCGGCATATGATAAAATATCGGTTGGTTTTCCGGGTTATGTAAAAAACGGGGTTGTTAAAACCGCGCCTAACCTTGGTACCGATTACTGGGCCGATGTTGATTTAAGCAAAAAACTGGAAAAAGCATTAGGCAAACCAACACAGGTGGTAAACGATGCCGATATGCAGGGGCTTGGCGTAGTTGCCGGGAAAGGCCTCGAAATGGTGATAACCCTGGGCACAGGTTTTGGTACTGCTTTGTTAATGGACGGTCATTTATTGCCCCACTTTGAGCTGGCGCACCTCCCGATAAAAGAAGGTATTACCTATGATAACTATATCGGCGAGAAGGCTTTGGAGAAAGAAGGCAAAGAGAAATGGAACAAACGCATGAAAAAGGTTTTCAAAATATTGAAAACTGTATTCAATTACGATACTTTATACATTGGCGGCGGCAATTCAGATGAGCTTACTTTTAAGCTCGACAAAAATATGAAGATAGTTACCAATGCCGATGGTATCAAAGGTGGCGCGAGGCTTTGGCTCAGCGAGGACGAAAGTAAAACCAAACGAAAAATTGCAACACCTACCGAATAAATTAAAAAATAACACTAACTACAATACCTGATAACAAAATGGAAAACCAACAAGACATAGAAAAATTGGCGATTGATACCGTAAGGGTATTGGCAGCCGATGCTGTGCAAAAAGCAAACTCAGGCCACCCGGGTACAGCTATGGCGCTGGCACCGATGGGCCACGTTTTATGGACAAAGTTTTTGAACTACAACCCTAAAAACCCTGATTGGGCAAACCGCGACAGGTTTATCCTTTCGGCAGGCCATGCTTGTATTTTACAGTACAACTTTTTGTATTTAATGGGCTATGATCTTTCTTTAGATGATATCAAACAGTTTCGCCAGCTAAACAGCAAAACTGCCGGTCACCCCGAATATGGCTTGGCCCCGGGCATTGAGGTAACTACCGGTCCGCTGGGACAGGGCTTTGCCAACGCGGTAGGTTTCGCTATCGCGCAAAAACATTTGGCCGCACGTTACAATAAGGCAGGTTTCGAGCTATTCAATTACAATATTTACACCATCTGCAGTGATGGCGACTTGATGGAGGGCGTAACTTCAGAAGCGGCATCACTGGCTGGTCACCTGCAATTGGGTAACCTGATCTATTTATATGATGACAACCACATCTCAATTGAAGGCAGCACTGATATTGCTTTTAATGAAGATGTAAGCGCCCGTTTTCGCGCATACGGCTGGCACGTACAGGATTTGACAGATGTTAATGACACCCATGCGCTTGAGCTGGCCCTCATCAATGCTAAAGCCGAAACTCAGAAACCGTCATTTATCCGCGTTCGTTCGCTGATAGCTTATGGCAGCCCTAATAAATCGGGCACTGCAGGTTCACATGGTTCGCCGCTGGGTGCCGATGAAATTAAACTGGTAAAACAATTCTTCGGTTTCGATCCTGAAAAATCATTCAACGTACCTGACGAGGTGCTGGATTACTATCACAAAAAAGGTGCACGCGGCGCTGCAGTTGAAGAAAAATGGAACAAATTATTTGCAGATTATAAAGCAAAATTCCCTGAATTAGCAGCCGAATACGAAGCTGCCGCGAAAGGCGAACTACCTGCGGGCTGGAAAGATAAATTGCCGGTATTTAAAGGTTCGGACCCTAAAATGGCAACCCGCCAGGCTTCAGGCAAAGTATTAAACGCTATTGCGCCGGCATTGCCAAACCTTATTGGCGGTGCGGCCGACCTTGCTCCATCAACAGAAACAAACCTGAAAGAGTACGATTCGTTTACATCAGAAAACCGTGCAGGCCGCAACTTCCACTTCGGAATCCGTGAGCATGCCATGGGTTCTGCGTTAAACGGTATGGCTTTAACCAAAGGCTTATTACCTTTTGGGGCTACGTTCCTGATGTTCTCTGAGTATATGCGCCCGCCAATCCGTTTGGCAGCCATCATGAAAATAAACCCGATTTTTGTTTATACCCATGACAGTATCGGCTTGGGCGAGGATGGTACTACTCACCAGCCTATTGAGCAATTGGCTTCTTTACGTTCGATACCAAACTTAACCGTGATCCGTCCGGCTGATGCCAACGAAAGCGCGCATGCATGGCGTGTTGCCATCGAGAAAAAAGGCGGCCCAACTGTGCTGATCTTCACCCGTCAGGGCTTACCTATCCTTGATCAGGACAAATATGGCAAAGCCGAAAACCTGGAAAAAGGTGCTTACATCCTTTCAGAAGGCAGCAAAGGCCCTGATTTGATCCTGATCGCTACCGGATCTGAAGTCGCTTTAATTATGCAGGCACAGGAAAAACTGGAAGCTGAAGGCATTTCAACCCGCGTGGTAAGTATGCCATCATGGGAATTGTTTGAAAAACAGGATGCGGCTTATAAAGAATCAGTATTCCCTAAAGCAAGTAAAAAACGTTTGGCGGTTGAAATGGCATCACCAATGGGCTGGCACAAATACATCACCGACGAAGGCGATATGCTGGGCATGACCACCTTTGGTGAATCGGCCCCTGCCGAAGACCTGTACAAACACTTCGGCTTTACTGTTGATAACGTTGTTAAAAAAGCAAAAGCTCTTTTATAGAGGCAAGAAATCAAGAGTCAGGAATCAAGATTTTCCTGGCTCTTGACTCTTGACTTCTTGATTCTAAACTAACATGAACTGGAACAGCAACCTGATAAATAACCTGGAGTGGGCCGATAAGATTATCAATATCGAAGGCAAACAAAAGGTAGCTGCCGAAATAGCGGCAAAAGTTAAGGATGGCGATATTATAGGTGTTGGCTCGGGTTCAACATCATACCTGGCTTTGGTGGCCATTGCCCAAAGGGTAAAAGATGAAAAGCTGAATGTAAAGGCTATCCCTACTTCGGTAGAGCTTTCTATGTTTTGCGCCAAATTAGGTTTGCCTGTTACAACACTGTATGAATATAAACCCGATTGGCTTTTTGACGGAGCAGATGAGGTTGACCCCGACAAAAGCCTGATCAAAGGGCGCGGCGGGGCTATGTTTAAAGAGAAGTTGCTCATCAGCTCAAGTGAAGTAAGTTATATTATAGTTGATGAGTCGAAAATGGTTGATAAATTAGGCTCGAAATTTCCGGTACCTATCGAGGTTTTCCCGCAGGCATTGCCTTATGTGGAAAAGGAGCTGAAAAGTTTAGGGGCCATCGAAATAGCTATCCGTCCGGCAAAAGGTAAAGACGGCCCGATAATTTCAGAAAATGGCAACCTTGTATTGGATTGCAAATTCGATGAAATTGGTAAAAGTTTTGAAAGGGATATTAAATCGATAACAGGTGTAATTGAAAGCGGGCTTTTTATCGGCTTTGATGTAAATATTATCATGGCCTCGAACAGTTAGATTTAGCCTTAAGTCGACATCTTTAGTCCGAAATCTTAAAGAAAATGAGACTTTTGATTTGCTAATTCTAATTTAAGACTAAAAACCGGCATTTACTGCTAAAAACTGCAGACTTACCCCGGAAATGTTAACAAAGTATGATATAAATCTTACAATTACTGACATTCTTATTAAGAACTTTACATAATAGACCGATTTGGTAGCAATTTTTACTACCTTCATCGCGCTTTTAACAAAATAATTAACAAACACAAAAACAAACCCTATTATGGCAACTAATAACGTAGCGCAGATACATGGTTTTGGTCAGAGTATCTGGCTTGATTTTATTGACCGTGAGATCATTTCATCAGGAAAACTTAAACAATTAATTGACGTTGACGGCGTACGCGGCGTTACTTCAAACCCTGCAATTTTTGAAAAGGCTATCAGCAGCAGTTCTGATTATGATGCTGATATTGCCGCGCTCAAATCTGAAAGCGACAACGAAAAGCTGTTTTTTGAAATAGCTGTTAAAGATATCCAGGCTGCTGCCGACCTGTTTAAAGGCGTTTACGAAGAATCAAACAAAGTTGATGGTTACGTAAGCCTTGAGGTTTCTCCGTTCCTGGCTTTAGATACTGAAGGTACTGCTAAACAAGCCGAAGAACTTTGGAAAAAAGTTAACCGCGAAAACGTAATGATCAAAATCCCTGGCACTAAACCAGGTTTGGCCGCTATTCAGCAATCTATTGCAAAAGGCATCAACATTAACGTTACCCTGCTGTTTGGTTTAGAGCGTTACGAAGAAGTAACCGAAGCTTACATTGCCGGTTTGGAAGAGCACTTAGCTGCAGGTCATAAAATTGCCCACATTGCGTCAGTAGCCAGTTTCTTCCTGAGCCGTATTGATGTTGTTGTGGACCCGATCATTGAAGCAAAAGGCGAAAAAGAGCTGTATGGTGAGGTCGCAATCGCATCAGCTAAAAAAGCATACGAAATTTATAAAAGGGTATTCAGCAGCGAAAGGTGGAAAAAACTTGCCGAGCAAGGTGCACAACCACAGCGTTTATTATGGGCAAGTACAGGTAGTAAAAACCCTGCTTTTAAAGATACCAAATATGTTGAGGCATTAATTGGCCCGGACACAGTTGATACCGTTCCTTTGGAAACTGTTGACGCTTTCCGTGATCATGGTGTTGCTGCAAACACGTTAGAAACCGGTTTAGATAAAGCTACCGGGATCTTAGCCAAACTACCATCTTTAGGTATCGACCTTGCTGCTGTAACCCAGCAGTTAGAAGATGAAGGCATCGAAAAATTCAACAAGCCATTTGAAAAGTTGTTGAACGCCATCGAAACACAGAAGAATAAGTAATCAAGTTCTAAGTCTTAAGTCGGAAGTCTTAAGTTCGAAGTCGGGATTATCTCTTTGACTTTGAACTTAGGACTTAGGCTAACGACTTCAATACAAATACATCTATGGAAGTTGCTGATCTGAAGATCCTTTTTTTTGACGTGGGCGGCATTTTGCTGTCGAACGGATGGGGGCATGAGGCGCGCGAAGAAGCGGCCAAACGTTTTAACCTTGATTACGACGAAGTTAACGCGCTGCATAATTTCATTTTTAACGTATATGAAATTGGTAGCATCACGCTCGACGAATACCTTGATACGGTGATATTTAACCACCCGCGGGATTTTGTACGCGAAGATTTTAAGGATTTTATCTATTCTACCTCTGTTGAATTGCCTATGCTGCAATTCCTGAAAGATTGGAAAAAAGATTGCGGCTTCCGCATTATATCAGTGAACAACGAGGGTAAGGAGCTAAACGATTATAGGGTACGTAAGTTTAAGCTGCATGAATGTTTTGATGCCTTTGTATCATCATGCGAAGTAAAAATGCGTAAACCTGATCCGGGTATCTGGCAGTTAGCTATGGGTATAGCCCAGGTATCGCCTCAGCAATGCGTTTATTTCGACGACAGGAAAATGTTTGTCGATACCGCGCAAAAATTAGGCATCCGGTCGTTCCAGCATACCAGCCTCGAAAACACTAAGAAAATTTTAGAAACTCTTAAAAAAGAAAACCTCAAAACAACATGAGCGCAACAGAAAATAAATACGCCTTTGGTATGATAGGCCTGGGTGTTATGGGTCGCAGCCTGCTGCTGAACATGGCCGATCATGGCTTCGCGGTGGCCGGGCACGATAAAGATACCGGTAAAGTAGATTCATTGAACCAGGAAGCTGGTGACAGGGCCGCCAAGGGCTTTGCCGATGTTAAAGAATTTATACACAGCCTTACCACACCAAGGGCTATCATGATGTTAGTGCCTGCCGGTAAAATTGTTGACGCTGTAATTGAGGAATTAACCCCGTTATTGGAAAAAGGCGATATCCTGATTGATGGCGGTAACTCGCACTTTACTGATACAAACCGTCGTGTTGAGGAACTGGAGGCTAAAGGCCTGCATTTCTTCGGTATGGGTGTATCAGGCGGTGAAGAGGGTGCCCGTCGCGGCCCAAGCATGATGCCGGGCGGTGATAAGGATGCTTATGCTGTGATGAAACCTATTTTTGAAGCCATCGCTGCTAAAGTTAATGGCGAACCTTGTGTTACTTACATTGGCCCTGGCGCATCAGGTCACTTTGTTAAAATGGTTCACAATGGTATCGAGTACGGTATCATGCAGGTAATTGCCGAAACTTATGAGATCCTTAAAAAAGGCTTAAAGTTAGGTAACGACGAAATTGGCGATCTGTTCACTAAATGGAACGAAGGCCGTTTACAGTCATTCCTTTTAGATATCACCAAAGATATTTTCAAATACAAAGCACCTGGAACCGATCATTTATTGTTAGATGATATTAAGGACGAAGCGAAAGCTAAAGGCACAGGTAAATGGACGTCGCAGGTGGCTATGGATTTGGTAACTCCAATCCCAACCATCGATACATCGGTATCTATGCGCGATCTTTCA
Organism: Mucilaginibacter sp. OAE612; assembly: GCF_041806395.1. Taxonomy (NCBI): domain Bacteria; kingdom Pseudomonadati; phylum Bacteroidota; class Sphingobacteriia; order Sphingobacteriales; family Sphingobacteriaceae; genus Mucilaginibacter; species Mucilaginibacter sp. OAE612. The sequence goes on from NZ_JBGMUW010000001.1 coordinate 6,015,015, forward strand.
AAATACAAATCACTGCGCGAAAAAGCTTCTGCCCTTTATAACGACCCTATCGAGCTTAAAGGCGATAAGGAGGAGTTATTGGTTGCTTTAGAGCAGGCTTTCTATTTTACCAGCATCCTTACTTATGCACAGGGTATGCACCTGCTTACCAAAGCATCTGAAGAATATAAATATGACCTACATTTAGGCGAAATTGCCAAGATCTGGAGAGGCGGCTGTATCATCCGTTCAGAGTTTTTGAATGACATTTACAACGCTTACAATAAAGATCAGGCACTGCCTCACCTGTTGCTTGACAGTGATATACAGGCATTGGTTGCCGGTACCTTACCAGGCATCAGGAAAGTATTATCGGCTACTATTGCTGCCGGTGTTGCTGCTCCTGGTTATGCTTCAGCATTGAGCTATTTTGATGCTTTCCGCAGCGAAAGAATGCCTTCAAACCTTACCCAGGCCCAGCGTGATTATTTTGGCGCGCACACTTATGAGCTGATTGGTAAAGAAGGCACCTTCCATACACAATGGGCTCCGGCAAACGACTAATTGACGCTATTAATTAAAACAAAACAATGAGCACAACAGCTAAATCAGACCCTACCATATTTATCATTTTTGGTGGAACGGGAGATTTGAACTCCCGGAAAATTGCGCCGGCCCTATATAATCTATTTTTAGATGGATGGATGCCCAAACAATTTTCAATCATTGGTACCGGTCGTACCAAGCTAACCGACGAGCAGTTCAGAGAAAACCTATATAAAGATATCAACCAGTTTTCGCGCAGCGGTAAAACGGATGATAAACAATGGGCCGAATTTGTAAAAAACGTTTATTACCAGGTATCTGACGCTACTGATTTTGAAACATACAAAGAATTTGGCAAACGCATTGAGAAACACAACGCCGAGTGGAAAACTAAGGCAAACGTGTTGTTTTACCTTGCGGTAGCGCCTAATTTCTTCCCGATCATTGCCTCAAACATATCAAAAGCTAAACTGGCCGATGATAAAAAACGTGTAAGGATCATCATTGAGAAGCCATTTGGACACGACCTGGAAACTGCAAAAGATCTGAACCAGTTATTGAAAAGCATTTTTGATGAATGCCAGATCTATCGTATCGATCATTACCTGGGTAAAGAAACTGTTCAAAATATCATGGCTTTCCGTTTTGCCAACTCCATTATGGAGCCGTTATGGAACCGTAACCATATTGAGCACGTACAAATTTCAGTTACCGAGCAATTGGGCGTTGAAGAACGCGGCGACTATTATGATGGCTCAGGTGCGATGAGGGATATGATCCAGAACCACCTGCTGCAATTGCTTTGCCACGTGGCTATGGAACCTCCTATCAGTTTTAGCGCCGACGAAGTACGCGACCGCAAAGTTGACGTATTGAAAGCAATGCGCAAGTTTACCGCTGAAGACGTACGTAACTCAACAGTTAGGGGCCAATACGGCAGCGGATGGATGAAAGGTAAAGAAGTACCGGGATACCGCGAAGAACCAAAAGTTAATCCGGAATCAAATACCGAAACTTTTGCAGCAATTAAGTTCTTCATCGACAACTGGCGCTGGCAAGGTGTACCATTCTACTTGCGTACAGGTAAAAGAATGCACCAGTCATCTTCAGTTATCACTATCCAGTTTAAAGATGTCCCTCACCAGATTTTCCCGGCCGAAGCTACTGAAAGCTGGCAGCAAAACAGGTTGATCATCAGCATTCAGCCAGAGATGAGCATCCGTTTGCAGGTTCAGGCTAAACGCCCGGGTATCGATATGGTATTAAACGCCGTTGATATGGTGTTTGACTATAAAGGTACTTATACCAACCAGGCGCCTGAAGCTTATGAAACACTGATCCTGGATACCATGATGGGCGATCAAACCCTGTTTATGCGTGGTGACCAGGTTGAGGCAGCATGGGAACTGGTAATGCCGATACTAAACACATGGCAAAATAAAAAGAGCCTTAACTTCCCTAATTATTCGGCCGATTCATGGGGCCCTGAAGCAGCAGAAGCTTTAATTGCCCGCGACGGTTATAATTGGTTTACTTTACCTGTAAACGGTAAAAAATAAAAAGCTGATGAAACTGAATATCTATAACACGGAAGGTGAAGTTTTAACCGGGCTGGCAGATCACTTTGTTACCCTGGCTACCGAAGCTATTAACAAAAACGGGAAGTTCAGTGTGGCGCTTTCGGGCGGCAGCTCACCTAAAAAGCTATACGAACTATTAGCTTCAACAACATACGCCGACCAGGTGAACTGGGAAAAGGTTTTCTTCTTTTTTGGCGATGAGCGCAACGTGCCACATGACCATAAGGACAGCAACTACCTAATGGCAAAAAAAGCGTTGTTTGAGCCATTGATGATCAGTCCGGCACAGATTTTCCCGGTTGAGACATCGTTTGGCCCTGCCGAAGCCGCTGCCAAATACTGGGAGGTGATCTCGGCGTTTTTTGATGATGGCGAAGCTAGTTTTGACCTGGTGCTGTTAGGCTTAGGCGATAACTCGCACACCGCATCATTATTCCCTTATACACCGGTGCTGCATGACCGTGTACCCGGCGTAAAGGAAGTATGGCTTGAAGACCAGCAGGTATGGCGCATTACCCTCAACGCACCGCTTATTAATGATGCTGCTCAAATAGCATTCTTAGTTTACGGCGCAGGTAAAGCCGAAGCTGTAAAACACATCCTGGAAGATGATGAGGACATTGAGCTTTATCCGGCGCAGCTTATTGATTCCATATCCGGCGAAGTAGAATGGTTCCTCGACGAACCGGCTGCTGCCGAATTGGAGAATAAAGAATAATATCCGCTATTATTTTAGCCAACTAAAGGGCTTGGGCATTTGCTTAAGCCCTTTTTGTTTTGGCGGTTCTATAATGATTACCGGATGCACATTGTACATTAAATTCACAGGATTTTTTTTCGATATTTAATCGTTTCGCCCAATTTCACGCAGAATTCATCATTTTTCGGGTCAAAAACACATGTTAAGCCAATGTTAATTTTGACAGAAAAACAGCAATTACGACGGCATTTTACACTGCCCTGACTAAAATACCAATAGGGTCAAAAAATAAATTACTATTAATCAATCGATTAAATATTCATGACTTTTGGATGAAAAATCGCATCTGATTTGTGTTGTTAATTTGCTGTGTGTTTAAAACAACATATATCAAAAACACAACAATAGTTATGAAAAATTTATTCAAAGTTTCAGCATTAGCCCTTGCATTTGCAGGCTTAGCATTTGGTGCAAAAGCACAAACATCTACACCTACCACCACTACTACAACATCAACTACAACTAAAAGCGGCATCCGTTACAGCATCGGTGTTGACGCAGGCATTCCTCTTGGCGATTTCAAAGATAACTACAAGTGGAATTTAGGCGGTTCGGTACAAGCTGATATCCCGGTGGTTTCAAACCAGTTATTTGTTACTGTTAACGCAGGTTACAACAATATCTTTGGTAAAAATGATGTGGTTGTAGGTAATACAACTGTTAGCCCTACCGATTTTCATTTGATCCCGGTTAAAGCAGGTTTGAAATACTTCCCGATCAGCAACTTCTACGTACAAGGTGAAGCCGGTGCTGCATTCCTGCTAAACAAATCTGACGTTGGCGCTAATAAATCAACTGCATTTGTTTACGCTCCGCAAGTTGGTGTTCAGTTCCCGGTAAGTGCAAGCAGTTTTATTGATGCTGGTATCCGCTACGAAGCAACTACCAAATATGCTACCGGCGTTGACGCAAGCAAGGTTAACTTTATAGGTTTACGTGTAGCGTACGGCTTTTAATATATGGCCCTACACATACCTTGATATAAAAAGGGGAGCTCATTCGGGCTCCCCTTTTTATTATGTTTTTTTAGTTGATATGAACCTTTATAATTAAATAAATCGTATAAATTAGCACATTGTTTGTATTTTGACACGTAATATTACATTTACCGCACAATAATTGCTGAATATGAAAAGGATCCTCATCATTGATGATGAAGTTAATGTGGCGTTATTGCTATCGAAGTTTTTGACGCGGAATGGGTTTGACGTTAGTACGGCATCAAGCGGTACCGGGGGGATGGAAGCGTTGAAAAATGGTGAATATCAACTTGTACTATGTGATTTCAGGCTCGAAGACACCGACGGCCGCGAAATGCTCCGCAATATTAAAATTCAATATCCAAAAACAGGGGTTATCATCATCACCGGCTATTCAGATATTAAAATGGCGGTTGAGCTTATTAAAATGGGGGCCTATGATTATATCACCAAGCCGCTGTATCCCGATGAAATATTAAATACTATTAATAAGGCCCTTGAAACACACCATGCCCTGGTTGAAATTGACGAGGAGCCCCAGGCGACTATTTTACCTGAGAAAACTAAAGTTAACACTGTAAAAAAAACCGTTTTTGCAGCCGAATTTGTAACCGGCACCAGCCGCGCGTCAAAAGAGCTCGCCCGGCAGATAGAACTGGTGGCACCAACAAACTACAGTGTTATTATTTTAGGCGAAAGTGGTACCGGAAAAGAATCCGTAGCGAAAAGCATTCACCTCAACAGTCCGCGGCATAACCAGCCTTTTATAGCCATGGATTGCGGCTCTTTAACCAAGGAGCTCGCGGCAAGTGAATTTTTTGGTCACGAAAAGGGTTCATTTACCGGCGCTTTATATACTAAAATAGGCCACTTTGAAATGGCTAACGGAGGCACTTTATTTTTAGATGAAGTGGGCAACCTTTCGTACGAGATCCAGGCAGCTTTACTTCGTACCGTACAGGAACGTAAAGTCAAAAGAATAGGCAGTACCAAAGAGATAGATCTTGATGTACGCATTATCATAGCCACCAACGAGAACCTGCAGGAAGGGATTCAGAAGGGCCGTTTCCGCGAAGATCTTTATCATCGCTTTAACGAGTTTAGCATTTACATGCCGCCATTACGTGAGCGCGGCCATGATATTATCTTACTGGCCGAACATTTTTTAAAAATAGCCAACCAGGAGCTCGGGCGCAACGTTGAATCGTTTTCGCAGGAGGTTGTGGATTGCTTTATGAATTACCGCTGGCAGGGCAATATCCGCGAGCTTAAAAACGTGATCCGCCGTGCAGCACTTTTGGCCGAGGGCAATGAGATCACGCTTAAAGCATTGCCGCTTGAAATGTCGACCTATAAATTATCATACGAAACGGCTAATCATTATACGCAGCATCATCATACCACAGCGCATGCGGTAGAAGCGCCCGAGGCTAAAGAACCCCGTCATGACCTTAAAAATGCCGCGCTCGAGGCCGAATATGAAACAATTATAAGGGTATTAAGGGAAGTTAATTTCAACAAAACCAAAGCTGCCGAGATCCTGAATATCGACCGCAAAACCCTCTATAATAAAATGAAGGCCATTAACCTTAAGTAAAATGGGTGCTCATGAAGAAAAGGACGATGCTGAGGCCATGCGCAAATTAAGGCACGATATAAAAAATCAATTATCAAACATTCACCTGGCGCTTGAGCAATTACGGTATGAAATACCCAATCCAACATCAGACTGTTTGTTTTACATGGATACCATAGAAATAAGTTCAATCCGGATCAATACCCTGCTTAACGATACCAATTAAAGGCGTTGCAATTAATGCTTGAAACGCTAAAACTTTTTGGCGTTTTTTTGTTTAAGCAAGTATCAATCAACAGCCTACATGTCAGTCTTCAATTATAAGCAGCGCAACAATATTATCCTGGCGAGTATCATTATACTTGGCTGTTTCTTATTATATGCGCTCAGCAGCTTGTTTAGCTCAATTCTTGGCGCAGTAGTGCTGTTCACCATTTTTCGTCCCCTTTACATTAATCTTGCCGAAAACAAAGGGTGGAACCGCTCGCTGGTGGCCCTGCTTATTATTTTTATATCGCTTATTGTTATCGTGATCCCTTTCTTAACACTAAGCATAATGGTTGTGGGCAAAATTTCAAGCATCAACCTTAAAGATCTCCCGATTGACCAATGGATCTCAAAAATTGACGCATTTGCCGGCGCAAACCTTAATCAACCTCATTTTGCCGAAGAGACATTACAAAAATTAGGCACTTTTGCCACCGGTCTTTTCCCGTCTATACTGGGCAGCGCGGCCAACACCATATTGACCCTGCTGGTATTGTATATTATACTGTATTTCATGTTTACCCAAATACGTGAATTTGAGGCCGGGTTGTTGAAATATGCGCCATTCAGGGAGCAGCACGCATTGAAATTTGCCAATGCCCTGCGCGATTCTACCTATTCAAACGTTTTAGGCCAAGGAATTATAGCACTTACACAGGGAATACTACTCGCCAACGGATTTTGGATATTTGGCATTCCCGACCCGATTTTTTGGGGGGTTATCGCTATCTTTATTTCGTTTTTACCCGTTGTAGGAGCACCAACGCTATGTATCCCGGCAAGCATTGTATTGTTTGCACAGGGGCACAACTGGCAGGGAGTAGCATTACTGGCTTACGGTTTATTGTTCATTGGCAATATTGATAATTTTTTGCGCATGATCATTAATAAACGCGTTGCCAACACACACCCTATTATTTCGATAATAGGCGTTTTTATAGGCCTGCCCCTTTTCGGGATCCTGGGCCTGGTGTTTGGCCCGGTACTGCTATCCTATTTCCTGCTGCTGATGGAAATTTATGAAACAAACCGCATGGCGGCCGACAGGCTTGAACGGATTAACAGCATATAAAATATATCGTACAGCCCTGAATAGTTTTGTGAACACAGGGTAAAATTTATTTGACTGATAAAAGTTAATTTATACTTAAATAAAAATAATTGTGCCAAATGCACATATTTGGCAGGATATTTACACGTAACTAATAAAATGTTCAACTTTTAATTATATTACAATGAATGATAACTCAAAAGTAGTTGTTGCATTGCTTGCCGGTTTAGCAGCAGGGGCAGCGTTAGGTATTTTGTTTGCACCTGATAAAGGCAATGAAACCCGCGACAAGCTTACCGAATCATTAAAAAACCTTGGAGAGTCGATAAAAGATACTGCCGCTGCCGAAATTGACAATCTGGTTGGCTTAAAAGACAAAGTTGTTGAAAACATCAAGTCGAAAATTAAAGGTGCCGAAGAAGAATATCAGGACGACCTGGAGCACGCATAAGCATGTATAACACCAATCCCGGATGCGGATAAAACATCCGGGATATATAACCTTACTCATGGAAGATAAAAAAGAGACTCAACCACCAGTACCCCCAATAGTTGATCAGTTAAAGGAATATGCCGAAACCCGGTTTAAGCTTTTAAAATACGAAGCGATTGAAGGTGGTACCTCCATATTAGCAAGCATCATTGCCGATTTGGTGACTGTAATAAGCATGGTACTGGCTTTTCTTTTTGCAAGTGTTACTTTAGGCTTTTTTCTTGCCGATATTTTACACTCTTACTGGATGGGTTTTGGATGTATTGCCGTGCTTTACTTTTTGATAGCCATGTTTATCAAGATATTTAAACGACACCTTGAAAGGCCGCTTATCAACATCTTTATTCAAAAAATATTTAAAAGATAAACCATGGATCTTCATATCACCAACATCAGCGATCTGCAAGCCGAAATATTCAGGTTAAAAACACTTGAAAAACAGCAATCGGTGGCTTTAAAGGCGCGCGTTAACAGCCCCTCTGCTTTATTTTCGACTGTGCTTACGCTGTTCCCGCGTTCAAATGATACTGATGGTGTAAAAAATACCAGTTTTTTTCATCCCGATATTCTCAACCTCATCTCCAGGTTCGTGATTCCGCTTACCTTGAATAAAACGCTTTTTAAACACTCCAACTTTTTGGTAAAAACACTGGTTGGCCTGGTATCACAAAAAGCTTCAAATTATGTTAATGAGGATACCGTGAGCAACATTTGGGACAAAGCAAAAGCGCTTTTCGCCAAGTTCACTAAAAAGAAAGAAGATGCTGAATATAAGCCCGCGCCCTATGTTAAGCCGGTGGGCGGGGCAGTAGTATAATAATTTTTACACGAATTTTTCGAATTGAGACGAATTTCACGAATTAGAATTAAGTTTAATCTTTGAACTTCGTGTAATTCGATTATTTGCTGCTCAATCTGCAAATCAATTCGTGTTAAAAATTCCCACACGAATTTTGCTAATTATTCGAATTTCTCAAACCTGCTATACAGATCCATTAAACCAATTCGTGCAATTCGATTTAATTGCTCTGCAACAAGCAAATCATTCGTGTTAAAATAATTTCAATATTTTTGCGCTTTATTTTAAAAACGTAAAGTGGGAAAAGATAAGTTAAGGCGTTTTGCCGAGGTTGAAACCTTTAGTAATGTATTGCAATTAGATGCCGGCAAACCGTTTAAGGGCCGGTGGGCCGTTGAGTTTTTTAAGAATGGTAACCCGGTTGTGCTTGAACTGGCCTGCGGCAAAGGCGAATATACCGTGAACCTCGCCCGCATGTTCCCCAATAAAAACTTCATTGGTATCGACTACAAAGGGAACCGCATTTGGCGCGGCGCCAAAACAGCCATCGAAGACGGTGTGCCTAATGTTGCTTTTTTACGCATCCAGATCGAGAACCTGCTTGATTATTTTGCTCCCGGCGAAATAGACGAAATCTGGATCACCTTTCCCGATCCGCAACCGCAGATAAGCCGCGAAAAAAAGCGACTGACATCGCCCCGGTTTTTGGATAAATATGTCATCATTTTAAAACCTGATGGCTGCGTTAACCTTAAAACTGATAACGACGGACTGCACGCTTATACCACCGAAAAAATTGACGAGCTAAAGCTAAACCTTCACGCTAGAACCGAAGACCTTTATCATTCGGAATATGGAGACGATGTGCTTTCTATCAAAACTTACTACGAGAAAAAATATTTAAAGGATAACAAAAACATTAACTACCTTAAGTTTTCATTTCCTGAAAACGCCTGATGGAGGACATTAATTTTTTTGAAAAAGTATACCAGGTAGCCCGGCTCATTCCACCCGGACGGGTAACTTCCTATGGCGCTATTGCAGCCTATCTTGGTACCAAAGGCTCATCGCGGATGGTAGGCTGGGCAATGCAGGCAGCCGGGAATGTAAAACCTCCGGTACCTGCACACAGGGTAGTAAACCGTCAGGGTTTGTTAACTGCAAAAGCCCATTTCGGCGGTAACCGCATGGCCGAAATGCTGGAAAGTGAAGGCGTAAAAGTGGTTGACGATCAAGTGCAGGATTTTAAAACAGTTTTTTGGGACCCTACGGTAGAGCTGGCGTTGTAATCTCCCGCTAAACTCATTTAACCATGTCATTGCTGTAAGGAGCGAGCTGGATGGTGCGTGAGCGCGACGTGGCAGTCTCGTAGCCAATGCATAAAAGTCAAGTATAGACCGACCTATACGCGACGAGATTGCCGCGCTACGCTCGCAATGACATTTTTTTTATTTCAAGATATAGATAATTTAATCTTCCCAATACTTGTTGGCTCCAGCAGCAGTTATTAGTTTACTCCGTAAACTGCAACAACTCCATCCTGTTTCCAAATGGATCAATAAATGAAAACCGTGTGCGATCCGGAAGAACAGGTTCTTCCCAAAACTCAACGCCATAGCTTTCCAAATGGCGTCGCGCTTCTGCAATATCAGTAACCTCAAAGGCGGTATGTCGCGATGTGCGCGGTAAAGCATCTTCGGTACTTAAATGAAGCTGGATATTTGATATCTGAAACCAGTAACCTTTTGAATTAAAGGCCGGTCGTTCTATCCGTTGTAACCCCACCACGTCGGTATAAAAAATCCTTGCTTCTTCCAGCCGTTCTAACGGAACGCAAACCTGGATATGGTCGGCACGTTTAAAGTTGATCATATTATGAAAAAGGCGTCATTGCGAGGTACGAAGCAATCGCGAACTATACAGAGAAACTTGCTTAGTCGCTCTGCTGTTTGGGGATTACTTCGTCTCCGCAATGACGATTTGTTAATCAATAAGTTAATTATTCATGCTCGGCAAAAGTAAGCACATAACCATTATTATCTTTTATCGAGAATTCGGTTGCACCATAAAAGGTTGCTTCAAGTACTTTTAATACGGTTACTTTATCCTTTATCTCTTCAAAAAAGGTACGGATATTTTTCAGGTTGATGTACAACAGTAATGAGCCGCCATCAACTCGGCTTATCTCAGGCAGGTCATTGGCTAAACTGCTAAACGTTTGGAACATCATGGTAACGCTGCCATTGGTCATCATGGCCCAAACAAGATCAGTACCGGTTTCGGGTACACTCATGGCTACTTTAAAACCAAGCAGTTCATAGAAGCTGATGGTTGCGGCGATGTCTTTCACAAAAATATTGGGCGATAGGCTTTCCATAATTATCCGGTAAATTTTGTTATTAATGTTACCGGATAAAAATAAAGATTTATACTTTTAATTGCTAATTATTTTAGCTTAATTAGCTTAAATATTTACTCGATAATTAATTCAACATCCCGTGGGAAAACTTGTAGAAGAATTTGACGCCTATCGCTCTAAAATGAACGACAGGATCATGGAAACCGCCAATACCAACATTAAACGCTTTTTTGCGCTTGATACCACCAGCTATGCCGAAGGTGCACTGGATGTTAAAACCAAAGAAATGCTCGGCCTGGTAGCCAGTATGGTTTTACGCTGCGACGATTGTATCAAATACCACCTCGGCAAATGCCACGAAGCCGGCGTCAACCATGATGAAATGAACGAGATCTTTATGATTGCCAATTTGGTTGGCGGATCAATAGTTATTCCGCATTACCGCAGGGCTGTTGAGTATTGGGATGAGTTAAATGAAGTGAAATAAGTACGCAACAACGTCGTTATAAGGAGTGAAGCGAGTTCCTGTTTAGCAGTATAGGATTCGCTCCTTGTAATGCCGTTGTTTAATCCTTTACTTAACCTTTTCACACCATGTACAGACCTAAATTCCGCAGAAAGCATTTTGACGTAGACATGTTTCCGATGTTCAATTTATTATTGATCGTGTTATCATTTCTCATGCTGAGTGGTCGTCCCGCAATACGTTATCCTATTTTGATCAATTTGCCAACGGGGTCTTCTTTTAATACTGCAGATCCTGATAGCTACTTCACCATTACCACTATACTTATCGGACAAAAAAAGTTAATGCTAAAGCTTGATGCTCCAGATATACGCGAAGCAACACTCAAACAAATAGGAAATAAATACAACACTGATTTCACACCAGCTGAGATAAATAAATTTGGCGAAACGGATGTGATCGGAACGCCATTGGCTCAAATCAAAAAATATATTTCGGGTTACTACAACGCTACAGACTATTACAATCAACCGGGATTAAGGCTCGATGAATTAGCCGAATGGATAAAAGAATCGCGCAAAGCTACATTCGAAAAACATAATAGTTTAACACGTATTTTTATTATGGCCGACGGAGAAACCCCTTACCCCGAGATCAAAAATGTAATAGACATGTTAGGCCAGCAAAAAATCACCAAATTTTCAATCATTTATTCCTACCTAAGACAAATATAATGAGCAATCAAACTAACAACTTAATCCGCTGCTCCTGGGCAGGCACCGACGAATTATATATCAAATATCACGATGAAGAATGGGGCAAAGAAGTTCATGACGATCATACCTTATTTGAATTTCTGATATTAGAATCTGCACAGGCCGGGCTTAGCTGGATCACTATATTGCGCCGCCGCGAAGGCTATCGTAAGGCATTTGCTAATTTTGATGTGCAAAAAGTGGCAGCTTTTACCGATGAAGATGTTGAGCGCTTAATGCATGACGAGGGTATCATCCGTAACAGACTTAAAATATTAGCCGCTATCAACAATGCTAAACTGTTCATCGGTATACAAAAAGAATTTGGTTCGTTTGATAGATACCTGTATAGCTTTATGCCCGATGGAAAGCCAATCGTAAATCATTCGCACAAAATACCGGCTACCAGCCCCGAATCTGACGCCATCAGTAAGGACATGAAAAAGCGGGGTTTTAAGTTTTTCGGCAGTACTATTTGTTATGCCCACATGCAGGCCACCGGTATGGTAAATGATCATATTCCTGATTGCAGCTTCAAATAAAACAAACACGAATTTTCACGAATGTGACCGAACTACACAAATTGATAATGAAATTAAAACCATGCAATTCATTAAAAATCGTGTTCTTTGCATAAACACCGGCATCAAAAAATTCGAGTCAATTAGCTTAAATTCGTGCAATTAGTGTCAATGATATTATGAAAAAACTATTTCTTTTGGATGGCATGGCCCTTATTTACCGGGCGCATTTTGCTTTAAGTAAAACACCGCGGTTTACCTCAAACGGGCTAAACACCTCGGCAATGATGGGGTTTACCAACACCCTGCTGGATGTTTTGAAAAAGGAGGCCCCCACCCACATGGCCGTGGTTTTTGATACCGAAGCACCAACCGAACGACATACCGATTTTGAAGGCTACAAAGCTCACCGCGAAGCCATGCCCGAAGATTTGGCAAAAGCTTTACCTTATGTAATAAAAATTATCCTCGGCTTTAACATCCCCGTTATTACTTCAGATGGCTACGAGGCCGACGATATCATCGGTACCCTTGCAAAAAAAGCCGAGCAAAAGGGCTACACTGTTTATTGTATGACTCCCGATAAGGATTTTGGCCAATTGGTATCAGACAATATTTTCATTTACAAACCGGCCCGCATGGGCAACGAGATGGAAATACAAGGCGTTAAAGAGATACTGGCCAAATGGGAAATTGAGCGTGTTGACCAGGTGATAGATATTTTAGGCCTATGGGGTGATGCGGTTGATGGCATTCCGGGTATTCCGGGCATCGGCGAAAAAACGGCCAAAGCCCTTATTAAACAATATGGCTCGATGGAAAATATCTTTGAGCATAGCCATGAGCTTAAAGGAAAGCAGCGCGAAAACGTTGAACAGTTTAAAGAGCAGGGCCTGATGTCGAAAAAACTGGCTACCATATTGCTAAATGTACCTGTTGAACTGGATGAAGAAGGCCTCGAAGTATGCGCTCCAAGTAAGGAACTATTAGAGCCGCTTTTTGCCGAATTAGAGTTCCGTACTTTAGGCAAGCGTGTATTTGGTGATGATTTCAGTATTACTGAACTGAAACCGGCCGGAACCCAGATCGATCTTTTTGGCAATCCAACGGCAACTGGTCGTACCACCATGACGGTTGATGTGGAAGATATTCGTGAGGACCTGATCATCGCTGCCAAAAACATTAACAATACGCCGCATGAGTACCATTTGGCCGACACTGTTGAGAAACGCGCCGAACTCATCAAAATATTAGCGCAGCAGCAAACCATTTGCTTTGATACCGAAACCACCGGTACCGATCCTAATCATTGCGAACTGGTAGGCCTGTCGTTTTCTGTTAAACCAGGGCAGGGCTGGTATGTACCCGTCCCTGCCGATCAGGCCGGGGCACAAAGCATTGTTACCGAATTTAAAGCAGTGCTTGAAAATGAAAATATCGGAAAAATAGGGCAAAACATTAAGTTTGATATCCTGATGCTGAAATGGTACAACATCGAAGTGAAAGGAACTCTGTTTGATACCATGCTGGCCCATTACATCCTTGATCCGGATACCCGCCACAATATGGATATCCTGTCGGAAAATTACCTGGGCTACAAACCGGTTTCCATAACAGAACTTATCGGGCCCAAAGGCAAAAATCAGGGCAATATGCGCGATGTTGATTTTGAAAAAATTAAAGAATACGCAGCCGAAGACGCCGACATCACCCTGCAGCTAAAAGATGTTTTTGAGCCTAAACTAAAAGAGGTTGAAGGCGAAAAACTGGTGAACGAGATAGAGCACCCGCTTATTTATGTACTGGCGGATATGGAGTACGAGGGAGTGAAAATAGACCATGATACCCTGCGTGAGTTTAGCAAGCAACTGGAAACAGATATTGCCCAATATGAAAAAACAGTTTATGAAAAAGCAGGCGTAAAATTCAACATTGCATCGCCAAAACAACTGGGCGAGGTTTTGTTTGAAAAACTGATGCTTGACCCTAAAGCCAAAAAAACCAAAACTGGCCAGTATCAAACCGGAGAGGATGTATTGCTTTCATTAGCTGCCAAAAGTGATATTGTGCGCGATATCCTGGATTTCCGCCAGCTGCAAAAATTAAAGTCGACCTATGTAGACGCGCTGCCGCAGATGGTGAACCCTAAAACAGGCAGAGTACATACATCATACAACCAGGCTGTTGCCGCAACAGGCCGATTAAGCAGCGTTAACCCCAACCTGCAAAATATCCCTATCCGTACCGAGCGCGGCCGCGAGGTAAGGAAAGCTTTTATCCCGAGAGATAGCAATCATACCATCGTATCCGCCGATTATTCGCAGATAGAACTGCGCATCATTGCCGAGATCAGCAAAGATCCTAACATGATGCAGGCCTTTATCAATAACCACGATATCCACACGGCAACAGCTGCTAATGTTTACGGCATCGGGCTTGATGAAGTAACCAGCGATCAGCGCCGCAATGCCAAGGCTGTTAACTTCGGTATTATTTACGGGCAATCGGCCTTTGGCTTATCGCAAAGCCTGGGGATCCCGCGTAAAGAAGCTGCCGAAATTATTGAACAATACTTTATCCAATTTGCCGGCATTAAACAATACATGAGCGATACCATGAACTTCGCCCGCGAAAATGGCTACGTGTGCACGCTGATGGGCCGCCGCCGCTATTTGCGCGATATCAATTCGGCCAATGCAACCGTTCGTGGTTTTGCCGAGCGAAATGCTATTAACGCCCCAATACAGGGTTCAGCCGCCGATATGATCAAAATAGCCATGATCAATATCCACAAAGAACTTAAGACACAAAAACTGGATACCCGCATGACTATGCAGGTACATGATGAGTTGGTGTTTGACGTTCCGAATCATGAAGTAGAGATCGTGAAACCGATCATTATGCATAACATGAAAACCGCCATTAAAACCGAAGTGCCGATCATGGTTGAGATTGGAACTGGCTTAAACTGGCTGGAGGCGCATTAGCCCCCCAGCCCCCTAAAGGGGAGCTTCTAAAAAATGTGATCCTTGCGCTCGTTTGTAACGAGCGCTTAATATGGGCTTGCGTTTAAAACGCATCTCTGGCGATGCAATCGCCTAACCGTGTTAAGCACTCGTTGCAAACGAGCGCAAGTTAATTTTTCGGGCTATCCTGGCGGACACCGCAATGACATATCTATAATTTATGATGCATTTTGCAATATAAGACTATTTTTCCCTCTTCATAATACACTAACCTATACTTATCCCTTTCCTTTTTCCCTATCATTTTTACAACTATAACATCTTAACGGTAATAAAATTTCAGCGCTTTTAATCTAAATTTTACAAAACTATATTAATTGCCGCGGGTTTCTCTTTTGGTAATCTTTGCTTAAATTGAGCCAATAAAACCTGAATGAAAATATACCATTTGAGTGCCGAGTGCTATCCCGTTGCTAAAGTTGGCGGGCTTGCCGATGTTGTTGGCGCATTGCCTAAGTACCAGAACCTTGCAGGTTTGCAGGCTGCGGTTGTTATGCCTTTTTACGATCGTAAGTTTACCCAGGAAAACGACTTTGAAATTGTGTTTGCTGCTGCAACCTTACTCGGTAATCGCCGACTTTTCTTCGAGATACTGAAAGAGAAAACAAATAAACTTGGTTTTGAACTTTATTTAGTAAAAATTCCTGGCTTGCTCGACAGGGAAAATATCTACAGTTACCCTGATGAGCGCGACCAGTTCATGGCTTTTCAATTGGCATTTTTAGATTGGATCAGTTATTCACAGCAAACGCCTGATTTGATCCATTGTCATGACCACCACGCCGGGTTAGTCCCGTTTTTACTTTATCATTCCAAACTATATACAAGGCTGGCCAATACCCCAACCATATTTACCATACACAACGGCCAGTACCACGGCGCTTTCGGCTGGGACAGGCTATCCTTATTACCTGAAATTGACCTGACCAAAACGGGCTTGCTTGACTGGGCGGGCGGGATCAACCCACTTGCCGCCGCGGTTAAATGCAGCTGGCGTTATACAACGGTGTCTCCAACTTATTTGGAGGAGCTTACTTATAACTCCAATGGTTTGGAGTACCTGTTTTACATTGAACGGGCAAAGGGCTACGGTATCATGAACGGCATCGACACCGAGGTTTGGAACCCGCAATCCGACCCAATGATCCCAACCAAATTTTCGGCTAAAACATTGGCCAAAGGCAAAAGGGCTAATAAAGAAGCTATTTGCAAACGCTTTGAGCTCGATCCCGAAAAACCGTTATTCACTTTTATCGGTCGCCTGGTTGTTGAAAAAGGGGCCGACCTGTTGCCAGCCGCCATTGAGCGCAGCCTGCTCGAAAACGAAGGCGAAGTAAACTTTATCATATTAGGGGCCGGCGATAAGGAAAATGAACTGGCGCTGCTTCAGCTTAAAAATAAATATCCTGAACATTGTAATGCTTTTATTGGCTATGACGAGTCATTGGCGCACCTGATTTATGCCGGGGCCGATTTCCTGCTGATGCCATCGCGGGTAGAGCCCTGCGGCCTTAATCAGCTTTATGCACTGCGTTACGGCACCATGCCAATTGTACGTACTACTGGTGGATTGAAAGATTCTGTCATTGATTTTGGCGATGAGGGAGGCTACGGGATCCGCTTTGTACAGGCCAGCGTACAAGATATTTGCCACTCGGTTTTCAGGGCAAAACAACTTTACCAGGATATCGCAAAAATGCAGCAGCTCCGCAAGCAAATGATGGCCCTTGATTTTTCATGGGCACGCTCAACACAACAATACACTGAACTATACGAAAGCTTAAAACTAACTTTATGACATCCAAAGTAATCTCCATTGTGCTCGGTGGCGGCCAGGGCAGCCGTTTATCACCGCTTACCGCAACGCGGTCAAAGCCGGCAGTTCCAATTGCGGGTAAATATCGTTTGGTGGATATTCCCATTTCAAACTGTTTGCACTCGGGTATTACGCGTATTTATGTGTTAACGCAATTTAACTCGGCCTCGTTAAACAAGCACATCAAAAACACCTACCACTTCAGCAGTTTTAGTGATGCTTTTGTTGATATTCTTGCGGCAGAGCAAACACCATCAAGCGTGGCCTGGTTTCAGGGTACGGCCGATGCTGTGAGGCAAAGCTTACACCACTTGGCGGTCCATGAGTTTGAGTATGTGCTGATCCTGTCGGGCGATCAGTTGTACCAGATGGATTTTGAAGATATGATCAACCATCATATCGAAACCAATGCCGAGATTTCGATAGCTACCATCCCTGTTGATGCGGCTGACGTTCCGGGTTTCGGGATCCTGAAAACTGACGAAAACAACATGATCACCTCATTTATCGAAAAACCTAAAAGCAATTTTGAAAGTTGGGCGTCAGAGGTTAGTCCGGAGATGGAAGCTGAAGGCCGTGTATACCTGGCGTCAATGGGTATCTACATCTTTAATCGAAAATTGCTATATGAATTGCTTGAAGGCAACGAGCGTACCGACTTTGGTAAAGAGATCATCCCACAATCAATTGAAGGCCATCGCGTAGCCAGCTATCAATACGAAGGCTACTGGACAGATATTGGTACTATCCCTTCATTTTTCGAGGCCAACCTGGGTTTAACCGATAACATCCCCAAGTTTAACCTGTTTGATAAAAACCCGATCTACACCCGTGCGCGCATGTTGCCGCCGTCAAAAATATCAGGCACGCTGATGGAAAAATCTATTGTTGCCGACGGCTGTATTATCAATGCCAAACAGATCATCCATTCTATAATAGGGATTCGTACCCGCATTGGAGTTAATACCATTATCGAAAACTGTTACGTAATGGGCAGCGATAATTACCAAACCCTTGAGGAAATTGCCGAATGTAAAGAAAGCGGTTCGCCAATTATGGGTATAGGCGATAATTGCCATATCCAAAACGCCATTATCGATAAAAATACTTACATCGGTAATAACGTAACCATCAACTGCGGCGAAAAACTTGAAGACGGTGACTATGGAACCCATACCGTGCAGGATGGCATTGTTGTAGTTAAGAAACGGGCTATAATACCAAGCGGCACGGTTATTTAATTAAAAAATAAAAAAAACAAACCATAGTTAATTTGTTATAGATAGAACTAACCATCTAAAACATAATCAACTATGAAAAAGGCACTATGTATGATCGCTTTAGCAGCGATCTCGTTCAGCAGCGTTTTCGCTCACGGTACAGTAGTTCGCCCCTCAAAAGGCATTATGCAAACTGATACTACCAAGAAGAAGAAAACGAAAAAAATGAAAAAAGATACCATCATGAAAAAAGACACCATGAAGATGAAGAGAAAATAAGTCTTTAGTCTGAAGCCGGAAGTTTAAGTCCGGTGGTATCAAACGCAAACAGCCCCGGCAAAATGCCGGGGCTGTTTACGTTTGAAAATATCTCCAACCGTCATTGCGAGGTACGAAGCAATCCCAAACTTTACAGAGAGACTTGTACAGCCGCTCTGCTTCATGGGGATTGCTTCGTACCTCGCAATGACGATTATTTTATTTGATGTGTTTTTTTACAACTCAATAGTTTCGCCAATAGCCGGCAACTTCAAATTCAAGCCTGCTTTGATAAACTTCTCTGTTACTTCATCCTTGTCAATTTTAATAACCGGGAATGAATCATAATGAATGCCGATGATGTTTTTACAATTGATAAACGCCGACGCTTTAATGGCATCATCCGCACCCATGGTATAATTATCACCTATAGGCAGAAATGCCCAGTCGAGATTTTCATCGGCCAATAACTTCATATCATAGGTAAGCGCGGTATCGCCTGCAAAATAGATCACTTTTCCTTCTGCAAAAATTAAGAAACCCGCAGGATTACCACCTGGCGAACCGTCAGGTAAAGTACTTGAATGTATAGCGTTTACCATTTTAACCCTGCCGAAATCAAAGTTAAAGCCACCGCCAATGTTCATGCCGTGTACATTTTCAATCCCTTTGGTGCCAAGCCACCCGGCAATTTCGGCAATGCAAATTACCTTTGCCCCGCTGCTTTTAGCTATATCCAACAGATCGGCCACATGATCGCCATGCCCATGCGATACCAGGATATAATCGGGTTTTAAGCTGTGAATGTCAATGTCCTTTGCCAGTGGGTTAGGGCTTATAAATGGGTCGAAAAGCAGTTTCTTTCCACCAGCTACAATCTCAAGGGCCGACTGCCCATAATAAGTAGTTTTCATAGAATGTTATTTTATGATCTGATCAAAAGTAAACAGTTATGTCAACGATTTGATTTAGTGGCAGAAAAGTTACACATAGGTATTCAAACAGACAGAGAGAATTGCAAGTTTAAAGAAAATGTCATTTAGAGCGAGCCATGTTGACTTGTGCATTGTGCGAGGGGGAATCTCCTAAGCCTGTGAACCCGCCATGAATAGTTTGTTATGAATGGCGTATACGATTTCTCTTAGCGCTGCCGCTGTTGCCCGCCCTCGCTCATCGAAATGACATTTTTAAGATGGGATGGTATAATTTTATTTCCCAAACATATTACCCAGGCCTCCTAAGCCACCAAACATACTTTGGGTCATGGTAGCCATTTCACTTTGGCTAATATTTTCGGCTTGTTCAAGCGCCTTGTTGATCGCAACAACCAATAACTCTTCCAGTTCCTCTTTGTCGGCACCGGCTAAAAAATCAGGATCTATCTGTACCGATTGGATCACTTTATTGGCATTAGCGTTCACAACTATTTTGCCGCCCTCGGCTGTGCCTGATACACTGATGGCATCAAGGCGTTTTTTCATTTCGCCAGCCTTTTGCTGGGCTTCCATTAATTTATCAAACATGATTTTTTAGTTTTTAGTGAGTGGTTGATTAGGTGAATGGTTGGAATACGGATTGAGGAAAGGTGATCAATCGGTTTATTAAAACCACTCACCAAATCAACTCAATAAACCTTTCACCAAAAAAATTAATCATCACTGGTATCGCCATTACCATTGTATGCACTTTTACGTACAATAGGCATGCCAGCAGCTTTAAACAGGTCATCAAGCTTTAATAAACTGCCGTTGGCCAGGTTGGTAAGCAATACTATGGTAATGTCGTGTTTCATATCCCGCAGGTAAATATGCCTGAACCCATGCCACCAGCCGGTATGATAAATTACCTCCTCGCCCGGTGCTGTAAATGTACGCCAGCCGTAGCCGTAGTTGAAATGTCCGTGCACCATCGGGTTGCGTGGCACATAGGCCGAATCAAGCGTAGCCGGTTTTAATAACAACCCCGCGCGCAGAGCACGATCAAACAGGAACAGGTCACCAACCGTGCTGTAAATGCCTTTATCACCCACCGGGCCGTCCAAAAAGTTCTGCACTACCGAATAACGCCACTGGCCGCGGTCGTGCCCCACCACATCAACCGGGATTTTATCATAAACCGCTTTTGAGTAAACATGGGTATGTGTCATACTGGCTGGTTTAAACACATTTTCCTGCATAAATTGGGCATAGCTCATTCCGCTCACTTTTTCAATGATGGAACCAAGCACCATAAAGTTGGAGTTGTTATACAGGAAACGCTTATTGGGCTCGTTGAAGCGCGTTGGCTTATAATCGGCAATCATTTTCATAGCCTCAGCATTGGTAAGCCCTTTGCGTTGGTTCAGATGATTTTTCCGGTAAATATCGTCGATAAAATATACATAATTCATCATACCCGAGCGGTGCGTAAGTAACAAGCGAATAGTTACACCATCGTAGGGAAAATCAGGGAAAAACTTTTTAACGTCATCGTCAAGCTTCAATTTGCCGCGTTCCATCAGCAGGAGGATGGCGGTTGATGTCATAGTTTTAGTTACCGAAGCCAGCTCAAACTGCGAGCCTATTTTCAGACTGTCGCGATGCAGGTAGTCGGCCCAGCCAATGGCTTTTTCATAAACTATTTTTCCTTTTTTTGCCACCAGCACATTACCGTTAAAACCGCGGGTACGATGCAGCTCCTGCATTACGGCATCTATCTTTTTATCAGCATTTTTAGGATTGTAGGCCAGCAACGCGGTGGTATCAAGCGGCCTGGCGGCAACCTGCGACTGCGATTGGTCTTTATTTTTATTTTTGGATGAACAGGCTAACAGTAACAGGGGGGCAGCAAACACTACCAGGCTTTTGTACACTAATCTCATAAATCAATTTATCTCACACTAAACGAATGCGAAAATTAGAAATTATACAGCAGGTATTGATTAAAGTTTTAAAATTTTCTGTTAGTTAGCACAATTAGTATGTTTAAGTATGGTTTTGTTGAAAAAAGGCTTGTTTATTATGGCCCTCGTGCTTAGCACAGGGTTGGCGCATGCTCAAAATACGGATGTCAATAGTATTATTAAGGAGGGTATCAAACTTAACAGCGAAAAAAATTATTCGGCGGCTATTGAAAAATATAAAGAGGCACTTGCCGCCGAGCCAGATAACGCGCAGGCCAACTATCAGCTGGCCTTCAGCCTTGCTGCATCAGGCAAGGGTACGGAAGCGGTGCCTTATCTCAACAAAGTGATAAAAACAGGTGGCGACCTAACTGGGCCTGCTTATGAATTAATGGGCAGCATTTATGATACTGCACGTCAACCCCAACAGGCCATCGACGCTTATAAAGAGGGGATTAAATTGAAGCCGGGGTATCAGCCGCTGTATTTTAACCTGGGGATAGCCTATTTCCGCGCGCAAAAATATGCCGATGCCGAGCTGGCTGCCATTGAAGCCATTAAACTCGATCCTAAACATGCTAATAGCCAACGCTTATACGGGCTGGTAACTTTCCACCAAAACAAAAGGGTACCGGCATTAATGGGTTTGTGTAGTTTCCTTTTACTTGACCCGGAGGGACCCCGTGCAGATGAAGCCTATACCAACCTGCAAAGTTTACTAAAAGGCGGCGACCTGAAAGCAGCTAAAGCGGATCCGGAAACCCTGTTACTCAATAAAACCCTAAGCGCCGCCGTTTCGGTTTCTGGCGGTCAGCTGGAAACCCAGTTGAAAAACATTTTTACGGCGGTTGGCAAACTTGGCGAAAAGCCGGGCAGGCAATCCTTCTTTTGGGATTATTACGCGGCTTTCTTTTATAAGCTGGCCCAATCTCAAAGCTTTTCAACAGCAGTTAAATTAATTAGCTTAAGCGCCGATAAAACAGCGGGAGCAAAGTGGCTGCAAAACAACCCAGACCAACGGAAGGCCCTGGATGACTGGATGGCATCTGCCGAAAGAAAGTTTTAATTACAAATTTATCGCTGATAAATCATTGCTATGCCATATAGAAAATGATGATTTTATAATTTACATATCAATAATTGCGAAAGCCAAAGTTTTACTATTTTTGAGCACACAAAATTTAACGACATGAATTTTCCGGCTGAATTAAAATACACCAAAGACCACGAGTGGATTAAGGTTGAAGGCAATGTAGCTACCGTAGGCATCACCGAATTTGCTCAAAGCGAACTGGGCGACATTGTGTATGTTGATATTACTTCATTAGGTAAAGAGGTTGCTAAAGACGAAGTTTTTGGCACCGTTGAAGCAGTAAAAACGGTATCAGACCTGTTTATGCCTGTTGCCGGCACCGTAACAGAAGTTAACCCGGCATTAAATAACCAACCCGAACTGGTTAACACCGACCCATATGGCGAAGGCTGGATGGTAAAGATCACCGTAGCTGATGCTGCCGATGCTGACTCACTTTTATCTGCCGGCGATTATAAAACGGTTATCGGCGTATAAGATGAAGCTGTTTTTAAAATATCATGGGCCCGCTATTTTGTGGGCCTTATTTGTTTTAATTATTTGCTCGGTACATCTTGATTCTGTTGATAAATCCCCGCTGTTTTTTAGGGGCTTTGATAAACTCACGCACTGCGGTTTGTTTTTCACCCTTATTGTATTGGTTTGTTTTGGCGTTATCAGGCAACAAAAACCACGGCAGATTACGTATACAAGGGCATTCGTGATATGGGCAACCAGTGTATTTTTCGGGGCGCTTATTGAAGTGCTGCAGGCATCTGTTTTTACCTGGCGCAGCGGCGACTGGAACGATCTTTTTTGCGATGTACTTGGAGCGTGTATGGGGATTTTTAGTGTAATGCTAACTGTTGAGGCAATTGGAAAAAAATGAAAAAAAATAAACTGGTTATTTTATTAGGCGCGCTGCTGTTAACAGCAGGTTCATCATGCGGCATTTTCCATAAGGGTTGCGGCTGTCCGCATTTCGGGGAAATTAAATCTGCCGATTCCAGATGTGCAGATGTGCAAATGATGGCTTAGCCAGGTAAATCCATATCAGCAAAGCACATTTACTATTCAATTTACGGGTGTTCAATTTTTAAAAGTGTAAACACTTGCAATTACTTTCAAAAAAACATCACTGATAATCAGATACTTAATTTTACTAACTATTAGCAAAGTATCAAACATGAACACATCATCATTGATAATCAGCTACTTGCTTTTTTTAGAAATTAAACGTTGAACACTCCTTTTTTAAAAATTGAACACTGACATAATTGTGTCAGTGAAGGCACCCAATTTATGCTTTGCCGATCCGGAATCTGCAGATCTAAATCCTCACAACTGCATCTCGAATTGTCATTTACAAATCAAAAATCACCTGCACATTTAAAATCTGCACATCATAGCAAATCTTATTTGGATTTAATATAAATAAGCTTACATTTGCTACGTTTTATATTATAAATGATGAAGCTGTCACAACTGGAAATAGGCGAAACTGGTATTGTAAAGGAATTTACCGATCTTGAAATGTCAGTAAAACTGATGGAGATGGGCTGTTTACCCGGCGAAGAGGTCCGCATTTCGCGCATCGCCCCTCTTGGCGATCCTATTGCCATCAGCGTATCAGGCTACCAGCTTAGCTTACGCAGGTTTGAAGCATCCACCATCATTTTGCAGTAGTTTGTAAGCGTTGAAAACCAATATAAGAGTTGCACTTGTAGGAAATCCAAATACCGGTAAATCAACTCTCTTTAATATATTAACCGGGTTAAATCAAAAAATCGGGAACTTTCCGGGGGTTACTGTTGATAAAAAAACAGGCTTTTGTACCCTGCCTGACGGCCGCATGGCCGAAATAATTGACCTTCCGGGTACTTACAGCATCTATCCCAAAAGTAAAGACGAATCCATCGTATTTTCGGTACTGGCCGATAAATCAAAAGGCATGGTGCCCGATTTGGTTGTGGTGATCCTTGATGCATCCAATTTAAAACGCAACCTGCTGCTTTATACCCAGGTTGCGGATCTCAAGATCCCCGTAGTGGTGGCGCTTAACATGGTAGATGTGTCGGACAAGGCGGGCATCAAAATTAATATTGATCTTTTTGCCCAAAAACTGGGCGTTCCGGTAGTCCCTATTTCTGCCAGGAAAAATACAGGCATTGACAAGCTTAAAAGCACCATTGCTTTTGCCAACAGCGTGCCGCTGCAACAGGATACTATTGATATCGAAAGCATCGCGCCGGGCATCATAGCGCAAATAAAAGGGGAGATGCAGGTTGAAAATCCATATATAGCCTTGCAACTTGCCCACCAGCACGAAACGCTAAGCTACCTTTCAGCAGCCGAGAGCGACCGGATTGAACAACTGGAGCAGGAGCATTCTTTCCACTCGCAAAAGGCACAGGCTACAGAAACCATCGCCCGGTACAACTTCATCAACGACCTGCTTTACGATACGGTTAAAAAAGCTGAAACGGCGCACGACGAAACCATAAGCAATAAGATAGATAAGATCCTTACCCATAAAGTGTTTGGCTTTGTGATCTTCTTCGCCATCTTACTGTTCATATTCCAGGCTATCTTTTCATGGTCGGAATACCCGATGTCGCTCATCGAAAACCTGTTTATCTGGCTGCAGGCCGGCGCCGCTAAAATACTGCCAGCCGGTCCGCTGAGCAGCCTCATCATCGATGGGGTATTGGCCGGCCTGAGTGGGGTATTGGTATTTATCCCGCAGATCGCCATCCTGTTCGCGCTCATCTCCATTTTGGAAGATACAGGCTATATGTCGCGCGTTACTTTTATGATGGACAAGGTGATGCGCAAGGTAGGGCTTAACGGCAAATCGGTAGTACCCCTTATCGGCGGTTTTGCCTGCGCGGTGCCTTCTATCATGAGTACTCGCACTATCGAAAACTGGAAAGACAGGATGATCACCATTATGGTTACCCCCCTGGTAGCCTGCTCTGCCCGTTTACCGGTTTATACCTTGCTTATTTCATTGGTAGTGCCCAACCGCAACGTTTGGTGGCTCTTTAATATGAAGGGCCTCGCGCTTACGGCGATGTATGTGCTCAGCATCTTTTCGGCGGTTATTGTGGCTTTTGTGATGAAGTTTATCCTCAAAAGCCCGCGAACGCGGCTATTTTATTATGGAACTGCCCGTGTACCGCATGCCAAGGTGGAAAAACGTGATCTTTACGATGTATGACCGTTCAAAAACGTTCGTACTGCAGGCCGGTAAAGTGATCATTGCGGTCTCGGTGATCCTGTGGGTAATGAAATCATATGGCCCCGGCGACAGGTTTGCCCAGATAGATAAACAATACGCCCAGCCTCAATATACCAAAACCATGACGCCGGATAGCCTCAGCAAAGTTATCGCATCCGAAAAACTGGAAAACTCATACGCCGGCGTATTTGGTCATGTTATTGAACCCGTTATTAAACCCCTTGGCTTCGATTGGAAGATAGGTATAGCCCTCATCAGCTCCTTTGCTGCCCGCGAGGTATTTGTGGGCACCATGGCCACCATTTACAGCGTGGAGGGCGATGCCGATAAGATGCAATCGGTTCAGCAAAAAATGCACGAGGCTAAAAATCCGCAAACCGGAGAGCCGGTATTTACCTTAGCGGTGGCTTTCTCCCTCATGATGTTTTATGCCTTCGCCATGCAATGTGCCAGTACAGTGGCCGTTGTTTACCGCGAAACCAAAGACTGGCGCTGGCCCGCTGCCCAGTTTGCCTATATGACCGCGCTGGCTTATACGGCGAGCTTTATCGTATACCATTGGCTCAAGTAATTTTTAGTTCATGGATCATAGTTGATGGTTCATAGCCCTAAATGTTTCAGCAATGTTTGCACTGCTGAAGTCTCCGACTTTGGATAGCGAAGTATATCGGGGGCTGAAGTAGTTTTAGTTCATAGTAAAAACTATTCTTACCAATACCTGCTTATTAAGTTTCGCTATTTAAAGCCCAGACTCCCGGCAGCGTCCGTGTTGAAGAAATTCATCACGCGTTGCCATATTATTAACCTGCTACCTCTTCAAACTCAAAATATCATGCACCGCATGCTCCGCTTTTGGGTATTGAAATATAAACCCGCTATCCAGTAAGCGTTTGGGCATTACCCACCGGCTTTTTAATATCAGTTCGGTTTCGGTACCGATTACCATCGCGCCGACTTCCAGCAGCCACTGAGGGGCAGGTAAACCGAAAGGCGCACCATAAGCCTTGCGGATAATCTGCATCATATCAGTATTCTTTGCGGCTTCAGGGGCAGTGCAGTTAAATATGCCATTTAATTCGGGGTGGTCTAACAGCCATTGGGTGCTCCGGGCTACATCATGCTCATGCACCCAGGCTATGTATTGCTGCCCATCGCCTTGTTTGCCGCCGAGGCCAAACCTAACCAGGTTAAGCAACCGCGGAAAAACGCTGTCGCTTCGGCCTAACACAATGCCCATGCGCAGGGCAATTTTACGGGTATGGGGCGTATCTGTTTTAAAGAAAGTGTTTTCCCAGATGTTGCAAACATCAATAGAAAAGCCATAACCAATCTCACCGGTATCCTCATCCTGCGGACGGTCTTCAGCATGCCGATAGATGGTGGCAGAAGTTACATTGATCCAAACCTTTGGCGGGTTTTCCATCTTATGGATCACCCTGCCTAATAGTTCGGTAGGTACCACCCTTGAACGGATGATCTCCCGCTTGTTCTTTTCGGTATAGCGGCAGTTTACATTTTTGCCGCACAGGTTGATCAGCATATCGGCACCGGCAAGGTGAACCGTCCATCCCCCTTCGGTTTCACCATTCCAAACAGCGGTATGTACATTGCCATCAACAGGTTTTTGTTTGCGGGCCAGGATGATCACCTCGTCTGCCAAATCGCGGTAGTATTTGGCCAGCACGGTACCGAGATAACCGTTGCCGCCGGCCAGTACGATTTTTTTATAAGCTTTCATGATCAGTTAAGGTTTAAAATAAGTAATAATAAAACAATACGATAAGTTACCCAGGTAACGGTGAGCACCCAGCCAAGCCCAAGCAATTTGGTACGGCGGACGTGTTCAAGGAGCATTAAACCTGCTACCGCCATAAAGTACAGGGTGTAAATCAGCGGGCCGAATTGAAAAAAGTGATTTACAACCAACCCCATCAGCAGTAATAAGCTGCCGGCAAAAGAGATGGTCATCATGTTGCCGAGGTAGGTCCACAGGTTACGGCGGTCAAAGCTGCATATAGCTGCTCCCTGGAAAAGGATCTGCCCGCCACAAATCAGGTACTCACGATAGGGGCTGCCTAAAGGAACAATCCCCCTAAGCAGATGTGCATAAGCGGTAAGGATAAACCCTGTACAAAACCAGGTGAAAAGCAAATACAATAAACGATAATGCAGCTTAAACGCAGGCTGGTATTCGAAGCCGGTTTCGGCAGCAGGGATAATTACCCTCCTATTGTATGATATAAAAGCATAAACCTTGCTCATGAGCCAGATGAATGGTTTAAAAGCAAATAAGGGAGTAAATACAGGCCAGGTATTGGCAATTATTTTGAAAAGGCTTTTAACACCGTAGGTAACCTCGCCGCTTTTCAGGTTAATTAAGGCTATTTCGTTAACAGCCCGTTGCCTGTCATAAACAGGGCAGGTACCTGCATGTGCTTCCTGGTACGCAGCGCGGCCATCAGCATCAAGCATCCCTGTTTTTACAAAGGCACCGGTATAAGCACGGCACATGGGGCATTCTGCATCAAACAGGATCATGTGGTTCTTGAGCGTTTTCATAATTTTCAGTGTTTTCTGAAACAAATATACAATATATTTTAAACTTTCAATAAATACTGAAATTAAATTAAGTATGCCGGCGTGTTAACTCACCCCGACATCGCTGCGCTTGTCACCCCTCTCTACGCAAGCGTAAAGAGGGGATTTATTCTTTTATTTTTCTTACCTT
Organism: Mucilaginibacter sp. OAE612; assembly: GCF_041806395.1. Lineage (NCBI taxonomy): Bacteria > Pseudomonadati > Bacteroidota > Sphingobacteriia > Sphingobacteriales > Sphingobacteriaceae > Mucilaginibacter > Mucilaginibacter sp. OAE612. Next base: position 6,043,389 of record NZ_JBGMUW010000001.1, read on the forward strand.
CTTTCCGCCGAAGGCGAAGAGAGGGTGGTCCAGCGAAGCGCAGACCGGGTGAGTTAACTATGCGCGATGCAAATAATTTGAGAAAACTCAATCCCCCTCTTGCAAAATCAAATCTTATATTTAACTTTGAACAACAAAGTACTTTTGATGAAAGAACAAGATATTCATGCAGAGTTAAGTTCCATCCGCGACCTGATGGAGCGTTCGGCCAAGTTTATTTCGCTTAGCGGCCTTTCGGGTGTGATGGCAGGCATCTATGCCTTCGCCGGCGCCGGCATAGGATACAGTTTGCTGCAGGGCGAGTATACTACCCTCAGGGAGCGCCATACTTACAATGAAGAATTGCTGATCATAAAATTATTTATCGTGGCAATCGCGGTGCTTGTATTGTCTATTGGCACAGGGATCTGGTTATCGGTACGCAAGGCTAAAAAAAACAGTCAGCCTTTTTGGGGCGCCGGAAGCAAACGCCTGCTCATTAATATGGCAATCCCATTGGTAAGCGGCGGTTTATTTACTATTATACTTGTTTATCGTGGTTATTATGGTGTTGTGGCACCTGCTACATTGATATTTTATGGCATGTCGTTAGTTGCAGGCAGCCATTATACATATTCGGGTATTAGAAGCTTGGGGATATTGGAGATTTTATTAGGTTTGCTGTGTGCTGTAATGCCGGGTTACGGCTTAATTTTCTGGAGTCTGGGTTTCGGCCTGCTCCACATTATTTATGGTACAGTAATGCATTTTAGATACGATAAGTGAAGATATCATTAGATCAGTTTGATAAAGCCTTTGAAAACCGCATTCGCCTGCAAATCATGAGCGTATTGGTTGCTAATGAAAGCTACGACTTTAACTCGCTTAAAGAATTGCTTAACCTTACCGACGGTAACCTGGCATCGCACCTGAAAGCGCTGGAGAAGGAAGAATACATCCAGGTGGAGAAAACTTTCATAGGCCGCAAACCCAATACACGTTACCTGGCATCCGAAAAAGGGCGGGCCGCCTTCAAATTGCACCTCCTTGCCCTCGAAAATTTGATCAAACAACAAAAACTGTAATTTTTTTTATCTATAAACTTTGAAATACAAAGTACTTTTAATTTATAAAATATGAAAAACCTTAAAGCAATTTTATTTGAAGATAGTGTTGTTAAACTTGGCCTAATCCTAATCACTATATCTGCCGGATTCTTCCTTATGGAGGGGTCCGGCCTTTTTGAACTTACCGAAGGAACTGCTTTTGGTGCTTTTTGCTTCAATTACTCCGCCTCACTTGTGTTTTTCTTTGTGGTGATATATAAAGGATTCAGGCGCTTACATTATTGGGTGCTCCTCCTGGCACTTTGGTTCATCAGCGCGTTCGCACTTAACCTGAGCATCCCTGTTTTCAACACTTCGGTTACCTGGCTGTCGGTTGTTATCTGTATCTCCACAATCAGCATTATACTTTCTGTATTTATGAATGAGCTCAGTTCAAAAATGAAACACGTGGTGACATTTTTCCTGGGGATGGCTTTCCTGCTTTTTATTTATTACAGCGTATACCTTACCTCCATGTATCTCATCGGCATTTTTGCAGCTATCGCGCTGGGGCTTTCGCTGCATGTTTTTGTGCCGATGGGTTTGGCTATAGTAACGTTTATCACCATTAAAAGAACAGTAAGGGGCAGCAAGTCCTTAAAAATGGCATTGGGGGCTGGCCTGTTAGTGCCTGTCATTGCATGCAGCATATTTATATGGCAATGGAAAAGCATCAATAACCAGGTTAACCTTGCTATCAATCACAATACACTGTCTGAAGGCAAACTGCCGACCTGGGTGGTGATCAGTCAAAATATCCCTAAAAACGCTATAGCGCAACGGATCATCAAAGCGGGCATCGTGTATAAAACTGCCAACCTTAGTGATAGCTGGTATTGGGGCGATTGGAATAAAGCCTCATTCGATGAACCAATGCAGCATGATCCTTTTATAGTGATAGCAAGCCTGTTTGGCGGCGACTTAAACCTTGACGAAAAGGAGCGGATAAAAATATTAGAAGCCATGTACGATTCCCGCCACCAGGCGCAGGAACGGCTTTGGAGCGGCGATAAGTTAAAAACGGCCAACGTGATCACCAATGTTAAAATCTTTCCTGAATACCGTTTAGCTTATACCGAAAAAACACTAACCGTACACAACACTGAGAACGGGGGCGTTCGGGCATGGCTTGGCAAAGAAGAGGCGATATACACATTCCATGTGCCCGAAGGTTCGGTTGTTAGTTCCTTATCATTATGGATAGATGGTAAAGAACAAAAATCAAGATTAACCACCAAAGCCAAAGCCGACTCTGCCTATCACGAGATTGTAGGTGTTGAGCAGCATGACCCATCGGTAATTCACTGGCAGGAGGGCAATACAGTAACGGCACGAATTTTTCCATGTACTCCCGAAGAAAACCGCAAATTCAGGGTGGGGATCACCAGTCCGCTGCGCAAGCAAAGCGATATGCTTACCTATGAAAGCAGTTATTTCGATGGCCCATCGCCCGAAGACGCAACCGAAGCCATCCAGGTATCTTTTTCGAAGAAACCTGAAAGCCTCCACATGCCAAACTTTGATGAGATCAGCGAAGGCGTTTATACTGCCGACCGGCCTTATCAACCGGATGAGCAGATCACGTTTAAAGCCCCGCCGCTTGCCGATATGCCGTTCGCATTTGCAGGCAAAGGCTATCAGCTGAAAGATTATGTGCCTCAAACCACAAACTTTAACCCGGAAGCCGTCTACCTCGACCTTAACGCAAGCTGGTCGGCCAGCGAACTGGACGAGCTTTGGCCGGCCATCAAAACCAAAAAAGTTTACTATTACGATGGCAAGCTTGAGGCTTTGACTGAAGATAACCGTGACAATGTTTACAGCAGGATGGGCAAACTCAACTTCAGTATGTTCCCGGTTAATGAGATCAAACACCCCGAAAGTTCATTGCTGATTACCAAATGCGCCGAAACCTCTCCTAACCTGCGCGACCTTGACGAATCGGAGTTTGGCAAAGCATTAACCAGCTATCTGCCGGGTGCAAAACAATTGCAGTTATACAATATCGGCACCAACCTAACACCTTATTTAAAGGCATTGAAAGAGATGCGGGTATTCACTTATAACGAAGGAGATGTAGCAACGCTGCAAAGTAAGCTCACAAAACATGAATTTAGCCATTCGCAGGAAGATTCAACTCATGTTGTGCTCGCTCAATCGGGTTTAGTTATTGAACAAACTGGCGATACTTTAAAAGCAGGCAATGCGCCTGACCACCTGCTACGCCTGTTTGCTTATAACGATATTATGAAAAAGGTTGGTCCGCATTATTTTGATAAAACCTATGTGCAGCCGGATATTATCGATGAGGCTAACCAGGCTTTTATAGCCTCGCCTGTTTCGAGCCTTATTGTACTCGAAACTCAAAAAGATTATGAACGCTTCGGGATTGATGAAAATAAGAACAGCCTTCAAAACGCTTCTGCAAAATCATCGGGCGCAGTACCCGAACCCGGTGAGTGGTTGTTGATCCTGGTTGTAATAGCGGTGATAAATTTCTTAGTATATAAGAGCAAGCATGTTCAGCCGGAGCTATAATTTGCAGGAGTATATCTCATTTAAATTAACCGGCAGCAGGCTAATCATCAGTAGCTGCTGGTTAATATACATTGGCATTGCAGCGAGGTTAGGTATCATTTATTTTAAGTGGGATGCCAATACGGTGCTTGGCCTGGCGTTGCTGCCTTATATCTGCAAGGTAAAGCGTGGGAGCCTTTCATTAAGGCACCTCGTCCCGGCCATTGTTTTTACAACAGTTGCCATTTATTTTCCGGTTAAAACAAATTTGTTCCTGGCCTTGCTGTTTTCTGCACTGCTTTTCTTTGAGAACTTAAAAGGAAAAATAAGCCTGGTATTGTTCCTGTTGTTATTGCTCATTTCACCCGCGTTCGAATATGTCAGTAATACATTCAGCTTTCCTTTAAGGATCTGGCTTAGTGAAGTAGCAGCCTCTCTGCTTGCATCTATGGGAATGGAAGCCAGCGCTGCAGGCAACATCATCCGGTTTAAAGGTTTCGAATTTTCTGTGGACCAGGCCTGCGCAGGTTTGCATATGCTTGCCACCTCGTTCATGATCTGCCTGTTTATAATAGCTCATTACCAGCGGCAGGCGGCAAAGCAATTGCACCTGGTGTGGATCTTGTTTTTGTTGGTGCTTACTTTTGCGCTCAACATCCTGTGCAACCTTTGCCGTATCCTGCTGCTGGTTTTTTTCAAAATACCGGCTGGTACAACGATGCATGACCTGACCGGGATTATCTGCCTGCTCATTTACGTGGTATTGCCTTTATTGTTCCTTTCTTCTTTCGTATTGAAACGAACCGAAAAACCATACATCGATCCGCGGTTTTATAAAACCATCAGGCTGGCGCCGGATGAACTGCGCTTCCCGCTGATACACCTTGCTTTGGCCGTGGCGTTGGTTGTAATAACTATAAACATCAAATCGATAGATGACCTGGAGGACAAAAGCGTAAGTAACGTATCCTTACCCGGTTATAAAAAATCGGTACTGGAAAGCGGGGTAATTAAATTTGAAAATACCGGTGCGCTGGTTTATGTGAAACCCTCTCGATTTTATTGCCCCGAACATGACCCCATGATTTGCTGGCAGGGAAGCGGTTATATTTTCAGTACGATAAAAAAGGAAGTAATTGCCGGTCGGCAGGTTTATTTAGGAGTGCTTACCAAGGCAAAGGATAAGATTTACGCTGCCTGGTGGTTTGATAATGGTAACATGAAATCAATCAATGAGTTTGAATGGCGATGGGCAGCAGCAAAAGGAGCCAAGCCGTTTTACCTGGTAAACGTTAACGCAGCTACAGAAGCCGCATTGTTAGAGGCCGTGAAGAATTTGCCGGCTATTAAACAATAAATGAAAAATTTTACACTAATTTTTACGTATTAATCGAATTGAATCAATTTTATATTCGTGTAATTCGATTAATTGTGGAGATCTTATAAAGCATTTGTGTAGAAATTTTTTAATATAAAATTGGTAAAACGGATCGAATTATGAGGTTTCCCTACATTGCATGAAACATAAATAAACTTCCATAATTTTCTTATTACTTTTACAAAAACCAATAGGTTATTCATGAGTAATACCTTTAACCGACCAATCCGTGTTTTAGTTGCCAAAGTAGGGCTCGATGGCCATGACCGCGGCGCGCGCATTATTGCCACTTCGCTGCGCGATGCAGGTATGGAAGTTATTTATACCGGGCTACGCCAAACCCCCGAAATGGTGGTGAATACAGCCCTGCAGGAAGATGTGGACGCCATTGGCATTTCTATACTTTCGGGCGCGCACATGACGGTATTTCCGCGCATCATTAATCTCATTAAAGAGAAAAAAATGGATGATGTTTTGGTTACCGGCGGTGGTATTATTCCGCATGAAGATATGCTTGAGCTGCAAAAGCTGGGTGTTGGCGAGCTTTTTCCGCCCGGCACCAGTACGCAGGATATTGTAAAATATATAACCGCTTGGGTACATGAACACCGCAATTTCTAATACCTATGGAATTTCAAAATTTACTGATAACAAACAAGGGCCGCGTTCAACAAATCACCATTAACCGCGAAAGCAAACTAAACGCTCTTAATAAAGATACGCTGGCCGAACTGCATAGCGCTTTTACTGAAGCTTTCCAAAATCCGAAGGTAGGTGGTATCATCATTACCGGAGCCGGACCAAAAGCATTTGTTGCCGGAGCTGATATCAGTGAGTTTGCAGCGCTGAATATTGAAGGGGGGGCACAGCTTTCGCGTACTGGCCACACCGCAGTTTTTGATTTAATAGCAAACGGCAGCAAGCCTGTAATAGCAGCGGTAAATGGGTTTGCTTTGGGCGGTGGGCTCGAACTGGCCATGGCCTGCCACATCCGCATAGCATCTGACAATGCTAAAATGGGCCTGCCTGAAGTTACTTTGGGGCTGATTCCTGGTTATGGTGGTACACAACGCCTTACCCAACTGGTTGGTAAAGGCAAAGCGATGGAAATGATCCTGACCGCAGATATGATCACCGCGGGCGATGCCCTGCAATATGGCCTGGTTACCCACGTAGTTAACCCCGAAGAACTATTAACTAAAGCCGAAGAGATCCTGAATAAAATATTATCCCGTGCCCCTTTAGCCCTTGCGGCAGCTATCCGCAGTATCAATGCCGCTTATACCGATGGCGTTAACGGCTACGAAACTGAAATAACCGAATTTGGGAAATGCTTCGGCACAAAAGATTTTCAAGAAGGCGTAGCAGCCTTTATGGAAAAACGGAAGGCTGAATTTAAAGGAGAATAGAAGCTAAAAGCTGAAAACTCAAGGCTATGCCGTTGTTGTCGTCACGGGTGTCCGGAACACAAAAAACATGTCATTGCGAGGAGGAACGACGAAGCAATCGCATGCTATACAGGGCGGATATTCTTCCGTGCGATTGCCACGCTACGCTCGCAATGACATGATTTTTTTAAGGGGGCCAGGGGTGATTACTTTTTACCCCAACCGTCCTTCAATGTAACGGTGCGGTTAAACACCAGTTTATCATCAGTCGAGTTTTTATCTAAAGTAAAATAGCCTTTTCGCATAAACTGAACCGGCTTGCCTAACTCGGCATTAACTAAATCTGGTTCAATGTATACGGTTGATAATACATGCAGGCTGTTAGGGTTGATATAATCTTTAAAGTCGCCATCCTCATTTGAAGGGTCTTCAACCTGGAATAAACGGTCGTATAACCTCACCTCGGCAGTTTTGGCGTGTTCAACACTCACCCAGTGGATGGTGCCTTTTACATTAATGCCGCTGGTATCATGGCCCGATTTTGATTCGGGCAGGTAGCTGCAATGAATTTCGGTGATATTACCATCGGCATCTTTAACAATGCTTTCACCTTTAATGATATAAGCGTTTTTAAGGCGAACCATCAGCCCGATACCCAGGCGGAAGAACTTTTTAGGTGCAACCTCCATAAAATCCTCACGCTCTATCCACAACTCACGGCCGAAAGGGATATCCCTGCCGCCGTCACCGCCTTCAACTTCGGGGTTATTTTCGCCATGCATCACTTCGGTTTCGCCTTCGGGATAATTATCCAGGATCAGCTTAACCGGATCAAGCACAGCCATACGGCGCCATGCGGTTTTGTTCAGGTCCTCGCGGATACAAAACTCCAGCAAGCCAACATCTATCATGTTTTCGCGTTTGGCAACGCCAATACGCTCGCAAAACTCACGGATAGAAGCAGGGGTATAACCACGGCGGCGTAAACCACTGATGGTAGGCATACGCGGATCGTCCCAGCCATCAACATAGTTTTCGTTAACCAGCTGCAGCAATTTGCGCTTGCTCATTACCGTATAATTAAGGTTTAAGCGGGCGAACTCGTATTGTTTTGACGGGAAAATATTCAGTTTTTCAATAAACCAATCGTACAATGGACGGTGAGGTACAAACTCCAGCGTACAGATAGAGTGTGTGATCTCTTCAATAGCATCCGATTGCCCGTGAGCAAAATCATACATGGGGTAAATACACCATTTATTGCCTGTACGATGGTGATGAGCGTGTTTAATACGATACATCAATGGGTCGCGCAGGTGCATGTTGGGCGATGCCAGGTCAACCTTGGCACGCAGTACTTTCGCGCCGTCGGGGTATTTGCCATCCTTCATATCGGCAAACAGCTGCAGGTTTTCTTCTACTGAGCGACTGCGGTACTGGTTGGGCGTACCAGGTTCGGTAGGCGTACCTTTCTGGGCGGCTATTTCTTCGGCTGTGCTGTCATCAACATAGGCCAGGTTATTTTTGATCAGTTCAACGGCAAAGGCATACAGCTGATCGAAATAATCAGAAGCATAAAGCTCATTGGCCCAATCAAAGCCAAGCCATTTTACATCTTCCTTAATACTGTCAACATATTCAACATCCTCCTTAACGGGGTTGGTATCGTCAAAACGGAGGTTGGTAAGGCCATTGTATTTTTTTGCCAAACCAAAGTTAAGGCAAATTGACTTGGCATGACCAATATGCAGGTAACCATTAGGTTCGGGCGGGAAACGGGTAAGTACACGGTTGTCGTTTTTACCGGCAGCCAAATCTTCTTCTACAATTTCCTCTATAAAGTTCAGTGATCTTTCTTCGCTCATAAATTAGTATAGCAATATGAGCAAAAGTAACAAAATTTTAGGCGGCTGTGCGCATTATCATAGCATATTCGGTTGTGTATTATTGGCCAGTCAAAACAGGAAGCCATGCCGGATATATCGGCGTCCCATACCTCGGGTATCCAATGCAAGGAGATGGCCTCCCAATCGGGTTTATAACATGGGCGTTGCCTGCGGCCCGGGCTATCCGTTGCAAGTCCTCGCATTGCCCCTACGCTCCCCCTCGTTCGCTGCGGGCTTTCCACTTCTATCCCTAACGCGCCTCCTGCACAAACCAATAACAATACCAAAATCTAAAGCCTGCAATAGTCCAATTCTTACTTTTTAAAATATTTTAAAAAGTAAGAATTTTAATATATACATCACACATAAATTATTAAATTACGCCCACCATTTAAACCAGCATGAAACTGGTGCGGGGCAACAAAAAAACAAACAATTTAAACCCGGAACAGCTTCATCAACCAAACAACCAACCGATGAAAATTACATCATTTGAAGAGTACAAAAAAGTTTACCAGCAAAGTGTTGAGCAGCCCGAGCAGTTTTGGGCCGGCATTGCCGATAATTTTTTATGGCAAAAAAAGTGGGACACCGTACTGGACTGGAACTTTAAGGAGCCTAAGATCAAATGGTTCCAGGGTGCAAAACTCAATATTACCGAAAACTGTCTCGACCGTCACCTCGAAACTCTTGGCGATAAACCGGCCATCATCTGGGAACCTAACGACCCGGAAGAAGACCACCGGATATTAACATACCGCCAGTTGCATGATAAAGTGTGCCAGTTTGCCAACGTACTTAAAAATAACGGCGCAAAAAAAGGGGACCGTGTTTGTATTTATATGCCCATGATCCCCGAGCTGGCTATTGCTGTTTTGGCTTGCGCGCGTATCGGTGCTATCCACTCGGTAGTGTTTGGTGGTTTTTCTGCACAGTCCATTGCCGATAGGATCAATGATGCCGAGTGCAACATCGTGATCACCTGCGATGGCGGCAAGCGCGGCAACAAGGAAGTGCCGCTCAAAACTGTGATTGATGATGCTTTGGTACAATGCCGTTCGGTTAAAAAAGTGATTGTGCTTACACGCAGCCGCACGCCGGTATCCATGATCAAAGGCCGCGATGTTTGGTGGGAAGATGAGATCAAAAAAGTGGAAACACAAGGTAACCCAAGCTGCCCCGCCGAGGTAATGGATGCCGAAGATATGCTCTTCATCCTGTACACATCTGGCTCAACGGGTAAACCCAAAGGGGTGGTACATACCTGCGGCGGCTATATGGTTTATACCGGTTATACTTTTGCCAACGTATTTCAGTACAACCAGGGCGAGGTATATTTCTGTACTGCCGATATCGGCTGGATCACCGGTCACTCTTATATCGTATATGGCCCGCTTTCCCAGGGGGCTACCACGCTGATGTTCGAAGGGATCCCAACTTATCCTGACTGCGGCCGCTTTTGGGAGATTGTAGATAAATTCAAAGTAAACATATTATATACCGCGCCGACAGCTATCCGCTCACTGATGAGTTTTGGGCTGGACAATGTCAATAATAAAGACCTTAGCTCGCTTAAAAAATTGGGCTCTGTAGGTGAGCCTATCAATGAGGAAGCATGGCATTGGTTTGATGACAATATCGGCAAAAACCGCTGCCCGATTGTTGACACCTGGTGGCAAACCGAAAATGGCGGTATCATGATTTCTCCTATCGCCGGCATTACCCCAACCAAACCGGGTTATGCTACCTTACCATTACCAGGCGTGCAACCCGTGTTGGTTGACGAAAACGGCAAAGTGATTGAAGGCAACGGTGTAAGCGGCAACCTGTGTATCAAATTTCCGTGGCCGGGCATGCTGCGCACTACTTATGGCGATCATGAGCGCTGCCGCACCACTTACTTCGCCACTTACGAAAACATGTATTTCACCGGGGATGGCTGTCTGCGCGATGAGGACGGCTATTACCGCATTACCGGTCGCGTGGATGACGTACTGAACGTATCCGGCCACCGTATAGGCACTGCCGAAGTGGAGAATGCCATCAACATGCATAGTAGCGTAGTTGAATCGGCGGTGGTGGGTTATCCGCACGATATTAAAGGCCAGGGTGTTTATGCCTATGTGGTGAGCCCCGATAAGCATGGCGATGAGGACATTACCCGCAAGGATATCATCATGACGGTATCACGTATCATTGGCCCGATAGCCAAACCTGATAAGATCCAGTTTGTAACCGGCTTGCCAAAGACCCGTTCGGGCAAGATCATGCGCCGCATTTTGCGCAAGATAGCCGAGGGGGATACCTCAAACCTGGGCGATACCAGTACTTTGCTTGATCCGGCAGTAGTTGACGAAATCAAAGCAGGGGCCTTATAATATTTAAGAAAAACTAATTCGCATTTTTTGTGAATGCAGCCCAAACATAAAACGGGATCCCGGCCATCAGCAGTAAAAAGCCGTAATACACAGCTTCCTGCCCGGCTCCCGCAATAGCCCAAAGCGCATAGGCAAAAGCCAGCATAGCCAGTGCTATAGCTCCGGCCCAGCCCCCTGCCTTTGGGCTTTTTCGTACCCGGATAACCAGGTAAGCCGCTGCCGATAACAAATAGGGGATCAAAACGCTCAACAGCGAAAGCAGCAGCAGAAATTTAAATTGTGTTACCAGGCCTTTGGTATAATTCATGGCCATAAACAGCGATACCATGATACTGCTGATGATAATACCCATATAAGGTACACCCTTTTTATTAGTGCGGCTGAATATCGGCGGGAAAAGTTGATCTTTTGAAATGGCATAAGGCACTTGCCCCTGCAATAACGTCCACCCGTTCAGTGAACCGAAAGCGGCGATGGCAATACCGGCGCTTACCCAGTAGCGGGCGCTGCTGCCGTAGATGATCATCGCGGTGTCGGCATAAGGCGTAAGTGACTTTTGCAGCTGCGCCGCCGGGATAATACCGATCACGCTTACACTCCCCAGTATATAGATAAAGGTGGTAATAAGCAGCCCCAGCATGGTTGCCCTGGCCACTGTTTTTTCGGGATTGGCCACGCTGCCCGATGGTACGGTGGCGCTTTCAATACCAATAAAAGCAAACATGGTCATGGTAGCCGTTGCCTGCAGGGCGCTGACTATGCCTGTCCCGCTGGCGTTAAAAGGACTGAAGTTTGCTGCCTTAATGAAAAACAAACCGCCGATAGCTACCAGCAGCAGTGGTAACACCTTTAAAATAGTGGTAACCAATTGCAGCTTGCCGCCAGTAACAACGCCCAATGTATTGATATAAGCTAATAACCAGATAGAACATAAACCGGTAATCACAGCTACAACACTGCTGCTTCCCAATATTGGAAAAAAGGTGCTTAAAGCGCTCACAAACGAGATAGTAATTGCCGCGTTGGCACAGGCCACAGCGAGGTAATATCCCCAGGCCACTAAAAATCCAATAAAATCGCCCAACCCGTCGCGGGTGTAGGCATACGGCCCGCCGGTGGCATGGGGCAGCAGCTTGCTCAGGTTGCTGAAAACCTTCGCTAAAAAGAACGAGCCTATTGCCGAAAACACCCAGCCCAGCAAACCAATACTCCCGAACGAAGCCATAGCCGCGGGCATCAGGAAAATGCCTGCACCAATCATATTGCCAATCACCAGCGAGGTGCTGGTCCACAGGCCTAATTTGTTTTTTTCGGGATGAGTTTCGGGCATGGATCTTTTGTTTTGTTGAAAAGATAGGATTTTTTGGGATAACATGATATCCTTACATCCGGCCCATGTTATAATATTTAGTCTCTCAGCCAATAAAAATGAATCTTCCTAAACATTTACCTGCAAAATCGCTTTTATAGCAGGGCATTGCCGTTTAATACCAATCCTGCATTTAGATAACCTGTTCGTCTCAAATGAAAAGCAAAAAAACTATGACCGGCGTGATGCTGGTGCTGTGTGCACTGTTGATTATCAGTTTTAAAAATATAGGCCATAACACTGTACCGCCTGCTGCTGACACCACCAATGGCGGCTTATTCCTGCCCGGCAAATTTAAAGCGGTTGTGGTGGTGGATAGTTTGGAAGGCCGCGCGCGTCATATCGCGGTGAACACCAATGGCGATGTTTATGTAAAACTCCGCTTCCCCGATTCTATCGGTGGTAATGTTGCGCTGCGTGATACCAATGGTGATGGCCGGGCAGATATTATTAAAAAGTTTGCCAATTATGAAGATAAAGGTCCGTATGGTACAGGGATGCGGGTGCATAAAGGCTACCTGTACTTTAGTTCGGAAGAAAATTTTTATCGCACTAAACTAAATCCTAAATTGCTGGTGCCTGATGGCCCGTTAGAATTGATCTTGCATGATGCTACCGCTCCGCATGAACATGATGCCAAGCCTTTGGCTTTTGATAATGCCGGGCACATGTACGTAGCATTTGGCGCGCCCTCAAACGCCTGCCAGGAGCAAAACAGGGTCCCCGGTTCAAAAGGGATCAAGGGCTGCCCCTTGCTGCAGCAATATGGGGGCATCTGGCAGTTTGATGAGGCTAAACCCAACCAGGTACAGACAGACGGCATCCGTTATGCTACCGGTCTGCGCAGTGTTGTTGCCATGGACTGGAATATTGCCGACAATTGCCTGTATGTGGTGGCCCACGGCCGCGACGACCTGCGTCTGCAGTTCCCTAAAATATTCAGCGCCTGGCAAAGCGCGGTGCTGCCTGCTGAAGAGTTTATTAAAGTAAAAAAGGGCACTGATGTAGGCTGGCCATATTATTATTACGATCCTATTAAAAAGAAAAAACTTCTGAACCCCGAATATGGCGGCGATGGCATAAAAGCCGGCAACGGCGCTAAATACACTCAGCCTATTATGGCTTTCCCGGCGCACTGGGCCCCCAACGACCTGTTTTTTTATACCGGCGATCAGTTCCCGGCAAGATATAAAAACGGGGCTTTTATTGCTTTTCATGGTTCAACCAACAGATCGCCTTACCCACAGGCTGGCTTTTTTGTATGCTTTGTACCCTTTAAAAACGGCAAACCTTTTGGGCAATGGGAAATTTTTGCCGATGGCTTTACCGGAAAAAACACGGTAGTAAGCGTAAGTGACGCGGCTTACCGGCCAATGGGGCTGGCCATGGGGCCGGATGGCTCCTTATACATCAGCGAAACAGAGGAAGGAAAGATCTGGAAAATTTCCTACACGGGTAACAAAGCCGGGTTTGGCAAGGCCGAACTTGCCAAAATGGAGCTCCGTAAAAAACTTCCGGGTTTCAGGTTGCCCGATGTTTTAAAGAGCGATTTGCAAACCGGCATGCTCAAAGGTGGCGCTAAAATTTACAATACCTATTGTGCCAACTGCCATCAAAAAAATGGCCGCGGCGATGGTAATATGATCCCGCCGCTTAGCGGATCTGAATGGGTAACCGGTGGTAAGTTTATGGAAAAAGACCTCGCTATAAGGGTACTGCTTAATGGTCTGGATGGCCCTATCAAGGTGAAAAACAGGCCTTACAACAGCGCCATGCCCAAGCATAATTTTTTAAGTGATGCTGATATCGCGGCGGTACTTACCTATATCCGCAATAATTTTGGTAATAACAGCAGCCTGGTTACCGCGGCTGAGGTAAAAAAGGTTAGGGCTGAACTGGGTAAATAGGATTAAACCGGCAACCCATTTCCATTTTTTAATATTAACCGGATATGCTATTTTTATAGCATGACCTTATCATTCAAACCAATAGCTTTTTGGCTGTTCATTTTAGGCCCCTTAACCACCTGGGCTTTAGTACCGGCGGATACTTCCAGTAAAAAAATTTCTGTACCAATAACCGCACCTGGTTATCAGATCAGCGACTATGCATCCAATTTAAAAGAGGCTATCACCTGTTTCAGGCAAGACAGCATTGATAAAGGAATGATGTTGCTATCCAAAAGCATTAAAAACATCACTTTACAAAAAGATGTAACGCGGATCATGCCCTATCAGGGCTATGAAGTTTTTAGCCTTGTTAAGGATATTGCTGACAATAGCAATCTTTCGCCTGCGGAAAAACAGCTGGGGAAAGATTTTTTTAAACTGGTATTCACATCACAGCCCGGCGATAAAAATGCCGATAAAATTTTAGACGGCTTTTTTAAAAATGCTCCTAATACCGTTTTTGCTAAACGATTAAAATTACTTACCGCGTCATTTAAAGGAAAATCGGCCGCAGGCACTGAATTGAACCGGTTGCTAAAAGACAGCCCGGAATTGATTTCGGCCAACACAATGAAAGCAGAAATGTTGTTTGATGAACATAAATACCACGAATGTATAACGTATTGTGATCAAATATTGGCGGTATGGCCACAGTATGCCCATGCGTACCAGATGCGAGCTAAGTGCTATTATAATCTTGATGAGCTTGACAAGGCGATAGCTGATTACAACCAGGCCATTAAATTTTTCCCGGGCTATTTTGTACTTTATTATGACCGGGCCGACTGCCTGACCGACCTTGAAAAATATAAGGAAGCAGCAACTGATCTGCGATTGACATTACGGTTAAAGCCCAATTATAGTTGGACTTACTACAACCTCACCAGGTGCTACAAAAATATGGATATGCCTGATAGCGCCCTTTATTTTATCAATCAGCATATTAACCAAAATGCCGACGACGGTGATGGTTATAACCTGAAAGGTGATATTTACTGCGACAGAAACGAATACGAAACAGCTATCAGTCTTTACACACAGGCCATCAACTTGGAACCCGACCGACGGACTTTTTATGTTGATCGCGGCGACGCTTATTATTACGCAGATAAATTGGATGATGCCATAAAAGATCTCCAAAAAGCTATCAGCATTGATAAATCATATCCTTTTCCATACGACAGGATAGGTGATTGCTACTATCAGAAAAAGCAATATGAAACAGCCATAACTTATCATCAGAAAGCAGTAAAGGCCGACCCAACCTATAAATACGCCTACGTAGGGCTCAATTTAAGTTATACGCAATCGGGTAACTACCTGGCAGCTATTGATGCCGCCAAAAAAGCAATAGCTATTGACAGCACTTATGCCAATGCCTTGGGTAACCTGGGGTGGTCATGTTATTGTGCTGGTAAATTTGATGACTGTATAAAATATTCTTACAAGGCGCTGAAATACCAGGATGACGCCACTTACGCCATGTTTAATATAGCGCTTGCCACACTTGCAAAAGGCGAAACAGGCAAAGCGAAACAATTGTATACAGGTTTTATAAAAACCTGTAAAGAAAAGAACTATGAGATAAGGGATGGTGCCACCGACGATTTACGGGAACTGATCAGGAAAAAGGTTTATGTAGAAGAATCAAAATTTATAATTGAACATATTTTTGAGCAAAAAGTAGAGTGACCGGCAAGATATTTTTCCTGAAAACGTGTTAAAATCACCAAACCCGCACATTTTTTAAACAATTAAAAACCTACTTTAGAGTTTTTGTACTTATAAACTATTACTGAAAGTATTAATGATAAACAATTTTCCGCTTAAAAAGCTTGTGCTGGTAGCCGGGCTTTGCTTACCTGTATTCACTTATGCGCAGGAAGCTCCAAAAACTAAACCTAACTGGCAAAACCTTGATCTTAAAACCGATTCTGTATTTGGGATCAGTACCGAAAAAGCATACAACGAACTGTTAAAAGGCAAAAAACACGTTACCGTGCTGGTAGCCGTAATTGATGGGGGTATTGATGTTGAACATGAAGACCTTAAAAAGGTGATCTGGAACAACCCGCAAGAAACCGCCGCGAATAAAAAGGATGATGATAAAAACGGTTATGCTGATGACGTGCACGGCTGGGATTTTATAGGATCGGCCAAGGGAGATGTACATTATGATAACCTGGAGCTTACCCGGCTGGTACGGATCAACAACGCCCGCTTTGCCAACGTTGACAGTACCAAACTTACCGGGAAAGACCTTGCCGATTTTAAAGCGTACAGCGCTATGAAAGCCGATATGGATAAGCAGGTTGCCAAAGCTCAACAAACCTATACGGTGATCAATAAATTCAATACCCTGCTTGATGGGGTGCTGGCGAAGCTGGGCAACCAAAACCCAAGCCTTGATGACATCACCAAATTTGAGCCTAAAGATAATGGTGAGGCCTATGTTAAACGTGTATTGGTAAGCGCCCTGCCTTCGTTTAAAAATGTAGCCGAGTTCAGGGAGAAAGAGGTAAACGGCGGCTTAACTCACTTTAAAGAACAGTTGGATTATCACCTCAACCTTAATTTCAATTCAAGAGATACCGTGGGCGATAACTATAACAACGCTAATGAGCGTTTTTATGGCAATAATGACGTAACCGGCCCGGATGCTGATCATGGCACCCACGTTGCCGGGATCATTGGAGCGATACGGGATAACAACCTTGGTGTTATGGGTGTGGCCAATGATGTAGCTATCATGTCGGTACGTACAGTGCCTACCGGCGATGAACGCGATAAGGATGTAGCAAACGCCATTCGTTATGCTGCGGCTAACGGCGCTAAGGTCATCAACATGAGCTTCGGCAAAAGTTACTCGTACAATAAAAAAGCAGTTGATGATGCAGTAAAATTTGCGTTAAGCAAGGATGTGCTGCTGGTACATGCCGCGGGTAATGACAACAATAACACCGAAGTTGAACTGAACGTCCCTAACCGTATTTATGAAGACAAAAGCGGCGTAGCCGGTGCCTGGATAGAAGTTGGCGCATCGGGCCCTAAAGACGATGAAACGCTGAAAGCGTCCTTCTCCAATTATGGCAAAACCAGTGTTGATGTGTTTGCACCGGGAGTAGCCATCAATTCAACCACACCAAAATCAGCCTATGCCGAGCATGATGGTACCAGTATGGCGGCACCGGTTGTAACCGGGCTGGCGGCGCTCATCCGTTCATATTATCCAAAATTAACGGCTGTACAGGTTAAGGAGATCATCATGAAATCGGTAGTGAAAATATCACATAATGTGGAGATTAAAGATGGTGAGACTAAAAAAGAAGTTCCGTTTACCGATCTTTGTATAACCGGCGGCGTTGTTAATGCTTATAACGCGCTTCAGCTGGCTGCCACTTATTAAGATCAACCATTTTATGAAAAATATCATCCGCCTGATTCCGGTTTACACGTTTTTACTGGGCATATTTTTAGGTTTTACCACCTCTGCCCAAACAGTTGTAACAAAAGTATCAGGCGGATGGATAAAAGGTATCGAAGAAGGGCCAACCCTGGTGTTTAAAGGCATCCCGTATGCTAAACCACCGGTTGGCCCTTTGCGTTTTATGCCCCCGCAGCCAATGATGGCATGGAAAGATACGCTTTCATGCGAAAAATTTGGAAGCCCGGCATCGCAGGGTGGCGGCACAGGCGGGCTAAAAGGCAGCGAAGATTGCCTGACATTGAACGTTTATACACCAACAACAGCAAGGGATGCTAAGCTTCCGGTGCTGGTATGGGTACATGGCGGCTCGCTTACAGGCGGCTCGGGTATGGGGATGAACGGGCACGCTTTTGCCGACGATGACAGTGTTGTTACCGTTACCATTAATTATCGCCTTGGCGTTTTCGGCTTTATGTATTTGGGCGATGTAAACAAATCCTACCAATCATCCGGCAATAATGGATTGCTCGATCTGATCATGGCGCTGAAATGGATCAGGCAAAATATTGCAGCTATGGGCGGCGATGCTTCGAAGGTTACCGTCATGGGCGAATCGGCGGGGGCTAAACTCACCAGTGCCCTGTTGGCAACACCGCAATCCAAAGGCTATTTCAACCAGCAGATTTTAGAAAGTGGCGCCGTGCAATGCATCCGGGATTCTGTTACGGCTAAGGGCATCAGGCAGCGGCTAATGACCGAGCTGGGTGTTAGCAAACCTGCCGATCTCCTCAAAATCTCCGCCGAAAAACTTATAGCAGCACAGGCAAACATCAGCAATGGGGCACAGGGTACCAACTATTTTGGCCCGGTGATAGATGGCGCGGTGATTTCGCAGGATCCATATCAATATATCCTCAAAAACAGGAATGATAAAGTACGCTTCCTGATCGGTACCAATAAGTTTGAAAGTAAAATGTTTATGAATTTTGATAAACGCCTCAACCACCCCGATAGCACCGTGCTATATGGTTGGTTTGGTGATAATTACCGTTATATTTTATCAACCTTTGAAAGTGAGGCTAAAAATGGCAATGCAGATAGCGCTGCCATAAAAGTACTCACCCAATACATGTACCAGATGCACAGCTACCGGCTGGCTAACACATTAGCACAGGCAGGCAGCCACGTTTGGATGTACCGTTTTGATTACAAGCGCGATGGTACCGGTGCAACCCATGCCGATGAATTAGGCTATGTTTGGTTTTTACCCAAACAAAACAATTTTAACGATACAGAACTAAAACTGGCTAACCAAATACACCAAACCTGGGTAAACTTTATAAAAGGCAAAGCTCCGGGCCAGGTTAATGATAAGCAATGGCCTCATTTTGTAGCAGGCGAAAATAATATCATGGTTTTTGATACCGTTTCGGGACCAACGCAGCTTAACGATATTTACAACGACAGGACCCATCCTTCTTCCTGCTTTGTGCTGAAATAATTGCCCTGGATGCAGTTTAAAATGGTTTGATAAAATCTTATTGAAAAAGCCGTCATTGCTGTAACGAAGCAATCCCCGGTTAGCAGAGTTGCTCCGTATAGTTCGGGATTGCTTCGTTTCTTATAATGGCATGATTGTAAGCTATTGATTATTAAGTACATTTTTCGATTGATTTTATAGATTTGGGCGTTGCCTGCGGCCCGGGCTTTACGTTACAAGTCCTCGCTTTTCCCGCCCGCAATCCCAATCCACGCTGTGGGCTTTACACTGCAATCCCTCCTATGTTTACATCTAATATTATTGTAATGATTTTATGAGTGAAAAGAGTGAGAGCACAGCAATCCCAAACAGCCTTGAGCATGTTGAGCGTTAGATATAGCCTCACTCCTTTACTTTTTTGAGTTTGAACAGAATGTAAGGAATACGACCAGGCAGTATATCCAGGATAACCAACAGGAGGAAAAACGAAGAAAGGTTTTCACTTATAACAGTTAAAAACTTTGATCAATGGCAAGCAGATTATTAAAACAAGTAGTAGGTATTGATGTGGCTCAAAAAGAGCTGGTGGTTTCTATCGGCAAGATGGATGAGCAGGCAGTTATAACAGTTTATGCGAACAAGATTTTTCCAAACAATGAAAAAGGATTTGCAAACCTGGAAGTATGGATAAACAAGCAAAGCATCCCCCAATATCCATTAAGATATGTAATGGAGGCCACAGGTGTATACCACGAGCGCCTTGCTTATTATCTGGCCGGCAAAGGGTATGCTGTAAGTATTGTCATGCCCAACAAGATCTCAAACTTCTTCAAGACACTGGAGATCAAAACAATTACCGATAAATCAATGTCTTTTGCCATAGCCATGTTCGGACTTGAAAAGAAACTGGATAACTGGGTACAACCCAAAAGGGTGTTCAGGACCCTGCGGCAGATAACCCGTGAAAGAGAACAACTTATTGCAGAAAGAACCATGATCAAGAACCAGCTACATGCTGAACAGTCCGAAGCTTTTCCGGGGGAAGATACTATCCGCAGAATGATGGACAGGATAAAGATGATTGGTGAACAACTTAAAGAAATACTTACTGAGATTAGAACAGCTGTAGCACAGGACAAACATTTAAAACAAACACTGGCTACCATTACCACTATTCCTGGAGTCGGCTTATTAACGGCCACTGTGATCATAGCCGAAACAAACGGCTTTGAGCTGATCAGGAGTAAAAAGCAGCTGACCAGTTACGCCGGGCTGGATGTCAGGGAAAAAGAATCCGGCTCATCCGTTAAGGGCAAACCCAAGATATCTAAAAGGGGGAACAAGCATTTACGAAAAGCCATGCACTTACCTGCATTAGCGGCCATAAGACATTCAGAAAGATATAAAGCTATATTTGTCCGGATCGTATCCCGAAATAGCGTGAAAATGAAAGCTACTGTAGCAGTACAAAGAAAATTATTGGAGATGGTATACACTATATACAAAACCAACAAACCATTCGAAAAAGACTACCTTCAACAGAATGCACACATATCCGAAAATAGTTAGAGCAGTCGCTTCAATTGAAGGACTGCCCTAAACAGGCTAACATAAAGCTGCCTAAGACTCAAAAATAAAAAATAACTTTTGCATATCAACACAGAATCTAACGCGGCCCCACACATAATATCCCTAAAATATATTTTACATGCCATAACGGCTTTTTTCAGGTTACCTTGATGCTTTCTCAATGACGCGTTTCATCTGTTTTTTAACAGCTCTTCGGGTTTATTTGACAAGCGAACAGGAATACAAGCATTATAATCCGGGTATGTTTATTCGAGCGGCTGGCATTTGTAGCCATAATCTTTAAGGATGCCCACGACCGATTGCGGTGAAACATCCGGGCCCTCTATCCTCAATACTTTATCACAATCTTCCAGGTCAAAATTTACACTGCTATTGGTAATGCGGTTTTGGAGCAGGCCTACCAATTTTGCTGCCTGCGCCGGATCCTCAACATTTGTTTTAAAAACCTCGACCATTAAATTAATAGTTGTTTCCATTGCTGCGGTTGATTGATGTTATACATTGATAAGGAATACTTGCTCCGGATTAAAACCGGTAGCTGATCCCCGATTCGACGGTAAAGCCGGCCTTTTTCAGTTCGACCAGGGGAACACGTTTGTTCAGGTCGTTAAATGGTGCCCAGTTAACTTTTTGATCTTTGTTGTACAAGTCAAGCTGCTGCACAAAATTGTAACCACCGCTTATTTGTACCGAAAAGTTTTTAGCCAGCTGGTAATTATAAAAAAGCGTGTTTTTATACTGCTGTACCTGTAAATAATTTGACCCGGTTTTTTTTGATAGGCGATACGAGCCCCCGCCAATGCCAAAGTCGCTGCTGAAACCAATGATACTTTTATCGTTGAGCTGGTACTTTAATTTTTCGGAAACGGGCAGGGTGCCGCTAAGGCTCAGTTTTTCGCTGATCTGCCATTCTATCCCGATAACCGGCAGCAGTATCGTACCAAAAAACTGCCTTGAATAACCCACACCTACGGCGTAGGAAAAGGTTTTAGACTTACGGATCTTGAGCATGGCAAAGCCTGAATATAGCATGTCTTCGCCCGAAACATCTTTCAGGTCGGATGATAAGGTAGGGATTGCTGATACCAGCAGCGCGTACTTTGCAGAAAACGATTTTTGAAAAGTGATGGGCACCGAAATAGAATAAAAATCAGTACCGCCGAATGATTTTCCTGTTCCGGATAAGGAAAGCCCGCTGTAACTAACGCCGGCAAGTAAAAAATCAAGCTTTCCGTCCCTGAAATTATTTATCAGCGGTACGTTGAGCGAAGCATTCACTTGCCTGATGTTCATGTTTTTATTTTTAACGGTAAACGGCGAGTAGGAGTAACCGGCATCAAATGATCCGATTTTGGGCTTAAATACAGAATCGGCATTGGTTGCCGTTTTTTGCTGGGCGCCTGCAGTAAATTTAAACGAAATCAAAAAGATAACAAGATAGATCAGGAATGTTGCTTTCATAGCATTTGTGTTGTTAAGACGATTATTAAAATTTGTCTCTTAAACACGCCTGAAGCGTTTTACCCTCATTGCTGTTGATGATATTTTTTTAAAGTGGATTTGGATGGGTGGGGTAGTTCGGGCTATTTTTTATTAATAAACGGATATCTTTCGGCCAGGGATATGGTTAAGCAATTGAAGCCCAGTTATGGAAAACGTTAAAGCACCACAACCTGTCAGCATAAGAAGAGATTAGTGCGAAAAATTGATTATTAGTTGTATTAGTTTATTACGGCCTTTTGCGCTCATAGCGGGATATACTGGTAAATAAACAAGATTGTCTAATGCTAATTCTTCAGGTTTGGGAACGCCGCCCGCCTCGCTCAACTTGATTAAGCTTGATGCTTTTTGCGAGGCATCAAAACCGTTATTACGCAAGTGTTTGATCAGTGCGTCCGGATTATGGGTTTCAACAGGCATCACCCAGTAAGAATGCCTCTTGTTCTCAAAACCAATTTTATAATTATCGGGGATCTTTGATAAAATATCTTTAGCTAATTGGATCCTTTTAGTAATACTATTTTGATCAAAGTTAGCAAGTTTTTTTCGGAGCAGCCTTTGATTTGGAGTGGAAGGCTGATGCCGGATCTGTCTAAAAATATCGTTGCCGGGGAAGCCCTTTGTAAAGCCACCTAATACCTGTTCAAAGTCTTTTCCCAAAGCCATTACTAAATTATAAAACCCGGTATAAATAACTTTATTGGTGAGCAGCTTTACAAACAGCCCTTTAAAAAGCTTTTTAAAATAGCCTGCAGTGCTTTGTTGATGGTAGTGCCCATTTTGCGCAACAACCTCAGTGTACAAACCCGGGTCTTTTATTTTGATCATCGCCCCGCTAATAGCCGTATTGGTTTTAATAAAGCCAAAGCTAAACATCACTACGTCTGATGCGGGATTCCCGCTATATAAATTACCGGCATATGCTTGTGCGCAATCCTCAAATATAATGAGGTTATGCTTTTTTGCTATGGCAACTATCTCTTCAATTTCCATGATACCGCCAAAAAGGTGAGTGATCAGTATAGCTTTGGTTGCAGGTGTAATTGCTGCTTCCACCTGGGCCGGGGACATATTTAAGGTATACTTATTAACCGGGATGGGAACAAGCGTTAATTCGTGCCAGTTAATTATGGCGAACATATCCGGGATATTGATATCGGTAACAATCATCTCGAAGCCCGGCGGAAAATTCAAAGCATTTAATACCAGATCGATTCCAGTTCTCACCGAGAGGCAAACCATTTCGTTAGCGCATTGATCGACATCCGGCCCTGGTGAGCGAAAGCGATCAGTAAGGCAATAATAAACGCCTTCAACCAAATTCTTATAGCTGATATATAATTTACCTCTGGGTATCATGTTACATTTATATAAGCGGCTATAATTATAATTGAAAGTAATGATATATTAGCATATTGCCAAGACCATCCATGCGCCTGAAACAAAAACTACCTGTAACCTATCTGCTATTTACTTTTAACGGCCGCTTATCAAAAGGGGCTTTTTGGCTGGCTTCCCTGTTTTACTGGTGCACTTTTTACGTGTTGTACAACTTGATATTGCTTGTTGGCGAAGGTGCTACGTTTATCCTATATCCTTTATTATTCTGGATCATTATAGCTACTTCTATTAAGCGCCTGCATGATCAGGGCTATTCAGGCTATTGGCTGTTTACTATTTTAATACCCGTGCTTGGGCCATTATGGTTATTCTGGCGGTTAGGTTTCAAAAAAGGGGATTATACGACAAACCAATACGGTTCGGTACCCGGGTCGGCGCCCGATTATTTGAAAAACGATGAAGGTAAAGAGATCCCCCACCTTAAAACCGATGAGCGTATTATTGACGATGTAACCCGGCTGAATCCCGTATTGGTTAGTAAAATTGCGCGTCCAACTTCGGTCGAAGAAATCTGCGAAATTGTTAAAAACGCTACCGGCGCTATCTCCGTAGGCGGCGGCCGTTTCAGCATGGGTGGACAAACAGCAAGCCCGCATAGTCTGCATATTGATATGCGCGGAATGAACAAAGTACTGGAGTTTTCAGCAGCAGATAAACTCATCAAAGTACAGACGGGTATCCGCTGGTGCGATATTCAGCAATATATTGATGAGTATGACCTGAGCATCAAGGTCATGCAAACCTATGCCAATTTCACGGTAGGCGGCGCATTGAGTGTTAATGCCCATGGGCGATATATGGGCATGGGGCCGGTTGTTTTATCAGTACGGTCAATTGATGTTGTGTTAGCCGATGGCTCGTTAGTGCATGCTACTAAAACAGAAAACCCGGAAGTATTCTTTGGCGCAATTGGCGGTTATAATGGCATTGGCGTTATCGTTCAGGCCGAACTCGAGTTAGCCGATAACCTGGCCATTAAACGAATTGATAAAAAAATGAAAGTTGAAGAATATAAAGATTACTTCTTCAAAACCATACGCGATAATTCACAGGTAGTTTTCCATAACGGCGATATCTACCCACCAAAATACACGCGTTTAAGAGCTGTAAGCTGGATAGAAACCACCGAAAAGCCGACAGTTAAAACCCGGCTGATGCCACTGAAAGAATCTTATCCACTGGAGCGGTATTTCCTGTGGGCGTTTACAGAAAGACCATTAGGCAAGCCTTACCGCGAGTTTATAATTGACCCTTTACTGTTTAGGGGCAAAAAGATCCACTGGCGCAACTACGAAGCCGGTTATGATGTGGCCGAACTGGAACCCAAATCACGAATCAACAGCACTTATGTATTATTGGAATACTTTGTTCCTGTTCAGCGCTTTGAGGAATTTGAACAAGCCATGGCCGAAATATTTATCCGTTTTAATGTTAACGTGCTTAATGTATCCATCAGACATGCCAAAGCCGATCCGGGCACCTACCTGGCATGGGCACGGGAAGAGGTATTTGCTTTTGTGGTTTATTACAAGCAACGCACAGATCCGGCATCTAAACATGCTGTTGCTGTATGGACCCGTGAGCTGGCTGATGCCGTAATTGCTGTAAACGGTGCTTATTATTTACCTTACCAGGTACATCCAACCGCGGCACAGTTTCATAAAGCATATCCTAACGCGCAAAAGTTATTCGACCTGAAAACCAAGCTTGATCCTGACTATAAATTCAGGAACATTTTTTGGGATACCTATTATCAACCATTAAAATCCAAAAGCAATGGCTAATACATCCGAATTTAAAGCAGTATTTAACGATACCAAATGGAGCGACGATTTTTACCGCTTTTTACAGGTGATATTTCATTTGTATCCCGAGGATAAATTCCATCAATTAATAAAAGAAGAAACCGCCATAGGCAAAACCGATGAGGAGATCTATAAATCAGTTCAAAGCAAATTGAAAAGCATTAAGCCATTCTTATCAGAACTGACTTATGCCTTGCCAGCGCTCAAAAAGCAAAAAAAAGAAATAGTCAGGCAAACACTGGGGTTATTGGGCGATGTTAAACAGATCTCGGGTTATGCCGAGATTGGTTCTACCGGTCGTTATATTAGTCAGCTAAGAAAAGAAATCA
The DNA here is from genome assembly GCF_041806395.1 of Mucilaginibacter sp. OAE612. Lineage (NCBI taxonomy): Bacteria > Pseudomonadati > Bacteroidota > Sphingobacteriia > Sphingobacteriales > Sphingobacteriaceae > Mucilaginibacter > Mucilaginibacter sp. OAE612. The sequence goes on from NZ_JBGMUW010000001.1 coordinate 6,068,871, forward strand.
AGGTCACCGGCCCGATATATCTTATTAATGATCTCGCGCCAACCAATTCGCCGGGAGACATTATGGAGCGGGGGCAGCTGGGCAAGCTGGGCAATTTTGTGGATATTAATGGCTATAACCCAATTAGTAGTTTAACTATTCCTGATGCAAGCCTGGACGTGGTTACGTGCTATATTGGTTTACACCACTGCCCGGTAGCGAAGCTGGATGGGTTTGTGGAATCGATATACCGAATCCTACGGCCCGGCGGCTCGTTTGTTATCCGCGACCATAATGTTAAAACGCCAGAAATGGCCACCTTTGTTTCTTTGGTGCATACGGTATTTAATGTGGGATTGAACGAAACCTGGGAGTTTGAAGCCAGAGATTTTAAAAACTTCAAGTCCGCAGATGAATGGGCAGCCATTATTGAGCAGGCGGGATTTAAAGATGCCGGTAAACGAATACTACAAGATAAAGACCCATCCGATAATACCTTAATGTTGTTTACCAAAATATAGGCATGAAAAGGCTAAGGATACTGACATTAATTGCGCTGCTACTGGCTATCATAACTTTTGTTGTTAAAAACAGGAAGCCATCCACTGTGCCTGCCGGGAAGGGTTTATTGGTGGATAAAGCCTGGCTGTCAATCAATAAGCACCCGCTAACACCTCAGGCAGCCGTACGTCCGCCTGATCAAACTTTTCTGACCTACCCCGAATGGTTCCTGGTGTTTAGTCCGGCTGAACAGGCAGATTACTTTAAAACCCATACTTCAACCACCTTTCCATACCTGAAACATGTTGACCAGATGTGGGGTGGTTACGGTGTAATGTACGATCAGATTAAAGGAAATTTCCCTTTCAATACCGGCTACCATGTGATGATATGGGTAATAGCCGGCAGCACAACCGTTGAGTACGGTATCAAATCATTTTACGAGACCGTTATTGGCCGGGTGACCGATATCAGCCCCAACGAAGAAATGACCGCCGAAGATAAGTTTAACGCCGACTATGAATACAGCTATGTGAAATTTATTGAGGCGTTGCCATGGTACGAGTATGATTTTAGCCATCAGCTTAAAATGTTGTGGAGCAGCACCTCTTTCTCCGGTCCGCATTTGCTGCGTAAACTGGAGAGGCGCTATTATCTAACCACCGAACTATTGGTTAAAAGCGGCTATGGCTGGTTGATTGGCCTCGGCACCAAATCGGCTTATGAAACAGCCTCGTTGCAAACAGCAGTAATGATGGATAGGCTACCCACAGGCTTGGATACAACCGGATTTATGCATAATGTAAAAGTATTGCCAAACGGTATGGTGCTGGCTAATTTACCGCGTTATGCTGAATTCAATACAGCGGTTAATAAGCTGGCAGAAAATGGTGTTGGTTTTACTGAGATTGCCGGAAATAAAAGTGCTATTATGCTTACTGTTTTAACTGACAGGCCTTTAAATGTTACCGGTAATTATAAAATACTATTTACTCAGCCAATCTTTACCAAGCCGGGCTTAAGCAGGGTTGCTATAGTGACAACGGTGGGAAACCTTAGCTCGCTTGTAAGAACACTTAAACTAAAAGGAGTGACGATAGAGCATATTTATGATTATTAATTAATTCTTTCTACAACTTATGAAAGTTAACCTACTTATTATATTAATAGTATTTAGCCTCGAAAGTTGTTTAGGCCAAACTGATAAAAAGCTAATCAGTAACTGGAATACGCATCCAATTCCTACTAATCCGGACAGCCTCAGAAAATATGGTTTCTCTTTTCACGAATGGGCTGTCTATAAGAAAAACGATTCTGTTTTTGTGGTAGATAAGAAAGAACTTCCATCTCCTCAATTACCTTTTAAAATTAAAGTTAAAAAAGCTGATAGTCGTGACTTTGGGGGAAGGGCTTCAATCTTGAAAGTAGAAGATGGTTATTTAGTGGGCTTTTACAGAGGTGAATGGGGTGGTGCTCTATACTGGGTTTCAAGTGATGGTAAGAATTATTATAAAATATCAAATCATGAGATAGTGCAGTTTATTAATAGAGGAGGCAAACAATACGCCATTGAAGGGCTTGCACACTTAGGAACCTCGGAAGGAAGCATTATTGAAATCTACAAACCAAATGATAAGTGGGCTGTAAGAGAACACTTAAAACTACCAACAGCACCAGAAGCTATTGCATTAGATCATCAAGATAACTTTATCATTATTACTTCTAAAAGTTTGTTAAAAGTAGGTCGAAATGCACAAATATTTTTTTAGTAGATAAAGGATTATGGTACGCGGCTCTTTATCCCAATTCAATGGTTATCAGAAATAATATTATTTACGCAGGCATGCGCGCGGGAGTTTATCATTACGATCTGGGTACAGGGAAGGATTCCTGGTTGTTGCCATATTAGTATTAGCGATTCCAAGCTTGACAAAATTGAAAAGATCAAACATAACTCCGCTCAAAGCCCTTGCCATATTGGCCATCTGTTTAGGCCTTGCAATAATTTACTTAACCGGTGGGTTTGGACTGGGAATAGGGATATTGATGATGATAAGTTCAATATTACTTTATCTCATTAATTATTTTGCTTCCAAGACTAAACATTTTAAACTAATACAGATGGGAGTATCGGCAGTATATATTCTTACTGTTTCTTATTGTGCTTTGAAATGGCAGGAACATACAACTTTTATCTTCTCTAAAGCATCCAGGGGCGCAGCAGGGATAGTTTTCGGAATTCAAGGTTACCCTGAGCTACCTCCAGCTTTTCTTTGGACTAAAACTGTTATCATCCCGGATAGCGGTATTGTCATCACGTCTACAAAAGAGGAAGAGATGCCAACCTGGCAACGATACCGGTACTCCGATAGATCTGCAGTTGAAACGAATGACATTGAATGGAACCCAAACTTTCAATATCCCTGCATTAAAAGCAAGGGAATAGTAAAGGCATGGTTATTTAGCAAAAGGGGGCAATCCGATTCATTAGCGCAGAAGCGTATAGTAGAAATTGTGAACAAAATTGATGCAGGCAAGTTGAAAACCCTTTATACGTCTTCAGGAGTGTCAATTGTAATGGCTAATGAGGGAGCGTATCTAAATCTTCAAGGTGCCGGACTTGCTTACCTGCCCGATGCTGTCAGCACATTACCAATTAATACAATTTACCTCGCGGAGAATAAATTTACAACAATACCCCCACAGCTTTATAAAATTAAATCACTTCATAGTGTTTATTTGGGTGCAAACCCCATAAAGTCACTTCCTGATGATTTGTATAAAATGCGAGGGCTAAAAAGCCTGCTGGTAGGAAAAACGGAAATCCGCGAAATTAAAACTGATCTTTCAAACCTTGATAGTTTAGAATACCTTGATATTTCTGGCAATAAATTGTCAATGTTTCCTGAAAAAATCAAGACTGTTCCTCACCTAAAATGGCTTTCAATTGAAGAAAATGAGTTTAAAGATTTGGGCTTCGTAGATAATAAATTAAGTGGGCTTCAAACATTACAGGTCTATAGCAATAAGATTAAACGCATCTCTGATAATATTCGCTATCTGTCAAATCTTAGAGAATTACTAATTTTTGATAACCAAATAGATAGTATCCCTAACTGTATAGGTTCGTTGGTTAATCTCGAAAAACTTGAAATTTGGAATAACCCACTTCGTTATATTTCTCCTGAAATCAAAAAATTAACAAAATTAAAAGAGATAAGATTGGATGACAATTACTTATCAAAAGGAGATAAGATACAGTTAAAGCAGTGGTTGCCGCATTGTGATATTCACTTTCAAACCAGATAAATGATTAATATACTGGTGCCGTGTCGACAGTATCAATAGGATCAGCCGATAGTTAATTTATTAACGAAACGGATAACAAGATACTTTCCGCTGGGACAACAACGTTTTGGCCAAAAACCTTACAAGTCTATTTTTTACGCAGTTTGGGATTGGAACATATCAATAAAACTTACGAAAAGTGTTGTACCGGCGTAGTGCCCATAAAAAAACAGGCTTTTAGAAATTAATCTAAAAGCCTGGTAATCGATATATGGAGAATATCAGAGGATTCAAAGCTTCTAAAACAACAGCCAAACGCCGTTTTGAGGCTTTTACGAAAAAACCCGGTTACTTTTGCCGCCTGTTTTAAATTACTGCCCTGATGGTTTTAACCGGATTACCACGCTCCAGGGCGTTATGCTCCTGCCACTGGTTTTGCTGTTGCTCTATTAATTGTTCTGTTTGCCAGATCAGTATTTTGGCTTCCAGCCGGGCTAAACAAAGCTTTTTGTTTTCGAGCTGCGACCGGCTATCCATTGCCATAACTTGCAGTCCCGATGGTAAATGTGTCCCCCGAACCGCGGTTTCCACTTTGTTTACATTTTGGCCACCTGGCCCCGACGAACGACAGGTTTCCAGCTTTACATCTTTAGGGTTCCATTGCATCAGTTTTTTTACGTCAAAAACAGATACGCCCACAAACCAGTTTTTACGTTTATGGTATTTTCGATACGGACTTTGCGCTATCCATTGTATAGTGCCGTTCCATTCTTTTACAAAGGCATCCAGGTTATTACCTGTAGCCATCATCGTAGCGGATAGTAAAGTGCCGTTTAACCCGCCGGCTTTGTTTTCCAGTACTTCAAGCTGAATGCCTTGCTGTTTGGCTTGCTTCAACATCAGGTTTTGTACGCGGGCTACAACCCGGCAGCATTCTGCCGGGCCTTTGCCTGAAGTGATTTGTATCATCATCTTTTTCATCACTACTCCTTATTCATCCGAACGATACGTGGATAAAACTTGCCCTGAATATCAACCAGGTCGCTTTGCATCGCCATTACGGCCTCGATATCCTTATAAGCTAAGGGGTTCTCTTCAACGGTACCGCCAATTAAGGTTACACCTGCATTGGTCAGCAACTTTTTCATGGCCGAAACCGTCATGCTGTCCTTAGCCTTTTGCCTGCTCATGGCCCGGCCGGCACCGTGCGATGCAGAATATAAAGCATCACTTGTGCCTTTGCCCGATACCAGGTAAGCCGGTGTGGTCATACTGCCGGGGATAATACCCAGCTCGCCTTGATGCGCCGGTGTCGCGCCTTTGCGATGGATAATAACATCCCGGCCGTCAGCCAATCGATCTTTCCAGGCAAAGTTGTGGTGGTTCTCTACCACGTGCAAAGCTTTCAAGCCTAAAGCCTTTAAAAGGTTAGCGTGTATGCGCTCGTGACAAGCTTTGGCATAATCTCCGGCGAGGGTCATGGTTAACCAATATTCCTGGCCCGCCTCGCTGTCCATATCCAACCAGGCCAGTTGCTGTGCGTGGCGCGGAAGTTTGCAGGTATTCATGGCTATCTGCGTGTACTGCCTCGCTATTGCCGAGCCTAAACCCCGGCTGCCTGAATGTGTTAACAAGGCCGTGTACTTTTTAGCGGGTAAACCTAAAGCGTTATCAGCCAAAAGTTCGATCTCGCCAAACTCCACAAAGTGGTTTCCGTTGCCCGAGGTGCCTAATTGCCGTACCGCCTTACTCCGCAGCGGTTTTAAAAATGGAATCTCATTAAATATACTGCTATCCAGCACTTCATGCTCCTGCCTTACCTCCAGACCTCCTTCCATACCAAAATGAGTATGATTTTTTAAGGCTTGTTTAATTTGATATTCAAACCTTTTTAGAAAACCATCGCTCTCATCAATAATTGACAGCGCCATGCGGCAGCCAATATCCATACCTACAGCATAGGGAATTACCGCGTTGTTTGCAGCGAGTACGCCACCAATAGGCAAACCAAAACCCATGTGCGCGTCAGGCATTAATGCACCTTGAACGCTTACAGGTAGCATATTAGCCAGCTCCATTTGTTTTTTGGCCGATTGCTCAATACCCTTGCCTCCGTAAGTTTTGCAGTACACCGGTTCATCACGCAGTGCAAACGTTTTAAACGATGGTGCATCCGTTTTGCCAATTACCTTTTCGGCTATCTTGCTTGTTAGCTCATCATCCAGAAATGCTTCCGGATCGTTCTTAATATCCACCAACAGGTCCAGTAGCTGCTGCTTACTATGGTGCTTGAAATTTTTAGAGATTATACCAATAACCAGGCTTCGCAGCTGATCATTATGATAACCTATTTTACTTAAATCTTTTGTTCTTAAATTGCCCATGTGGGTTATGTTTCTAATTCCAGGTAAGCTTCTTTACAGGAATACCTGGGTATGTTTTTAAATTTGTTAATGTATTTTGGTCGGTCGTTAAACTCATCTCTCCAGCGATAGCTCCGGCCACGGGTTAACAGGTTAATGCGCGGCCATAAGTGGTTGTTATCAAAGTGTTCGTCTATCCACGCTAACTCCGTTTCAATATCCGTATCGATCATTTTGATATGCGTAACCATATGTGGTACCACCTTCAGCACATATCGCCAGGGCTCGGCAAACACATATTTCACCTCGGTACGGTAGGTTTTAACATCAAAAGTTTCAACACGGGTAAAGCAAACCTTTTCCTGCTCGGTTAAATTGATCTTGTTGATATCCCAGCTATGCTGCGACAATTCACGCAGCATTTGCGGTTTTGCCTGGTACACATAACGTTGTTTGCGTCGTTTTTTCCGTTTGAAGGATTTGTCCTGATGATATTCACCCGTGTTAATTTTCATTAGCAAGGCTTCATAAAAGTCCTTCCCCGGGTTATGCTTCTGGTCATCCCGCAACACAAAAAAACGTTTCCAGCCACGTTGATACGGGTGTTCAAGCGCAACCATCGGCAAAAGCCTTCTTTGCTCCCTTAGTTCATCGCGCCGTTTGTCAAGCTGTATCAGTTGTTTATCCCGACCGGTTTTAACGAGCCGCCTTTTGCGCCGTGCCGATTTGACACAGCGCGGCCATTCATGTGTGTTCATCACACTTTCATTTAATTTTCCTGAATTTGATTTTTGATCTCAGTTCGTCCTTGAGTAAGGATATACCCTTGTTAAAGCGCTCAAAAAATCCAGTGAATTTGGGGGCAGGCAAAATAATGCACAGGTTACTGACGCAACCGTTTAATTATTTAATAAAATACAGGGGTTTGCCTGCCTGATCAGGCAATGAGCGAAAGGGGCGATATGTAGATTTGCTCTGCCATGATTCCTTGATATTTAAAAGATTAACAAATCAGGAATTGGATACAAAGATAGAATTTAATTCGAAATATCAAGAAGCGGCTATTTAGTTTGCAGGTTTGGGCCGCAAAGTAGCTACAATTTCCATCGCCAGTGCTTGTTGTTTATGATTTAAACTGCGCGTATCTATTACCATAGGAAAGCACTGGCTTCGTCAATATTTGACAAAGCCAGTGCAGCCTGTTTAGTTGTTTGTTGTTTAACGGGAGAAGGTCAGTGTGCCAAAGCCTAATTGATCATAGCCGCCACTATTACCTCCGTAGTCACCGCCACCTCCTTCGGGGCGTACTTTAGTTGCAAATTGAGTGGTATAAGTGGCTGTTTTTCCCTTTACTTTAACATAATAGTTATAAACAAGTTCCCAACCCGGGCGAACATTGCCCCGGCCTCCGCTTGAAATAACGGTTTGGTTTGAATTTTCACAGTTATTATAAGTTGTATATGGGACAGTGTTGGTTGTATTGATATTGTAAGCCGCGATATATTCGCTTACCCCCAAAAGCGGCGGGTTAACATGGTTCCAGGGATTATAGTCGAAAAAGTTTTGGCCCTGGTTGTATAACATCTGGCAAAAAGTGCCAAAGAGCGGAACTTCCATCGTGGCATGCCCCTGATCTCTTCCGGCTTCCTGCGCCTGGTCCATTCCGTTGGGATAGGTGGCGGTGGTTACACGCCCTATATACGCGGTACCAACACCACTGTGCTGGTAATAATTGATAGCGTAATTAACTTTACTGATATCATCACAAAGAATGCCAATGGCCAGCACGGTACAAAGGTTTGACATATCCCAATTTAACCAGTAATGTGTTCCGCAGGTATTGTTATGCCTCGCCAGGAAATCGCTTGATACGGGATAATACACATTAAGCATAAAGTTTTTAAAAGCGGTAAAATCGGATGCCGACCAGCCGCTGTAGCCACGCATAATTTCGGCCGCGTTGGCCCATTGGTAACCCTGCAGCCCGGCTGCAAGCTGTTTGTTACTATCGCCGTCAATCAGTCTGCATTTTGCGGCCCACGCGTTCATAATAGCTACGGCATTATTCCCGCAGGCGGTATCGCCCTTAATTTTCCAGCGTAATGCATTTTGATAAGCCGCGGCCGCGTCCTGGCAAGCCAGTATATAATTCTCACCCTTTCCGCTTGCCGCCCTCCCGCGCACAATAGTATCTACCGGCCTGGGAACATACGTAGCAGATGAATGGCCGTTAGCGACGAGCTTGTTCCAGCCGTCGAGCCAGGGTTGCGCCCCGGCATTCACTTTGGCCGTCATCCGGGCAAAATCCGCTGCCGAATGCAGCATTCCCGGGTGAACAATGGTTGTAACGCTGCCTAACGAATATGACGTTAAATTTTTGCCTGCTACACTGTCTTTACCGCCGGTTGTTACGCTCTTAACAGATACCGGTTTACTGCATCCGCAAAGCGAGGCTATGACACAAATAGCCAATTGAATTGATTTACTTTTCATTTTGTAGATATAATTAAATTTAGTGAGCAATATTTTAGCTTATAGTCTGAGCAAAGCTCCATTATAAGACAATAAAGCAAATTGTTTATACTCTCCAGAATTAATATTAATCAAAAATTAAATTTAAATCGAATTGGTGGTAAATCAGAGGGTTCACATTCCTGTGTTTATAGGTAAATAAGGGAGGGCACCGGTTCAAAAACAGCTAAGCTTTTTCATAGACAGGCATCGCTGGCCAAATGAAACAGCCGATAATTGCACCGTATAGGCCTGCATCATACAGGTAAACTTGCCGCGGGTTTATGGAGCAATTTCCTGCCAGCTGAAAACGGTACCATCTTTTTTGCCGGGCAGGGTTCCGGGCCAGTCGGCCCCATAAAATTCGCCGGTATGGGGGTTCAGGCCCACAAAACGGTTGGTATGTAATGAGAGCAGCATGCACTGGCCCCGTAGCATATCCTGCCACAGCAGCAGGCTGGCGGCAGTTTCCTTCTGGCTGAGCCGAACGTCGGCCGCCATACCCTGGCCGGTAATGGTTACAAAGCCGGTACCGTTCATAGCCCGCAGCACAACGCGGCCATTTCCCCGGTCAATCACCCTGAAATTGTAGCCCGCGTCTTTTTCGTTAGTTAGGTAATTCCGTCCCGCGACGAGCATGCCGTGGGGATCGGCCCGTACCATGCGGCCGTCGGCCAGGTTGGTTAGTGTAATTGTTTTTCCGATGGGCAGATTTTTGGATCGGTCAGCCAGGGGCTCCTTCAGTTCAAATTTACTGAATGCGGCATAGCCGCCTTCTTTATTTTGGGTATTGTAGGCAAACAGCGCAAAACGGGTACCCTGGAATGTTTTTAACTGGTAAGGCAGGCGAATGGTATCGCCAAGGCTTTCAAACCGCGTTCCGTTAGTGCTGTAGCTCAACCGGGCAATATCGTTATCAAAATCGCCAAAGGCCCGTAGGCTCACCCGCGGCGATTGTAGCGGCTTATCAATAGTTTGATGCCTATACTGGTCAAAAAAACGCAGCGTATACCCGTTACCCTCACGCAGTACGGCCACCCAGGCGTAAGGGATGTTCATCAGGCCTAAACCGGCGATATCTCCTTCCTTCAGGTGCGAGGCATCCAGGATTACTGTAGCTTCGCTCTCGGGGCCCACGCAGCGTTGGGTAAGTGTGTTATGTGCCCATAAAAAATCTTTGGCGGGTAGGGTGTGCAGCTGTAGTTCGCCGGCTTTAAGTTTCCAGTGAGTGTTGATGGGGTTATGGTTCCATTGCCAGGCGGAAGCCAATTGGCCTGATTTAAAATCGTCGCTCCGCACATAAGGGGCATGCGGTGCTGATGTGTTGTTCGGCTTAAACCAGGTTTTGGGCGTACGGCCGAGGTTACCCTCAATGCCGAAGAAGGGCCAGCCATCCTGCCAGGTAACAGGCGAGAGGAACGTAGTACGGCCCACCGACCTGAAGTCCATCATCGAAAAGCCCCACCACTGGCCATTTGGCATATCTACAATACCGCCCTGGTGCATGGGCACGGAGGCTAACAGCTGGTCATTACGCTTAACCATGGTCAGGTTTTCGGTGGGGGAAGGTACAGGCGTGCCCTGGCCCATGTTGTTGGTAAACCAGCCCAGCGAAGTGCCCATGGTCTCTTTGGCGCTTATCACCGTAGTTTCGTAAGGGCCGTAGATATTGGCAGACCGGGCGCACTGCAAACGGCCGCCATCGGCATTGGTGATGTAATATTTACCGTTGATTTTATAAAAATGGTTGCCTTCGCCCATAGCCTCGGTTCGTGCGATGAGCAGCCTGCCGGTATTGGGTTCAAAGCCGCTAAGGTCGGGCTTGAGTTCAATCATCCTGATTTCGCTTTGCCCGTAAACGATGTAGATCCTGTTGTTTTCGAACAGTACCGAAAGGTCATAAACAGGCTTTTTAAGGTCATATTGTTTCCAGGGGCCGGCCACACTTTTAGCGGTAAATACCTGCAGGCCGTGCCGGTTTATGTTGGAGAAAATATAAAATGTACCGTTGTGGTACCTGATACAGGGAGCCCAGATACCCTGTCCATAAGCTTCCTTACCGTTGCGCAGATTAAAATCATCGCTGTCGTCAAAACGCGGAAGCGCGTAACTCACCAGCTGCCAGTTCACCAAATCGGTAGAGTGCAGCACCGGCAGGCCCGGTACGCTATGCATGGTGGTACCTGTGATGTAGAAATCATTATTTACCCGGATCAGGTCGGGATCTGAAAATTCGTCGTAGAACAACGGGTTGGTGTAGGTGCCGTTACCATTGTCGGCCGTCCAGGATTGCGCGGCGGCCGGGGCCGTGGTCAATATACTGTAAACGAATAATAATTGCAGTGCGGATATTAAGCGGATCATCGGGTTGGTAGGGATTATGCATGTTATAGGGTCAGTCAGTCTGCACCCCTTTTAGAGCTGTTGTTAATGGGAATATTGATAGTGCAGGTAATCAACATCAATAAAACCGGCATCTTGCAGATCGTTAAAACTGTAGATGGCCAGCCTGTCGCCCCTGTATGATCCCCATCTTAACTGATAGGTTTCGCCAATGGGTTTAAAATGCCTGCCATCCGTGCTGTACGTAAAATTACTTTTGCCATCCAGGCCCCACACTGTGCGTAACCAAATGTTATTGCCCTTGATGATGGGGCCGTCGGTTACGGCATTTTCAGTAAAGAACTGCAACTGTTTACCCCGGCTGGTTTGCACTACACCGGCCGCCGCATAATGAGGTGCTCCAAAGTGCGATAGCCCGGCGCGCTGGCCGACAGCCATACCGCCCAAGTCAATTTTAACGGTGGCCTCGTTGGCGTTGGTGCGGTAGCAGCGCTGGGTTATGGTGTTGCCGGCATACAGCAAATCGTTTTTGAGCGGTTTGAAGGCGTGCAGCCTGAGCCAGCCTTTTCGCTGAGTTAAGGACCATTTGCCGGCGCGGGGCTGGTAGTTCCATTCCCACTGTGGTCCGGGCGTGCTGCCGGTAAACTCATCAGAGCTTTGCGGAACAGCCCGGTCGGTGCCGGTTACGGGCATGGGGGCCTGCCACACCATTTCGCCAAGGCCCACTGCATTAGGCTGGCCAATGATAGGCCAGCCATTAGTCCAGGTTACGGGTAACAGGCTCAATATCCGGCCCGACCAATCGCCCGAGCCATGGTGGGTCAAAAAGTACCACTTACCGTCAGCTGCCTGCACTAATCCGCCCTGGTTGGGTTCGTTAAATTGCGGCTGACCTTCGCTCAATTGCCGCGGGCCTTCGTAAGGACCCCGGATGTTTTTGGCCCGCTCCATCATGAGCACCCTTACGTTGTTGCGCACCTCGCTAAACAGGTGGTAATAATAGCCATTAATTTTGTACAGCTTGTTTGCCTCGCTGCCCTGCGACTGGTAGATCACCTTGTCGCTTTCCCGTTCAATCACCGAGCCATCGGCCGACATTTTAAACAGGTGGATTTTATAGTTGTCGGCAAACCTGGTGCCTATCAGGTAGCCCTGGCCGTCATCATCCCAAAACGGGCAGCAGTCGTCCCAGCCTTTTTCGTTCAGTACACGTTTTAAAGGTGCCCAGGGGCCTTCGAGCCGTGTGGCCGAACTCATAAAATAACCCTCGTCCGGATCTCCGAAGTAGATCCAGAAACGGGCGTTATGATAGCGTATGGCACCCGCCCAGATCCCACGGCCATAACGGTCCATCCTGGTATAATTCATAGACGGCGAAATCACCGAAATATCGTTGACGGCGTGGCCTAGGATGCGCCAGTTCACCAGGTCCTTAGAGTGCAGGATCACAAAACCAGGCGAATACTGAAACGTAGAGGACACGGCATAATAGTCGGTACCCACCCGGATGCAATCCACATCGCTGTAATCACCAGGTAAGACAGGGTTACGGTAAGTACCGTCGGGTTGGTCGCCCCAGTGAGTCCAGCTGCCCCATAGCGGGGCTGCTTGTTTAGGCTGGCAACTGGCTTTATTAAAACAAAGCAGGGCTGAAACAAGGCCAGCAATAATGGGCGCAAAAGAAATCTTACCGAACATAGTATTAAAAAATCAGGGAAAGCTTAGTTTTCATTTATCGGGTTTAAAAATCTGTAACGTTATAACCGGTTTTAAACAAGGTTTATAATGCACCTCAGTTGACCCAGCTTATCAGGCCCTGTAAAAATCCGGGCTTTTCGACCGCAGGTATACCAAAATTGATGGTGCAACCAGCAGACATGATCGCCGGTTTGTTTGCTCAGGCTAAATGGTTGATACGAATTTATGGGTATCAAAAAGAATATTGTTGTTCCAAATAGACTTTTTGTGATATAAACCCGACCTGACGATGTCAGCATTTCCGGCTATACTAATATTTTTAAAAGATTATTCTAACCTAACCTGATCAAACCTGACCGTTGTAGATACCGCTTCAAGCCCTGAAAAAACAATTATGCCGGCTTCTGTCAGCGATAGGTTTCGCGCAACAGTCCCGATCAGTTGCCAATCTTTACCATCCGCGGAATAAAACGCGTTTACCTGGTTTTGCTCCTGAACCAACTTCAACCAGCAACCGCCCGTCATACGGTTAAAAGATATCACGGGTTCTTTTATATCGAGCGTCGCTCCCACCTGTGTTAAACTATCGCCCGGGTGAAGCCGTGCCGTGCAGGTTACTACCCATTTTGGAGCCTCAAGTTGTTGCGAAACTTCTGGATAGATCAGCAAATTTACCCCGGTCCCCTTTTCCTTTGCAGACTGCCGGAACGAAATGCCGAAACCGGTGAACTGCGAAGTCAACTGCGGCTGGTAATGAATGGCGAGCGTTTGATAAGGCACTAATTTGTGATGGATGTAGGTAGCCTGCTCTTCGTTTCCGGTAAATCCCAAGCCGTTACCTTCAACAGTAAAACCAGATTCCAAGGACCGTGCTTGTCCTTTTTTTGATTTGGGGTCGAGATCGGTAACCGACCATCCGGCGGGCAATCCCGCTGTAACAGCAGCAGGATAGGCGTCCATACTTTTGCCTTTATTATTCACCGCCGATACCGTATACACATACTTGCGCCCCGAGGCTACGTTTTTATCCTGAAACTGTGCATTAGTAACCCTGGTGGAAATTATTTTAAACTTTCCTTTCCCATTGACTGCCCTTTTAACCTGATAAAAAGTGGCTCCCCGTACCGGTACCCACGTCAATTGAATGGACCCATTCCCGGGCACGGCCATCAATCCCGACGGTGTGCAGGGCGTAATGGTTGCATAGGGATCAATAGTTTGCAGGCTGCGTGAGTACAATAAAGTACCAAAGCCAATATGGTCTGCACCCGGTGTACCCTGCGGTTCCGGTCGTACCTTTTCAGCAGCTTTCTGCGTAAAAGTGGCCGTTTTATTCGCCCGGTGAACATAGTGATTAAATACCTCTTCATAAACCGCACGCAGTTTGCCGCGCCCTTCTGTAGCTATCTGAGCATGCAAATATTTTCCGCTCCGGTCCATTGCGGGCAAATAGGGGACATCCTCCCCCAAATTATATTTCGCGGTATACTCGAAGCCCCTGAGCAGGCGATCATTGAGTATACCGTAAAGGTTTAGTCCCTGTTGCCACGCTATCTCGGCGCAATCGGCAAGATGCGCAATACCTAATTGCGTATGCGACTGGTCTCTTCCGCTTTCCTGGCACTGTCCTTCTTCATTAATAATATAATTGGGCAGGCTGCCGTTGCCTTCGCCGTATTGATAGTACACCATCGCGCGTTCAAACATTGGCCGGTCATTGCAGAATACTGCTATGGCCATCATTGTTTTTAGTGCAGCTGAATCCCAGTTGCCGTTAGCAAAAGGTGCAAAATCTTTAATAACCGGATAAATCACTTCTTTAAAGTGCTTCTCAGCTTGCTTAATTTTGACAGGTGTCCAGTTTGAATTGGTATAGCGCAAAATTTCCGCGGCATTAACCATTTTGAACGGTCCAAGACCGGCCATTAATACGGCGTCACGGCCTGTTATGGATTTTAATGTCGATGCCCAGGCATCAACAATTTGTTTTGCTTTTTCCGCATAACGTTGATCGGCTGTTATGGTCCACATGATGGCGTTCTGATAGGCCGCATTGGCGTCAGCATCATAAACACCCTGGCCCACGGTAGGATTTCGGCCAACCATCTCCATTGGCCCCTGCATTTTATAATCGAACTGCGACTGGCGATTCTCTTTTAATTCATTATAGCCCGTAAAAATGGGCTCGATGCGCATGGCAACACCGTTTTTTATTCTGGCCAGGTCTTCGCGGCTTTGAAGCAGCCCCGGATGGACAAACTGTTGTGCTGTTGAAGTTTGAAAGCAAAACAACAGCGCTGAAGCATTAATAAGATACCTGACAACTGTTTTCATAAACGTGTCTTAAATAATTAAAATTGAATATTTTTTTAATTCGTCGAAAATTTAAACCAACCGGCCCTGCGGATATTACAAAAGGCCCGGTAATACGCCAATTGTGCCTAATGTTTATCATTTGTTATAGTCATTATAAGTGACAAATCGGACGCCTTGCACACGTTCAGCCCGGAAGATACTCACTATATCAGCAGGAAAGCACACAGTACAACTCTTAACAGTTTTTTATAAAAAAGGCACATACAGGAAAGACATTTTTTACCTTTTTTTATACTCATTACTATTGCCGCAATGACTTAAAAATGGAACAATAGTCTTGTTTTGATAATTCGGCGCCTTTGATCATGTCATCTAAAGTCTAATCACAATATGGATAATCAGCTATTCGATATCTGCAATGAGCGTTATCAATATGGCGATTTTGCACATTCGTTGTACGATTAGTTACATACAGGACATCCGGGCGAATGCTGTAATCATATTTTTAGGTCTTATATTCATTTGTACACTGATGACTTTCAAATCCATTATTTCCCGTTGTAGTTTAATAGTTGTTTGTTCTTTCTTCTGGTATCATGGCGCTATGGCCCAGTTCAACAAGGTAGAAGATATCAAGCCGGCCCCTTACCCCCAGGATGCAGCAACCCTGGTTAGAACTTATGTCAATCCGGTGCTCGCCGGGGATCATCCGGATCCGACACTCTTAAAGGTTGGCGATGACTTTTACATGTGCGGCTCCAGTTTTCATTTCGTCCCTAACTTACCGATTCTCCATTCCAAAGACCTGTTGCATTGGGAGCTCATTTCAAGGGTTGTGCCCGCGGATTGGGATGAGTTAAAGTCCGGGGCGCCGGGTGCCGGCATTTGGCAAGGCGCAATAACCTATTTTTATGGCGTTTATCGTATTTATTTTTCAAACAGCGCAGGAGGCGGGCAATACATGTCAAGCGCCGCGAAACCGTCGGGGCCATGGTCTGCGCCTGAAAAAGTTAAAACAACCCCGGATACAGGCCCTATCGGCTACGATAATTCTATTTTCGTAGATGACGACGGCACACCTTACATGATCATTAAAGCCAGTCAGACAGCTAACCGCATACAGCAGATCGATCGTTCCGGCCACCTGACAGGCAAATTGATTAACCTGGACTGGATCAATCATGACAAGAAATATAGCTGGGCTGAGGGCCCTGTGATGTGTAAGAGGGAGGGCTGGTATTATTACTTCATGGCTGGTGATGTTACAGGCGGGCAATATGTACTTCGTTCAAGATCACTTACTGCGGATTCAGCGAAATGGGAGAACCTTGGAAAAATATTCGCGTTTTCAAAAGATCCGGATAACAGGTTCAGATCAGTCAATCATATGTCGTCTCCATTTCGGTTAAGTGACGGTACCTGGTGGTGTATCGCTCAAAGTTACGATGCACCCAAAGGGGATGACTGGAGCGGCCAGGGAAGGCAGGACCTGATTTTGCAGGTTCAGTGGACAGCCGACGGCCGTCCGTTTGTTCCTTATCCCTCAGATATGCCCCTTGCACGTCCAAATCTTACAAATAACGGCCTGGCCTGGCGCTTACCGAGGTCGGATGAATTTTCAAGTTCAAATTTGTCGTTGTATTGGCATTTTTTCAACAAGAACGCTGCGCAACAGTATTCAGTCACTGACAATAAAGGCTGGCTTAGGCTTAAGCCGAAAATTGGCAGGACCCACATTCTGCAAAAAGAGGCGGGACATTATTATTCGCTCGTTACGCGGGTAAGGCTGAATGCACTGGCATCGGGGCAAGAGGCGGGGATTTACCTTGCTTCCGGCAATGAATCGGTAAACGTGCGTCTTTGTACTGGGTTTGAAGAAGGCAGAAAAATATTCAATTTCGCGATGGGCGGCCAGTCGTTCAGCACAGAAAACAAAATTGGGGAAAGCGTATGGCTGAAACTGGAGCGAAAAGCGCATGAGCTAACCGGTTACTACAGTTCTGATGGTCTGCAATGGCATCAAATCGGTACGGTCATCAATGCAAGTGAACTGGACAAAGCCCAGCCTAATTTTAATTCGTGGGTAGGTACCAGCCTGGGCCTTTTTGCTGAAGGCAGGGAAGCGGATTTCGATCTTTTCGTTTATAAAGACGGTTATTCGGAGCAGCCCTTAGCAGGCGCCAATAATTATTGGGGCGTTACGTTATCTCAGGTTGATGGCGTTATCTTAAACAATGATGCCGGAGGTTGGGTGATGTTGGGCGGAGTGGATATGGGGAGAGGGGCAAACAAAGCAACCAGTATTTCTTTGACCGCCGCGGCGCTTAATAACGGCAGCGTTGAAATATGGATCGATGACCTAAACAAAGACGGCAGGAGAATCGCCGTTATACCAGTTAAAAGTACGGGCTCATTGAATAAATGGTCGGCCATATCTGCAAAGATACCCGCCATTGCCGGTCAGCATGATCTATATGTTAAGATAAAGGGATCTAAGAATGCTTTGGCGATAAGATCATTATTGTTTAAATAAGCTGCCCCTGCCCGAAACTAACTGGTTATAAAGGCAGGCGCTCTCCTTGCTTCCCGATTGCTATCCTTACCTTTTTTATCATTTAAAAATGAAAACCGCAGAAAAAAATGGTACAGCAGTACAAGCAATTGCAAACAAAGGAGTAAACAGAATTTCAAACCGCCCAGGCTTAACAGGAAAGGAAGCCAAAGAAGATGAGAGCACCGGAAGGTATAAGTTTTTCAGCGATGCTACGTTATTTTTAAAGCCAACTGAAAATCCTCAAATACAAATGCGATTAAAGCATCTCTAATGAGGATTTTCTACTTGGACTATCAGAGCGTAACCGTAATTATTTCAGATCCGGAAAACAAGGAGGTTAAAAATCATTTATGTTATATATCCGACTATCTCAACTAATATATTTTGTTCCGATTTTTAATCAAATAGACCATTGCTTCTTTCACTACCTGCACCGGGTTTCTTGGAATAAATCCCAATTCTGTTCTGGACTTTGAAATATCAAAATTTTGTTGAAGTCCTGAAAACATTTTAATGTCTTTGGTAGTGAGCAATGGTGCTTTTCCCGTGATTCTGCTTCCGGTTTCCATCAGCCAGGCAATGGTCAAAAGTATGGGTTTTGGAACGGCGGCTGGCAGTTTTATATTCAGTTCAGGGAAGAGTTCCTGGGCGATTTTGGTAGTTTCTTTTATCGACATACATTTTTCGTTTGCCAGAATGTACCGCTCACCATCCCTGCCTTTTGTTGCAGCCAGATAACAACCTTCGGCAACGTCTTTTACATCAATCCAATTGAGCGTAATGTTGGTTTCAACAGGAATTTGTTTTTTCAAAATCAGGTGGATGATGTTATAGGAAACGTTCAATGGTGCAAATGCTTCACTGCCAATCATTGCGGAAGGCAGTACGGCAACCAGCTCAATGTTACGTTTCTTAGCCAACTCGAACGCCAGTTTTTCACCGTCATTTTTCGAGTTGTAATACATATCCCTGCGGTCGGGATTGTAGCCATAGCTCTCCTTTGTAGGAAGTCTGGAATAATCTAACGCCGCTATGGAACTTACATATACAATCCGTTTTACACCGGCTTCTGCGGCGGCTTCAATCATGTTTTTCGCCCCGGAAAGATTGACGTCATAAATTTCTTTTTTCGGGTTATTTGCCCAAAGTTTGAACGATGCACCTACGGCATAAAAAACATCTACATCCTGCAAGGCGTTAGCCAGGGATTGTTTGTCGGTGATGTCAGCCTGAACCACTTCGCAATTGAGTCCTGCAAAAGATTCCTGGTTTTTAATGTTGCGAACCGAAGCCCGGACAGGAATGCCTTTTTCGATAAGCAATCTCACAAGGTTATTGCCCAGATGTCCGTTTGCACCTGTAACCAATGCCAAATTTTTCTGTGCCATAGTTTTTGATGTTTAAATGATGGTACAAAATTCAAGATTGGCTTTTTAAAGGCACTTCACAAATGTTACTTAATGATTTCCTTTCGTATTCTGCTTAGGCTTTTAGGGTTCATTCCTAAAAAAGATGCGATGTGTTGCAGCGGTACGTTTTGTAAGATCTGCGGATAGTTTTTCATTAATTTGCGATAGCGTTCTTCGGCACTTAGTGTTGCCAGTTCTGTTGAGCGGTTTTCGTTATAGGCAAGTGATTGCTGGAAAACCGAGATGCTGAAATCCCTGAAGACTGTGCTTTGCTGTGTTAGTTGATCCAGATTCGTTTTCGTAATTCTCAATAATTCACATTCCGTTACACATTCCAGATTTTCGTTGGATTTTGTTTGGTTGACAAAGTGGAAGTAGGAAGTAATAAATCCTGGCGGACAATTGATATGTGTGGTTACCTCATCTCCGTTCTCGTTGTAATAAAATAGTCGTACATAGCCAGAAACCACGAAATAAAGATACTTCGGAATGCTTCCCTCTTTTTCACAGATGTGGTTTTTGGGGAAAAGTACATACTCAAAAAAGTCTTTGCACAAGGCCCTATCTTCCGGCGTGATTGTTTGGGATAGGAGTGCAAATAACTTTTCATGCATTTTGTAAATTTAGAAATTTTATTAACCGTTATCGGCTTTTGCCTTTCCGTTTTCCAGGATGGTTTTGTCTGTAAGTTTTGAAATGGCATCGTTTTATCGTGCTTTAAATGGTTATACAAAGCGATGCAGATTCGGAATGCCCGAAGCAATGGCATCATTTAGATTTTTGGGTAGATGGGTAATGATTTTACTGACGATGGTATTTGTCACTACAGTTATAATTATATGATGAGTGAATACAAAATTGCCATCTATGTCCGGGAAAAAATTGCCATCCTGTCCGGCATAAATAAAGCCGAAAATGGATTTGCTGACTGCAAGATTGCAGTTGATTTCGTATAAATGCGACAATGAAGTAATATCATTAATGAGCTCGAAATTTTTGGCACTGTTGTCTGCCAGTAATTTGCCTTTGGGTGGTTTGAAAAAAGCAGTGTCGCCTTTCTTTAATTTTTGCATCCATTCCGAAATGTTAAGCAAATTGATCCTCCTTTACGCTTCATCATATGGCTTATTCTAAATTTATTTTGATTTAAACGGGTCAATCAGGGCAATACTGCCATCTGAACGATGGTAAAGCGGCGTTACCTTAACATTTCTCAGGTGCGTTTTGCCGGAGATTTCCGTGTCGTGGTAAAACAGGTACCATTTTCCTTTAAACTCCACAATAGAATGGTGCGTGGTCCAGCCCTGCACCGGTTTCAAAAATATTCCTTTATAGCGGAAGGGGCCGAATGGCTTATCACTTGTAGCGTACGCCAGGTAATGCGTGTCGCCTGTAGAGTAGGTGAAATAGTATTTACCTTCAAATTTATGCATCCAGGGCCCTTCAAAAAAACGCCTGTTATGGTCTTTTCCCAGCAGCGGGCGCCCGCTCTCGTCCAGGATAATAACATCCTTCACCGGCCCCTCAAAATGCTTCATATCCGAACTTAGCCTGACCACTTTACAACTGAGCGCCGGGGCATCGTCGTTCTGAAGGTCGGTTTTAGAACCGTTGGGCTGGTATTGGCCCGTGGCCCATTGCTGTAACTGACCTCCCCAGATACCGCCAAAATACATATAACTTTGGCCATCCGAATCTGTATATACCGCCGGATCGATACTAAAACTGCCTTCAATTGGCTGTGGTTCGGCTTTAAAAGGCCCGGCGGGATCTTTGGAAGTAGCAACGCCAATATGGAAAACATCTTGTTTATCCTTCACCGGAAAGTAAAGGTAATACACGCCATTTTTGTAAGCACAATCCGGCGCCCATAGCTGCCTTCCTGCCCAGGGGATATTTTTTATATCGAGGGCTACCCCGTGATCGGTTACCGGCCCGTTGATATGATCGAGCGAAAGGATATGATAATCCCTCATCGCGAAGTGATCGCCGCCGCCGTTGTCGGTTACGGCTGTGTCAATGTCATGAGAAGGGTAAATATAAATTTTACCATTGAAAACATGTGCGGAGGGATCTGCGGTATAAATCGACCTGATGAGGGGAGGAGATAAAAAGGTTTGTTTTTGTTTTGTTTGGGCGGCGGCCTGATTTACGGTGAAAACCGCCGCCATGAGTGTGCAGATAAGTTTAAATTGGGTTTGTTTCATCTTTGTTAATATTGTTTTCCAAAGGCAGCAGGCAGGGCATTTATACCTCGATGTTTAATTTGACGGGGCTGGATAGCCCGGGTTGTCCGGCATTTTTTCATCATATCGCCGGCCAATTCCCTTTTATATGTTTATAGCGGGAAATTGCTACTACAACTCATCTTATTAATTACTCAAATAATGCGGTATGTTTTACCTGCCAGGGTTGGAAGATCATATAAATAACTTTTCGGGAGTTTTACGTTTAGATCTTTATCGTTTTTTTTGATGATGGGTTGCGCGATGTCGGTGATACGATAGAATCGATTGCTGTTAACCCCGTTTGCTTTTTTTAACATCCGGTTGTTCAGCAGTTCGTTAACACGCAGCCGGCAATTCCCGCCAAGGGCCGAATGTATAACGAGTTTTGTTAGGTGACGGCCTGACCATGCCAGGTCTATCTTGAATCCGCCACGGGCCATCAGTCCGTTTACGCTGCCTTTATCCCAGTCGTCGGGCATAGCAGGCAGCAGATAGATTGCAGCATCATGGCTTTGCATCAACATTTCGGTGATCCCCGAAGTACAGCCAAAATTGCCGTCAATCTGAAAGGGGGGATGTGCGTCAAATAAATTGGGATATGTGCCTCCGGATCCGGTCATGACTGGTTTTATCTGGTCTTTGATTAGCTTGTAAGCGTGATTGCCGTCTAATAACCGGGCCCACAAATTAATCTTCCAGGCCATTGACCAGCCGGTAGATACGTCACCACGGTATACCAATGAATTTTTGGCCGCGGCGAATAATTCCGGATGTATAAAAGGAGAGATCTGGTTCCCCGGGAAAAGTCCGTAAAGGTGCGATACGTGGCGGTGATTGTCAGTTGGCCGGTCAAGGTCGTCCAGCCACTCCTGCAATTGCCCGTACCGGCCCACCTGCATTGGCGGCAATTTTTCGCGCAGCGCTTTCAGCGAATCGGCAAATATTTTGTCTGTATTCAGGTCTGCCGCAGCATATATAACATCTGTAAATAAGCCATATACCAATTGGTTATCCATCGTGGTCCCGGCAGCAACCGACACCTCATGGCTCCCGGTTATGTATTCGTGCTCGGGCGAAACAGACGGGCTTACGACGAGCCAGCCATGATCCGGTTCTTTTTGCAGCACATCAACGAAATAGGTAGCGGCACCTCTCATTACCGGGTAATATTGCTTCAGAAATTTTTTATCTCCCGTGAAAAGATAATGCTCCCACAGATGCTGGCACAGCCAGGCATTTGCGGTTGGCCATAAGCCCCAGAATGCGCCATCCACTATACCGGTAATCCGCCAGATGTCTGTATTATGATGAAGCATCCAGCCCCTGGCCCCATACATCTGCCTGGCTGTCGCCTTACCGGTTACGGAAACATCTTTGATGAGGTTAAATAAAGGCGTGCCCAGCTCAGATAGTTGGGTGGCCTCCGCCGGCCAATAGTTCATTTCAGTATTGATATTGACGGTATACTTACTATCCCACGGACCTTTCAGTTCCCCGTTCCATATGCCCTGAAGGTTGGCCGGTTGTGATCCCGGTTGTGACGAACAGATCAGTAGGTAACGCCCGAATTGAAAATACAGTTCGGCCAGTTGGGCGTCGTTGTTACCTGCAAAGTTTTGTATCCGCACATCTGTGGGCAGCTTGATCGCGTTTGTCATGCCCAGGTCCAGTTTTATCCGGTTAAAGTACGACTGATAAAACCTGATATTAGATTGGCGCAGGGTATTAAACGATTTGGTACAGGCAGCCTGCATATCGTTGCGGGCCCGCCCAGGCGCGTTTCCTGACAGGTTGTGATAGTTGATGAAATTAGTGCCGATGGAGAGATAAATAGTCGCCGTGTCCGCATGGGCGATGGTCATCCCGGAAGTATCCGTTTGTATCGTGCCCCCATGATTTTTTACACGGGCGATCATGTTAAACCTGACCTGGCCTTTTTGATTTTCGTGATCGCTGCTTTTACCTGAAAGAACGATTTCCTGGTTAGCTGCGCTAATCTCTTGTACAAGCGGGCTCTGGAGCCTTACCTTGCAATTGATCATTCCCGGTTTATCAGCACTCAGCCGTACCAGTAACACATGTTCTTTGAAAGAGGTAAAGTATTCCCGCTTATACTGAACGCCTCCCGAGCTGTAACGTACTGTGGCTGTGGCATGTTCAATATCCAGGTTGCGGTAATAATTGCTAACGTCCGTCTGGCCGGGAAAATTGATATACAAATTGCCAGCGAGCTGATAGGGCATGCCGCTGTTGCCCTTCGGGCCGAGATATTTATTGGCAGCCGCCTGCGCCTCCAGGTATTTTTTTTGCGCCAAAAGCACGCGTACTTCTTCAATATGAGGCTTAGCGGCCGAATCAATGTTGTTGTTGGGGGCGCCTCCCCAGATGGTAGATTCGTTGAGCTGGATGCGTTCCTGCTGTACGCCGCCAAAGACCATTCCACCTATAAAACCATTCCCTATCGGCAGGGCCTCATTCCAGTTGGTGGCGGGCCTGGTGTACCATAGCCTATAACGCAGATCCCGAAGAGCGGATTGATTATTTTGTCCCCAGGCGACGGCACAAAAAAGGCCTGCAATTATTGCTAAAAATGTCTTTTTCAATTTTATCAGTTTAGTTATGACAGGGGTATACAAGCCCGTGCCGGTTTGCAAGTCAGTTTATTGGGTTATAGCGCAAGTCACTTTTTAAGTATGGCTGCTTTTTTCTTACAATATATTGACTATTAGCCTTATGAACAATATTTTATCCCCGGATTAATTATCCCGATTGATTTTCGAACAAGCTCCGTTTTAAAGAAAACAGGGTTCGCCGAATAGGCCTGCGCAATACAATTGCGCAAATGTTAAACCGGAAAGCTGCATTAAGCCGTATAAATTGCCCCTCAAACACGAGAAAGATCATCGTATAATTATGCAAATGCTGTACGCTAAGCATCACCGACCGGAAGAAATTAAGAGGCTGTTCACATTGAACAGCCTCGTTAAAAAATCATTATTTCTCCAGCTTAGTAGCCCGGATTCTGGTAGGCAGCCTTATCAGCAGCGCTCATAACTAATGCATCTATTTGCCCCTGCGGAATAGGGCGAAGATAGAGATGCGAGTCGATGGAACGTGTAACTTTAACCGGCGTATGGTCTCCAAAGGTGGTTCCTGCAATTGTAAAGGAAGCAGCAAGTTCCCCCCACTTTTGTGTCCGTACCAGATCGAACCAGCGGCCGCCTTCTGCATAAAATTCCCGGGAACGCTCCGCTAATACATAGTTCATGTCGATGATTGCGGGAGTAGCCGCCATCATAGCCTGGCTATCGTCTTCAATCTTTACTACATTACCATTATTATTGAAACGCCACTTTCCTGCGCGTGCCCGCAGCACGTTAACGAGTTCACGTGCTGATTTTCCTGGTTTAACAGTGGCGCCTTTAACTGCCGCCTCCGCTGCGATCAGGTATAGCTCCGAGAATTTTGCTATTGGATAAGGACGCGTACTACCGGCATTTGGCTGTCCCAAACCTGTGCCGTTATCTGTACGATAAGGCCCCAGTTTCCAGAGTCCCGGATAAATTATCCGGCTTATATCGCCAGGGTTGACCACCCAATCTGATCTACCTGGCAGCAGCCCGGCACCAACATTCCCGTTTCCTTTGGCATACACCACGTTCGGATCGTCATTATCCAGGAACGAGAGTATCGCGCCCCCCTGTGCAACGGGCAAGCCGTTGGCGTTAGCTAAGGTCTGGGCCGTGTTTCCGCCCTTTTGCCAGTTTCCGCGATATACGGTTGTGAAAGTTCCGTCATATCGTGAATCGTTTACTTTATCAGCGAAAGTGTTTTTCAGTACTTCAACAGTAGGGGCCATGCGAACCCAGGGCCGACCTAAATGTTGATCTGCCTCACGCAGAACGGAGTTCACCCCGCCACTGATTATGTTGGGATAGTTCCAGGTCATCATCCAGCCGGCAAAGTTATCCGGAGCGCCGCCGCTTCCGTAGGTCAAACTCGAACCGTTATATTTTTCACTGCTTTGGGTATGGTCTGCATAAAGCACCATTTCGCTGTTACGGTCGTTTGTGCCAACATTCACATCGTAAAATGTTGGCTGTAATTTGAACGAGCCCGGATTATCAATTGCGGTGGTGGCGATATCGTAGGCGTTTTGAAAATACCACGCAGCATCGTGTCCATTGGGATCTGTCCGGCTACTTGCAGGGTAGGTAGGAATACCGTTTGGATTTTGCAACCACCATGCATAAGTTAAATATGCTTTAGACAGGAAAAGGCGAGCTGCCGTTTTGGTCAGTCCGCCGGTTACCCGGCCGATTTCCGGCAGATCATTGATCGCCTGCAGTAAATCCGGGAAAATCGCCTTTGTATAAACTTCGGGTACCGTATTACGCACCGACGTCCTTGAAGGCGTGATATTAAATTTCAACGCTCCCGACCCCAGATCAAGCGGTACGCCGCCGTAGGATTGCACCAGCAAAAAATAATCAAATGCCCTGAAGAAGCGGGCCTCAGCAATCAGAGCGCTGGAAATCCCCACGGCGCTTGCGTTTTCGATTACACCGCTGGCAGTGTTGATGTCTGTAAAAGACTCGCCCCATATGATACTGGTAGGATAACTGGTTGAAGATATGATACCGACGCCTGAGCAATCCAGATCTTTGAAGTTTCCGTCGGCGCTCTGGCCCCATGTAGCTTCATCGGTACCGGTAACACCCGAATTATAGTAATAAGCCTGCCCGTAAATATTACGCAGGTGCGCGTACATGGCTGTTAATCCACCATTTACACCCTGTACCGTTTTAAAATATTCCGGGGTGAAGGAGGAACGCGGTTGTTCATCAAGCACTTTTTTACATCCCGTAGATAAGACCGTTAGCAAAAGCGTGGATTTTATGACGCTTTTTATCTTTAAAGTTTTCATGTTGATAATGTTAAAATGTCAAATTCAATCCAAGTACATAATTCGTGGTCGAAGGGGCGTTGCTGCCTACTGTCAGGAATCGTCTTAAACTGTTTGACAGGGGCACCGCCGCGTTTTCATTACCATAAGAGTTTGGTTCAGGATCCATCCCTGACTCTTTGTGATAAGGCGAGAAAAATACAAATGGATTTTGCACCGTGAAATAAGTGCGCAGGCGCATGTTCGCGTGCTTTGAGAGCAGCTTGCTGAAATCATAACCAAGCGTCATTGTCCGGATTTTGAGATAGGATGCATCAAAGTAACCGAGCGTACTGCCATATTTCGGATTATCGCCACTCAGGATACCGCCTGGTTTCGGATATTTTGCTCCTGTGTTATCAGGCGTCCAGTAATCTTCCTGAACGTTATTACTGCGGCCTGTCATCAGGTTCAGATAGCCACCTGAGCCGTACAGGCTACTGATGAGCGTGCCCCCTTTCTTAAAGGCACCTACAACACTAAAATCAAAGCCTTTATATGCCACACGCGTATTAAAGCCGCCTTCGAATTTAGGATCAACATCGATGATCTGACGATCGGCAGCCCCGATGGCCCTTGTTGGCTGACCGTTGGCGTCATAAGTTCCGGTATACAACACTTTGATCATGCCCACATTTCCGCCCGGTTCAAGGGTGCTCAGGTAAGGGTCGCCAGACTGCCACAATCCTATTTTCTTGTAATCGTATATGGCGTTTATATTATGGCCTACGAACCATGCGTTGCCCTCATCACGTGTCTGACCTGAAGCGAGCGCCACAAGTTTATTCCTGTTTCCATAGATATTAATACCCAAATCCCAGGTAAACCCGTTTTTATTGATGAGCGTACCATTCAAACTTAACTCAAGCCCCTTGTTCTGAGTCCGCCCAACGTTTGCAGTATAGCTTCCAACCCCTGCGGTAGGCGGCAGTCCTACGCCCAGTAAGATGTCGTTTGTATTTGTAACATAATATTCAACAGTACCTGATAAGCGATGTTTAAACAAAGAAAAGTCTATTCCATAGTTCCATGTCTTGGAGTATTCCCAACCTAAAGTTGGACTTGGAAGCTGGGTTACATAATAGCCCGTAGCATAGTTTGTGTCGCCGAAATTATACTGACGCGTACCCAAAGTACCTAATGTCTGATAAGCGTTTACTGCCTGGTTTGAGGTTTGCCCAAAGCCCGCGCGCAGTTTCAGATTATCTATGACCGAAATGCCTTTCATGAAAGACTCGTTCATGATATTCCAGCCCGCTGAAACCGCGGGATAAGTGTGCCATTTATGACCTGGAGCTAAACGGGAAGAGGCATCCGAACGCACGGTGGCAGACAGCAGGAAGCGGTCATCGTATGAATACATCACACGACCCATGTAGGACATCAGGCCGCTCTGGCTGTAGTTGCCGTTGCCGATTGTGATTTCGCCGGTTGCTGCACCCAGGTTATAAAACTGGAAAGCATCAGCTGGAATATCTTTGGCCGACATGCTGGAAGAATTATACCTGGTTTGCTCGGTAGAATACAGGGCTACGACATTTATGTTATGCTTTTGGGCGAAAGTATGGTCGTAGGTCAGCAAATTTTCAACCGCCCAGTGATATTGGGCTGAGTTGCTTACGCCCGCTGTTGACGGCGTTGTAGGCGTGGCACTACCAATCCCAACTCCGGTATAATTGCCGTTGTTGCTTTGCACATAATCGAGACCAAGGTTTACCCTGTATTTCAGGCCTTCCACCCACGGAATTTTTACTTCTCCATAAACGGAGTTGTATGTGGCGTAATTTCTTGTTTCGTTGAGCCATTGATCGTGGAGGTTATTGATGATGCCTTTGGTCAACACAAAACTTTCAGACAGTGGCGTTTTAACGGTTCTTTTCAGGCTTCCGTCCGCATTATAGGGATTGGCAAGGGGCGAAAGTCCCAAAACACTGCCAACGCCAACCTGGCTGCCTTCAGTAAGATTATAGTTATTGTTAGTGGTAAAGCCAACTTTAACGTATTTGCCTACATTCTGGTCCACTGATCCTCTCATGGAGTAGCGGGTATATTGCTGCGTAGGAATAAGGCCCTGATTTTTATAATAGCCGCCGCCGAAATTATACGTACCCGTTTGGCTGCCTCCGGAAACACCTACGTCATTGCTGAAAACCATACCGCTTCTGTAAAAAAGCTTCTGCCAGTCGGTATTAACATCGTCCGCTTCGTCTACGGCGTTGGTGTACAGGCCTGCCGCTTTACGTAGTTTTAAAAATTCGGGACCGGTCATCATCGGGTACCTGGCGAAAAGTTTTTGCTCCCCATAATAGGTATTATAGGTAATTTTCGCGGCTCCTCCCACCTGGCCCCTGTTCGTGGTAATAAGTACAACGCCATTTGCTCCCCTCGAGCCGTAAATAGCTGTGGCGGAAGCATCCTTGAGAATATCGATACTTTTAACGTCGTTAGGGTTAATATCTCCAAGAGAGCCGGTAAAAGGGATGCCGTCAAGTACGATCAAAGGATCATTGCTTGCAGTAAGCGACCGTTGGCCCCTGATCAGGATCTGCATCGTTGCACCTGGTTTTGTAGAAGTTTGAGAGACCTCTACGCCGGGTAACCTGCCTTGTATGGCCTGGCTGATATTAGGCGCGGGAATATCACGGATCCGTTCGCCGCTGATCGACGCGACTGAACCCGTTACAGCTTCCCGCCTTTGGCTACCATAGCCGATAACGATCACATCGTTAAGGCTGTTACTGCTTTGGCTAAGACGAATGGATAAATGGGTTTGCCCGTTAATCTGGATTTCCTGGTCGGCATAACCAATAAAAGTCACAATAAGCGCCTTCTCGGTTGGAGGGACAGTTATGGTGAAATTGCCGGCAACATCGGTTACTGACGTTGCTTTAGCTGTTTTTGCCCTTACGGTAGCGCCCGGTAAAGGCAGACCCTTCTCATCGACTACGGTACCGTTTATTTTCCTGCCTTGCCCAAATGCTGTAAGGCTGGAAAGCAAAACCGCCAGCAGCAGCAAGAAAGGTTTCTTTTGAATAGTTTGTAATGATTTTTTCATAATTCAGGTTTAAAAAAATTGAAGTTTTTGTGCCATGGAACAATTCGCCCAGGTTTGAGTTTAATATGCTTCCCGTCCGGGCCCCTAATCAGGTTTTTCATTTTATAGTTTGTTAAATCACAACGATAACTTTATTATGACCAGCTTCGCAATCGATTGCGAAATTGATGGTGACATAATGCGGATCTTAATCCGGACGATATCAAATAAATCAGAATGTTTTTTTTAGTTTATAAATTGTATATGGCGGCAGGAATGCCCTCATAGCTATGCCGAAGATCATCGCTTTAAAGGGATTAGGGTAGGACAAATCGCAAAATTCGTGATACATTTGTTCAATGATGCCATTCTGGGTGGTTTCTGCAGTGTTGCCGAATTACTTTGCCTTGAGCGCGCGAACCTCCGAATATCCGGAATGCTGCTTCCGATACATGTACCATTGTGTAAAAAGATGGCTGCGGAGGCTATAGGACGCCTTAAATTGCAGGAGTGGCCTTGTTTTTAGACATATTCCTTTTGATGATCATGTACTCCGACGGTAACATGCCGAAGCGTGTTTTAAAGATCCGCGAAAAATAACTGGGTGTGCCGAAGCCTGTGATATAGGCGATCTGAGCTACATTATAATCACTGATTTCCAGCAACTGGGCTGCTTTGTCAAGTTTGACGTTACGGATGTACTCCACCGGGGTTTGCCCGGTAATTTCCAGAAGTTTGTAATAAAGTGACCCCCGGCTCATGCCCACATGCCGGCTCAGTTCTTCAACTGATAGCCCCGGCTCACTTAATTGGTCTTCTATATATTTCATGATCGAATTTAAAAGCTTTACATCGGCCGACTCCATTTCAACCTGTGGGCTAACCATCTGTATTTGCCTGGAATATGTATCCTTTAGATTTTTGTTCAGGTCAAGAAGGTTATCGATCTTGGTTTGCAGGATTTGGAAATTGAAAGGCTTCGTAAGATAATCATTAGCACCTGTTTTGAGGCCTTTTAACTGATGCTCTTCCCCGGTTGTTGCCGTTAATAATATTACAGGGGTATGGCAGGTGCGCTTATCGGCTTTAATTTTTTTGCTCAACTCAATCCCATCCATGTGGGGCATGTTGATATCACTGACAACCAGGTTAACGTGGGCGCCGAGTGTTTTTTGCCACCCTTCTTTACCGTGGGCCGCCTCAATAATATGATAGTATTTTTTCAGGTGATCCGACAAATAAGAGCGGAATTCGTCGTTGTCCTCTACCAGTAGTACGGTTGGCTTTAGTTCAGGGTTTTCACTGCTGGCCTGCCTGTCTTTAGCGTTTTCTCTATCAGAAACGGGAGGTGTTTCGCAGGTACCGGCCTCCACCGCAGCGGTGAGCGGAAGCCTTACTAAAAAGCTTGTACCTTGTCCTGCTATACTTTCCGCCTGAATGGTGCCGCCGTGAAGTTCTACAAATTCTTTGGTTATGGAGAGGCCTATGCCGGTACCCTGGTTGACTATTGCACTGCTTTGGCGCGATTGATAAAAGCGTTCAAATATTTTTTCGAGATCATCGGCCTGTATGCCAATTCCGGTATCAGTAATCTTAAGCAGCAGGCCTGTGCTCAACAACGAACTCTTTTCAGCCCGGGCGCTGACAGAAACTACCCCGCCGGCAGGGGTGAATTTAAAAGCGTTAGACAACAAGTTGAAAATAACCCGCTCCAGCTTATCCGGGTCAAAGTAAGCCTGCAACTCTTCCTGTTGCACATCAACTTCCAGTGTAACCTGTTTTTTTAAAGCAAGATCCTGAAATGCTTCGCACGACTCGGTGATAAAAGACATAATCTCTCCCGCCGAAAGGCTGAGCTTCAACTTTTGCTCTTCCATTTTACGAAAGTCAAGCAACTGGTTGACCAGGTTGAGTAACCTGCGACCA
The DNA here is from genome assembly GCF_041806395.1 of Mucilaginibacter sp. OAE612. Taxonomy (NCBI): domain Bacteria; kingdom Pseudomonadati; phylum Bacteroidota; class Sphingobacteriia; order Sphingobacteriales; family Sphingobacteriaceae; genus Mucilaginibacter; species Mucilaginibacter sp. OAE612. Next base: position 6,099,966 of record NZ_JBGMUW010000001.1, read on the forward strand.
TTTCTATTGATCATTTTCAGATCCTCGATGTCATTCCCCGGAACAGATTTTTCAAGCAGTTTTTCGACCGGGGCCAGGATCAGCGACACCGGGGTTCGAAACTCGTGGCTTAGATCTGTTAAAAACTTTATTTTCAGCAAGTCCAGCTCATGCAAACGTTCAGCTTCCCGCCTTTCCTGTTCAATAAGCTGACTGACTTGAAGTTTCTCCTGGGCCTGCTCGAATTGCCTCCGGATCTTCTGAATACCACGTCTCCTTATGAAAAACAAAGCCGATCCTAAAATAACCACGTAAGCAATATAAGCATAAACTGTTCGCCAGAACGGCGGCAATATAGTTATCCTGATCGTCGTCACCGGGTTATTCCAGTGGTTTTCATCTTTACTGGCCATCACCTCAAAACTGTAGGTCCCGGGATCAATATTGGTATAGCTGGCTGTCCGAATATTTTGAACATAATTCCAGGCTTTATCAAAACCTTTTAGCCGATAAGCATATAAATTCTGTTTAGGAGATGTATAATCCAGTGCCACATAACCGATGGAAAAATTTTGGCCGTATTTCAAAGTGATTTCTTTTGCGGTACTGATATGCTCATGAATCGGTGACTCATTTCCAGGATTTACTATCGCATTATCAACGGTTAAATTGCTTAGAATTACCCGTCCGGGACGAGAGACAACCGGTAATCTCGATGGATTAAAAAAATTAAAGCCGTCCTGACCTCCAAAATAAAGATTGCCGTCCCTGGTTTTTATTCCTGAGCCTGAAGAAAAAGCTCCTTGCTGTACGCCGTTTTCGTTAGTAAAATTGCGGAAAACCCTTCTTTTGTAATCAAACGAACTGATTCCGCGATCTGTGCTTAACCACAGGAAACCTTTATCGTCTTGCAAAATTGATTTTACGAAGGAATTAGCCAGGCCCTGATCTTCACCGTAAGAAATGAATTTTTTTTGATTTTCGTCGAAGTAGCTAATCCCCTGTTTGGTGCCAGACCAAACACTGCCGTCATTAGTTATAAATAAGTTCAGTACAACGTCGTCGGCCAGTGCCGAATTTTTTTTATTGTAATGCGTCCACTTTTGATGCTCAGTATCAAGCACTACGATTCCAGTTCCCATCGAAGCAATCCACATGCGCCCGTCCCGGCCCGGAATAATAGAAGAAATAAAACCGTTAACGGGTAAACTCCGGCTCTGGCCGCCGGCCCCGTTTTGACTTGTGAGATGTGAAAATGAATGGCTATTTTCATCATATATATCTATTCCCCGACCCAGTGTACCTATCCAAATTCTGCCACTCGCGTCGGCGTTAATACAAGTAATATCATTGCTACAAATTCCATGACCATTGCCCTCAGCTGTATATTGTAGATATCTATGAGTAGCGGTGTCGATTCGGAAAAGCCCGTTATGGTAAGTTCCCGCCCACAAGTTTCCTTTCCTGTCTATATAAAGTGATGTTACGGCCAGTGAGCTTCCGCGGCGTTTCAACTTACTTTGTATATCATAGGAATGCAAAAGGCCTGTCTTTTTGTTGAGCAAGCCAATACCTGCGTCGGTCCCTACAAAAATGCCCCCGTTGCTACATTCCGCGAAAGCGGTTACAAGCGGAGATTTTAGACCGAGAGGATCGAAAGGGTCACTTTTCTTGTGATTGAAGAGTGCAAGATGAGGGTCGTATTTTCCGATCCCTTCGGTAAAAGTTCCAACCCAATATATACCTGCAGGGTCAATAAATATGCTGCGTATGGAATTGCTTTTCAGGCTACCCGCATTCCTGGGATCTGCGGTCAATTGCTGAAAAACCTCTAGTTGAGGATCGAATAAATTGACCCCACCCTCTGTTCCGATCCAGATCTTTCCGTCTTTAGCCAGGCACATCGTGAAAATTGCATTATTGTCCAGACCCAGGGGCGATTGATTGCCAGAACGAAAAATTTCAAAATGCCCATCGTCTGTCCACTTGTTCAGCCCGTCGTACGTACCAAACCAAATGCTGCCTTTTCTATCTTCAATGATTGCTTTAACCGTGTTATTACTTAACGTGTACCTGCCCTGTTCATTGTGCGAAAACCTTTTGAAGGAATTTGACGACCATTCATACAGGTATAACCCGTAATTGGTACCAATCCACATCCGCTGTCGACTATCTTCGAACAAAGAGAGGACGACAAACGCGCCCGCGTCCTTTTTATCAGGTTCCGGAATCTTAACAGGCGTAATTCTGCCGGTTTTCGCATCAATTATCCGGAGATCTTCATAGGTGCCTACCCATAATTTGCCCTGGTGGTCCTGGCAAATAGCCCTGACTGATATGTCTGAAATTTCTCGCCAGGAACCATCTCCCCTGAAAGGTTCGAACCGATCAAACTTGCGGTTGTAATAAGAAAGCCCCCCTCCGCTGGTACCAACCCATATCCGCCCACTTTTATCTTCAAACATTGACAAGACTTCGTTGGAAGGAATACTATTACCAGATGCGCCATGCCTGTAAATAACGAAATTACTGCCATCGAATTTATTAAGCCCGTTTCCGGTTCCGAACCACATCAATCCAAACCGGTCTTTTATAATGGTATTTACGGTATTCGAAGACAATCCTTCTTTTATCGTAATAGATGTAAAGTTTATAGCAGCCTGTCCATAAATTTGAGATGGGACATACAAAAAGAGCAGGCATGTCAATATATAACAGCTTTTAAACTTAAGCATAATAAAATATGATGAATAGTCACTCGCAGCAACCAATAAAGGCTTCAGTAATATATTTTAATTGGTGTTGTTTTGACAAATATAACCCAGTTGATGCAAATATCATTGTTAATTTATGACTATAGGGTATTTCCAGGCTTATTCTCAAAGGTTTCGTCTTTTTATCAGGCGGCAGCGGGTCTTATTCGCCATCATTTTTGGGACATCCCAGACTGTTTAAAAACGTATGTAAAAAAAGAAAATCCGCCGATTTCGTGCGAAACTCGGCGGATTTTGCGGAAAAGATGTGGAGATCGGATTATTCAGGGCCTCAAAAACAACTCCCAAACACGGTTTTTGGGCTCTGGGAGTAGTTTTTTATTCCCTCATTGTGAATTTGACTGACTTTTGATTGTCTTTACTATCAACACAAAACGGTGCCCTCAAGCGCATGGAACATAATGGCCAAGACCTCCGAAATATCCATATATTTGATCTAATCGAACGCGAAAAACTTTTATTCGATTGCATTTGCATGGATCTGCTTCAACGCTGATAATCAAACTCCGCCGCCAAATTAAGGCAACATGATTTCTGCAACATTGCGTTGGTTATAAAGATTCCAATGCGCTTCTGCCACCTCTGCTGCTGTTATCGTTGGCATTCCATCCTGAAAATCCCCTTTGTGTTTACCCTCACTTACAACCAAAGCACCAATTGACACAATACCAGCAAAAATGCTGTCCTCTTTCAGGTCCATGTTGAGCAACCGCGCATAATTTAATAAAGCGCCTGCGGCAACGCCGAAGCTGGCGGTTCTGTTTACTGGATGCTGGGCGGAGGACGCAGTAGTAAACAAGACGCTACCGTCTTTCCTTTCCAGCATTTGTGGGAGTACAACCTGCACGGCAGTTATTGCAGCGAGTACCTGGTAGTCGAGATGATATTGTTCATTTGCTATATCTATATTCCGGGCAGTCCGCATACTTTCCCAGGTGGGGGTCGGACTGAATTCCAATATATCAATTGCTCCGTAATGGTGGATAACCTCTTGCAGTGCGCGTGTCAACTGTCCCCGGTCTAATATATCGGCCTGGAAAGTTGCAGCCTCAATGCCTTTTTTTAACAGATCGTCTTTCAGCGCATTTAGTTTTTCCACATTTCTCGCAAGCAGCGCAACATTGTAGCCTTCAATTCCGAATTTTTCTGCCACGGCAAATCCTACACCCGGACCCGCACCGACAATGGCTATTGTTTTTTTCATCTTTATTCTTTTTTGTTTTTTCATTGATCAGTTAATTTGTACAGTCATTACCGGGCGCACAGGTATCACCCCGTCTAACATGGATCAGGCCGGGGTTGTCCTTCTTCCATTCAGTGTAAGCAGTTTGCAGTACTTTAAGAATTTCAGTACCGGGCTGAGCGCCAGCGATGGCATATTTGCGATCTATTACAAAGAAAGGAACCCCTTTTGCCCCCAGCCTGGATGCTTCTGCACCGTCTGCTTCCACCTGATGTTGAAAAACAGGATTGGTGAGGGCTTCTTTCACCTCTGTAGCCGTCAGGCCTATACTAATTCCAAGTTCTGTTAGAACCGCATCATCAGAAAGATTCTTGCCCTCTGTGAAATAGGCATAAAACAGGCGTTCTTCTGCTTTTTCTCCCAGTCCCTTTGTTTTTGCCATTTGGATAATACGATGCGCTTTCAGCGAGTTAGTGACAAGCATTTTATCGAAATTGTATTGCAGTCCCGCATTCTTAGCCATTATTCCTACCTGTCCGTGCATGGCAACCGAGCGCTCATAGCTGATCCCTTTCCTTGCAGCCACAAACTGGCACATGTTTTCCTGATACTGAGGCACTTCCGACATGACAGGGTCAAGCTGGAAACTCTTCCATTCCACCTCCATATTGTCCCTGTCAGGAAATTTTTCCAGGGCAGCTTCAAAGTTCCTTTTGCCGATATAGCAAAACGGGCATATCACATCGCTCCAGATCTCTATTTTCATTTTTTTGTGCTTTCTTTTTTAAACGGCATTACTATTTACAGTTTTGCGGTCACCGGATAGTTTAGTTTTCTGAAATAGTAGTAGGATACACATAGTATGGCAAACGGGATCAGCGGTGCTATACCTTTTGCGGGGCCATCAGCGAGCCAGTGCCCCAGGCTTGCGGAAAGCAGCAATATTCCGAAAGCGACATAAGCCCATTCTTTGAACATAACGGGCACGGCGGGGATGAGGATAATTATGGCGCCAACGATCTTACAGATGTCTAATTCCAGACCAAAGTAAGCCGGGAAGCCAAGTCTGTGTATGGACTCTATTAAATACGCTTTCGGGGCAAAATAGGACGGCAGCACAATCAGCGCCATGGCGATAATGATAACTATCCAATAAATTCTTTTTTCTTTCTGCATGGTTCAAATATTTACGGCACAAAATTATTTTGAAGTAACTTTATAAATGTTATCTGTTACCCTTTGGAAACCGGTTTCCTCTATGAAACTAAGCCGCTAACCATAAATCGACCATCGTAATTTTGCAGTAATATGAATACAAAAAAGCAAGCCCCGGAAATACCTGATTGTAAAGAGCAATTGATTGCGATAAAGGATACGATGATCTTATTATCGGGGAAATGGAAAATTCAGATTATCGGATGGCTTCTGCTATATGGCAAGGTGCGGTTTATGGATCTGCTGCGTGGAATAGATGGTATTGCTGCCAAAATGCTTTCTAAAGAGTTACAGGAACTGGAGCAAAATCAAATAGTAGCCCGGACCGTGATGCCTACGAAGCCGATAACGGTGGAATATGAGTTAACAGAACATGGTAAGACTTTAAGCGGAGTAATTGAAGCTATTTCGGCCTGGGGAGTTACGCATCGTAAATTCCTGTTTAAAAAATAAGCTAAACAGGAATTCTATTATGCATACTGACGCCAACTAAGTTGAAACTCTTAGGATCCTTTCCGCTTCGTCGAGCATAAGCCCATTTTGCGGCAAATACCTAAAATACGCAAGACCTCTTCATCTCTATTAATGGTTACAAAGATCAACACCGAAAGTGCTTTGTCGGTTTATCATTTAGACGCATTGATTGATTACCTTGAACAATTGACCTTAAGCGTTCCGGAGCAACCTCTTGCATGCTTTTTTCATGAAGAACTTTTTAGAAAGCTTTATCTAAGCGATTTTAGCCTGTTTTGGTGGTGAATATGACGTAATTTTTGCAAAAAAATTTCTTGAATAAGCCCCTAAACAACCTGATAAAGCACAAAAAAAGCCACTTACTGTTTTCGTAAGTGGCTGATTATCAAGGTGGAGAATATCGGAGTCGAACCGATGACCTCTTGCATGCCATGCAAGCGCTCTAGCCAGCTGAGCTAATCCCCCGTGGTGGGCTGCAAATATAGAATTTTGTGAATTAAAATGAAATTCTATTGTTATTTATTTTATCCAATCCTGTCTCAGCTGCCATTACTATCGGTTTGTTTAATTTAAACTTTAAATATATATGCTGTTGGTTTGCCTTAATTTTCCGGCGGAACGAAAGCTTAATAAAAAAGTAAAGCCCCTGATGGGCAGGGGCCTTTACTAACCAATTATAAACCTAAATTATGAGAAGACTACTTTATGTATTGTGTTATTTTTAACACGGTGTAAAAGTAACACTAAGTTTTGATATTCGGAAAATATATTTTGTAATTGTTTTGTAAGTTTTATCAATTACATTGCCATCCGGTATCTTATTGTCAAAAATAAGAATAAAACATTATTAAATTACCAATTTTTTCAAATTATTTTATAATAATCGCCACATCGTTCATTTTCATCAAAAAAAGATTCGGTTTTATTTATAAAATTTACAAAAATTTAATTTTAAATGATTTTTAAAGTAAAATTAGGATCCAAACCTATATTAAAATTAAATTTCAAAGCATATTGTATGCTTAAAGCAAAACAATCGCCAATTTTTCTTTAAAAAACTCCAAAATACCACATTTTTTTTGCCTTAATACTGCTTTTAGCTCTTTAAAGAACGATTGCCTGCTAAAACAATTTATGTTCTAAACGCAGTTACATAATAAAAATTACTTTACAAAGGCTTTTTTTTAAAGATGCTTTAACACTTTTGCAGCAAAAATATACTGCCTTTTAAAATATGTCATCAACACATACCGCAAAACAACACCCGCATCTTACGCCATTAACTTTATGGATCATGACCATAGCTACAGGTTTGGTGGTAGCCAACATATATTATAACCAACCATTACTGGCCGATATGGCGAATACTTTTGGCGTAAGCGATAAAAAAGCGCAGCAAATATCGCTTTTTACGCAAATTGGCTACGCTACGGGTTTATTATTTATAGTGCCATTGGCGGATATGCTTAAGCGTAAGCGTCTTATTTTAATTGATTTTGTGCTCATGATCATATCGTTAATAGCCAGCGCCATGGCGCCTTCCGTAACTATACTTATGATAGCGGGTTTTTTGGTGGGCGTATCATCGATTATTCCGCAATTGCTGATCCCAATGGCGGCCCACTTAGCCAGGCCACATGAGCGGGGTAAGAAGATTGGCTTTGTAATGAGCGGCTTATTAATCGGCATTTTGCTGTCACGCACATTAAGCGGCTTTATAGGCGAGCATTTCGGCTGGCGAAGCATGTTTTATATAGCCGCCGGGTTAATGTTGCTCATCTGGGTTATGATATTTTTGTTTTTGCCCGAAATTGAACCCGATTATAAAGGCAATTACGGTAAATTGATGAAATCATTGATCCATTTAGTAAAAACCCAACCTAAATTAAGATTGGCAGCATTCAGAGGGGCTTTATGTTTTGCCGGTTTCAGCGCATTTTGGACAACGCTGGTATTCCTGTTAAAACAGCCTCAGTTTAATGAGGGCAGCGCCGCTGCGGGTATGTTTGGCCTTGTTGGCGCTTTCGGTGCGGTAGCCGTTGGCTTTATGGGCCGCCTGAGTGATAAAATGGATGCATACAAATTATCAATTTATACACTTTCGCTCATCCTGATCTCTTTTATTGTATTCTATTTTTCGAGCCATAGTATAATAGGGCTCATCATCGGGGTTATTCTGCTTGATATGGGTGTGCAGGCTACTCATATCTCTAACCAGTCTATTATTTTTGCATTGATCCCGGAAGCCCGCAATCGTATCAATACAGTGTACATGGTGTCTTATTTTATAGGCGGGGCTTTAGGCACGTTCTTCGCCAGCTTAGTTTGGAAAAACTATGAGTGGAACGGAGTGTGTGCTATTGGAACTGCCTTATCAGTAATAGTGATCATAGTGCATTTGTTAAACTACAAAAAATCGTCCGCTACTGCTACTGATGTTCGGTAACGTATGCCTGTTTATCTGCTTTGAATAGTTGTCGGCATTGAATTGATCAAAAAAAGTAAAAATTTCTTCTAAAAAAACACCCCTGTATTACAGTCATTTACATCGTATTGTAAAATAAATCTGATTTTTTAATGACTTTTTTTGCTCTCCGATAAAAGTTTGGCATTGATTTAGATCAGTACTTATCAAACGCAGTTGTTATGAAAGCAAAAGACAAAGCGGTTAAACCTGAAGAAGAGAAAGAGTGGGAAAACCCAGTGGAACCGACAAAAACTTCAGACCCACGCGATGAGGAGCAAATATTAAGGCAATATAAAGAAGCAAAACGCCGCCATGATAACCTCACCGAAAACGGAAACGAAAAAAAGAAAGACTAAAACGGAGACATTAAAATATTAAAAACATCAAAACCTACAACATGAAAACGCAAAAACAAACATCAACCACCAAACTAATAGCAAGCTTTGATAATGCACTTAAAAACATCATCATGAGCGACTTAAAAGCTATCAAAACTAAAACGCCCTATTTAACGCCGGCAGCTTAAACTAAATATAAAAAACATCACCTACACTACATCTACCTATGAAAGCATATAAACCAACCCCCGCAATAACTAAATTACTTGCACGCTTTGATGCCGAATTATTGGAGCTGTTGAGGGAAGATCTGAAAAACTACAGGGCCAAAACCCAATTCATGAGCAACAACAAGCAGGTAGCAGCACAGCAAACGCTGTCTGCCGCTTGATCAACATATATATATATCTACCTATCGAGTACTAACATCACCTATGAAAACGTGGAGCCCTGCAAAAAACAGGGCTCTATTTTTTTTAGTAAAGCCGGGCAAGCTTAATGCTATCTTTGTATAATATTAAATAACAATATATTAACACTTTGGTCACCTAAAGGAAATGCATGAAACGGTTATTTGGGTAAAGCGGCGGGCGAATGACCTATGCAGTTAAACACCATATTGCACCATCTATTTACGCGTGGTACCGTTAACCAGGTGATGAACAAATCGGTTACGGTCAATTGATCCTGCACGAGCAGGAGCTAAAGACTGATTGTCTGTATGGTGTATTGCTATCTGTGAAATTACATACTCTACATAAATACAAACATTATGGACCAGGTTAATTATCCCATAGTAACAATTGTAGTTATTGCTGTTATTATTTTGCTGGTTTGGATCATCAGGCGAAACCAGAAAGATGAAAAAAAGCTGGAACAGGATATCATCCAATCCGAACTAAAACCAGAAGAAAATAATGATAAGGAAATAGAATCCTGAGCTTGTTGTTAAAAGCAACCTGGCGAAATAACATATCCCAGCGTCAGTGCGTACAGCAATAATGGTCTTTTCCTTTAAGGAAGTCGCTGAATTTACTATGATTTCCTATCTGCTTCAGTATATTTAACAATTAACCCGGCTGTTTTGGCTGATGCCCCCGGCTGCCCCATGCGCACATCAAGCTCGTCATAATTATTGAGCATGTTTTGGCGATAGGTTACATCATTGACAATCAGTTTTAACTCTTCACCTATCTTGTGGGCCGTACACTCTTCCTGGATCAACTCCTTCACTACCGCTTTATCCATGATCAGATTAACCAGCGATATAAATTTGAGTTTAACCAGCATGCGCGCTATGGCGATGGTTAATTTCCCGCCTTTATACACCACTACCTGCGGCACGTTAAACAGCGCGGTTTCAAGTGTCGCGGTGCCGGAAGCTACAACAGCTGCATGGGCACGATTCAGCAGATCGTAAGTGCCGTTGAATACAACGGGGATCTCGGCGCCGTTTAAGTACGGCGCATAATAATCAGCCTGAAAAGCCGGTGCACCGGCAATTACAAACTGGTATTCAGGAAAGTAGGCCGAAGCCCGGATCATATCGGGCAGCAGTCTGCTGATTTCCTGTTTGCGGCTGCCGGGTAACAGTGCTATAATTTTTTTTACGCCAAGTTTATTTTTTTGCAGGAAAGCAGGGTCAGGATCAAATGCCGAAACCGCATCAAGCAAAGGGTTGCCTACGTAATCAACATCCATTCCCCACTCTTTGTAAAACGCCACCTCAAAAGGCAATATGCAAAATAGATGGTCAACAATGCGTTTGATTTTTAACACCCGCTTCTGGTTCCAGGCCCAAACTTTGGGCGAAATATAGTAGTTAACCGGTATGCCGTTAGCTTTGGCGTATTCGGCTATTTTGAGGTTAAAGCCGGGAAAATCTATCAGGATCAATACGTCGGGGTGGTAAGCAGAGATATCCCGCTTGCACGATCGCATGTTTTTAAGAATGGTTTGCAGGTTGGCAACCACTTCAACAAAGCCCATAAAAGCCATATCGGCATAATGCTTTACCAGTGTGCCGCCCTCGGCCTGCATCAGGTCGCCGCCAAAAAAACGGAAATCAGCACCAGGGTCAAGCGATTTGAGTGCTTTCATCAAATTAGCCCCGTGCAAATCGCCCGAAGCTTCGCCGGCTACCAGGTAATATTTCATTATAAGGATTGCAATTTAAAAATGAATATGGCCAGCATAAACAAAAGCGAGATCATAGCGATACCGTTTCCCGTTTTATCGGCCCCTTTTCCATAAAAATAACGGATGATAAACAAATTGATAGCAAAAGCTACAAAGTATGGAATGCCCGGCTTATGCATGAAAACCAGTTGATTTTTAAGCAGAAATCCAAAAACAAACAGACTAACACCTGGCAGTATGGCGCCAATGAGCAGGCCTAAGGATACGTCGTTTTTGTTTAGCATAATTACAGGTTGAATTTCCAGTTGTTTAAGTAGGGGATAACGTGGTGTGCGGTCATATCAAACTGCACCGGCACAACCGAAGCATAACCCTGTTCCAAAGCCCACACATCGGTATCCTCGCCGCCATCATTTAATTGAAAAACGCCGGTAAGCCAGTAATAAGGCCTTTTATGCGGATCTATGCGTTCATCAAATTCTTCGGCCCATTTGGCAGCCGCCTGCCTGCATATTTTAATGCCTTTAATGTGTTTGGTACCAGGAAAGTTTACATTTAACAAACTGGCTTGTGGTAAACCATGGGCTAAAACCTGTAAAGCAAGTTCTTTTACAAACTTGATACAAGGCTCAAAATCGGCTTGCAAAGTATAATCATCTAACGAAAAACCTATCGACGGGATACCCTCAATGGCTCCCTCAACCGCTGCCGACATCGTGCCCGAATACAGCACATTGATAGAGTTATTAAGGCCATGGTTAATGCCCGAAACACAAAGATCAGGCTTTTTACCTTTAAAGATCTTGTTAACAGCCAGCTTTACGCAATCAACCGGAGTGCCCGAGCAGCGGTACATTTCAATGCCCTCGTAAATGTCAACCTGGTCAAGCCGTAAAGGTTTGCCGATGGTAATGGCATGCCCCATACCCGATTGCGGGCTATCCGGAGCAACAACTACAACACGGCCAATTTCGGCCATAGCATCCATCAGGGCTTTGATGCCCGGCGCGGTGATGCCATCGTCATTTACAACAAGTATGGTGGGTTTGGTAACTTTCATTGGGCAAAGTTAACAATCCTCAACAATGTAGCCGGCCCGGCTCATTCTACTTTTAATTTAACCGAGTTTACCCAAATGGCATCCCTGTCAAAACTGGCTTTGAAATTCCGAAGCATAAAGTTTTTATCAGCTTGTATTTTGTCCCTGAAAACCTGTTTGCCGTTTATGTTTACAACAACCGGTTGCTCCAGGTTTACCATTAGTGGGCTAATCATTATCTCTGTTTCTTTTACACCCGATGTTTCAAGGTTGAATGTATTATTAAAAAATGTCCCTTTAACGGCGGCGCTTTTGTTCAGGCCCTGATACTGCCGGTACCCGGTGTCGATCCCTTTTTTGATCTTATTATAACTAGGAAAAGTAAGTGACTGATGCCAGGCAGCACGATTAAGCCCGATATCGATACCCGTTAGTTTTATCCATGCGTACGAATTATAAATTTTATCGCTATAGCATTCCCAATAGATTTTGTTTTTGAATAAGTTACGGCTCACACTATTTATAAATACGGGTGTATAAGGAAGGTCGGTGTTTAAATGCTTATCGTAATGTTGGTAGCCGATGTATTCTTTGTAAATCAGATGATCATGCCTATCTTTTAACCAATCCATAATGATGCGGGTTTGTTGGATGGGGCGCAGATCGTCGAGGTCAGAATGTACCACGTATAGCGGACTGTTTATAATGTTTCTGATATAAAAGTCACGGGCAAAGATATTGTCGAACATTGAATTATACGCCATAGAGCCGGCGAATTGATTTGGCGTGTAAAGCCCCAAACCAATGGCGCCGTCCGAGCCATCTGAATGCCCTAAAGCAAATATTTTGCTGTCATTGATGTTAACTTGCTTTTTTACCGAAATTAATATATTGGCCAGTGTTTGATAGGTAAAATTTGGCACATCGCGATCGCGAAAAGCTTTTTTATTTAATACCCAGTTGAAGAACTTTTTAGGGTCACCAATCGGCCTGATAATGATGTTGTCCTGCTTTTTAAGGATGGCAAAAATGATATCATCGTCAAATTTTTGAATGCTGTCTGCATCGGCGAAACTACTTTGGCCAACGGCACCATGAAGTAATAGTATACAAGTGGTTTTACGTGTGTTACTATAAGAAACAGGCACAAACACCCTGAACGGCACTTTACCAAACAGCGAATCAGTATAGTAGAAAAGATAGTCTTTGCCGCCTTTTATATCCGGGTAATCATGCCAGTTGCTAAGCAGTTTAAAGGTTGAATCGGCGTCGATCTTATTGTTAACCCGGATCTGGCTGATCCTTTTCTCGGCGTTGGATGCGGCTTTTTCTAAAGCGTTTTCCTGTGCAGATAATGTAGATGAGAATGTAAAAAATAAAATAAATAAGATTAGATGGTTGAGGTTTAGTTTCATGTTTTGTAGTTATAAGTACTTATATGACACGCCTGCATCGGAATAGTTGCATATATAATATTTAATAATATTGGGTTTATTTACATGGCGGCTATATTGGTAACAAAATGAATTTTAGTTATATTTGATTTATGCTGACTACAGATAAAAAAAAGAAATACACCGTGGAGGATTATTTGATGCTTGAGGAAGGTGCGCCATTTCAGCTGATCAACTATGATTTAATTATGTCGCCTTCGCCTATTCCTGCCCACCAACAGTTATCTGCTAAAATTATACAGCTATTGTCTAACTTTTTAGATAGCATAAATGATAATGGCTTTCTTGTAAGCGCACCAATGGATGTAAAATTTGATGATGGAAATGTACTTCAGCCCGATATACTTTATATAAAAGAAGGCAGGGTTGCCGACCTTGTAAAAGACAGGATAGAAGGAGCCCCGGATTTAATCATCGAAATCCTTTCTCCTTCTACTGCTTACTATGATTTAAGGCAAAAAAAGGATGTTTATGAAAAATACGGCGTAGCAGAATATATCATTATAGATCCGGTACAGGAAAATGCCGATATGTATAAGCTAACTCATGAAGGTTATAGTTTAGAGCAGAAAGCGCTTAAAACAGAAAACCTAACTTCAATAGTAATTCCAGGTTTTAAACTGGAGCTTTCAAAGCTATTTAAATAGTGAAAGCCCCGTTACTGAGGCTTTCAATTTTATAAACTGTTTATCCACTTCACCAGCTCATCGCGGGTTTTGCCCGTTTTTTTCTGGAGCTTGCCAAGTGTTTCATCGTCTTTGCCTTCCTGCCAGGCGAGGTCGTCGTCGGTAAGGTCGCCGTAAGCTTGTTTGATTTTGCCTTTCAGCTCATTCCATCCGCCTTTTATTTCTAACTTGTCCATAATGTTTTTTATTTAGATGTATCAGGATAACGGACGAGGCCAAGGATGGTTTGAAAAAAAGCCAAAAGCAGAATGCCGAAAGCTGAAAGCCCTGGCATAGTTATCAAAGCTACTTAACTAAATCTCAACCCTAAGCCCGGATCGTGGTTTAGTATGTATTTTCCGTCACTAAACTCCGGCATTACATAAGGGTTATTACTTACTAAAAAGGGGCCGTCAAGGTCAACCCAATCTGCTTGCGGAGCAATGGCTAAACCTGCTAAAGCGGCACAGCTTGTTTCGGTCATACATCCAATCATGATCTTCAGATCAAGTTCGCGGGCTTTGTCGATCATTCTTTTCGCTTCATATAAACCTGCAGATTTCATGAGTTTAATATTGATACCAGTATAAACACCTCTGGCCTTTTCCACATCCTCAAAACGCTGAACGGATTCATCGCCAATAATAGGAATAGGACTGCGTTCGGTAAGCCAGGCATTACTATCGGGATCAGTTTTGAGCATGGGCTGCTCTATCAATTGTACGCCTTGTTCGTGCAGCCAATAGGTCATATCAAGGCTTTGCTGTAAATCTGTCCAGCCCTGGTTTGCATCTACATAAAGCGGCACATCGGTAACCGAACGGATAGTAGTAATCAATTCTTTATCGGTATCCCGACCAAGCTTAACCTTGATCACTTTAAACCCTTCTGCCTCTTTTACCTTTTTGATGACCATTTCGGGCGTATCAATGCCTATCGTAAAACTGGTGACCGGCATCAGCGCAGGGTTGCTGCCGAGCAGTTGCCAGCAGGGCTGGTTTTTCAATTTGCCGTCCAGGTCATGCAGGGCAATGTCAATAGCCGCTTTAATGGCGGGATTGCCGGGAGCAATGCTATCAAGGTAATTGATTATCGCTCCAAAATCCAAAGGGTAACTAAACCGGCTGATGTCAACCTTGCTTAAAAATTCGGTAGCACTTTGATGGCTTTCGCCCATATAAGGCACCATTGATGCCTCGCCGTAACCGGTTTTACCTTCGTGACTGATCTGCACCAGCATAACCGGCGTAGAAGTTCTTGAAAATTTGGCTATCGTAAAAGCATGCTTCAGCTGAAGCTCGTAGGGTTGATATGTCAGTTCCATGTTAAAAACCAAAGCTAAAATTTTAGTACGAAAATCGTGCTTATCTTTGCGGCCATGCCGGCACAAATTTATTCACCGTTCACCAATTTCAATTTCAGTAACAATAAATGTTTCCTTACGGGGCAAAACCTTAATTCGCCCGAGGAACAGATCCAGGTATTTCCGCAATGGCTCATGAGCCGTTACGAACTGGAAGATAAGCATTTTAAGTTGCTCGACGAAAGCATGGCTACTTATAAAGACCTGAAACTGCCCTGCACAGCCGAAGTTAACGAACGCTATCTTGAACCGCTCGAAAACGAAATTGCTGCCGCTTTTGATACCGGTTACGACGCCGTGAAAACGCTTGATGAGGACAAACTGTTTCTGTGGGCGGGTAAATTGCTGTACGGAATTATTTTTAATGAGATCCAGGCCGGCATCAAACTCCAGCACTCGCAGGGCGAGGAATTTAACATATCGCAATCCATTATCCACAAGTTCAATAACCTGCACATGATGCTGCAAAGCCTCAATCTGCCGGTTGAGTTTGATGGTTTTAAGCCGTACAGCCTGGTATTGTTTAAGGTTGATAATGCTGAGAACGTTTTTGGCTACCGCGATGAGATCAATACGCTTACCTTTTCATTGAGGATAAAAGATTTTGGTCTGATCCTTTGCCTGCAGGATAACGGCGCCAACGCCCGTTATCATAAAGAAGCTTTAGATAAAATTGGAGATCATGTCCTGCACCCCATTCAGTTTGAAGAATTAAACGCCCGCTTCTTTTATTCGGCTTACCTGTTTAACCGCCTGCCCGAGTACGATATTTTCAATATTGGCGATACTATATCCTTAGAAGCCCTGCCCCTGCGTGGCACAAGCAGCAAGCCGCTGTTTGATGACTGGATGAACAAAACCTACGGACAGGTACTGGAAAACTTTTGGAAAAATTGGGGGTTCCTGCTGTTAGAGATTATCAGGAACCCCGAAAAACCTATGAGCTTTTTATTTAATGCTGATGGGGAGTTTATCAATGGCCAAGATTTGAAACTGCCGTTGTAATCTGCTGCCAAAAATCGGGCAAAATTTCATGGTGAAATATAATGGTGATCATTAAGCCACTCAGTGCGCCATAAAAGTGCGCGTCATGGTTGATCTGATCGCGCGAATATTTTGACGCGAAGTGGCAATACACAAGATATAATACGCCAAATATCACTGCCGGGATAGGAATTGGTATAGGCAATATCATCATTTGAGCCAGGGGATTATATAATATCGCACTAAAAATAACCGCGCTTACCGCACCCGACGCACCCAAACTATAATAACTGTAATGATCTTTGTGTTTGAGCACAGTAGGCATGTCGCTTAAAATTAAGCTTACAGTGTACAATATGGCAAATTGAACGTGGCCTAATAACGGCTCCAACCCGAACGCGAAAAAGTAAAACGACAGCATATTGAAAAACAAATGCATCCAGTCGCGGTGAATAAGTCCGCTGGTAATGATGGTATGAATATCCTTTCCCCGCGAAACGGTATAGGGGTGCAGCAATCATGCGGCCATAAAGGTTATTGTTTGAAAAAGCTAAAAGCGATGTTATGATAGTGATTGCAAAAATGATGCTGGCCACAGGGGCCGTGTGTATAATTTCCATTTATTTAAGGTCGAGTTTAGTATTTGTTAAAAGCCTGCCTACCGGGTAGCGCATAAAAGTTTTTTCAAAGTAGGGCGAATTGCGGTAAACAAAGAACAATTGCGCTCCGGCATTATTGGCCAGCTGCGGGTCTTTTGCTTTGGCATCGTCCAGTTTTTGTTTAATCGACGGATCCTTTTTTAGCAGATCAGCAGCTATATCTTCAAAAACATAGTCCGAAAAATACTCTTTTTCGCCCAGCACCGAATCAAAAAAGTTCCACGCAAAAAACGAGTCGACACCCTGCGGTTCCAGCGTTTCCACGATATAACGGTTTATCGGCTGATTAGTATACACCACATAATCGCCGGCATAAAATTTAACCGGCATATCCACCGGGTTTAGTTTTACGCCGGTATGCAGGTAATGGCCCTCAAATGGCCGGGCCGGTGTTTTTAAATCGGCTATATAATACATTTGCAGGTTAAGCGTGGTGTCATGTGCCAGTTGTTTCATTTGCACCCCATTCAGCTTAAACAGGTCAACCACCTTACCCCATGCCTGCGGAATTACGTAAGCTATCGGTTTATCGGCAGTGGCGGTAACTTTATAGGTATTGTAATATTTGATGGTTTTGGTGTAGGGCTTATCCCGATCATAATATAGCCTCGGCAATCCGCTCACGCCGCTGGTTTTATAGCCTGCTTCATATCCTTTAAAAGCAATGGTATCAACCTTACTTTTATCAACCGTCCATCCTAATGCAAACGTTTTTTGATTGGCTACCTGCTCATCGGCCTTGCGTTTCAACTCGCCTATCAGTTTAGCATCGCGCTGGTTGACTTCAATCAGGTGCTGCATAAAATCATAAGTGGCATACACGCGCTTATCAAAAGGCTTCAGCATATGTGTTTCGGTAATATAGCTGATGATATTATGCTGAGCAGTAAAGCCGGTGGCAAAGCGTGGGGTTTCCAAAAAACTAACGATACCCGAGTCCGGTAAACCCTCTTCGCCTGCACCATAGGGGATCATCTCGTACCCGCTCTTTTTCATTTTGCTGTACAGGTACGGTGTAAGTGTTTTGGTGGTATAATCAGCCAGGATGGGGTTTTGCTTTTCTTTTTGGGTTTCGATTAGCGTCATCACATATTGATAGTCGGCGCCATCGCTGGTATGGTTATCTAAAAAGATCTCGGGTTTCCAGGTAGTCAGGATCTGTGTAAAAGCCAAAGCATTGCGGCTATCGGTCTTAATAAAATCGCGGTTAAGGTCGAGGTTGCGATAATTACCCCTAAAGCCATAAGCCGATGGGCCGTTCTGACTTACACGACTTAAGCCACGGTTAAGATTGCCGTCGATATTATAAAGCGCGATAAGGCAAATTACCACATCTTTTGGCAGGGTGTTATTTTTCAGCATATCGCGTACAAGCATCATACTGGCATCAATACCTTCCGGTTCGCCGGGGTGAATGCCGTTGTTAATGAGCAGCACCCTTTTGTTTTGCTTTTTAATAATTGCCGGATCAAATATTTTATCTTTTGAAAGTACAACGAGTGTCAGGGGTTTGCCTACATCGGTTGTGCCGTAATTGATAAGCTTCATTTGCTGCGGGTATAGCTTGTTAAGCTTTTGATAGTAATCAATTACCTGGACGTAGGTGGCGGTATAATTTTTATCCTTACTTAGTTCAAAAGGAGTAAGCTGAGCTTTGGCAGAGAGGGTAATAAAACAGGTGATAAGGGCAGCGAAAACTATCTTCATAAGTAAATACGTTGTTCAAATATAGCTTAAGAATGCCAATTAGATATGCGAAACACAATAATATTACTGATCGGGAATGGTGCCCCAGCCATCAAACTCACAATCAAATTTGTAAGCAAGGCTACACATCTGGTTAATCCATGATGCTACAACTGCCTCTTTCATTTTTACTTTGTCAGACCAGCCGGTAATAATGAATAGTTTTTTATCCCCTTCAGAAACACCGAATTTTACCTGGTAGCTTAAATTGGATAATTCCTGCGCAAATATCTGGGCCTTTTGATATGTATTGGTGTAAAAGAAAAACTCAAGCATCAGCTCCCTGTCTTCGTCAACATTTAGCTCCCTGAGCTTTTCCATAAGTACCGGCAGCATGTTAATCTGTATTGCCGATTTTTCACTGAACGCTTCGGCCGATACAAATTGTCCGCTGTCCTTTTTACCGAAAAATCCAAATAGACCCATAAGAATAATTTGCTTATAATACAGCTATCTCCGCCTGCACTTTCTTCGGCAGGCTTTTAACCACTTCATTGTATGAGTGGTCAATCATTTCGCAGAGTTGTTTACGGGTGAGGGAGCCGTTCATTTGCACGGTGTTCCACATTTTTTTGTTCATGTGATAGCCGGGCTGCACTTCGGGGTAGCGTTCACGGAGTTCAACAGCCCATTCAGGATCGCATTTAACATTGAACCTGTCGCCGGTTTGCAAACCGGTTAGTAAAAAGATTTTTTCAGCTATCTTAAAAACCAGCGTATCCTCGCCAAAAGGGAAGCCCTCGGTGGCACCAGGTTTCTGCAAACAATAATCGCGCAACTCTTCTATATTCATTACCTGAAATTTCTGACCAATTTGGTGTAGGATACTGTATTGCCAAAATTATATTTAAAACCGATGCTATATTGAACAAACTGATCGGGCGCATTGTTCTTAAATTTTTGAGGGTTATCATTGTAGCCGTCAAGCCCTTCCCCAAAAGTATAGCTGTGCTGAACGCCAAGGGTTATGGTGTAACCTACCTGGTCGTAATCATCGTAAATTTTAAACTCATAGCCCAATCTTAACGGTATCATAAGGTTGATGCTCTTATCTTTTCCCTGAAAACCCTCGGTTTCGCCAACCGGCCCATGGTTCTCATATCCGGGAGGGTTCGAACGTTGTACAAACGCCATCTTATTTTTTATTGCACCAATGCCCGAGCCTATATAAAAGTTTTTAAGTACGTTTAAAACGCCGCTGTTACTATAATCAATGATTTCGCCCATTTGTAAATCGGCACGAAGGACAAGCGCTAAAAAATTATTTTTTGATTTACGGCCAAACTCGTCTGTACTGGGTGTAAGGCCGCCGCCTTCAATAGTTCCAAAATGAAAATCAAGCGCTATTGGTACATAAGGACTGTAGTTGTAAGTTAAATTGAACGTACCCCCGGGATGCCATACTTGTTTTTTAAGGTCATCGAACCCACGAGCGTAATTGACACCTCCGCCAATGCCCCATTCATAATAATTAAAACCACTTTGGGCTTTTGCCATAGCCGAAGCACAAACCAAAACAAAAAGTAGAAAATATTTTTTCAATGTATAATTTTAATCAATATTTACAACTGGAGATGGCATTAACCACCGCCTAAATTTCCCCTAATATAAAAGCTTTATATGAATTTTAACTCATTCATTAAGTTCACAGTAGCCGAACGCTTCTTGCGCTACGTTACCATTGATACGCAATCAGACCCTTCTTCGGTTTCATTTCCATCAACAGAAAAGCAAAAAGATCTTGCCCGGCTGCTGGTTGATGAACTGTTGGCTATGGGTATAGCCGATGCACATTTAGACGAGTACGGTTATGTCTATGCTACTATTCCGTCAAATACTGATAAAAAGGTACCCGTAATTTGCTTTTGCTCGCATATGGATACCGCGCCCGATTGCAGCGGAAAAGATGTAAAACCAATTGTACATAAAAATTACCAGGGCCAGGATTTAATATTGCCCGATGATAACACCCAGGTGATCCGCATGACCGAGCATACCGATCTGAAGAACCAGTTGGGTAACGATGTTATTACAGCCAGCGGTACCACGCTGCTCGGCGCCGATAATAAAGCCGGTGTGGCCGAAATAATGGATGCCTGCTACCAGCTCATCAGCCATCCCGAAATAAAACATGGCGATATCCGGATCCTGTTTACGCCCGACGAAGAAGTTGGCCATGGTGTTGACCATGTGGATATTGCCAAATTGGGTGCCTTTGCCGCTTATACTATGGATGGAGAAAGCGCGGGTAATATGGAGAATGAAACCTTTTCGGCCGATGGCGCCAGGCTTACCATAAATGGTGTAAGCTCACATCCGGGATTTGCCAAAGGCAAAATGGAAAGCGCCATTAAAATTGCCGGACAAATTATTGCCGCCCTGCCCGATGAACTTTCGCCGGAGTATACCGAAGACATGCAGGGGTTTGTGCATCCGGTAGGTATAGAAGGCCATGTGGAAACCGCCGCTATCGATTTTATAATCCGGGATTTTGATGAAGCCAAACTTGCAGATCATGTTGAGGTTATCCGCCGAACGGCTGCTGATGTATTGAAAAAATTTCCGGGCTCAACGTTTGATATTGCCGTGAGCCAGCAATACCGTAATATGAAAGGTGTGCTTGACCAGCATCCGCAAATTGTTGATTATGCTATGGAGGCCATTAACCGTACCGGCTTAACCGCCAAATTGTGCAGTATCCGGGGTGGTACTGATGGTTCACGGCTTTCATTCATGGGCTTGCCTTGTCCTAACATTTTTGCCGGCGAACATGCTTTTCACAGCAGGCACGAATGGGTATCAATTCAGGATATGCAAAAAGCGGTTGAAACCATTTTGCACCTGTGCATGATCTGGGAAGAAAGAAGTTAAGACATACGACTTTTCTTAATAACACAAAACTAAATTTGAAGATGTATACAATACGTACTGCCACCTTAAACGATGTGGAAACTATCCGTGATATCGCCGATAAAACATGGTGGGTAACCTACAGCCCCATTCTTGAGCGCGAACAGATATCCTTTATGCTTGGCGAGATTTACTCGACAGAGAAAATAACCAAACAGGTTAAAGAAAATCAGCAAACTTACCTGTTACTGGAGGAAGAAGGCAATCCGGTGGCATTTGCAGCCTACTCGCCCCGCGAAGAGGATCCGGAGATCTACAAATTGCATAAACTTTACTGCCTGCCCGAAACGCAGGGCAAGGGCTACGGAAAAGTATTGATTAACGAGGTGGCCCAAAAAACTAAAGATGCCGGTAAGAAAACGCTGGAACTTAACGTCAACAGGTACAATAACGCCAAATCATTCTATGAAAAAATGGGGTTTACCATAGCCTATGAAGAGGATATAGCCATTGGTAAATACTGGATGAACGATTATGTAATGCGAAAGGAACTATAGCTGATTGCTATTTGGCGGGAAGGGTTTTTAAAAGCTCTTTTGCGGGTACAGCTTTGAAACTGCCGTCTTTATCTCCAATGATAAGGCTTTCGTTGTTGGCAGCGGCAGTTTCAACCAGTTTGCGGTTTGCCCGCTTCATGCCTTCAAGCACTTTCGCCTCTAACTCATCCATGCCCATTTTTTGTGCTTTAGTTGTCATTTGCCTGATCTAAAATTACTTTCCAAACGTCGGATTTTATTATTGTTTCTTCTAACGATCCGAAACCTCTTGCCACCACCAGGGAGCCTGTATTTATATTATTTATTACAAACCATTTATCACAAAGAGGTATATACAAAGATACCAAATTTCTTATTCCTCGATAATATCTCCGCTCTATTACATCAGCCGGGATATTATGGCCACCTTTGCTTACGCGTTTAGCTACTCGTTCCTTTGCCATTTCAGGAGAGCTCAACCAAAAAAACAATAAAGTAACTTCGTATCCTGTTTGCTGGGCTCTTTTAACCAAGGATACATAACTCCGGGTTGAAAGCGTTGTTTCAAAGGCAAAGTCAACTTCCCGGTTCAGCAACTCATCAATCCGCTGCAGCATGATCCGGCCGGCTTCGAATGCAACACTTTCCGGATCGAAGGGAGATAGTCCCGCCGCGATGTTATCTGCATTTACAAACTCATTACAGTTAAGCAATTCGGGTAAAACTGTATAACTTGCCGTGGTTTTACCGGCACCATTACAACCTGCTATAATATACAAATTAGGCATCCTGTGAATTTAGTTGTTAATCCTTAAAAATAGCATACATATATTTATCCATCACCTCGCCATTTTTAATAATTGACCTTCGTAGTACGGCCTCTTGAATATAGCCTGCTTTTTCGAGCACCCGTATGGATGCCGTGTTTCTATTATACACACCGGCTTCTAAGCGCAATAGCGAAAAATGTTCAAAAGCATAAGTGGTTACCAGTTTTACAGCCTCGGTTGCTAAGCCCTTTCCCCAATGTTCTTCACCAAGCCAATAGCCTATTTCGGCGGTTATGCGGCTTTCGTCGGTAAAAAGTTCAACACCAATGCCGCCGCAGGCTTCACCGTTAACTACTATGGCAAAGTTGGTTAAAGGTTGCTGATTTTGGGCCAGGTTTACCCAAAATAGCGCATCCTCCATAGTATAAGGATACGGGAACCTGTCGCGCAAAAAAGCCGATACTTTAGGGTTATCCGCATGCTTTTGAAGTGATGCTTCATCGCCCTGTTGCCACGCCCTCAATAAAAATCCGTTGCCCTGTAGTTCCATTTTGTAACAATAAAATGCTTAAAAATAACAATCATTAGCCAAACTGTTAAATTGCATGCTTTATTGAGATATGAAAAAACTGTTAGGCTTATTGTTCCTGATCCCGGCAACGGGCGCCTTTGCCCAAAAGCTGGATACCCTTAGCATCGAAAAAATTATGCGCGACCCTAAATGGATCGGGGTTTCACCCTCCAATATCCGTTGGGCTAACGATAATAAAAAGATCTATTTTAAATGGGATGATGATGCTTCGGGCAATACCCGGTTATATTCAGTTAGCCCCGGCGACAACAAGGTACAAAAAGTTAGCATTGCCGAGCAGCGCGATCTGGCAGCCGGTTACGGCGAATGGAACAAAAAGCATAGCCAAAAGGTATTCAGTAAAAACGGCGATTTATTTTTATACGATGTAAAAGCCAACAAAACCACCCGGCTAACAAATACCGTAGCGCAGGAAGACAGCCCTGTTTTCAGCGGTGATGAAACAAAGATCATTTACAAAGAAGATAATAATCTCTTTGCCCTGAACCTGAATGGCGGCACCCTGGTACAGCTCACCAATTTTGTACGGACAGCAAGCGATAAAAAAAGTAAGGATAAACCCGGCGAGCAGGAACAATGGCTCAAAAAACAACAGCTTGAGTTGTTTGAGATCATCAAAAAGGAAGCAAAAGACGATAAAAAAGATTCAACAGAAACAGCATTGCTTAAGTCCGACAAGCTGAAAGAGATTGCCTATGGCGATAAAAGACTGAGCGCTGTACAGATCAGTCCGGATGGCAGGTTTATCACCTATCGCCTTACCAAACGCGCCGATGGCGTTCAAAACGCGATTGTACCTAATTATGTTACCGCATCGGGTTTCACCGAGGATATTCCGAACCGTTCAAAGGTAGGCCGGCCATCGTCAACATCAGAGACTTTTATTTACGATAAACGCCGGGAAGCAGTTTACCCGGTTATTACATCAGAGATCCCCGGCATTAAAGACCTGCCCGACTATTTAAAAGATTATCCCGATGAATTAAAAGCCCGTCAAAAGGAAAACGCCGACAGGCAGGTAAATATCGATGGCGTTTTATGGAATCAAAGCGGCGGCAATGCCGTGGTCATTATCTCAGCACAGGATAATAAAGACTGCTGGATCATGCGCTTAGACCCGGTAAGCGGTAAACT
The DNA here is from genome assembly GCF_041806395.1 of Mucilaginibacter sp. OAE612. Classification (NCBI taxonomy): domain Bacteria; kingdom Pseudomonadati; phylum Bacteroidota; class Sphingobacteriia; order Sphingobacteriales; family Sphingobacteriaceae; genus Mucilaginibacter; species Mucilaginibacter sp. OAE612. The sequence goes on from NZ_JBGMUW010000001.1 coordinate 6,124,327, forward strand.
AAGCCTGCTTGACCGTCAGCGAGATGAGGCCTGGATTGGCGGCCCCGGCATTGATGATCCCGGAAATGCAGGTTTTATTGATGATAACCATTTTTATTACCAGAGCGAAGCAAGCGGTTACTCGCATATTTATGTGGTTGATGTAACCAGCGGCGCCAAAAAACAACTCACCAGCGGCAAATGGGAAGTGCAGACTTTGCAGCTAAGCCAGGATAAAAAGACGTTTTATTTTACCGCCAATATCGATCACCCGGGCATTATCCATTTTTACAGGATCCCGGTTAGCGGCGGCATCCCCGTTAAAATTACCGGCATGAAGGGCGGCAACGAGGTAACACTTTCGCCTGATGAAAAGTGGCTGGCTATTCGCTACTCTTATTCAAACAGGCCCTGGGAATTATATATCCAGGCCAATAAACCCGGTGCAAAGGCGGTAAAAATAACCAACTCCGTTTCGGCCGAATACCTGTCGTACCCCTGGCGCGACCCGGAGATCATCACTTTTAAAAACCGTTATGGCGCTGATGTTTACGCACGCCTGTATCAGCCTAAAAAGCAAGATCCTGCAAAACCCGCTGTGGTTTTTGTCCACGGAGCGGGATACCTGCAAAACGTTACCTATTCATGGAGTTACTATTTCCGCGAATTTATGTTTAACAATATGCTGGCCGATAACGGATACACCGTTTTAGATATCGACTATACCGCAAGCGCGGGTTATGGCCGGGATTTCCGAACAGGGATCTATCGCCATATGGGCGGCAAGGACCTCACCGACCAGGTTGATGGCGTAAAATTGCTGGTTGAAAAATATGGCGTTAACCCGAAGCATGTCGGTTTATACGGCGGCTCATACGGTGGCTTCATTACGCTTATGGGTATGTTTACCGAACCGGATGTTTTTGCTGCAGGCGGCGCCATACGCTCCGTTACCGACTGGGCGCATTATAACCATGAATATACTTCAAATATCCTCAATGAACCTTTCACCGATGAACAGGCTTACCGTAAAAGTTCGCCTATTTATTTTGCCAACGGCTTAAAAGGCAACCTGCTGATGCTCCATGGCATGATAGATCAGAATGTGAACTACCAGGATATCATTCGCCTAACTCAAAAACTGATAGAGCTGCACAAAGAAAATTGGGAGCTTGCCTCGTACCCCGTAGAAGACCACGGCTTTGAACAACCCAGCAGTTGGGCCGACGAGTATAAACGCATTTATAAGTTATTTGAGAGCACGTTGAAAAAGTAGGGTAATTAAGAAGAGCTGCAAAGGGGGACAAGCGAGGGAGGTGACGCGCCAATCGGATCCTGTACCGGGCGGTTATATATCCAAACGCCGCAAGTTAAGCCGAGTTATAAGCTAAAAAATCAATCATTTATGAAAAAGGCATCCATTTTACTCGCACTGTTTCTTTTTTCCTGTTCACAGCCAATACAAAAACAATCAAAATTGGTAAAAACACCAACTTTGTATCCAGCGAAAAACTATTCAAGCAAACTTTATGATGAGCCTTTTTTTAAAGAAGAACATTTCAACTATGTAATTAGCAGGCAAACGAAAGATACAACAAAACGTAATTACACATCAGAAACGACAGTTATTGAAGGTAAAGTCAGGCAATATTTCAGAAATTGCGAAGTGACGCTCGATAAAAATGCTCTTGTTTTTCAATTGACGGACACTCCTTTTTCTGATGGCCGCTATGAATTGAAATTTGTTAAATCACCAGGTGTATTTGAAGCCAAATACAATCAAACTTTTTCAATTACTGATAGCTCATACAAAAAACCTGTTTTTAAAGTGATAGATAAAAACGTTGTTCTTGATAAAGACACCTACGTAAAGGGTGAGCTTTTGAGGGGCAAGTTTTCTTTTCAGATCGCCGCGTCGCATTTGTTGGAAAGCAAATACTCCGATACAATATCTATGTACGGATTTGTAAAAACTATTATAAAGTAGCCTTATTCTGCATTCGTCTGAAAACAAGTACAATACAATAAATAACCTAAATTCATTATAAGTATAATGGGGTTACAAGATGAGCATTTACAACAAACTGATAAAAGAGCATTATATATCAAATTGGGGAAGCAATTATGAAGAGAAGATATGGACAACGGGGCCTATCAATGAACTTGATAATCCGCTTACAATTTTAGAATTTAAACCAACTGTCAAGAGGAAAATGTGGACTTACGCAACATGTGGCATGTCTACATTTTCGCATGAAAAACCTGTCGAACTACATTTATTTTCCGCCATTCAGGATAGTTCTATTTTAGAATTGTTAACAAGTGTAGTTTATTTCCATAATGTTAATCAAAATCTCAATTTAGGGCATACGGTTAATTTTGGAAGGCCATGGCAGGAAAATTCAGAGTGCAGCTACGGTTTAATTTCTTTACCTTATTTAGATGGACCTGATCTTGAATTGTTTGATCCTGGCAATAACCATAAAACAATATTTTTTTATTGGCTTATCCCTATAACATTACGAGAACGGAACTATAAAATGCAAAATGGGCTGGACGCTTTAGAAGAAAAATTAGAAGAAAGCCAGTTTAATTATATTGACAGTGAAAGGAGGAGTGTAATTTAACCCCGCGACCGTGTCCCTCGGTCGCAAATTATGTTATTGATATATCCACATCAACACATGCTTCTTTTGTTTCTTCAACAAAGCATCTACAATTTTCATGGTATTATTTGATATAGCCGGACAGCCCCAGCCTTCTGGTGTCCCTTTAGGGTAAACTTCAGTTTCGGCTACCTGTTCCCATGAATGAAAAACGATCTGCCTTGCTAAAGCGTTATTATTGGTTGCTTCCAATCCGGTGAGGTAATACTTTACGTGGATTCCCCAGGCGCTGTAGGCCCGCCCATCTATTTGATACTTACCGGGAGCAGTACAATGGCTGCCATCTAGGTTACTGAACGCAGGTTTGTCTTTCGACCATTCACCACTCCAGGGGTTACGGCCGCAGCCATGGCTCACCAGTCCGGAAACCAGCACATCGTTTTTCCTGAAATCCCATACCATAAAACGTTTAACACCCGATGGCAGGGCCATATCAATTAAAATACAATAGCGGGTGTTGTAGCCACGTTGCCGGCAAAACGCCAGGCTTTGTTTGGCTTTTTCTTTAACACGGTTAAGGTCTGCCCGAGGTGCATCCGCGTATGTTTTAATACAGCAAAAAAATATTGAGAAAAGCGGGAATAAAAATCTCAGTTTCAATTGTGTCAGGTTTTGTGTTGTAAACAGAAATATCTGCTTTTTATTACAATAAACCTATCTTGTGAAATGAAAAAACTTTTGCCTCTGTTACTCCTGCTGTTGTTTTTATTCAGTTGTGCCGAAAAATCAACCAAAATGCCGGTAACCATTAAGACAGTTAATAACGGAAAAGCATTGCAGATAACCGGTTTCGATCCGGCCATCATTAACGAGATCAGCCGTGACTCATCGGCGACAGCCTGGGAAACGCTGATGGCTGTTTACCGCATGCCTGCCGATACCTCTATGCGAAACCTGCAGCCCGCACAGCCGGGGCGTTATGCCGTTCATAACAATGTAGTTGTTTTTACACCCGATACGGCCTTTAGCACACAGCAAACGTATTTTTTTCGTTACTATGATTTCAGTGCCGGCGGTACGCTGACCGATTTGATAAAAAGCCGCAGCAAACCCGGTACCTTGCACTATACAGATTTGATTTTTAAGCAATAAACTACCTATATGCTTGAAAATTTAATATTTTTGATTATATTTGCAACCGTTAATAAAAGAGGGGGCAATTAGTCCCCTCTTTTATTTTATCAATCAAAATTATTCTGTCAAAAACACCGGTGGGTAATGAATATTGAAAAAAGGGTAAAAGAACTGGTAGAAGAGAAGATAGCAGACAAGCCGAACCTGTTTATAGTGGATATTAAAATGCACCCGAACGGGAAGCTGATCATTCTGCTTGATGGCGATAACGGTATCGGTATTGATGAATGTGTACAGGTAAGCAGGCATGTCGGCTTCCATCTGGAAGAGGAAAACGTGATTGAAACCGCTTATAACCTGGAGGTTTCATCGCCGGGTATTGATTATCCGCTGTCGTCGCCAAGGCAATACGCCAAAAATGTTGGCCGTAACCTCGGCATTAAAATGAAAGATGGGGCTAAACGCGAAGGCACATTAACCGGCCTTACAGAGGATGCCATCACCATTGAAGAAAAAGTAAAAGAAAAAGGGAAAAAAGCGCAGGTTATAGAAAGCGTTATCCCAATGGACCAAATAACAGAAACAAAGGTTTTAATATCATTTAAGTAAAAAATGAGCAATATTAATTTAATTGATTCTTTTCAGGAATTTAAAGATTTCAAGAACATTGACCGCCCTACCATGATGAGCGTACTGGAAGACGTTTTCAGAAGCATGATCAGGAAAAAGTACGGTACGGACGAAAATTGCGACGTAATTGTGAACACCGACAACGGTGACTTAGAGATCTGGCGTACACGTAAAGTTATGGAAGATGGCTTTAGCGAAGATGATGACCTGGAGATAGAACTTGCCGAAGCACACCTGTATGACGCCGACCTTGAAGTTGGTGATGACTATATTGAACAGATCACTTTAGAAAGCTTTGGCCGCCGTGCTATTTTAGCCGCCCGCCAAACGCTGGTATCAAAAATTCTGGAATTAGAGAAAGACGAGATCTTCAAAAAATATAAAGACCGCGTAGGTGAAATTGTTACAGGCGAGGTTTACCAGGTTTGGAAAAAAGAAACTTTAGTTCTTGATGATGAAGGCAACGAGCTGTTACTGCCAAAAACAGAGCAGATCCCGGCCGATTACTTTAAAAAGGGCGATAGCGTTAAAGCTGTTGTATCAAAGGTAGATATGCTGAACAGCAACCCTAAGATCATCATTTCGCGTACAGCGCCTGAGTTTTTACAGCGCTTGTTTGAGCTTGAAGTGCCGGAAATTTTTGATGGCTTAATTACCATCAAGAAGATTGTACGCGAACCGGGCGAGCGTGCTAAAGTTGCCGTTGAATCATATGACGACCGTATCGATCCGGTTGGTGCCTGCGTAGGTATGAAAGGTTCTCGAATCCACGGTATAGTACGTGAGTTAAAAAATGAAAATATCGACGTTATTAACTTTACCAACAACGTTCAGCTATATATTCAACGTGCATTGTCGCCTGCCAAAATCACTTCTATTAAATTAGATGATGAGAAAAAAACAGCTGCTGTGTATTTAAAACCCGACCAGGTATCATTAGCTATCGGTCGTGGCGGGCACAACATTAAGCTGGCAGGAAAATTGACAGGCTACGAAATTGATGTTTACCGTGAGGCTGATGAGCATGACGAAGATGTGGACATCGAAGAATTTTCAGACGAGATTGAAGGCTGGATCATTGATGAATTTAAACGTATTGGTTTAGATACAGCAAAATCAGTACTGGCCTTAACCGTTGGTGAATTGGTAAAACGTACCGATTTAGAGGAAGAAACAGTAAAAGAAGTGCTATCAATATTGAATGCGGAGTTTGAATAAGCGGAATAAGCAAATTAAAATCGTATTTTTGCACTAAATAAGCAGAGAAAGTAATATTAAATGTCAGAAGACAAATCCATAAAATTAATTAAAGCAGTAAAAGAACTGAACATTGGCATGGGTACCCTTGTCGATTATTTAGCTACCAAAGGATACAAGGTTGACAAGCATCCTATGGCCAAGCTGGATAATGACATGTACAATGCCCTGTTAAAGGAATTTGCTGTTGACAAAAGTATTAAGGAGGAAGCTAAGCAGATCAGTATCGGAAAGATAAGGAAAGAAGAGCCTGCTGCACAGTTTCCTGAAAAGCCGGTTGAGAACCGCCGTTCGCGCGATTTTGAGAACGAAGAGATACTGATCAAGAATACAGGGCACTTTGCACAGCCGCAGGTTGAAAAACCAAAACCGGCCGAGCCTGCTCCGGCAGCGCAAGCTCCTGCACGTTCTGATGAGCGCAATGACGTATTACCTGGTGTTAAGGTGGTTGGAAAAATTGACCTTAACAACCTGAATGCTAAGCCACAGGCGGAGAAGCCTGCGGAAAAACCAGCGGAAGTAGTTGTTAAACAACCCGAGCCAGTTGCACAGGCACCTGCGCCAACACCGGCTCCGGCACCTGCCGAGCCAAAAGTTGAAGCGCCACAGCCGGTAGCCCCGGTTGTGCCCGAACCACCAAAGGTTGAAACGCCAAAACCGGCAGCTCCGGTTGCCGAAGCACCCAAAGCTGAAGAGCCTAAAGCGCCTGTTGCTGAAAAAGCACCGGTTGCAACACCTCCGGCTGCTCCCGAAACTCCGGCTGCACCAGTAGCTGATGACAGCCAGGAGCCAGACGTGATCCGTGCTAAAGCCGAGCGTTTAACAGGGCCAAACATTATTGGGAAGATCCAGTTGCCGGTTAACGCGCCAAAACGCAACCCGGTAGCTTCATCATCAAATTCAAATAATAACTCGGCCGATCACAAACGCAAACGTAAGCGTAAAGATAACCAGGGCAACCCGCAGCAAGGCGGCGGTAACCATCCGCATGGCCAGCAGGGCGGTGGTGGCAATCACCCGCAACAAGGTCAACAGCCCAGCGGTGGTGGTACCATTAATCCTAACCGCCCGGATTTCAGGAACCGTACACATGGAGCACCCGGAAACAGCGGGCCAGGTCAGGGCCAGGGAGGTCATGGCGGTGGTAACCGCCCGGATTTCAGGAACAACCGCAATAATCCGCCTCAACATACAGGACCGAAGGAAGAACCTTCAGAAAAAGACATACAAGACCAGATCAAGGCTACGCTTGCGCGCTTAAGTGGAGCAGGTAAGTCGGGCAAGTTTGCACAGCGTGCTAAATTCCGTCGTCAAAAACGTGATGATGTTGCTGCAAGTGCCGAAGAGCTGGCAATGGAACAGGAACTTCAATCAAAAGTATTGAAGGTTACCGAGTTCGTAACGGCAAATGAGCTGGCAAGTATGATGGATGTATCTGTAACCCAGATTATATCTACCTGTATGAGCCTGGGTATGTTCGTTTCCATTAACCAAAGGCTTGATGCCGAAACACTTTCAATTGTGGCCGATGAGTTTGGCTACCAGGTTGAATTTGTGAAGCCGCAGGATGAAGAAGCCAACCTTGACCAGGTTGATGATCCGGCCGATTTGGTGACACGTGCACCAATCGTAACCATCATGGGCCACGTTGACCATGGTAAAACCTCATTGCTCGACTTTATACGTAAAACCAACGTAATAGGCGGCGAAGCGGGTGGTATAACCCAGCACATTGGTGCTTACGAAGTAACATTGCCTGACAATAAAGGAAAGATCACCTTCCTGGATACACCGGGTCACGAAGCGTTTACCGCGATGCGTGCAAGGGGTGCACAGGTTACAGATATCGTAATTATAGTGATAGCTGCCGATGACAGCGTGATGCCGCAAACCCGCGAGGCCATAAACCACGCGCAGGCTGCAGGTGCACCAATCATCTTCGCCTTTAACAAAATTGATAAGCCGGGTGCCAATGCCGATAAGGTAAGGGAACAATTATCGGCCATGAATATTTTGGTTGAAGAGTGGGGCGGTAAATACCAGTCGCAGGAAATTTCGGCCAAAACCGGCTTAAATGTTGACTTGTTATTGGAAAAAGTATTGCTTGAAGCCGAATTGCTCGAATTGAAAGCTAACCCTAACAAACGTGCCGTAGGTACCGTTATTGAAGCAGCTTTAGATAAAGGCCGTGGTATTGTTACCACCATCCTTGTACAGGCAGGCCGCTTAAAAGTAGGCGACCCGATATTGGCAGGCTGCTACAGCGGTCGTGTTAAAGCGTTAACCAACGAGCGTGGACAGCGTGTAGATTCAGCAGGACCGTCAACACCTGTACAGGTATTAGGTATGCAGGGCGCACCAACCGCGGGCGATAAGTTCAACGCGCTTGAAAGCGAAGTTGAGGCACGTGAAATTGCTAACAAACGCCTGCAGTTACAACGTGAGCAGGGCTTACGTACACAAAAACACATCACCCTTGATGAAATCGGCCGTCGTTTGGCAGTTGGTAACTTCAAGGAGCTTAACATCATTGTTAAAGGTGACGTGGATGGTTCTATCGAGGCCTTGTCAGATTCATTGCTAAAACTGTCTACCGAGCAAATCCAGGTGAACATCATCTCGAAAGCGGTAGGTCAGATCTCCGAATCAGACGTATTGCTGGCATCGGCATCCGACGCGATCATCATTGGTTTCCAGGTACGCCCTTCAGGTAGTGCCCGTAAACTGGCCGAAGCTGAACAGATTGATATCAGGTTGTACTCTATCATCTACGACGCGATCAACGAAATCAAAGCGGCAATGGAAGGTATGCTTGCACCAACCTTTGAAGAGAAGATTGTGGCTAACGTTGAGATCCGCGAAACCTTCAAGATCAGTAAAGTGGGTACTATTGCAGGTTGTATGGTATTGGATGGTAAAATTAACCGTAACAGCAAGATCCGCATCATCCGTGACGGCGTGGTGATCTACACCGGCGAACTGGCTTCACTGAAACGCTTTAAAGATGACGTGAAAGAAGTAAGCGCAGGCTACGAGTGCGGTTTGAACATCAACAACTTTAACAACATTGAAGTAGGCGACATTGTTGAAGCATACGAAAACGTAGAAGTTAAACGCAAGCTGTAATTAAATAAATCAGCTTTATAATATTGAAGGGCTTATCTGTAACAGGTAGGCCCTTTTTTGTTGGGGATATTTTAATTATCTTAAAATTTAAGCATAAATCTGGAATTAGTCGAAGTTACGCTATTGCTAAACTTCCCTGACTGGTTGAAGCTTGAAGTTTCAACCTAAAATATGGAAAGCTTTCAGCCTACGACAGCGGAATGCCGCCAACATGCTGGAGATCTTTTTTAGCCTTTTTCTCTTCCGTTCAACACCTTTTCATTACTGAAACAGCGCCGAGAGGCGGTTTACAGCCTCCCCCTGCACGGCGACTGTGGTAGGTCTACTACCATCTTTTTGTCAACATCCCCTTGCTTACTACTGCATACGATTCACGGCACGCCTTCGACCAGTTGGGGAGGGAATGTGGTAACGTTCGAGGACTTAATAACTGACATTAAACTTATTTAAAATTCTAAAAGCTTTTCTTTAAAGGAATCGAAATTATCTTGGCCCCATATACTTTGTTGTATAAAAAATTTGTAGCGGTACTTACTATAAGAATTTAGCAATAAGTCCTCAAATTCTACCGAGATGCCAATATCAGGTGCTTCAAATGTTAATGCTTCAGCTACCTTTCTCGCTAACTTATTTCCGATCGTTTTGTCAAATTTGGCATTAGTGGTAAAATACTGCTCATCAATACTCTCACCGTTATTAGGGATGATGCAAAGGATGTAATCGCCTGGATAAGCCGGTGCTTTCTTAGCCTGTTTATGAGTCATGCTCACACGATCTTCAGCTATATTTATAGATTTTAATTCAATGTAAAATTTCTTTTGGGTATTGTTGTTTACAATTATAAAGTCTTCTTCACCTTCTACTTTTGAGATTTGTAATTTGGCATCTTGGTTTATTAATTGTTTAAATACGTTTTCAAAAACATCACCCACTTTCTTTTTAAATATAAATTCTTCCCTCTCTTTATGTTGATCTAATAATACCTGTTCGCCTAATCTTACCTTTAATTCTAAATCGGGATCTTGCAATAAGGCGATGTTGCTTGAATTTATCGCAGATAACTGTTCTACAGATATTTCTCCATCTCTGTCTTTCTGCAATAAATCAGTTATATGTTTGATCTTGCTTTCATTGGCAGTTTTATATAAAAGTGTTTCTGTTTTTAAACCTTTAAAATATTCCTTTCCCTTATCTGAATTATCGTTGATCCAGTTTAAAAGCTTTGAAAATACATTCCTTAGTTCATTAGTCGGATTTTCCTCTTTCAACAGTTCCTTTATTGCTTCACTGATAGTTGTTCCTATTAAAGCTATTGTCCTTGTCCTCGTTGCCGGTAGTTCAAGAAAAATTTTCTTTTCTAACATGTCCAAACGCCAATCATATACTTTAGGAGTAATTTGTGACATGTCCGCAAGGATATCTTTTAATTTCTTGTCTATCGTGCCATCATCCAAGTATAATTCGTCTTTTCTTTTGAAATAGCCAAATTGATTAGGGAGTACGGAACTATCCGCTCCATTTAATAAAACAGGTTCTTCAACATTTATAAATGAAACCAAGTTGTTTAACCACAGTAAAGTTTCCTCTTTCGATTTACCGATCCGTTCCTGAAGTGCTTCAACCGACTTAAAACCCGCAATAAACTTAGTAAATGAATTGACCGTAACTCTGGGGCAGTCGTCCCAAATAACATCATACCAATCATTTACCTGTTCTTTTGGTGGTACATTTTCAGGAAATAATGTTTTCATGTAATCCCATAATACCAATCGCGTATTCTCTTTCAAGTCCCAGGGGAAATAAACTGAAATATCATTTAAGATAATGGCAAGCCTCTTGTCTTCAGAAACATCAACAAGCGGAATTGATTTAACGAAGGCTTTGGCGTGAGTTTGAATACTATCTTTAAACCAGGTAGCATTAAAATCAGCAATCAGCAGATTTTCTTTTAAGTGTTTCAAAAGTAAATGTGTGTTTTGCCATTTCTCTGTTGAAACATATTTCACTATGGAATTATATAAAGGCAATACTTTTTCAAAAAGCCCCTGGTTTATTTTTCCTTCCACAGTATCTGCCAGCCAAATGCCATCTCTTTCTTCTTTTGGCAAAAAAGAAACACTATTTATCACTACCGGAAACTTAAAATCACTTGCACCGATCAACGGAAAAGGACAAAACAATAAGGGCTGGTGTTCCAGAAATTCCTTTATATAAATTAGATTGCTTTGCTCATAAACTTCCAGAGCAATATCAACGTTATCATCTGAACATACCACTAAAGCTATGTAAACATCTTCTGTTTGCTCGTTTTTAATAGATTTTTTTTCTATAGAAAACCGCTTTATATTTTCAGCGAGTTGCTTTGTATTTGAATCAATTTTATGGTAAACGATTGAGGTGTTGCTTATTTGATTGAAAATTTCAATCTTCTGAACTTTCGGAATAAAAGATAATGCAAAAGGTAAAGCGGCGTCCAAATCCTCTATTGATTGTATCGCAAGGTCTAAGCCATCTTTATCGAGATTATATCTAAATGACGTTTCATAATTGCTGGGGCTATACTGATAATTCAATATTTCAGTGCGTTTTTCTCTAAATATTTGCCAGGTTTTACTTATGCTGTCAGCGATTTGCGGCTTGTCAGTACCCGAGCGATCAAGGGTAAAGCTAAAGTTGAACGCTTGCGAATCTTTTAGATAAACTCCTTTTACCAAAATTTCTTTCGATAATATATGGGTTGCTAAAAAGCCAGTACCAAATCGGCCTGATTTATCCGAATCTTCTTCGTCCCCTTTATCTGAATAAGGGAAAATCAGATTTTTGGCATCCTGATAACGAAATGGATTACCATTATGTTGAAACTCTGCGAAATATTGTCCGTTATCATTTCCAATGATCAATTTTACAGAAACTTTCTCATGTGGTTTAACTGCATCTTTAGCGTTTTGTAGTAACTCCCAAAACCAACGTCTTTTTGCTATTTCCGGTCTATTCCGCACTTTGACCAATTTGTCGTTAACATCTTTTGCGGATAATTTAAAAACGACTTCAAATAGTTCCTGTACTTCTTCTTCGTTATACATATTAAATAATTAATGATAAGGGTTATCGACAACGAAAATAATCGGTTTTGAAAGATATTCAAAGGTTATTGATAAAATGAACCCAACGTGGGATAACCTCAGCTCCCAGCTCCGCATCTTTGGCTATCTAATCAGATAGCCATGAAGAATAACGAAGTTATACACGACCTGAAAGCCGCAAATTAAATGGCCATATTACAAAGATTAAAACGCGTCCATACCGGGCCACCTCTCTGATCGAAGTTTAGCGATAACGTAACTTACTCCTAAAATGAGTTAAGCTTTCAGCTTAACTGTAGTTGTATACCCGTTCTGTATATGTAGCAATCCTAAGCGTCAGTAATGGGGCTTTTACATTTAACAGCCGTTGAAATCTTATAATAACATTTTTCAATTTAGTTTGTCATAAATTTTCTCCTAAACAAACAATCACTATGAAATGGACAATCCTTACAATTCTTCTTTTCTCATGCTTTACAGCAATTGGCCAAAAAGCAGATACCATAGCTGTTAAAGATATCAGCACTCACTTAGGTAAAGAAGTGGTTGTAAAGTGCCGGGTTATTGATTTTGATTCCCGTACCAATTTACTGTATCTGTACATCGGGAACCGGTTCCCCAATCACTTGCTAACTATCATTGTAAAAAAACAGGTTAATGGCAAGCGCCTGAAAATTGACAAGGATATCATCTTAGGCCGTCAAATGGTTTACTTTACCGGGAAACTGATCAACTATACTGAAAACCCGGATACCACAGCACTTACAGACCAGGCCATGTTAAAAAGAGAAGTAGAACAGCCGCAGGCAGGAATACTTGAATACACCGGACAGGCTGTTACCATTAGGCATACTTACGAGCCAAGAACAGGGCCGATTGATTTACGGGGCAAGCTTGTAATGATCATAGACGACAGAAAGCAAGTTGGAACAAAAAATACCCGATAATTATGAATATCAATTAGCCTTTAGCCGGTTACACACAGAATCTTTCAACTGGTTGAAGTTGAGCAATGGCGTGACTTTAACCAGTTACTGTATCCCGCCAGAAACCCTGTGTAATCCCCACCCATGTAACAACTTTGTTAACATATAATATTCCCGATTTTAATTTATAATAAATAGGTTTGTTATTAACTGATCTTATAATTATTATATATGAAATTAAAACTACTCTTTTCCTGTTTAATTACGGCCGGTATTGCAGTACCGTCGTTTGCGCAGGAGCCTGTTGATGCTGCAATGGTTCAAAAAATAAGGGAAGAAGGCCTTAACCATTCAAAGGTAATGGAAACGGCTTTTTATCTTACAGATGTTTCGGGCCCAAGGCTTGCTAATTCTCCGGGCTTAAAGCGCGCCCAAAACTGGGCTGTTAATCAGCTTAAAACCTGGGGCATGGCCAACTCTAAATTGGAAGCCTGGGGTAAATTTGGCAAAGGCTGGGAGGTTCAAAAAAACTATGCAGCTATCACGATTCCTTACTATCACGCTATCATCGCCATACCTAAAGCATGGACACCGGGTACAAATGGCTTAATCAAAGGCGAAGTGATGATAATCAAAGCCGATTCGGCAGCAGAGCTTGAGCAATATAAAGGTAAGCTGGCCGGCAAGATCGTGATATTTGATACTAAAGCACCAACAGAACGTACCTGGAAAGTGGATGCCGCCCGTTATACCGATGAGGAACTTACCGAAATGGCCAACGCGAAAGCTACGCCTGCCGGCCCGCGCAGGAACGCTGTGGACCCCAACGCAGCCCAAATGGCCGCTTTCCGTAAGCTACGTGCTTTCAGGACTGCATTAAGCCAATTTTTGGTTGATGAAAAAGCTGGCTTGGTGTTAAGCCAGGCCCGCGGTACAGATGGTACAGTGTTTACCACCAACGGCGCTTCATACGCCGATACCGCAAAAGCGGTAGCACCCGAGCTTGAAACCAGCAGCGAAGATTACCAGCGCATTTTGCGCCTTATAAAAGGCGGCCAGCCGGTACAACTGGAAGCTGATATTAAAACCCAATTCATTACCGATGACTTGCAGGGTTATGATGTAGTTGCTGAAATTCCCGGGACGGATAAAAAACTAAAAGACCAGGTAGTAATGCTTGGCGGTCACCTTGATTCATGGCATGCCGCTACCGGTGCTACCGATAATGCTGCGGGCAGCGCAGTAATGCTGGAGGCCATGCGTATTTTAAAAGCGATTAACTTTAAACCCAAACGCACCATTCGCATAGCTTTATGGAGTTCGGAAGAGCAGGGCTTATTTGGGTCCCGTGGATATGTGGCCAATCATTTTGGCGATCCTAAGACCATGGAACTGAAGCCAGAACAAGCAAAGCTTTCAGCCTATTACAACCTTGATAATGGAACCGGCAAAATCCGCGGAGTGTATTTGCAGGGAGATTCGGCAGCGGCACCTATCTTTAAAGCATGGCTTGAACCTTTTAAAGATCTTGGCGCTACTACGCTTACCATTCGTAACACAGGCGGTACCGACCACCTGTCGTTTGATGCTGTAGGCATTCCGGGCTTCCAGTTTATTCAGGATGCCATAGATTATGGTACCCGTACACACCATAGCAACCAGGACACTTACGATCGCCTTATTGAAGACGATCTGAAACAGGCCGCCACCATTATTGCTTCATTTGTTTACCATACGGCACAACGCGCCGAAATGATCCCGCGCAAAGAGCTGCCAAAGCCACAACCGGCAAGGTAAAAATGTTAGGATATTTATAGAAAAGCGATGCTCCCGGGCATCGCTTTTTTTGTTTATGCTTTATGCTATTGTTATTCCGGCTTTGACTTAGTGTATCCATGGTCAATAACAGGAATGAACCAATCCATATAAAACACCTCATTATTAGCTTATTTTCCTTAAATAGAATGGTCGGCAGGCAGTTAATTTCCATAAACCATTTTAATAAATTAATTTTGTATGTTTAATGAGCCTATTTATAAAACCCCAAAAACCAGGGAAATCAACAGACGAAGAACTACTTAGTGATTATCGCGCAAGCGGTAACCTAACAGTTTTGGGCAGCTTATATGAAAGATATATGCCCCTTGTTTATGGCGTTTGCCTTAAATATCTGAAAGATGAAGAACTGGCCAAAGATGCGGTAATGGGCATTTTTGAGGAGCTGGTTGATAAGGTTAAAAAGCATGAGATTAACCAGTTCAGAAATTGGGTGTATGTACTTGGGCGCAATTATTGCTTGATGCAGTTACGAAGCGGTAAAAAGATGGAGTTGGTTAATTTAGATGAAGTTGTGGAATTCACCCCGTTTTTGCATCCTGATGATAATAACAGGGAAGAGGCTTTGAAAGCTTTGGAGCACTGCATAGCAGGGTTAACCGGCGGACAAAAACAAAGTATCGACCTGTTTTATTTAAAAGAGAAGTGTTATAAAGAAATTGCCGGGATCACAGGATATACTTTAAATGAGGTAAAAAGTTATATCCAGAACGGTAAGAGGAATTTGAAAATTTGCCTCGAACGGAACAGTGCATAGTAAAAAGGCAAATATATTGCAAATACAGAAGTATCTCAACGGAGAGCTTGACGCCCGTGCTATGCATAAACTGGAGATGGAGGCACTAAACGACCCTTTTTTGATGGATGCATTGGAAGGATATGACAACATGGGGACAAGTCAACAATTAAACCTTGCTGACCTTAGCTCAAGACTGCGGCAGCGTACCGGAGAAAATAAAGGCCGTGTAATGCCGTGGACCGTTTGGCCCATAGCGGCTTCGGTTTTAATAGCATTAAGTTTGGGAGGCCTTTATCTTAACAGATCTCCTAAAGCTGAACTGCAAAGTAATAACATAACAGGAAACAAAAATTCTATTCCGCCCGTGGTAGCTGCCGCCGATACCGTAAAGACCGGCGATACAGTTAAAAAAGCGAATACCAATACGCCCATACAGGCCCCATCAGTTGCAGTAAATAAAAAATCAAGACGGGCAAAGCAATCGGCTAATGCGCTTTATCAGCAGGAAATCTCCGCTGGCGACAATAAAACAGCTTCGAATGATGTTGCGCCTCCTGTGGGCAGCAATCCTTTAGCAGAACCGGCAACTCCGCCCGCTGCTGCTAAAGATAAAGTTGTTTTGAAAGAAGAAGGCAATTTAAGTGAGCGGATAGTAGCAGGATACACAGCTCCAATTGCAAAAAAAGATACAGTAAGCCAGGATGTGATAGCATTAAGAGCGAATACTACTGTAGCTAAATCAAAAGCCCCGCTGCAATTTAAATTACCCGGAAAGGTTGACGGCGTTACATCTTCGCCAGCAACTATTTTTGGCAGCAATAAAGTGGCTGCACAATCATTATACATTGCCGGTACTATTATTTCGAGAGATGACGGCTCTCCTTTAATTGGTGCGGCAATCAGGATCAAAGGCACCAACCGGAGCACGGTAACTGATGTTAATGGAAAATTCGCGCTAAGCTCTCCGGGGGATAAGGCTACGCTTGATGTGGTTTATATTGGTTATGAGCCGAGGCAGGTTAACGCCACACGCGGCGATAGCATTAAAGTAGCGCTTAAGCCCGATTCCAGGGCCCTTAGCGAGGTGGTTGTAACTAAAAAAGACGATGACAACGGTGAGGTAAGTGTCACCGCGGCACATCCGCAACTGGGCTGGGGCAGCCTGAAAAAATATTTACAAACTAATGCCGTACTGCCTGATGGTACTGCCGGCACCGTGACCGTAACATTTACGGTATTCCCGAGCGGTATCACAGATGAGTTTAGCATTAAAAAAAGCCTGAGTGAAGCGGCCGATCAAAAAGCTATCGAGCTTATTAAAAACGGCCCCTCATGGGTTGGCAGTACTAACAACAAACCCGAAGTTGTTACTGTAAAGGTTAAATTCCAAAAGCAAAAATAATATGCCCAATAAAAAGGCTGCGTTGAATAAGATTCGACGCAGCCTTTTTGTATTTCTTTTTCTATCTATTTTATTGTCCGGTAGTTTTTTTCCTATCAGCAAAAGCGAATACTTTTTGCAATAAAGGCGTTGTACGCGCGCCAAGATTTTGACGAATGTTAAGCTCTTCTTTGGCTATCTCTACAAATAAGCCGTCGATGGCTTTTTGGGTCACATAATCGCTGATATCAGGATTAAGCTTTGATACAAACGGAACCTTATTGTAGGCCTGGGCGGCATCAGTATAGTATTTGGTAGCATTCACTTTATTTAAGCTTCCCTGGATAACGGGTTTGAATTGCAGGCTTAGCTTCGCGGTAGTGGTACGTTTAAAATATTGTGTTGCCGCATCCTGGCTGCCCAATAAAATATTGGTAACATCCTGCAGGGTCATTTGTTTAATAGCATCAACAAAAATAGGTTTTGCCTGTTTTGCGGCGTCTTCGGCTGCGCGGTTAAGCGAAAGGATCACATTATCACAAAGGCTGTTCAGGCCAAGCCCGCGTAAGGTTCTCTCAGCTTTTTGCGCTTCGGGCGGAAAAAGGATCTTGATAGCGGCATTGCCAAAAAATCCGTTAACTGCCGATAGTTGATCCGAGCTTTTACCTGTGCCTATTTCAAGGGCCTGTTTTAAACCGTTGCCTATTTCAAGCGACGTTGGTGTTCCCTGGTTTTGAATAGTGGCATTAGCTACCTGGTTTAGCGTATCACAGCTGGTAAATGTAATTAAAGCTATTAAGACGGGGATAATGAGTAGTCTTGTTTTCATAGTAGTAAAACTAACAAAATTACTACCGGTTTGTTTAGGCAAAGAAATGTAATAATGCAAATACACCGGCGGCAATCAGTGCCGAAATAGGTATGGTAATGATCCAGGCCCAAACCAGGTTAATGGTTACGCCCCAGCGCACGGCCGATACTCGTTTAGTTAAACCCACACCTATAATTGAGCCGGTGATAGTATGTGTTGTTGAAACCGGGATCCCAAAACGCTCGGTAATAAACAGGGTGATAGCACCAGCAGTTTCGGCACTTACACCTTCAAGCGGGGTAACCTTGGTTATTTTTGAGCCCATGGTTTTAACGATCTTCCAACCACCCGACATGGTGCCTGCAGCAATAGCTGAGTAACAAGCTAAAGGGATCCACTCCGGCATTACTGAGCCTGGCTTTATCACTTTTGAAGCAATAAGGCTTACGTACAGGATCCCCATAACTTTTTGTGCATCGTTACCACCGTGAGCAAAACTCAGAGCTGCCGACGATACTAACTGCATGCGTTTAAACCAGCGCTCGGCAGTGGCAGGCCTTGCAGCTTTGCACAGGTGTAATATTAAAATGGTTACCACATAAGCTATAATTAAACCAATAAACGGGGCAAGTACGATATAGGCAACGATTTTAAGCACATATTGCATTTCAACAGCATGAAGGGCGTTGGCACCCATATAAAGTGCGTTAGTCATACCAGCACCGGCAAAGCCCCCAATAAGGGTATGCGACGAGCTGGACGGGATACCGAACCACCATGTAAACAGGTTCCAGGTGATGGCGGCTACCAAACCAGCCAGGATCACGTGCAGGGTAACATAGTGCTCCAATACAATTTTAGATACGGTATTAGCAACCTTATGATCTTTTATAAAAAAGTAAGCTGCAAAGTTGAATACCGCGGCCATTAACACTGCCTGAAACGGTGTTAATACTTTGGTAGATACAATGGTAGCTATAGAGTTTGCGGCATCATGGAAGCCATTGGTGTAATCAAACAACAGGGCGAGTACAACAATAACTACAAGTAGGGAAGTAACCATTTAGCTGGGGGTAAGATTTACTTAAGCGTTTTTAACTAAGATTGACTCCATAACATTAGCTGCGTCTTCGCACATATCGGTAGCGGTTTCAAGAGCGGCTAATATTTCTTTGTATTTGATAAGGCGGATAGCATCTTTTTCATACAGGAACAAGTCGGCTACAGCGCGGTCAAAAACATAATCGGCCTGGTTTTCAACACTGTTTATCCTGATGCATGAATCGGCGATATTACGCACATTCCTAAGGTCTTTCAGTTCTTTTACAGCTTTTTCCAAATCAACACTGGCCTGCAGTATCAGGTCAGATAGCTTACGGATATGCTCATTCAAATCATCTATCCTGTACAGGCTCATGCGGTTGGCCGCACCCTGTATATAGTCGGCCACATCATCAATAGCTGTTGCAAGGGCATGGATATCTTCACGGTCAAAAGGCGTAATGAAGTTTTTGCCAAGCTCCAGGTAAATCTGGTGAGTATATTCATCGCCTTTGTTTTCAAGCTTGTCAATCTGTTTATATAAATCCTCGCGGGTTGCAGGGTTGTTTGAGTTAACTGCTTCAACCAGTATGGTAGCCATAGCTACAACATTGGCCGCGGCTTGTTCAAACAGCGGGAAGAATATTTTTTTATCCTTGGGTACAAAATACTGGAATATACTGTTTAGCGACATAGTGATTTGAAATTGGTGTAAAGGTACAGTTAGTATGTTAAATTATTGTTAACTTTTTAACACAGGTAAATTCGGGAAAGGAATGGTTTGCTTGGCCCTTGCCAAGGTAAAACCAAAGGTTGAACCAAGCCCTTCTGTACTGCGCACATTGATGGTTTGCTGATGGGCTTCAATAATATGCTTTACAATAGCAAGCCCCAGCCCGGAGCCACCAATTTGCCTTGAACGGCTGCTGTCTGTACGAAAAAAACGCTCAAATAACCTTGGCAAAAACTTTTCTTCAATACCTATACCATCGTCGGTAACTTCAACCAAAACCTGGTCGTGCAGTACAAAAAGGCTTACCGAAGTGCTGCCTTCTTCTTTACCGTACTTAAACGAATTATCTATCAGGTTCACGAGCACCTGTCTTATTTTTTCCCTGTCGGCATTCACCACAATAGGCTCATCATACTTTTGCTTAAATATAAGTTTGATGTGGTACTGCTTGCCTTTGATCTCCAATGATTCAAAAACCTCTTTGATCAGGTCGTTGATCTTGAATTTAGTATAATTGATAGGCATCTCGCCCGATTCAAGTTTGGAAATTTCATCAAGGTCTTTGATCAGGTAACTTAGCCGGTCAACATTTTTTGAAGCTTTTTCCAAAAACTGGCGGGCCATTTCCTTGTCGTCAAAATCATCATCCTGCAAGGCTTCAATGTAACCCTGGATAGCAAATAACGGGGTTTTAAACTCGTGCGAGATATTGGATAAAAAATCACGGCGAAATTTTTCCTGTTTGCGAAGTTCGTCTATCTCGGTCTTTTTCTGTTTGGCCCATTCCTTTACCTCCTGCTCTACATCGGCAATGGGATTGGCGCTTACATGTTCGCCAAGGGCATCCCTGAGGTCGCGGCCTAATTTCAGGTTATGGATCAGTTTATAAATTAACTTGATACGGGAGTAGATGTATTTTTCGATGAGATAGTAAAAAACGAAGTAACTTACACCAAGGGCCACCGAGAAAGTAACCATTACATCGTACCATTTATGCTGAAAATAAAAATTAACGGCCGAGAGCGTAATTGCCACGCCAAGCGAGGTTGTTAAAACCAGTACACGCAAATTCATAGCGTAAAGCTACGATTTATAGATGATTAACTCCCACCTGAAAGGCCAGCGCCATGTTAATTTAAAGTTATCAATTTGTGCTTTTTTCAATAATGCCAACAATTCGTGCCTTTTAAAACCGCGCTTAACCGAAAGCGGACCATCGTTACGGGCCATGGCATTACGGGTAAAAACACGGGTTATAAACACTATGGCATGGTATAAAAGCCAGTGACGGTGCAGGTCGGTAATGATAATTCCTTTTTGTGCCGATGTGTGCATATTTTGAATAAGCGTTATCCAGCGTTCATCATCAAAATGATGAGTGAACAAACTGCATATAATTATATCGGCCGGTTTAATGAGGTATACCTCGTCAATAACATCGGCCCGGGTAAAGCTGATGTTTTTATATCCGGAGGCCTGTTGCCGTGCGTAATTTACTGCCGTTGGCGCTGCATCAATACCGTTTAGTTTAAGGTGTATTTTCTTTTCTTCAGCCCATTTTGCAATAGCTATCAAGGCATCGCCCCCGCCACACCCCCAATCGCTTACCGCATAATTATTACTTACCGCAAATTTTTTCAATGCGTTGATGATGCTTTTATGGCCACCGAATAGCGCATTCATCTTCCCCAGGCCTTCAAGCACAGGGGTTATTTCGGCTGATGGGAGATCAAAATCATCCATGATCTCCAGCATATCGGTACGGTAACTTAAATCGGGCATATAATATATACGCCTGAACTATACAAATGGTTGGCCGTGAGTTTTACTTATCAGGTATTGTGCAACAGAAGGCAGGTGATTGAGCGTATTTAAAGTAAGGGCCGTCATGTTATCGTTGCCAAACAAACGCTGTAACTGCCGGCCAACCCAAAGCCTTTGCGCAAACTGTTTGTTCCAGCTTTGGGCATAATCCTGCTCAAGGCTGGCGCGCTTTTCAGGATTAAAGCTGCCCGGTTTATAGTGTGTAATGATCTTTTCGGAAAGGATTTTGGCCGAATGAATGGCCATGGTCATGCCGTTACCGCAAAGTGGGGCTATCATCCCGGCGGTGTCTCCGCTCATCAGGATATGATTATCAACAGGCGCTTTTTTCTCAAAGGAGATTTCGTTGATCACTTCAGGTTTATCCAGTAAAAACCTGGCGTTACGAAAGATCTCATCGAGGTAAGGGTTTTTGCGGATCACGTTCTCTTCTAAAGCCTGTAAAGTACCATACTTGCGCAGGTCATCACGATGGGCCATATAGCACATGCAATACCTGTCGCCATCGGTTTTGCTTACCCCACAATAGCCGTCTTTATAATTATTAAGCTGGATGAGGTCCTGTGGGAAATCCATCTGCAAATGGAATTTTACGGCCAGGTATGGGCTGCGTTTATAAAAGAACGGTCGTTTAAGTTTTTGATCGAGATTGGAGCGTTTACCGAACGCGCCGATAGCCAACGGGGCTGTTAATGTTTCGCCGGGAGTTACCATTTCAAATTTTTCGCCAGCAAAACGAATATCCTCCACCCGTGTGCCGGTTAAAATATCAACTCCTTCGGCGAGGGCTTTTTGGTACAGAAAATTATCGAAAGTAAACCTGCTTAAACCAAAGCCGCCAAGGTCAAGCTTTTGCGAAAGTTTGGTACCGGATGTTGCTGTTACTTCGAGCCGGTTGATGCGGGCAACATTCAGTTCATCAAGATTGATGCCCAAAGAAGACAAAAAAGGGATCACCTCGTTAGAGATATACTCGCCACAAACGCGGTGCATGGGGTAAGTCTTTTTTTCAATAACTGTAACCTTCAGACCGGCACGGTTCAACAATATGGCGTTAAACAACCCGGCCAGGCCCCCGCCAATTACAACTACATCGCTCATGATGGCTTAGTGCATTTCAAGTATCATCCCTTCAACCGTTAAACCCGGACCGAACGCAAAACTCAGGATCTTTTGATCGACCAGGTTACCTGCCTTCAGCATTTTATCCAGTACAAACAAAATTGTGGCCGACGACATATTACCGTACTCCTGCAAAACCTGGTAAGCAAAGGCGTTGCTTTCTTCAGGTAATTCCAGGGCGTCTTCCACTGCTTCTAAAATGGTGCGCCCGCCGGGGTGAACAGCATAAGCAGTAATATCATCCATCTTAGTTTTGGCCTTTTGCAAAAAGCGCTGGGTAAGTGATTTGATATGTTTCTTAATTTGCTTGGATACCTTGGAGGTGAGTTTCATTTCAAAACCTGTGTTGCCCACATACCAACCCATCTCATTACGTGCTTCAGTAACAAATTCCGAATAGAAATTTTTGAGCGAAAAGTAATTGCCACTGCCTAAACGGTTAGCCGTGTTTTCGACCAAAACGGCAGCAGCGCCATCTGAAAATAGCGAATTGGCAACCCAGTTATCCAGTGTATTCACTTTTTGAAAATGGAGCGTACAAAGCTCTACACTAACAACAAGCACTTTGGCGCCCGTATCGGCGCGGCAGATATAGTCGGCTACTTTGAGGCCGTTTATGGCACCGTAGCAGCCCATAAAGTTGATGCAGGTACGTTCGGTATCGCAGTTTAGCTGCAGCCGGTCCACAAGTTCGATATCAATCCCAGGTGCGTGCATACCCGTACAGCTAATGGTTACCAGGTGTGTAATGCTGCCGGTAATGTCATCTCCAAATTTTTGAAGACAGCTTTTTGCGGCATTTACAGCTATGGCGATAGCTTCCTTTTCGTAAAGCTTTAACCTTTTCTGTGTGTCAGGGAATGGTTCGAGCCCTGCCGACTGTTCAAAAAAGGTGAAATCTGCCGCATCCCGATAGCCAAAATCAGGAATTACCGAATAGCGGTAATCAATTCCGGAATGGTCATAAATCCCCTTTAATCTTGCTGCATTGGTTGCATCCAGCCCAAAGGCGTTAGCCATGAAATGGTAAATATCCTGCTGGGCAATCCGATTGGCGGGATTTGCTATCCCGATAGCACTAATGCAACTCTCCATTAAAAATGATTAAGCGTTTTATTTGCTGATCTCCGCCTCAACCGAAACATTGGCCTCATTTGAAAGGATCAGGTTTTTGCCGCCTATGCCAAAATCTGTCCTCAAAATCATAAAGTTTCCTTTCAGTTGTGCTGTATTACCTGATTCCGTATACGTAAAAGGTACTTCAATCAACTTTGTTTTATCTCTTATAGTTACGTTAAAATTACCGGTATAGTTGCTCCCGCTTTTACGTTTAAAGGAAACTGACTTTAGCGTGATCTTTGGATATTTAATTACGTCAAAATAATCTTCGCTTTTAAGATGCCTATCGCGGCTTTCGTTATCGGTATTAACAGTGCTGGATAACACTGACGCTTCAATAGAGCTGCCCTCCAGGTCATTAGGCTTAAACTTAATATCGGCCTGCAAACCGCCGAAGGTACCCCCGACATTAAAGCCAAGGTTTTTAATCTTAAAGCTGATATCTGATTTAGATACCGTTTGCGCGAAGCCCGCTGTCGTCGCGAAAATTAAAAGTACAACTATATAAATTTTCTTATTCATGTTACATTAACGCTGTTTCAAACATAATAATTTATACTGAAGGAATTTTGTACTTAAGGTTGTATGTTTATAACCATAATCAGGCAACCTGATGTTGCCTCCGGCAGTAATTATAATGTAAAAACACGCCATGAAGTTTAAACAATTTATCCCTACCCGGTCGGCATTTGCGCATTTAAGGTTTGTGTTTTCTGTTTTTTTGCTGCCGGTGTACCTGTTTGCCTTTAGCCAGGCCGATGTGGTGAAAGCTTCAACAGCCGTACTTGTATTTTTTATATGGCATTTCCTTGCTTTCCCGGCCAGCAATGGCTATAACAGTTATTTTGATAAGGATGAAGATAGCATTGCCCTGTTAGCCAAACCGCCCGAAGTGGATCTCAGCCTGTATTATTTTTCCATTCTGCTGGAGGTTATTGCGTTTTTGCTTGGCTTTATCATTAGCTGGGAGTTTGCCTTTGCGGTGCTCATTTATGGCATTATGTCAAAATTATACAGCCATCCTGCTACCCGGTTAAAAAAATATCCGATTATCAGTTTTTTAACGGTGTTTATTTTCCAGGGATGTTTTATTTATTACACCACCTATACCGCTTTGACCGGTACGAGCCTGTTTGGTCATTGGGATTTAGGCCTGATTATTCCGGGGGCTATCAGCTCCTGCCTCATTGGGGCATCATACCCCTTAACCCAGGTTTATCAGCATGAAGAAGACAGCAGGCGGGGCGATAAAACGCTTAGTATCGTTTTAGGCTACAAAGGCTCCTTTATTTTTTCGGGCGTATTGTTTGCCGCGGGGATAGCCCTTTCTTACTGGTATTGGCACCTGGCTGGGATGATGCTTAACTTTTATTTCTTTATAGTATGCGCCGCGCCAATATTTTTCTTTTTTAATTATTGGTTTTATACAGTAGGGCGATCGACAGCCAACGCTAATTTTAAAAACGCCATGCGTATGAATTTCATCAGCTCGGGTTGTATGCTGGTTTATTTTGGGGTGCTGGCGGTGTTTAGTTGAAATAACCTTAATTTATAAAAAACGTCATTGCGAGGCACGAAGCAATCGCGAACTGTACAGAGTGGCTCTGCCTATCGGGGGTTGCTTCGTTCCTCGCAATGACGCGCTTAAATTATTATTCTCCCTTACTTCTTCGCAGCCCAGGCATCCATTTTAGCCTCAAAAACCGCCATTGGCATGGCGCCATCTTTTAACACCTGGTCATGAAATTCGGCGATATTAAATTTACTGCCTAACTGTTTTTCATATTTGGTACGCAGTTCGCGGATTTTGAGTGCGCCTATTTTGTAGCTCAATGCCTGGCCGGGGATAGCCATATAACGTTCAATTTCGGCAGTTGCACCTTGCTCACTGATAGCTTCGTTATCCATCATATATTTAATAGCCTGCTCACGGGTCATTCCTTTGGTGTGGATGGCTACGTCAACCACCAAACGGATGGCACGGTGAATCTCATCGCCTAACGCGCCCATATACTGGTACGGATCGGTGTATAAGCCAAGCTCTTTACCTAATGATTCGCAATACAGCGCCCAGCCTTCTACATAGGCTGTTTCCCCGCCATCAAAGCGACGGAATTTTGGCAATGAAGCGTTTTCCTGGGTTAACGAAATCTGATAATGGTGACCAGGAATTGCTTCATGCAAAAACAACGATTCCATGCCCGATGTGGTGTTAAACTTAGTGGCATCTAATATCGGCACGTAAAAAATACCGGGACGGGTACCATCTGCCGAACCCTGGTTATATTCGGCACTGGCCGATGCCGCGCGGAAGGCTTCGGTTTGCCTGATCTCGAAAGGGGTTTTAGGCACATGGTTAAACATTTTTTTCAGGTTTGGCTCCATGCGTTTGTGAATGTTTTCAAAAGCATCAAGTACATCCTTCGGGGTTTTGTAAGGAGTAAACTTAGGGTCGGTTTTCATGTATTCAAAAAACGCCTTCAAATCGCCCTTAAAGCCAACACTGGTTTTGATGCTATCCATTAAGCCACGGATCCGGGCAACTTCTTTCAAACCCAATTGGTAAATTTCTTCCGGAGTTTTATCGGTAGTAGTTTGTTGTTTAACTAAATAGGTGTATTTAGCAGTACCATCCGGCAGGGATGAAAAACCCGAGGTTGCACGTGCGTGGGGCAGGTATTGATTTTTCAGGTAATCGGCCAGTTTTTGGTAGGTTGGGTTAACTATGGTAGTTATCGCTTTTTTATAAGCCTCCGTCAGCTGTTTTTTATCAGCGTCCGAAAAATCCTTCGGCATATTCTTAACAGGTCCGTAGAACAGGCTTTTTTCTACATCTTTTGATACCAGGTCTTGCATTTCGGGAATCATTTTAACAACTAACGATTTTGGCAGCACTACGCCTGTTTTGATGCCTTTGTTAAAATTGGAGATGGCGGTATCCGCCCAGATCTGAAAAGCAGATAAACGTTTCAGCCAGTCGTTATAATCTACAACCGTTTTAAAGGGCTGCGCGCCAGAGCCCGAGCCAAGCTGCCCCATGGTAATTGGCAGGGCATAAAACTGGTTAAAAGGCATGTACTCAAAATGATACTTGAAATTATCAAGGGCCAGTTGCACCTCATAAGTGAAAATATCATATGATAGCTTATCGTCTTCGTTCAGTTCTGCGCGGTCAAAGTTTTTCACTTTCGACAAGTAAACCGAGTTATAATCATGCGCCTTTTTCAAAAACTCAGCAGAGCCATCGTTAGGTAGCAAGTCATTATAGCGCCTGTCGCCAATGTAGGTTGCATTAAGCGGGTAAAGTTTTAAGCCGTCCTGAAAATAATCTTCAAAAACTTTGGCGAGATCCTTATTGGCTGGAATGCCGCTGGCGGTGTCTGTTGATTTAGGTTGATTACAGGCTGCAAACGAACCTGCTATGAATAGCATGAGTAGTATTTTTTTCATGAGGGTGTTGTTTAAACGATAAAGCTACGGAAAGGGAAAATATAATCAATAATGATATCTGCATTGCAGAATAAATATCGCGTCTGCTTCTACTCTGTAAATTAGCCTGTGTTCGAGATTTATCCGGCGCGACCACCAGCCAGCTAAATTATGTTTTAAAGGTTCGGGCTTTCCACTTCCTTCATATGGAGTTCGTTCTATTTCTTTGATAAGAGAGTTGATCTTCTTTAAAATAGATTTATCTGTCGTTTGCCAATAAAGGTAATCTTCCCATGCAGGGTTTTGGAAAATTATCTTCACTCTTCAAGTAGCTTTCTTTCCTTGCCTAAACCTTTTTCATATTCCTGGATACCATGAAGTAATCTTTCTGCATTTTTAGGGCTTTTTAAAAGATAGAAAGTTTCCTCCATGCTTTCGTAATCAGCTTTCGATATCACAACAATATCTTCGGCATTGGCACTTGTCACTACCAAAGGCTTATGATCATTCCGCACCTTATCTAAAAAAGATTTTAGTTGCTGCCTGAAGGCAGTGTAAGTTGTGATCTCCATTCAAATTAGTTTTTATAAAGGTATAAAACCAAAACAACATGTACAAGTTTCTGTACATGTTGTTTTGGTTTACGTTAAGAGATAAACTTATGAAGTTTTGATTAATGCTTATAACCCCATTTCTTTTTTCAAAAACTTACCTGTAAAACTGTTCTTTACTTTGCACAAACCTTCAGGCGTGCCCGAGAACAGGATATTACCGCCGCCCGAGCCACCCTCCGGGCCAAGGTCAATTACGTGGTCGGCCACTTTAATAACATCAAGATTATGTTCAATTACCAAAACAGTATTGCCTTTATCAACCAATTGGTTAAGTACACCTAACAATACGTTGATATCTTCAAAGTGTAAACCTGTAGTAGGTTCATCCAATATATAAAAGGGTGTTTCCTGTGTCTTTTTTAGATAGCTCGGTAGCCAGTTTAACACGTTGCGCCTCACCGCCCGATAGTGTGGTTGAAGCCTGACCTAAAGTGATATAACCCAAACCTACGTCGTTCAGGGTTCTTACCTTACGATAAATAGATGGGATGTGCTCAAAAAATGGCGTAGCGTCCTCAATGCTCATATCCAGCACATCGCTGATGGACTTGCCCCGGTAACGCACTTCCAGCGTTTCGCGGTTGTAGCGCCTGCCGCCGCATTCTTCGCATGGTACCTGAACATCGGGCAAAAAGTTCATTTCAATTACCTTCATGCCTGCACCCTGGCAGGTTTCGCAACGGCCGCCCTTTACGTTGAACGAGAAACGACCTGGTTTATATCCCCTGATCCTTGATTCCGGTAGTGCCACGAACAGATTGCGGATGTCCGAAAACACCCCGGTATAAGTGGCAGGGTTTGAGCGCGGTGTACGACCGATTGGTGTTTGATCTATCTCAATTACTTTATCAATATGCTCTAATCCCTCAGTTCTTTCATAAGGCAGCGGTTGTTTCTTCGCCCTAAAAAAATGATGGTTCAGAATAGGGTATAAAGTTTCGGTGATCAGGCTTGATTTACCGCTGCCCGATACACCGGTTATGCCGATCAGTTTACCTAAAGGGAAATCAACCGATACTTTCTTAAGATTGTGACCGGTAGCTTTTTTCAGGCTCAGGGTTTTGCCATTACCTTCGCGGCGTTTTTTGGGCACCGCAATCTCCCGCTCGCCATTGATATATGAAGTGGTTAGCGTATGCTTTTCCATTAGCTGCGCCGGAGTACCTTCGGCAACAACTTGGCCACCATGTACACCTGCCGCCGGGCCCATGTCAATTACGTGGTCGGCTTCCAGTATCATGTCTTTATCGTGCTCAACAACCAATACCGTGTTTCCTAAATCACGCAGATTTTTAAGAGCGTTGATCAAACGTTCGTTATCGCGCTGGTGCAATCCGATGCTTGGCTCATCCAAAATGTACATCACATTCATCAACTGTGAACCTATCTGTGTAGCCAGTCTGATCCGCTGCGCTTCCCCGCCCGATAGGGTCTTGGCAGTACGGTCGAGCGTTAAATAGCTCAAACCCACATCCAGCAAAAACACTATACGAGCGCGGATCTCTTTCAGGATTTCCTTAGCAATCACATTCTGGCGCTCGTTAAGACGGTCTTCCAGGCCATCAAACCAATCCTGCAGGTGATTGATATCCATACAGGCCAGTTCAAATATGTTTTTACCATCTACCTTAAAATGCAGCGACTCTTTTTTGAGCCTTGCGCCTTCGCAAACCGGGCAGGTACGGAGCACACGATAGTTCTCCATATCGTCCATCCCCTCGTCATTGCGGCGTTCCTGCTGCTCCTCCAGCATACGGATGATGCCTTCAAAAGTGATCTGGTAGCTTTGAACATTCCACTTGTTATATTCTACAGCAACACTCAATGTTTCAGGCGCGCCGTTCAGGATCATATCCAATTGATCGCGGTTCAGCTTTTCGATAGGGGTTGACAGCGAGAACTCATACTTTTTAGCCAGCGATTTCAACACCTGGAAAATCCATGTTTCGCGGTATTCACCAATAGGGGCCAAACCACCGTTCATGATGCTCAGTTTCGGATTAGGAATTACCGAAGCTTCATCAACCTCAAAAATATAACCCAGTCCGTTACACTTTTCGCAGGCACCATAAGGCGAGTTGAACGAAAATGTATTGGGTTGAGGCTCATCATATGAGATGCCCGAAACCGGGTCCATCAGGTATTTACTATAATAGGACACATTATTATCCTTATCGGCAATACGGATAATGCCCTTGGCAATTTTCAAAGCCTGCTGAACGGATGTGTACAAACGTTTGCTGTCCTTCTCGCTTACCACCAGGCGGTCAACCACAATATCAATGTCATGGATCTTGTAACGGTCAACCTGCATTTTGGGTTCAACATCCGCGATAGCGCCATCAACCCAAACTTTTAAAAAGCCCTGCTTACGGATAGATTCAAACAATTCGCGGTAGTGGCCTTTACGTGCCTTTACCACCGGAGCCAGGATATTAACTGGCTGCCCGTCAAATTTTTCGCTGATAGTTTTGAGGATCTGGTCTTCGCTCATGCGCTCCATCTTTTCACCGGTGGTGTAAGAATAAGCATCGCCGGCACGGGCGAAGAGCAAGCGCATGAAATCATAGATTTCGGTAATAGTACCTACGGTGGAACGCGGGTTTTTGCTGGTGGTTTTTTGCTCTATAGCAATAACAGGGCTCAGGCCCGACACCTTATCCACATCCGGCCGCTCCATCCCGCCCATAAACTGGCGTGAGTAGGCCGAAAATGTTTCCATATAACGGCGCTGGCCTTCGGCGTAAATAGTATCAAACGCCAGTGATGATTTACCGCTGCCGCTTAAGCCGGTAATTACCACCAGTTGGTTGCGAGGAAAGGAAACATCTATATTTTTCAGGTTATGTACCCGGGCACCATAAACTTCAACTTCACTTTGCTCGCCCAGGTCAACAAGAGGTTTTGTACTCATACTTTATTAATATGGATTTATTGACATTGTTTGAAGCTAATTATTATAGTTGCCAGATTTTTACAAAACGCTGCTTTCCTAAAATTTTTGGCTTAAACCATCAACAGTTTGCTACAAATATAAGCAAAAAAGGCCGATCATCCACTGTGGATGACCGGCCTCAAAGTGCTCCGTAATGTAATCTTTTAATTAATTTACAGTATGATTACCTGTCATTAATTAATCGCTAACAACTGTGATGCAGGCGGGATATAAAAATAATTATCATACCCGTGCTCTTTTGGCTGCTCGATAATAGCTTTCATGGCAATTAGCTTGTAAACATATGAACCGGTTTCGCGGTTCAGCTTCATGCGAAAGTAGTTATCTTCTTTTTGCTTGTTAATGGCACGCGCTAATTTGATCGAGCCATTGTTGTAGGCAGCAGCAGCCAGTGTCCAGCTGTTAAATTCATCGTATAGTTCTTTGATATACTTGCAGGCTGCAATGGTTGACTTGCGAAGGTTTTTCCGCTCATCAACGCCATGGCCTACTCTAAGTCCGTAGGTACGTGCAGTACCCGGCATAAATTGCCAAAAACCCGACGCTCCTTTTGGTGATGTGCCCGATTTTAGGCCCGACTCAACCAAAGGGATGTACTTAAAATCTTCCGGGATACCGTAAAACTTTAAAATGGGCTCGATGATCGGAAACCATAGCTCGGCTTTCCTGTGCAATACATTGCTCTGCACACTTTTAAAGTCATGCTGCCTGAGCGATTTGTTGAGTTTACGCGTAACCCTTGCGTCATTAACTGGTAAAGCCTCATTGGCAAAGTTGTAAGCAACTGCCTTTGAGCTTTTGAGAAAAATAAAATCTGAGGTTCGGGTGCTTAAAGTTGCCACTTTTGCAGCCTTTTCGATGATCGTTGTACCGAAAATATTAACGCTCTGAAATGAGAACCAGCACCAGTGTTACGGAGCACGTAAGTAAGTGTTTTTTAATCATTTCTTTTCCTATCATTTAACTATACATTTGGTAGAATGTGCTGCAAAGGTAGGTTATACAGATCACATAATCAAATACTTACCGTTTTGCTAACTTTTTTAGAGTTGGTTTTTGGTTCAAAAACGGTGTTTAAAACCGTTTAAACGGCGATTTTGCAAGAGGATATTTTTTTGATCTTTTTAGATAAAAATTGGCAAAAAAGCGTAACTTTGACCCTCACGCTGCGAAAGCGCTAAACAAAAAATTATGGTATTTAAGAGACCAGCAGGTAGTCGCGACGACAAACCCGGAAAGTCGTCATCAAGGAGTTCAAAATCTGACGACCGACCAAAAAAATCAGCATCAACCCCAAAAGGTAAAGCTACTCCAAACGGAGAGAAAAAAATACTTTCCAGGCCGGAAAAAACATTCCAAAGCAACAGGTTCAGTGACGATAAGCCCAAAAGCAATTTTAGGGGCGGGGAATCATCTGGCGCTAAAAGATCAGGCGCTAAGCCAAGGCCTTACTCTGGCAGGCCTGCTTCCGACAGCGACGACAGGCCAAAAAGAAATTTTGGCGGCGACAGCGCAGGCGAAAGGAAGTCATTTAGTGGCGGCCCGCGTAAACCTTACAGCGGCAGGCCAACAACCGGTGATAACGACAGGCCGAAAAGAAGTTTCGGCGGCGAAGCACAAGGCGAAAAAAAACCTTACTCATCTCCACGTACCCGTTCATCAGCAAGTTTTGAGGGCAAGCCTAAAAGAAGCTTTGGCGGTGATGCAGGGGGCGAACGTAAATTTGCACCAAGAGGAACCGAGGGCAGCTTCAAAAAACGCGAAGGCGGTTTTAAAGAGAAATCACCATTTGGCGAAAGGCCGGCACACAGACCGCATGATAGGGAAAACCAACAGGATGCCCCTAAAACCATGCGCAGTCGTAAAAATTCTCCTGCAAAAAAATCAGAAGACGATGGGCTGATCCGCCTGAACCGTTACATATCAAACGCGGGTATTTGCTCACGCCGTAAGGCCGATGAGCTGATTACCGCGGGCGTGGTATCCGTAAACGGCGAAGTGGTAACAGAATTAGGTACCAAAGTTGATCCGTTTAAGGATACTATTAAATATAACGGCGAAACGCTGAAACGCGAGAAAATGGTTTATGTATTGTTAAATAAGCCAAAGGATTATATCACAACTACAGATGATCCGCAGGAGCGTCGTACCGTAATGCACCTGGTTGAAAAGGCAAGCCGCGAGCGTATTTACCCCGTTGGCCGTCTTGACCGTAACACCACCGGTTTATTATTAATGACCAACGATGGTGATTTGGCCGACAAGCTATCGCACCCGCGTAACAGCATCACTAAATTATACCAGGTTGAACTGAGCAAAAGCTTAACCCAGGGCGACCTGAATAAATTAACTTTTGGCCTTGAGCTGGAAGATGGCGTAATTAAGCCCGACGCGGTATCGTACGTAGCCGGTGGATCAAAACGTGAAGTTGGCATCCAGATCCATAGCGGTAAAAACCGTATTGTGCGCCGTATGTTTGAGCACCTGGGTTACGAAGTGGTGAAGTTGGACAGGGTGGTTTATGCCAACCTTACCAAAAAAGACCTTCCACGCGGCCGCTGGCGTTACCTCGATGAAAAAGAGGTGATCCAGTTAAAACACCTGATGAAATAATAAAACGCCCCGTTAAACAGCGGGGCATTTTTTTTGTCTATTTTGTTATCTTGCACAGCAATAATTGTAAGGCTAAGCTGAATGCATAAAGCTTAAAGCTATATGATTGTCAGTATTTTTGCTATTTGTGAATTAATTAAATAGACCTTATATAATCGACCATGAAAAAATTTCTTTTGATCATAGCTATGCTTTCACCGGCGCTAACATTTGCACAAAATAAAAAAACAGGGCCTAAAACTTTCGACCTGGTGGTTGGTACTTATACCACGCGGCAAAAGTAAAGGTATTGTGGTATACCGTTTTTATGCCGAAACCGGCAAACTGGCTTATCTCAGTGAGATTGATGGCGTAAATAATCCGTCGTATTTAACGTTGAGCGCCAATAATAAATTTATTTACGCGGTTAACGAACTGCCTAAAGGCGAGGTAAGCGCATTTTCGTTTGAGCCCAAAACGGGCAAAATGACTTTTATCAACAAGCAATCAACACTGGGCGCCGATCCATGCCATATCTCGGTTGATAAAGCACAAAAGAACCTGATCATAGCTAACTACTCAAGCGGCAACGTTGCGGTAATGCCTTTGAATAAAGATGGTTCAATAGCTAACGGAATTCAAACGGTACATGATGATGGTCATAGCATAAACAAGGAAAGGCAGGAATCTGCACACGCACATATGGCGATCCTTACACCCGATGAAAAATATGTATTGTATAATGACCTTGGCACCGATAAAATAAACGTTTACCGCTACCGTCCTTCAAAAGAGCCCCGTATTGTGCCCGCAACACCGGCCTTTGTAAGTGTTACCGCAGGAGAAGGTCCGAGGCACCTGGAGTTTTCGGCCGACAAAAAGACTGTTTACCTGGTAACTGAAATGGGATCGAACGTAATCGCGTTTGATTACAATAACGGCAAGCTGAAACAGAAACAATCCATTACCATGCTGCCAGATGGCTTTACCGGCCAAACTGCAGGTGCCGCTATCCACCTGTCGCCCGATGGCCGTTTTCTGTATGCTTCAAACCGTTTAGAAACCAACGAGATCAATATTTATGCTGTTAACCAGGAAACAGGCTTGCTTACTTTTGTAGCGCGCCAGTCCACCTATGGCAAAAACCCACGCGATTTTGCTATCGACCCAACAGGTAATTTCCTGATAGTAGCTAATCAGAACAGCGATAACATGTGGGTATTCAAAATAGATCAAAACACCGGCAAACTTGCCCAAACAGGTATCAGAGTTGATATCGGAAACCCGGTATGCTTAAAATTTGCACCAGCGGAGTAAGTAAGAAGGTGAAAGGATAAAGGTAAAAGGCGAAAGGTTTGGCCTCGCGCTGAAAATGAAAAAGGCGAAGTTTGAGATATTCCGAACTTCGCCTTTTTCATTTTATCAGCTGGAAAGGAAACCTTTAACCTTTTACCTTTAACATCAATTAAGGGTTTTTAGTAAACGAATAAACAATGTATCCGGTACTGTTGCCTACAGTAACGGGCGATTTCAGGGTCATGGCTGAGCCATCGTTGCTGGCAATATCCAAACGATATCCTTCGGATACGTTTTTGGCTTTATCGCCTTCAAAAAGTTTTTTGAACTGGAATTGTGTACCGGTTGTACCACCGTTATAAACCGACCAGAAAATGGTTTGCGATGTTCCGTTGGTTAAAGTGTAGATACCGTTACCACTGTTGGTGAGCTTCCATGTGCTGCCAACAAAGGCTTCGGGGGGAGCCTGATCAAATACGCTCTGTACTGCATTTTGTACAAGGCCGTCGTAACTTACATTATTGCAGGTCCAGGTACCAACAAATTTACCGCGCGATACATTAGACGTAGTTGTGTTTTTGGTTGACGAGCAGGCCGAAATGACCAAAACAAGTGAAAAGATTGCGATTGAGGTCTGAATTAACTTTTTCATGACAGTATATTTTATGCATAAATAGCATAAATCCTGCCAAAGTGTGTAATTATAAATTCACCGCTTGCTGACGGGTGCGTTTTTCTAATTCAGTTAACCTTTTATTGATTGATTCGGCAATCTGGTCGGCTTCCCGAACTTTTTTAAGGCTATTAATAAACTTAGGGTTGGTATCCCTTTCCGATAAAATTTTACCGATTTGCTTAATAATGTTCATAGGTTATTCCTTATAGCTCTATTTTACGGGGCTTACACCACTAAGGTTTCGTTTCTTCCTGCTAATATCGAATAAATTTAGTTAAACGTTTTACCATTAGAAAAAAAGCACCTTTATTATTTATAAATAACTGTTATTGTAACGCGCTAAGTTGAGGCTGAGTGTACTAAAATGATTATTCACCAGCTTCATTTAAAAATGTGATCAACTTTTCCATTGCTTTTGCACGGTGGCTAATGCTATTTTTTTTGTCCATACTCATTTCGGCAAAAGTAATGTCGTAACCTTCCGGTTCAAAAATAGGATCATAGCCAAAACCGCCATTACCACTCGGCTCTTGCCGGATGGTGCCTTCAACCGTTCCTTCAAAAAAGTACTCTTCGCCGTTCCGGATCAGGGAAATTACGGTACGGAAGCGGGCCTTTCGGTTTGCTTCACCTTTTAAATTATCAAGTACTTTACTAATGTTGGCGGCGTGGTTACCGTGGGTACCTGCATACCTGGCCGAGTATACACCCGGCTCTCCGTTCAGGGCGTCAATTTCCAGCCCGCTGTCATCGCCAAAGCAGTTAAGCTTATACTCGGCATATACATAATGGCTTTTGATTGAGGCGTTGGCTTTAAACGTAGTGCCAGTTTCTTCAATATCATCATAGCAGCCAATATCGTTCAGGGTTAGTAACTGGATAGCGCCATTGAGCTTGGCCGAAACCTCATCAAGCTTATGGCGGTTATTGGTAGCAAAAACTAATTGCTGCATATATCTTAGTGGCGTGTTTTATTTATAATGTTTTAACCAACTCCCAAAACGTTTTTTTATAATCCACATTATCCATCATTTCATCAAATGAATAACTGTAAAGCACAGTGATCCCGTTTGAGGTTACCGGTTTATTAGGTTTAAGCACCTTTATGTCCTGTGGCAGGGCATCCCCGCCTAAAACAAGCACCTTGGTTGGTTTAAAAAATGTTTTCAACTGGCTAAATTTGGTTTCACTGTAATTTGCCAGATTGAATATCGCCACGTCGTCGGGGCTAAGTTCTTTACGCTTC
The DNA here is from genome assembly GCF_041806395.1 of Mucilaginibacter sp. OAE612. Lineage (NCBI taxonomy): Bacteria > Pseudomonadati > Bacteroidota > Sphingobacteriia > Sphingobacteriales > Sphingobacteriaceae > Mucilaginibacter > Mucilaginibacter sp. OAE612. The sequence continues at coordinate 6,160,483 of NZ_JBGMUW010000001.1, forward strand.
AAGATATTTTCAAGGGCGGTTAAATGTTCGGCTATTATAAACCCGGCATTTTTATACCATGTTAGCACCAAAAAATTCTTTAAGTTTTTACCCAAATACTTAAATTCATCAACCGGCGTTTTTATTACTACCTGAGGTTCAGGAGTTAAAGATGGGATAATGGTTACCGGGGCCGGTTTGGCATTTTCAGTTACAGGAGGTAGTGGTACCGCCGCGGCAGGTTCTGATTCAGTAATTTTATCATACAACATTTTATCTGCATTGAGCAGGTAAAGTTCATCCTCTAACAAAAAACGAAACGCGGCAGGGTTCTCAACTTTCACTTTAACAAATTTTAACCAAAAGTAGTTAAACGGTTTCAAGCTTTATAGGCATATTAGCACAATTATAGCCGGTTGGTTTTGCAGAAAATATTTGTTCGGTTATAATTAATAAATTTTACCGAAATTCGTAGTTTTTAACGGGTTAACTATCCCGTTTTATTTAGTATAACAGCGTTACATGAGAAAGTTAGGAGTATTAGTACTAAGTTTTATTTTAACAATAACATTTGCAAAGGCACAGGTAGCATCAGATACAGCAGCAAAAAAACTGGTTAAGGCCGATTCGGTTATTGCCCCCACACCCGGCAAAACGCTTGATAAAATTGCAGCGGTAGTTGGTAACAGCCCGATACTGCTATCAGACATTGAACTGTCATACGCTAACTTCCTGGTACAGGGAAACCAACCTGACCCATCTGTTAAAGCCCGCATTTTACAAACTTTGTTAACCCAAAAACTGCTTGCCCAGCAAGCCGCCATTGATAGTATTGAAGTAAAGGAAGAAGATGTTGACGCCAACGTTGACCGCCGTATGCGCGAAATGACACAGCGCGCGGGCGGGCAGGAAAAACTGGAAGCATTTTTAGGGCGTTCGGTTATCCAGTACAAAGATGAGATCAGGCCCGACCTGAAAGAGCAGATGGTTGCTCAAAAAATGCAGCAGCACATTACCGAGAAGCTGAATGTTACCCCTCAGGATGTTAAAAAATATTACGATGGAATCCCTAAGGACAGCTTGCCTTCATTTAATAAAGAAGTTGAAGTTGGTGAGATTGTTTTTCAGCCTAAGTTAACTAAAGAAGAAAAAGACCTTTACAAAGCTAAGGCCGAAGAGTTAAGGCAGCGTGTTAAAAAGGGCGAAGACTTTGGTACACTGGCCAGGCTTTATTCGCAGGATCCGGGTTCGGCACCTGAAGGAGGCGATCTTGGTTTTGCCGACCGCACCACTTTTGTGAAGGAATTTACCGCAAACGCCTTCAAGTTAAAAGCCGGTGAAATTTCCCCGGTGTTTGAAACGGATTTTGGGTTCCACTTTTTGCAGGTGATTGAGCGCCGCGGCGAACAGGTTCACGTAAGGCATATTCTCATTACACCCATTGTTACCCAGGCCAGTTTGGATAGGGCGAAAGCAAAAGCCGATAGTATTTACAACTTACTTATAAAAGATAAAAATGTAGGTGTCGATTTTTCAAGCGCTGCAGCCTATTACTCAGACAATAAAGACACTAAATACAACGGTGGTATGATGCTTAATGCCGAAGATGTACAAAGCCGTTCAACATTTATCCCTACCGATAAACTTGATCCTAAAGTGGCGCTTATTACCGATACGATGAAAATCGGCAGTATTTCAAAACCTGATCTGTTTACCGGCGCCGATGGTAAAAAGAGCTACAAAATATTGATGCTTAAATCGGCCACAAATGCCCATAAAGCTAATTTAGAGCAGGATTTCCCTAAACTTAAGGAATATGCCTATAATGATAAGGTTAACAGAACTGTATCTCAATGGTTCGAAAAACGGCGCAAGGAAACTTTCATTAAAATTGATAAAGAATATCAGGCATATGATGTGTTGAAGAAATGGGTAAACACCAATCCCTCGCCCGTAATACCCGAAACCAAAACCAAATCATCATCTAAATAATTATGCAACACAGCTCTGATGTAGAAGCCGCAAACGCTTTAAAACAGGCCTACCAGCAAATACGTGCCGAAATAGGTAAAGTAATAGTAGGCCAGGATGAAGTGATAAAATTTGTGCTGATCTCTATTTTCAGTAACGGGCATTGTTTATTGGTTGGTGTGCCCGGGCTTGCAAAAACTCTGCTGGTGCAAACGGTATCGCAGGTGCTTGACCTTGACTTTAAAAGGATCCAGTTTACACCCGACCTGATGCCTTCAGACATCATTGGCTCTGAAATATTAGGTGAAGACCGCAATTTTAAATTTATCCACGGCCCGGTTTTTTCAAACATTATCCTGGCCGATGAGATAAACCGTACGCCGCCAAAAACACAGGCTGCCCTGCTTGAAGCCATGCAGGAAAAAGCGGTTACCGCAGCCGGCGTAACACACAAACTTGCACAGCCTTTTTTTGTACTGGCTACGCAAAACCCCATCGAACAGGAAGGGACTTATCCACTGCCCGAAGCACAGCTGGACAGGTTTATGTTTAATGTAGCCCTCAGCTACCCTTCATTTAAAGAGGAACTGCTGGTTGTTAAGAACACCACAAGTACTACTAAAGCAGAAGTAAATAAAATATTAAACGCCCAGCAGATCATCTATTTTCAGCAACTGGTGCGCAATATCCCGGTTACCGATAATGTGATGGAGTACGCGGTGAAACTGGTATCCAAAACCCGCCCAAACAGCGAGTTTGCCACACCACAAATTAACCGTTTGCTAAGCTGGGGCGCAGGACCAAGAGCGTCGCAGTTTTTAGTATTAGGTGCTAAATGCCACGCGGTACTTAACGGTAAATACTCGCCCGATATTGAAGATGTGCAGGCAGTGGCCAAACCTATTTTAAGCCACCGTATAGTGCGCAGCTATCATGCGGAAGCCGAAGGATTATCAGCAGCTGATATTATTGAGCAGTTGTTTTAGGGTAGTGATTAGAGGCTGCTTGCTTCAAGAGATTAGAGGTTGGAGATCAGATATTAGTTCTCAATAAAACTCATAAAGAAATAAAAGGAAGGCCTTGCAAATTAACTTTGCAAGGCCTTCTCTTTTTTATTATTGTATTAAAACTAATCTCTGATCTCCAACCTCTAATCTCTATTACTCATTCTCAATAGGTGAGAAAATCTCAAGAAGGATATTCCATTTTTTTGTTTTGTCAATTTCCCAAACCCTTACATAATTGTAGTTTCCAACAACATTGCCTTTGGTAATGCGGGCGTGGCCATAGGTATAAGCAAGGTCGTTACTCGCGGCACGGCCGCCATCAGTAGTTTCGGCAGTGATGCTGATGGCTTCGTTATTGATAAACTTCATCACAACATCGGTTCCTGTCATTGGCGGAAAGCCGGGGAAATAATAGCGGCCTTCAGGGCTTAAAAACTCCTTATAGCTTGCCATAGCCGATAATGTCAACCCATGATTAAATGTTTTATCGGTACCAATAATAACATTTTTAGCGCCGAATGGATCCTTACTTGGGCCTGAACGGTGCGCCGGGTCGGGCTCTTTAAAATCGGTAACAACTTCTTCCTCAGCTTCAGGATGCTGGATACCAAGGTCGATGAGTAGCTTTAATTTACCATCGGCGTTAGTACGCCAGATAGATACGTAATCGCCAAACACCTTATCATCATCAGTTTTGCCGTTTTGATATATATAAGGGCCCGCGGTGAAAGCCAGGTCGCCATTGGCCGAGATACGGGCAAATTTGGGCTGCCAGCTAAGCTTGCCGGCCTGTTTATCAATCTTACTATAAAAATCAACAATCTTTACTACATCGGGCTTAAATATGATGCCATCGGGATCGGCAACTGCCAGGAAACCATCTTTTATTCCTTTACGTTCAACTAACTTATCAAAAGCTTGTTCAACACTAACTACCTTGTTTACATTAACAGCGTCCTGCGCCAGGGCAAAAGCACTATAACCAATAAATGTAGCAGCTAATATTATTTTCTTCATATTTATATTCGGGTTTTAGGGAGCAATTTAGTAATAAATTTTAAGTCGGATACGCAATAGTCAAAATGCATTAAACAGCATAGCATAATTTAACAATTGCATTATTTTTGTTTTATCCTGAAACGAAGATATGGGCAAATAATTGCAGAGCGCGGGTTTGATCATATAAAATATGCGTAAATATTTAAATTTACTTAATAATGAAGTTGAATAAAAAAACACTTAACTTCATAACCCAATTAATCTGTTTTTGTTTAAATCAATATAAATTGCTTTCATGAAAAAGTATAAGCTATACTGCGTATTTGTACTTTTATTGTTAGGTATAAAGGCTAAAGCGCAATACCTTTCTGACTATACCGGCCGTCCATATTATCTTAAAGCCAATGATGGCATACAAGGCAGCGCCCTCCTTACCGATAACTGGCTGAATGGCACTGTTTATTTCGTTAACGGCAAAACAGCTAATGCAATATTGAACTATAATATTTACGGGGATGAACTTTTGTTTAAGAGTCCCCGGGATTCATCGGTACAGGCCTTTGTTGACCCGGTGAAAGGTTTTTCAATAAAAGGCATTGCGCTTGAAGAAAGTGACCAAACGGATATGAACTTTAGCAGCGGCTTCCCGGCTGTGGACGATCAAACCTCAAAAACTTTTTACCAGGTAGTAGGAGACGGAAAGGTTAAACTGCTCCGTTATTACAAGAAAAAAGTACTTGAGTCAACGGGCTTTGCTTCGCAGGTGACCACCAAAACTTTCATGACGGCCAATAGCTACTACATTTTTGCCAATAACCAAATGACAAAGATCAGGCCGTCGCAAAAAACCATCCTCGCAGCATTGAGCGACAAGGGCGATAAAATGCAGGAGTATATCAAAACCAACAAAGTTAATTTTAAAAGCGATGCTGCCTTAGCTAAATTATTCAGCTACTACAACTCGCTTTAAAATCGTGGCCTGTTATCAGGCTTTGCTCCAGGTAGTCCCTTCTTTACTATCTTTTAGCTGGAAACCTATCTGTGATAAACCATCACGGATCTTATCTGACGTGGCATAATCCTTATTGGCTTTAGCACCGCTGCGCAGATCGACGATAAAGTTTAACACTTTTGGCAGATCGTCATTAGCCGCCTGCTCATTTTGTAAACCCAGTACGTCAACCACAAATAAATTCATAAGCGCGGTTAACTGCTCAAGATTAGCGCCGTCAATTTTCAATTTACCATCATATACCGAATTGATAATGCGCGATGCTTCAAAGAGCTCCGCTATTAAAACCGGGCTGTTAAAATCGTCGTTCATAGCGGCATAGCAACGCTCCATTAATGGTGCTATTTCAACTTCGGTAGTGGCAGATGCTTTCAATCCGTCGGTTAGCAGGGTAAAGGCGTTCATAAGGCGTTTAAACCCTTTTTCGGATGCTTCCATAGCTTCATTGCCAAAATCAAGTGTACTACGGTAATGGGCCTGCAGCATGAAGAACCTTACCGTCATGGGGCTGTAGCCTTTGTTAAGTATCGAGTTTTCGCCGCTGAACAGTTCATGCGGTAAAAAGCTGTTGCCTAATGATTTAGACATTTTTTGGCCGTTTACCGTAAGCATATTGGTATGCACCCAGTAATTGGCCGGGTTGGTACCGCAGCAAGCTACGTTTTGGGCAATTTCATTGGTATGGTGCGTTGGCACAAGATCAATCCCGCCGCCATGAATGTCAAAGTGGCTGCCCAGGTATTTCTGGCTCATGGCCGAGCATTCCAGGTGCCAGCCCGGAAAGCCCACACCCCATGGCGAAGGCCATTTCATCAGGTGTTCGGGCTTGGCTTTTATCCACAGGGCAAAATCAAGCTTGCCATGTTTTTCCTGCTGACCGCCAAGCGTACGGGTATTATTTAAAAGGTCTTCGAGATTACGGCCGCTTAATATGCCATAATCCTGGCTTTTGTTATATTTTTCAACATCAAAATAAATGGTACCATCCACCTCATAAGCATAGCCCTTGGCAAGTATTTCCTTCACCATTTCTATCTGCTCAATGATATGGCCGGTAGCTGTAGGCTCAATGCTTGGCGGCAGGTTGTTCAGGATCCTCATCACATCCCTGAAACCAACAGTATATTTTTGCACTATCTCCATTGGCTCAAGCTGTGCAAGCTTGGCCTTTTTTGCAATTTTGTCTTCACCCTCGTCGCCGGCATCACCTTCAAGATGGCCCGCATCGGTCACATTACGTACGTAGCGTACCTTGTAGCCAATAGCTGTAAGGTACCTGAACATAAGATCGAAAGATATATAAGTACGGCAGTTGCCTAAGTGAACATCGCTATAAACAGTAGGCCCGCAAACATACATGCCAACATGCGGCGTGTTAATGGGCTTAAATAATTCTTTTTTACGGGTTAAAGTGTTGTAAACAAACAAATTTTGTTGCATGAGCGCAAACTTACGATTTTTTCAATTTTAAGTTACTGCCTGCCGGCTTTCAGGTTTATTTTTACAAACGAAGAGCAATGACCTATGTTAATTCAGTACGAGATCGCTGCGTAAAGGATAATGGTCTGAAAGTTTTTTTTCAATCACCTTGTAGTTGAAAACTGAGAATTGCGGGCTGCTCATAATGTAATCTATCTGGTAATTGGGGAAATCGCCGTTATATGTGCGCCCTAAGCCTGATCCCTTTTCGCGGAATGAGTTGTTTAAGCCTTTGGCCATTTGGTTAACCGCGAATGATGATGGGGTATCATTAAAATCACCGGCTATAATATAAGGATATGGACATTGGGCAGCATGCGCCTTTACTTTAAAAACCTGCTCGGCCCTTTTCATAAAAGCTATTTTAAGCTTGCTCCCCAGGCGCTTGGTTGATTTAATATCTGTTTTTCCTTTTTTTGATACACTGTCGATATATTTATAATCGTCCGGGTTAAAATTGATGGATTGCAGGTGGATATTATAATACCTAAAAATTTTATCCCCCTTTTTTATATCAGCATATAAGCACTGGTTACCAGATGTTCTGTCGGCCGCAAGGCGGATCATCCCTCTTGATAGAATAGGGAATTTCGAAAAGATAGCCATGCCAATGGCTTCACTGCTGTTAAAACTAAAGGGTTCAAAGTAAAAGTTATTGCTGCCTAATATTTTGTTGATAGAGTCGCGTGTTTCATACTGCCCTTTATTGCGGGTATAAAACTCCTGGAACCCTATCACATCCGGCTGCTCGCTATTGATGATCTCCAGGATTTCATGCTTGGTTGATATATCGTTATTGAAGCCAAAATGTTTAAAGTTATGCACGTTGTAGGTCATGACATGTACAACATTGAGCCCGGGGGGCAGCGAAAAACTTGATTTAAATCTGAACCCGACATTGTTATTAAGTACTCCCCAGCCAATTAAAATACTGACCAGCGAAAATAAAAACTGCCAGCGCTTGCGCAGCAGCCAATACAGCATCATGATTATATTAACCAACAGTATAGGAGGATAGGCAAGGCCGAAGAAAGCGAATAACCAATACTTGCGCGGATCAACCGAGGGGGCTAAATATCCTATTAGTAAAGCAAAACAAAAAAACAGGTTTATCCATAACAACACCCTGCTAAAAATACTTTGCTTTTTTTTTATCATTTATTCCTGTTTGCTTGCACGCGATAAAATTTCCCGCTCCTGTTTGCTTAAGCTATTGTAGCCCGATTGCGATATTTTGTCTAAAATGCGGTCGACCTCTTCCTGGCGCGGGTAGTCGGATGCGTTTTTGCCCATATTATTTGATACCACTTTTAACCTGGGTTTCCGTTTAAACAGCCCGGCTATTCCGCCCACCCAATCATGACCTTTTTGTAATTGCTTAATATACCCAAATCCCATTAAAGCACCACCAAGATGGGCTATTTCGCCGCCCGCGTTTGCACCAACTATACCCAAAAAATCAATAACCAGGATTACAAATACCAGCCATTTTAATTTTACCGGCCCAAATAAAATTAATGATATGGTGTAGTTGGGCAACAGGGTGGCCGTTGCCACAACAATGGCCATTACACTGGCCGATGCACCAACTATAGTACTGTTCTGTGCAGCGTTAGCACTGGTAAATGCAGGCAGCAGGTTTAAGGCCAGCAGGTATAACAAAGCACCGGCCAGGCCGCCCATTAAATATAAACCTATAGTACGTTTATTACCAAGGTACTCTTCAAATATTTGCCCCATCCAATATAGCCAAAGCATGTTGAACAGGATATGAAGTATCCCCGCATGCATGAACATATAGGTTAAAGGCGTCCAAAAGCGCTTCAGCAAATCGGGCAGGTATGCCGGCATGTTTAAGTATTTATCGGCATAAAGTAAAATGATACTGCCCCCAAAATGCGTTAGTAACTGTTCAACTATTGCCGAAATGTTTATCGCCAGAAAAACAATCACATTAATGCCGATAAGCAGGTTCAGCCTATTGCCGGAGCGCAGCATTTTGTAGTGGATATTTTGCCAAAGGGTGCTCATAATAAAGCTGTATTACAAAGATAACTACTGTTATTAATAAAAATTGTTTGGTCGTTGTAATCGCCAAATTTTAACTAATAAAAACCCGATAAGCGCACCGCCAAGGTGTGCAAAATGCGCCACCGAATCTCCGGAAAATTGCTTTACCCCTAAAAATAATTCTATCACTACATATACAGGAATGATATATTTTGCCTTGATGGGCACAGGTATAAACAATATCATCAGTTCAAGATTTGGGAACAGCATGCCAAAAGCAATCAGCAAACCAAATATTGCTCCCGATGCCCCCACAATCGGTGTCGCATAAATATCAATAAGTTTTTCAGCATTTTCGCCATATTCTGCATAAGATGACTGAAGTGAGGGATGGGCAATGGTAAAGCTGCCGGTTATGCCATGCACCTCAATGGCCTGTACCGCAATCTGAAAAAGAATTGCCCCTATTCCGCATAAAAAATAGAGGTTAAAAAATTTTTTTGAGCCGATAGCATATTCTACAATAGGGCCAAAAGAAAACAAGGCAAACATGTTGAAGAAAATATGGCCCCACCCCCCATGCAGGAACATGTAAGTAATGATTTGCCATAGCTTGAAATAAGGCGAATTAAAATAAAAGCCACCTAACAATGGCACTATTTTGGCCTCATAAAATTGGCCGAACAGTACAAATGGCAAAAAGCATATTACATTTATGATCAGCAGGTTTTTAACAACAGGGGTAAGATTAGCAAAAGGCGATTGATTGTATCCGTTCATATATAATTTAGCCTGCGGCTATTTTTCAAATCGTTCCATTAATTCGTTCATCGTAAAGGTACTGATTACGGGCTTACCATTCAATGCCTGGTTAGGTGATTCACAGGCAAAAAGCTGGTCGATAAGCTGGTTCATTTCCTCCAGGGATAGCTTGGTTCCTGATTTAATAGCGCCGTTACGGGCCAGTGACCTCGCCAGGTTATCCCGTTTATCTAATTTAAGGATGGCCATATTGTTTTTAAAACCTTCCAGTAAATGTTCTAAAAGCTCATGCTCACCAACGTTGTTCAGTTCGGCCGGGATCCCCTCTACTACCACAGTATTTTTCCCAAATTCGCGGATGTCAAAACCCAGCGACCGGATATCAGGCAAAAGCTCTTTCAATAACTCAAAATCGGCACCGTTTAGTGTTACCGATTGCGGAAATAAGCTTTGCTGGCTCACCCCCGAATGATTTTGCAGCTGCTGTAAAAAGCGTTCGTACAAAATACGCTCATGCGCGGCCTGCTGGTTAATGAGCATAAAGCCCGATTTTATTTGCGACAGGATAAACCGGTTATGGATCTGGAACAGCTGCCGCTCGCTTGGTTTACTTACATCCTGCTCATCAACCGCTATGGTTTTTTCCTCGTGGATCTCGTGCTGAAAAAGGGTTTCCTTTTTACTGATCTCATACAAAGTATCCCAGTTTTGTGGAATAGGGTCTTTTTTATACCCTCCGCTCTCCCTTAAAAATGGGTGCTCCTGCCTGGGTTTTTCTGCTTTATCTGCAAAAGGGTTAAAGTTTGGATTGAAGGAAATAGTAGGGGCGATGATCTCCTCAAATGGTTTGGGGGTTATCAGGTGCTCGATACTGTTTTCCTGGTCAAAATCCAGGCTGGGCGTAATGTTATATCTGCCTAATGACCGCTTCACTGCCGACCGGATAATGGCATAAATAGCCTTTTCATCCTGGTATTTGATCTCAGTTTTGGTAGGGTGTACGTTGATATCAATTTTTGAAGGGTCGATATCGATGAACAACACATAAAACGGAAAACAATCATCAGGCAATAGTTCTTCAAACGCGGTTGTTACAGCATGATTAAGGTACGAATCGCGGATGAAGCGGTTGTTTACAAAAAAGAACTGCTCGCCCCGGGTTTTACGTGCAAACTCCGGTTTGCCAACAAAACCGCGCAACTTAATAATCGTTGTATCTTCTTCAACAGGTACCAGCCGCTGATTATAATTATTGCCAAACAGGTGTACTATTCTTTGTTTAAGCGTGGTGCCAGGCAAATGATAAACTTCCTGGCTATCATGGTGAAGGGTGAAAAAGATTTCGGGATGTGCTAAGGCCACACGTTGAAACTCGTCAATAATATGGCGCATCTCTACCGGGTTGCTCTTTAAAAAATTACGGCGGGCCGGGGTATTATAAAACAGGTTTTTTATGGAGATGGATGAGCCCGCGTTAGCGGCACATGGCTCCTGGCTTATCACTTCAGAGCCTTCAATAGTTATACAACTGCCCAGTTCGTCTTCATGGCGGCGGGTTTTCAGCTCTACCTGGGCAATAGCGGCGATAGACGCCATGGCTTCACCCCTGAAACCCATGGTACGGATAGCAAACAGATCTTCGGCCTTGCGTATTTTTGAAGTTGCATGGCGCTCAAAGCACATGCGGGCGTCGGTAAGGCTCATGCCGCAGCCATTATCAATAACCTGGATCAGTGATTTACCCGCATCTTTAATAATAAGCTGGATCTTATCTGCACCTGCATCAATAGCGTTTTCAACCAATTCCTTTACCGCAGAAGCCGGTCGTTGCACTACTTCGCCCGCGGCAATCTGGTTGGCAACGGCATCCGGTAAAAGCTGAATAATGTCTGACATCAAAAAAAACTCCCTCCAATTTCTATTTCGATGCTAAATTAAATATTTGAAGGCATAACTTTATGATTTGATAGTTGTATATACTTTTGTAGTTTAATACAATTACAATAAACATACAATTACTTTATGAAGAGACTATTGCCCGCGCTGCTATTACTGGCAGCGGCCTGCAAACAAAAGGAATACAATGCCGATATGCTGGTAAAAAACGCGGTTGTGTACACCGTAGATAGCAATTTTACAACAGCAGGCGCATTTGTAGTAAGCGGAGGAAAGATACTTGCAGTAGGCAATGCCGATTCCCTTGAACAAAAATACAACGCCCGCGAAGTAGTTGACGCGCAGGGCGCCGCGGTTTATCCCGGCTTTATTGACGCCCACGCCCATTTTTATGAATATGGTATGGGCCTGCAGGAAGTAAACCTGGTAGGCACCCACAGCTGGCCCGAAATTATTGACTCGGTAAAAGCTTATGCCGAACGTAATACCGATGGCTGGATCATCGGTAATGGCTGGGACCAAAACGACTGGACTAATAAACATTTCCCCGATAAGGCAAAGCTGGATTCGCTGTTCCCGATGAGGCCGGTGATCCTTAGCCGCGTTGACGGGCACGCCGCAATAGCCAACCAGGCCGCACTGAACATTGCCGGTGTTAAACCGGGGCAAACCATTAATGGCGGCGAAATAGAAACCAGTAACGGGAAACTTACCGGCATTTTGGTTGATAACGCGGTAGGTATAGTTACCCGTAAAATTCCGGAACCTACAGCCGCTATTATAGATACAGCCTTGCTATCGGCACAAAAAAATTGTTTTGCCGCTGGCTTAACTACCGTTGATGATTGCGGGCTGCCTTATACAATGGTAAACACCATTGCCGAGCTGCAAAATAAAGGCGACCTGAAAATGCGCCTGTATGTGATGCTGGCCGACAGGCAGGAAAATTATGATTACCTGTTTAAGAAGGGAGTTGTTAAAACACCCCGGTTAAATGTAAGGGCTTTTAAAGTTTATGCCGATGGCGCCCTCGGTTCAAGAGGGGCCTGCCTGCTAAAACCTTATGCCGACTCGGCCAAATGGAGCGGCTTTTTACTGAGTAACCCAAAACATTTTGAAGAAATAGCTCCCAAAATAGCGGCCCGCGGTTTTCAGATGTGTACCCATGCCATCGGCGATTCGGCAGTGCGGGTAATGCTTAAGATTTATGCTGCTAACTTAAAAGGTAAAAACGACCTGAGGTGGCGTATCGAGCACGCGCAGATAGTATCACCGCAAGACCTGGACATGTTTGGTCAATACAGTATTATCCCATCGGTACAGCCTACACACGCGACATCAGATATGTACTGGGCCGGTAAAAGACTGGGCCGCGAACGGCTTAAAACGGCTTATGCCTATAAACAATTGTTAAAGCAAAACGGTTGGATCCCTTTGGGTACCGATTTCCCGGTTGAGAACATTAATCCGCTTTATACGTTCTATGCAGCGGTTGAGCGCAAGGATTTGAAAGGTTTTCCGGAAGGTGGTTTTCAACCTGAAAACGCTCTGAGCCGGGTTGAAGCGTTAAAAGGTATGACCATATGGGCTGCCAAAGCCAATTTTGAAGAAAAGGAAAAAGGCAGCATCGAGCCTGGTAAATACGCCGACTTCGTGATACTGGATAAGGATATTATGAAGATAAAAGGCAGCGAGATCCCGGCAACCAAAGTGACAAAGACCTATATAAACGGAGTTAAAGTATATGATAAAAAATAAGTGGGGCCGTGTTCCTTTAGTACTATTAGGATTTGCTTTATTTAATACCGCTTGCGCGCAAAATCCGCCGTTAACAGGACAGGCCTTCATTGCCGAAGAAAGGTTGGTTGGCAACTCTACCGTGTTGCTTAACAATGCCTCATACCTGGTGCCGCTGCAAAAGCTGGAGGATTTGAAAATTGCCAGTGTACATTTCAATAACCAGTACGCCGCCGTTTTTGATAGCTTACTTAATAAATATGACAATGTACAGCTGTTTGATGGTGCCGCTTATTCGGGTAATAAAACGCTGGCCAATCTTACTTCCGACCTGAAGTTTTACAACACCATTATAGTACAGGTAAATGATGCCGATTTAAGCAATCCGGATGTGATTGACTTTATCAGCACCAATCAAAAAAACAAGAACATAATTGTCGCGGCTTTTGGCAGCGGTTCGCTATTGAGCAAGCTTGATGTTATAACCGCCCCCGTGATCTGGGCGGAACGGGTATCTCAGGTATCGGCCATGTACAGTGCCGAAGCAATATTTGGCGGGGTAAGTATCTCTCAAAAATTAGCAAAAAACTATAGTCCCGTTTATAAAACCGGGATGGGTTTTGCTACCGAGAAAACGAGACTGCAATATACTGTCCCTGAAGAAGCTGGCATAAATACTGCCAACCTGCAGGGAATAGATAAAATAGCACAGGAAGCCATCCGTGAGCATGCCACCCCCGGCTGCGTGGTGTTGGTTGCCAAAGATGGCAAGGTGATATTTAATAAAGCTTACGGTTATCATACCTATGATAATGTAATACCCGACAAGCTGACCGATATATTTGACCTTGCCTCCATGACCAAAGTATCGGCAACCACTATGGAAACCATGCAGCTTACCGACCAGGGTAAATTAAGCCTGGAGAAAACCCTTGGCGATTATATTCCCCTTGCCCGTAAAAGCAATAAAAACGATATCCGGATCCGCGAAGTGCTGCTGCACCAGGCGGGCCTGATCCCCGATATCCAGTCGTTTGAGAAGGTAAAGCCAACTGATCACAGTACAGATTCGTCTGCCGCTTACCCGACAAAAGTATCTGATCATTATTACCTGCGTAAAGACTATTACAAAGATGTAATGCTGCCCGACATGCTGAACTCGCCGCTGAAAACAAGGGGGCAGTACGTATATAGTGATGTAAGCATGCTATTTATGCAGGAGGTTGTTGAAAACATTACTGCCGTACCGCTCAACGTTTATGTACAGCAGCATTTTTATACCCCGCTGGGGATGCAAACCGCAGGCTTTTTACCCTTATACCGCTTTACGCCCGACAGGATAATCCCTACCGAAAACGATAAGGAGTACCGCATGTCATTACTGGATGGATATGTACATGACCCAACAGCGGCGCTTTTGGGCGGTGTTGCCGGGCATGCCGGTCTGTTTGGCAGTGCCAATGATGTGGCTATATTATACCAGATGGTTTTAAACAAGGGGAGTTATGGCGGTGCCCAATATTTTAAGCCGGAGGTTGTTGACCTGTTCACGTCCAAACAATCGCCGGTGAGCCGCCGCGGACTGGGTTTTGACCGCTGGGATCCGATAGCCGAAAGACATTATCCTTCAAAACTGGCATCAGACCAGGCTTTTGGACATACTGGTTTTACCGGCACCTGTATCTGGGTTGATCCTAAATACAACCTGGTATATGTATTCCTGTCAAACAGGGTGAACCCATCGGTAGCCAGCAAGCTGCTGAGCCTTAATATCAGGCCGAGGATTCAGGATGTTGTTTATGAAGCAATTGCGAAGGGTCTTTGATTTCGAACACCGAAAGTTCGATTTCAGTTTTGGCCTTATTTGCTTCCTTTTACAAATGTTATATCGTAATGCTATTTATCAATGCAGATAAATGGAGTTGTGCATAATGATGTCTCCAACTATCCGACTCTTTAAGAGCCAAAAGCAATGGCAATAATTGAAGGCGGCTTTCCCACTGTGCAAGATTATTTCGATGGATATGCGTAAAATTAAACTGATGTAATGGTGAGGTTTCATCGGAAGTAAGATACCCAATAATTACATGGTCTTCATACTTGGTGATAAGTTCGCCGGTTACCACACATTTACGATTTTCGGGCCTGGTAAATTTTACAAATTCATTAGCATACCTGTTAGCTTTTTCTCCATTGGGGGTGACATTTACACAATCAATATGAACAGGGCTATCAGAAAACACAAATAGTTCATCATTCCGATTAGGAACAAAATGCGGGAACCCTCTAAAAGGAGTATCTTCGGTAATCACTTTGTCGCATAAAAAGCATGTTGACTTGCCGACTAAAATAAGCGCCATGTTTATTTTTTTAATAGTAAGTACTCCAGTCCAATATCGAACTAAAAATTCTAAATTTATATGATTCCGAAATCTCAATCAAAACGATGCACTATTTCACAATCCAGCCACCGGCCGAGCTTAAACCTTATGTAAGATTTTACTGGGTGTTGGAGCATGAACTGGAGCCGGATCATTCGTCATATATTTATCGTTCTGTTGCTGATGGTTGTACCGAATTGGTATTTCACTACCGTTCATCGTTTAATGAATTAAATAAGAAGAATGAGCAAAGCCCAAGCTTATCAGGCATTCAATTTCAAACTACACAATATCGCAGGTTTATAACAACCGAAAGCTTTGGCATTTTTGGCGCTTATATTATATCCTTTTGCCGTGCCTTATTTTTTCAATATCCCAAGCAGCCAAACCAGTAACCTCGCATTTGATTTCGATACATTTTTAAGCCGGCCCGGCCGGGAGCTGGAAGAGCAGATCATGGTAGCCGCAAATAACCATAAACGGGCAGAGAGCTTGTCTGCCTTTTTAATAGCCCGGTTACGTCAAAATGTGTTAAAAGATGAACGGATGGCGATCGCTATCAGGGATGTGATCCACAATAAACAGTACAGAACAGTTGGCGAGCTGGCCGATGCCTATAACCTGTCTTCACGGCAGTTCGACCGTAAATTTAAGGAGTCCGCGGGCTTTAGCCCTAAAACGTATATGCGGCTGGTGCGCCTTCAGGATGCCCTGACTCAATATAATGCTGATAAAACACTAACCCAAATAGCGCTGGAATGCGGGTATTACGACCAGTCGCACTTTATTCATGACGTGAAGGAGTTTACAGGCTATCATCCGGGCTTTTATTTTTCAGGCAAGGCTGAGGGAACTGAATACCGGAATGCATAATGTCTGGTTTTTACAATTTTGAGAACAGGGGGACAGCTAATTTTGAGAAAAAAACAAATTATGGCAACAATAAACATCCCCGAAAATTACCAGGCTGTCATGCCTTACCTCATTGTTAAAAGCGCCGCTCAGTTTATCGGGTTTACCCAAAAGGTTTTTGACGCAACCGAACAATTTAAAACCATGCGCGATGAACACACCATTATGCATGCCGAGGTTAATATAAACGGCAGCACCATCATGTTTGCCGATTGTACCGATACTTACCAACAGCAAAATGCAGGTATGTTTGTATACGTAGAAAACTGTGACGAAACTTATCAGAAGGCCCTTGATAACGGAGCCGAAAGCATCATGCCGCCGGCCGATCAACCATACGGCAGGAGCGCAGGGGTAAAAGACCCGTTCGGAAATACATGGTGGATTACTAACCCGTTATAAATAATTTGAATAATTTATGGAAATTACACAACGCCTGCATCTTATCCATAAAATCACAACATGAAAAATCTCTTAACTGTTTTAGTGTGTTTGTTTTATGGAATTACTGCTTTTGCCCAGGCAACCCTACCTCAAACGCCACCGCCGCAAAGTAAATCAGCTCAACCTTTGCAGGCAAAGCCAGATACCGGCAAAGCTTTGTTAAACCCTAATCAAAGCTCCTCGTTTAAAGACACAACTAATGCATATAAAAGCTACCAGTCTAAGTCTCCCGCCGATTCCTTATACCGCCATTTACCTGATGCAAAGGAACGGCAGCCATTAATTATTGTTAACTCCAAAATCATTACTGGTCTTGGCCATATAAATCCAAATGATGTTACCTGGTTGACAGTTTTTAAAGACAAGGATGTTCCGGCAAACGTCGCCAACCTGAGCAGGTTTGGTATAATAATGATAACCCTTAAAAAAGGAGTGAAAATTGAAACAAATACTTTTGACGATATAAAAAGGAGGTTTGGAGTAAGTGGTAATGTGAGGTTTGCTGTTGACGGCTATTTTGTTGACGATGAAAGTATGCTCATTTCGGCGCAGGACATCAACGAAATAAACCTAACCTGGAAAAAGAATAAAGATGGGGCGCCGGATGTAACAATCAACATATGGATGCTGGCGCCTGAAGCCCGCAAAGGCCCTGTTGCCGGAAGGCGCCCAACTGATAAACCCGGTGAAATTTATATAAGGGGATCGGCATCAAAATAATTTTATTTCGGATAAAATCTTTTCCTTTGCCCGTCGTCATACATTAATATATGTACGCTTTTATTTTAGCATTACACTCTCTTACACGCTGGTTTGTTTTGGCCAGCCTGCTTTTTGCCCTTTATCGCGCTTACAGTGGATGGCTTATTAACAAAAGCTATTCAAAATTCGACGACCGCGTGCGGGTTATTACCACCAATATTGCTCATATCCAGCTAACTATTGGGCTTTGGTTGTATTTCATCAGCCCGATAGCCAATTACTTCATCAGTCATTTTAAAGAGGCGGTGCACGAGCGGCAGATCAGGTTTTTTGGTATGGAACACGTTACCATGATGCTGATCGGCATTACGCTGATCACCATTGCCTCATCAAAAGCCAAACGAAAAACACTTGATAAGGACAAATTTAAAATCACGGCCATTTGGCTAACCATTGCCCTGCTGGTTATTTTAAGTTCCATCCCCTGGTCGTTTTCGCCATTGATCAGCCGCCCGTTATTCAGGCCGTTTTAAAAGCCTGGGCCTTGAAAACGGAGAGGTCAACTTATTTTAGGGCGAATCACCTTACTCAGCAACGTCAATCACCAATTTACCGCTTGCCTTACCATTCTCTAATATCTCGTGGGCTTGATTGGCGTTAGCCAATGTAAATGTACGCCCGTCCACCAGCGGAACAACTTTGCCGGCCTCGGCAAGTTTTGTAGCCTCCTGCATAATTTCACCATGATGTTTGCGGCCTCTACCGGTGAGCATCGGCATCAAAGTAAACACTCCTGAGTATGTAGCTCCCCGGAATGATAAGGGAGCCAGCTTATGCTCTCCCCAGCCCAGGCAACTTACCACATGACCAGTATAATAACGCACCGCATTAAATGATGCATCTAAAGTGGCTCCGCCCAGGGTATCATATACAATGTCAAACCCTTCGCCGTTAGTATAATTGTTCACATATTCGTCAACGGTTGTGGCACGATAATCGATAAAAGTAGCGCCAATGCTTTCAATATATTGCTGCTGGGCCGCGCTGCCGGTAGCATATACATCCGCGCCAAAAGCTTTCGCTACCTGAACCGCTAAATGGCCAACGCCTCCGGCACCACCATGTACCAGCACTTTTTGTCCCTCATGTACATTTGCCCTGTCTACAAGGCCTTCCCAGGCAGTGATAAAGTTAAGCGGCATGGAAGCCGATTGGCGCATATTTAAATTAGATGGCTTTACAGCAAGCAACTCAGCGTCAAAAGCTGCGTATTGAGCGTAGGTACCCTGCAAACCGCCTATACCGCCTGCAAGTCCATACACTTCGTCGCCAGGTTTAAAAGTATTTACATCTGCACCAACAGCTTCAACTATGCCGGCAAAGTCCATCCCTAAAATAGCGGGTAAGGGCTGCCTGGCATGCCCGCCTTTACCAGTACGGATCTTATTATCCAATACGCTGACGCCGCTGGCTATAATACGCACCAGTACCTGGCCCCTGGAGGCAATTGGGCGGTCAACTACGGTTATTGTGAAAGGCGCATTTGCTTCAGGAGCGATAAGGGCCTGCATTGTTGTATTTTGAGTTTCCATTTGTGTTGTTGTTTAATTACAATACAAAATTATACAAGGAGGCAGCCATATTCCTTGTACAATCCCTCGTAACATTTGTACATTTACACTATGGTAAAAGATAATTTATACCAGCCTTTTGAAGTTGTTTTGCGCGAACCACTCAGCGCCTGTCCCCGCAGCGAACACTCACACAGCTTTTTCGAGTTTATTTATATCGTAAGCGGCACCGGAAGGCAGTGCATAAACAAAAGCAAGTTTACCTATAAACCCGGTCACCTGTTTTTACTTACACCTGATGATTCACATTATTTTGAGATACTGACCGAAACACAGTTCCTGTTTATCCGCTTCAACCCACTTTACATTAAAGATCGCGGCCTTAGCGGCGAAACAGCCCAGCATCTCGATTTCCTGCTAAAAAACGCAGGCCAGGCACCGGGATGCATATTAAAGACCGATGAAGATAAGGCTGTTGTAAAACCCATTATGCAGGCCATCATCAGTGAAAAAGAAAAAAACGGGCTTTACAGTAAGGCACTCCTTCAACAATATATCAATACGGTTATAGTAATCGCCGCCCGTAATGTGGCTATGAGCATGCCCGATGATGTTGGTGAGAACACCGAAGAAAAAACACTTGATATCCTGCAATACATCCAGGCCAATATCTACTTCCCCGAAAAACTAAAAGCTAAAGTCATAGCCGATAAAGCCGGAATCTCTGAAAACTACCTTGGCCAGTATTTTAAAAAACATACCGGCGAAACTATGCAGCAGTATATCATCAATTACAAACTGAAGCTGATTGAGAACCGTTTACTGCACAGCAACATGCGTATGGTTGAAATTGCCAATGAGCTTGGTTTTAATGATGAAAGCCACCTGAACCGCATTTTTAAAAAATACAGAAGTATGAACCCTTCGGATTTTAGGAAAGCGGAAGGAGAATTGAATGCCCTTGTTTAATACGTTAAAGCCCGTCATTTTTATATTAACGCCCCAATAAACACAAGAATTATATTTTAAAAATCACCATGAATTGAAAATTTGATTAAAATATCTTCAAAAATTTCAAAATAATTTGCTTTTTTATCAAAAACACTTCATAAATTACAATTCTGAAAGATAACTGATTGTCAATTTTTAATTTATTGTAATTTTTTCATGGAAGAATCAGCTTATTTTGACAAATACAGCCCAATTGATAATGTTTGGGACGAAATGTATGGCTTGGACGCTAATGTTCGGGAACATTACCGTAAAGTTATTGACTACATTTCGAAGGAATCGGCCGACGACCTGAACAAAAAGGAGGAGCTTGCCAAGCGCCTTTTCATGAGCCAGGGCATCACCTTTACCGTTTATAACAGCGGCGAAGGCATCGAAAAGATCTTTCCTTTTGATATTATCCCCCGTATCATCACTGCCGATGAATGGGCTTTTGTTGAGCGTGGCATCAAGCAGCGCCTTAACGCGCTTAATTTATTTCTGAAGGATATATACCACAATCAGTTTATTGTAAAGGACGGCATAGTACCTATTGATATTATTTATTCGTGTCCGCACTTTCTGCGCGAGATGTACCAGCTCCAGGTGCCTTATGATATTTATGTACATATTTCGGGCATCGACCTTATCCGTGATGAAGACGGCACTTTTTACGTGCTCGAAGATAACCTGCGCACCCCATCGGGCGTAAGTTATATGCTCGAGAACAGGGAGATCACCAAACGCTTGTTTCCCGACCTGCTGCCGCAATGCAGTGTGCGCAGCGTTACTGAATATCCGTCAATACTATATAAAAACCTGCTGGCGCTTTCACCCCGGCAAATCCATAACCCAACTATTGTTTTACTTACGCCGGGTATTTATAATTCGGCCTATTTTGAGCATACCACGCTGGCCCGCCTGATGGGGGTTGAATTGGTAGAAGGACGCGACCTGGTAGTGAACAACCATAAAGTGTACATGAAAACCACCACCGGGCTGCAACAGGTTGATGTGATCTACCGCCGGGTGGACGATGAGTTTCTCGATCCCCTGGTATTTAACCCGGCAAGTATGCTTGGCGTAGCAGGCCTTATGGGCGCTTATCGCAAAGGCAATGTAGCCATAGTAAATGCAACAGGCACTGGCGTGGCCGACGATAAGGCGGTTTATGCGTATGTACCGGATATGATCCGCTATTATCTGAACGAAGAACCCATACTCAAAAACGTACCAACACACCAGTTAGGCAATCCGGATGAACGCGAAATGGTATTTAAAAACCTCAATAAAATGGTGGTTAAAAAAACCAATGGCAGCGGCGGCTACGGGATGCTGATGGGACATGCGGCAAGCGAGCAGGAAATAGACGAGTATAAAAAGGAAATCCTGAAAGATCCGCGTAACTTCATAGCACAGCCAACCATCAGTCTTTCGGCGGCGCCATGTTACATGCAGGGCGAACTGAAGCCACGCAGGGTTGATTTAAGGCCATACGCGCTGTACGGCCCCGATGGCATTGAAATAGTCCCCGGCGGTTTAACCCGTGTGGCTTTAAAAGAAGGTTCACTGGTAGTAAACAGCTCGCAGGGTGGAGGAAGTAAGGATACGTGGGTGTTAGCCTGAGAGGTAAAAGGCTTTTAAATCAAAATAAAAAACAAGAAGGATGCGGAGCTAAGTAAATCCGAAATTGAACATCCGAATTCCGAAATTCAGATCATATGTTAAGCAGGGTTGCAGCAAGTTTTTATTGGTTAAGTCGTTACATTGAACGCAGCGATGGTATGCTGCGGATGCTCAAAATTAATTATGCGTCATCGCAGGATACGGTGCAGGAATTTACCTGGGAACCCGTAATGCGGATCTTTGCCGGACTAAACGCCGGTGAAGCCGAAAAGCTGGACAACGACAGCCGGTCGGTTTTAAAGTATATGGTTACCGGGAAAAACAACCCTAATTCCATACTCAATATCATCACACTGGCGCGTGAAAATGCACGCGGCGTACAGGAGCACATTACCAAAGACCTTTGGCAATGCCTGAATGAATATTACCACACCGTAAAAGATCCGCGACTGGAACGCGCCCTGCACCGGGAAGACCCGATAGGGGTACTGGACGTGCTGATAAAACAAGTAATGCTTTATTACGGCACAGTGGAGATTACTATGGAGCGCGGCGAAGGCCGTGCATTTATGAACATTGGCAAATACCTGGAGCGGGCCATCCAGTCGGTTGATATTTTGGATACTAAATTCAGCTCGATAAGTGACAACCCCGATCTGCTTACGGATACCACTTACTGGAAACACCTGCTGCTTTCATTGGGTGGGTACGAACTGTATTTAAAAACCTATCGTGAGGGGTTTGAGGCCGAAAATGTTTTGGAGCAGGTTGTTCTGAACAACGATTTTCCGCGCTCGGTTATTTATTCGGTAAATAATATTCAGCGTTATTTCGACAGATTGAAGAATGACAGCAATGCCGATGACTACAGGGAAATGTCGTTTCAGATAGGCCGGTTGCAAAGCCGCATAAAGTATAGTTCGGTAAAAAGTATCAAGCAGGAGGGCTTGCACTTGTTCCTCACCCAGATCAGGAGTGAGCTATACGGCATAGGCAATTCATTAAACCAGCATTACTTTGCTAATTCATGATCACAATTTGAAGATGTTTTGATTTGAAGATTTGAAAATGCCAGTCTATCTTTTCATTTTCAAATTTTCAAATCCTCAAATTAAAAAATTAAAAAAATGCCTGAATTTAAGATCCAACATATCACCAAATACACTTATGAAGGCCCTGTTCGTGACAGCGCCAACCAAATCATCCTGTTCCCGATAAAAGATGAATACCAGGAAGTGGTAAAACAGGAGCTGAGCATAACCGGCAACCCGGTAGTTGATACTCATACCGATTACTATGGCAACGAGGTTGGCAGTTTCACCTACAGCGACCAGCACAATATGCTGGTCATTAACTCAAAACTGGTTGTTATTACCCGCCAGCGCCCCCTTCCGGTTAATGATATTTTTCCGGAGCAGCAATGGGAGGATCTTAAACGGCTTCAATACATGGTGCCCTATATTGATTTTTTAAAGCAGGAATATTTTGAAGGCCTACCCGAGCTACAGACAATAGTTGAGCAGGAACGGCGTAAAGATGAAACTCCTTTTCAGATAGCACTTCGTTTTTGCGGTTGGGTTTACAAAAACTTTGAGTACATCAAAGGCGTTACCACGGTTGAAACGACATTGGACGAAGTATGGAAGCTTAAAGCCGGCGTTTGCCAGGACTTTGCCCATATTTTAATGGTGATGCTTCGCCAGCTTAAAATACCATCACGTTATGTAAGTGGCTATATCTGCACCCATAGCAGCGCTATGCGCGGCGAAGGTGCAACCCATGCCTGGGCCGAAGTGTATGTGCCCGACTACGGCTGGCTTGGCATCGACCCTACAAATAACTGTATTGCTAATGAAACCCACGTACGCCTGGCCGTGGGCCGCAATTTTTCAGATTGTTCGCCGGTTAAAGGTGTTTATAAAGGTGCCTACGGCCACAAACTGGAAGTATCAGTAATTGTTGATGATGCCGACACCATCGTTTTTGAGGATAAAACCCACGAATCGCCTGCCATGCACGTGGTAACCGAATTTCCTAAAAACAGCTATCAGCGATATATGGAGATCATTCAACAGCAGCAACAACAGCAGCAGTAGGTTAGTTGGCAGTGGCAGTTTTCAGTAGCAGTGTAGAAGTCGTTTCACACCAACAACGGCATAGGGAATCCCTCACTCAGGTAAATCAAGGTTCAGGCTTTGGTAAAAAGCAACCAGGCCTGGTGCTATTACATGTACATCATGCTGTTCTTCAATTAAACGGCGGGCGTTGAGGCCAATGCTACGGCAAAATTCTTCGTCAGTAATACAGCGTTCAATGGCATCATAAAACTCCTGCCGATTATTGGCAATAAGGATATTAGTGCCATTGGTAAAATTGATGCCTTCGGCACCTAATGAGGTAGAGATAATACATTTTTCCATGGCCATGCCCTCTACTATTTTAACCCGCATGCCACCACTTGAAAGCAAGGGCACTACCATAATAGCCTTACTATTCACAAACTCAGATGCATCGTCAACCTCACCTTGGATAAAGATCTTTCCCATCGCTTCATAATCATCAAAGCTATCGGGGATGTTATGTCCGGCAACATAAAATTTTACGCGCAGATCGCCCTCGGTAAGGTCTTTATAAAAATTCTCAATAAACCACTCAATCCCCTCCCGGTTGGGCATCCAATCCAACGAACCTAAGAAAAACAAACTTGGGAACTCCGTTTTATTATAATCCGGCTTATAATCGGTCAGGGAAATGCCTACCGGAAAAATATCAACCGGGATGGTAACCCCGTATGATAACAGCGTTTTTTTATCTTCATTGGTAAATACAGCAATGGCATCAAATTTATTAAGCTGCTGCAGTTCATAATCTTTAACCCGGCGGGCCAGCAAATGCAGGTACCACTTCTTAAACAGGTCGCTTTTTCGTTGTGCCAGCCTCATCCATACCTGGTGTTCAATATTATGCGACCGGTAAATCAACCTGGCTTTGGTATGCTTACGCATAGCGGCCAGGTAAGGCGTTACAAACAGGCCTTCAAACTGGATAACATCGTATGATGTCTGGCGCAATTCGCGTAGCAGGAGTTTTTCAAATTCGGCATTGTAATAACGATCAACGTCGTTTGATTTTTTGCTGAACAGATTGGTTATGGAATCAAGTACAGATATATTAATGTTAATGTCATATGATGTGTACCTGATCTTCTGCATTAGCTCATCTTCGTCTGTTTGTACACTACCATGATATCTTTTCCCGTTTAAAGCCACCAATGCAACTTCATGCCCAAGTGCAATCAGCCCTTTTATGGTATTGCAAACCACAATAGCGTAACCGCCATTCTGCGGAAATGGGACACGATGTGTTAAAATTAGGATCTTCAAACGGTGGATTTGGTTTTTAACAAAAATACCATCCTGAACGTGGTATTCAAAACTTCATTAAAAAATACTTAACTGCGGATCGGTAACCCTGAAAGTGCGGCGGTGATAGGGCGTAAAACCAATCTTCATTACGGTTTCGCGGTGCCTAATGGTTGGATAGCCTTTATTGGTATGCCATTCATATTCCGGGTGTTCGGCCGCTATTTGCATCATATAATCGTCGCGGTAGGTTTTGGCTAGGATAGATGCAGCCGCTATGCTGAAATATTTTCCATCGCCTTGTATAATACACTCATGTGGGATGTTCCGGTATTTTTTGAAGCGATTGCCGTCGATGATCAGAAACTGGGGTTCAAGATGTAATTTTTCGATGGCCCGGTGCATGGCCAGGAATGACGCGTTGAGAATATTGATCTCATCTATCTCCAGATTATCAACAGATGCTACGGCATAAGCCACCGCTTTTTCCTCAATTTCGGCCCGAAGCTGGTACCTTATCTCTTCAGTAACTTGCTTAGAATCGTTTAGCAGGTGATGATCAAAATCAGGCGGTAAAATAACTGCGGCGGCAAAAACAGGCCCGGCCAAACATCCGCGTCCCGCTTCATCGCATCCTGCTTCCAAAAATTCGTACTGGTACCTGGCTGATAACATCCGGCAAATATAATAAGAGTTGTAAACGTGTTAGTAAAACAATTAGTATGATGAGTTTTTCAACATGTGGTTAACGCATCCTTTGCTTAAAAAATTTTTAGCGTAAGCAGGGTAATATCATCAATAGGCTTGCTTTTATAAACGTTGCTCAAATAATCCAACAGCGCCTGGTTAAAATTATCGGGCGATAGCTCGCCATGCGCAAGCACAAAATCAAGTAATTTATCCTCATTCCATATTTTGGTGCTGGGCGATTCAAAATCCATGAGCCCATCTGTATAGTTAAAGATCAGGCTGCCGGGCTCCACATCAACTTCGCCCTCGTTTAAAAAAGGCAGATCTTCAAAAACCCCAATCATGGTGGTACCCAGTTTAAGTGGAATGGCCCCGCCTTCTGAATAAAGTATAGTTGGGTTGTGCCCTGCATTGATATAATTAAGCCGCCGTTTTTTTTGATTATATCGCGCAAGGAACAGGGTGATAAACCGTTCGCCTTTGGTATTGCTGAGCACGATCTTGTTTAAACGGTCAATAATATTGGTCAAATCATCCTCAACCGCCGCCCAGGCATGCAGGCTGGCCTGGAAATTGGCCATCAGCAAAGCAGCCGAAATACCCTTACCCGATACATCGGCAATACACCATAAAAACTCATGCTCATTAAGGCGGATAAAATCAAAATAATCACCGCCTATGTTTTGATGCGGAAGATACTTAGCCCCGATCTCCACACTATCGTCTTTATGTTCACGCATGGGAATCAGCATATTCTGCACTTCTACGGCAAGCTCCATCTCGCGCAAAAAACGTTCTGATTGCAGCCGTTCGCGGAAAAGTTTTTTATTTTCAAGTGCCACAATGATCACGTTCATCAGCGTTTGGATGAAATTGAGATCATTATTAAGCATCTCGCCAGAGGTATTAAAATCGCCGATAAGGGCGTAGGCAAGTGCCTTGCTTTTGTGATATACCGGGATAAAGTAATTATATTTTTTAAGGACAGGGTCGCGGTGCCCGGCAATAGCTATAGGCGCTTTAACCTTACTCAGCTTTTTACACGCACGGGCCAGCACTACCGACGATTCAACGTCGCCGCCATACTTGGCTATACAGGCAAATTTATCATCTTTTTCAATCAAAAACCTGAGTTTACCTACCTGCAAATAGTTTTGCAGGATAACTTCCAGCATTTGAATGAGGATAGGAGTAGCGGTGTTTTTGTTTATGGCCCGCGTAATTTCCAATAAAGAATTTAATTCCGACTGCCGTTTGAGCAAAAGCCTGATCAATTCGTCTTCGCCGGAACCGTCGTCTATATTCAGCATATTGATATAAGTACGCTGACTAAAATAGAAGAAATAATTTTTAAATACGAGTACTTTGTGATTTTATATCAAAGGCATCGCGCAAGCCAACAGTAACCAGGTTAAAAGCATAAACCAGCAGCATAATGGCCATACCCGGAATGATAGCCAAAAAAGCCGAATCCATAACAATATATCCATAATGTTCCTTGATCATGCCGCCCCAGGTTGGCATAGGCGGTTGTGCGCCAAAACCCAAAAAGCTAAGCCCCGCCTCTAAAAGTATAGCCGAGGCAAAATTTGAGGAGGCCAAAACCAGTATTGGCCCGGTTATGTTAGGCAAAATATGTTTCGCTATAATACGCTTGTTGCTAAAACCCAATGCCCTTGCGGCCTCGATGTACTCCACCTGTTTAAGGCCCATTACCTGACCGCGCACCAGGCGCGCCACTTCAACCCACATGGAAAGGCCAACGGCTATAAATATTTGCCATAGTCCTTTACCCAGCGCAAATGATATGGCGATCACCAGTAACAGGGCAGGCAGCGCCCATAAAATATTCATCAGCCAGCTTAATGATGAATCAACCCATCCTCCAAAATAACCCGCTACAGCACCTACTGTTACGCCCAGCAGCATACTGATGATAACCGACATTAACCCAACAGCGAGCGAGATCCGTGTGCCCAGCAACAGGCGGCTTAGCATATCCCTACCATAGCCATCAGTACCAAGTAAAAAGGTTTTAGCCCCGATATTCTCCTCCCGTAAGCGGGCTTCAAACTTTTGATAAACAGCCGGGATTGCAGGCAGGGCAACAATTTGGCCGTTATAATTAAAAGTAACCCTCCCGTTTTTATAAACCGGCTTTTGCCCGGTCATTACCTCAAAAATATTGTAGGCCTTTTTCTCGGGCTTATCTTCATCGCCAATATATCCGTTAACGTAAATAGAATCTTTAACGAAATGATACCCCGTAACAGGAACTTCTTTATAAAACGATGGCTGCCCATACAGTATCCTGCTGAACAAATTTACAGTATCAACAGCCTCCGCTTTCCTGAGCTTTAACATCATATAGGTTGAGCCTGGCTTTTTTATACTGAGCTGTATGACCATATTATTGGCCAGGGGCGTATCATCGGGCATAATGAGGTAGCCCAGTATCGCAACAA
Organism: Mucilaginibacter sp. OAE612; assembly: GCF_041806395.1. NCBI lineage: Bacteria > Pseudomonadati > Bacteroidota > Sphingobacteriia > Sphingobacteriales > Sphingobacteriaceae > Mucilaginibacter > Mucilaginibacter sp. OAE612. The sequence continues at coordinate 6,188,478 of NZ_JBGMUW010000001.1, forward strand.
GCAGGGTGAGCAGGATAAATGCAAGCCCGCCTACAGCAATTTTATTACGCTTAAAAACACGCCAGGTGCGTTTTGCTGGTGTAATTTCGGCCAATGTGTTAATAGTTCATGTGTACTGGCTAAATATCGCTTAAATAGGTGCAATTAGCAATAAGGACGGCTTTCTTTACATTTAGATAGCTGAAAGCTCAAAGCTGAAGGCCGAAAGCATAAAGCTTACGAGCCGCCTGGCATGACTAAATCAAGTACATCCAATCTGCTTTGGTTAAGCCCCAATTTCAGCTTTATGCTTTGAGCTCCTAATTATGGCTTTTAGCTCATTTAACGATTCTGCCTTTCCAGGCATACTTCTTATTTTTCCCTAAAAAGCCGATAATAACGAAATAAAGGATATTAAGCGGCAAAACGAAACTTACATACCAAAGTAGTTCGCGCCGTTTTAAGAAGTTCATGATCGGTGTCATGTATAACAAGTCTATCGCATATTTAATTCCGATAGTAAGCAAAAACAATTTCAGGAAACAGCTATCGAAAATACCCAGCACGGCGGTTAACAATAGCATAAAATTACACAGCCAGATACTGAGCGCAAAAGCCACCATCTTTTTATTTTTGTACTTGGTTGATTTTGATGCCCAACGGCGCCGTTGCTGCATAAACTCTTTTAAATTAGGCTTTGCGTGGGTATATACAATTGCCTCGCGCCGTTTTAAAAAGGCTATCCTGCCGGGATAACGTTCTCCAACCTTGTGCAATAAAAGTTCATCATCGCCCGAGGCCAGATCATCGATGCCGGCAAAGCCGCCTACTTCATAAAATACATCTTTACGATAAGCAAAATTTGCCCCGTTACAGGTGGCAGCAAAACCATGACCTAAAAACGCGCCTCCCATACCTATAAGCGATGAAAAATCAAGCGTTTGCATGCGCTCAAATACCGATTGCTCCTGGAAATAAGTTACCGGCGATGAAATCATCACCAGGTCGTGCTGCTCATAAAAGCCAACTATAGTACGCAGCCATTGATTACCCATACGGCAATCAGCATCCGTGGCTACCATTAAGTCGCCTGTTGAAAGTTTAATGGCTTCGGCTATTGCTTTCTTTTTATAGGAGTTAAGTGTTTCACCAAGCTTAAGTTGCAACAGCTTTACGCCCTGTGCCGCATAACTGCTAATAATAGCTGCGGTATTATCGGTTGAATGGTCGTCAACAATAATGACCTCCACCAGGTGTTTGGGATAATCCTGGGCCAAAATATCTTCAATGGTAAGGTGAATCTTTTCTTCCTCGTTACGAGCCGCAATAAGCACAGTAACTTTGGTGCTAAATGTTTGGGCGATAACCGGAGGGGTGGTGACCTTTGCCCAGCCTATCCGGAGATAGATGAGCAACAGCACATAAAGCCCTATGGAAAATAATGAAATAATACTAATCAGCGCGGTCAAAAGAATTTGAGTTTTAAAACAAAAAACGATCCTAAAATAGCAGGAATAAATAAATTAATAAGCCATATTGACGATACACCGGCTATTACGGCGATATTTTGATCGGTCACATACACAAACAGGTGCGAAGCAGTAAAGCCGCGTACACCAATATCAAAAAGATCAAGCGAAGGGATAGCTGATGATACCACGAAAAAAAGCATCAGCATGAGCATCATGGGTACAACAACCATATGCGGCATTAACAACTGAAAAACCAGGAAATACTGCATTGAAAACGTGATATACCGCGCAATGCTAAAACCCATGATGTTGATAAGCTCGTGGGTGTGATACCGGCCCATTACTTCAAAAAAGCGGTGATATTTTTTGATGAACGGAACCCTGTCAAGCAAAGTAACCGCCCACTTGATATGAAAATAAAATATCAGCTGCATAGCTGCAATTACAACGCCGATAGCAACTACCCCCCAGGCCAGCAATAAATTGGCATGAATAAAATTGACTACGAACCAGGTCATGGCTATTACGCCCAAAACATTGGTTACCGAACCCTGGCTAAATGAACCTACGCCCATAGCAAAAATACCCGGAATACGTTTGCGGGGCGGCAAAAACATAACGCGGCCGCCATATTCGCCCAGCCGGTTTGGTGTGGTTACTGCCCAGGTAAGGCCGCAAAAAACCGCCTCAACAGCTTCCCATAATGAAATATTGATTAATGTTTTGGTTACGTAGCGCCATTTAAGCGCTTCCAGAAACCAGTTCAAAAACATCAATATAACCACCAGCCCCATAACAATAACAACATGGGTAGTACTTATTTGCGATGCGAAATGTTCAAACTGCTTTAGGTCGTTATTCTTTTTGTTGAACTGCCGGTAAATAAACCACCCTGCAATTATCAATATACCGGCCTTAAGAAGATACGAAACAACCTTTTTAGCAGAGCGTGTCAAATAGATAAATTTTATGCAATGTTACAAAAAAATGGGGCATGCTAAAGCTTGCCCCATACAACACTGCACGGTTAATTTTGTTTACTTCAATCTCGCCTTTAAAAACTCCAGCGTATTTGCATACGCGTCCTTCGTAGCATCGCTGCTATAAATAGGATTGCTCGGGTTTGCAAAACCATGGTCGGCATCGTACTGGTGCAGGTAAACCTTTTTTCCGGCGGCTTTCATATCAGCATCAAATTTAGCTACAACCTTAGGGTTAATCCACTGATCTTTATTGGCGAAGTTCCCCAGCACATCGGCGTTTAAGGTTTTTAGTTTATTTACGTCCTGCTCGGGCATGCCATAATACATTACGCAAGCTACCGCCTTTTTACCCGCAAGTAAGCTGGTTTGCAAACTCCACCCGCCGCCAAAGCACCAGCCAATAGTAGCAATATGTGCTTTGGGGCCGGCATATGCTATGGCTCCGTTTACTATAGCACGGGCCCTGTCGTCATTTACCGCCTGCATAAATTTCCCCGCGTCTTCGCGTGTGGCAGCTACCTTGCCGTCGTATAAGTCAAGGTCAATGATGTTGACGTTACCCAGGTCATTATAAAGCTTTTCTGATTCTTTTTTTACATAGTCATTAAGGCCCCACCATTCATGTATCACCAATAAATAATTATTAGTAGGTTTTTTAGCTTTCATAAAAAATGCTGATGCCTGTTTCCCGTCGGATGTTTTGTAGGTGATGACCTCGCCTATACTGCTTTGAAAGCGGATTGGCAAAGGATTTTTGTGCGACAATTTGAACCGGGTATCGGAGGCCAGCATGGCAAACTGCTGTGTTGCCGATGGATTACTGCAGCAAACTATTTTGCGCTGCGCAGAAGTTATAGTGGCTATGCCGATAAATAATGTAAATAAGAGCAGTTTTTTCATAGGGTTCAATTTTATGTTAATTAACGCTGATGTGCGTTAAAACAATTACGTTGATAATATAGTTTTAGTTGCGGGGGTTAATGTGATTAACCGGCATAAATTTACGATAATGCATACACAATTACCTAAAATTTAATGCACGCCTGTTTATTATCCATTGAATCTTATGTGGGTAAAAGCACGTATATAATAATTATCAATATATATTAATATGCCTGTCCCGCCAATTCCTGATAATGAAATGGAAAGGCTTTTAAGCCTTTCGGAGTTTGATCTTGATTATACCGAACACAAAGACAGTTTTAAGGACCTGGCCAAGCTGGCAGCCAAGGTTGCCGGTACGGAGGTTTCGCTGGTTAACCTTATCGACTCCTATACCCAATGGAGCATCAGTGGCCATGGTTTAGAAATCGAACAAATGCCGCGTGAGGATTCGGTTTGTCAGTATACTATTATAGACGGAGAGTATTTTGAGGTTGAAGACTTACGGAATGACGAACGTTTCCGGGATAAATTTTATGTAACCGACGGACCCAAATTAAGATATTATTATGGCATACCGCTAAAGGTAGGCGACGATCATAATATCGGGGCCTTATGTGTGCTTGATAAAAACGTTAAAGAACTCACTCCCGAAAAGGTTGAACTTTTAAAGATCATTGCTAATGAAATACTAAGCAGGTTAAAAGATCTGAAAGTAATTAACAAATTAAAAAGTAAGCTTGCTGAAGCCGGCGAAATTCAAAAAAAGGTGGCTCATGATATCCGCGGGCCGTTAAGCGGGATCATCGGCCTCGCCCAGCTGATCAGCGAACAGGGAGAGTCAAACCAGATAGAAGAGGTGCTGGAGTTTACCAACCTGATCCATAAAAGCGGGCGATCAATACTTGAGCTTGCAGATGAGATCCTGAGCGCTGATAAAAATGATCATAAACCCATATCCAATGGGGCGGAATTTAACCTGCTGGTATTTAAAGATAAAATTGAACGGCTTTTTATTCCGCAAGCCCGCAATAAAAACATTATGCTTACGGTTACAACCTCATCTGAATCGGAGCGGATTCCCTTTGCCCGCAATAAACTGTTACAAATAACGGGGAACCTCATCTCAAACGCCATAAAATTTACTCCGGCCGGCGGTTATGTTAATGCAGACCTGAGTCTCGAACTGAACGACCATACCCACATACTGCAAATCCAGGTGAAGGACAGTGGTGTTGGCATAGATGAAAAAGGTATCGAAAAAATACTGAAAGGCAATGCAGCGTCAACAGCAGGCACAACTGGCGAAGCCGGCTTTGGCTTTGGGCTGGCATTAGTAAAACATCTGATTGAAACCCTTAAAGGGACAATCAGTATCTACTCAAAACCTGGCGAAGGGACTGTATTTGAGGTAAGGCTGCCGCAAAAAATGCAATCATAAAAGAACCTGTCCGGAGGATAATAGGGCATAAAGATTTGCGTAGGCAAAAAAAATCCCTAAATAAGTTGTTTTCCTGAAGGTAGATTATAGATGCAATGCTTAAGGTAAAATACCGGCCTAAAAGCCCGGTATTTTACCTTAGATTATATTTTTACCAGCTTTTGCCGCCGCCGCCACGGTTATCTCTTGAATAGCCGCCACCGCCACCGCGGTTGCCGCCACCGTAACCACCGCCGCCACGGTTACCACCACCGTAGCCACCGCCACTGCTTCTGCGGTCGCCGCCTGGTTTTTTCTCTTCTGCCTGGCTTACTGCAATTGATCTACCTTTAACTTCAGAACCGTTTAGGCCGCTTATAGCTTGTTGTGCTGCCTCATCATCTGCCATTTCAATGAATCCGAACCCTTTGCTTCTTCCTGATTCCCTGTCAATAATAATTTTTACGGAGTTAACTTCACCATAAGCTTCGAAAAGCTGCTTTAAATCGGCTTCCCCTAAAGAAAAAGGAAGACTTCCTACGAATATGTTCATTAATATTTAGTTTTTAATGGGCATGCTTTGTTAATTACCCACGTTTTGTTAACATCAAATATAGTAATAGATATTTGATGATTACTGCATGTTTATGTGAATGAATGCTTTTATTTTAAAAAAAAATATTTTTTTGACCCTTTTGAGGAAATAAATGGTGAAAGCCAACCCATTAATACAAAGGCCAATCCGTTTTGTTTTGAAAATATAGTGTTTTCGTAAAATAAATATAGAAAGAATGGGCCGCCCGTATTTTTTTAATATTAAAGTAACATAAAGTTATTTTCCGAAGATAAATCGGTATTAAAAACCTAAACAACCGACTCAATTTTATAGCGTTTTCCATTTAGCGCAAACTCATCTCCGGCTTTTTTACCGTTAAGTAAATTGCCTATTGGAGATGCGGGCGAAACCGCGAAAAATGTTTTGCCATTGAGTGTCAAAACACCGGCGCTAATGGCCAGGTAAAAATTGCCGTTATTGGTAATTATCACACTACCAGGTTCCGCATGTACCGGAGCACCGGTGGTACCAATCCGGTTTAAGGCTACCAACAGCTTATTTGCCTCATTTAGCTGCGCCATATTGCGGTTGGTTTCCTGCTGCGCCATTTCGCGCCCGGTTTCATATTTATCGCCGGCACTGCTTTTAGTATCATCAGTCGACGACTTTTGTGCATCGGCTATGGCAAGCTCTGTGGCTTCCATAATTTTACGCACGTGATTAACACATAACTGGTGTAATTCTTTCTTCAAATCGTTCATTAAGGTTATAAACAAAAAACTAAAGTAGGGAAAAAGACCAGGTAAAATAACATTGGGATTAGAGAAATCACGTATGAAATAACTCGATCCGCTTTTTCTCATATTGAAAAATTTCCACACAAATACTTTGCAAGTCCTCCACAATTAATCGAATTACACGAATCTTAAATTGATTCAATTCGTGTAATTCGATTAATATGTAAAAATTAGTGTAAAAATTTATCATTTATCGTCTTCAAATCGACTGCGGTTTAAAAGCGATTTTCCTATTTGGGCTTTTGTTTATTTTTTCTTGATTGCTTTCCATATTTTTATAAAAACCCATACTACTAATCATGATTGAGGAAATAGTCAAATCTTTTGAGGATACCAAGCAATTTATCAATGATCATATTAATTACCCCGTCAAACCCGGCATTTATGCCTTTTACCTCTCAGAAGCCGCCAACTTTTCGATCTTCGGAATCGGCAGGCAATTAATTTACATAGGAATTGCAAAGCACAGCCTAAATGATAGAGATTTTAAACAGCATTTTAATTCTAAAAAAACGGGAAGTTCGACTTTAAGGCGATCTATCGGCGCTATTCTAAAAGAAGAATTAAAACTTAAAGCTATACCAAGGGGAGGAGTAAATGACACTAAAAGATTTCTCAATTACAAATTTATAAACGAACAGGAGCTAACAGATTGGATGATTTCTAATCTTCAAATAGGATATTGGCTACCCATCCGATTTTTAAGTTATGAGGAGTTGAGACTAATAGAAAGCGAGTTGACTAAAGTTTTAAAGCCAACGCTTGACCTTGATAAAAGGACAAGAAAATATAATCTTCTTGCAGATAAACTTGATTTGTTAAGACAATTTTGCAGAATAGAAGCTTCACAGCAAAAATAAAAGCCCCCTTGCACTCGCTGCTTGGGGGCTTTAAACCTAAACCTTATCACTATTTGCAGGCGTTAACCTACAAAGTAGATAAACGTTACGAAGTGCAATAATGGTATGTATGCCTAATTAAAACTGACAAAATAATGATATTCGCACATTACAAGCCGGTCGTTCGTTTATATTAACTGCCTTATCTACAGCTTACCGGCAAAAAATTTAAGAGTTGAAACAATATGTTTTGCCCAGTATGACCACTCGTGTCCACCCTGGTTTTCTTCATAAATATGAGGGATCTTTTCCTTATCCAGCTTTTTATGCAGGTCACGATTATAGTTAATCAGCAAATCATTGATACCGCAATCAAACCGAACAGGCGGCAGTTGTGCCCTGTATTTTTTAAATGTTGCAAACACATCTTCATCGGCCACAATATCCTGAGCATAGGTTTTTAAAGGCTCACCGGCAAAAAGTTTGATTTGCGGCAAGCTTGTTATAGACGACAGGCCGGCAATGGCCTTAAATTTATGCCCGTATTTTGCGCCGATCCTCAAAGCGCCAAATCCCCCCATAGAGAGGCCAGCTATAAACAGCGGTGAATTTTCTTTTGCACCCGGAATATTCTCCATTACAGCCGTAGGCACATCCTCCGCTATCCACTGTTCAAAATTAAAGCCGCTATGCGGCAAATAACCTGAACCATCGCCCCAAAGCCCGTCTGACGGCATGGCTAATATCATTCTTGGCAATTCGCCTTTTTCAATCAGCTCATTGGCTTTTAAATGAACGCCCCCGCTCATGGCCCAGCTCCAGGCGCTGCCATATACCCCGTGCAGTAATATTACAATAGGTAAAACCTCGTTTTTATTGGCTCCGGGCGGAACGTATACGCAAATATCACCCCGGCCCTTTAAATTGGGCGTTTTTACAGTTATAAACCGTAGCTGATTACTTTCATATTGCGGATTGGAAATTTCTGTTGTTTTAAATGGCATGAGCTTTTTTAGTCGAACACGATAACCCCTTTGGCATTCCTGCCTTTCAGCATGTCGTCAAAAGCTTTATCAAGTTCGTTTATAGAATATGTACGTGTAATCATTTCTTCAAGTAATAAGTGCCCGCTGGTATAATGTTGTACTATATCCGGAAAATCAATTTGCGGGCGGCACTTACCATAAAGCGGGTTAATGTAAATCTTATCCCATTCAAAAAGGCGCATATCAATGGTGATTTCCTGTTCAATTCCGCTTACCTGTACGGCCGTACCGGCATTGCGCACCATTGCTAAGGGGGCTGCTCCTAATTCGGGAATGGCGGTGCATTCAAAAGCGTAATCTGCCCCGCGCCCACTCGTAAGTTTTTTTACTTGTTCGGCGGCTTTAAGCAAGCCGGCATCATCTTTGGCAGCCAGAATGGTGTGGGTTGCACCAAACTTAACAGCCATTTCAAGGCGATGGGGATTAATATCAATGGCGATAATCTTTTCTGCGCCGGCAATTTTTGCACCTTGTATCGCATTAAGGCCAACACCGCCGGTACCCAGCACCACTGCCGATGAACCTGCTTTTAGCCTGGCTGCATTTACAACTGAGCCGTAGCCTGTCATCACCCCACAGCTGATGATACTTGCAGCAGGGAATGACATGGTTTCCAATGTGTTTTTTACCACTGCCGACTCTTTTACCAAAGTATATCCGGCCATGGTGCCGATATTGAAAGACCTTAAAATGGGATCGCCATTAAGCGTTGTTCCGTCAAGGCCGGCATGGCCCGGAGTGTAGCCATTCCCGCCGGCTGCAACCGGCGAGGCTACTTCACACAAATGCAGATTACCCTCCATGCACTGAAAGCATTTGCCGCAATGCATGGCCCAGTTTAAGATCACCTTATCGCCGGGTAGTACACTGCTAATATTTTTCCCAACCGAAACCACAATACCAGCACCTTCATGCCCTATAATGAGCTGCTTTCCCCAGCTTAACGAGTCATGATCGGTATGGCAAAGTCCCGCTGCTTTTATTTTAACCAGCACTTCATCATCTTTCGGTTCGTTCACCACTATATCCTGTACCGAAAAACCACCCTTTCCATTGGCAATAGCCGCCTTGCATATTATAGCCATAATTGGGGGATATGTTAAACGCTTTTCATACGCCGTTAAACCAGTTGAGCAAATAATAGCAATCACGATAGCTTGCCATATTAACAGTGCTGAATGCAACAAAAATAGGTTAAGCTATGATTCTAAAACTTTAGCAAATTGTCCAAAAAGTAGCCTATATTATCCGCGCAGGCGCTTTTTATAGCATTTGACAATATTTTTAAAGGATCCCCGGATAAAATACACCAGTTTTTCACACTTGTAGTTATTGTTAATAATCAACCCTTTAGGTTACTTTAAACTCCAATTATAACAACCATGAAACTAAATAAGCTTATTATCTTGGGCCGTTTATTGTTCGGCTTAATTCCCTCCGGTGTTAAAGCCCAAACGGGTGCGCCGGGCAACAACGAAATTATTTACCATATATTCCAGCGAAGTTTTTACGATAGCAATGGCGATTATCACGGCGACCTGAATGGCATCCGCCAAAAACTTTATTATTTGCAGGAACTTGGCGTAACATCCATACTGCTTACACCGCTTTACGAATCTGCTTTTTATCATAATTACTTTGCCGTTGATTTTGAAAAGATCGACCCGAAATACGGCTCCCTTGCCGATTATCTCAAATTGATCAAAGACTTGCACCGCCGGGGCATGAAATTTTATATGGATATGGAAACCCAGTATGTAACCGAAGATTCCCGCTGGTGGAAGGAGGCTTTCGGAAATCCAAAATCACCGTACAGCGATTATATTTTATGGGACGACAAGGACAACAAAAAGCCGTCAACCATAGTATATAACCTTACCGGGCTGACAGGTTACGACAGCGTATCCCGCAAAATAACTACCGCAAATCTTAACAGCGCGGCCTCAAAAGCTTACAACCTCAAACTGTTCAGCTACTGGATAGACCCCAACGGCGATGGCAAATTTGATGATGGGGTAGATGGTTTCCGGCTTGACCATATGATGGACGACCTGGATAATAAAGGCCGGCTCCCGCATTTATTTGATACTTTCTGGAACCCTTTACTAACCAAGCTAAGGGCCATCAACCCTAAAATTAAAATAGTAGCCGAACAAGCCAACTGGTTCAGCCTTGGCACCGAATACTTGGAACACGGCAGTGTTGACCGGGTATTTGGGTTACGGCTGTGTTTTGCTATCCGGTCGTTTGATAAAAAGCTGCTGTTGGCCAATGCCGATTCAACGCTGGCTATGCTGCCGCCCGGTAAACAACAGGTAGTTTTTATTGAGAACCACGATGTGCCGAGGTTTAGCTATGCGGTTAAAGGCGATCTGGCTAAACTAAAAGCCGGCTGTGCATTTAACCTGTTAATGGGCGGCATCCCGTCCATTTACTATGGCCAGGAGTTGGGCATGACCGGCACTACGACAAATTTTGGCGCTACCGATGCCAATGAAATTCCCGACAGGGAAGCTTTTGAATGGTACAGAAGCGATACAGGCAAAGGCATGGCCCTGTGGTATAAACAAACCGGCCCCTGGAAAGATCAGTTTAATAACGATAAGCCTAATGATGGTATCTCCCTCGAAGAAGAAAAACAGGATCCAAACTCATTATGGCATTACTATAAACAGATGATCGCCATCCGCAAAGCAAATCCCGCTTTTGCTGACGGCAGTTATAAAACCATCGGCAACGATAATGAGCATTTATTTAGCTTTATAAGGAAGGATGCCGGACAAACTATACTGGTGGCAATAAACCTATCGGATAAGGAAACCAGTGCCAACATTGATGCCAATGGAAATACGCTTAATATTATTGGGGATGCAAAACCGGTAGCAAAGAGAGGAAAGTTGACGGTTAATTTGCCGGCGTTTGGGGTGGGGGCTTGGGAGTTGAGGTAAAAACTTGCGCTCGTTTGCAAACGAGCGCAAGAATAGCTTTTTTTAAGCCCTCCCCATCCGGGGAGGGTTTGGGTGGGGCTGCTTACATCGAAGCCGAAGCTTTCACATTTTCCATGCCGTAATGTTTCAGGATATCTTCAGGTACACCTGTCCACTTGCCGGGTTGGTTACCTGCGTAGCCAATATCTTTCACCCCGATTTCGCTGGTGAAAAAGCCTGAAGCGGTAAGATCACGCATGCGGTTGAAGAAAGCTACACCCTGGGCCATTTCTGGTTTGGCTTTTTTAGGGTAAGCGATCATATCAATTAGCTGGATCTGCTGATCTTTAGTGCAGTCGGTAAATGGCTTGCCGAAACGGTTAAGGCATTGCAAATCGAGCCAGCGTAAACCACCGCGCATCGGAGTTTGATGATCGGGCATATCTTTTACAATAAACTCAATAAAATCCGGCACCTTGGCATCAGATGCGCTGCCCGATTTATCATCCTTAGGGATAATGATGTCGGCAAGCACAGTGATGGTTGCCATCTCTGCTGTGGTGAAAAACTTGTCGGCATGCAGTTTTTTATCCCGCTCAACCTCAAACGGCTGGCGACCTACTTCGTCACCGGCTGCTGTGGTAGTTGTTTCTTCTGCGCCTTTTTTAGTATCGGTTTTACAGGCCTCCAGTAATAATCCTGCCGAAAGTGTACTCAAGCCAAGGGCTTTGAGGGAGTCACGTCTGTTCATAAAATTGTTATGTTAGCTTGTTAAACGTTTAATTTTTTTCTTTCCTGAATAATGTATTCTGCGGTACGCATTGATAATGCAAGGATTGTCCAGGTCGCGTTTTTATCGCCTTGTTGTACAAACGGAGCGGCATCAACTACAAACAGGTTTTTACAATCATGTGCCTGGCACCATTTATTTAAGGCCGATTTTTTAGGATCGTTACCCATACGGATAGTACCTACTTCATGGATGATCTTACCCGGAGCTTCCAAACCATAGTTGGTTTCAGGGCCTTGCGGACCACCATAAATTGCACCACCCATGTTATGCATAATTTCCTGGAAGGTTTCCTGCATGTGTTTGGCCTGTTTAATTTCATCAGGGGCCCATTTATAGTGGAAACGCAATACAGGTATCCCGTATTTATCAACTACGTTAGGATCGATTTCGCAATAATTATCATAACGGGCAATTGCAGTACCACGACCGGCCATACCAAACTGGGTACCATAAAAACGACGATAGTCATCTTTTAATGATGCACCATAGCCTCCACCATCTTTCATTTTACCGTCGCGGCCTGGAACTACACCGTTCATGTTTTGGATACCACCGCTAAAACCGTATGACGGCATGTGTAAGCCACCACCATATTCAATGTGGTAACCACGAGGGAAATCCAGTTTTTTATTATCCAGCCACCATGGCGAGTAGATGTGCACACTGCCAACACCGTCTTCGTTGTAACGCTTACGGTCCATTAATTCAGGAAGGAAACCACCGGCACTTGACCCGGTTGAGTCATGCAGATAATGCCCTACAACACCGCTGCTGTTAGCCAAACCGCCCGGATGCTGGGCCGATTTTGAGTTAAGCAAGATCCTGGCCGATTCGCCTGCGCTTGCACCAAGGATAACTGTTTTGGCGTTAACCTGGTACTCCTGCAAATCTTCTTTATTAACGTATGATACACCGACAGCCAGGCCTTCAGCGTTGGTTATCACCTCGCGCACCATAGCGTTGGTTATCACCTTTAAGTTACCGGTTTTGATAGCAGGGATCACCAAACATGATGATGCCGAGAAATCGCCATAAACTTTACAGCTGCGGCCGCACTGCCCGCAGAAGAAACATGCGCCACGGTCTTTATTGCCCGGTAAAGCTTCTGTTAATACCGAACCACGGCCCGGAATAATTTTAACACCTGCTTTTTGAGCACCTTTTACTATATAAAGCTCATTAAGCCTTGGTTTTGGCGGAGGCAGGAAGATACCATCCGGCTCATTCTCCAAACCCTCTTTGGTTCCGTAAACACCTATCATACGGTCAACCTTATCATAGTATGGTTTTACATCGTCATAGGTGATTGGCCAGTCGTCGGTAAGGCCGTCTTTGGCCTGGAAATCACGCGGGCCCATCCTTAATGAGATCCGGCCCCAGTGATTGGTACGGCCACCCAGCATCCGCGAGCGGAACCAGAAAAACTCGGTTTTATCTTTGGTAGTGTAAGGTTCGCCGTCGATTTCCCAACCGCCATAGGCAGCGTCAAAATCGCCGAAAGGACGGGTAGTACCGGCACCGCGGCGCGGCGACTCCCATGGCCATTTTAACTGTTGTGAATCTTTAGCAGGGTCAAAGTAAGCACCGGCCTCAAGCATTAAAACTTTTATCCCGGCGTTGGCCAATACGTAACCGGCCATACCCCCGCCGGCACCCGAACCAACAATCACCACATCATAGGTGGCTGATGATTTTTTAATTTGCAGATCGCTCATATTATATCAAAGTATCCTTCTTTCTTATACGAAGAGAAATTATACATGCCTGGAGCATGTTAACACAATTTAAGTTATGGTATAAAGATATGAACAGGGTACTATATCCGTACCCTGTTCAAAAAAAATATTAAAGCTCTTTCAATTTAATGTTACGGTAGCTAACCAGGTGACCGTGATCCTGCAAAGCAATGTGGCCTTTAGGATATTGGGCAAAACCTTTCCAGTTTTTAAACTTGCTATCAGCTAATACTTTGTTCCATTCGTCGCTGCCCATTTTTACATCAACAATTTGGGTACCATTAAGCCAGAAAGTAAGCTGACCATCTTTTTTGCGTAATTTCACTTTGTTCCATTCGCCGGCCGGTTTGCATACATCTTTTGAAGGGGCAATCATATCATACAATGAACCCGCAAGGTGGTTGGCTTTTTTGTTATCGCTGGCATCTTTATTATCAAGCACCTGCATTTCCATGCCAGTTAAGTAAGTTGCGCCAAATTGAGGGTCTTCATGCACCCCGAAAATAATACCGCTGTTACCCTCTTTGCTGATGTTCCACTCTAAGGTAAGTTCGTAGTTTTCGTACTCGCCATCGGTAACCAGATCGCCATGGCCTTCTGCTGCCTGCGGATCGAGTTGCAAAGCACCGTCAACAACCTTCCAGCCCACAACTTCCTTTTTTAAGTAGGTGTGCCAGCCATTGGTGGTTTTCCCATCGAACAGTTTGGTTTGTGCCGATACCGACAGGCAAAAAGCCGGGATGGCCATCAGGCCAAGCATGATTTTTTTCATAAAATTATAGTTGTTTTTATAGTATCAGAACCGCCATTAAAATAGCGTTGGTTGGTTGCGGCGGCTCCTGTTGGTTTCATTGTTTTGCTTTGTACAAGGTATCTGACTTAAAAAGTATAAAACTGTTTAAGGGCATATTTTGATAAAACGTTTTAATTGCAAATTAAGTGAACATTTTTTTAGGTCGGGTTAAATATATCGGCTTTTTTTTAATGCTAAAACGATTATCGCAAAAATAAAGTATAAGCCTGCGAAAACCGAGGTAAAAGCTTGGTTACAATGGATAATTTATGGTAGATGGATAACACAGAAAGGGTACCTGATTGTAACAAATGAGGTGTCCCAATTTTTTGATTCCCCACAAAAAAGTGAAAAACCGACGGCCGGTATTTTTTAAAAAACAGTAATGTTCCATTTTTTGAGAGTGAAACAGCGAAACGCCTTTTTTATGAAACACATTGATAATCAGCCACCTAAAAAACAAAGCGAAACAACATTAAACAATTGATTATCAATAAGTAAAACCTAAAGGAATAATCAAAGGTGTTTCAAATGCAGAACAGGAGGCAGCGAATATTTCAGCGATTTTTTATCCGTTTTTTAAGTTTTTCCATATCAGCGGATTGAGCAATGCTAAGCACTGACAAAATAGCACCACCATATTTTCAGATTGATATGTGTTGTTTTGCCCAAAGGACAAAATAAGCCTGCGTTGAGCAAAACACGATTGATAATCTTCGTTGATCAAGAAGTCACGGGTACCCGGCCTGCAAGCCAGCGCCATGTACTTGTGCCGGTTCGCGAAAAAAAAATCGCGGTTAGAAATTTTCACACGAATTATTTTTCTCACTAAACACAATTAATCGAATTACACGAATTTCAAATTTATGCAAGTAAAAAATTCGTGTAATTCGATTAATTTGAAAAAATTAGTGTAAAAATTTCTTATTCGTTCGCCTCCCGACAGCATATATTTTTTTATACAATTTTTCTGTGGCGCAACCGCGCCGATTTGATAAATCTACCACAAAACAGCCAACAAGTGCCCATAATTTCCGGTTAATGTCACAAGATGCCGATTACCGATACATTTACTTAATGCTGACATATGCCCAATTGCAAAAAAACTTATAATAGGTAATATTGCGCCGTTGTGGTTAACCTTATCTTAACGCATAAGATTATCCATAAATAACTATAACCCAAGCATTATCGGTAATTAACACTTACTACATTGATCAATTTTTATTTTATAAAACCTGGTTTCAAGAAATCTGGTTTAACGTTTGCATTAAAAGCAATTTGCATACTTTTTATTTTTATTACTGTTGACAATTTAACAGCGGCCGCGAATACCCGCACAGCTACTCCGACCGATTCGCTGGCCGATAGCGCACTAATGAAAAAGCGCCTCATCAACCAGGCTTTCGATCACATTTATGAGCAAAACCTGCGCGTATCAGAAGGAGGGAACGATTACTTTAACAAGGTAAAAACCCAGCTTACTGCCGATCTGGCGCCGAACTTTGTTTTATTCAGCACGCCAAAGTCGCGGTTCTTTTTTGTGTTTACCCCACGGGTGAAGATCCGCCTGCTGGCCTCACACGGGGCGCCGGTAAAATCGCCGAGTTTTATGCCGGGCGGTACGGTGTATTTCAGGGTGAACGAGGACACTTACAATCCAAAGTTCTTTTCGTTCGGTTACTCGCATCATTCCAACGGCGTACGCGGACCATCACTTAATCCCGACGGCAGCTTTAACCGGGACAGCGGCAAGTTCACCACCAACTTTTATACTTTAAC
Source organism: Mucilaginibacter sp. OAE612 (assembly GCF_041806395.1). Lineage (NCBI taxonomy): Bacteria > Pseudomonadati > Bacteroidota > Sphingobacteriia > Sphingobacteriales > Sphingobacteriaceae > Mucilaginibacter > Mucilaginibacter sp. OAE612. The sequence goes on from NZ_JBGMUW010000001.1 coordinate 6,204,483, forward strand.
TTATTACAGCGGCAAACGCTTTGATAAAAAAGACCTGATCATCAACCGCTATGATAACTTGGGTTTAGAAGTTCACGCCGGTTTGTTTAACCTTGGCCTGTCCGAAGGCTTGAAAGATCATTATGGCTTTATCCGCATCAACGGCAGCCGCATGTATAATTTCGCCAAAGCCTATACCGACCCTATTGATAAAAACAAAAAAGTATACCAAAACTGGCAGCGCATCCGGTTCGACTTCACTTATATCGCCGATAAGTACGATAATTACTCAACTTTTGATTTCAAGAAACGCCTGAACGTGAGCCTGAAATACTATTACCAGTTTCCGTTTATGCCAGATGCCGCCCTTATGATTGGCGGTGGCTACCGTGGACAGGATGATTACAACCAGTTTTTTGAAGATAGCTATGGTTATGTTACCATTGGCTTTGCAACGAGCTTAAGCTTTCATACGCATAAGTAAAAAAACTAAGCCGCCGCTCGGCTCCAGCCGGGTGGCAACTATTTCCAGGCCATTGGCCTGTACAACGGGCTTCGGCGGCCAGAGGCCGTTTGATAGTCAACACCCGGCAAGAGCCGGGCGTTAGCAAAAGGGGAAAAGAAAAGCGGTTTCACAGGCAAAACCGCTTTTCTTTTTTAATCGCTGCCGCAAGCCTCCCGGCTTGTGGCCCGCATGCTTAGTAACCGACACGACAATCCATCGCATAACCCTCTTTTTTGTACATTTGCCGCATGGCATCCATTAAACCATCCGTACCCAAAGGCACCCGCGATTTTTCACCGGCCGAAATGGTGAAACGCAATTATATTTTTGATACTATTAAATCCGTTTTCCGCAAATACGGCTATCAGCAGATAGAAACACCGACCATGGAAAATTCATCAACCTTAATGGGGAAATATGGTGAAGAGGGGGACAGGCTGATATTTAAAGTACTTAACAGCGGTGATTATCTGGCCAAGGTTGACGAACAAAAACTTATTGAACGCAATTCTAATTCTGTTGCGTCCGCTATCTCCGAAAAAGCCCTGCGCTACGACCTAACCGTGCCTTTTGCCCGTTACGTAGTTCAACACCAAAACGAGATCACCTTTCCGTTCAAACGTTTCCAGGTGCAGCCGGTTTGGCGTGCCGACAGGCCGCAGCGTGGCCGTTACCGTGAGTTTTACCAATGCGATGCGGATGTGGTAGGCTCTGATTCACTACTGAACGAAGCCGAGTTTATCATGATCTATGATGAAGCTTTAACCAAGCTTGGCCTCAAAGACTTCAGCATTAAAATCAATAATAGAAAAATACTATCAGGAATTGCGCAAGTTATAGACAAAGCTGATAACATCATTGATTTGACCGTAGCCATTGACAAACTGGACAAAATCGGCCTTGATGGCGTGACTAAAGAACTGCTTGAAAAAGGTTTTACCGATGCCGATATCGACAAACTAAAACCTGTTATCCTGTTGGAAGGCAACAACACCGAAAAGCTGGCAAGCCTCCGTGAAGCATTAGCCCAATCAGAGATCGGCTTAAAAGGCTGCGACGAAATAGAAACCGTTTTCGGCTATATAGAACGCTGTCCGCTTCAAACCGCAAAGCTTGAATTGGATATTACCCTTGCGCGCGGCTTAAACTATTATACCGGCGCCATCTTCGAGGTGAAAACCAACGAGGTAAATATGGGCAGCATAGGCGGCGGCGGCAGGTATGACGACCTTACCGGCATGTTCGGATTAAAAGGCCTCACCGGTGCAGGAATCTCTTTCGGGGCCGACAGGATTTATGACGTACTGGAAGAGCTAAACCTGTTCCCGGCCGGCAGCAACCAAACCACGCAGGCACTTATATGCAATTTCGATAAAGAAGGCGAACTTTATAGCTTACCTCTATTACAGCGACTCCGTCGCAGCAATATTAACACGGAATTGTACCCGGCAGGCGCGAAAATTAAAAAGCAGATGGAATATGCCAACAACAAAAACATCCCTTTTGTGGTGGTTGTCGGCGGTGATGAAATGCAAACCGGGTTATTGACATTTAAAGACATGGCAAGCGGGGGCCAGGAAAAATTAACGGCGGATGAGATCGTAGCAAAACTAAACCGGGATTAAACGGATTTTTTGGATTGGCGGAATTTGATTTGTACGCGTCTTATTTTCATTTCCTTTTATAGTTCAGAACAAATAACAAAGCCGGGGAAGACTAACGAAGTTTTTAAACTACGTTAGTCTGGATTCTACAACACCTCATGTCAGCCAATCGAAGGGTCGTACGCAGGGGCCTACCCACCATGCTTCGAGAACCAACCCATGACATAATAAATAAAGAATGTTCCCGTCAGCAGGTAAGCTTCGGGTGAAAGCGGGCAGAACAATGGTGGCCTTGAGCGCAGGAAGGGGCATAGCAAGTTTTTGCAGAAGCATTGGGAAAGCGCGAGCGTAGCGGGGCAAAATAATTGCAGCCCGCGGTTCTGCCCGTTTTGCAGGGCAAAGGCCGGCGGGGCTGTGGAGTGGGTGAGCGCAAAGAAACCTATCTGCTGACTTGACTTTTTGGATACTTTTGTGTCAAGACAAAAGTATCTGGCCCCGCGCGGCCAAGAGCGCGACGATGCAAGTTCGATACCACTAAGCACCTTGTCTGGCTATAAGAGACTGCTTCGTAACTCAGCAATGACGTGGAGGAGATGTCATTGCTCCTTCAGAATCCAACGGATTTAAATCATTCAGCATGACAGCCCTTTTTCTCCTCGTGTGGCGACGCGCCACCCTGAGTTTACCGAAGAGCCGTGCGCAGAGGCCTGGCCGCCATGCTTCGATAAGCTCAGCATAACACCTGTTTTTTCCCTAATGTTTCCTACCCCTTTTTCTCTCCCTCATTCTTTTTCAAATGCCCTTCAAGCTGCGGGTTTTGAGGTGGAAGGGTTTTTACGCGATGTTCAACCTCGGTTTGCTGAACATGAACGGCGTAATCTGCGGGCTCGATATGGCTACCGCTGGCTTCAGCAAATACCTGGGTAAACTCGGCACCAATGTACAATATGGCCGATGTATAATAGATCCAAACCAATATCACAATAATAGAACCCGCAGCACCGTATGCCGACCCTTGTGCTGTATATTGGATATAAAGACTGATCAGATACTGCCCTATCATAAACAGGATGGCTGTAAATACCGCGCCGCTGCGCACATCCCGCCATTTGATTTTAACATCGGGCAAAAACTTAAATATGATGCCAAACAAGGTAGTGATCACCACCAGGGTAATGCCCAGGTTTAACGCCTGAACAAATACTTTCGTAAAAGAATCGATACCGGGGAAAAAATGCTGGATCTGATCCTTCAGGGCACTTATGACCAGGTTGATAATAAGCGATGCCAACAGCAGGAAGCCCAGGCTGATGATGAGCGAAAAGGACACAAACCGGTTTTTTAGCAATTGCATCCAGCCGCTTTTAGGCTTGGCTTTAACCCTCCAGATCATATTAAGCGAATCCTGGATCTCGATAAAGATACTGCTTGCGCCCAATAATAGCGTAACCACGCCAATAACAACTGCTATGCCCGATTTCCCGGATAGCGCAAGGTGCTTTAACGCATCCTGAATTTGTGCTGCCGGTGTTTTGCCAACATAACGAACAATTTCGGGGTACAACCGCTCGGTTGCGGCATCCTGTCCAAAAACCAGGCCAGCTACAGATATTACTATAATTAATAAAGGGGCAATTGAAAAAACGGTGTAATAAGCCAGCGAGGCGCTTAATTTTAAGCCATTATCTTTTGAAAAGCCCGTGAACGATGCCAGCAACACCTTCCATAGTTGTTTAAAGTATGCTTTGCTTAAAAACTTCATGCCTGTGTTTTTGTAGATTAATGCTTATTCGTGAATGGTTAAGCAATATTGATGCCTTTTGTAGGGCTATTTAAATAAAAGTTGTGAGTTTTGGATGGGTTTAAAATATTTAGAGGGCCTGTACCGGAATATCCAACAGCTCATATTTTTCCCAGCCCGTAAAGTCATAATGCCACCATTCGGTTGAGATCACCCTGAAGCCGTATTTGGCCATTATCGTTTTTAATAATTCGCGGTTTGTAATTTGCTGCGGCGGTAAATCCATATAGTTTGCCCCCGCCTTACGGCTAAAGCTATCAAAGCCGGTTGGCATATCCAGTTCTTTCCCGGTTTTAATGTTGATAAGGGAAAGGTCAATAGCGCAACCACGGTTATGCTTTGAGCCTTTGCGCGGGTCGGCTACAAAATTGGTATCGGGGGCCATTTCATAAAAATTAACGGTAACCGAATACGGGCGGTAAGCATCGTAAATTTTAAGGCCGAGGCCCTGCGTTTTCAATTCGGCTTCAACCTGCTGAAGCGCTTTTACAACCGGGATCCTTGCATAAGCTTTGGCCGTTGCATACATGCGGCGGTGCATGAAATTGTTGGTTGTAGCATACCGTAGGTCTAAGATAATTTCGGGGATATATTTCTTTATTTCCACCAGCTGTTTATCCGGGTTTGCTTTAACCTGTAGTTTATAGCGGGCAATACCATAAATTTTTGTACTGTCGATATATTTATATTGCTGCGCATTAACACGCAAGGTACACGCTACAAATATCAGCAATATCAAATATCGGTGATTCATATTAGCTGTTTACCTGTGCGATACGATCAGCAAATCGAGGTCTTTGCAGGGGATCGAGAAACGCTCGCCAATGTGTTTATTGGTAAGCTGGCCCTGGTAAATATAAACCGCGTTACGCACCCCCGATTTTTGCCAGATGAGGTTTTTGATGCCGCCCATATCGCCAATATCAAGCAGTATCGGTGCAAAAATATTGGTGAGCGCATAGGTAGCGGTACGGGCCACACGCGATGCGATGTTAGGCACACAATAATGAATTACATCATATTTGCGAAAAACGGGGTGGGTATGATTGGTAACTTCGGATGTTTCAAAACAGCCGCCCTGGTCAATACTTACATCAATGATCACCGAGTCGCGTTTCATGCGGCTAACGGTAGCTTCAGAGATAATGCAGGGACTGCGGCCATCTTCGGCACGGAGCGCCCCTATGGCCACATCGCAGGTGGTAATGGCTTTTTCCAATACAATAGGCTGTACCACCGATGTGAAAACGCGGTTGCCGATATTGTTTTGCAGGCGGCGGAGCTTGTATATCGACGGATCGAATACCTTAACCTCGGCACCCAATGATATGGCGGTGCGTGCCGCGTATTCGCCCACGGTTCCGGCACCCAGAATCACGATTTCGGTTGGCGGAACGCCGGTTATGCCGCCCAGCATCAGGCCTTTGCCTTCAAAAACGTTACTTAAATATTCGGCTGCAATAAGTATGGAGGTAGCGCCCACAATTTCGCTCATCGCCCTTACCACTGTAAGGGTATTGCCCTCATCGCGCAAATGCTCAAAACTTAGCGCGGTGATCTTTTTGGCCATCAGCGCCTGAATGCTTTCGGCCTTGAGCGTAGCGATTTGCAGGGTAGAGATCAGGAGCTGCCCGGGTTTCATCAGCTCAATTTCATGAGTGGTAGGAGGGGCTATTTTGATAATGATATCGGCCTCGTAAACCTTTTTGGTATCATATACTATCTGGGCGCCCTGTTCACTGTAATCCTTATCCGAAAAATTGGCGGCCTGCCCGGCATTACTCTCCAGCATCACCTCGTGGCCGTTATTAACCAGCAGCGCTACCGACAGCGGGGTCAAGGGCACACGGTTTTCCTGGAAGGAAACCTCCTTGGGAATGCCGATGTATAGCTTGTTTTTTTTGCTTTTTACCTCCAGCAACGACTCCTGGGGCTGCAACATTGCTTGCTTGGCAATATCCGAAAACCCGCTATATATCCCTGAACTCATGATGTGTTTTTTTAAGGCTGTTGAAGATAAGAAAAAACGATGTATGATAAAACTAAATATTTTCCATGCTGATGCTGCGCGAGGTGCTGTCCAAAACCCGGATCCGGATGTTGGTGTAACGGTTCGGGAGCAGGTCGGGAATTTTTTCGGGCCACTCAATAAAGCAGTAGGCATCGCTGTAAAAATATTCCTCATAGCCCATATCCAATGCTTCTGTTTGATTTTTAAGACGATAGAAATCAAAATGAAAGATCCTGGCGTCGCGGCCTGTGTATTCGTTTACGATAGAAAACGTAGGACTGGTTGGCTGTTCTGTTACGCCGAGCTCTTCACATAAAGCTTTGATGAGCGTTGTTTTGCCAGCCCCCATTTCGCCATAAAAAAGAAAAATTTTATTCCCCGCCGAGTTGGCCAGGATGGCTTCGGCAGCCTGCGGTAATTGAGTTGTTGAATTTACAGATAGTTGCACGTGTTATAATGTTGTTCTATACCATGTCATTTTGCGAGCGCAGCGTGTCAACCGCATGCTATACAAGGCCGCTTTGCTTCCATGTAATTGCTTTATTTTATAATGACGAGATCGTAAATTATTGTTTATTAAATATATTTTTTGATCGATAGTAATATGGGCGTTGCCTGCGGCCCGTGCTATCCGCTCATACTGCACAGGCCTTAATCACAAGGCCGGTATCCGCTCCTATCACTAACGCGCCCCCGCACCTGATCGCTAAAATCCATTTTATACGCCATCACGGTTTTTTAGTAACCCGCCCAGTGGTTACCCGCCATGGCACCCTTTTAGTTGTTCAAAAATACTCAAAATCCCTAAATTATAAATTAGCCGTCAGAGCTTTAAAAAAAGCCTCCTTAACCTCTATATGTGGGATATGCCCGCAATTATCAAACTCGATGAGTTTGCAGCCGGGGATTTTTCGAGCCGTTTCGGGCCCTAATATTTTATATTGGCCATGTTTGGCTTTTTCTTCGTCACTAAGCAGGGCCTTGCCTACTATGGTTTTATCCTCTTTGCCTGTAAACAACACGGTAGGCACTTTAATGAGCCCAAATTCGTAACAAACCGGCTGCTCGTAAATCATTTCAAAAGTGAACGCGGCTACTTTGGCATAACGGGGAAAATCGGCACTTTTACTTACGCCGGCGCCAATCGCAACCAAATAATCGTATTCGGGTTTCCAGGTGGTGAAATATGATATTTGATAATACTTCTTAACACTTTCGTAGCTGGTTTTCAATTCGGTTTTGTAATCGTCTTCGGCACTTGCATACGGAACAAATGTGCGGTAATCTTCCAGGCCGATCGGATCTTCAAGCAGCAATTTTTCAACCCTGCCGGGATACATGAGCGTAAACCGGGTGGCCAGCATCCCGCCCATGGAGTGGCCCATTAAAGTAACCTTTTGAACCCCTAAGCTATCCAGCAGGTTTTTGTTAAACCTTGCCAGTTGATGAAAGCTATAATGGATGATTGCTTTTGATGATTTGCCAAAGCCGATCTGGTCCGGCACAATCACCCGGTAGCCTTTGCTACTGAGCACGCGGATTACATCTGCCCAATAATAGCCGCCAAAGTTTTTGCCGTGAAAAAGCATTATTGTTTTGCCGTTGGGAGCAGCTGGTTTTACATCCATATAGGCCATGCGCAGATCCTGCCCTTCAACTTTTATGGGCATAAAGTTTACCGGGTAGGGGTATTTTACATTTTCGAGTGTAATAGAAAGCGTATCGGTTTGGGCATTTGCCGCGATGATCGTGGATATCAGGAGTAAAAGCATTAGTATTTTACGCATACAGAAAAATACAGAAGACAGAAGTAAATGTTTGACCCCCGGCCTGCCAAAGGGCGAGTTTGACCTGGTGATGACCAGGAAGGCGCAAGCGATCCCTGAACGGGCAGCCGCACATACGTGCGCCAGTCGGGCGAGGGGCAGGAAAATAAAAAAGTCCCGCCGGATGGCTGGACTTTTTATCTGAGGCATCATTAATGATTAATTGATGGACAATGGCAAATAAATACCGAAGGTAATATTGCGCCCCATGTTGTAAATACCAAATTCCGGATCTTCCGAGCTTATCCGGCCGGGCTTGAGGCGGCTAAGCGCATCGTAGTACTTGATGTTGGCCAGGTTATTCCCCGACACATATAGTTTAACAGGCTGTTTGCCAAAGTTAACCGTTGTGCCCAGGCCTGCATTTAACAGCGTGTAGCCTTTGGTGCCGGTTTCAAAGGCGGAATCATAACGATACTGGTTAAAGAAGTTATCAATACCTACCGAAATGTATGATTGTTTCAACCCTTTAATAGTTGGCTCAAAACGCAGCGTGTTTTTCAGCGTACCGGCGGGGATGAACGCCAGCGGCCTGTCGAGCGTGTTGTTACGGGCATAAGTGTAGCCAAAGGTATTTTCAAAATGGATGAAGCTTAACGGGTGCAGGGTAAAGTTACCTTCAACACCATACAGGTTAGCATTAACCTGGTTGTAACGGTACACATCAAACTGGCTCAGGCTGCCGCTTTCGTTTTCGGCCTGTGCTACATCCCCCTGTTTGTGCGACGCATAAATATAGTTGTGGATGTAGTTTTCATAGATCCCTAAACTGGCACTTACAATTTTGTCGTCGTATTGCAGGGTAGCGTCAACCTGGTAACTTCTTTCGGGCGCCAGGTTAGGATTGCCTATTTCATAGCGGAAAGTACCTTCATGTACACCGTTGGAGCCAAGTTCGGCCGGGTTTGGCGCACGGAAAGCCGAGCCGGCGTTGGCCTTGAAATTCAAATTGTCATTAAACTCATGCGTATAACCCAACGCTCCGCTTATGTTCGAAAATTTGTTGGTAAAAGGGGTAAATTTGGTTTCGCCATCCTCAACCAGGCCTTTGCCCTTGTTTTTACGATAATCATACCTGATACCGGCATTAAAGGTGTTTTTATCCCAGGTTTTTTTGATGTATGCGAAAGCGCCCACGCCATAAGTATCATAAGCAGGGATCAAAAACTCCGAGCCTTTGTTTAAACTATGGCCGATGTCCGAACTCGCGCCAAAAACAGGCTGCCATCCATTTGCTTCGGTAACATAATATTTTACATCGCCCGAGTAAGTATTCAAATCAAAGAACAGGGAAGGATCCGGTCCGTCGAGCTCGCGGCGTTGGTTTTTCTGGTAGCCGAGGTTCACTTTCAGGTTGCCCCCTTCGGTAATGAAGTTGTTATCCCAGTTTATTTTATAATGGCGGATATCCTGTTTAGGGTATTCAAGCGTGCGGCTTTTATATTCATCCTGCGTAAATGGTGTGCCATCGTCATGCAAAAAGTTGAGGCCATTAGCAGGCTCCGGATCGTAAAAACCGATATTGTTTTTAAAGTAGCTAAGGTTGATGTGCGAGTACCCCCATGATTTGTTAAGACCGATCATACCGCTCAGGTCGGTTTCATTAAAACCGGAGTTAGGGAAATAGTAGTCGGGCGTTTTAAAGGAGTAGGCGTTTTTGTAGCTGCCGCGGGCACGCCATACCAGTCCGTTTTCGTTACCGGTAAGCATCAAAGAAGTTCCGGTTAGGCCGTTGTTGGTGGAGTAGTTGGTTAAAAACTCACCTTTGATCTGCCCGTCGGGCGGAGTAAGTGGTTCAAGCAGGTTAATAACACCGCCCAGCGCGTCTGATCCGTATAGCAGTGAAGCCGCCCCGCGAAGCACCTCTACTCTGTCCGAGCTGTATTGATCAATCTCGATACCGTGCTCATCGCCCCATTGCTGGCCTTGTTGTTTAACCCCGTCGCTCAAAGTAACTACACGATTATAGCTTAAGCCACGGATAACCGGTTTGGAAATAGAAGGACCGGTAGTGATCTGCGACATGCCCGGCACCTGGTGCGCAAGCGCGTCGATGAGGTTGGTTGACTGTCTTAACAAGCCATCGCGCCCCACAGCCGATACTGATGTGCTGTTCTGTTTATTATTAGCGCTGATAGCCGTACCGGTAATAACCACTTCGTGGGTTTCGATAATGCTCGACTGCAATTCAAAAATCAGCGGGGTGCCGGCCGAAAGATCTACTATTTTGGTAAGGGATTTATAACCCACATATTCTATCGAGAACAGGAACCTGCCCCTGTTGGGTAATGATTTAAAGGAAAACTCGCCATTAGGATCAGTTATGGCAGATATTTTCAATTCGGGGATCGTGATCACAGCACCCGGTAAGGTTTGTTTTGATTGCGCGTCAACCACACGGCCTTTAACAATAACAACATCTGCAAATGCAGAAACCTGCACCAACAGCAATATAATGAAGCTTATAAGCTTTAATTTCATGATGAAAGATTAAGAAAATCAATAAATACCGTTATTATCAACGGCTATGTTTTGAAGAAAGAGTAAAGTAACGTTAAGCAGTTACCGGAGGGGCCCGGCCGGCCGCAAGGATAAGCGCAAGGCTTACAAAATCATAATCGCCGGGTTTAAAAAAATGATCAGATGTTACAAGAGGGATAAAAAATGAACTATTGCTAACGGCCACAGCATCGGTATGGTGCATGGCATCGCACAGCAAACATTTTTCTTTAACAATTTGCTGCCCCTGTGCCGGGTGGCTGTGTTTGGTGATACCTTTAATAAGCGTATGCTGGTGCGAATAAACCATATATTGCCCGGCCGCAAAGCAAACAAGCAGCAGCCACGCAAATACAATATGTAAGCGGTTTTTTTTCACAGTCAACATCCCTTTAACGGAATACGGCAAAAATAAGTATTAAAACGGGAATATTAATGCAACATTGTAACAATAATGTGGTGTTTATAGTTCATAGATGATGGTTCATGGTTTAGTGTTTGATAGAAAAAGGCCACATTGCACATTTTACTATGAACTATCATCTATGAACCATGAACAAACATAAAATGATAGGTCATGGCTTTGGCGTTTGTTAGGAAAAAGCCATTTGCCAGATTTTTACTATGAACCATCAACTATGAACCATGAACTAATCTATCTTTGCCAAATATGACACCTGCCGAGATCAATAAAAAATGGGATGTGCTGCAGCAGCGGATAGCTGAGGATTTTGATAACGAAAAGCCCGATATAAAGGTGATGCTTTTTTTGATCGGGGTACAGGAGTTGGGCCAGGGGCCGCGTAAGTTCAGCAAGCGCCAAAAAGAAGAGCTGATGCATATCGCCACCTGCCGCTTAATGAGTATGATGGGCTTTTACGAGCTGGAAGGCCTTGACCAGGATGGCTGGCCACACTGGAAACGCGTAAAAGTAATCCCGAACTATACCCTGCTTGAACAGGAAATGATGATGAAATCGCTCATTGTAAATTACTTTGAGGAGATGGAGGGGGCTGAGTAGTGAGTGTGCGTTGAATAAGGCCTTGTGCGATTCCCCTCTTGAGAGGGGTGTAGGGGTGTGTTTCTTCAATGCGATAAGGAACGCGGGTTAACACACCCCTGCCAGGCACAAATCCAACACGCCCCCTCTCAAGAGGGGAATTAAAAAATCAAAAAAATCAACGGTCTATGAAGAAATTTTTTACGCTAAGCATTCTTTTATTAACCCTTACAGCCGCGTTTGCCGAGCCGCCTAAAAACCAGTATGTGCGGATCCATACGGCATATGGCGATTGCATCATTCGCCTGTATAATGAAACACCATTGCATCGCGATAACTTTATCAAGCTAACCAAAAAGGGATTTTATAATGGTACGCTGTTTCACCGCGTGATCCAGAATTTCATGATCCAGGGCGGCGATCCGGATTCAAAAGACCCGGTAAAAGCAAAACTTGGCGCGGAACTGGGCAATGGCGATGTGGGTTATACCATCCCTGCCGAGTTTCGCGACAGCTTGTTTCATAAACGCGGTGTACTTGCTGCCGCGCGGAATGATAACCCTAAAAAAGAATCAAGCGGCTGCCAGTTTTATATTGTGGAAGGCAAGCGCTTTACCGACGGCAAACTGGATACACTGGAAAACACCCGGCTTAAAGGCCGCAAAATCCCGGCATGGCAGCGCGATTGGTATAAATCAGTCGGCGGTTCGCCACACCTTGATCAAAATTATACCGTTTTTGGCGAAGTTGTTTCAGGGATTGATATGGTAGACAGGATTGCTGCTGTAAAAAAAGATGCAAATGATCGTCCTAATACCGATGTGCCTATGACCGTTGAGTTGCTAAGCAAAAAAGAATGTAAGCAGCTGGATGCCATTCTTTTTCCGGGGAAGAAATAAACCAAACTGCCGCGGGTTTAGCGATAGCGTAACCCGTGGTTGGCATAATGTAAGCTTTCAGCTTACACAAATTCAGCTGAAAGCTGAAACAATGGTACACCACGGGGTGAAACCCCGCGGCAGATAGTTTAAACTTTAAAAAGAAAATTCCCCCTTTAGGGGGTTAGGGGGCATGAAAATAATTACATATAATGTTAACGGTATCCGTTCGGCAATTAATAAAGGCTGGCTGGCCTGGCTGCAGGCTACTGACGCCGATGTTGTTTGTTTGCAGGAAATTAAAGCAACACCTGATGTGCTGACCGATCTTGGCCTGGTTGACCAAATGGGGTATCAGCATTACTGGTTCCCGGCAGAAAAGAAGGGCTATAGCGGCACAGCCATTTTTACTAAAATTTTGCCCAACCATATTGAATACGGCTGCGGTATTCCTGATTTTGACCGTGAGGGGCGCTGCATCCGGGTTGACTTTGATGAGGTTTCGGTGATGAGCGTTTATTTCCCGTCAGGCTCAAGCGGTGATGACCGGCAGGTTTTTAAATACCGTTTTCTGGATGAGTTTGGCAAGTACCTTACCCTGCTTAAAGTAGAGCACCCTAACCTGGTGGTTTGCGGCGACTATAACATTTGTCACCGCCCTATTGATATTCACAATCCAAAATCAAACGCCAACTCATCGGGCTTTTTGCCGGAGGAACGTGAATGGATGGAGAACTTTATTGAGGGAGGGTTTATAGATACCTTCCGCCACCTGAACAAAGAACCGCATAACTACACCTGGTGGAGCTTCCGCGCCGGATCACGCGGTAAAAACTTAGGCTGGCGTATTGATTATGCCATGGCCAGTACCCCGCTTGAAGATAAGATCCGCCGCGCGGCTATATTGCCCGAGGCAAAGCACTCTGACCATTGCCCGGTGTTGCTGGAATTGGAGTTTTAACCCCTCTAAATCTCCCCTGAAGGGGAGACTTTTAAGAAAGTTTTTTAGCCCTCTCCTTTGGAGAGGGGTGGGTGGGGTCTTTACTTTGGCCCGTAAGTAACCACCGGCACTATCATTTCTTCTAACGAGATCCCTCCATGCTGGAAAGTTTCATTATAGAAATTCACAAAGTGGTTGTAGTTGTTCGGGTACACGAAATAGCTATCTTCCTTGGCAAAAACAAAGCTTGAGCTGATGTGCAGTCTCGGCAGCATGGCATCATGCGGATTACGGATATGAAAAACCTCCTTAGCATTATAGTTCAGGTTTTTGCCTTGTTTATAGCGCAGGTTAGTGTTAGTGTTCCTGTCACCCACAATTTTGCTTGGATTTTTTACCCGGATGGTACCATGATCGGTAGTAATGATAACGCGTACCTGTTTTTGAGCCAGGTATTTCAACAGGTCATACAAGGGCGAGTGTTCAAACCACGACAGGGTTAATGAGCGGTAAGCGGCATCGTCACTTGCCAGCTCGCGGATCATCTGCATATCTGTACGGGCGTGCGAAAGCATATCCACAAAGTTGTATACCACTACATTAAGCTCGTTATTCATGAGGTTATTCACCGACTCGTTCAGCGCCCGGCCTTCGTCAATATTCAGGATCTTGTGGTAAGAGTGTTTGCAGTCTTTTCGCAACACGCGCTTCAGGTGATCGGCTAAAAAGTCTGCTTCGTACAAGTTCTTGCCGCCTTCGTCCTCGTCGTTTTGCCACATAGATGGATAGCGGCGTTCCATATCCAAAGGCATCAGGCCCGAAAAAATGGAGTTACGGGCATATTGCGTAGCTGTTGGCAGGATACTATAATAAGTGTCCTCTTCCTCCAGCCTGAAATATTCGGAAATAATAGGGTTAATGATCTTAAACTGATCATAACGCAGGTTATCTATCAAAATAAAAAACAGCGGGCCTTTGCCATCCAGCTTTGGGAATACCTTCTTTTTAAATAACTGGGGCGATGAAGTTGGTGCCAAATCCGGGTTTTTGATCCAGTTAAGGTAATTGCGCTCCACAAACTTGCAAAACTGCATGTTTGCTTCGGCTTTTTGCAGTGTCAGGATCTCGTGCATGCCTGCATCTTCCAGCTTTTCCAGCTCAAGCTCCCAGTAGATCAGCTTCTTGTAAACATCAACCCATTCCTGGTGGCTCAGGTTTTCGTTAAGCGTCATGCCGAGTGTACGGAAATCCATCTGGTAGGCCATGGTGGTTTTTTCGGTAACGAGGCGTTTGTTTTCGGTCAGTTTTTTTATAGTAAGCAGGATTTGCTTAGGGTGTACCGGCTTAATCAGGTAGTCGTCTATCTTTGAGCCGATGGCATCTTCCATCAGGTACTCTTCCTCATTTTTGGTGATCAGTACAATGGGTACATCGTTGTTAATGTTCTTGATCTGCTGAAGCGTTTCCAGGCCGGTAAGGCCGGGCATGTTTTCGTCAAGGAAAACCAGGTCGAAATAATTGTTCTTAAAAGAGTCGACGGCGTCATAGCCATTGGTAACCGTGGTTACTTTGTAGCCCTTTTCGCCCAGGAAAAGTATATGTGGTCTTAACAGGTCAATTTCGTCATCGGCCCATAAAATGGTGGTGTCTTGCATAGTATGTATATTAAATTTCTGAATCAGAATTTTCAGAATTTAAAAATTTTCAGAATGATCCGGTATAAGGTTAAATGCTTTTCAAATATCAATTTTTTACCATTAAATTCTGTGAATCCTAAAATTCTATGAATTCTGATTCAGACAGTAAACCCCAAATAGATGCTTTTGTTGTTACACAGTAAAGGTATTAACAAAATTTAACAAACCTGTCGCTCTTATTTTACCTTTGTTTTACATTTTTGAAATTATTTAGAAGCGGCATTGAATAAAAAGAAAATAATTAACGACCCGGTTTATGGTTTTATCAGCATCCCTACCGAACTGATCTTTGACCTTATATCCCATCCATACTTTCAGCGGCTGCGTTATATTAAACAGCTGGGCATGACCCACCTGGTATATCCCGGAGCATTGCACACCCGTTTTCATCACGCTTTGGGCGCCATGTACCTGATGGATACAGCGCTTGAAACCCTCCGAAACAAGGGCCATCAAATTTCTGCCGAAGAGGAGGAGGCGGTTACCATTGCCATATTATTGCATGATATTGGTCACGGGCCATTTTCGCACGCTTTGGAAAACACCATTATCGACGGGATCGCACACGAGGATATTTCATCAATGCTGATGAATAAGCTTAATGCCCGGTTTGAGGGCAAGCTTACCATGGCCATTGATATTTTTAATGATACCTACCCGCGTAAGTTCCTGCACCAGTTGGTATCCAGCCAACTGGATATGGACAGGCTGGATTACCTTAACCGCGACAGTTTCTTTACCGGTGTATCCGAAGGGGTGATCAGTTCCGAACGGATCATTAAGATGCTCAATGTTAAGGATGACCACGTAGTTGTTGATGAAAAGGGCATTTACTCGATAGAAAAATTTTTAATTGCCCGCCGCCTCATGTACTGGCAGGTTTATCTGCATAAAACAGTAATAGCGGGCGAAGAGGTATTAACCAAGATCTTTAGGCGCGGCCGCGAACTGATTTCGCAGGGTAAGGAATTGTTTGCCACCCCGGCCCTGCTGCATTTTTTAAAGAACCGCATTAGCCGTGATGCTTTCATGAACGAGGACCATCACCTGGAAACGTTTGCCTGTTTGGATGATACCGATATTATGGCATCGGTAAAAGTGTGGGCATATCATCCCGATCAGGTACTTTCCCATCTTTGCAAAAACCTGGTGCAGCGTAACCTTTTCAGGGTTGATATTACCAACGAATGCCCCGATGAAGCTTTTGTTGAAAGCCTCCGCCAAAAGGCGATGGAAAAGTATGGCGTTAGTTATGAAGAAGCTGCGGCTTACTTTGTATTTACTACATCTATCCGTAATAACGCTTACAACCAAAACGATGGCAATATTGGCATATTAATGAAGAATGGAGAGGTAAAGGATATTGCTGCCGCGAGTGATAACTCAAACCTGGTAGCTTTGGCCAAAACGGTGAAAAAATATATTCTTTGTTATAATAAGGAGTTGTTGAATCAGGAAGCCGTTTAAGGTTGACGACCGCCATTGACGTAGAGACGCATCACATGCGTCTGCCACGTGCAAATTAAGAAAGCTAAGCACCTTTAAAAGTAGGCTTGTCCTGCGGAAAACGCATGTGATACGTCTCTACATAAAAATGGTTTAAACAAAATTTAAAACAAAGCAGGTACACACTTGCGACAAATGAAGAAATGATGAAAAATAAAACGCGTTGACAGTCAAAACTTTTTAACGCGAGTTCATAACTCATTAATAATTTGTTGCTTCAATTTTAACATTTAAATTTGCCCGATGCAATTTACCGCTCATGATATAAGTTTACTGCTCAACGGAACTGTAGAAGGCGATCCTTCGGCAACTGTTAGCCAGCTTGCCAAGATAGAGGAAGCCGGAGCCGGCAGCCTTTCTTTTTTGGCCAACCCTAAGTATGAGCAGTTTTTGTATACTACCAACGCCTCCATTGTTATTGTTAATAATGATCAGCAGTTAACGGAACCGGTAAAGGCAACCCTGATCAGGGTTGAGAACGCTTACAGCGCGTTCACTGTCCTCCTTGATAAGTACAACACTTTCAGGCTTGATAAAAAAGGAATTGAACAGCCAAGCTTTATCCATCCCACAGCACAGGTAGGGGCGGGCGTTTATATCGGCGCGTTTGCCTATATCGGCCAAAATGTAAGCATCGGCGATAATTGTAAGATCTATCCAAACGTTAATGTTGGCGATAATGTAACCCTTGGCAATAATGTAACGCTGTTTGCAGGGGCCACGGTTTACTTTGATTGCGTTATCGGCAACAACGTGATAGTGCATTCAGGAGCGGTAATAGGCAGTGATGGCTTTGGCTTTGCGCCCAACCCCGACGGCACTTATACCAAAATTGCACAGATTGGTAACGTAATATTGGAAGACGACGTTGAAGTGGGTTCAAATACTACTATCGACAGGGCAACCATGGGTTCGACCATAGTGCGCAAAGGGGCTAAAATTGATAACCTGATCCAGATAGCCCACAATGTGGAAATTGGTGCGCATACTGTAATTGCAGCACAGTCGGGCATTTCAGGCAGTACCAAAATTGGCGAAAGGGTTGTAATTGGCGGCCAGGTTGGTTTTGCCGGTCACCTCAATATTGCTAACGGATCGCAGTTTTCGGCCCAGACGGGGATAAACGGCTCTGTAACAGAAGAAGGTAAGGTATGGGGTGGCTCTCCAAATATGCCATATAAAGATTACCTTCGTGCCCACGCTAAGCTGCGAAAGCTACCCGAGCTCGACCGTAAAGTGTACGAGCTTGAAAAATTAATTGAAGAACTACGTAAAGGCAAGGCAAGCGAATAGCCTTAGCCTGTAAATTTAAATATGAACGTTAAACAAAGAACTATTAAAGCGCCGGTTTCGGTATCAGGAACAGGCTTACACACCGGACAAAGCGTTACAATGACCTTTAATCCCGCCCCTGAAAACCACGGGTATAAATTCAGGAGGATTGATATTCCCGGTGCGCCAATTATTGATGCCGATGTTGATAACGTGAGTGATACCTCACGCGGAACATCTATAAGCCAGAACGGCGCTACAGTAAATACTGTTGAGCACGTGCTGGCCGCTTTGGTTGGGCTTGAAGTTGATAACCTGCTGATTGATCTTGATGGCCCCGAAACTCCCATTATGGATGGCAGCTCGATACAGTTTGTTGACGTAATAACCGAAATCGGGCTGGTTGAACAGGATGCCGACCGCGAATACTATCATATTCCCTATAACATTCATTACTCTGAACCTGAGCGTAAGGTTGAAATGGTTGCCATGCCTTTGGATGATTACCGTTTTACCTGTATGGTTGACTATAACTCGCAGGTGCTGGGTAGCCAGCATGCCAGTATCTCAACCATTGGCGAGTTCAAAAAGGAAATTGCTTCATGCCGTACCTTTTGCTTTTTGCATGAGTTGGAAATGCTTTTAAAGCATGACCTCATCAAAGGTGGCGATTTGAACAATGCCATTGTTGTTGTTGATAAAGATGTTGACCAGGAAGAACTTAACCACCTTGCCAAGCTGTTTAACCGCAAGGATATCAATGTTGCCCCGCAGGGCATTTTAAATAATATTGAACTTCGCCATCAAAATGAGCCGGCACGCCACAAGCTGTTGGATATGATAGGCGATTTGGCGCTGGTTGGCGTACCGCTTAAAGGGCACATCATGGCCGCAAGACCGGGCCATGCGGCTAACGTTGCCTTTGCTAAAAAGATCAAAGCGCTCATCAAAAAGGAAAAAAGCCGTAAGCAGGTAAAAACTTATGACCTGAACGCCAAGCCGGTTTTTGATACGGTGGAAATTATGGGCATGCTGCCCCACCGCCAGCCATTCCTGATGATCGACAAGATCCTGGAGCTTACTAAAAGCCACGTTGTTGGTTGCAAAAACGTAACCATTAACGAGGAGTTTTTTAAAGGCCATTTCCCCGGCGCGCCAATCTTCCCCGGTGTATTACAAATTGAAGGGATGGTACAAACAGGAGGGATCCTGGTTTTAAACACTGTTCCCGATCCGCAAAACTACCTTACCCTGTTCCTGAAAATCGAGAACGCCCGCTTTAAAAGCAAGGTAGTTCCCGGCGATACCATTATTTATATTTGCGACCTGATTGCCCCCATCCGCCGCGGCATAGCTACCATGAAAGGTATAGGCATGGTGGGCGACCGTGTTGTTGTTGAGGCCGAACTGATGGCTCAAATTGTAAAAGTAAAAGAATCTGAAGCATGATCCAGCCATTAGCATACATCCATCCACAGGCCAAAATTGCCGATAACGTGGTAATTGAACCATTCGTTACCATCCATAAGGATGTTGAAATTGGCGAAGGTACCTGGATCGGCTCCAACTCCGTAATTATGGATGGCGCCCGCATAGGTAAAAATTGCCGGATCTTCCCCGGCGCGGTAGTATCCGCCCCACCGCAGGATTTAAAATATAAAGGCGAACAAAGCACCGTAACCATAGGTGATAACACAACCATTCGTGAGTGTGTTACCCTTAACCGTGGTACCGCCCTTGATAAAAACACCACCACCATTGGCAGCAACTGCCTGCTGATGGCTTATGTACACGTAGCGCATGATTGTGTTATCGGCGATAACGTAATTGTTGCCAACGCCGTGCAATTGGCAGGCCACATTACGGTTTATGATTACGCTTTCATCGGCGGCTCATCTGCCGTGCACCAGTTTGTTGAAATTGGCGCGCATAGCATGATCTCGGGCGGTTCATTGGTACGTAAAGACGTTCCCCCGTTTACCAAGGCTGGTCGCGAACCGCTGTCATATGTAGGTATCAACTCTGTAGGCTTGCGCCGCAGGGGATTTTCGGCTGCTACGATAGCCGAAATCCAGGAGATCTACCGGATCATATTCCTCAAAAAATATAACGTAACCAAAGCGCTTGATATCATCGAGGCCGAGTTTACCCCAAGTGTAGAACGCGATGAGATCATCAACTTCCTCCAAAACTCGCAACGCGGTATCATGAAAGGGTTTGGGAATACTTAAATGGTTGATGGGTTATAGTTCATGGTTCATAGCCGCGCACTTGTCTGATTCTGTATTGCATCAACCATAAGCTACAAATCAGGTTCTCCGGCCATGAACTATGAACCATCAACCATAGGCTACAAATCAGGTTCTTCGGCTATGAACTATGAACCATCAACCATAAGCTACAAATCAGGTTCTTTGGCTATGAACTATGAACCATCAACCATAAGCTACAAATCAGGTTCTTTGGCTATGAACTATGAACCATCAACCATAAGCTCTCTATGATCATCACCCTCAAAAACATCGGCCGCCGCTTTAACCGCGACTGGATTTTCAGGGGAGTGGATTATACCTTTACTTCCGGCGAATCTTATGCTATCCTCGGTCCCAACGGCTCCGGGAAATCAACCTTACTGCAGGTTTTAAACGGGAGCCTTTCGCCTTCTACAGGTAAAATTGAATTTGCTAACGAAGGTAAGCCGGTTGAAATAGATACCGTTTTTACTCATTTAAGCCTGGCTGCTCCCTATCTTGAGCTGATAGAAGAGTTTACCATGAGCGAGATGATCGATTTTCATTTCAAATTCAAAAACTTTAAACCGGGTATAGATAAAGAAACGGTTATCGCGCTGCTTAACCTGCCTAAAAGTGCCAACAAGCTTATCAAATACTTTTCATCGGGGATGAAACAGCGCCTTAAGCTTGCCCTTGCTTTTTGTGCCGATACCCCCATGCTTATGCTGGATGAGCCAACTTCCAACCTGGATACCCAGGGTGTTGACTGGTATTTAAGCCTTGTGCAGCAATTTGCCGCCGGTCGCCTTACTATAGTATGCTCCAACCAGGAGCACGAGTACGGCTTCTGTACGCACAGGTTGAGTATTGTGGATTACAAAGTGTAGATCTGAGACGTTAGATATGAGATTTGAGATTTCCAATTCGTTAGGTTGTTTGGATAATCTACACAGCGGATATCCGACTCGCTTAGTCTCAAATCTCATATCTAACATCTCATATCTATTTTATACATAACCCTTTAAATGTGGCTGCAGAGTAGAAAATCTCAAATCTAACATCTCAAATCTCAAATCAAATTCCTAAGTTTGCGCCTCAATATTATTTTATGGCTAAGGCATCAGATGTTAAAAATGGAAATGTACTTCGCTTCAACGGCGAATTAGTTCAGGTTGAGGAGTTTTTACACCGTACCCCGGGCAACTTACGCGCGTTTTACCAGGCCCGTATGCGCAACGTTAAATCAGGTAAACTGGTTGAATACCGTTTCCGTACCGATGAAGAGGTTGACATAGCCCGCGTTGAAACCAATGATTATCAATACCTGTATGACGAAGGTGATTCATTAGTAGTAATGGACAACACTACATACGATCAGCATAACGTACCAAAGGCATTATTTGGCCCGGCGGTTAAATTTTTGAAAGAAGGCATGAACGTAATTGTTGCTTTCGAAAGTGATGAGCCCATCATGGGTTCTATCCCGGGCTCGGCCGAGCTGGAAATCACTTACACCGAGCCAGCCGTTAAAGGTGATACTTCAAGCGGTGCTTTGAAAAATGCCACCGTTGAAACCGGCGCGGAGATCCGTGTACCGTTGTTCATCAACATTGGCGATAAAGTTAAAGTTGATACCGCTACCGGCGCTTACGTTGAGCGTGTAAAAGGTTAATCCACCGGCCCTTAAAGGATAGGAACAGATATAAACCAGGAAGAGGTTTCGTTTTCACGAAACCTCTTCCTGGTTTTATCCCCGTCCATGCCGTACTTGTTTCGGGATAATTATAGAGGGGTTAAAACTTATCATGTATATACGTCATTATCCTAACCATCTCATCTCTTATTTCACGGGTTGGCCGGGTAAAATTATTGTTCATGAATGCAAAAGCCAGGCGTTTGCCTTTGCGGGTAACTATGTAGCCGCTTTGGTTATGATTGTTGCTTAACGACCCTGTTTTTGCCCAAACAAAAGGATGCCCGTTATCGGTTTTATAGGCGCTTTTAATTGTACCTGCTACGCCGCCTACCGGCATCATGCTATGTAACAGGTTTTCATCTTTCACCTCATCCTGAATTTTGAGTAGCAGGGCTACAAGGTCTCTGGGGGTAAACAAATTATACCGCGACAATCCCGAGCCATCAACCCATTGCGGCACATCGGGCAAGTCATTCAAAAAATGTGTTTTTGAGTAATTGATCACCGAATCGGTACTGAGGGTATTAAACTTTACCGACGAGCACACCAGCAGCAATTGTTCGGCAATAAAATTATCGCTCGGCTGCAGCATCCGCCGGTAAACGGAATCGGCATTGGTGTTATAAATAACCCGCGCATCGGCAGCCATTGGCTCCTGCAATAAGGATACCTGCTTTTTAAGCGTATCCTGCAGCAGGGCCATGGTAAGCTGCAGGCTTGTTTTCCATGGGATTTCCTGTTTGTAGTTTTTGGGGATCTCCCCGGCAGGGTACACAAAATTATTGCTGATAAAATCGCGCTTAACTTTAAACTGAGCCGGGCGATAATTAATATCCGCGTTTAAAAACCGTTTTAGATATTGGGGCATTACCTGCATGTTACCGTCATTATCGGCATACAGCTGAGCAACATTATCCTCAATTGGCAGGGCGGTTATTTCGGCCTGGTAATAATCATTGTAATCGTCCCAGCCCCATCCTGCACCAAAAGGCTCACCGGTATAGTTGCCGGGCGAATAAAAAAGGTGTTTACTGCTGCTCTTCAAAAAGTTAAGCCCGTTTACCCCCTTCAAATCGCTGTGCAAAAAAGAAGGGTCGCCCGTACCCCAAAATATCAGCGAATCACCGCGGGTTTGATAACGCAATGCCGGGATAGAATCGCCAAGCATTTTCAAACAGGTATAAAAAGTAAAAAGCTTGGTATTGGATGCCGGTGTAAAGTATTTATCGGCATTTAATTCATATATCATTTTATGCTCGTCCAAATCATAAAGGGCGAACCCGGTAAAATGATCATTAACAATCTGCGAATGCTTAAACAGCTTTTTAACCTTTCGTTTTTTTATGGAACGGGCATAAACAATATCACAACAAAGGGATAAAACACAAACAATTAACAAAAATGAAATTGTTGACTTTCGCATAATAAAATAATTTTTTAACAAATAAATCTCGTAAATTTAATATACCAACTATAACCACTTTGTTACACAAGCTATATTATAAAATACGCCATCCGGGAGCATTGTGGCTGGCATTTGTGTTAACATTTTGCCTTATAACCACAGCCCGGGCCCAGTACTTTGATCTTGATGTACATAAAAAAAAGGTGAATATCCCGTTTAAGCTGGAACGAAACCTGATGATCATTCAACTTAAGATCAACCACAAAGGGCCCTTTAACTTTATATTGGATACCGGCGTAGGCCTCATGATCATAACCGATCCTAAATTAGTCGATTCTATCAGTATTCCTAATAAACGTACATTAAAAATCCCGGGACTTGGCGAAGGGGAGGATTCTGAAGCTTATGTAACCTCAACCTTAGATGTTGCCATACCGGGGCTGGTTAGTTATGATGTTGCGGCTGCCATATTAAAAAAGGATCTCTTTAACCTTTCGGGTTACGCGGGCATGCCCATTCATGGTTTGCTGGGTTACGAGTTTTTTAACAACCTGGCTGTAAAGATCAGTTTCCAGGACAGCGTAGTTACCGTTTGCAGGCCCAAAGACCTCAAACCTTTCAGAAAAGCGAATAAGATCCCCATGTCTGTCGAAGACAGGAAAGCCTATGTGGATGCGCGGGTTATAATGCCAGGCATAGCACCTATTAAAACCAAGCTGGTTGTTGACCTTGGCGCCGGGCACCCGGTATCAATTGAACGTTATATCAAAACCTATGGCCTCCCGCAAAAATTTATTGCTTCGGCCAACCTTGGCATCGGCCTAAACGGCCCCATAAACGGCTTTATAAGCCGGATGGACGAATTTAGTTTAGGAAAATTCAGGATGAAAAGGGTAATAGCTTCATTTCCTGATGACAGCAATAACCAAACCAATCTGTCGGTGAAGCGCGATGGAAACCTCGGCGTCGGGATCTTAAAGCGATTTACCGTTATTCTTGATTATCCGGATAGTGCCATGTATTTAAAACCCGGTCCAACCTATAACGATCCGTTTGAGCATGACATGAGCGGCCTTGAGTATTATGCCGCGGGCGACCACCTCGACAGGATCGTTATCAGCCGCGTAGAGCCAGGTTCGGCAGCCGATGAAATTGGCCTTGAGCGCGACGACGAGATCATATCGGTAAATTTTAAACCCGTTTCAAAAATGAACCTCCAGGATATTGATGAAATATTCAAATCAAAGGATGATAGAAGCCTGCTGCTTGAGGTGTACCATGACAAAAGGGTTGATAAAGTTGTACTGACATTGAAACGCAGGATATAATTAGTAATACCTGTAAAATTATTATTGATAAAACACTTTACAGCTAAAAAAAACCTGTTTTTTATATAAGTTTACGGTTTAAACTATTTTTAATAAATGAAAAAACATCCGTTGCCGGGTATTTATTTACGCGGCTCAGTATTGGCACTTGCGGTTTTGGCGGGCTCTTGCGCTGCCAGGAAGCAAGCTGCAAACCAAAGCCTTACCCTAAAAACTACTACCACACCCGGCGGAACCGTTGCGACAGCAACAACCGGAACCCCCAAAAAAGAAGGTATTAAAAAGTTTAGCGACCTTATCCCCGCTAAAACAAAGGCTGATAGCGGCCTTTTTAATACTTACAAAGTTGATGGCAAATATTACTACGAAATACCCGATTCATTAATTAACCGCGAGATGCTTGTAGTTACCCGTTTTGTAAAAACACCGGGCGGCCTCAAAACATTTGGCCAGCAATATGGCGGCGAAGAAATTAACAACCAGGTTTGGAAATGGGAAAAGCACGATAAGCAGGTATTTATTAGGGTGCCCAGCTATTCGTTGCGTGCCGATAGCACCAGCGATATGTACCAATCGGTTAAAAACTCAAACCTTGATGCTATACTGGCCTCCTTTGAGGTAAAAGCCTTTAACAAAGACACTACCGGCGTTTTAATTGATGTTACCGATTTTTACAATGGCGATATTGCCGCTATTGGTTTGTCTGATGATATCAAAAAGGCTTATAAAACCATGGGGGTTGATAACTCACGTTCCTATATCGACACCATTAAAAGCTTCCCGATAAATATTGAAGCGCGCACCCTAAAAACCTACCGGGCCGGCGAGTCGCCAACTGATAACAGTAATGCGGCCATTACATTTGAGTTGAACACCTCCATGCTTTTACTGCCCAAAGTCCCGATGAAAGCCCGCATCATGGACCCGCGCGTGGGCTTTTTTGGCCAGCGCCAAACAGATTACGGCACCAATGCTCAAAAAGCCCTGGTTACCGCCTATATTCACCGCTGGAGGTTAGAGCCTAAAGACCCCATTGCCTATGCCAAAGGCGAGCTGGTTGAACCTAAAAAGCAAATTGTGTTTTATATTGACCCGGCTACACCTAAAAAGTGGGTGCCTTATTTAATACAGGGCGTAAACGACTGGCAAAAAGCGTTTGAAGCTGCCGGTTTTAAAAATGCCATAACCGCTAAAGAAGCCCCAACGGCAAAACAGGACCCACAGTTTAGCACCGAAGATGCCCGCTACAGCGTGATCAGGTATTTTGCATCGGATGTTGAAAACGCTTATGGCCCCCACGTGGCCGACCCACGCAGCGGCGAGATCCTGGAAAGCCATGTTGGCTGGTACCACAACGTGATGCAGCTTTTGCGCGATTGGTACCTGATCCAAACAGCAGCGGTAAACCCCAAAGCCCGCCATGCACAATTTGCTGACGATCAAATGGGCGAGCTGATCCGTTTTGTATCATCGCATGAAGTTGGTCATACTTTAGGTTTGCCACACAACTTTGGCTCAAGCTACGCTTACCCTGTTGATTCACTACGCTCAAAAACCTTCACCGATAAACATGGTACAGCGCCCTCCATTATGGATTATGCCCGCTTTAACTATATAGCCCAACCCGGCGATGGCGTTACGCACCTGTATCCGCAAATTGGCGAGTACGATAACTGGGCAATAAAATGGGGGTATACCTGGTTCCCGGGCAATAAAACGCCGGAGCAGGAAAAAGAAACATTAGCCGTGTGGACCAACAAAAACGCAGGCAACCCGGTTTATTATTTCGGTCGCCAGGGCACTACTATCGATCCCCGCCTTCAAAATGAAGATTTGGGCGATAATGCCATGAAGGCCAGCGCTTATGGTATTGCCAACCTGAAACGGATTTTGCCAAACCTCGAAAAATGGTCGTACAAAAAAGATGAAGGCTATGCCGATCTTAATGAATTATATAACGAAGTTTTAGGTCAGTATTACCGTTACATGGGGCATGTTACCACCAACATTGGCGGCATGAACGAAAACTTTAAAACATATGATCAAAAAGGCGCCGTTTATGATTTTGTGAGCAAAGAACGCCAGCACGAAGCCGCTTTATTTTTAAACCAGCAATTATACACAACCCCGTTATGGCTAATTAACAAAGCCGAATTGGCCAAGTTTGATAACGGTGTTATGATAAACCGTATTAAAGCCATGCAGGTTTCATTGCTGGGCAATGAGTTAAACCCCTCAAGGCTGGCGCGGATGTATGATAACGAGGCCAAAAATGGCGCTAATGCCTATACCGTTGCGCAGTTATTAACCGATTTGCATACGGGCATATTCGGCACAACCAAACCCGACGGCTACCAGCGCAACCTGCAAAGGGGCTATATTGAAAACCTGAAGAACCTGTTAAATACAGATGCAAGCTTTTCGTTCCCGGGTATATCAAGCGCGCAGCTGGCAAGCTGGGGCTTTACCCCAATCAACATCGCATTGTCTGATATCAGGCCCATGGTACGTGCCGAATTAAAGAAAATTGACACCGGCCTGCCCAAGGGCGGCGATGCAATAACAGCAGCTCATTATGCCGACCTTCACCTCAGGATAAAGGAAGCCCTTAATCCGACGAGGCCGGTTGTAAATATTGAAGGGGGAATGGTTAGGGGTATAAACACCGCCAACCAGGATATACTGAATGAGAAAACAGGAAGTATGAACTGCTGGCCACGTACCAATGTTGAAAACTAATCTGGCACATCTCTTAAAAATCCTTCTTAAAATCCTGCCCTATTTGTAGGGTGGGATTTTTATTTTATGGATTTGTTTTAACAAAATGCTGATGACTTAAAACAATTATTCGGCCGGGTGTAAAAAGCCCTTTGCCTATTTAAGCTGGCTTATATTTTCAAAAAAGGCAATCTGCAAATCAAGCAGCGACTTAACGTTTATTTTTTCGCCGTAAGCATCAAAGCATAAAAATTTTGTTAACTCGGGCCTGTTTTTCTTCGATTTTTCGAAAAAATTAAAGGTTTCAAAAAAATAATGATTGGTTGTAACCTGACTTTTGCTGTTTGTTTGTGATGTATTCAGCCTAAAACCGATCGTATCAATCCATTTGTGCACTTTTGAATGCAGCGAGTTTCTAATATTGTTCATAGGTTAATGTTTGGTTTAAGTATAACGAAATTTCATGCCACAATGTTACTATCATATAAATTCATTTTAAACAATAGTTTATTTCTCGTGTGGATTATTAACGCATCAATAGCATTATTTGGTATTTGAAGCAACAAATATTGAAACTAATTATTCACATATTCGTAATAAACCTTAAGACCTCCAAACGGAACTCACTGAGCACAACCCGCCGCTTATAATTGACTGACTGATCTTTATAACAACCACAAGGCCGGAGACCCCGGCCTTTTTTGCGTAATAATTTGTAACAATAATATGATTGATAAGCAATTACAGGCCTAATGTGTAACAATAATATATTGATAGGGCTTTTAGCAGATTTTAAGTTGAACATTTGCAGTTCAATTGCGTCTATATACACAAAAAAACAATAATTGTACGCCGAAAAAACGTTTATGAAACCCCTATTTCTTATTTTAAGTTTTACCCTTTTATTTGCCTTTGGTTCCTACGCCCAAACAGGGCGGGAAGTAAAGGGAACTATTGTCGACTCCACGAAACTTTCATTACCCGGCAGCAGTGTTAAACTGGTTTCAAACGGCGGCGACAGCACCATAGCTATTGCCGACGCTACAGGTAAGTTTTCGTTCCCGGTAGTAAAGGGCAACAAACTAACCCTTACCATTTCATCAATCGGTTTCACCGCAATTAAAAAACATTACTCGCTTGATGCCGGGACCCAACCGGTTGATCTTGGCCCGATAGTTTTAAAAACCGAAACCAATATGCTTAACCAGGTTACCATTGTAGGCGTTAACCCGGTGATATTAAAAGAGGATACAACCGAATATAAAGTAAGCGCATATCCTGTACGCGAAAATGCTCCTGTTGAAGACGTGTTAAAGAAACTGCCCGGCGTTGATGTGGATAAAGACGGTAATGTAACCGCACAGGGCAAATCGGTGACCAAAGTAAGGGTTAACGGAAAGGATTTTTTTGGGGGTGATGTTAAAACAGCAACCAAGAACCTGCCTGCCGATGTGGTTGAAAGCATCCAGGTAATTGATGACTACGGCGATCAGGCCAACCTTACCGGCATAAAAACCGGCGAACCGGATAAGATCCTGAACATCACCATCCGCAAGGACAAGAACCATGGCTATTTTGGACAAGCCACAGCCGGCGACGGCGAGGATTTTTTACCTAAAGACCCAGGCGTCACCAATGCCAACCGTTATATAGGCGATCTGAAATTTTTCAACTTCAATAATGAACAACAAATAGCCGTATTGGGTACCATTAACAATACCAACGTAAATACATTTACTTACGGTAGCCCATCATCGGGTGGCGGAGGTGGTGGTGGTTTTGGCGGCGGGGGCGGCGGCCGGGGGAATGCGTTGCGTGGCTCAAGCAGCTCCACAACCAGCGCAAACGGTATCACCAACGCGCACGCCATTGGTGCCAACTTCCGCGATCAGTGGGGTAAAACACTCTCTGTTTACGGAAGTTACAGCTATACTGATAATACTACCAACACCATTAGCTCATCTATCCAAACCAACAACGTTCAGTCGCCAAGTATAAGTACGCAAAAAAGCGATCAAACAGATAATCCCATTAACCATCGCTTTAACTTTAACCTTGAGTGGAAACCTGATACCATTAATTACTTAAAAGTTGTACCAAACTTCACCTATTCGAGCACTAATACAGACGCTAACGAATCCTTATCAACAACTATTGATGGTATAACACATCCCTCATATACCTCGCTATCTCATACCGACGGCACAACACCAAGCTATGGTATTAACGCCTTGTATAACCACCGCTTCAACGGGCATGGCCGTAACCTAAGTATTAACATCAGCGCTAATACGTCAAAAACATCGCAGTTCGATAATCCGACTTATGATTATGCCGATGGCGCACCCCGCCAGGCGCCTGCCAATCAGCAAACCTATACCGATAGCCGCGTAACCAGCTTTGGTACAAACATCTCCTACATTGAGCCTCTAAGTAAACGGGGGTACCTGGAGTTAAATTATGCCTTTAACCGCTCAAACACCACAAGCGACAGGGAAACCGATACGCTGAGTACCGCCAATACATATGACCATTACGACAGGTTGAGTAATAACTATAAATACAATTTTACCACCAACCGCGTTGGCCTGAACTACCGCTTTATCGAAAAGAAATACAACGTTACTGTAGGTATTGGCGTACAACCGGCCGCATTAAACGGATTAAACCTTAAAAACGATTCGGCTACGCACGTAACCACGTTTAACGTGATCCCAACCGCTCGTTTCAGCTATAATTTTTCGAGAGGAAAAGCTTTAAACTTCCTGTATAACGGATCAAGCAACCAGCCTACATTTAGCCAGCTGCAGCCCGTTATTGATTTCACAAACGCGCTTTACCCGGTACAGGGTAACCCTAACCTAAAGCCGGAACTTGCCAATAACTTTTCATTGAGATATAATAATTTCAGTTTCCAAACCGGCAATATTTTCTTTACCAATTTCAACTTTACCGCAACACAAAATAAAATAGTACAAAACACTATTTCTTATCCCCGCAAATTTAGTAAGGCGGTGTTAGCAGCAGATCCATCGTTAAAAAGCTTTGAGGGCACTAATCTTACCAACTATTTAAATGCGGATGGTTACTATTCGGGCACTGCCAATGTGGTATACGCCAAACCGTGGGCCCAGCGCAAATTTACCCTGCAATTTAATAGCGCCTTAACTTACACCAATGGTGTGGCATTCTCAAACAGCATCGATAGTAATAATGTTGCCGCATCAGCTGCTCCATTAAAAAACATAGCCAAAAACCTCAACTTTACCCCCGGTTTAAAATTCAGGGTAAATATTGTTGATGTTATTGATGCAGAAGCAAGCAGCAGCTATGGCATCAATAAAACAACCAACTCTATCCATAGTACGCTTATTGATGGCAGCTCAAACTTCCGCACGTTAAATTTAGGGCTGGCCGGCAAAAATTATTTCTGGAAAGACTGGACCCTGAGCTATGACTTTACCCGTACTGTAAATTATGGATATGACCCAAGTCTTGGTATTAAAAACCCTAACATTCTGAATACTTACGTTGAACGCCGCTTTTTGAAAGATCACCGCGCCACCATCCGTTTGGCAGCGTATGATCTTTTCAACCAAAACACAGGTTATACATCGGTTGTAAATGGCAATATAACTACGCAATCTACTGTAAACAGGCTTGGGCGTTACTACTTGCTGACATTCACACTTCGTTTACAAAAATTTGCAGGCAAGGCCCCGGATCAGCAACCCGGCCAGCGCAGGTTTAACCGCGATGGCGGAGGTCCGGGTGGACCGGGCGGTGGTCCAGGAGGAGGTGGCCCGGGCGGTCCGGGTTCTTTCTAAGGGATAATATTTTTGTAGAGACGCATATTGCGTCTTCCGCAGGACAAGCGATTTCAAAAGCGTCTTAGCTACCGTAAATTGCAGGCGGGAGACGCAATTATGCGTCTCTACATTCAAAAACTGTCGTTTTTAAACGGCCTCTACGGTAAGCAACCTATCTGGGCCCATACTGCAATGCGTAGGGAATTGGCGAGATCTTCTTTTTGGCGATATTATCGGGGGTTACGTAAACAAAATCAAGCTTACGGCCACCTTCTTTCTGAAAGTACTCTATCCGCAGCGGATAAAAGCCTTTTTTCAAAGGAACGATGTACGAACGTTCAATATCGCCGTCATGCAACCCATCAAGGTCAATGATCGGCTTATCATTCAGGTACACTTTGCAACCATCGTCGCTCCCTAACCCAAAAATGTAATAGCCATCCTGTTTAACTTCAAATTGCCCATCCATCACTACGCCGAAATTGTTTTGGCGGGGAAGTTTATTGATACTGAAAGTACTATCGGCTACGCCCTCTTTAACTGGTTTTAAAGTCTTAAAGTCGGGTAGCCTATCCCATTGGCCTTCGTAATAAGCGTAATGAAGGCCGCCCGGCTTGTAGTTTTTCCTGAGCCGTGTTGCAGACAGATAAGTACCCACCCTGAAATCGCCGCTGGTGCTCTTGTCAAATTTCGCCCGGTCGGCTATCTTCCGCAGGGTAACACTTGCGGCGCCTGATAACTCTATTTCGGGCCTTACAGCCGGCGATGCCACTGACGGCTGCGAGCCATCAAATGTATAGTGCACTTTTGTGGTATCGTCAAAGTACCAGATCTTTATTGGCTTATCCTTAAGTACAATTCCGCGGGATGGGTGAAACTCCAGTGGCTTACCGCCATAGTCGTTATAAGCAAACCTTAAACCATCATACATATTTTTCAACCTCACGGTCCCGTGCGATTCCTTTGGATACGCTTTAACCACCCACTCAAAACCCTTCGGGGCATCTTTTTTCAGCAGGCTATCCATTGCGTTTATGTTCATCTCCTTCATGCCCTGTCCTTCACGCCCGCCGATATAAAGAGCCTTACCCTTACCTGCAAGCAAAGGCAACTTCTCTTTAACCTGCTTAAGCATCACGCCATTATCCCACCAATAACTTGGGTCGCCGGCAATATAATTGCTGAAGAGCTGCGGCTCGTTCAGTAAAGCATACGTAACAAACACGCCGCCGAAAGAGTGGCCGAAAAGGGTATTATCACCATCAGAAGGATAGGTTTTATCAATATAAGGGATCAGCTCCTCTTTAAAAAACTTTAGAAATTTGTCAGCCCCGCCCGATGTTTTATTTCCGTTATTATGGGTCGGCAAAAAATCTCTATCACGGTCAACATTCAGTAACCCGACGATTATCATTGCCGGCATGGTGTGCTCATCAAAAATAAAATGCTGGATATCGCGCCCTAATTTTATATTCCAGTCGTCAATGATGTACAATACATCATATTTGGTTGCCGAACCGGCTTTATAACCATCGGGCAATATTACCTGGATAACGCGTTTCTCATTTAATATAACCGAATTGATGGAATCGCGTTTACCGGGCAGGTCCTGCGCCTCAGCGCGTCCTGACAAGCTAACTATTACTGCAATAGTAATGGATAAAAAAAGGTAGGTCCTGGTTTTCATAATGGGGGAGGCTTTGATTACTGGTAAGACTATACCTTAGTAAGGATAGTTACACAAAGCAGGCAAAAAACAGCGGCTGGCTCTTTTTACATAGCTAAAAGCAGAATGCACAAAGCCTAAATCTTAATTCGCTGATTATTAACACTGTTTAATTACTTGAATTATTAGACGCTATATAGCTTAATACAGTTCCTTTATTTTTTTCCGACATTTATTTAGTGCTTAGCTTATTGAACTTGACACTGTAAGTAACCAGGAAATATCGCTTCAGTGTATTGTTTTGCACATCGTTAACCGAATTGGTGTTAATGTAACGGTACACGCTCACGTTTTGATTAAAGAGATCATAAACGGAAAGTTTAAGTTCTCCCCGGTCTTTTTTAAGCATTTGCAGGGTCAGGGACGAGCTCACTACGTTAACCCCTTTTTTAAAACCTGCCGCAACCTGGCTGTTATAATTAAAATCCTGCCTGGTTTCCCAGATGACTTTTTTAGGAAACCTTACCACCAGGCTGTTGCTTATATTGTAGGTAGCTACCCTGATACTCCTGAAATCGTCATAATGATATTTGGAGTTCGATTGGTTAAAACCAACGGCGGTATTTAGGTCAATCACATCTTTCCAGTTAACATTAATATTTTCGCGCAATCCGTATGCAACAGTATTTTGCCAGCCTTCCACATTATTCAGCAAATTAAGGTTTTGGTAATAGTTGCCGTAAAAATTAGCTGATGTGCCGAGCTGCCAGTCTTTTATCTTTTTGAACCCTTTAGAGACACCAACTGAAAAATTATAGCTTGGCCTGCCATCGCGGTTAACGGTAGTACTATTTTGCACCCCGTCTGAGCGAATGGTTTGCTGTGAAACTGCCATGTTTTTTTGCGAAGAAATGTTGCCGTACGAGTAAATACCCAGCTGACTGTTATTAAAGTATTTGAAAAAATTAAAGTAATAGGTATTGCTTATGCCGGGCCTCAAATTTGGATTACCGGTGTAGCTGTACAACGGGCTATAAACAATAGTAATAGGCTGCAGGTTTGATACCCCCGGCTGGTTAACACGGCGCTCATAACTCAAGAATATTCCATAAGCTTCGATACGGATTGTTGGCAACAGGAAAAAATAATTTTGAACAAGCCTGCTGGTCGCGAAATTGTTATTGATCTGCTGCCATTGAGTGTTAAGCCCGGCGATGATTTGTGCGTTTTTATTAAGCTGATAAGTGATCCCCGGTTTAATATTCTCGGTCCACAGATCCCGTTTAAGGTCGGAGCTTTGATTAGTGAGCAGCGAATCAAAGTCGCCTGTTTTACGGTCGAAGGTAAAAACCTGGTCGCTGGTTTTATTATATATGCCCGATGTGATAACATCGACAATAAGCTTTTTGGTTAGCGGGTATCGGTAACTAAAATCGAGATTGCCCGAAGCATTGTTTGATGTGCGGGTAGATAACCTATGCAAGCTATCTGATAATTCCGGGCGTTGGTAATTAACCACATCATTATTATTGAAATTGTTATTGTGGTTAGGATTAATGCTCAGGTTATGCGAGATAGTGAACGACTCCTTGCTTTTGTTCTTAGATCGTTTATGAAAATAAAAGCTTTGGTTAAATTGCGTTGAATGCCAGTCGCCCACGGAGCCTGATACCGATTTATTCACTGGCATATCAAAATTATTTGAAGTATTGCCCAACGACGAGGAGCTGCTATTGTTAGAATTATAACTTAATGACGGATTATAGCGCAGGTTGCGGATAGTATCAGGCTTCCACTCTACAAGTCCGCTTATAGTGTGCGTATGATTGTTTGCATACCTGCTGCTTGAAGCACGGGTTAACAGCGTTGTATCCTTCAGAAACTGCTGCTGAAAATTGGCTGATTCAATTTTGTTGTTCCGCTGTGTATAAAAATATTGCAGGTTAAGCTTTAGCTTTTCGCCATAGTTTTGGTTAAGGTTAAACCCTCCGGACGTAATTTTTTCAATGCCGCCGCCCCAGTTTCGGCCGCCGTTAAAGGATGTGTTACCCCCGCTGCGGTCAAAACCACCCTCGGCATTAAGCTCATCGCGAGAAAAAGCTGTATGATTAAGGTTATTGCTTAACCCAATGAGGCTTACCTGCAGCGTATCCCGAAACATATTGAACAATCCCCCGGCCTCGTACCTATCGCGCGAACCCACACCTCCGAATACCTTACCGAAAACACTTTTTTTAATGGCCTTTTTAAGTTTGATGTTAATGATCTTCTGTACCTGGGTTTCACTTACCAAATGATCGGGATCGTTTTCCCGGTCGTCATAAACCTGAACCTGTGCAACAATGGCCGCGTCAAGGTTTTTGGTAGCGATCTTAGGGTCCGAGCCAAAAAACTGCTTGCCATCAATCAACAGTTTGCTTACCTGTTTCCCGTTAACGGTAATAGTTCCGTCGCCATCTATTTGTACGCCGGGAAGCTTTTTAAGCAATTCTTCAACGGCGGCATTGGGGCGGGTTTTGAAAGCGGCAGCATCAAATTCAATGGTATCTTTTTTTACTTTGACTGGAACCCGCTCTGCACGTACCACCACCTCTTTAAGCATCTTACTGCTGAGGGTAACATTGCCCAGATCAACTATATCGCCTTTTTTAAAATTAAAATTATGGATATAGTTTTGATACCCGGCATAGGAAATAACCAGGCGTACCCGTTTATCAACCGGTAGGCGCTGTAATTCAAAATCCCCGTTCTTTTTACTGAGGGTATAAGCTATAAGCGAGGTATCTTTCAGGTCGACAACGGCAACAGTACTCAACTCAAGAGCTTGCTTATTCAGGGAATCGGTGACCTTCCCTTTTATTGTGGCCTTTTGGGCAAAGGCCCCGGAAAACAGGCATAACAGTATTAATGAAAGAAAGATGGTTTTCATCCAGGTTTAGGTGCAGACAGGTAAGGTTAATTAAATTGTGTTATAGGTGATGTAGGGCCGTGGTAAATAGGGAAACTTAAATCATGAGGTTTCATAGGGTTTAGATGTTAGCATGTTGGTTAATTTTTTTGATAGACGCGTATTCGACAAATATCAAACTTAAACTTTTAAAGCATAAAAACAGCTCACCCAGCTTAACCACTACATCCATAACCCCGTAGGCAGCATTATATGCTATAAATGTGCTCTAATAACATGAAAGCAGCATTAAATATTGCCTGATACGCTACAAAAAGGGGAGATATTGGGTATTGTAACATTGATTTTACCAAAGTGTTCTTTTTCCCGGAGCCATGCAGAATAAAATTATTTCTTTCTCCGCGTTGTTTTTTTGCGATATAAACATCAAACCAAATAAATGAATATAAATGCGATAAAAATAAAGCATGGCCGCAATAAAATTTTGCCAATCCCGTTTTTAAACTAATATTGTGCAAGTAATATTATTTTGTACCGAATTAATTACCTAAAACCATAACATTATGAAAGCAGCAGAAACCTACAAGTCCATTTATGTAACGTTTTACAGGTGGAATGTTAAAAACTTTGGTCACGGCGGATTGCCAAAAGCCAACGCCCTTTTTGGAGCAAGCTTTTTGATGATCATTTTGCTGGCCATTTTAGTAAGTGTTGCACAGTTATTTTTAACCGCCGGCTGGTTTCAGTTAAGTCCGGTATCCGGCTTAATGATATTACTGGGGGCCACAGGCGCGTTTGTACTTAATTATTTTGTATTGCTGAACAGCCGCTACTTTAAAAAGGTGAATGCCGCTTTTGCGCGCATCAGCAAACACAATCCCAATACATGGTCAATAATGCTGATGGTTTGTGTGATTGTTTCCTGCACCATGCTCCTGGTTGTTTGCCAGGCCGGAACATTTTTAAGATGAGATTAAACAATGTGATTATAAGAAGGCCCGCCGGTACCGGCGGGTTTTTTGTTTTATATGGTCCCGCTTTATCACTTCATCAAAATTCTATATCTTTCGCTTCAATTAAACTTTTATCACTGTGTTGGTTAAAACTTTTGGAAGCGCGGTTTATGGGATACAGGCTATTACCATAACAGTTGAGGTGAATATTGCTTCGGGCACAAAATATTTCATTGTGGGCCTGCCCGATGTGGCTGTAAAAGAAAGTTATTTCAGGATAGAATCGGCGCTAAAAAACTGCGGTTTCAGGATGCCCCGCCAGCAGGTAGTGGTTAATATGGCCCCGGCCGATATCAAAAAGGAAGGCTCATCCTATGATCTTACTATTGCTACCGGCGTATTAGCCGCATCCGGCCAGATAGAACCCGAAACCCTTGATAAATTCATCATCATGGGCGAGCTTTCACTCGATGGAAGTCTGCAGCCCATAAAAGGCGCTTTGCCCATAGCCATACAGGCCCGAAAAGATGGCTTTAAAGGGTTTATCCTCCCTAAACAAAACGCCCGTGAAGCAGCCATTGTAAACGATTTGGAAGTTTACGGTGTTGAAAGCATTAAAGACGTCGTTGGCTTTTTTAACGGCACATCCGAGCTTAAGCCCGAAATAGTAAACACCCGTGAAGAGTTTTACGACAGCCTATGCAATTACGACAGCGATTTCAGCGAAGTAAAGGGCCAGGAAAATATTAAGCGTGCCTTAGAGATTGCCGCGGCCGGCGGCCATAATGTGATCCTGATTGGTCCGCCCGGAGCTGGTAAAACCATGCTGGCCCGGAGACTGCCCTCTATTTTGCCGCCATTGAGTTTATATGAATCGTTAGAAACCACCAAGATCCATTCGGTGGCAGGCAAACTTGCCGCTGCCGATGCCCTGGTAACCATTCGTCCGTTCAGGAGCCCTCACCATACTATTAGCGATGTAGCTTTAGTAGGAGGGGGAAGCAACCCTGCCCCCGGCGAGATCTCTTTGGCCCATAACGGCGTTTTATTTTTAGATGAATTGCCGGAGTTTAAACGCAGCGCGCTGGAAGTAATGCGCCAGCCGCTCGAAGAGCGCCGGGTAACCATATCACGCGCTAAATTTACGGTAGATTATCCGAGCAGTTTTATGCTGGTGGCAAGTATGAACCCCTGTCCATGCGGATATTATAATCATCCCGAAAAAGAATGCATCTGCCCGCCGGGTATGGTGCAAAAATACCTGAGCAAAATTTCAGGCCCGCTGCTGGACAGGATAGACCTGCATGTGGAAGTAACACCGGTTAACTTCAGCGAACTATCATCTGACCGTGCTGCCGAAAAAAGTGAGCTCATCCGCGAGCGGGTGATCAGGGCGAGGGAAATCCAGGTAGAGCGTTTCGGCAACCGTCCCGATCTGCACGCCAACGCACAAATGAGCCCTCAAATGGTTCGCGACCTGTGCAAGATCAACGCGGCCGGCCAAACCCTGCTCAAAAAAGCCATGGAAAAACTCGGCCTCTCGGCAAGAGCGTACGACCGCATCCTTAAAGTATCCCGCACAATTGCCGATCTTTCCGGGAGTGAGGAAATTAAACTGGAGCATTTAGCCGAGGCTATACATTTCAGGAGTTTGGATAGAGAGGGCTGGGCTGGGTAAGGTACAACGAGACAATGTCTCGGGAAAGAGTAATCCGAAGCCGGAAACTTCGGACAGCAAGGGTAGCGTCCTTTAGTTTTATTCTTGTTCCGAGAATAAGTACAAGTATAAAGGCAAAAATAAATGATTAGCAACAAATCCATTTCAAGTGTAACAAATAAGAGCGATAATCGCATGGCTTATTGGATATCCGTGTCCTGCGTGATCATTATCGGATTTTTTTGCAGGGATTTTATTGAATTGATTTGGTGCCTTTTGGGATTTGTGATACTTTTTACAGCAATCTCATATATCTCAAAGACTATAATTTTAACTAAAAATTCAATAATTATTCAGAGCATTTTCGGGAAAGATATTACAAAAGATGTAAATCAATGCATGCGTTTAACAACCTCTTGGCTCCTGATAAACAGAATGAAATTGGAGTTTATTGATGGTAGTCGGTATTTGTTTAACGGAAACTCCTCTGACAAAGTCGTGAAAGAACTAACCAGAATTATTGCTCAACGCACTCCGGCACAAGTATGAAAATCTGGCGATTTGTACCTTTACCATATATCCCGCACTATCGCAGATCTTTCAGTGAGTGAGGAGATTAAACCGGAGCATTTAACTGAAGCTATTCATTTCAGGAGCTTGGATAGAGAGGATTGGGCGGGATAGAAACGACATATCCATTGCATAAGATAAAACGGAAGTACATTCAATAAAAATGACATAGTCCTTGATTGTTCATAACAGCATAACAAGAATCTCCCCCCCCCCACTGGCGCAAGTATGAAGGGGTGGCAATGTGTGAAAAGGCTACTTGTGCCAAATATTCGAAAATATGAGTACCAAATACAAATTTCACGATCAGGATAAATTATACTTTGTAAGCTTTTCTGTTGTGTATTGGATAGACCTTTTTATAAGAAATGAATACAAACAGGTATTGCTTGACAGCTGGAGGCATTGTCAAAAGCATAAGGGTCTTGAAATATATGGATGGTGTATCATGACCAGCCACGTTCATATGATTATTGGAAGCAGCGGCAATAAACTGGAGGATATATTGCGTGATATGAAAAAACACACCGCAGCCATATTACGAAGTACAATTGAAAACAATCCGATTGAAAGCCGAAAGGAATGGCTTTTATGGATGATGAAACGCGCCGGAACGAAAAATAGCAATAACGAAAAGTTTCAATTATGGCAACAGGACAATCATCCCATTATGCTGTTTAACCATAAAGTATTGCATCAAAAATTAGATTACATTCATAACAACCCAGTAGAGGCCGGATTTGTCGAAAAACCTGAAGATTATTTATACAGCAGCGCACGGGATTACTATGATTTACCAGGCTTGGTTGATATTTTATTAGTCGATCCGTTACTGGCTTAGATTATAGAAAACAAAGAAGGCACAAGTACCCACCCTCTCTTTGCCTGCCCTTCATACTTGCGCCAGTAAAGTAATAACGACAATTGAAACTGCTGAAAACAGTGCTGAAAAAATTATAGCCTTAAGAAGCCTTTATCTTATAAACTACATGACAACCAAACCGTTACCCCTTATCACTATCGCAGCACTAACAATCTTTTCAAGCTCCTGCAAAACCTATTACATGCCTGTTGGTACTTTCCTGGAACAGGTGCCAACCCTGGAAACGGTGAATTTAAGGCCGGTTACCGCCCAGGACCCTCTTGGGCATAAGCATACCTATAGTGTTTACCCTATTGATTCGATTAAATGCTTCGATAAAAACGGAACTCCTTACAAGCTAAAGAACGGGCCATCTATTGAAATACGTTTTACAGATATCAATGGTAGGCGATCAACCTTTTACTTCGACCGGACCTGGGTTATCCAGGATTCTGTTATCGGGATCCAATCAAAGATTCTTTCACTGAAAAAAGCAATACCGGTAAGCACTATTAAAATAATTGAAGTACAGGATGGGCGAAAAAAATACAAATACATTAACCAGTAGGCCAAAATAAAGCTGGCTACACAACAGCTGATTTGGAGTTTAATAGCGGTCAATACAAAACAATCATTTGCCGGCGAAGCCGGGGCTGATACCCGGCGCGGGCAAATTGGGTTATGCAGCTTAGCAGTTTACCTGCAAAACTTTAAGCCATACAGCCAACTGTACTATTATATTAAATAGCCTGTTAACTTAAAAAAAGCATGGCCCGCGGTTGCTGCCAATTGGAAATTTGTTAACCCTGCCATGCACATGATCGCAATGTGTATGATCGCGATACATTTTTTGATGAGATGGCGGGCAATTTACCTGTAGTGGTTGGGTAGTTTCAGTCTTATCAGGCTGACAAACTATCGTAGCTTGTTTTTTCATAACGACTTCTCCCTATGTTAGGTGACATTGATAATTGATATAATAAATTTAACTATAAAAACAGTTATTTACAATACCTTTTTATCAGAAAATAATATTAAAAAATTACGGGTTAAACCCGAAGGTGCAAGTAGCTTTTGCCCGCAGGCAAGCCCTGCATATTTGCGCCGGTAAAGGAAAAAATCATTTTTGGCATCTTAGATAAATAAACAGCCGGAGCAAATAATATATACTCCGGCTGTTTAAATAAGTATAGCGTACCTGTATTTACTTCCCTTTCCAAAACTGCAGGTAATGCAGGTTGTACCCTCCGTTGTTAGCTAATACCTTTATTTTGTTGCTCCCGGCCTTTAAAACAATGTTTTTTACAGCAATAACCTGCCATTTTTTTAACCCGCCGGTGTTGGGAACCGCCACTTCTTTTGCCTGGGTTATATTATTAACTAAAACAGATAGTTTGGCATCATCGGTGGCGGATGCCACTTTGAGGCTTAGGGAGTATCTGCCCGGTGTTTTAACCTGTATTGTGTACTGTGTCCATTCATTGGTTTCAATATGATCTACATAGTAACTGTCATACTTCGTAGAATCTTTGCTGATATCAACGCCGTCATTTCGATAAACATGGCCTTTGTTGCCTACACCGGGTTTGCCTGAAGTATGATAGTCGGCGGTATCGGTATCAAAATATGCGTAACCGTTGCGGCCCAGGTCATAATCAACAGCATTGATCACGGTGCCGTTGCCAATCCTGTTGGCTTTAAAGGGCTTGGTAACGCTTGTATGCGGCTGCCTGAAAATAGCATCGATGACATCATGATGGATAATGGTATTTTCTAATTTAGCATACGTAGCAAGCTCAAGGGTGCCGCTATACGTATTGCTCTCGTTAGGTTTATTCCTGCCGGTGTTCAGGTACCTCGCCACATCATCATAGTTCAGATTTGAACGGATCTCCATCGGGTTGTTGATGCCCAATTTTTTTAATGGCCATAATGACCAGCCAATGTTATTTTTTTCTAATAAGCCGATAGCTTCGGTAAGCCAGGTATTTGAGTTTTCGCCGGTTTCGCCCAACCATACGGGGATATTATACTGCTCGCGGGTTTTTACGATATGATCAACAGACTTCTGATCGTTAAAATTCCAGTACTTATGAAAGCTCAGCACCATGTTTTTATCCCATTGGGGTAAAATACCGTTATAGTTATTGCCCCAGCCGTTGCCTTCAATAATAATGATGTGTTTTTTATCCACCTCACGAATGGCAGCAGTAATATCAACCATCAGTTTTCTTAGCGGACCGTTTGTTTTTTCCTTCAGTCCGTTTTTATCATTTTGAGGATCATCAAAACCCCAGTTTGGCTCGTTGATAATATCATAAGCGCCTATGTAAGGTTCGTTTTTATACCGTTCGGCCAGTTTACGCCAAAGGGCGATGGTTTTTTGCTTATTAGCCTCGCTATCCCAAAGTGATGGTTTGTCCGGGTCGCGGTCGGAGATGTTCAGGTCGTTGCCTTGTCCGCC
Organism: Mucilaginibacter sp. OAE612; assembly: GCF_041806395.1. Taxonomy (NCBI): domain Bacteria; kingdom Pseudomonadati; phylum Bacteroidota; class Sphingobacteriia; order Sphingobacteriales; family Sphingobacteriaceae; genus Mucilaginibacter; species Mucilaginibacter sp. OAE612. The sequence goes on from NZ_JBGMUW010000001.1 coordinate 6,246,271, forward strand.
GGGCGCGGCATGCAGGTCAAGGATCAGGTACATGTGGTTCGCTTTACACCAGGCCAATAAGTCATCGGTCATTTTAAACCCTTTATCCAGCCAAGTGTTTTTACCGGCAACGGGCTCCTTATCAACTGGCAAGGTGTAAAGGTTGTAGTGCATTGGCAGACGAATAGAATTAAATCCCCAGCGTTTCATCGAGTCTACATCAATTTTGCGGGTATTATTGGCCAGCCAGGTATCATAAAACTCCCTGGTTTCGGCCGGGCCCATTAGCTCTTCCAGCCTTTCACGAATGCGGTACTGCCGGCTGTCTTTGTTAATGTGCAGCATATAGCCTTCCTGCAGCATCCATCCCCCTAAACCCATACCACGCAGCAATACATTCTGCCCTTTTTCATCAACTATTTTTTTGCCTTCGGCTTTTAAAAAGCCAGTTTGTGCATTGCCTTGTAACGAGACAAATAATGCAGGAGCCGCGGCCAGCAAAGCTTTAATCCCAGACCTTACCTTTATGTTTTTTATTAACGATGTTAACATGTTGTTGTGCATTTAAATTTTTCCTGAACCGTTTTATATTACCAGATATACGTTCCAACCGAACCTTTATCAAGTTTAACAGCTAATACTCTTCCCTGGTACTGGATGTTAAAATCCTGCGCGCCATCGCTGGTGTTGGCTACGATAAGCACTTTTTTGCCATCGGGGGTTTTGAAAGCCACATTAGGTAAAGTATCCATATTGTTTGAAGCAATACGTACTGAACCCGGACGTACAAATTTGGAAGCGTGAGCAATTGAATAATAAGCGATGTTTTTCTTTACTTGGTTTTTATCAATGGTAACGGCGCCCTGGCACATTGGGCAGCCACCCCTGTCGGTGTAGGGCTTATATTCAGGGTCGGCGGCAAGGTTCCATTCCAGTACATTGCGGCTCCAGTTACGGGTTGCGCCAATAATAAGGCTTTTTACCGGCCAGGCAATGTTGATAGTACTTTGATTTTCGGGCTCAACGGTCATCTGCTCGGTAAAGTAAATGTTTTTATCAGGATGGGCGTTGTGCACATCGGTAAGGGCCGAGATATCGCCGCCATACAGGTGAAAGCCCGAACCATCCACATATTTACGGGCAGCCGGGTCATTCAATATCGAAATAGGGTAGTCGGGCCTGTCGGCATTATGATCGTAAACAATGATCTTTGTTTTGATGCCTGCAGCCTTAAACGCCGGACCAAGATTGTTTTTGATAAAGTCGGCTTCGTCGGGCGCAACCATCAGCAAGCTGGGATTATTGCCTGGGTGCAATGGCTCATTTTGAATAGTGATGGCATCAATATTAATTCCATTGGCCTTCATCGCCTGGATATATTTAACCAGGTAGTTAGCATACACCGGGTAACAATCGGGTTTTAACCTGCCGCCGCGGGTATCATTATTGGTTTTCATCCAGGCCGGCGGCGACCATGGCGAACCCAATACCTTGATTGCCGGATTAATTGCCAGGATCTGTTTCATTACCGGGATCACATCGGTTTTATCCGGGCCAAGGTTAAAATGTTTTAACGTTGGATCTGTCTGGCCTTTGGGCATATCATCATAGGAGAATACTTTCTCGTTGAGATCGGATGCACCAATACTCAGCCTTAAATAACCGATACCAATATCATTCCCTGTAACCGCGAAAAGATTTTTAAGCAGCGCGGCCCGGCTGTCGGCACTCATACGGATGATGTGCATAGCACTACCCCCGGTTAATGCAAATCCAAACCCGTCTATCGGCTGGTAATGTTGCTTATCATTAACAGTAATAGTAGTGCCGCCGGCGTTCCCGGTTTTAAAAGTAAGCGGCACTTTTTGCTGCTCAAAAAGTGCCGATCTGTCGGCCCTGGTAAGCCACAAGCTTGCCTTTGTTTGCGCGTTTATTGCAGCAGCCGGGCCAAGCAGCATGGCGCCCAATAAAATCGATTTGATTTGCGTATTCATGAAACAGGATTTACAGGTTTATTTGTTGGACAACAGGAATTAATACGGCTGTTAAAATTGGATAAGTAAAAATATTACTGTTTTTAATAAAACGTAGTAATTAATCGGTTACAAAGTCAATAATTAGATTTTGTAGTGGTTAAGAAGTAGTTTACCCATGGGGTTAATTTAAAGCAGGGCGATATAAAGTCTTGTTTAAACGGGCAAATTTAATTTTCAATTTAAAACATTTGTTTGTATGAAAAGATTTCTATAAATTCACATACAACTATCCAATGAATACTCCATCTAAAAAAATTGTCATATTTGATGACGACGAGGACATACTTTCTATTTGCAGTTACATTTTGGAGGAACAAGGGTGGGAAGTGCACACATTTAGCGACTGCAATAACATTGTTGAGAAAGTTTCGGGCATTTTGCCTGATGTGATCATGATGGATAACTGGATCCCCGATTCGGGCGGGATCATTGCCACGCAAACCCTCAAAAAAACCGAGGGGCTTAAAGAAATACCGGTAATTTACTTTTCAGCAAACAGCGATATCCAGATCCTGGCCAATCATGCCGGCGCCCAAAGCTATTTAGCCAAACCATTTGATCTGGAAGACCTGGAAAAGGTGATCAACAGGGTGATAGCCGCGTAGGAGGGTTAGTTATTATGCCATAAATTTATCTTGGGGATAGTGCAAAGGGCTGCGTTAGTGATAGGAGCGGATACCGGCCTTGTGGCTAATGCCTGTGCAGTATGAGCGTATAGCACGGGCCGCAAGCAACGCCTATATTTTTCATACCGATCAAAAAATATATTTAATTTATAACTATCCGTAACAAAAAAAGAGGGTCAAACAATGACAGCCCTCTTTAAAAACCGCTTCTATCTTTTTTCCTCAAACGATGCCAGCAGGTTTATATTCGGGTCCACCTTAACATCTGCCGGTTTGGCTTTTACCCGGAAACGGGCTGTTGTCGATTTCTCTTTTACCGGCACAGTTAACAGTTGCCCGTCAACAGACACCTCCAGCGGCAAATTGTAAACATAGGCCTGGTTTTGGGTTACATTTATGGTAATGTAACCATCCTTTTCATTATACTTCCAGCTAACCGCCAAATTTGGGTGCCCGGCGTTGCGCAGCCATTGCGTAAAAAACTGTTTCAGGTCCTTACCGCTGGTTTGTTCCATTACCCGCCTCAAATCATCGGTATTGGCATTGCTGCCCTGGTATTTTGAATAATAATTTCTTACCCCTTTCCAAAAAACATCATCGCCCAGTTTGCGCCTCAGCATGTGCAGTACCCAACCGCCTTTTTCGTAGCTATTGGCATTAAGCAGCTGCATAAATTTTGTTTTAACAGCGGTATCAACCACGGGCGTTAAACGCTCTTTTTCAAAATCCAGCACTTTTTTACGCTGACCGAAAAGGCGTGTTTTTAAGGTATCGGCCCCGTATTTATTTTCGAGATAAAGATTGGTCATATAAGTAGCAAAGCCTTCACTTAACCAAAGGTGGCCAAAGCTTTTCTCGCTGGCGCCATCGCCAAACCACTGGTGGGCAATTTCATGCGCCATTAATTCCTCTATATCCGGACTTTTAACCGATTCTTCAAAGTAGAATATGGCACTGGCATTTTCCATGCCGCCAAAAATGGTTTTCGACTGCACGTTGGCCAATTTTTCGTAGCTGTAAGGGCCAACATTTTTTATAAAGTAGGGGAGAATATTTTTAGCTACAGCATAGCTTTTAAACCCAACCTCTTTACTTTCCGGAAAAACATAGGTAAAAACCGGGATTCCGTTAACATCACCGGGGCGGTCAACCGCAAACTCAGCTACGCCTATAACCATTACTTTGGTAGGCAGCGCAACGGCTTCAACCCAATGGGTTAGTTTGAGCTTTCCGTCGAGTTGCTTCTCTTCGGTTTGCAGGCCGTTTGATACCACCTGGTAATGATCGGGCGCGGTTACAATAAAATCAACCGTGGCTTTGTCGGCAATATTATCAACGCAGGGGAGCCAGTTGTGGGCCCGGTTAGGCCAGTTATCACCAAAAAAAGTACGGTGCCCGAATGCATTGGTCGAGATGATCAACCCATCGGCCGGGATGCCGCTATAACTTATCGTATAATCGCGGGTGTTCCCTTTATAGGCGCGGGTATTGATCTTTAGCTGCTCATCGTCCTGGGTAAACTTTACCGGCTTCCCGTTTTCGGTCACTGCCGATACCAGCATGCCTTTACCCTCAGCATTCTTTTTCACCAGGTCGAGGCTGAACCCTTCTGCGCCGTTCAAAAACCTTACCGAAACCGTGGCCTTTCCCTCTATATTATTATCGGCGTCATTAAGTTTAATATCAAACGTATAATGTTTAACATCAATCTGCGCCCCTGGAACCTGGGCAAATGCCGGCATGGTAAACAGGGCCGGTAACAATAAAAGAACAAAAAATATCCTGCGCATAGCCTTGGTTCAGTTTGTTTTGTACTGCAACAAAGCTAATAAAAACAAGCTGTTATCCGCCCTTCCCGGCCATATGGTTAATCACATTTTTACATTGCTAAAACGTTACATTAACCCCTGTGGTGAACAAAAAGTAAAGCCCGTTCATTTTGGTGTTTTTTACATAATCAACCTGGTTAAATGGCTTGATGAGGTAGGGCGTAAAGAGGATTTGCCACTTGTTAATAGTATAGGTTAAAGGCAACGATCCGCTGAAAGCAAGCAGCTTATATTGCCTTACCTCGCGCTGGTTTTGCTGCGTTACCGTTTGCGTTATGATAGTTTGCTTTGGCTGGCTGGGAAACAGGATATTAATAGGTGTTTGCTGCTGGGGTTGCTCTATCGAGCGGGTAACCTGCGATTCGGTATAATAAGTTTGGTAGAAAGATTGTGTACCGGCATAAAGCGTGGCGGTAGGAGTAACTTTTAGCCCGCTTTTTTTATCCGCGCCTGTTTTCAGGGCAAAAATTTCTTTTGATAATTCGGCCGTATTAACAACGTCGTTGCTGTTATTTTTATTAAACCTATAGCTGATGCCCGCCGTAAATTTTACAATATCATCCGGATTAGCATACAACTGCCCGTCGAGCGTGGCATTAAACGAAGAAAGTATAATGGGACTGCTCTTGGTGATGAAATATTTGGTGGCCGATACATTGCCCCCATAATACCGTTTTGCATCAAACGCGAAAACATAGCCCGGTGTAACGCTAAGGCCCTCGGTGCCAGATTTGGAGCCATTAAGATCAAAATAGCCGATAGCACTTACAAAAAATCCCTGCTTGCTAACTAATGTAACCGAGGGAAGAAGTACCGGGACACTGCTTTCATCGCGCCGGCCGGCATAGGTAAGGTTTGAAAGATATTGCAAACCCGCATTTACAAACAATTCTTTTGTTTTTGCCGCGGTATCAGGTTTTTGCTGGGCACAAACCGCAGGGCCGGCCAAAGCCAGCAGCAGGATAAGTTTAAGTTTTTTCATGGCTAATGTTGAATAAAAAAAGTGCGGATAATCAAAAAGGCCGGTACCGGCCTTTTTGATTTAATGTATGTAAATACTATTACTGTTTGGTAGCGCTTAGTTTGGCTGAACTCTTGCCCGAAGTTTTAACAGTAACGCTTTTCTTTCCCGCCTTTACAGCTGTACTGGAAGCGCTGCTATTTGAGAACCCGGTATTTAGCTTTTTAGAACCCGCTGCCACATTACCTGTGCTGTTCAGGTTACCGGACGAGGTAACACTCACATTTTTGCTAACAGCATCGGCGCTATTACCCGCGGCCACTGCTGTTTTACCTGTAGTTGTTGTAGCGCCGGCCCTTAAAGCGGCAGCATTGCTGCTTACTTTTTCGGTAGTGTTAGCGGCAACACCTTCGGTTGTGGCTAATGTTTTTTCGCCTGTTGCTGTTACTCCGGTTGCATTCACAGTACCTACGGCTGAGGTATTGCTGCTAACGCCGGCCTGTGCAGCTGTTGTCCCTGCGGTAGCATTTACGGTTGAGGCAACGTTGCTGTTAACATTAGCGGCCTCACTGGCGGCAACGCCTGTTACGGCCTGGTTGGTGGTAGCCTGGGTTTGAGTAGCTGTCCGCGCTGCTACATTTTGAGCCTGTGTTGCAGCCTGGTTGGTTACGGTTGAGGTTGTGTTAACCGCTTTTTGCGCTATTGATGCAGCATTCACAGTTGGCGTAGCTACCCGCGTAGCTATTTTAGTAGCGGTAGTTGCTCCAAGATTAACCTGGGCCGAACCAACTTTAAAAGCAAATAACGCGGCGGTCAATAAAACGGGTTTAATTAACTTTTTCATGATTAGTTTTTTAGTTATTAATATGTGAGGGAGGGGTAAACTTAAGCCCTCATCTGTTCGCTGTAGTAAAACAAAGCAAGTGCCATTGCACAGTAAATGACATTTTAATGACTTCCGCCCCCAAAAAGTGTGAAATTGTGTATAATAAATTATACATATGTTTATTTTGTTCGTCAGCAAAGGAGCAAAAAAAACGTCCCTTGTTTTTAGCAAGAGACGTTCTTTTATAAGTTATACCTACCTTACATTTTAGGCATCCTGCGCATCATGTTGGCCATAGCAGCGGGATTGCTCATTTGCTTCATCACTTTCTTCATATCATCAAACTGCTTCATGAGGCGGTTAACTTCCTGTAAATCGGTGCCCGAACCTTTGGCTATGCGGTTACGGCGGCTTTGATTAATGGTTTCAGGGTTAGCTTTTTCAAACGGGGTCATAGATTGAATAATAGCCTCTATCGCTTTAAACGCATTATCATCAACCTCAACATCCTTCATCATTTTGCCCACGCCCGGTATCATGCCCATCAGATCTTTCATGTTACCCATTTTCTTGATCTGCTGGATCTGGCCGTAAAAGTCGTTAAAGTCGAACTTGTTTTTGCGGATCTTCTTCTGTAGCTCGGCAGCCTCTTTCTCGTCAAACTGCTGCTGAGCGCGTTCAACCAAAGACACCACGTCGCCCATACCCAGGATCCTCGATGCCATACGATCGGGGTGGAAAACGTCAAGCGCTTCCATCTTTTCGCCGGTACCAATAAACTTGATAGGCTTATTAACAACCGATTTGATAGAAAGGGCCGCACCACCGCGGGTGTCACCATCCAGCTTGGTTAATACCACACCGGTAAAATCAAGGCGGTCATTGAACACTTTAGCGGTATTCACGGCATCCTGACCGGTCATGGAGTCAACCACAAACAGGATCTCGTGTGGTTTTACGGCATCTTTTACCTGCTCAATCTCCACCATCATGGCCTCGTCAATAGCCAAACGGCCGGCGGTGTCAATAATCACCACGTTATTACCGTTCTGCTTAGCCTGGGCTATACCTTCGCGGGCAATAGCAACCGGGTCTTTCGAGTCGCGATTGGCATAAACAGGGATACCTATCTGCTGGCCTAAAACCTCCAGCTGATCGATAGCCGCCGGACGGTAAATATCATCAGCAACCAGTAATGGTTTTTTATTGCGTTGTGTTTTTAAGTAATTGGCAAGCTTACCGGTGAAGGTTGTTTTACCAGCACCGTTCAAGCCGGCAATAAGGATGATGGTGGGTGTAGCCGGAAAATTCAGATCGGCTGTGGTACCGCCCATCAACGCGGTAAGCTCATCGTTCATGAGCTTGGTAAGCAACTGGCCCGGCGAAATGGATGTTAATACATTATTACCAAGCGCTTTTTGCCTCACATCATCGGTAAATGCTTTGGCAGTTTTATAATTAACGTCGGCATCAAGAAGGGCCTTGCGGATCTCCTTCATGGTTTCGGCCACGTTTATTTCAGTAATAGTTCCCTGACCCTTCAGGACCTTGAACGCCCTGTCGAGTTTATCCGAAAGATTTTCAAACATTATATTAAAAAACTTTAATCTTTTTTATAAGGATACAAAGGTATGATTTTGAACTATATTAACTTGTCTCATCCCATTGTTTATTCCAAAATAAAGCCGGCCCTGTTTTTAATAAGGCCGGTTCAATTGTATTATTTGTTCAAGACTGCACTACGGGAACCGGTACAGCATCCCCAATCCAATGCCTTCATAACCCTGCGCGCTATCGGATGTATGTTTATCATACAACAGCGTTCCGTTTACCGTTGCACTAATTAACCTGTTCACCTTGGCTGTTAGCGTTAAATCAACACGGTGGGTAATAAATTTTGGCGATTGGGCATAAGGGATAAACAACGCGTAACGGGTATTTAAGTGAATGTTTTTGGCTATATCTTTATCCAGCAACGCCACAACCTGGAACGCGAGGTCATTTTTTACGGTTTTTAACGTATCCACGCCGTAGTTATCTTTTTGATATTTATGGATGGTGTGATCAAGTACAAAAGTCTGTCGTGCGGTACCGGTACCCAAACGCAAATCGAACCAACTTTTTGGCTTATACTCAAAACCGACAGACTCGGTAAGATAACCCGGCGACATAAAGTTTGAAATATATTGCTGCTCGAACTTGCCATTGCCTTGATCGACATAATTAAACCCTTTATCAAACTGCGACTCGAAGGTTAAGGCACCGAAAAAGTACCAGCTTTTTGATAATTGCGAAGCTACTTTGTTGTCAAAATAAATACGGTCCTGCGTTTTGCGTTTGCCCTGTCCTTTATTCTTTGATACGCCGTAAGTAAGGTTAAGCTCGGATACATAACTGAAAGGCGCTTTGTTATATTCGGTATGATAAATAAAATTTGAACCCAATGCCACCGCACTTACGCCACCCGCCGCATAATTACTGCTAAAAGCCGACTGGCTAAAGTTCAGCCCGAATGTGATTACCTTTTTCCAGTAGTTTACTTTATAATCGAGCATGGTAACAGGTACCATTTCGCGCTGGATCTGTATGGGGCGAACCCGCGTGGGGATGGCATTTTTGCGGGAATTTATCCGGTATTTATTAAGTACGGCAGTGTCTATTTTAACACTATCTTTTTTCAGGGTATCTGTTTGTGCTTTTGCTGATAAAACGCACGTGACTGATAATGCGAGTATTAGTAATCCCGGTTTTGTTTTTAACATAGTAAACAAATTAAAGCAAAAATCTCCTTTTTTACCCACAATAAACAAAAATGTTGCTTCAGGGTTTAGTCTGGCAAACGACTTTTGGGCAAAAATATTGGGATTTCCGGATATTAAAATGAACGTTGTATTAAGGTTAATCAACCTTATTCGCGGCCAAGATCCTTCTTACTGTCTTCGGGCGTAACAAGCGGGGTGAGGGAATACGGGCGTTTCTTATACTTTAAAAAACGATTGAGGTTGGTTTTGATGGAGGCTATAAACTCATAGTCGCTAGCGGTTTTTACCAGGTAATAACCGGGGCGGTACCGCAACATGAAGTCGGTAAGCTGCTGATCTTTTAAATTGGTTATGGCGCCAACATAAGTTCGGTTAAAACGATAGTCAATAACACTTTGCTGATAGTCTTTCTCAATAGTTTCGCGCAGGCGGGCAGCATTGCGGCCGCTGCGGCTTAATGAATTGTAAAGCGCATCGATACTTAAGCCAGCACCGCCCGGCCCAAAGCTCAATAAATCTTTATTGTTAAGTGGGCCGAAGATTTTGGTATAATCGTTTTTGGTTGCAGCAAGCCGTTTTTGGGGGTTAAGCAGGGTGTCGCGCACGATAACTTCTTTAAGCTGTATGGCTGTGCGCTTCATATAAACGGCAAGTGATTCGCCGCCTTGCACTTTCAATGTATCGGGATGATGATCTGATTTTGTAAAAACAAGCACATCGCCCGGCTGGGCTTCTATCTTGAATTCACCTTTAAAAGTGTTGTAAATAGATTTGCCGGTGGTGATGTTCTGTACATTAACTTTGGCAATGCGGTCTTTGCTGTCTTTATCAAACACAACCCCATCCACGGTTTTTTGCTGGGCAAAAACCCGGGCCGCGGGCAGGGCAAAACATATCAGGAGCATCCACAATTTCATTGCGGGGGCAAAAATACGTGTTGTACAGCGGGCGATCATACAATTTAACAACAATTAACCTTTGGGGGAGGGAGCCAAGATACCAGGAGTCAAGAATCAAGATAGATTTAGAGGTCATTTCTTTCTGTCCTGGCTCTTGACTCTTGCTGTCTTGCCTCTGTTTCTCACTTAACAACCACAAGCTTCTGGCCAATTTTAATGCCATTGTCGCTCATACTGTTTAACGCTTTCAGGTCATCAACAGTTATTCCAAAACGTTTGGATATGTTGTATAGTGTATCGCCCTGTTTTACGGTGTAGATCTTATCGTCGGGCGGGGTTTTGGAAAGGGTATCCTGAACGGGTTTACCAATGCTATCGTTGATCTGCGATAATACACGGTCTTCCCGTTTAATTTTAGCAATCTCGCCTTCGGGGCGGTCATACTGATCGAGGTTATATTTTACAATAATATTGATCAGCAACTGCGGATATTTAGGATTAGTGGCATAACCTGCCTTTTTCAACCCATAAGCCCAGCCTTCATAATCGTTCTTGTCCAGTTCAAAAAGTTTAGCATAGTTTTTACGTTTTAAAAACGCCGAGTGGTCACGGAAGGAGTCTTCCGGATTATCATAAACGCGGAAACAATCATTCACGTTGTCGTCATCCTTATAATAACTTTTGCCGGTCCAGTCGCTGGTGCATTTTATGCCGAAGTGGTTGTTGGCGTATTTGGCCAGGTCACTATTGCCCGCACCCGATTCAAACAAGCCCTGCGCCAGGGTGATGCTGGCCGGGATACCATACTGGTTCATTTCCTGGATGGCGATGGCCTTAAAGCGGTCAATATATTCTAACGAATTGTACGACCGGTAGTTGGCAATAGCATCCTTATTGGCCTTTTGGATATTACTGTTATTGCGTTTGGCATCGCGGTTTGATACTGTAGTGGTTTTTTTGCGGGCAGAGCATGAATTGAGGCAAACTACAGCAATGAACAGGTATATGGTTTTTCGCATGAGGCTTAAATCTTATTATGTGGCATATAACCAGGGGCCAAATTAAGATTTTATAAACGTAATTATTGCTGTTTAGTTGTTGCGTCGGCCAATTGCGTTTGGTTTGCCGGATTTTCATCCAGGTCATTGAGGTTATACCTGTTAATGATACCTAAAACCTGCGATGCCCATTTGCGGCTACCGGCATAACCGGCACGTTGAATACCTTTTGCCCATCCTTTATAATCATAATGGGTAAGCGCGTCGGCCAGGTGGCTAAACTGCTTGCGCTCGGTCATGATGCGTGCAAAGTCCTGAAACGAATCAAAAACCGAATCGTATCTTTTATAAGAGGTGCGAACTTTTTTGTTGTGTTTGGTATAAACTACGGTATTGTAACCTTTTACTCCAAATTGATTATTAAGGTTTTGTGCTATGGTACTGTTGCCGCAGCCCGATTCATGCATGGCTACACCTAAAACGATGCTTGCCGGGATCCCGGTTTCGTGCATGATCTTAATGGCATCATCTTTGAACTTTTCAATGTAAGATTGTGAGGTATTTTTCTGTGCTGAAGCAGCTAATGTTGAAATCAACAGTGTTGTAATCAGTAAGATTTTCTTCATAATTTATTTTTTTCTGATAACCAGCAGCCCGTCGCGTACCGGCAGGATCAATTTTTCTATCCTGCTATCAACAGCTATCTGGTCATTTAGTTTGCGGATTCCTTCAGTATCGGCATCTTTTTCGGTGCCGTACACCTTTCCTTTCCACAAAACGTTATCAATTATTATTAATCCTCCGGATCTGACTTTGTCAAAAACTAATTGAAAGTAAGTATAATTATTCTTTTTATCGGCATCTATAAACACCAAATCAAAAACATCCTCCTGTAAATCAGCAATAACGGCCTCTGCCTGCCCAAAATGCAGCTTTATTTTGTTTTCAACATTTGTTAGTTTAAGATGTGAAGTGATGATCTCCTCCATTTCGCGGTTAACTTCAATGGTGTGGAGGATGCCGTCGTCGGCCAAACCCTCGGCCAGGCAAATAGCCGAGTAGCCTGTATAGGTACCTATCTCCAGGATGCGCTTAGGCTGCACCATTTTGCTTAAAAAACTAAGCAGCCTGCCCTGATAATGCCCCGATAGCATGTTAGGTTTTAACACCTTGATATACGTTTCGCGGTTGAGTTTTTTTAGCACCTCCGGCTCCGGGTCGCAATGGTCATCTAAGTAAGCCAGTAAGGCATTAGGGAGAATATCCATGGGGCAAAGATACACAAAAACCTTGATTTTCGTGATTGAAGGATTTCCCGATGCTATATGTCCCTTCCTTTTGAACCTTGATTCACTTGATTAAAGGACTTTTGATGATGGTTTTGTATTTGTTTTTAATACGATATCTTTAGCTGGATTTAAACCTTAACATGAAATATAAAGAGCTTACTGAAAAGATAATAGGATGTGCAATGCGTGTACATAATACTCTCGGAAATGGTTTTCAGGAATTAATTTACCAGCGCGCGTTGGCTTTGGAATTAGCAAAAGGAGATCTGAAGTTTGCCCAGGAATTGGAAATGATTATCTATTATGATGGCGTTGGCATAGGAAAACGACGCGTTGACTTCTTCGTTGAAAGATCAATCATGGTTGAAATAAAAGCCATCATATCCCTTGAAGATGTACATTTGGCACAAGCCATGAACTATCTTGAAGCCTATAAGATGGAAATAGGACTACTAATAAATTTCGGATCAAAAAGCTTACAATTTAAACGCGTTCATAATAACAATCTATTAGTTTGAAGCAGATATCAGGCTATCATCTAATCAGGAAAATCAAGGTTCAACCCTCTATCATGAAATCCTTCAATCAAGCAAATCATGGTTCAGAATCAGCTTAAAATCTCGTCCCCATCCAACTCTGCAGTAAAATCACCGCCGATATCGTATCTACCAACTCCTTATTTTGCCGGTGTTTCTTGTTCATGCCACTCTGAGCGATAGTTGCTGATGCCATTTTTGAGGTAAAGCGCTCATCAACCATTTCGATAGGGATTTCGGGGAATGTTTTCTTTAACAGGTTCACAAAACCTTTTACATGAATGGCCGATTGCGAGGGGGTGTTGTCCATCTGCTTTGGTTCGCCTACGATGAACCGCTCCACTTGTTCTGCTTGCAGATATTTTTTTAAAAACTCAATAATGTTATTGGGGTGGATGTTATCGAGGCCCGTCGCGATGATCTGCAAAGGGTCGGTAACCGCAATACCTATGCGCTTGGTACCATAATCAAAAGCCATTACTCTCATTTGGTAAAGATATGAGATGCGAGATATGAGATGTGAGATTTTTTGAATATGATGATAGTCACTCTTTACTTTCCATCAAGTAAGGACGCTCTGCTATGCCATTCCTGTCTCAAATCTCACATCTCATATCTCACATCTAAAATCAAATTACTATTTTGCACCAAATGCAGTTTAAAGAAATAGTAGGACAGGAAGCAACAAAGCAACGATTGCTTAACACGGTGAGCGAGAACCGGGTAAGCCACGCGCAACTATTTTTAGGCCCCGAAGGTTCGGGCAGCCTGGCGCTTGCTGTTGCCTATGCCCAGTACCTTTCCTGCGAGGATAAACAGCCCGGCGACTCATGCGGGGTATGCTCTTCCTGCCGGAAGTACCAGAAACTGATGCATCCCGATCTGCATTTTTCTTACCCTTTCTTTGCAAAACATAAAGATGATACAGCGCTTACTTTTATTGAGCAATGGCGCGGCGCTTTAACGGCTAATCCATATTTAAGCCTGGACATATGGCGCGGATACCTGGATGCCGAAAACAAACAGGCCAATATCAATATTGCCGAATGTCACCAGATCATTAAAAAACTAAGCTTTAAACCTTTTGAGTCGGAATATAAGATCCTGATCCTTTGGTTGCCCGAATACCTGGATAAAGAGGGGAATGCACTGCTTAAAATTATTGAAGAGCCGCAGCCCAATACGCTTTTTTTATTAGTAGCCCAAAACCAGGATCAGATCCTGAACACCATATTATCCCGTACGCAGCTGGTTAAAATACCCGCTTTGGAGTACGACGAAATTAAGGAACATTTAATAAGTGCCCATCACCAAACCGAGGAAGCCGCTGCCGAAATAGCTTATTTGAGCAATGGCAACATGACCGAAGCTTTGGCCATGCTGCAGCAGGACAACAAAAGCTACCACGAGCTGTTTGTACAATGGCTGCGCTATTGCTTTGGCAATAAAGGCATAGAGGTGATGGCTTTTGTGGAGCAATTTGCCAAAATGGGGCGCGAAAACCAAAAAAACTTTTTGCGTTACGGTACCAGCTTTATCCGCGAGTGCTGTTTACTCATTGCCGGGGCGGGTAGCCTGGTACATTTACCGCCAAAGGAACTGGACACGGCTCAAAAAATGAGTAACGTGCTGAGCATTGGCAAATCGCAAATGATTATTGATGAGCTGGAAAAAGCACATTATCATGTGGAGCGCAACGCTAATCCCAAAATCTTATTTTTAGATGTATCTTTACAAATTATTAAAATACTAATAAATAAAAATGTCCCTGCGGGGAATCAATATATGCCAAGTTAATTATGGGATGTGGAAGTTGCTCAACAGGTGGCGGATGTTCGCCTGCGGGCTGCAAAAGTAACGGCAGTTGCCTTACTAATGGTTGCAGCAAATTAGATGTTTACGATTGGCTGTCGCATATGGACATGCCGACTAACTATAAGCCGTTCCAGGTTATTGAAGTTAAGTTTAAAGGCTCGCGCAAGGAGTTTTATTTAAACAACGATAATATTTACCTCGAAGCCGGCGAACTTGTGGCTGTTGAAGCAACCACTGGTGGCTATGATATTGGCCATGTTTCGCTTACCGGCGAACTGGTACGCATGCAGATGGTAAAACGCCATGTAAAGGAAGCTGATGTTGTAAAAAAGATCTACCGTAAAGCTACCGTTGCCGATGTTGACAAATGGAAAGCTGCCAAGGATATGGAATGGGAAACCATGCACAAATCGCGCAAGCTGGCGCTTGACCTTAACCTGAGCATGAAGCTGAGCGATGTGGATTACCAGGGCGATAAAACCAAGGCAACATTTTATTATACTGCCGAAGGCCGCGTTGATTTCAGGGAACTGATCAAGAAAATGGCCGAAACTTTCCGCATCCGTATCGAGATGAGGCAGATTGGTATGAGGCAGGAAGCAAGCCGTTTAGGCGGCATAGGTTCATGTGGCCGCGAGCTTTGCTGCTCAACCTGGCTTACCGATTTTAAAACGGTATCTACTTCGGCAGCCCGCTATCAAAACCTTTCGTTAAATACGCTGAAACTGGCCGGCCAGTGCGGCAAGCTGAAATGCTGCCTTAACTACGAGCTGGATACTTACATGGATGCCTTAAAATACATCCCTGATAATGTAAACACCCTTAAAACCCAAAAAGGGGATGCCCGCCTGCAAAAAACCGACATCTTTAAAAAAATAATGTGGTTTAGCTACCCGGGAGAAGAATCATGGGTTCCGTTGCCAATAAAAAAGGTTAAAGAGATTCAGCAGCAGAATAAAGATGGTGTGATCCCTGAAGACCTTGGCGAAATTGTTGAAGTTGAAACACCTGCGGCAAAAGCGCTCGATTACGAAAACGTGGTTGGCCAGGATAGTCTTACCCGCCTCGACGAACGACGCAACAACAATAAAAAGAAGAACAAAAACCGCAATAAAAACCAGAAACCCGGAGGCCAGGCGCAAGCCGAGGGCAAACCGGCCAATCAGCAGCCTCAGCAGGGATCGGGTAATCCGCAGGAAAAACCGGCCCAGCAGCCGCGTCCTGAAGGAAACCGCCAGCAGCAAAACAATAACAAGCCCCAGGGTAACAGGCCTCCGCAGCAAAACAGACCGCAGGGAGAAGGCCGGCCTCAGGGCGAAGCCAAACCTCAAAGAGAACCGAGACCACAGGGTGAACCGGGGCCACAAGGCGAAGGAAAACCACAGGGTGAGGGAAGCGGTAATAACAACAGGCGCCGCAGGCCAAACCGCCCAAACCGGAATAATAATAACAATAATAATCAACAGGCCAAACCTGAATGAAACGGGCTTTAAATATCATTTACCCGGCAGTATTGTTATTGGTAACCCTGTTTGCCGGTTCCTGTACCGATCCGAACAGGATCATTGATACCAACACCGAAATTGCCGATCATAACTGGTCGTACGTTAACCGCGTAAACTTTGATGTTAAAGTTGATGATGAAAAAGTTGCCTATAACCAATACCTTAATTTACGGGTTACGGGCAACTATAAATACTCCAACATATTTGTATTGGTTAGTCAAATTTCGCCCGATAAAAAAACGCATATTACGCGTTTTGAAGTAAAGCTGGCCAATCCTGATGGCGAATGGCTGGGCAAGGGATCAGGCAACCTTTACAGCTACCAGGTGCTTTTACGTAAAGATTATCATTTCCCCACAAAAGGCGTTTACCGTTTTCAGATAGAACAAAACATGCGCGATAACCCCCTTCATGAGATCAGCGATGTGGGATTAAGGATAGAGAAAGCCCAATAATTTACACTAAGGTATATTATAGGTAACGGTAACCGAGCCATGCGTCAGTACCTCTCTGTCGGTATCCTGTACAACTATTTTGTCATTGTCGTAAATTCTGTAGGTAACGGTATTGCTAACGTCTGAGGCAACAACCAGGGTTACCTGGTCGTTTTGATTCAATGTAGCAGTATAGCTGTATGATGATCCTTTTGCAACAGCTTTCGCATCAACTATTTTAGGGCTGCTATCCGTTGTTTTATATTCAGATAATGAAACGTTAAAGGCATCTGCCCCGCTTACCGTAACTTTTATGGTATGGGGCTGCGGAGGCTGATCTGTGCTTTTCTTTGAGCAGGACACAAACAGCAAGCTTATCAATATCCCATAAATCAGTTGCTTCATCATTGTTTTTTATTTGTGAATATGCTTAATTTATACCAGCGAACAAAATCTTAATAATAAAACTGAAACGTATAACTACCCGTTAAGCCTTAAACATCACCCATGAAAAAATTAACCATCCTTACATTTGTAGCTGCTTCAATAGCTTTTGCATCCTGTCATAGCGCCGATAAAAATAACCGTCAAAACGATACCAGCGCGACCCAAGGCAGCGGCGGCCCTGCCGATTCGGCTAAAAGTTCGGCTCCGGGCAATGGCGCTGTTGCACCAAATTCGTCGGATACAACCAGTCTTCATGGTGATACTGATTCTGCTGTGCATCCGGTGCATTAATGCTGGCTGATCACTATTTCTTTTGTTCATGATTAAACTAAGAATTAGCTGATCAGTCTACCTTCAGGAGTTTACTTTTTTGTTGCCTTTAACCTTTTTATTAAATGAAATACCTAAACCTATCTTTTCTTATCATCTTTTTTCCCTTAATGTTATCAGCCCAAACTAATAATACTATAGCAACGCCCCGAATTGATAAACGTGTAGAATTGCTGAGCATTGTTTTCCGTTTAGCGGGTAACGAAGAATACAATACCCCTGACAATGTTAAATACGTTGCAGATATTCATAAGCATTTTGATAAATTTATTGACCATCCGCTCATTAAATACGCCCAGGAACTGAGGGACAGCAGCGGCGTTAGCTACGATGCTGTTATGTCAATGGCCGTTCACTTAAATGAACCACCGGCATTAGAACCATTAGTACCTTTTTCAGTCTCTTTACCAGACAAAAGGTGGACCCTGGAAAGCGCTGTAAAATTCACTGCCCTGTTAAAGCAATTTTATAAAGACGCCGACTTCGATGGGTTTTTCCATACCCATTTAGCTGATTATGCTATAGCCGAAAGCCGTTTTAATGTCCTGTTTAAAAAGCTGGATGTATCCTGGTATTATAAATTTTATGGTAAAGCGCCGGCCGAAAATTTCAATATCATCATAGGATTTGGAAATGGCGGAGGAAACTACGGGCCACATGTTTATTTAAACGATCATACCAAAAAAGTATATGCAATTATTGGTTCTGGTACTTTTGATGAGCAAGGCTTACCTACTTATGACGCGGCATCTTATCTGCCTACATTGATCCACGAGTTTAACCATTCATTTATCAATTATCTTACCGATAATTATGAAAACCAATTGAGAGACGCGGGTGCGCTTATTTACGAAAAAGAGCGCACAAAAATGCGGAAACAAGCTTATGGCGAGTGGAAAACAATGATAAACGAAGCGTTAGTAAGGGCATCGGTAATCAGTTACCTGAAAACCCATAATACCGATACATTGGTGGCCGAACAAGAGCTTAAGCAGCAATTGGCCAGAGGTTTTGTTTGGATGCGGCCATTGGTTAATTTACTTGGTCAATATCAATCAAACAGAAAAACTTATCCTGCACTTGAAAGCTTTATGCCTGCTATTGTCGTCTTTTACAATAAATTGGCGCCAAATATCAGTTTTTACGATGACGACTATCAGCAACATTGTGCCCGGGTAATAGCAGTAAGGCCTTTCAAAAACGGCGATACTACAATAAGAGCCAACACAACTGAAATTATATTTGATTTTGATAAAAAATTGGATGGCATAAAGTACTTTTTTGGCCCGGGAGCCAAGGGTATAGATCATTATCCTAAGTCGGCAAAATTTACCTTTGCTAATGATAACAAAAGCATTATTATGAAAGTTAGCCTGAAGCCCAATACCGAATACCAGATAAATATTGCCGGCGGTATGATGCGGGCAAGCGATGGCTATGCTGTACAAAACTATATCCTGAATTTTAAAACAGAAAATAGTCCCATCCCTTAATTCACTTGCCTTTCCTGATTAACTTTATTAGTATTTATAAAAATTTATGCTTTACTTTACTAATATTTTTATCAATAAATGACTGGTATTATATTAGTATTTGTATCCCTGATCATCCTACTGATTGCAGTTTTTCTATTCCTGAAAAAACCAAAAGCAGTTGAGCTGATCTCTGCCGAGGAGTTGAGCAAACTCCGGTATGAGCATGATCAGTTTAAAATTTTATTGGCTAAAGCCGAAGAAAAATCTAATGGCTTAGCTGCTGAAAAAGAAAGCATTACCAACTTTTTAAAGGAGGAAAAGAACCGCCTGATTGACGAACTTTTATACGAGCGTACCCAACTTGCACAGGCCAATCAATCCTTAGAAAGTGCCCGGGCCTACTATAAATCGCAGCAGGAAAAACTGCAGGAGCAAAAGGCCGAGATAGAGCAGATTCGCACCCAATTTCAGCGGGAATTTGAAAATGTGGCCGAAAAACTGCTTAAAGAAAAATCGAAGGAATTTACCGATATCAACCGCAGCAATTTAGATGTTATCCTTAACCCATTAAAGGAAAACTTGAAAGCATTTGAGGATAAAGTTGAGAAAGTTTACAACATGGAAGCGGCCGAGCGGAATACGCTAAAAGGCGTGATCACCCAACTGATGGATCTCAACAAACAGATTAGTGATGAAGCTCAAAACCTAACCAAAGCGCTTAAAGGGGATAACAAAAAACAAGGCAACTGGGGCGAGGTAATTTTGGAGCGGGTACTGGAACGTTCAGGCCTCGTCAGAGATCAGGAATACCGCATCCAGGCCGCCATGCAGGCCACCGACGGCACAAGATATCAACCAGATGTGATCATCGACCTACCCGATGAAAAACACCTGATTATCGACTCCAAAGTATCGCTGATAGCCTATGAAAAACTGGTTAACGCCGATACCGAAGACGACCGAAAACTGTTTGCTAAAGCTCATGTGGAATCCATCCGCGGGCATGTTACCGGCCTCTCAGCCAAAAAATATCACGATTTATATAAGATCAATTCGCCCGATTTTGTGCTGCTTTTTGTGCCGATAGAATCCTCATTCAGTATTGCCGTACAACTGGATGGCGAACTGTTTAATTATGCCTGGGACAGGAAAGTGGTAATTGTTAGTCCGTCGACTTTGCTGGCTACTCTGCGTACCATTGCCAGCATGTGGAAACAGGAACGCCAAAACCGTAATGTATTGGAAATAGCCCGTTTAAGCGGCGATATGTATGATAAGTTTGTTGGTTTTTTAAGTGATATGGACAGCATTGGCAAAAATATCAACCAAACACAATCGGCTTATAATAACGCCATCAGTAAATTATCGGAGGGTAGGGGCAACCTTACTACTACCGCCGAAAAGATCAAAAAGTTGGGAGCAAAAGCGGACAAGCAAATAGATCAAAAATATATTGGGGATGAGTAATTAAAGCTCGTTAACAACTGCCAGATATGATGCGTTGGCGGATGCATTTGCTTTAAAAGTTATCCCCTCCATTATCATGGACAGATTAAAATTTATATTGCTAACCATGCTACTCATGTAATTTTGTTTGATACTATAAACAAGTTTGCCGCTTCCTTTACCGTTACCACTAATAGCTACCTCTGCTCCGTTTGTAGTAGTCTTCAAATCCATAGCCATCGATTGATCTATATCGAAATTTGCTATATCATTATTAACAGATATGAGTTTATAAACAAGCTTTATATTCATTTGCATATTGGTAAAGCCGGGTACGGGCATTGCCATGGGTATTTCCTGCGTAAAAGTCTCGCCAATTTTCATTGGCTTATCCGGAAATTGTAGTTTGTTACTGATGTTATTGATAATAGCAGTAACAGCTGATTTTATCTTTTCGTCTGTATTTTTTCCGGATACCGAATCGATATGTATTTTGCCCTCCGGCGACCCCGTTCCATAAAAAATTCGGTCTTTCAAAGGATCCGGGGTTTCAATCTGCTTCCCATTAAAATTCATTACCGATGGCATCCCCCAAAATGTCATCGTAAAAGGAAAAGAATTATCGCTATTTAGTTTTCCTGTAACTAAATCTAAATCATGACCATTATGCCCGGTTATGGTCGCCGGCAATTTCGTATTTTTCTTTATTTCGGCTATACTTGCTTCATCACCTACGGCGTCTATCTCCATTTTAAGATCAGTTACCATTTTCACATGATATTTATGAAGCGACTTATATTTTATCTTAAAAATGGTTGAGTTTTGAGCAAAGCTTTTAGCTATAGTGAATAATAAAACACATGAGATTATGTATTTTTTCATTTTAAAAGATTTAGGTTTGATTTAAAAATAAAGTTTTTATCTATTAGTGTTTTTCCTGTTAAACCACCAATCGGCCTGTTTGGTAAACATCAGCGCCCATCCCCATAGTTCAACAATGATCTCGACGAGGGTTAAAATGATGAGATAAACCGGCATTTCTATAGCTTTTTTTTGAGCCGAACTATCATGCAAAATTCCAAAACTGTATAACAATGATGATCCCAGGAAAAACACATTCAGCAATACCAAAACCGAAAGGATGATCCGGGCCCATTTCTTTCCTTCGCCGGTAACAAAGATCAAAAAGCCGACAGCGACGAATACAAACAGGATGGCCGAAAAATTGAACCCGTCCAGGTAATTATTCAACGTTTGGATCAGCAAGCCCAGGTAAAGCAATAAAATTCCCTTCACAAAAGCCCCGGGCGGTTTCCCATCGGGATGATTGTTGAGGTAAAATTTATCGAAAATATCCTGCAGCATCACTCGGCTTTTTTAAACGCGTTCCAGCCCTGGGCTTTCAATTCGTGTACAGTACCGCTTTTGGTGATCAGGTTACAACCGGCCGAAGCCTCGGTGATATAGCCGATGATGCTGATATCCATTTTAAATTTGATCTTATCATAATCGGCCTGCTTCACGGTGAACAACAATTCATAATCTTCACCACCACTCAAAGCGCAAATAGTAGGGTCGAGGTTAAATTCGCGGGCCGTTTCAAAAGTCATCGGGTCCAACGGAATTTTTTCCTCGTACAAGTTACAGCCTTTGTTGCTTTGCTTGCAGATGTGTAATAATTCGGAAGCCAAACCGTCAGATACATCGATCATAGCGGTTGGTTTTACCTCTATGCTTTTCAACAGTTCAACCACATCACGACGGGCTTCGGGCTTCAACTGACGCTCAACAATGTAATCTTTTCCTTCAAGGTCCGGCTGAATATTAGGATTTTCCAGGTAGATCAGCTTTTCGCGCTCCAGCAGTTGCAGGCCGGTATAAGCACCTCCCAAATCACCGGATACACAGATCAGGTCCCCTTCTTCAGCACCATTGCGGTATACAATATCAGCTTCATCGGCGTAGCCAATTGAAGTTACGCTGATTACCAAACCTTGCTTGGATGATGTTGTATCACCACCAATTAAATCCACATTATATTTTTCGCAGGCGATATAGATCCCCTGGTAAAGCTCCTCAATGGCCTCGAGCGGAAATTTGCTCGACATGCCGATAGACACCGTAACCTGCGACGCTATTCCATTCATCGCGTAAATGTCGCTCAGGTTTACCTGTATCGCTTTATAACCCAAATGCTTAAGCGGCGTGTACGCCAAATCAAAATGGATCCCTTCCAACAGCATATCGGTACTCACCAGCACTTTTTTACCGGCGAAATCAAGTACAGCTGCATCGTCGCCGACTCCTTTTTTTGAGCTTTCGTTAGTAAGCTTAATATTTTTTGTAAGGTGACCGATAAGGCCAAATTCGCCAAGCTCCTCTAAATTGGTTCTATCCTGATTTTCAAACATAGTTTTTGCGATTTCACCGATGACCTTTGATTTCACCGATTTTATTTTTCGGGCCGCAACCCGGTTTCACATCTTCCGCCGAAGGCGGGAAATTTTTTTTACACTTTCGGTCACGTACCAACCAAATTTTTCTCACCTCCAAAAACGGACGACAAATATATATACTCGAATTTCCCTTTAGCTTTTATACTTCTTAACAATAATGTGGATAACCCAATTTCTCGGGCCGCAACCTTTATACCTTATATCCGCCTTTGGCGGAAAAATTTTTTACGATTTTTAGCCTTTTTACAAGCAAGAAGGCACTTTTACACTAAAAATACCTTCAATTTTATAGCTCCCGGTTTTCCACAATTCCCCGGTTTATAACTTCCTGATCAAGGCCATCCAACTGATAAAAAATCGGTGAAGTCAACTTGTAATCGGTGTAATCCCAAAGAACTATAATCCAAGCTGCGCCGAAATTTCAAGCATGCGCTCAATCGGTTTTACTGCTTTTTCAATGATATGCTGTGGTACAGTTACCTCAGGCGTTTCATTTTTCAAACACAGGTATAACTTTTCCAGTGTGTTACGCTTCATATGCGGGCAATCGTTGCATGCGCAGTTGTTATTTGGTGGCGCCGGGATAAATATTTTATCCGGGTTTTCCTTTTGCATCTGGTGTAAAATGCCCGATTCCGTCGCTACAATAAATTCCTTGTCCTGGTGGCTGCCGGCATATTTTAAAATTCCGGTTGTTGAACCAACATAATCGGCCATTTCCAGTATAACATCCTCACATTCAGGATGTGCCAACAGCTTTGCACCCGGGTGACGTTCCTTTAGTTTGGTGATCTTTTCTCTCGAAAATATCTCATGAACCATACAGGCCCCATTCCACAATACCAGGTCGCGGCCGGTTTTTTTGGCTACGTACGCGCCAAGGTTTTTATCAGGTCCGAAAATGATCTTCTGATCCTTCGGTAAGCTCTCTACAATCTGCACAGCGTTGCTTGATGTACAAACAATGTCGGTTAAAGCTTTCAATTCAGCCGTACAGTTTACATAAGTGATCACCAGGTGATCGGGATAGTTTTCCTTAAACTTTTTGAACAAGTGTGGCGGACAACTATCTGCTAATGAACAACCTGCCTTCATATCCGGCAGTAAAACCTTCTTGGTTGGCGACAGGATCTTGGCAGTTTCGGCCATGAAATGTACACCTGCAAAAACAATGATATCGGCATCCGTTTTGGCGGCTTGTTGAGATAATCCTAAACTATCGCCAATGTAATCGGCAATATCCTGGATATCGCCATCCTGGTAATAGTGCGCCAGGATCACCGCATTTTTTTGCTTTTTTAATTTTTCAATTTCCGCGAAAAGATCAAGCGTCGGATCAATTTCTTCATCCACGTATCCTTTCAGATTTATTTCTTCGAAGGTATTCATTTCCACAATTCAATTAATAACAACTAATTTTTAAATTAAAAAGAACTATTGTTTATTAGGGTGTTGGTAATGTGCAAAAGTCGGAGTAATTTTTGTTTTAAAAGTTAGTTTTCACAATTTATTAACACTTATACACATTTTTCCACTAAAAATAGCGCTGATTTTTAGATAGGTATGACAATCAATTTTTATTTAAAAAAGTTTTATGTTAATATTTTCAGGGTTGACAAAATGTTAGCTTTATGACTAAAGCGTCGTAAAAGTCGCTCAAAAAATATTGATATTCGACCTGAGAAAGGGAGTTATACACACTGTAAACTATTTTTCACTTTTTGTTTACATAAACTTAACAGGTTATACAGCTGTTATTAACATTAGTACTACTTTTACACACATTTATCTAAAATATGACCCGAAATGTTGATTTCCTTGTAGTGGGTTCAGGGATAGCCGGATTAAGTTTTGCGCTCAAAGCCGCGAAGCATGGTAAGGTACTGATAGTTACAAAATCTAACGAAGACGAATCCAACACCAAATATGCCCAGGGGGGCGTTGCGGTGGTTGTGGATAAAAAAGAAGATTCTTTTGAAAAGCATATCCAGGATACCTTAATAAGTGGCGATGGGCTTTGCGACCGCGAAGTTGTTGAAGCAGTTGTTAAAGAAGGGCCCGAGCGCATCAATGAAATTATTGATTACGGAACTAATTTCGATAAGACAAACGAGGGTGTTTATGACCTTGCTAAAGAGGGGGGGCACTCCGAGTTTCGTGTGTTACATTATAAAGATGTAACTGGCTGGGAGATAGAGCGTTCACTTTTGGAGGAAATTCATAAAAACGCTAATATTGAGATACTTACGCATTATTTTGCGGTTGATTTGATAACGCAGCACCATTTGGGCGAGCTGGTAGGTAAATCAAGTACCGATATCACCTGTTTCGGGATTTATGCTTTTAATACCGAAACTAAGATTGTTGAAAAGATCTTATCTAAAGTTACGGTAATGGCTGCTGGTGGTGCCGGACATATTTATGCGGTTACCACAAATCCAACAATCGCCACCGGTGATGGTATTGCTATGGTTTATCGTGCTAAAGGTAAAGTACGTAATATGGAGTTCATGCAATTCCATCCAACAGCTTTGTATAATCCCGGCGAGTATCCTTCTTTCCTCATATCTGAGGCTGTGCGAGGTTTTGGCGGCGTGTTAAAGCGCACGAATGGCGAGGAGTTCATGCACGAATACGATGAGCGTAAATCATTGGCGCCACGTGATATAACGGCAAGGGCTATTGATGCCGAGATCAAAAAATCGGGCGAAGACTTTGTTTATTTAGATGTAAGGCACCGCAGTAAAAAAGATATCCTGAACCATTTTCCTAATATTTATGCTAAATGCCTGGAGATTGGTATCGATATGACCAAAGATATGATTCCCGTTGCGCCGGCTTGTCATTATATGTGCGGCGGTATAATGGTTGATCATGTTGGGCAGTCGTCTATATTAAGGTTGTATGCCTGCGGCGAATGTTCATCAACAGGCCTGCATGGCGCTAATCGTTTGGCTTCAAATTCTTTATTAGAGGCGTTGGTTTTTGCACACAGGATATACGAGGACGCAATTAAGAATTTCGAAAATAATGTAATCCCCGATAATATCCCGGATTGGGATGAGAAGGGGGTACAGCTGTCAAACGAAGATATCCTGGTTACCCACAACGTACGCGAAATGCAGAAGCTGATGAATGACTACGTAGGTATCGTTCGTTCGGATTTCAGACTCGATAGGGCTCTGCGGAGGTTAAAATTATTATACGAAGAGACTGAAGATTTCTACAAGAAAACTAAACTATCGGTTAAACTTTGCGAGCTGCGTAACCTGATCCAGGTATCGTTTATTGTCGTAAAATCGGCTATGTTGCGTAAAGAAAGCAGGGGATTACATTATACTACTGATTATCCTGAGCATGCTGAGCAGGTGCAGGATACGGTGTTTTAGTATAAAATATGTCATTGCGAGCGTAGCGTGGCAATCTCGTAGTCAATGCATATTCGACAAGCATAGCTACGAGATTGCTTCGTCGTTCCTCCTCGCAATGACATGAAAAAGAGCCTTTAGTGAGTGAGCGAAAAACGGGATTCGAACCCGCGGCCTTCAGTTTGGGAAACTGACGCTCTACCGACTGAGCTATTTTCGCTTATTTATAATCAAACATAAATAAAATTATTCAAATCACTAATCCATTAAATCAATAATTCACTAATTAAAGATATGCCAGTAATACTGCCCGTAAAAGATAAAAGCCCGGTTTGGGGTAAGGATTGTTTTATTGCCGAAAACTGCACTATAGTAGGGGATGTAGTGATGGGTGATAATTGCTCGGTATGGTTTAACGCGGTGATCCGTGGTGATGTGCATTATATCAAGATTGGAAATAATACCAATATCCAGGATGGTGCAGTAATTCATGCCACTTATTTAAAAGCGCCAACTAATATAGGTAATCATGTTTCTATTGGGCATAACGCGCTTGTACACGGCTGTACTTTACATGATCATACGTTGGTAGGCATGGGCGCTATTGTGATGGATCATGCGGTTGTAAATGAGTTTGTGATCATTGCTGCAGGCGCTGTAGTACTGGAAAACACCATTTGCGAATCGGGCTATCTGTATGCCGGCATCCCTGCAAAAAAAATAAAGCCCCTTACTGATGAGCAAAGGGCTATGCTGAAGCAGCTGCCTCAAAATTATATCATGTATTCGGGCTGGTTTAAGGAGTAACTTTTTCCTTCGGAATAGTCACGGGCTCCTCCGCTTCCCAGTTTGGCCTCAGGGTGATGAGCTTTTCATTTAGCCAGATATTTTCGGGTTGTCGCTTCAACCTTACGTTCCCGCTGTCCCATTTGCCGTTTTTATTTTCGTCGTAAATGATCCTAACATAATATTTAGCGGCCAGGATCCCTTTATATGCCAATGAGGTATTTTTGGTAATAGGGTCGCTTTGAATTAATTTTTTGTCTTCACTTAATAATTCAACCACATAGGCCTTGGCGGTATCGGGCACAGTTAACTTCACTGTAAGCTGGCTATAATTATCCAGCTTATTGATCTGGAATTTTTTAGATAAGCGTTTGTTTTTATCGCCATAAATATCCGTCAATGCACCTTCATTGAGTATCAGCTCATATTTACTGGTTTCCCGCCATCGGTATTTTAAATTGAGCAGTTTATAGTTGCCTGTATCTTTTTGGATGGTGTAATCACTTGTAGCTACAGAATCTTCGTTTAGGGTAATTTGCGATTGGTCGAAGTTTTCGATAGGGATGCTTGCCGTGATCACCAAATTGCCGCCGGGTTTTAATTTACTGTCATTACCCATGTTATAGCTTGTTGTTACAACACGTGTAAAGCTTTCATTTTTACGTTTAAGCTGATAGATGGTATCTATAGGCTTGCCCTTGTCAAATATGGCCACACGCAGGGAGTCGAAGTTCATATTACGCAGATAAACAGATGCTGTATCTTTTGTACGTGAAAACGATACCTGTTTTCTATCATCCACATTGGCAGGATAAATTACTTTGATAGCCGGCTGTGTTAGCCCTTTATTAAATACCAGTAATAACTTACCATCAGTATCAAAGCGTTTTTCGGATACCCTGAATTTTTCAGGATCTTGCTTGAATAAGTTTAATTGGACGTTCGAAGTATCGGCCCGGAGATGAATTGGTTTTTTCAGGAAAGCGATCAGCTCTTCATCGCGGTTGAAAATTTTATCGGGGCTTGCTTCTTTTAAGGCATAGATGCGATAGTCATCTTCCCTTAAATTATTCAAAGCGAAATTTCCTGACGAATCGGTGAGGGCAAAAATAGATGGCTTTTTTTTTCCGAAGAGTGTGTCCTGCTTCACCGGGAAAATAAATACCAGTACATCTTTCTCTTTTTCCTGGGTGAGGGTATTGGTTACCGTACCGCTGATGCTCAGTGAATCGATGTGGCTGCCGGTAGAAAAAACATAAGTGAAATTTTTAAGGATGTTACTTTCATTCACATCTTGTATTGACTTTCCAAAGTTGATAACGTAGGTAGTATTTTTTTGAAGGCTGTCTTTAAACTCAATTTTTAATTTTCTTTTGTTTGATGAATACTCGGGTGGCTTCTCCATGGCTGGGCTCATGCTGATCTCCTGGTAAGCATTAGTGAGTTTGATGAATTCGTCAAATTCCAGGTCGATTTGTTTGGCAGCAAAATTCCGGGTTTTATTTCCGGGAATTGCCTTCACCAATTTGGGCGGGGTCTGGTCGCGCGGCCCTCCTTGCGGTGGTTGTTGGGCTGCGCATCCAAAAATGAACAAAACAATAAAAATCAGTATTGAATTTTTGTAAAAAATAGCCGTTTTTGTGTTTAACATAGTTTTTAGGCGATATAAGCGATTTTTATGTTTTTATGAGAAGTACTATTAAAAATTAAAAATAATTGATTTTAAATGACTTTTTATAATTAATTAATTATCAGATATTTACGTTTTATCTCGATACATGAACCATCAAAACTGAAATATCCGAGGGTGAAACGCCGGATATTCGGGAAGCCTGGCCCAAAGTGCGTGGTTTTATCCTCATCAATTTTTCGCGCGCTTCTTTGGAGAGCGATACCAATGTGTGATAATCAAAATTTGGATTGATCTCGCGGTCTTCCATTTTTTTCATCCTATCAACTATCTCCATCTCCTTGATGAAATAACTCTCATATTTGATTTTTATTTCAGCCTGCTCAATAGTTTCTTTATCGTAGGCCGAAAGTAACTCGGCTAAAGGAGCGTCGGCAGTTTTAAGATCATTAAAGGTTACCTGCGGGCGGCTCAATAAATTGAATAGTTTGGTGCTTTGCGCAAGCGGACTCGTACCCAACTCTTCCATCAGGGTGTTAACTGTTGATGGATCGATGGACTTGTTTTTGGTATAAGCTACAATATCATCAGAGTTTTTAATCTTTTGATTTACTTTTTCTAAACGCTCGTCGCTGATCAATCCTAATTCATGACCCATAGGAGAGAGCCTGATATCGGCGTTATCCTGGCGTAATAAAAGTCTATGTTCAGCCCTTGAAGTGAACATGCGGTAAGGCTCTTCGGTACCTTTGGTTACCAAATCATCTATTAAGACACCGATATATGATTCTGCTCTTTTCAGGATCAATTCATGTTTATCATTAATTTTTTGGTGAGCGTTGATGCCTGCAATGAAGCCTTGTGAAGCTGCCTCTTCATAACCGGTAGTACCATTGATTTGCCCAGCGAAGTATAGGTTGCTGATCTGTTTAGTTTCTAAGGTTAAACCTAATTGTGTAGGAGGGAAGAAATCGTACTCAATGGCATAACCCGGCCTGAACATTTTAGCGTTCTCAAAACCCGGAATCCTGGTGAGTGCTTTGTATTGTACATCCTCAGGTAAGGAGGTGGAGAAACCATTTACGTAGATCTCAACAGTATTTAAACCTTCCGGTTCAACAAAAATCTGGTGGCGATCGCGCTCAGCAAACCTGTTAATTTTATCTTCAATTGAAGGGCAATAGCGTGGACCTAAACCTTTGATTCGACCTGTAAACATGGGTGATCTTTCAAAGCCTTCTTTCAAGGTTTCGTGTACATTGGTATTGGTATAGGTAATCCAGCAACAACGTTGTTCTTCTATAAATGGTACGTCGGTAAAGGAAAATTTGCCTCGTACTGGGTCGCCCCATTGCTCTTCCATCAAGCTGTAGTTAAGGCTTCGGCCATCCACACGGGGTGGGGTACCGGTCTTCATTCTACCTGCTTCAAAGCCTAATTCAACCAATTGCTCGGTTAAACCTGTAGCTGCTTTTTCACCTGTGCGACCTCCGCCAAATCTTTTTTCGCCTATATGGATCACGCCGTTCAGGAAGGTTCCGTTAGTTAATATAACAGCATCCGCTTCAATTTCGATACCTATGGAGGTACGAACACCTGCTACAGTATTGTTTTTTACAAGCAGAGAGGTGACGGTGTCCTGCCAAAAATCAACGTTAGGGGTACGTTCTAATGATAAACGCCACTCTTCGGCAAAGCGCATACGGTCGCTTTGAGCACGCGGGCTCCACATTGCGGGGCCTTTTGACTGGTTAAGCATCCTGAACTGGATAGATGTTTTATCAGTTATAATGCCCGAATATCCACCCAAAGCATCTATCTCCCGCACTATTTGTCCCTTGGCAACACCGCCCATTGCGGGGTTGCAGCTCATTTGTGCAATGGTACCCATATTCATGGTTATCAGCAAAACTGATGAACCTAAGTTGGCAGCGGCAGCGGCAGCTTCACAGCCTGCGTGCCCGGCACCTACCACTATTACATTATATTTCTTAAACATTTTATCCTCCTTGTTCCACTTTTGGTAAGTCTTGAGTTGCAGGTTTTAAGTCTTATGTTGACTTAATGGTACTTCAATTCAAGTTTGTTCCACGTGGAACTTTAATTTTATTTACGTTGATTTTCTCGTTGGTACTTTCAACTTACTGTTTAGAATTTCAGACTTAACTGCAAAATTCCCTCAATTAAACAGATGTTCCACGTGGAACCCTGAATAATGATATTAAAGCTACAAACCCCCAAACGCCCTCTAACACCACAAAAGGGTAGAAATTTACCATATATGATGCATAGCAACAGGTGCCTGCGCCAATAAGGTTTAAAAGGCTGTACAGCTTGCTTTCGGTAGGTAGTTTCTTAGTTAAATTTAACAGAAATGCTATTAAAAGTATAATTACTCCTATTGATGCTATAATATCCGACGCCTTCATTATCCTTCGTTTAGTTCGGTTAATTCCATCCAACGGGCGCTTTTATCGTCCAGTTGCTTGTTTAAAACCTCTATTTGCTTTAATAAATCATCAAGCTTTTTAGGGTCGATGCCCGAAGCGTTCAGTTGTTCGTTTTTATCTTTTATACTTGCCTCAATGGCGTTGATCTCATCTTCAATGTTTTCTAATTCTTTGGCTTCTTTATAGCTTAACTTGCTCTTTTTAGCTGCAGGTGCTTGTGTTTGCATTACAGCAGCAGGTTTTTTAGCTTGTTGTTTGGCTTCTTCCAGTTCAAGCCTGTACGATGAGTAGTTTCCATTAAAGATGCGCACGTGACCTTTTTCTTCCATGATGAAAAGCTGGTCGGTTAGTTTATCCAACAAATACCTGTCGTGCGATACCATCATCAATACACCTCCGTAGTTGGTTAAAAACTCTTCCAATACATTTAAAGTGTCGATATCCAAATCATTGGTGGGCTCATCCAGTATCAGAAAGTTCGGGTTCTTCATCAGGATGCTCATTAGCTGCAAGCGTTTCTTTTCACCACCGCTTAGTTTGGATATAAAACCATACTGTTTGGCAGGAGGGAAGAGAAACAAGGTAAGCAAAGCAGAGGCTGAAATGGTTTTGCCATCGGCCATGGTAATAAATTCTGCAACGTTCTTTACAATATCAATTACGCGTTCGTCTTCCTTAAAAGTAATGCCTGCCTGATGGAAATAACCTATTACAGTTGTTTCTCCTTTTACTACAGTGCCTTTATCGGGTTGTAAAGCGCCTGTGATGATATTTAAAAGGGTTGATTTCCCGCTGCCGTTTTTTCCGGCTAAACCAATCCTGTCGCCTTTTTTAAATATATAACTGAAGTTATTGATATAAGTATTACCATTGAATGATTTGTACAGGTGATCCATTTCCATGATCTTATTACCCTGGCGTGATGTTTTAACACTTAGTTCAACCTTATCGCGGATACCACCATTCTTCGTCTTTTCTTCCAGGTCATAATACGCATCGATGCGGGCTTTTGATTTAGTACCACGTGCCTGCGGCTGGCGGCGCATCCATTCCAACTCTTTCCTTAACAGGTTGGAGTTTTTCTGAAATGCCGCTTCATCTGCTGCTTCACGCTCGGCTTTCTTTTCAAGATAATAACCGTAGCTGCCATTGTAAGGCTGGATCTTGCCACGATCAATCTCTAAGATCTCGTTACATACGTTATCCAGGAAATATCTGTCGTGCGTAACCATCAATATGGTTTTGTTGCCTTCGGTCAGTAATTTCTCCAGCCATTCTATCGTATCAATATCCAGGTGGTTGGTAGGCTCATCCAGTATATAAACTTCCGGGTCTTCAATAAGCAGCTTGGCTAAAGCTAAACGTTTCTTTTGCCCGCCCGATAGGGTAGTGATATGCTGATTGAGGTGGTGGATATCTAACCGGCCTAAAATAGTTTTGATTTTGTACTCATACTCCCAGGCATCAACCTCGCTCATCTCTTCCATTACCTTTTCAATGGCTTTGGTATTTTCCGGATCATTCTCCATCAGTTCCTCATACCTGCGGATCAGTTGCTGCTGCACATCATCGGCATGAAAAATATAATCGCTGATGGTAACCGCGTTTTTAAAGTTTGGGTCCTGCTCAAGGTAACCCATGTTAAGGTCACGCGCTTGCACTACTTTACCTTCGGTAGGTTTTATAGTGCCTCCTAATATTTTTAGAAGGGTAGATTTGCCGGCACCATTAACGCCTACAAGCGCAACCTTACGGCCACGGTTAATACCTATGGTTACATTTTTAAATAACCAGTTGTCATGAAATTGATGGCCAAGGTTCTCGGCAGAAAGATAAGTACTCACGATATTTGTTTTATTTTATCCGACTCGTATATAAATACACCAGTCGTTTGTTTTGTTGATTGTAGATACATGGCCATGGCAACGGTTGAGGCATCAATGCTTTGGTATTTTTTCCAGTTTCCAAAAAGCAATGGATTTATAACTTTCATTAAGCCGTTTAAAAACTTTTCCATTGGTCGGCTTTCCTGCCTGTCGCCGGCTAAAAAAGATGGCCTGTAAATATGAATAGCGGGGATACCCGTAGCTGTGATATCAGCTTCAGTTTCTCCTTTAGTTTTCGTATAGAAATTAACACCATTTATATCGGCTCCAATGGAGGACACCAAATGATATTGTTCAAGCCCGTTTTGCTTAGCCAATTGTGCCAGTAATAACGGATAATCATGATCTATCTTGCGATAGACAGCCAAATCAGGAGTTTTCTTTTTAGTTGATCCTAAACAGCAAAACAAAGCGTGGCCATTCAGCTCGTTTTTATATGTTTCGGGCTGCTCAAAGTCAATAACAAGCTGTTTTAATTTATGATGTTGTAGTGGTAATTTTTTTCTTACCAGGATCAATACTTCATCATAATAGGCTTGTTCCAATAAAATTTGCAGGAGATGACTGCCAATAAGTCCGCTTGAGCCTGCAATAACAGCTTTTTTTGCCATTACTTATTGATTTTTTGCAAAAATACGCATAATTAAATTGTGGAATAAATGTTGTGTGTTTAAACATGTAATTATATAAGCAATATGAAAACAATATTTTATCCCGAATCAGAACGGGGACACAATGATATAGGCTGGTTAAAAGCAAACTTCTCATTCAGCTTTGCATCATATTATAATCCTGAGAAAATGAATTTCGGAGCGCTGCGCGTTTTGAATGATGATATTATTGCTGCGGGCCGCGGTTTTGGAAGCCATCCGCATGATAATATGGAAATTATCACCATTCCTTTAAAAGGAGGGTTACAACATAAAGATAGTATGGGCAATGCCGGGGTAGTTAATGCGGGTGAGGTACAGGTAATGTCGGCAGGTACCGGTGTATACCACTCAGAGTATAATGCCTCGCATACAGAGGAAGCAAATACCCTGCAGATCTGGCTTTTTCCTAAAGCAAGAAATATCCAGCCCCGTTACGATCAGATGAGTTTTAAAGACCGTTTTAAATTGAATGAGCTCACTACGCTGATCTCGCCGGAAAAAAGCGAAAACACCCTTTGGATAAACCAGGATGCCACATTTTCGCTGGGTGAGTTTGAGGCAGGGCAAACAATAAATTATGATATTAAAACAAAAGGCAATGGCGCTTACATTTTTGTGTTGGATGGAGCGGCTAAAATAAACAGCCAGGTTTTAAACAAAAAAGATGCGCTGGGCGTTTATGATACAAGTTCACTTACAATTATAACCGAAGAGCCCTCCCGTTTCCTGATCATTGATGTACCGATGTCATAATCAGTATTTAGCCTGAATCCATAAAGTGAATATTATTGAAAGTTCAAAAACAATTGAGCATTGCTTTGTTGTTGTTTACAATTATTTAAGATTCACTGATGGAAGCACAGCAGGAACTAAGCGGATGGAGAAAATGGCTGGAAGGCATAGGCGACTATGTGGTGTTCTTCTCACGTTTTTTCCGCAATATATTTACCGGCGGCTTTGAATGGTCGGAGTTTGTAAGGCAATGCTATGAAATAGGCTACCGGTCTATGATGCTGGTGGGCATTACCTCCTTTATTATGGGCCTGGTGCTTATTTTGCAGCTCAGACCGTCGCTGGTAGATCTCGGCGCCGAAAGCATGTTGCCTAAAACCCTTTCGGTAGCCCTTGTGCGCGAAATTGGGCCTGTTATTACGGCTATTATCTGTGCCGGCAAAATAGCATCGAGTATTGGCGCCGAGCTGGGCAGTATGAAAGTTACCGAACAGATTGATGCTATGGAAGTATCAGGTGCAAACCCCGTCCAATACCTGGTAGTAACGCGCATACTGGCAACCAGCTTTATGATTCCGCTATTAACCGTTATAGGCGATGCTATTGGGCTTTTTGGTGGTTTCCTGGCGCTCAACTTCACCGATAGCATTAGTTTTTCCCTCTATTTCAATAAATGTATAGCCTCGCTCGATTTTTCGGATCTGCTGCCTGCAGTTGCCAAAACGGTGCTTTTTGGGTTTGCGGTTGGTTTTGTGGGATGTTATAAAGGTTATCACTCTGATAAAGGCACTGAAAGTGTAGGCATAGCTGCAAACTCGGCCGTGGTAACTGCCTCGTTGTGGATTTTTATTATTGATGCGATAGCCGTTCAGATCACCAGTTTGTTATTTTATAAATGAGATGAAAGAAACAAACCAACATACTGAAGACGAAAAGGAACTATCAGCTCAAAAAAAAGAAGTGGTGATCCGCGCTAAGGGGATCAAAAAATCCTTTGGTAAAAAGCAGGTGCTTAAGGATATCAGTTTTGACTTAAAAAAGGGTGAAAATATCGTTGTACTGGGGAAATCAGGGCAGGGAAAATCGGTTACTATTCAGTGCGTTGTAGGTATGTTACAGCCCGATGGCGGCAGCCTGGAAGTATTTGGTGAAGATATTACCACGATGGACGATGATGAGCTTAAACAGCTTAGGATAAAGATAGGCTTCCTTTTTCAGGGCGGTGCCTTGTATGATTCCATGACGGTAAGGGATAACCTGGAGTTTCCGCTTACCAGGGTATTGAAGCTCAAAGACCAGAAAGAAATTAATAAAAAGGTTGAAGGTGTACTGGATGCAGTTGGTTTGCTCGATGCCATAGATAAAATGCCGTCAGATCTGTCGGGCGGGATGCGGAAAAGGGTAGGACTGGCCCGTACACTGATCGTTAACCCCGAAATTATGTTGTATGACGAGCCCACTACCGGGCTTGATCCCATAACATCCCGCGAGATCAGTGAACTGATTAACCGGCTGCAACGGAAGTATGAAATATCATCTGTCATCATTACCCACGACATGGAATGTGCCCGCATTACGGCCGACCGGATCCTGGTAATGGATGATGGTAAATATATAGCCGAGGGCTCGTACAAAGAGCTCGAAAAATCAGACAACGAAATGGTCAGATCATTTTTTAACGTATCAGCATGAAAACCACATCATCTCAAAAAATAAAAATAGGCCTGTTCACCTTTTTAGGATTGGCAGTGCTGTTGGTAGCTATTTTTTTAATAGGTAACCAAAAAAGCCTGTTCAATTCTACCTTTCATGTTTATGGACGGTTTAAAAATGTGAGCGGCCTGCAGGTAGGTAATAATGTACGCTTCGCGGGTATTAATGTGGGAGTGGTACAATCTATTAATATCGTGACCGATAGCTCGGTACGGGTGGACCTTACACTGAATAAAAGCGTTAAAAAGTTTATAAAAAAAGATTCGAAGCTGAGCATAGGCAGTGATGGTTTGATGGGGGATAAGCTGGTGGTAATTGCACCCGGCGGTATTGTTAGCCACGAGGAGATTGAAGATGGCGGCCGTTTAAGTTCGATAAACCCGGTCGACGTAGACAAGATCATTAATAACCTTACCCGCGTGGCCGATAACGCCGAATCATTAACCGAAAATTTAACCGGCATAGTCGCCAAGATTAATAATGGGCAGGGCAGTATTGGCCGCCTGTTGAACAGCGACAAAATGGCGCGCGACCTGGAAGGCACTGTTAAACAGGCCCGTACTACTATCAAAACAGTCCATACTACAACCAATACGCTTAATGAGGACCTTACCGCGGCCCAGCATAACTTTTTGTTAAGAGGTTTCTTTAACAAGAAGAAGAAGCGTGAACAACAAAGGCAGGACAGCATTAAAAAAGCCCAGGAGAAGATTAAAGAGGATAAGGAAAAAGCAGCGAAAGAAGCCCAAAAGCAAAAGGAAAAAGCAGCTAAGGAAGCTGCTGATAAGCAGAAGGATGGTAATTGATGATATAGAAAGGCAGTTAAGTTTTAATAAAAAAGGCGTCATTAAAGATTTCTCTAACGCCGCCTTTTTATTAGGAATTGAATTTTAAGTAGTTTCCAAATAGAGAATTAGTATAAATCTGGTTTTATAACAAACTTTTCCCACGGACCAGGGGCTTGTTTCGTGCAATTAATTTTTCCGCCACCGTTTGCCAAAACGGAAGTAACGCCTGTACCGTCCATTCTTAAGTAAGTGCCAGGAAAGGCCACTGATTGGATAACATATGTACCATCACTCTGTTTTATTACATTGAATTTTTCATACGGACCAACTGAATTTTGAAGATTTACAATGCCTCCACCCTGAGGGCCGGTTGGTACACCTGAGCCATCCATTCTTAAGAACAAGCCAGCAAATGCATTTGATTCAATAGTGTAAGTTCCGTCACTTTGTTTTGCAAACAACATTTTTTCAAAAGGTGCGGCAGTGAACTGACAATTGACAGTACCGCTACCAGAGGTGCTCGAAACGTAATTTGTACCATTTAATCTTAAATACACATTGTAAAAGGCGTTCGACTTAACGGTTGCCAGCGTATTTGATAAATGAACATGTTTGTTTGCTAAATATTGGTCAATATAGTTTTTAACCGCAGTACTTTTAGCAGGATCATCAATAAGATCGGATAACAGAATTATGTTTGTTGCACTGTTACCCAATTGAATAAAAGCAGCATTTTCTCGAGTACAGCTACTTTGCCAGTTTGCT
Source organism: Mucilaginibacter sp. OAE612 (assembly GCF_041806395.1). Taxonomy (NCBI): domain Bacteria; kingdom Pseudomonadati; phylum Bacteroidota; class Sphingobacteriia; order Sphingobacteriales; family Sphingobacteriaceae; genus Mucilaginibacter; species Mucilaginibacter sp. OAE612. The sequence goes on from NZ_JBGMUW010000001.1 coordinate 6,283,691, forward strand.
ATGCTGATTTTTGGAGCTGAATTATCCAGCACAATTTCGCCGAATAGCCCCTTAGTACCATCGCCTCCGACTGTTTCATAATATATTGTTTGATCAAAATTTGAATTTATCAGCGAATCTTGGTAAGATATATTAGTAGATGCTCCAAAAATTCCAAATAAACCTTTAGCTTCTGCACCTGCTTTTACAGACAAGGCTCTGTCTTTAATGGTGGTTTGAGAACGATAATATAAACTCAATTTAGCACCTAAAATAATATCTGTTAAAACGTGTGTACCATACTTAGTAACAAGCTGCTGAGGAGTCATGCTATTCACATCAGATTTAAATACAGGAGTTAAATAAGTTGACTTTATCAGGCTTAATGGAGCATCAAATCTTAGCCGTTTTTGTCTGATTATTAATGAGGCGTCTGCATATGAATACTTCGAAGATAAGGAACTGAATTCATGAAACTTTTCACTAACTGTACCACTAAATGCGCCCACTGTTAAGGATGCACCAGTAGAATACGAAAGGTTTTGTGAATAATCTTCTGCAGTTGAACCCGAATGAGACTCTGAGTATTGTGTAACATTTAAGTCGGTCACGACCCTGTTTGATTCTGCCTGTGCAATTTTTGCAATATCTACAACCTGATAGGTGGTTGAGTTTGAACTTGCATATTCACCGGTCACATCGTAGCCAAAACCCAACAAATCATATAGGGGATCACCTGCTGATTGAGTTGTTAGTTTTTTAGGTTTAGTGGATTGATTAAGGCTAAAATCGTTTTTCTTGCAGCTGGTGAAGGTTGAAGTGATCGCAATCGCAGAGCAGGTAATTAACAGCTTGAGATTTAGGTTTTTTTTCATATTTATTATAATGTTTAAGTTGGCGCAAACTTATATTATAAAATTCATATTTCACAATAGTTAATAATATATTTAATCCTTGATTAATTATTGATGAATATGCCTCTTTTTAAGAATAGAATTGCGGGTTTTTATTCATAAATATTTGACTGTAAATATTTTATATTTATAATTTCTTATGGTTTATGCTCGATTGAAAGAAAACTTTTTTGGAAAATATTTTATAATTTAATGCTAATCCGGTTGGCGTTGATATCATCTTCGAAAATTACTACCTTGTAAGTGCCTCACTTAAGGACGGGATATAGGCTGTTCAAATTAAATGACTATCCCAATTGGTCATCGCTTCAATGTGCCACGTGGAACACTTATAAATTGAATGTTATTCCCCCAAACACCCTAAAGCCATTTCTATACGCACCGTTCATCTGTGTTTTATCCACCTCGCCGCTGTTGAGATAAAGTTCATCGGTACCATTACCTGTTTGCCAGTGCAGGTATCCACCACCAGCCTGGATAGCTACGTGATTTGTGATTGAATACGCCAACGCGCCGCTCATATTTAACCCATATCCATTAGCATGGTGCCGGTAGCTAACCGGGTGCTGAAAAGTGGTGATGAGGTTCCAGTTGCCCTGGGCATTATAACCTACCTGGTTGTAGGTGATATCGGCATTAACCTTCAGCTTTTCAGTGAGTTTTAAAGATGCAAGGGCTTTGATGAATACGCCTTTCCATTTAGTTTGGTAGCTGCTGTTCAAGTTCGGAAAGCGGTTACCACTACCATATAAATAAAGGGATTGCCGGTTATCGCTGTATCCTGCGTAAGGTATAAAGCTAAATTGTTCATTATCAACTAATTTGTAACCTGCACCAAGCGCCCAACCCTGTGTGCTCCCCTTGCCAGCATCAAATGTTTCATTATAGGTATTACCGGTACGGTTATCGGTGCTATAGTCCGAATCATTTACCGAGCCCGAGGTGATAAACTGCCGGGCGTAATCTGCATAAATGTTAAATCGTTGATATACATTATATTGTAAAGAAGCAGCAATGCTTTGCCCGCTCAGCTTTGTCCATTTCAGTTCCGAAAAAACATTGGGGCTTTGACCATTGCTATTGCCGGCTATCGACCAGTGAAAATTCTCTTTCTGATAGCTATCGGTAAGATTAAACTCCAATTTGTTTCTGCCCGATTGGGCATATAATGTACGCAGGCCTATTATTAACCACAGAAAGCAAAAGCCGGTAAATTTTTTCATGGCAGGTTTATATAGCAAGTAAGCCTGCCCTTTTAAAAAGAGCAGGCTAAATATATCATTTTAAATTATTGGTTTACGCCAAAAGCTTCCCAGCCCGATGCCGTTGCACGGTTACAGGTCATAGGTTGCGTACCATTTTCGCTGGAAATAAACTTGCCGTTGTTGCCCCTGAATGTAATTTTACCATCGGTGGTAGGCACCCAGTCAAATTTTTCCCAGTCGCCTATAGTAGTACGGTTACAGGTAATGGCTTGTGTACCGTTTTCGCTTGATACGTATTTACCCATCGCCTGAAGAGCAACTTTACCGCCCCCGGCATCAACTACAGTAAATTGCTCCCATGCTGATGCAGTAGCACGGTTACAATTCATGGCTTGTGTGCCATTTTCGCTGCTAACATATTGGTTATTAAAACCTTTTAAAGTGATAGTTTGACCAATAGGAGGGTTTGTACTGCTGCCCGACAGGTCATAAACCCGTACATAATCAATCACCATGTTGCAAGGTAAGGCGCCATCGTTAATGGTATTACCGGGCAAATCGCCGCCGATGGCCAGGTTAAGGATAATAAAGAACGGATTATGAAATGCGCCGGTATTGTTGATATTATTGGCAATATTACCGGTTACATACAGCGTATTATCCACATACCAGCGAATAGAATTGGTATCCCACTCAACCGCGTAGGTATGGAAACCTGTTGGCGTTGTGGTGGTACTGCCGCCATATTGTACGTGGCCGCCGTTGTTGTACCAGTGCATAGTGCCCAAGATGGTATTGGAGGTGTTTACCTGCTCCATAATGTCAATTTCGCCGCATTGCGGCCAGTTTACCGTACCGATGTTTGCGCCCAGCATCCAGAAGGCGGGCCATGTACCTTGTACTGCCGGCAGCTTAATGCTTGCCTCAATACGACCATAGGTAGGCTGGAATTTACCTGCTGTAGTCAGTTTGGCCGATGTATAAGGCTGGCCTCCAACGGATTGCTTGCGGGCAGTAATGGTAAGGAAACCGCCTGATACCGTGGCGTTTGCCGACTGGTAATATTCCTTTTCGTTATTAACGCCGGGGTTGCCGTTATCAATGTTCCAGTTGGCGGTGTTAACGCTGGTGCCGTTAAATTCGTCGCTCCAAAGCAATGTGCCTGCTCTTGGTGTGGTGCTTGAACTGCCTGTTTTTTCATCGTTTGTTTTAATGGAAGGTGATGGTCTGTTCAAGTCCTTGCTGCAGGACGAAATTAAAAGCATTAATGCCGATGCAGTAGCGGCACTCTTCGCAAAATTTAAAAGTTGTTTCATAATGATAGTATTGGTGAATAATTAATTGGTTTTGCAGGTAATTACTGGTTTACACCAAAAGCCTCCCAGCCTGACGCCGTTGCACGGGTGCAGGTCATGGGTTGTGTACCGTTCTCGCTGGATATAAATTTGCCGTTATTGCCGCGGAGGGTAACCTTGCCATCGGTTGTGGGGATCCAGTCAAATTTTTCCCAGTCGCCAAAAGTTGTGCGGTTGCAGGTTATGGCCTGTGTCCCGTTTTCTGACGATACGTATTTATTCATGGCCATCAAAGCTATTTTGCCCCCACCGGCATCAACAACGGTAAATTGTTCCCATGCTGAGGCGGTAGACCGGTTGCAATTCATGGCCTGCGTGCCGTTTTCGCTGCTTACGTACAGGTTATTAAAGCCTTTAAAGGTAATTATTGAACCTATGGGCGGGCCTGATGCTGAACTTTGGGTGCCGGTCCATTTAAAGGTTGCTACAGCGCCCGCCGCTAAAGTGTAAGTAAAAGATTCCGCGCCCCATTTAACTTTAAAGCTTACGCTTGATGAGCCATTGTTAAGGGCGATAAGTACTTTGCTGCCGTCAGAATTTTTGAAGGCCACGTTTTGGATACTGCCCGATAAATTGGAAGAAATCCGCACAGCGCCCGGGCGTATAAACCGCGATGCATGACCGATAATGTAATAGCCAACATTTCGGGTGATAGAAGTACCGCTAACAGTGATACCTCCCAAACAGGTACTGCAGCCGCCCGGTGTATGCGGGTTGTTGTTTGGGTCGGAGGCCAGGTTCCATTCCAAAACATTGCGGCTCCAGTTGCGGGTAGCACCAATAATGAGTGTATTAACATGCCATGACAGATCGCCGCCAAAATTGCTTGGTGCGCCAACCCATTGCTCGGTGAAATAAACGTTTTTGTTGGGATAGGCGTTGTGCACATCAGTTAGTGAGCTGATATTGCCCGCATACAGGTGAAAGGCCGATCCGTCAACATAAGGGTTAGCGCCGCCATCAGCTAACACGGTTTCGGGATAATCAATCCTGTCGGTGTTGTGGTCATAGGCAATGATCTTGGTTTGAAAGCCTGCCGCCCTGATTTGTGGGCCGAGGTTGTTTTTAATAAAATTGGCCTGCTCGTTCGGCTGCATTACCATACTGGGGTTATTGTATGGGTTAAGCGGTTCATTTTGAGGGGTAATGGCATCAATGGTAATCCCCTGTGCCTGCATGGCCTGCAGGTATTTTACAAAATATCGGGCATAGGCGTCATAATAACCTGCTGCTGTATTGAGGCTGCCGCCTGTGTAGCCGTTATTGCCCGTGGTGTTTACCTTCATCCAGGTAGGGGCTGTCCATGGGGTAGCTATAATTTTGATAGATGGGTTTATGGCGATGATCTTTTTCAGGATCGGTAGCAGGTCCTGGTTTTCGGCGCTGATGCTGAAGTTGTTCATGTTAAAATCGCCGGCGGTTTGGTTGTAGGTGAAATCGCTTGAGCTAAGATCGGAAGCACCGATGCTGATCCGGATATAGCTGATCCCGATCTGGCCGTTAGCTGTGCCGAAAAGCTCGTTAAGCACATTGGTTTGGTTGGCGCCAAGGCCGTTAAGTAGTCCGGCACTGCCCCCGGTTAAAGTAAAGCCGAAACCGTCTATTCCCTGGTAGGTTTGGTTTTCGTCTACTGTAATAGTTGTTGCATTAGTACCGGCATCGGCACCAAAATTAAAGCTGGCTTGTGCCTGTAAAAGCTTTGATTGATCGGCAGTAGTAACCCAGGCATTCACTACTTCGTTAGCGGCCCGTGCTACGGTGCCGCTTGTTTTTTGATTGGGTGCTTCGTTGTTGTTCACATTCTTTTTACAAGAGTAAAAAGCAGCGGTGGAGAGCAGGGTGAGGACTGCGAACCGCTTTAATTGGTAATTGATTTTCATTGAGTTGTTTATTAGTTGATTGATATTCAAAAAAATATCACATAAGCCCCTATGCAACAATTTAATATTTGTAACAATATTTAACTGTTGCTTAAGAATATCAAAGCATTGGTCAGGGTAAATACGCCCGACCGTTACTGTTTTCCATGAAGCAGGTTTATGCGTAGCTTAAAATTGGCATTACAAATCTACAGTAATTTAAACGGATCAATCAAGAAAAATGTTCATAATTAATTGATTTATAGTGTATTATGTATAATTTAATACGCTTGCATCACAGTGTTAAAGAGGGCAAAAATTAGTTTAAATAGCCTGTGCAACGTTTCTGTTGCGATGAGATTTTTTTTGTGATACGCTTACTTCGCAATTAATTTTAAGTAAAAAAGAGAGGGAAGGGTAGCCTCAGACTATATATGCGCGGATATATTTAGATATGAATTAGTCTGCAAACCTTTTAGGACTGTACCGTTGCTGGTTGAGGTATCATATTAATTTTAACTTTTCCAAAAAGCACAAGTCATCATCTCTCATGCCAGCCGTACGAGACTTGCGTCAAAAAGGGGAAGACGCAAAAACGGACATTCTGCCAAGCAGAACGTCCGTTTTTGCGTCTCGTTTACGCTCACTTATGGCATCTTATCTTTCAATTCTTTTTCCTTTTCCCGTTCTTCGTCCTTCAGCCGCCGTTTTTCCTGCCGTACTTCTTTTCGTGTCCGGCCGCCGGTGGTATCAACAGCTTCAATCTTGAGTTTATATTCGGCTTTCAGTGCTTCTATCTGGGCTTTGAGCTGCTCCTTTATTGTTTGTTCTTTTTGTTTCAATTTTTCCTCGGCTTTTTCTTCGGTGGTATCTTTTTTACCAAAAAGGCGCTGGAAAAAGTTAGGCCTTTTTACAGGCTCTTCAACAACTGGTAAAATACCATCGTCATCTGCTCCGCCTTGTTTCATAAGGCTATCGGCAGTAGCAGTATCAACAGGGGCAATCTGACGGCGCAGGCCTTCCCTTAACCGCACTTCGTAAAATCCGTAAGCATTGGTATCCCGGGCGGTATAACCCTTCATAGCCATCAGTTTACCAATCAGGTTAAAGTAGCCATGCAGTCCCGGTCGTAAGGTGCCATCAGGCTGAAAGGCGTACAAACCGCCTTTAGGGTAGGGGACAATGCTGGCCAGGTAAATGCTTTCTCCCAAACTAAGCTCAGACGGCGATTTGCCAAAGTAATAATGCGAAGCCTCGCCGATACCGTAAATATTACGGCCCCATTCAATAATGTTAAAGTAAACCTCCAGCATCCTGTCTTTGGTCATGATGCGGTTATTTTCAATAAGCCATACAATCAGGATCTCCTCTATTTTGCGCGACAGGGTTTTCTCCCGGCTCAGGTAGGCGTTTTTAACCAGCTGCTGTGATATACCGCTGCCGCCGCGTTTGTATTTTTTTGTTTTAAAATCGGTAGCTATTGATTTACGGATGGCCTCCATTACAAAGCCATGATTGGTGTAAAAAGATGGATCTTCAGCTGTCATTACCGCGTTTCTCAAATTGGGCGAAATTTGCTGCAGCGGCGTAAATTCCGGGTTTTCGGGGCCTATCAGGTGCGGGGCCATTGGTTTGCCCTTTTCATATGGTGTATAAACAAACGGGCTGTTAAGCTTGGTTAAATCGGTACGTCCAAATTTCAGGATCCGGAAATTATCTTTATCCATGCCCGAGTCAAATATCAAATCGTCGGGTTTTGATGAATCCATGTAAAAATTCATGTGGTAATTCAGCTTGCCCGCAACCTGGATGCCGTCAAGGGCGTCAAACATCCCCGTAGGAAACGAATCGAAAATATCAGCCGCATTAAGCCAGCCGGTATTGAGCTTCAGCTCATAAATTTTTACCGGGTTAAGTGTGTACTTAACGTATGGGTGCGCCGTTAATTTTTTAATATGGATAAGCGAAGTACTATCAATAGATATATAATTAGTGCCTACTTTAACATCGGCATCAATAGCAGCCTCGGGTAATACAATATCAGTAGACGAAATGCCCGGATGGCGAATAAGCAGGTTTTTAACCGACCATGAACCCGAGATCCTGGTTTCCCCGCTACTGTGATCCTCCTCTGTAAGTTTGGTTTGCAGCGTATCAAAATTAAGCTTCAGGTTAAATTTCTTTTCGATGATAGGCAGCTCTACTTTTTTGCCATCGGCATAAAGCATTACGTCGATATCCTTATCGGACGGATGCATTTTGCCGGCGAAATGCCAGGTGGCTTCCCCGTCATTAACTTTTATGGTTGAGCTCAGTTGCCCGTCTTTGATTAGGGCTGTTTGCGCTAAAAGTTTAAGTTGATCGCTGTCGCTCTTAAAACTGATCCTGAAATTATGGAGCGATAAGTTATCCGGGATCTTATAAAGCAACTGGTTGATCAGGTTATCGGCAAGGTGGCTCAAATCGGCTTTGGCATCGGTGGCTGTCGAGTCCTTTTTCTTTTTGAAAAGGAAATCGAAATTCTTAACCCCGTTTTTATTAACAAGGCTAATGAAGCCATCCTGCAATACCACATCTGATAGTTTTACCTCACCAAGCACCAGGGGCATTATCCGTACACTTACCACAAAATTTTTGATGTTCAGCAAGCTATCGCGGCCATCCGGTACGATGCTGATATCCGAGAATGAAACGGTGCTGAGGCCCGTAAACTTTGCCGATCCTATTTTTACATCTAAATTATAATCCCTCTTTGCTTTTAATTTAGCTTTGTCAATGGCTTTTTCGAGCAGGGCTCCACGTTTTGAGTAGGCAACATATCCGCCGATAAGCAGAATAAGAATTAAGGGAACGAGAATGTATGCGGCTATGCGTATATATTTAGGATTAAGGCGCTTCATTTGTTAATTTTATCCAAAACTAAACTAAATCTTATCCCCTGCAAACGGTTGTTTTTGCAAATTGTTTCCTGATAAACTTAATCAACCACCTGTTTTCATAAATTTGCCTCATATTATGACAATTACTAAAGAACAAGTTTTACAGGCACTGGGCAATGTTGAAGAGCCGGATCTAAAAAAAGACCTGGTAACGCTCAACATGATCCAGGATATTCATATTGATGGCAACAACGTTAGCTTCTCGGTGATCCTGACTACGCCGGCCTGCCCGCTTAAAGGCATGATTGAGAATGCCTGCCGTAATGCTATCCTGCATTTTGTAAGCAAAGAGGCCGTTATCAATATCAACATGACCTCGCGTGTAACTACTCAAAAAAATACCGGGGTTCCGGGCGTAAAAAATATTATTGCCGTAGCTTCGGGCAAAGGCGGGGTTGGTAAATCAACTGTAGCGGCAAACCTTGCTTTGGGCCTGGCAAAATCGGGCGCAAAGGTGGGAATGATCGATGCTGATATTTACGGTCCTTCGGTGCCCATTATGTTTGGCCTGGAGGGTGCCCGCCCAATGGCCAGCCAGGTTGATGGCAAAACCCGAATTGAACCGATTGAAAAATACGGGATCAAATTACTGTCGATAGGTTTCTTTACCGATCCTAATCAGCCGGTGCCATGGCGCGGACCGATGGTATCTACCGCTGTAAAACAACTGTTCAATGATGCCGACTGGGGCGAGCTGGATTACCTGGTGATCGATCTGCCGCCGGGTACAGGCGATATTCACATCACGGTAACGCAAAGCTTCCCGGTAACGGGCGCTGTAATTGTTACCACGCCGCAAAACGTGGCCCTTGCCGATGCTAAAAAAGGTATTGGTATGTTTATGATGCCGGCTATTAATGTGCCTATACTGGGGGTGGTTGAAAACATGTCGTACTTTACACCTGCCGAACTGCCCGAAAACAAGTATTACATATTTGGTAAAGGAGGGGGCCAAAAACTGGCGGCGCAACTTGATGTTCCGTTCCTGGGCGAGATCCCGCTGATTAAAGGCATCAGTGATTCGGGCGATGCCGGCAAGCCGACGGTGCTTGAAGAAGATGGCCCGATGACCGCTGCTTTTGTGAAAATGGCCGAGCGTGTTGCCCAGCAGGTGGCCATATCAAATGCCAAAGCATTGAGTGCAGAAAATATTGTAAATAATTAATAACTTTACATAACGTTATAAATTAATAAAAATGAGTTTATTAAATCAGGTTGAAGCAGCTTTAGATACTATCCGTCCGTATTTGGAGGCTGATGGGGGGAATGTTTCTGTTGAGGAGATAACTCCTGAAAATGTTGTTAAATTAAAGCTGTTGGGTTCATGCGGATCATGCCCAATGAGTATCATGACCCTTAAAGCAGGTATTGAGCAGGCTATTAAAAAAGCTGTGCCCGAAATTACTGCCATTGAGGCCATAAACCTAACGGACATTGATGACCCCAATGCCGTGCTTCCCGAAAATTTAAGGTAGTTGTTAAGATTTGTTAAATCCCCGGTTCAATTGGGGGATATGACTTATTTTTGATGAAGTTTAAAAACTATTTTGGCGCTCGCAGCGTAATATATGTTGAGCTAAGTAGTTAATGGTTTTATGAAATATTTATTTGGTTTGCTGCTGTTATTTGTTTCAATAGGCGCTTTTGCACAAAGCAAAGACCGCCCTGTTGTGCAATTTACCGGTATTACACATAATGCCGATAGCGTAAAGATCACTATCCCTTATGTAACCATTACCAATACTTCGGCACATAATATCATTAACGTATCTAACTATAAGGGATACTTTTCATTTGTAGTACATGAGCGCGATACCCTCCGATTTACATGCGTTGGCTATGCCCCGGTTACTGTGGTTATCCCGTCCAATCTGCCAAATGAAAGTTATACTACCCAGGTATCCCTGAAAGCGCAGATCATCAACCTGCCCACATTTCACGTGTTTCCATGGGCCACCACTGATGAGTTTAAAAAAGATTTCCTGGCTATAAAACTTGCTGATGACGATTTGGAGATTGCCCGCAAAAATATCAGCAAGGCAACCCTATCGGCCCTGTACAATACTTTGCCCCGCGATGCCCAGGAAATACAATCGGCCAATGCGCAGGCCATGCACACCAGCATACTGAATTCGCACTCGCTTACACCCAATCCACTATTAAATCCGCTGGCATGGGGTAGCCTCATCAAGTCGATATCTGATGGGGATAAGAGTAGTAGTAAATAATCATTAAGATTTTGGTTGTTAATCCTACAACTTGCGCTTATCTGTGATGAGTGCTTAAAATGGGCTTACGTTTGTAAAGTAAGCGCCGGAAATGGCGTTGCAAACGCCAAACCACATTAAGCACTCGTTAAAAACGAGCGCAAGTCGAAAAATATTTATAAGAGATTTAAACCTCATCATCAAAATCCATCACTTCCCCTTCAAAATCTTCCAGCTCCTGCAAATTATGACTTACTACAATAGTAGTAACCCCTAATTGCTTAAGTAAAAGCTTAAGTTCAGCAATCAGCAAAGTTTTCATCTTGCTATCCAGTGCCGAAAACGGTTCATCCATTAAAAGCAGCTTTGGTTTGGTAGCCAATGCCCTCAAAATGGCCAGCCGCTGTTGTTGCCCGCCGGATAAGTGATCGGGCTTGTGAGTGGTAAAATTATCCAGTTGTCCCAATTGCAGCAGGCGTTTTATCCAGCCGGTATCATTGCTGGCATACTCCAGATGTTGCTGCACCGTCATGTTTGGGAACAGGGCATAGTTTTGAAATACGAAGCCGATATGCCTTTTTTGCGGCGATAAATTGATCGGTTGTTCATCATCAAACCAGGTAATTCCGTCCGCTATGATCTTCCCTTTTCGGGGCGATGACAGACCGGCTATCATTTTAAGCAATGTAGTTTTTCCGGACCCCGAAGGCCCCCAAATTTTGGTAACGCTCCCGGAAACAAACTGCCGTTTTATCTTCAGCAATTGCCCGCCATGATAGGCTTTCTGTTTTATTTCAATATCTACGCTGATCATGCTAAAGGACCTTTCGCCTGGTATTTATTGAATATAAAAACAGCTATCACCAAAACGAACGTAATGGAGAATAAAATCAACGAATAATTATTGGCCGAGGCATAGTCCATCTTCTCTACCGAATCATATACCGCAATAGAAGCTACACGGGTAACACCGGGGATATTGCCGCCAATCATCAACACAACACCAAACTCACCCAGCGTATGGGCAAAGGTTAAAACCGCGGAGGTTAATAATGATGGTTTGATGTTGGGCAGCAGTACATACCTGAACGTTTGCCATTCGGTTTTACCCAATGTGTATGACGCTTCGGCTAATGAAACCGGCAATTGCTGCAGAGCGGATTTTACCGGCCCCACCATAAAAGGCACACTATAAATTACCGAAGCCAGGATCAGCCCCGGAAAGGAAAAAACCAGTTGTACATCAAAAGTGTCATGCAGCCATTTCCCTAAACCATGCTGCGGACTAAAAGCCAGCAGCAGATAAAAGCCCAGTACCGATGGCGGCAACACCAAAGGCATAGTAATAATTGCTTCGAAAATGATCTTGATAAACGATTTTCCCCTTGAAAGCCACCAGGCAAATGGTAGCCCGATAAGCAGTAGCAAAAGCGTGGTGATGCCTGCTAATTTTAATGTGAGCCATATGGGCGATAGGTCCATCGATAAAAATACAAATTATTGCACCCTATAACCATAGGCTTTAAAAATACTTTTAGCGGCCGGGCTTAAAATGTACCGGTAAAATTTTCCGGCCGCAGGATTAGTCGCTCCGTGTTTCAGGATCACGATGCCCTGAAGTATGGGGTCGTAGGTTTTGGGATCGACGACCGTATAAAACAGAGGTGTTTTATCTCCCAGTTCCTTTACCAGCGATTGGGTAGTGAAACCGATATCGGCCACGCCTGTGGTAATGTAAGTATTTACCTGCGATATGCTTTCTCCATAAACGGCCTTCGATTTGGCATCATCCAAAATCCCCTTATCCCTGAGCGATTGCTCGGCGGCTTTGCCATAAGGTGCTATAGCCGGGTTTGCTATGGCGATTTTTTTTATCCTTGCCGAAAGCAGCAGGCGTTCCCAGTTTTCAAAGCCAATGTTTTGCGTACTGCAGATGATCAGGCTGCCCGAGGCGTACACTACCGGTTTTTCTTTTGCAAAACCATTTTTAAACAGTGTTTCGGGAAAGGTCATATCTGCCGATAAAAACACATCAAACGGAGCTCCATTACTGATCTGAGCTACCAGCTTACCCGATGAGCCTATAACAACATCAATAGTAATTCCTGTTTTTTGCTTAAAATCTTTTTGTAAAACCTCCATTACCGGCTGCAGGTTAGCAGCAGCCGCCACCCGGATATTTTGGGCGTTTACGGTTAAGCTTGCTGTAAATAGCAGGGCGAATAAAAAAAGAATGCTTTTTTTTAGCCCGGTATTGTAATGTTCGCTTTGCATCGGTTTTATAGTTTTTAGCTTTCAGGCAACAGTTTTCGTTTTGGTAATGAAGCACATCGTGATTTTTGAAAAGCGATGTTTTGATGCCTAACACTACAAATATACGCTTGTTATAACCAATAGCGGTTCATATATTAGTCATGTTAAGTTATCTGATAAATCAAATTTTAACAATGATAAAACGGTCGGGCGCCGCGTGCGCCGGCTTTAAAAATACGCCTGATGAGAAATGCCAGCGTTGTTTTTTAGGCGTAGCCTTTTAATATGAAATAGATGGAAAAACCGCTTCGGACACTTTAGTAAATGGGCCTGTGACTATTTATATATAGTAATTCCCGGATATTAACAACAAATGGCTAAAAATTAACATTTTAAATCACTGTTTAATGTACTTTTAATAGGAATAGAAAAATAAAAATATTATAATTGTATCCGGCCTGACGCTAACCAAACAACCATTTTTTTCGCGCCTGTAGTGAAACCACCATTACAGGTGCGGAATACATCCATTTCCCAAGCCTATGTTTAAACTTTTACTGAGATTTTTTATCGGTATTATAATGTTTTGCTTATGCTTTTCAACAGGCATAGCTCAAACCACGGTTCAAATAAACGACAAAGTAAACCAGCACATTTTTGAATATAAGCAGATAGTATATTTTGAGGATACAACCGGAAAACTCAGCCTCGATGATATTCGCGACGCTTACTTAGCAGGCAAATTCGCAGTTAACCTGGAACCTACCCCGGTTACCCATCACAACAATTCGGCTTACTGGTACCGCATAAAAATTGGCAAGGCCAATGCCAGCAGCAACAACTGGATCCTGGAGTTTTTTGATCAAACTATCGACAGTATTACGGTTTATTCGCCCGTTAAAAATACTTACCGGGCAACGTCGCTTGGCAGTAGCCGCCCTTTTGCCGCGCGCTTTTACAAACACAAAAACTTTAGCTTTAATATCAACAGCAGCCAGGGGCCCGATGATGTTTATTATATCCGCATCCGTTCGGGGCATTCGGTTAACGTGATCATGGTGTTGCGCACCGTAAGCCGCTTTATTGGCTACGCGCTCGATGAATATTTTTTCTTTGGTGTTTTTTACGGCATGATCCTGGTTTTTGGCCTGTACAATTTCATGATGTTCATAGCCATGCGCCAGGTGCAATACCTGTATTACATCATATATAACTTAAGTATTGGCCTTTATGAAATGTGTGCCGATGGCATAGCTTACCAGTACATCTGGCCAAACTATCCCGGCTGGAACAATTATGCGTATGGTATCGCCCTGTTCTCGGCCAGTATTTTTGCCATCCTTTTTGCTCAAAGCCTGCTCAATTTAAAAGTTAATGCCCCGCGTTTAAATAAAGTGATCAAGTGGGTGATCATTTTCAGGTGCATTTATTTCCTGGCTTGCATTACCATTAATTTGGCCTGGTTTAACTACAAGATCATCGAGTTTTTGCCGCTGTGCATTTCTTTTTATGCGGGTTGTTATGTGCTGGTAAAAGGGTATAAACCCGCGCGGTTCTTTGTTATTGGGTACACTTTTTTACTTACCGGCTTTGTTATTAAAAGCTGTATAGCACTAAATGTCTGGTGGCTGCCTGTTACCGAGTTTGATTACTACAGCCTTAGTATTTGTTTTATTATGGAGATGCTGTTCATCTCTTTTGCTATAGGGGATAAAGTGCGGATCCTTAAAAAAGAAAAGGACGTTGCCCAGCAGGATATTATAGCCCAGATGAAGCAAAACGAAGAGCTGAAAGATACCCTGAACCGCAGCCTTGAAGCCCAGGTGCAGGAACGCACCCGCGAGCTGGTTGAAAAGTCATCAATGATAGCGGAACAAAATGAGGAGCTAAAATCAGTTAATGAGCTGCTGCAGCAACAGGCCGAAGAGATCTCGCGCATGAATGTACTCCTCGAAAAAGACAACATTATCCTGCATAATGATATTGAAAAAGTAACACACGATAGGGTAATGCTCACCGAAGTTGACTTTGAAGAGTTTAGCCGCATTTATCCCGACAGGGAAACCTGCTTCAAATTCCTGTCTGATCTGAAATGGGAGCATAGTTATGCCTGCCGCAAATGCAGCAATACACATTACGGCAGCGGGCACCTCCCTTACAGCCGCCGGTGTTCAAAATGTGGTTATGAGGAGTCGGTAATAGCTTATACCATACTGCAAAATACCCGGATCCCTATCAATAAAGCTTTTTATATGATCTTCCTGATGTATTCAACCAAGGGTAAGATCTCATCACATAAACTTTCCGAAATTCTTTCTATCCGTCAAAGCACTTGCTGGGCTTACAGCTCGCGCATAAAAAAAGTAATGGAGCAGCGTAAAAAAGAGATCAAAAACGCGGGAAATAAAGGGTGGAGTAAATTAGTGATCGACACGAATGCTTAACAGCAGGATAAAGTCAGGCGAAATCACCCAAAGTTATATGTAAGGAAGCTACAGGCATGACATCTATTTCCACTTGATTGGGGGAGTAATGATCTATTTACAATTGTGTGGCTAAACATATATGTTTAAACATCTATATTTGTTTCAACATTTTAAAATAATCATGTCATTAGTAGAAAAATTACAATGGAGATCGGCCGTTAAGAAATTCGATCCCAACAAAAAAATAAGCGCAGAACAGTTAGAGGCTTTAAAAACAGCCATTCAGTTAGCACCATCATCATTAGGCCTGCAATCATATAAGGTGATTGTTGTGCAGGATGCAGAAACAAGAAAGAAATTACGTGCCGTTGGGTACGACCAACCGCAGATTACCGATTCATCGGCTCTGTTTGTATTTGCTTCATTAACTAACCTTGATGAGGATTTTGGCAAAAAATTCATTGACCTTGTTGCTTCAACCCGCAGCATTGCCCGTGAAAGCCTTGCCGGTTATGAGCAAATGGTATTAGGCACCCTGGCCAGCCGTACCGATGAGCAAAAAGTTGAATGGTCACACAAACAGGCTTATATTGCTTTAGGGGTTTTATTGGCTGAAGCGGCAGAAATTGGGGTAGACGCGGGTCCAATGGAAGGTTTTGACGCTGCGAAATTCGACGAGATCCTGGGCTTGAAAGAAAAAGGCTTAACTACCTCGGTAATTGCCGCAGTAGGTTTCCGTGCCGAAGACGACGCTTACAGCAAAATGCTAAAAGTACGCAGGCCGCAAAGCGAGCTTTTTATTGAAGCGTAAGGTTTTATTGGCTCATAGATGATGGTTCATAGTTCATAGCAGCATGCAAGAAACAAGGGAATAGACTTTATTTCTATGGCTTTGTTTCTTGCATGCTATAAACCATCAACCATGATCTATGAACCCGACGACGACTTCCTGATGAACAGCTTTGATTTCAACACATGTTGCTTTTTAGGAGCCGAGCCGTTGTTTTCGAGCACATCGAATAATAAAGTTGCTGCCTTTACGCCCATTTCGTAAGCGGGTTGCGTTATGGTTGAAAGAGGGGGAGAAAGGAGCGGGGCTACCCTGAGGCTTGAAAAGCTAATCACTTTCAGATCGTTAGGTATCGAAATGCCAAGGTCATTACAAACGTAGTAGGTAGCAAAGGCCAAACGTTCAACCGAACTGAAAATACCATCAGGCTTGATTACCTGTAAGGCCTTTTTCAAAATCTTATAATTTTCCTTTTCATCGTTACTGCAATCAATAACCAGGGTATCATCAAACACGATCTTGTGCTTAGCCAGCGCATCCATATAACCCTGCATCCGCACTTTACCTATCGAAATACTTTTGTTAACCACCAGGTAAGCTATCTTTTTGCACCCGGTTTTAATAAGGTGTTCAGTTGCTGCAAAACTGGCGTCATAGTCGTTAGTAGTTACTTTGGCGGCCTCAATATCCTCATAAACGCGGTCGAAAAAAACAACAGGCACATGTTTTTTTTCCAGCTGGCGCAGATAGTTGTGGTCGCTGGCTTCGCCGGATACCGACATGATAATGCCATCGGCTTTGCCATTGTTAAGATAATTTACAAATGATACTTCCTTTTCAAAAACGTCGTCGGTGCGGTAAAGCAAAATGTAGAACCCTTTTTTACGGGCAACCTCTTCAATGCCGTTGATTGCCTGCGAAAAAAAGTCGTTAGCTATTTCGGGAACGATAACAGCCAGGGTTTTGGTCTTTTTATCGCGGAGGTTACTGGCATAATGGTTGGGCAAATAGTTATGTTGTTTGGCGTATGCTAAAATCCGCTCTTTGGTGTCTTTATTAATATCAGTATTTCCATTAAAGGCCCTCGAGATGGTTGATGTGGAGATATTGAGTTCCTTTGCCAGTTTTTTGATATTGATATTGTCCATTTTCGCTCGCTAAATCTATTTCCTATAGGCCAAATGTAATAAAACAGATCAATTGTGTTTAAACATTAAGGCCATAATTGTCAAAATATCATTACAAAAGATAGCTCTATCGGGAATAGCTCCCTGCCTGGACGACAAGAGGTTAACTGTAAGTTAATCAGTGGCATGCGGTTTGCATGACATAAGTACAAAAAGCAGGACCTGGTTTATGGCAAAACGAATTTTGATAGTTGATGATAGCGAGCTGATGATAGAGGTAATGACCTACATCCTGCTTGGTAAAGGTTACGAAGTAGCCTCGTCAACCCATGCCCATGAACTTTTCAGGACTATAAAAGCATGCCACCCTGACCTTGTGATCCTGGATATTGTTAATAAAAGCATGGACGGCCGTGAGCTATGCCGGCTCATTAAATTGAACCGGGCCACTAAAAATCTTCGTGTAATTGTTTGTTCAGAAAATGAGGAAACCGAAGCACATGAACCGCAAAAAGGAGCGCCGGATGATGTTTTGCACAAGCCGTTTGGCATGAACAGCCTGATCCATAAGGTTCAGTTGCAGCTGGCGGCCTGATTAAATGTGCAAAATAATGATCTGTAAATTAACCTGTTAATGTAGAAATTTGTTATTGCCCGCCGCCTGTTGTTGCTTTTGTAACATGGGATACGTATGTTTACCGTAGAGAAGATAAAGATGGGATTGCCACTAAGAATAACTTTTAACGATACCGACCACGTGTATCAAATTAATACCTCGCCAATTACCCCAACCACCAGCGAACTTGAGATCCTGTTAAATGGCGAGAAAATAATCCTTCAAAAAGACGCCCGCCGTGTATGGGTACAAAAAGGTGAAGGCCCGGTAATTGACCCCGAATTTGCGCAAGCTTTGGGACGCTCGGTTGCCTTGCGGTTTAGGATGTAGGAGCTTAATAATTTCTTATTAAAGTTGTCATTTCGACGAACAGACGGGGAATTGTAATGGGAGAGAGGAGAAATCCTATACACCCTGCTTGCAAACTTTTATAGCGAACTTTCACAGCGTATAAGATTTCTCTTTCGCCCCGGTGCTCATGCCTCTTCCGCTCAATCGAAATGACACCCTGTTGAAGGTCTCTTACATTAACCCCAGCATCATTATCCCCATTGCAATCATCAGTCCATCTTCAATAATGGTTACTGTGCTCATGGGCAAATTAAACACCGCGCCGAGGCATGCACAACGGATCTGCCTTTTGCTGAAAACACTTTGCAGCACACCAATCAGGCTTATACTCATTACCGTAACCATAATGGCGTTAACCGTTACCGGTGCAATATTAAGCGCAAAGGCAAGGCCTAAACCCAGTTCAACAAAAACATAAACGTAACCCCATCCACGCCAGCGTTTGGCCACCACATCATACATGGCATAGCTATCGGCAAAGCCCGCAAGATCCAGCAGTTTAAAAAAGGAGAATACCAGGAAAAAGCCGCTCATGAAAACGCGCATGGCCGTAGTGATGTTAAATCCGCCTGTATAGCGTCCGGCAATTATTGCTGCTGCTAAAATATAACCAAAAATGAGCAGGATCGGCTTGTAGGTTTGCAGCCAGGTGCGGTTTTCAGCAGCATCTGTCGTGCTCATATGGTGATGATGTACCTCTTCTTCGCTAAGCTGGTATTTAGGATAAGCGGCAAGTGCCTGTTTAAGGTCGGCAGTCGGCACGTGCTTTTTCATCGTGATGTCGGCAGTACCTTCGGCTAAAGAGATCTCAACTTTTTCAATGTTGGGAACCTGCTGTAACAGGCCCTGCACTTTAGCCAGGCAGCCGGTGCAGGTCATGCCGGTGATATTATAGGTATGTGTCATGATAATTTGTATTTGCTGATACAAAATTACCATGGGCCTGCAGGGAAGCATTACGGTATTATGGGTATGATTTATAAGATTTACAGGTCGACACGAGTGCTACCCATGACAACAAAAAAAATGGGTGTCATACTGAGCCCGTCGAAGTATGGCGGGCAGGCCTCTGCGCACGAGTCTTCGACGGGCTCAGACTGACAGGTGCTCTTTGTCATCTAACCTTCAAAGGCCCCGGATTTAAATCACTCAGCAAGCCGGCCACAATTTGATCGGGTTACACGAACCATTGCAGAATAAAATTTGTGCTTTATATATCTTCCAGATTTGTGCGTTTGCTGCCCTGAAGGGCTTTAAAGGCAGATGGCGTCATCCCGGTTATCTGTTTAAACTGGCTGGATAGGTAGGCAACGCTGCTATAGCTTAATTGAAACGCGATTTCGGAAAGACTAAGTTCATTATAAACAAGGAGTTCCTTCACTTTTTCAATTCGCTGGGCTATGTAGTATTTTTCGATGGTTGAGCCTTCTACAGCCGAAAAAAGGTTGCTCAGGTACCCATAATCATAATTAAGTTTTGAAGTAAGCAGCGCCGAAAGCTTCAAGGGCGATTGTGTTTCGGCGTAGTGCACATGCTCAATGATGAGGGTTTTGATCTGTTCAATAATACGGCTTTTTTGATCGTCAATGAGTTCAAACCCAAGGGCATTTAACGATGTCTCCAATCGTTTAAGCTGAGCCGGGGTAGGGGCTTCTTTAATCTCCACCTCACCAAGATCAATGGAAACAGGCTGCAGCCCGGCTTTTTCCAGCTCGGTTTTCACCATCATTTTGCAGCGGCTGCAAACCATGTTTTTTATGTACAGCTTCATGGCTGCAAAACTACTATTTTACTGCTTCATCCACCAGTTGTTTCAGTTCGCGATAACGCTGTTGCCTGCCATCGCTTTTAATATAAAAAGTCATCATAAAGGCGGCGTACTTTTTATCCTTGTCTATCCACGGAAAGCTCCCAAACAACCCCGGGCTGCTTACGGTATGGGCATCAAACACCCACTCGCCATAACCGTAACCTAAACCTCCAGCCTCGGCAGGTGAATAGGCGATCTTAACGTCAGCGGTGATCCTGTTTTCCTGCATCTGGGCTATACTATTTTCGCTCAGGATACGCTTCCCGTTAAAAATGCCCCGGTTCATGATCATGGTCAAAAAGTTCAGGTAATCCTCGGAAGTACTGTACGCCCCGCCCGCGGGCAGGGCTACTTTGGCATTTCCAAAATCAGTATGCTGCATATTAAGCGGCCTGGCAATACGTTCGGCAAATAAGGTTTCAAAGTTTTTGCCGCTGATTTTTTCGATGATAGCCCCGGCAATTTGCAAGCCGGCATTGCTGTAGTGAAAAACCTTGCCGGGTGTACCTTCCATCGGTAAGGCTGCTATATCGGCTATTGCATCATCCATCGAGTTGTCCTGGCGCATATCTTCTAAACTTTCTTTTAATGGCGGCGTCTTGATCCCGGTTTGGTGCGACAGGCATTGACCAATGGTGATGCCCCCCTTGCCGTGTTGCGATAGTACAGGCAAGTATTTGCCAACTGTATCGGTCAATTTTAGCTTTCCCTCATCAACAAAGGTCATCACCAAAGCGGCACTAAGCCATTTGCTGCAGCTGGCAATAGCCACCTTTGAGGTGGACGTATAGTCATCCAGATCAGCCTTTTTGCCTTGTTTGCGGGCTATCATGCGGCCAACAAATTTTTGCCTCATGTTCATATCATTAACTGCGCGGTTATAAACTACCTTGCCATCTTTATAAACAATAAGCACCACCCGGCCACCCATTTCGGATGCGTGGTCATTTAGCCAGTTATCAACTTTGGTAAAATTGTATTGAGCACTGGCTTTAATAACGCTAAAGGAAATAAGCATTAGTAGTAAGATAGATCTTGCTTTCATTTTTGAGGGTGATTGATGCGTTCGTTTGACTGCTACGCTAATTTAAAGTTTATTCATACATGCTGATTATATTGATGGCGACACGCGCAAAAGCAGCGTGTTTTGTAGTCTCAACTTCCTTTTTTCCTTATTCAACGATTATTTGCACCCGCCTAACTAATTGTTACATTTATTATAAAGGATTGTAGTTTTCTTTGCATTGCAAACCGAATGGCTATGAAAACCAACAGAAAACCCTTGTATCAACGAAAAGCGTTCCTTATCATCCTGATTTTATTTGCAGGCTTTTTGTGCATCCAGTTTGTGCGCCCGGATGTTCCTAACCCGCCGGTAACGGGCGACCTGGAAGCCCCGGCAGATGTTAAGGCTATTATTCAACGTGCCTGTTATGATTGCCATTCAAACAACACCAATTTACGCTGGTACGATAAAATAGTTCCCATTTACTGGGGGGTGGCATCCCATATCAAACAGGGCAGGGCCGACCTTAATTTTTCCGAATGGAATAAGCTTGCGCCGGCCGATCAGAAAGGCAAACTCTGGGAGTCGGTAAATCAAATAATAGCCGGAGCAATGCCTTTGCCAGCTTACACGGCAGTTCATACCAATGCTAAAGTATCGCCTGCAGACCTTGCCGTATTAAAAAACTACCTTGCAGGGATGGTGCACAACAAACCTGCTGATACTGCTGCTATAAATGCGGCTGATAAGCAATACCAACATTGGCAAAAAAACGAAACTGCCATCACCAAATTGCCGACAGCGGCCAACGGCATCTCTTACATCCCCGATTATAAAAACTGGCAGCCTATCAGTACTACTGAGCGTTTTGATAATAACACCCTTCGTGTAATCTTCGGTAATGATATTGCCGTAAAAGCGATCAAAGAAAACAAGATCCACCCATGGCCAAACGGCGCCATATTTGCTAAAGTGGCCTGGGCACAACTACAGGATAAAGACGAAACCACCCATACCGGCGAGTTTAAGCAGGTGGAGTACATGATAAAAGACGATAAAAAATATGCATCTACCTTTGGCTGGGGATGGGCGAGGTTTAAGACCCCGAAGATGGTGCCGTACGGCGGTGCAAATGTCATGTTTACCACAGAATGTACGAATTGCCATAAGCCGATGGCTGCCGAAGATTTTGTATTTACCCAACCAATTAAACACTAACCCCATGAAAGCATTATATAGTTTATTTGCTGTATGCAGCTTAATGTTTGCGGCCTGCTCCGATAACAAACCGGTTGAATTATACAATACCAAAGCCGCGCTGCCATCATCCCCGAAATATAACCTCGATGGTTTGAAGGTAATTACCTCATTTGTTAATAAGACCAAAGGTACAGCCTCAACACTTTACGGGAATGACCTGGCTTTGAAATCGGCAATTGATGGAAACAAAACAGTTGGCGCTAATGAAGTATTTACATTAGTAACCTGGAAGCAACAGGATGACGATCATTGGTTTGGCGCGAAGATCCCTTCGGATGTTGAATCGGTGGAAGTGATTAAAACTACATCGTCTGGTAATAGCGTAGCTGTTAATTATCAACAACTTAATGGAAAGTCTCTCGATTTGAAAGCAGATACTTCGGGCCAGTCTGAAAGGATTAAATATATTCTTGGGCAAAAGCCTTCTGTTTTGCCGTAGCAATAGAATGAGCTTTTTACAGTTTTGGGCCGTGCGATTCCCCTCTTGAGAGGGGGGGAGGGGTGTGTTTCTGTTTTGATAAGTCTATCGCAAAGACACACCCCTGCTACCGCTCATCCCCCCCTCTCAAGAGGGGATTTAAAAAGCCTTACGCTTTAAGCTATATCAATTTCAGTCCGATCACCGTCTTGAGGTGGTGCTTCAAGTGTTTTTACCGGTTCTAACCCGGAGGCATATCCAAACAGGCGGCGTTCTTTGATTATCGTAGCCACCTCGGGCGGCACAAACTCTTCCCAGCCATCGGCGCCCAGTTTTATCAGCTCAAGCACATTGTCGGTTTCAACGTTAAGGTTATTTTCGTTATAATGCCTGATGTCTTCTATCTTATTGTTGGCTATCAGGTAGCGGTACAAGTCAATCAGGTGTGGCGGCAGGTAAAAACGCAGGCAATTCCAGATCACACCATCGCGAAGGGTAGGGTATATAAACAATTTTACCTTACGACTGAACAACGTAGCGAACGATTCCAAAATGCCGCCCGGCAAATCTTTATAATGTTCTTCCGAGAAAATATACTCCAGGTTAGGGAAACCAAGTACCACGCCCATTTTAAGTTTGGTGATCTTTGAAAGATAGGCCACCAGTTTATAATACTCGTGAAAATTAGAGATCATCACCGTTTGGCCTAACGAACCGAGGATATCTACGCGGTCAAGAAAGTCCTTCTCGTCTATATCGGCATTGATATCGGCGTTACGTTCTTTCAGGGCCTGGAGGGTAAGCTCGGTAACAACAACAACGTTTTCCTTATCAACATCCGATTCCTGTAAAAACTGTTTAACACCGGTGTTCAGCATATCCATATGCACGTTGATAACCGGGCGGAAACGGCCGCGCACCATTACGATGTGCTTTTTGTATAAAACTTCGGATGGTTGCAGGTTTTTACCGTCGGGCCCAAACAGTGCCGCATCCGAAAAGCCGTATTTTACCAGGTGAAGGCTCATGAGCCGGTTATCAACTTTGGTAAAGTTTGGGCCTTCAAAGCGGATCATGTCTATCTGGATCCTGTCGCGCGAGAGGTTATCCATCAGCGAAAGCAGGAATACCGGTGGAATCTCATTATAATAAAAGCAGGCATACATCAGGTTTACACCCAATATCCCTACAGCCTGCTGCTGCAGGTTATTGTCATTATCCAGCAGCTTAACGTGGATCACCACATCATTGTACTGCCCGTTCGGCTCCAGCTGAAAGCGTACGCCCATCCAACCGTGGCCTTCATTTGTTTTATTGTAATTGAGGGCCGATATGGTATCCGCGAAAGCAAAAAAAGTTGAAGTATCGCCACGCTGCGTACCAAGGCGTTCAATGAGCAGCCCATATTCATGACCAAGCATGGCCATCAGCCGCGGTTCGCTTACATAACGGCGGGTTTGTTGTACCCCATAAATAGCATCTGAAAAAAGCATGTCATAGGCCGACATGGTTTTGGCTATGGTGCCGGATGATGCCCCGGCTTTAAAAAAGTTTGCTGCTACGTCCTGTCCTGCACCTATTTCGGCAAATGAGCCATAAATTTCGGGGTTAAGATTAATGGCCAGCGCTTTTTGTTTGGTCCCAATATCTTTATTGTGAATGGCATTCATACCCATTAAATTATTATAGTTTACTGCTACCAGTAGTATAACCTTGCTAAGAAGGTCTAAAATTACACTTTTTTAAGCGAAGGCGTGTTAAGAATGTATTACAAAATAAGCAATGGGCTCGTTTTATTACGTTCAGAAAATAAATTAATGTGCTTTTGACAGATATTCGGGCTTGATATTCAGGGCCATCAGATAAAGGTTCCAGAAAAAAAATAAACAAAAACACTTGCGTAGTTAAATGGCTACATTTATATTTGTAGTCAAATAGCTACACGATGAATTTAAGACGAGATGTATTTCAAGCCATAGCCGACCCAACCCGAAGGGCCATTCTTTTACTGGTTGCCACACAAGCGATGACCGCTGGTGTAATTGCATCAAACTTTGACACCGCCCGGCCTACCGTTTCCAAACACTTGCAAAT
Source organism: Mucilaginibacter sp. OAE612 (assembly GCF_041806395.1). Classification (NCBI taxonomy): domain Bacteria; kingdom Pseudomonadati; phylum Bacteroidota; class Sphingobacteriia; order Sphingobacteriales; family Sphingobacteriaceae; genus Mucilaginibacter; species Mucilaginibacter sp. OAE612. The sequence goes on from NZ_JBGMUW010000001.1 coordinate 6,308,300, forward strand.
ACTTACCGAGTGCGAATTGCTTAAACAGGAGCAAAACGGCAGGGAGATCTATTATCATATTAATGCAGAAAAAATGAAAGATGTGGCCGACTTCATTGAACCGTTCCGCGCAATGTGGGAAGACAGGTTCAACAAATTAGAAACTATTATGAAAAATTATAAAGGCAAATAACATGGAACAAAAAACAAAAATAGATGCTGAAAACGGCAAACAGGATTTAACCATTACAAGAGTGTTTGACTTACCGGTGGAACTGCTTTTTAAAGCCTATATGGAGCCCGAAATTGTTGAGCAATGGATGGGAACAAAAGTGCTGAAGCTTGAAAATAAAAAGCACGGCAGCTGGCAATTTGAAACAAAAGACCCGCATGGTAACGTTGTTTTTAAAGCCAACGGAACAATTCATGAGTTTATCCCCGGGCAAAAGATCACCCGTACGTTTGAAATGGATAACGCGCCGTTTGATGTGCAACTCGAGTTCCTGGAGTTTGAAAAACTTACCGACGATACCAGCAGGCTCAATATGCATGTGGTTTACCGGACGCCCGAACTGAGGGACCGGATGCTGAAGTTGCCTTTTGCGTATGGCATAAACATGGCACACAACAGGTTACAGGAAGTATTAAACAAATTGATTAATACAGCATCATGAAACGGAATAAAATTATCTATTGGATTGCTACTATCTGGCTTGCTTTAGGGATGATATCAACAGGAACGGTACAACTATTAAAAGCGAAGGCCGGGGCAGGAGGGGCCGACAGCTTGGCGCATTTAGGCTATCCGGGTTATGTTTTAACTATATTGGGCATTTGGAAAGTTTTGGGCGTTATAGCAGTATTGATTCCTAAATTTCCGGTGGTAAAGGAATGGGCGTACGCGGGTTTTTTCTTTGCTATGTCGGGCGCAATTTTTTCGCATATTGCAGCTGGGAATGCTGTAGCTGAGATATTTCCCGCGCTGCTATTACTGGTACTTACTGTAATATCATGGTATTTCAGACCCGCCGAAAGAAAAGTAATTTCGGGAAACCAATAAATGAACGATATGAACCCCAAAGTTGATTTTTATTTTAATAAAGCCGGGAAGTGGCAGGAAGAAGTAGAGCAATTGAGATCAATTGTTCTTGATTGCGGATTGACCGAAGAATTAAAATGGGGCTGTCCCTGTTATACCTTTCGGGAAAGCAACATTGTTTTGATCCATGTATTTAAAGAATATTGCGCGCTTTTATTTTTCAAGGGAGCTTTATTAAGTGATACCCATAACATCCTTATTCAGCAAACCGAAAACGTACAAGCTGCGCGACAGATCAGGTTTACCAATGCCGAGGAAATAGCCGGGCAAAAAAGTATCCTGAAAGCCTATATTTATGAAGCCATTGAGGTGGAAAAGGCAGGACTAAAAGTAAATTTAAAGCAGACGGAAGATTTTGCCGTCGCTCACGAGTTTCAACAAAAATTAAATACCATACCCGCCCTTAAAACCGCATTTGAAGCATTAACACCCGGACGGCAAAAAGCGTATCTCCTTCATTTTTCCCAACCCAAACAAGCCTCAACCCGCGAGGCGAGAGTTGAAAAATGGATGCCGCAAATCCTTAACGGTAAAGGGTTGAATGATTTGTAGTACAGGCCGTTTTGAAGAAAAAAAGCGGAGGCCTGGCGATTCCCCTCTTGAGGGGGGGTAGGGGTGTGTTTCTGCTTTGAAAAGGCAATCGCATAAACACACCCCTGCCGCCACGCTGTCCTACGCGCCCCCTCTCAAGAGGGGAATTGAAAAATCACCTAAAAACCAATAAACCATAACCTGCAATAAATATGAAGCTATCACCAGAACTACAGAAAGAACTTATCGGCATACTGAAAACGCGTTTTGAAAAAAACATGAACCGCCACACCGGCATAGAATGGGCCTGGGTACAGGCAAAGCTGGAAGCCGACACCGAAAAACTATCGTCACTTAATGAAATGGAATTAACCGGCGGAGAACCCGATGTTGTTGCTTACGATAAAAATACGGGCGAATATATTTTTTTCGACTGTGCTGCGGAAAGCCCCAAAGGCCGCAGAAGTGTTTGCTACGATCATGAAGCGCTGGAAGCCAGAAAAGAACACAAGCCCGGAAACAGCGCTGTTGAAATGGCGAAGGATATGGGCATTGAACTTTTAAACGAAGAACAATACCGCGAATTGCAAAAGCTTGGAAAGTTTGATACCAAAACCTCAAGCTGGATCAAAACCCCTGCCAATATCAGGAAGCTCGGCGGGGCCATTTTTGCCGATTTCCGTTATGATACCATATTTATTTACCACAACGGTGCGGAGTCATATTATGCTGCCAGGGGGTTTAGAGGGGCGTTGAGGGTTTGAGTACATTAGCCATAATCGATACCGGCTGGATCTAAATGATTGGCCTTATCTATATCTTATATTTTAATCTTCCGGTGTTAAAATCAGAAGGGCGGGTAGGTGTAAATAAAGTAAAGTGCCGGGATTTAACATTTGGATTAAAAAGGTTTTCGCCCAGGCTTTTTACGTTGTGTTCTGTAAGCATATTGGGTTTGCCCTCCCATTGCCAGCAGCGCCGGTTTTTAAAATCAATATGAAAACTACCCAAATAATAGTTTTCAAAATTCTGCCCCAGGTTAAGTATGTAATCATCTGTTTTAAACAGGTGCCTCATCGGCTCAAGAGCCAAGGTTGCTTTATAAGCATCGTCATTTAAATCTTTATAAAAATAAAGTTTCTCAATAGTTCCAGACTTAAGATTGGGCGGCTCTTTGGATTGCAATAAAAAAGGACTTATATAAATTTCTTGTTCCCCTGTTTCTGTTTCAATAGTGATAGTTGAAGAATTGAGCATTTAGTCAGATGTTAATAGTTCAATCCTAATATAACAGTTTTGATTAGTACAATCAATGCGATGCTGTTTACAATAACATTGCCGGCGACATGGCAAGGTTAATCGAAATTATTAAGGAGTTTTAGTTTGAAGGGTTAATGTGAATCGGTGCGAGATTTCCAGCACCCGGCACATTTTTTAATTAAAATTTACTTGGGCCAAACAAAATGGGAAACAAATTGTAGTATGCTGAAATTGAATTAAACTCTGAGGCATTTATTTAATTAAAACGCGGTTCTTGCTGACAGTTGGTTAAAAAGTTGTCTCGTTGTTCAGCTTAACATACTCTGCCTTATATGAAATTAAACCAACTTACTTTTACCAGGTTTCTTGCAGCGGTCGCTATTGTTATATACCACGCCAAGAGTGATATTTGGCCATTTAATTTGCCGGTTTTACATAATGTTTTCAGCAAGGCAAATGTTGGTGTGAGTTACTTTTTTATATTATCCGGATTTGTAATGATCATTGCCTATGGCCAGCAAAAAGCCGTTAAAGTTAAGCCGTGGAATTATTATTTGAACAGAATAGCCAGGATATATCCGGTATATCTTTTTGCGCTTATATTGGCAGCTGTCAGATTATTGATAATTGATACGCTACCTGTTAAGGAATTTATATTACAGCTGTTTGCCATTCAATCATGGTTCCCTGGTTATATCAGCAAGGTTAATGCCCCTGGCTGGTCATTATCCGTTGAGGCTTTGTTTTATGTAGCGTTTCCATTGCTTTTCAATTATTACTATAGTAAATTCTCGTTTAAGTCTGTCGCCATATTGGTTTCGTGTTTATGGCTTACAACCCAGGTGCTACTAAACTTTCTTTACCGGTCGCCATATTACGCAGCTCCGCCATCTACCATTCATGACCTATTATTCTATTTTCCATTAATGCATATTAATGAATTTATGATTGGCAATATTCTCGGCTTTGTTTATTTAAAGTCGGCAAAAAGGCAGGCGAACTATGACTTGCACATTACATTTATTGTTATTGCTTTATTAGTCGTATTATCCGTTAATAATTACTTAAGCTTTCATGATGGGTTAATGGCCGTATTGTTTGCTCCCCTCATTTTATTATTGGCCTTAAATAACGGAAAAATCACAAGGGTTTTCTCAAACAAATACTTGATACTGTTGGGCGAAGCAAGCTATAGTATGTACATCCTTCAACATCCAATAAAATCTTTCCTTAGCTTTTTCTTCAAAAAAATACGGGTTGTAAACCCCGAACTGCAATTTTATACCTTTTTGGTTGCGCTTATTTGTATTTCAATTGCCTGTTATTTTTTCATTGAAATTCCAGCAAAAGATTGGATAAAAGGCTGGAAAGACCGGAAGCGTTTAAAATTACAAGCAGTAGATGATTCTGTAAATTTCTAATTATCAATTACGGCATATAAGCATTTGTTAAATAAAAAAAAGCATATCCAATCAGTAAGACTACTGTGCAGGTATGCTTTTTTTGTTGTTTTCAAGTCGGGATGAGGAGACGATTACCCCGGCATTTATATCTATGATATTCAAGACGGGCGCCGTATAGGACACATATATTGTGCTTCGGCTTGATGGCCTTTGATGCTATTTATGCTATAGTTGATAATCAATGAACTTGTTATAAAACATAATGAATGTCTGTTACAAATAAAAGATTTTGTAGTTATGGCTCCCCGGAGATGCAATTGAACCTTACTTTTTATCCCGGCGGTGAGCTAAACTCGCTAAATTGGTGAATAGGGAAACAACAATGGCGCCCTGCCGGTCTAAACTATATGGTTCGCATTTTAGCAATCTTGCAAGCAGGCAGACGAACTATTAGTCGGCGGAAATAGGTTGAACAGCCATTGTGCAAAAACAGGATTGATATCCTGCTGTCAGAATTTAGCACCTAATGTAACATAACATGATCTTCCGTCGCCGGGTAATATACCATTGCCAAGGTAAACAAGCGTTTCTGTTCGGCGGGTAAAGTATTTATTATCTGTCAGGTTATTGATGCCGATCCTGATGTTGTACTTGTCGGAAAACGTATAGCCCAGGGCAAAATCGGCCACGTGATATCGTGGGACATAGCCTATATTGGGACTTGTTTTGGTAGCAGCTGTATTATTCGCATCCGACCATGATCCGCCAACATATGAATAATAAAAGGTAGCGGAGAGGTTATGTACAGAGCCATTTATGCCCGAGCGGCTAACAAATTGAGGAACGTCTTCCAACGTTTTTCCAGTCAGATTAACCACGCCTGTTTTGCCATTCAAATACCTGGCGTGATTATAAGCGTAAGAAGAAAATATGGAAAGATCATTGTTAGTGTCCTCGGTATTGAAATTAAGCAGGTGAACTTCAACAAAAGCTTCCACTCCCCTGGTGAGCGCATTGCCTGCATTGGTAGTGTAGGTGTACGGTTTTCCGTTGCCATCAGTCAGCGTTATATTTCCTATCCTGTTGTTATACTTCAGTTCAAATGCGCTTAGATCAAAAGTCAATATCTTTTTAACCTTTCCCCTAATGCCAATATCTGCATTATGGCCGCTCGCATCTTTCAAATTCGGGTCGATCACCGCTGTGCTCGATCCGATGATAAGATTTGCATAAAGAATAGGCCTGTATGCCTGCGAGTAATTGCCATAAATATTAATGCTTTCAGTGATCTTATACTGCGCACCGATTCCACCCAGCACGATGTTCCTGGAGGTTGAAAGCGATACGGGGTTAAAATTTTTATATACTTTATATTCCGTTCCGTTTAAAGTTGATTTGAGGTTATCATACCTGATGCCGGGGGTAACGGATAGCCTATCGGTGATGCGGAAAAGGTTTTCAAGAAACGCCCCGTAGTTTATTGTTTTAAAGAGCAGGGCGATACCGTAATTGCCGGTTTGGGTAAGGTCAAAATTAGTTCCTGTACTTCCTTCCCCGTTTTGTTTTCTGTTTGTAGCAGCGTTGGAATATTTTAAGCCGCCCGATAGGGCACTCTCATGGCCGAACAGATCGTATTTTTTTATCATTCTTGCATCAACAGTATAGCTGTTATAAAAGTCCCTGTTTATCTCTCTTGGCGCGTAGGAGCCTGTAGTTTTGCTGATGGTATCTGCATTGGTGGCTAAATTCGGGCTGGCAATAACCATGTTCCTTTGCCCGAACAAAGTATAGGCTTTTATATTCAATAATGTTTTACTATTGATGGCGTAATTAAAAAGCAAAGCGGGCAGGTTGATTATCGGGTTAAAATAATTTCTGCTCCTGGTTGACTGGCGCGGATTGGCAGCGAACATCGCGTCGGTAAGCCCGCCAGCAAATTTCTGCATATAGTTTTCTCTTGAGTATTCAAGGCCAATATCCATTTTAGCTGTTGGCTTATAGTGCAAACTTGCATAAGCATTCAGGAAATTATAGTCGGAGTTAGGACGCCATCCATCGCTGCTACGGTAATTAAAGAAAGCATAATAAGTGAACTTGCCTTTTTTTCCACCTACCGAAACAAAGGAATTTGAGGTATTGAACGAGCCATACGTTTGTTCGGTTTCAATGCTTAACGACTTCGTGGTATCAGGTTGTTTAATTACATAATTGAGCATTCCTCCAAACTGAGGGCCATATTGAAGAGCGGCTGATCCCCTGATGAGCTCAATTTGCTGTACGGCTTCCAATGGCGGGTTATACATGGCCTCGGGATAACCATACAGATCGTTATTAACATTGTAGCCATTCTGGTTCACATTGAACTCCCATGATCTGTGCGGACTTAATCCTCTTGCCGCTACACTGGTTTGAGTGCCCGAACCATCCAACTCCCACGACGTGATACCCGGTACTTTTGCAAACACATCGCGGGCTTTATTTTGTGCGATATCTGCATTGACGCTGTCAACCAAAACAACTTCATTTTTTTTGCCCGAATAAATATTTGTTCCGCCGCTCTCGGGTAACGCTTTGATGCTTCCTACGCCTCTTTCGCCTTGTACTTCAACAGCAGATATCTTAATAACGCCGGCCTGAAGCGTATAGGAAAATTCAGTAGTGTCATTGTTTTTTACGAGTATATGCTGTTTAACAGATTTATAGCCGATGTGCGAAATAATGACCAGGTAATTTCCGGCAGGAATATTATTGATGCTGTATTGGCCTTTATTATTTGTGGTGGCGCTGAAATTTGTTTTGTAAAGAATAATATTCACCAGCTCCAACGGGGCTTTTGAATTGTCGGTGATGCTACCTTTAATATTGCCGGTTGATTGGGAAAAAGCATGGGTAAGTAACGAGAAAAGGAGAAAGGTAAGGAAAGCTTTTTTCATAGAATGATCGTGTTTTTTGACATGTCGGTTTGTTTTCGACCATCGTTGTGTTTTTAAAAATATAACGCTAAGCTATAAAAAAGATCTTTTTTTTATTTAATAATATATGCCTGATTGAAATGTTTTCTATGGGGGTTGCAGATTATTAAAATTAATTCGGGGTTAAAAAAATGGAAGAATATAAGTTCGTATTCAATTACCTCCGGGGTAAGAGATCACCAATTGTTGATATTTACTGTTGAGAGGTAAACCGTAAACGCCCCTGTAAACACGATCGTAAACAAAATCAAAAAGTATATTCAATCAGTAAAAAACTGCTCAAATATGCTCTTTAACGTTGTGGTTAAGTCGGGATGGCGGGATTCGAACCCAAAAATGTGTCGTTTTGAATATCTAAGTTTTTGTTTAATTTTGGATAAAACCTTACCAATGAAACTCCTTCTGCTTTTGTTTTTATCTTTTTTACTGCTATTTGCCGCCTGTAAAAAAGATAGCACAACAAAAGAGGAAGCTTCAGGAGTGATCATATCAGGCACTGTGTATCCAACTGTTAAAATTGGGCAACAAGAATGGACGGCCGTCAACTATGACGGACAGGGAGGTATAGAGGGTACTTTTTATGTGCCCAATATCAATTATAAGAAATTTTATACTCAAGCCGATTTAGCGAACTTAAAACTGCCTTCTGGCTGGCGTATACCGACTGTTGCCGATTTTAATAAACTAATGAGCAATTTTACCAGCAAGAAAGATACTGAGGGCAATTTTGTAATGGATTACAATGAGGCCCTCGTGCTTAAATCTACGTCGGGATGGGAGGTGCGTGGGGCATCTGATAAACAGGGAACTAATACTTCTGGGTTTAATGCTTATCCGGCGGGATATTATGCCAGCCCATATAACGAAACCCCAGGAAACCTTGCGTTGTTTTTAACCTCCACTCCATTGCCGGCTGCAAAAGTTAATTTTCATGCCACTTATTATTCGTTTATTTTAAGCAGGCTGTATGGAACCACTTCCAGTGATGATTATACGCAATGTTTTGGTTGCTTTGTGGACGGCGGACATAACATCGACTCTCCCAAATCGGTGAGGTTTGTAAGAGATAATCAGGCTAAATAATTGCCTCTATGTTTTTAGCTAAATGCATAATCAAAGTGCCCCCCGCTGCCGCAAGGCTGTGCCTTGTGGCCAGCATGCAAAGTATTGAATATTGGAAATTGTGAATGAAATCATTATCAGGAGTTTTTATAACCCGTAAAGCTAACCTTGAGGACAGCGGTAAGGACGAAGCTTCAGGGCAATAAGAAATCAAAAGAGCATACCTCATCAGTAAAACTACCTTTGAGACATGCTCTTTAATGCTTGTGTTCAAGTCGGGATGGCGGGATTCGAACCCACGACCTCCAGCACCCCATGCTGGCGCGATACCGGGCTACGCTACATCCCGAAATAAATATATGGCCGGGCTGCAAATATAATTGTTGCAGGGATAAATCAAAATGTAAATAAAGCTATTTACTCTTTCTCCCTGCAATAAACAGAGCAATACCTATTATTACAGTCGGAACCCAATATATAAATGAAAACTCTCCAAGTTTAGAAACGAGTGGGGTCAAGGCCTCTCCCTGATAGGTGAACATGCCCGCGCCACAGATTAACATCCCTATCCCTAAAAGAAAGATAAGTAGCCCTGCCATTCGAGTACGTGACATATTGGTTTATAATTGATTCTCAAATGTAATAAGTTAGTTTGCTATTTAACGATACAAACATTGCAACTCCCCAACGTATGCCTTAACCAGAGCTGTTGTTTCCAAAACAGCTATATCGTTATAAAATGAACTTTAAACCCCTGCCCGGGCGATTACTTAACGGGCTAATCCCTCCCAATAAACTGACAGGATCTTGTCAGTGTTCAATTTTAAAAAACGGGTGTTCAATGTTTGAAAATGAAAATTTGTAACCCGTTGATTTCCAGCGCTTGTTTGTTCAAATCTCCTTTTAATGTATTTTAGACAAAATATAAGTGGCTGATAGTCAATGAGGGTTCTTTTGCAAAAGAAAAGCAAGTGTTCACACTTTTAAAAATTGAACACTTGTAAATTTGGCAGGGAACGGAAGCTGTGAAGCACAATCACCTCTTCGCCACTGGCTCGGTATGCATAATTGAAAATTTCCCGGATAGTTTTAGGGGTGTTCCGTACTCGTTATAATAAACCCTGCCTGCTGCCTTTATTTCTTTCGACTGGCTGCCGTTTAATGGATGAACAAGACAGGTTATTGAAAAGTCGGCACCGGTGTTAAATGATTTTTCAACAGCATCCATAAGTGCGGCCTGGTGCCGGGGATCAACAATATGGATGGCCTCATTTAAAACGGGCTTTGTATTTTCCGGAAAGCCGAAGAGCTTTAAACCATATTCGGAAAGCGTAATCTCTTTGCTGCTAAAATCAAGCGACCAATCCCAAAGGGTATGATCGTAGACCATTGTTAATTCAACACTATCCAATATTTCTGATAACTGGCCATTAAGTCTTTCCGATTTCATGTACGAAAGCTCCAATTTTTCGCCCAGAGCCAAAAGCTCGTTTCTTAGCGTAGCTATTTCATTATTTAAAGCGGCGTTTGTTTTGAGCCCGGCGCTATCTGCCGTCGTCAGCGCAGACTCGTCTTTTTCTTCAGGTAAGTCCCCAACTGGCTGCAGCTTATAACTTTTCTTTCGACGGGTTAACAAAATGTTAATATATAAAAGGCAAAATATTGCGGCATAAAATAAAATATTTTGCCAAACGCCACCTACACTAAAGTAGTCAAATATGGATTTATCGAGTTGGATCGGAGTGGTCATGATAGGGCTGTGGCTAAATTAATGCAAGGTAATAATTAACTATACGCTTAACAATCCGTGAAAACACCTATTCTGCGCTAATTTACACAGCAATGATTAATCTATGATTAAAAAAACCAATGGCGTATTGTATCCGCTATTTTGTAATAAACCTTTATAATTTATTTATAACACCAACGGCCGACTAAGTTATGTGCCTAAGAAAAATTCGGCGGGCAGGATATAATATTTTATATAAAAAATCAGTTTATATTCTACCTGTAAACCATTAAAAATATTCACTATCGGTGCGTATGAGTTAACGTATCGACGCTGAAAATGGTATAAAAAAAAATCATGTAGTTATAATCCCGCGTTGAGCGGATATGTGGGCATTTATAGCAAAAGCTACTATTGTTATTTTATTGACGGCTCTGTATCTTGTTGACTTCCTTAATAAATTATGAACCGGTCATTTATATATAGTTTAAAAGTTTGGTTGCTGATGGTGATCATAGCACCATTGCTCCATCTTGTGCTGTCATGGTTTATTATCGAGAACCCTGAAATAAGCCTTATCGCGGAGATCCAAAAAGACTATATCATTTTTGCAGATATGGTTCTGCTGCTTACTATTCCTTTCGCCTTTGTATTTTGGGTGGCCGTATACTCTTTATCAAAAAAGAGAGAGCCGTTTTATGTAAAACAGGTTTTAACCATAGCTATATTGATAATTACTATGCTCCCGTTTTTTGAATTACTTTTTGAGAAAAAGGTTTCGGCTGTATCTTCTATAGCAGTAATTATATTTCCATATTCAATTACGGGGATAGCCGGTATTTGGCTGCATAAGCTGGAATCTCCAGATTTTGAGGAAGAAACAGTTGAAGAGCGGGAATAAGATATTCCCAATTTTGCCTATTATCATTGTTTAAAACCATGTATTTCCCAATAAAGGGGGGATTCAATTTTAATTGTCATAAACAATTAACATTTTATTATTATTGCTTTAATTTTTAACTTAAACCAACACGTGTTATATATAATACATGGCTTTTGCGTTTAATAAGGCGTGTTTATTTAACGTTTTCCACATGTAGTATGGCCTCGACAGAAAATTATGAACTTTTGCTTGGCAAAATCAATACTTTCATCCGGAAGTATTATTTCAATAATTTTCTGCGCGGATTGATATTTTTAGGTGCCGGCCTTTTCTCTGCCTACGTTGTTATTACCCTGAGCGAGTATTTTGGCAATTTCAGTATCCTGCTGCGTACCATTCTTTTTTACTTTTTTATCCTGCTTAATACTGTACTGGTTTGCTGGCTGGTTTTGCCATCATTGCTGGCCTGGCTTAAGCTGGGCAAAACTTTAACGCATGATGAAGCTGCCGAAATTATTGGCAGGCATTTTAACGATGTTCATGATAAACTGCTCAATACCCTGCAGCTAAAAAAACTTGCTGCCGAAGATGAAAGCCACCGTGCACTCATCGAGGCCAGTATCGACCAAAAGATAGAGGCGCTTAAACCGGTAAGCTTCCCGTCGGCTATCAACCTTAAAGAAAACACCAAATATTTAAAATGGGCGCTTGGTCCGCTGGGGGTAATTATCATTATTGCTTTAGCTGCGCCTTCTGTATTAACCGAAAGTACTAAAAGATTGATCCGGCATAACGAATATTTTGTTCCTGCTGCTCCGTTCAGGTTTATTGTATTGAACAAAACACTTTCCGTTGTGCAGGGGAGTGATTTAAAGCTCGACCTTAAACTGGAAGGCGATAAGCTGCCCGCAGATGTTTATGTTGAAACCGGGGAGAATACGTTTAAATTGGATAAGGATAACATCAGCCGTTTTCATTACCAATTTAGCAACCTGCAGCAAAATACCCGCTTTAAGTTTTCGGGCAATGGCTTTAGTTCGGCTGTTTACGAAATAAAGGTAAATCAAAAGCCGGCACTGTTACACTTTGACGTTGACCTAAATTATCCGGCCTACCTCCATAAAAAAAATGAAAGGCTGCTCAATGCCGGCGATTTGACCATTCCTGCCGGTACAACTGTAACCTGGCAATTGCATACCCAATATGCCAGTACGTTGATGTTCGATATAAATGGACAAAGCCATCCGGCTGTGCAAAGCAACGCCGATTTGTTTGAACATCGTGAACGGGTATTGAAAAATTCGGTCTATAAGCTTTTACCGGTTAATGCCCAGGTGAACCAAAGTGATTCGGCTACATATCGCATCAACGTTGTTACTGACGAAGCGCCATCCATTACTATTGATGAAAAGCCGGATTCGGTAAGTATGAAAGCATTTTACTTTAACGGTAAAATCCAGGACGATCACGGTTTTTCATCGCTCACGTTTCATTATACCATCGAGGCTACAGGCAACAGCAAGGAAAGGGAATTTACCAAAAAAGTTAATGCAGATCTGTCTCAAACACAGGCCGACTTTTTTTACTACTGGAACCTCAAGGACATGGGCATTACTCCCGGCGATCATGTAAGTTACTATTTTGAGGTTGCCGATAACGACGAAGTGGCCGGCCGCAAAACTGCCCGTACAGCAAAGCATACACTAAATGTCCCTGACAGCAAGGAGATTAACCAGCAGTTAAATGCCGGATCAAAGGCCATAAAAGAAAAAATGCAATCGGCTATTAAACTGGCCGGACAGGTTGAGAGCGACGCGCAAAAGCTAAATCAAAACCTGCTGAACAAAAACACGCTCTCTTTCGATGAGAAAAAGCAGGTGGAAGACCTGATGCAAAAAAGGAAAGACCTGGAAGACATGGTGAAAGATATCCAGGCCGACAATAAAAAGAATTTATACAACCGGCAGGAAAATCAGCAGCAAACCGAAGAGATCATGGCTAAGCAAAAGCAGATTGAAAATCTATTTAATAACGTGCTTGATCAAAAAACAAAAGAATTGCTGCAAAACCTGCAACAACTGTTAAACGAGCAACAAAAAGATGCTACCCGCGATGAGCTGTCCAAAATGCAAATGGATAATAAATCGCTTAAGAAAGAACTGGACAGGGTATTGGAGCTTTACAAAAAGCTGGAATTTGAACAAAAGCTTAACCAAAACCTCGATCAGTTGAATAAGCTGGCCGACGAGCAGCAAAAACTATCTGATCAAACCAAACAGCCCGGTGCCGACCAGAAGAACCTGCAGCAACAGCAGGATAAACTGAAGCAGGATTTTCAGGATGTGAAGGAAGGCTTCGATGAGTTGCAGAAGGTCAATGAGCAGTCCGAACGTAAATCCGATTATCAAAACCCTGAAAAAGAAACTAAAGATATTGAGCAGCAGATGGATCAAAGCGCCGGCGATCTGCAAAAAAAGGATAATGCAAAGGCATCAAAATCGCAGCAGCAGGCAGCAAAGCAAATGAAAGATCTCGCTGCCAAAATGCAAAAGGATAGCGACGAAGGCGAATCAAAAGAAAATGCCGTTGACGCACAGCAGCTGAGAGAGTTGTTAAAGAGCTTAGTTAACAGCTCGTTTAACCAGGAAAAGCTGATGCAAACGCTTAAAAACACCAATCCTACAGATCCGTCATATGTTACGCTATCGCAAAATCAAAAGGATATTAAAGACAACTTGAAAACGGCCGAAGACAGCCTATATGCTATCAGCAGGAGGGTACCGCAGATCCAGTCGACAGTTAATAAGGAGATTACCAGTATCAACGAGCATATTGACCAGGCCCTTGAATTTTTAGGCGACAGACGCACGTTGGAAGCAAACCGCAATCAGCAATACGCCATGACATCCATGAACAACCTTGCCCTGATGTTGAGCGAAGCGCTTGAGCAAATGCAGAAAATGATGAACAAGGGTGGTAAAGGAGGCAAGGGAAAGCAGCAATCCATATCACAATTGGCAAAAATGCAGCAGCAGCTCAATCAAAATATGCAAAAGGCCCGGGAGCAGATGCAACAAGGAAACCAGGGCAAAAGCCAGCAAGGTAATAATGGCAATATGAGCGAGCAGTTTGCTAAAATGGCACGTCAGCAGCAGATGATACGGCAGGCTTTGCAACAAATTGACAGGGACGAAAATAAAGACGGGACAGGCGGATTGGGCAATTTGGATAAAATTTCGAAAGAAATGGAACAAACCGAACGTGATCTCGTAAACAGGAAGATAACAGATGATGCGCTAAAAAGGCAGCAGCAGATACAAACCCGGTTGTTGGAGGCGGAAAAGGCCGAGCAGCAACGAGATCAGGACCAGCAAAGAGAAAGCAATGCGGGTAAGGATTTGCCACCGGGATATATAAAGGCACTGCAGGGGTACCAGCAACAAAAAGCAAAGCAGACGGAGCAGATCAGAACGGTATCTCCGGCACTTAATTTGTATTATAAACAAAAAATAAAATCTTACTTTGATCAACTTAATGCCAAATAATATGGAAGAGGCAAATGTTCAAACCAGCGAGCTATATACGTTGCAGCTGCCGTCAAAACCGGAGAGCATAACGTTGCTTGAGCAGCTGATAGAAGAAATTGCTGATAAATATCATGTGGAAGAAGATACCTTCGCCAACATGATGACCTGCCTCAATGAAGCGGTTATAAATGCCATCATGCATGGCAACAAACAGGACGAAACAAAAAAAGTGATTGTTAATGCCGAAGTCGAGCCGAAGCGTATCATCTGGACTGTTACAGATGAAGGCCCGGGATTTGACTATAATAACCTTGCTGATCCTACAGCTCCCGAAAACCTCGAGAACCTCACTGGCCGCGGCGTGTTTATCATTAAACACCTTGCCGATCAGTGCATCTTTAACGCATCGGGTAATGAAATTGAACTTCACTTTAAGATCTGATGCCCGTTATTAACTTTTTTGAAGAAGACACAACCTTTAAGCCAAAACAAAAAGCGCAATTAAGACAATGGATAAAGGAAACGGTAATTGCCGAGGGCTTTAAACTGAAAGAGCTTAACTACATTTTTTGCTCAGACGCATACCTGCTGCAAATAAACCAGCAATATCTTGATCATGATACTTTTACCGACATAGTAACTTTTGATAATTCGGAAGTGGAGGTAGAGATAGTTGGCGATATCTTTATTTCGATAGACCGCATCCGTGAAAATGGCGCCAAATTTAAAACAGGCGAAACCAATGAGTTGCACCGTGTTATTATTCACGGCGCGTTGCACTTGTTGGGCTATACGGATAAAAGTGTTGTTACAAAACAAAAAATGACACAAAAAGAAGATGAGTACTTAGCTAAAAGAAATTTTTAGCCTTACTTTTATAGTGGATTATAAAAATCAATTGTAAAAACCATGAAAACACTGGCACTCATCATCGCCTTATTATTTGCCACCGCGCCTTCTTCAGTATATGATTTTAAACTGAAAACTATTGATGGCAAAGATTTTAGCCTGGCTAAATACAAAGGCAAAAAAGTATTGATCGTAAATACAGCTTCAAAATGCGGCTTCACCAAGCAATACGCCGACCTGGAAAAATTATCTGAGCAATACAAAGGCAAGCTGGTTGTAGTAGGTTTCCCGGCCAATAACTTTGGCGGCCAGGAGCCGGGTACCAACCAGGACATTAAAACCTTTTGCAAAGAGAACTTTAACGTAAAATTCCCGATGAGCGGTAAAGTAAGCGTTTTAGGTTTGGATATAGATCCTTTATTCCAATATTTAACAACCGCTCCAAATCCTGATTTTACCGGTGACATCAAATGGAATTTCGAAAAATTTCTGATAGACGAAAACGGTAAACTGATCCACCGTTTCAGGTCGCAAACTACACCGCTGTCTGAGGATATTACTAAATATTTAAATTAAGATATAGCTTTTTAAGGCGTGTCGTACCGGCTTTAGTGCAGTGCACAAGATCGTTTTGAATAAAGTTAAAAGGGCAAACAACCAATTGGTTGTTTGCCCTTTTCTTTTAACGCGAGATTGATCTTAGAAAGGTGTTTATAATGTACAAGGGAGGAGGACTATAAGGTTGTTAAAGTTAAAGGGTTTTTATCCCGGCTTTCTTTATACCTATTATGGGGTATACGCTAAAGGTTTAGTTTAAGGCCGATGGATGTGCCTTTACCGTGGGCGGTATCAATTTTCAGTTCGGCGTTCAATCTTTTTGCCCGCGTGTGAATATTCCGGATGCCCATGGTTTCGTGTTTGCGCATATCAGGGTCAAATCCGCGCCCGTCGTCACGGATGCTGATCTGCAGCCGGTTTTTGTAAAGGTTGATTTCCAGAAACGCGTTTTGTGCCTCCGAATGTTTGACAATATTGTTTAATACTTCCTTAACAAGGAGGTATACCTGGCGCCTTTTTTCGCCGCTGATGGTAACCGGGGTTTCGCTAACGGAGGCATTTACATGAAGGTCAATGTTGCTGTATTCAAATATTTTAATGGCTTGTTTATGAATAAAGCCGGCCAGGTTGCTTACTTCGTCGTTTTCGGCATCAAGGCTCCAGATAATTAACCTTACCTGGGTAGATATATCGGTAATGGCTTCATGAATAGCGTCAATCTCCTTAAAAGCAGGCTGATCGGCCGTTTTGCGGCTGAGTAATTCGGTCCTGAGCTTAATACCGGAGATGCTCGCCCCTAAATCATCATGCACCTCACTGCTGATCCGCTGTCGTTCGCGCTGCAGGGCAAGGGCATTTTCATAGTCCTTTTTTTGTAAGCCGATGATGGATTGATAATATTTCCGTACCAGCAGGAAAGCGATGATTATGGCGCTTAATACAGCCAGCACCTGCAACCATAGCTGCTGGTACCATAAAGGCATAACGTCAAATTTAAAAATGAGCGGCTGGCTTAACTGGTTAAAACGGTCGGCAGCCAGGGCGTCTAACTCATAGTTTCCGGGGGGCAGCAGGTCGAACCGTTTTTCGCCGGAAGGCGCGACGCTCCAATTTTTATCAACCCCCTTAAGCCTGAAGCGGTATTGTATTTTGCCCATGCTTTTGTAGGATAGGGCAACGCAGTTAAATACAACAGGCCGGCCGTAAGTAAAGCTGTTTTGAGTTCCGGGTATCCCATCATTAATCAACACCGGTTTAGGCAGAGCGGTGTTCCCTAAATTTTGAGTAACGGCTATGCCCTGATCTGTAGCTATATAATAATCATGACCGTTCTGTACCACATCGGCAACGTTATCCGAGGGGAGCCCGTTACTGGTATTGAGTAAACTTATCCGGTAATTTTGATAATGATTATAGAAGCTGATAATGCTTACACCGTTTGCGGTGCAGACCCATAGTGTATTGTCATCTGTCCATACCAGTTTACGGATATCGCCTGAAAAAATAGCAGGAGATCTAAATTGAACAATTTTTTCCCCAGTCCACAAAAACACCCCCTGGGCTTCGGTGCCTATCGCACATACATCATTATTTGATGCCAGGCTCTTAACAACATTTATTCCTTTATTGGCTAATATCCGCACATAGGTAATATCATTAGTAGTGGGCATTAACTGGTATAACCCATAAAGTGAACCTATCAGCAGCTTGTTTTTATACCAGGTAAGAGATGTCATGCGTATAGGCTTGAATCTATAACCTTTTAGACGTTTGAACTGATTTGATATTACAACAACGGCATTTTGTGAAATAAAATACACTGTATCATGTTGATGGGTGATTCCTTTTATAGGGCCATCAAATTTTACAGGGCCTTCAAAATAACTTTCGGGATGCCATAACGCCGGGTTCTTATTCGAAATATCTAATCTGAATATACCATTATCGGTACCAATCATGAGCCTGTTGCCCGGAATTGTAAGCAGATTGGTTATCCGGTTAAAGTCAGACCTGTCTTGATTTATAGTTATAGTACCAATCGGAGGCGTTTGATTTGCGCCAAGTTTCATATAACTCAGTGTGCTTAAAACATGCCCGGTAAAAAGGTAGCCTCCTGCAATGGCCAGTTTTAAAACATCTTCATTGGCCAGCCCGCTTTCTTTGTTAATGATTTTTACTTCGGGGTTAGTACTTAAAAAGAAGCCTTTGTCATAGCTGCCAAACCATAAATTATTTTCCCGGTCAATAACCGTGGCGGTAGTGATGTTATTATTAAGGTAATTTTTCCGCTCGCCGGTAAGATAGTTAATAATGTAGGTGCCCTGTTTTACCGTTGTAACGGCAAACGTATTTTTGCCGGTAAGGTAAACCGAAGTCACATTGCCGGTAAAATAGATCTTATTGAGCGGGATGATGCCGCTTTTTTGATACCGATAAACGTGTACCCAGTCCTTTGTTATCAGTAACAAATAATTTTGCTGTAAAGCCAACCGGTAAGGTTTGGTATTGGTATTGGCGGTTTGAAAACTTAACTGGCCGGCCTTAAGCTCTTCTTCGAGGATATCAAGATCATTTTCAGATAGGACGATCTCTTCTCCGTCAGAACCATAAATGTACCCGTTCAAATGCCGGATAGCATGTCTTTCCGATTTTAACTCTTCAAAATGATATACTTTGGTACTAAGCCCGTAATTTACACAGAGCTCATTATAACGGTTAAAAAAGAAATTGGCGAAGGGTGAAACGATTACTTTTTGAGATGAATTAAGCTTATGTATAAGCCCGTTTTCATAGTAACATACCCGGTAGTTATTACAGTAAAAGAAAATCCGGTGATAATTATCCTCGGCAATCCGGAAACACTCATTGTTTTCCAGCCCATCGGCCGATGTGAAGTTTTTAAAATGCTGGCCGTCAAACCTGCTTACGCCTTTATCGGTGGCCAGCCAGATAAAACCCCTGCTGTCCTGCATTAAATAGTTAACCCTTGAACTGGGCAGGCCATCAGGGGCGCTATAATTTTTCAGGTAAACTAACTGATATGGAATGTCGGCATATACCCGGCCCGGGAATAGAAACAGCGTTAATATTAAAAGTTTAAAAAAAGGGCTTTTTAGCGGCATTCTATAATTTGTATCAATTTAACATTGCTGCTTTTATCAATACGCAATGATACGGAGCGTAAGGCTTTTGTGTTGCTATATCACCGATAAATTTAAAAAGAAATGATACATAGTTATATCCATCTAAATATAGGCAGCTCGCCTGTAAATATTTATTATATAAGTGTCCCGGCTCATACACATAGGTTGTGTGCCCCGGCCGTTCGGCTTGTGGGGACGCACCGGTCTCTGCTCAAGTTATCTTCGGTAGAAGTTATCTCTGTGAACAAAATGGCCTTCAATTTAATGGTAATAGCCAAAGTGACAAGACAATCACAAATCTTTAGTTAAAACAAAACTTTTCCATATTTTTGGCTCGTCAACAAATGATAACAGCAAACATTAAATATGGCACAGTTGGGACATCAAAATCCCTTACTCGCAATATCCTTGCGTCGGAGCCATTTTTCAATTATTCACCACCAGCTCTTTTTTGCTAACAGATCATCGATTATTCTATCGGGTCTGAATTTTTTCAACACTATTTTCAAAACAATTTATTCAATGCGGGCAATTGCAGGTATTGTTATGCTTTGCCCAACCGATTCTTAATTTAGCAAAAAATGAAAAAGACATTTGTTCTATTGCACATAGCCGTAATACTTGCCGGCTTTACCGGGGTGTTTGGTAAACTTATTTCTTTAAATGAATACCTGCTTACCTGTTACCGTACCCTGTTCTCTTTTTTATTCCTGATGATTATGGTATGGATCAAAAAGCCACAATTTAAGTACTCATGGAATAACATAACGGAAATGGGTAAGGCTGGATTACTAATTGCCTTTCACTGGGTGTTCTTTTATGCCAGCATCAAATATTCCAACGTTTCTGTAGGCGTAGTTTGCTATTGCCTCACCAGTTTTTTTACTGCATTTCTGTCTCCGCTTATCAACAAAAAACCTTTCAATATTACTGAACTGCTGCTAAGCATGCTTACCCTTGCCGGTATCGGTTTGATATTTCATTTTGATACCTCATTCAGAACGGGGATCATACTCGGTGTAATATCATCTTTCCTGGCATCACTTTATACCATATTGAACGAGCGTCTGGTTAAAAAGTATGATTCAACCGTTATGAACTTGTATCAGATGCTGGTTGGATCTGCCGCGCTAATACTGGCCTCGCCGCTATATCTTTATTTCTTCCCTTCAAAAACGATAATACCAGGCACATTGGATATCATTTATTTGCTGCTTTTATCGCTTTTTTGCACGGTTGGCCTTTATGTTATGGTGGCCGAGGTTTTGAGGAAAATGTCTGCCTTTACGGTTAACCTAACCTTTAACCTGGAGCCTGTTTACAGTATTTTACTGGCAATGATTTTATTCAATGAATCCCGGCAGCTCAATTTATCCTTTTATGGAGGCCTGTTGATCATCATCATATCCGTAATCTTACAGGCGGGACTAAGCCGGAGAAAAAGGGCAGGGGCAGATTTGTAATGAGTTACATAATCCCAGATTTACGAAGTTTTCAAGACTTCGTAAATCTTCAAGGTCTTTTATTAACCCCGTTCAGATACCCGGGCGGCTGCCTGTACCGGTAAGTCCATATTACCATCCTGCTTAATTAGGTTAAGCTTATGTTTGGTGATGACCCATTTGCCATGAGTTTCAATAAGCTCGGTATCATAAGTGCCTTCAACAATCCATAGGTCGTCACCAATAAAATGATCGGCTTTGCCATAATAATGAACAAGCGCTGCCGATCCGTTTTGCATGACATAAAAATCGGCCAGTTGGTGATGGGTTTTGTCGAAGCCGGGCAAAAAGCCGCGCCACGCCGTAATAATACCTTCGGATGGTACAACACTTGCCGGATTACCGGTCATCGAACTATAGTCAAGCTCGACATTTTCGGCAAATGTATTTTTAACTTTGCCCCAGTCGCGCTCGTCAGCTCCGGCAAACAGCCTTATTACCGTTTCAATTATCTGCTCTTTCATGGTTTTGCGTAGGTTAAATTCACTCAAATATCAATTATCCAGCTCATTTTACATATTAACAACAATCTTTTATATAAACTTGTACTGTTATTGGTTGTTTTCCCAAAACAGCCCCACCATAAAACATGAGTCAGGATTTTTATCAACATATTTTTGCTAAACAGCAAAAGCTGGAGGCTGTGCCTTCAAACAGGGAGATTACTGCCTGGGCACTAAAAGTGATCCATTTGCTGTACCCCGAACAAACCGGGCAACAGTATGCTTCAGTTGAGGAGCTGAAGGATGAGTTTTTAAGGCTTGAGAATGAACTTTGTGACATTATGCATGCCACCAAAGCCTGCAGTAACTGTGATACCTCAAAGCTGGCCAAAAAGTTTTTTGAGGGCCTTCCCGAGCTATTCCGCATTCTGAATACCGATATCCAGGCTATCTTTAACGGCGATCCGGCCGCTCGCAGCGAATTTGAAGTGATCCGTACTTATCCGGGCTTTTATGCCATTTCGCTTTACAGGGTGGCGCACAGCCTTTATATCGATGATATTCCTCTGTTGCCAAGGATCCTTACAGAATATGCGCATTCTAAAACAGGGATAGATATTCATCCTGCTGCCCAAATAGACGAGTATTTCTATATAGATCATGGTACCGGTATTGTTATTGGCGAAAGCTGTAAAATAGGTAAGCATGTAAAGCTGTACCAGGGCGTTACTTTAGGTGCTTTAAGTGTGGATAAAAGTATGGCCAATACCAAGCGGCACCCAACGGTGGAGGACAATGTGGTGATTTACTCGGGGGCCACCATTTTAGGCGGCGAAACCATCATCGGGCATAACAGTGTGGTAGGAGGAAACGTTTGGCTCACCAAGAGTTTGCCACCAAATTCGAGGGTATACCACACACCTAACCACAGGGTACTGAAAAGATTGAGCATTAAATTGTTCGGCCACAAGAAATAGAACATTTACCATAAAAAATATATAATGGCTTCATTGATAGACCTGATAGGCAACACGCCTATGGTAGAAATTAAAAAGCTGAACCCAAATCCAAAAGTGCGGATCTTCGCCAAGCTGGAAGGCAATAATCCGGGCGGCAGCGTAAAAGACCGTGCGTCGCTCAACATGATCAGGAGTGCTATCGAGCGCGGCGATATTAAGCCCGGCACAAAGTTGATTGAAGCTACCAGCGGCAATACAGGGATAGCATTGGCTATGATTGCAAGGTTGTTTGATCTGGAGATAGAGCTGGTGATGCCATCCAACTCCACCCGCGAGCGTACGCTTACCATGGAGGCCTTTGGCGCTAAAGTTACGTTGCTTGAAGGGATAGAGCTTTGCCGCGATTATGCTGAAGAAAAGGCCGCTACCGGTGAGTATTTTCTGTTGAACCAGTTTGCCAACCCGGATAATTACATGGCCCACGTAAAAACAACAGGCCCCGAAATTTGGCGGGATACCGAAGGCAAGATCACCCATTTTGTAAGTGCGATGGGTACTACCGGCACCATCATGGGCTGTTCAAGATATTTGAAAGAGCAAAACGCCAACGTACAGATAGTAGGTTGCCAACCGGTTGAAGGCTCGTCTATCCCGGGAATCCGCAGGTGGCCGGAGGAATACCTGCCCAAGATCTTTGATGCTAAACGCGTTGACAGGGTGATGGATATCTCACAGGAAGAAGCTACCCAGATGGCGCGTCAGATGGCCAAAGTAGAAGGCGTATTTGCAGGCATGAGCAGCGGCGGCGCACTATCTGCGGCTGTAAGACTTGCGCAGGAGCTGGAAGAGGGGCTAATCGTTTTTATTTGCTGTGACCGGGGCGACAGGTATTTGAGCAGCGAGTTATTTGGATAAATACCGAATGGAACCTACAGAGGATAGTAATAATTATAAATACGGCGTATTTTATTACAATAAAGATGATAGCCGGATCATTGTGCCCAAAAGAATTAAGTACATGGCTGGACAGTGAATTTTGCCCACCCGTTAAGTTATTTGATTATTGCCGGGATACTGGCTGTGGTAATTGTAGCATGGATAGTTGCCCCGCAGAAATAAATATGTATTGTTCATAAACTTGCGCCCGTTTGTAACGCCATTACCGGAGCTTTCGTTAGAAATGTAAGCCCGTGTTAAGTACTTCATCACAGATGTTCTCGCGGCCGGTTTGCAAGATTTTACAACACCTCTAACTCCTTCAGCTTTATCTCTAAAGCTTCGGCCGATGTAAAGTGGATGCATTTGATGCCCATCTTTTCTGCCGCTAAAATATTACGGTAATTATCGTCAATAAATAAAGCCTCACCTGCATTTACATGGTAACGATCAAGCAGGGTTTGATAAAAGGCAGGCGTTGGTTTTCGCATTTTTTCGGTGCCGGATACCACAATGCCATCAAACCAGTTTAAAAAATCAAAACGCTCCTGGGCCATGGCCATCGGAAAAGTTTCGGCCGACCAGTTGGTCAATGCGTAGATTTTGTATTTACCGCTTTCTTTTAATTGTTTGAAGATCTCTACCGTATCGTGAAAAGGATCGCCAAGCATCTCTATCCAGCGGGAATAAAAAGCACGGATATTGGCTTCGTGTTCCGGAAATTGGGCCACAAGCAAATCTGTGCCTTCCTGTAAGGACCGGCCGGCATCCTGTTCCTCATTCCAGTCGGAAGTGCAGATATTAGCCAAAAAGTCTATCATTTCCTGTTCATCAGTAAACAGGCTGCGGTACATATAATGCGGGTTCCAATCGATTAGAACGGCCCCCAGATCGAATATTATGGTGTTGATCATTTTTTCTTTGCGTGGGTTTCATGAACCTCGGCCTTTGTAACTACCGAATCTTTCAAAAAAACAACAAGCGTTTGGGTATAAATCAATTTGCCTTTGCTGTATTCTCTGTCAAGGTCGTATACCATGCTGTCTTTACTGCTTAATTGAGGACGGTGGAGCAAATGGATCACCTGTTGATATTTAAGATTATTAAGCTGTTTACTTTCAATCAGGTCATTAACCATACCCGGGCGATAAGCGAACGTAAGGCCATCTCCATCATCCCATTTATCACGGTCGAACTTTTGTTTACGGCTGCAGGCGGTTAGGCAAACTGCCAGGAGGCAGATAAATATCAGGGTTTTGCTAAGCATTTTATGTTTCGGTATTGAAGTCGGCCATATTTCAACTGCCTGTTATTGCGTAGCTTTCCCACGACCGAAAAAGGGTGTCATGCTGAGCCTGTCGAAGCATGATGGTAGGCCTCTCCGCGCGAGTCTTCGACAGGCTCAGACTGACAGGCCTACCCAGCTTTCTGCAATAACGGGTAGTTGTTGGT
This sequence comes from Mucilaginibacter sp. OAE612, assembly GCF_041806395.1. Taxonomy (NCBI): domain Bacteria; kingdom Pseudomonadati; phylum Bacteroidota; class Sphingobacteriia; order Sphingobacteriales; family Sphingobacteriaceae; genus Mucilaginibacter; species Mucilaginibacter sp. OAE612. Next base: position 6,332,587 of record NZ_JBGMUW010000001.1, read on the forward strand.
TTTCCAGCAGCTAAAAATACTGAAATTAATTAACCCCTAAAAGATAGCCTTTAAAATCAGCAAAATCTTTACTAATGGCTACTGCGAGCTTGGTTTTTGCTTCCAGTTCTTTTACCTGTTCCGGTACTTCAATTTTAGCAGCAACCTCATCGCTAAATACGTCAGGGAATTTACAAGGATGTGCGGTTGAAAGGAATACACCGGCGGTGTCAACAGCGGCATGGTCCTGCTTATAATCGGTTAAAGCCTGCCATGCGATAGCAGTGTGTGGGCAAACCACATAATTATAGTTATCAAATACCCAGTTGATGGCTTTTACAGTTTCCTCGTCATCGTACTTAAAGCCAACAACCAATTCTTTAAGCGCTTCGGTATCGTTTTTAAACAGATCGGCAATACGTACCCAGTTGCTTGGGTTGCCTACGTCCATTGCGTTAGATAAAGTTGCTACCGACGGTTTGGGTTGATAAACGCCGGTTTTTAGAAACTCAGGCACGGTGTCATTAACATTGGTAGCTGCAATAAATTTTTCGACAGGTAAGCCCATTTTCCAGGCTAACAAACCTGCGCCTATATTGCCGAAGTTGCCGCTTGGCACGGAGAAAACTACTTTTTTAATGCCTTGCCTTAATAGCTGTGCATAAGCATTGAAGTAGTAAAAAGTTTGCGGAACTAAACGTGCAATATTGATGGAATTGGCGGATGTAAGGCGGAATTTTTCGTTCAGCTCATCATCAACAAATGCCTGTTTCACCAGGGCCTGGCAATCATCAAAAGTACCGTCAACCTCAAGGGCACGGATGTTTTGACCATTGGTAGTTAGTTGCTGCTCCTGAACGCCGCTTACCTTGCCTTTAGGATAAAGGATGGTAACACGGGTATTGGGGACACCTAAAAAGCCAAGAGCCACCGCACCGCCGGTATCGCCACTGGTAGCAACCAATACGTCAAGCTGTTTTTCGCCGGGCTCAAGGAAATAGCTCATTACGCGGCTCATAAAACGAGCGCCAAAATCTTTAAATGCCAGTGATGGGCCGTGGAAAAGCTCGAGGACATATACATTGTCTTCCAGCTTTACAATAGGAGCAGGGAAGCTGATAGCATCATCGATCAGCGCTTTCAGATCAGCTTCGGGGATAGAATCGCCAAGCAGGTTTTGGGCTACTTTAAAAGCAATTTCGGGTAAGGAGTATTTATCAAGGTTGTTGATAAAGTCGTCATCCAAACGGGGGATGCTGTAAGGCATGTATAGGCCTTTATCCTGCGGCATACTGTTGAAAACAGCATCTTTGAAAGATACTTCAGATAGGGTATTATTGGTACTGTAGAGTTTCATTTTTGATTTCGGAATTCGGATTTTCGATTTCGGATTTTTTAAGTTTATTGGAGCTCATCTAATCGATGTCATTGCGAGGTACGAAGCAATCGCATGCTATACAGAGCGGATTTACTTCCGTGCAATTGCTTCGTACCTCGCAATGACATAGTGGTTTGTATTGCGAAGGATTTAAGACTACCCCAAAACCTTCGGTCCGGCGTCATTTATAGTTGATACGTAGCTATTGGATCCGATTTTTAAATCGGTTAAGTGCTGTTGCAGCTTTTGGGTGATGGCTCGTGCGGTGGCTTCGTCTTTGGTAAAAGCAAAAACAGACGGGCCTGATCCTGAGATGCCAAAGCTTACCGCACCAAGTTCCATAGCCATTTCACGCATTTTATAAAAGTCTGGGATCAGCATAGAGCGTACTGGCTCAACGAGCACATCTTTCATACTGCGGCCAATCAGGTCGATATCCTGCATAAATAAACCGCTTACTAAGCCGGCAATATTGCCCCACTGGGTAACGGCATCCTTCATCTGGATGTTTTTACGGATTATTTGGCGGGCCTCTCTTGTAGGTACATCAACATCAGGGAACACGATGGCACACCACAGGTTTTTAGGATGCGGCAACCTTACCACATCAAGGGGCTCATAACTGCGGATGAGCACAAAACCACCAAACAGGGCAGGAGCAACGTTGTCCGCATGACCATGGCCGCAAGCCATTTCCTCGCCCTTCATGGCAAAAGGAAGCAGTTTTATAGGGTCGGAATCATCGCCTAATAATGTTTTAATAGCAAACAAACCGGCAACTGTACTGGCCGAGCTTGAACCTAAACCACTGCCAATAGGCATTTTTTTATGCAGCTCGATATCTAAACCAATATCGGTACGGCCAATACTTTGTAAATAATGCTGAACGCTCACGCTGACGGTATTCTTTGCCGGATCAAGCGGCAGCCTGCCGTCATCGCCGGTAATCTTGCTGAGGGTGATGCCAGGTTTGCCCGTCACACGCATGATTACCTCATCGCCAGGTTCATCAACCGCAAAGCCCAACACATCAAAACCGCAAACCACATTGGCTACAGTTGCCGGAGCAAAAACGTGGATACTGTCGCGCATCCCGCTCCTTAAAGGGGGAGCTAATTCTTGTAACTTATTATCTTCCATTATTCAAAATATCAAACTATCATATGTCGCTTTTAGGCGAGGGCTGTGCGATTCCCCTCTTGAGAGGGGTGTAGGGGTGTGTTATTCTGCATGCGACTTATCGATCCTCAACACACCCCTGCTAACGCGATTCCCGCCGGGCCCCCTCTCAAGAGGGGATTTTTAAACTAATTAGCGCCCACATTTATTAAATCAGCAAATACGCCTGCGGCGGTTACTTCGGCGCCTGCGCCGGGGCCTTTTACAACCAGCGGGCGTTCGCGGTACCTGTCGGTAGTAAAGGATATGATATTATCACTGCCCGACAGCATGTAGAACGGATGGTTTTCATCAACCATTTGCAGGGTTATAGTTACTTTACCTTCCTCTAACTTGCCAATGTAACGCAATACTTTGCCGTCTTTTTCGGCTGCATCTTTAAGTTTGGCAAAATGCGCGTCTTCGGTTTTTAATGTTGCATAAAAATCCTCAACAGTTTTAGCTTCAAGGCTCGCTTTTGGCAGCACGCTTTCTATTTCAACGTCGGCCTCTTCCATAGCATATCCGGCATCGCGGGCAAGGATGAGCATTTTGCGCATAAAATCCTTACCGCTAAGGTCATCACGCGGGTCTGGTTCGGTATAGCCTTTGTCCTGGGCTTCTTTTACCACATCGTGGAAATTGGCATCGCCTTTAAAGTTATTAAAGATGAACGATATAGTGCCCGAAAGTATTGCTTCGATACGCTGCACTCTGTCGCCGCTGTTCATCAGGTTTTTAAGGGTATTGATGATTGGCAAACCGGCACCAACGTTGGTTTCGTAGAAGAAATCAACGCCATGAGCGCGTGCGGTATCTTTAAACGTGCGGTACTGCTTATAACTGCCCGAGTTGCCTATTTTATTACAGGTGATCACCGAGATATTGGCTTTAAAGATCTCCTCGTAAAAACCGATAGGAACGGGACTTGCAGTGTTGTCAATAAATACACAGTTTGGCAGGTTCATTTCTTTCATCCGGTTGATGAACGATTGCAGATCGGCTTCATAAGGCGACGATTGCAGGTCATTTTGCCAGGTATCTAAAGAGATGCCATCACTATTGAACGTCATTTTGCGGGTATTGCTGATACCGGCTATTTTAACTTGGATGCCGTTGTTATCTTTCAGGTATTCGCTATGGGCGTTCAATTGATTAAACAATGTTTTGCCGATGTTGCCGGTACCCAGGCAAAACGCATGCAGGGTTTTGGTCAACTGTACAAAGAAGGCGTCGTGCACGGCGTTCAAGGCTTTTGACAGATCGTTCGCCGAGATGATCACCGAGATGTTATATTCTGATGAGCCTTGTGCTATAGCCCTTACGTTAACACCGTTACGGCCCAGCGCATGGAACAACTTGCCCGACATGCCCGGAGTTTGTTTCATGTTTTCGCCAACAATGGCCAGGATGGCCAGATTCTTTTCGATAACCAGATGTTCCAATTTTTTGGCGGCAAGCTCCAGTTCAAACTCCTGTTCGATAACCTGTTTTGCCCTGTCTGTATCTTGCGGCTGAACTGCAAAAGTAATGCTGTGCTCAGATGACGATTGGGTGATCAGGATTACGTTGATTTGCTCGCGGGCAAGCAAGGAGAATAAGCGGCCGCTAAAGCCCGATTTGCCTACCATGCCGCTACCCTCCAAATTGAGGATGCTGATATTATTGATAGATGAGATCCCTTTGATGGGCAGGGTAGAGGCCTTGCAATCATGACGGATCACCGTCCCTTCAAACTCAGGCTCAAAGGTATTTTTGATCACGATAGGGATCTTTTTTAGAAATGCCGGGATCATGGTTGGCGGATAGATCACTTTGGCGCCGAAGTAGGAAAGCTCCATGGCTTCGGTATAAGTAAGCTCGGTTAAGGAGAACGCTTTTTTCACCATGCGGGGATCGGCGGTCATCATACCGTTAACATCTGTCCAGATTTGAACCTCCTGAGCATTTAACGCTGCGCCGAATATGGCTGCAGTATAATCAGACCCACCGCGACCTAATGTTGTAGTTTGCCCTGCATCGTTTGAGGCGATGAAACCGGTAACGATCAATGTTTTGCCTTTGTTTTCGGTATACAGGCCTTGTACCAGCCTTTCGGTAAGCTCGGTGTTTACCTTAGCATTGCCGAAAGCGCTGTCGGTTTTAATTACATCAGCAGCATCAACAAAAAGTACATCGCCAAAATGCTGGGCTGCAATTTTGCTCACCATCAGTGTTGAGCAGCGCTCGCCGAAAGCCAGCACCTGGTCGCGGGTTTTAGGCGTAAGCTCACGGAGGGTAAGTACACCCTGCAGCAATTCTTCCAGTTGGTTGAAGTGAATTTTTAAACGGGTGAGGGCGGGATTCTGGTTCTGCACGTCGAGCAAAGCCTTTACCGCATCAAAGTGGCGCTTTTCCAGTTCGGCAAGCCCGGCGGTAAAATCAATACCGTTGGCTGCATCTTCGGCCATGGCCGAAAGCAGGTTGGTTACACCGCCCATGGCTGACAATACCACCACCGGCTTTTCTTCATTTTTTACTTCATCCTTCAGGATGCTTAACAGGGTTTGGATGCTGTTTACAGATCCAACGGAAGTACCTCCGAATTTTAAAACTTTCATTTATGGGTTAGTAATCGTTCTGTAACAAAAAAACCTTCCTCTTTGCGGAGGAAGGTTTTTCTTTTGGCTTTCATTTTATGTTTTACACCATACGATTATCTTCCTCCGAGGTTTATACCGGTGGTAATAATAATTGTAGAAATGGTGTTGTTAATTGTCATATATAATGTCTGTAAAGTAAGTAGATTATTTTCTGATTTGCAAGGTTTTTTTAATAATTTATGATTTTCGTAATAATCGTAAGGCGATTGAGGGGGTGATTGATGGATTTGATAATGAGGGGGATGGGTAAAAGGTTTTATCTGTCATTGCGGATTATTGTAAGCGTACAGGGAAACGACTGCGGATCCTATATGCAGTTAAATATTTTGATTATTTAGCACGAATGCTTGCAGGGCGTCAATAATTTATGCGAATTACGCGAATTATTTCAACCTAATGCTGAGCAAGGGGTATGATTCGATCGAATGACCCTAATTACGGCTCGGAAAGGCAGTTTGTGTAATTCGCTAATTCGAATAAATTCGTGGAGAGATTTTTACCACGAATGCTCAGCATGCCATTCACAATTAACCGAATTACACAAATTATGACGTAGAATAGCAATTCGTGTAATTCGCTCAAATTCGAAAAAATTAGTGTCAAAATTAATTTGCTACTTTTGGAGCTCGATAACATGCAGGGACTAATAACAAAATCAACCGGAAGCTGGTACCAGGTACAAACCCCCGATGGGCAAAAGATAGATTGCCGCATCAAAGGTAAGTTCCGTATAAAAGGTATTACCACAACCAATCCTATTGCCGTTGGCGATGTGGTTGATTTTGAAATGGAGCCCGACAGGGAAGATGGCGTGATCACCAACCTGCATCAACGAAAAAACTACATCATCCGCAAAGCTATTAACCTGAGCAAACAGGCGCAGATCATTGCCGCCAATCTTGACCAGGCTATTTTGGTAGTTACGCTGGCTTCTCCGCGTACTTCCCTGGGTTTCATCGATCGCTTTTTGGTAACTGCCGAGGCTTACGATATCCCTGCAAGATTGGTGTTCAATAAGCTCGATCTGTTTAGCGATGAAGGCCTGGAGGTTTTGGCCGATTATAAAGCTATTTATGAAGATATTGGCTACCCCTGTTTTGAAGTTTCGGCTATTGAAGGTACTAATATCAGCCATGTACAGGATTTGTTGAAGGATAAGGTCACCTTGTTTTCCGGCCACTCGGGCGTTGGAAAATCAAGCCTGATCAATGCGCTGCTGCCCGAGCTGGACCTGCGCACACACATGGTATCCGACTGGAGCGATAAAGGCATGCACACCACCACCTTTGCCGAAATGTTTGAGCTGCCGCAGGGTGGTTTTATTATTGATACCCCCGGCATCCGCGAACTGGGCGTTATCGACATAGAAAAACAAGAGCTTGGTCATTTCTTCCCCGAAATGCGCGAACGGATGAACCAATGCCGTTTTAACAATTGCCGCCACATCAATGAACCCGGCTGCGCCGTACTCGAAGCTTTGGAAGAAGGCGAGATAACCCTATCACGCTATGAAAGCTATCTGAGCATTTATCATGGTAATGATACAAGAGCTTAGGGAGAGAAGCAAGACAGCAAGAATAAAGAGTCAGGAGGAAAGAGCCAGGACTGTTAGAATCAGGAAACAAGAAAAACAAGCATAAAATATGTCATTGCGAGGAGCCCAACGGGAATAAGCCGGGGCGCGACGCGGCAATCGCATGCTATACAGGGCGGCTATGTTTCCGTGCGATTGCTTCGTGCAATGACATGGTTTATCAATGTTAAGACTGCACCTCGTCGGCCTATTTCCCCGCCGCTTCCTTCACCAGCACATCAACAATAGCCTGTTTATTGGGCAAATATTTATTAGTCAAAAACAAACCACCTTTACCTGTCGAGGAGTTAAAGAACAAATAAGTACCAACACCCGGGTCATCACCGTCATGACCGATGGTGCCGTTGGTATATAAATTCCAGAAGATGCCTTTGTTGCGGTAGGTTAAGTTGATGTTTTTAGGCGGATGTTCCTTACTGAACTGCGGAGTGAACATAGCCTGGTATGATGCCTCGGTAAGCAGTTTTTTGTCATGCCTGGCGATGGCCATTAAATATTTGCTCAAATCTTCGGGCGAAGTTTTGAGGCCACCATCAGGGTAGGTAACCAGGTCATATAACGGGAACCGGTTCTTTAGATCGAGATATAAATAGGCATGTTTCTTTAAATCTATATCTGAAACATGCCAGCCTGAATGATCCATTTTTAGGGGCTTCAGGATATACTTTTGGGTAAACTGTGCATAAGAAAGGCCCGATTTAAGTTCAATCAGATATGCCGCCAGTGCCGAGCCGATGTTAGAATATGAGGAAACGCTTCCTGCCGGACCTTCCCCGAAATTGGCCTTGCTGTAGTATTCTCCCTGTGGGGATAAATAGTTGTAAAAGAACTGGGCTAAAGTTGTATCCTTTAATTTATCACCAAACCCCATTTGGTTAAGGGTTTTAATCGAAACACTGTCATAGGCCCTTAGTTTAGGATAAAAATGATAGCAGTAATGATATACATCAGGGTTATCAACAATCCCTGATGTATGGTTGGTTAACTGCCTGATGGTTATTTTTCCGTTTGGGTCATTAGGATTGGTTACCTTAAAAGGTAGCACATCGTTGATATCTGTTTCCAGCGTAAAATACTTTAATTCGATAGCTTTCATCAACGCTACGGCAATAACAGTTTTACTCACCGAGCCAATGTTTTGAATTGTATTAGCTAAATAGGGTACTTGGTTGGCTTCATCTGCATAGCCAAAACTATGGGAGTAGCTAACTTTATTACCATCGGTCATGATCACATACATGCCGGGCAGGCTTTCCTTCGTAAATGCCTGTTGCAGTTTGATAGTAAGTGAATCGGCATTAACCTGTGCGTTGAGGGCGCTACATACAAGCACAAAAGATAGACCGAAAAGGACTGTTTTTAAGGTTTGGGTTATTTTCATATATCTATATTACAACAAAGAGAGCATTAACCCCTATTTGTTGGTTAAAGTTTTTTACGTCCCGACATTGTACCTTCCGGTAGATAATCTTATTCAATAAAAAAGGCCTTGTGATATTCACAAGGCCCGATATTTATTCGCCTAAAGCGGTTTTGAAATCTTCAAGTAGATCGTCAAGGTCTTCAATACCTACCGACAGGCGGATCATGCTTTCAGGAATCCCCATTTCGGCACGGCGTTCAGCGCCGAGCTCAAAGAAAATGGTTTGCGCAACCGGGATAGCCAGGGTACGTGTATCACCAAGGTTGCTTGATTTTACAACCAGTTTCAGTTTATTTAAAAATGCCAGGCAGTCGATACTTTCATCAAGTTCGATGCTCATCAAGCCGCCATAGCGTGCAAATAACTCGCCGGCCAATGCGTGCTGTGGGTGCGATTCAACGCCCGGATAAAATACTTTTTTAACTTTTGGGTGATTATCGAAATATTTAGCCAGTGCCAAAGCGTTGCTGCAGGCGCGGTCAAGGCGCAGGGCCAGGGTTTCGGCACCAACAGATATTGTGTGCGCGGCCTCGGGTGATAAAGTGCCGCCGGCGTCACGTAAGCCTTTCTTACGGATCTGGGTCATGCCCAGGTTCTCGGGTTTTACCACTGCTTTAAATCCGGGGAAAATGTTTGGATAGTTTGCCCAATCAAACAAGCCGGTATTCGTAACCGCGCCACCGAGGGCGTTGCCATGACCGCCAATGTATTTGGTAAGCGAGTTGATCACCAAACTGGCTTTAACATTAACCGGGTTAAACAGGTATGGTGAGGTCATGGTGTTATCAACCACGTACATAATGCCTTTTTCTTCGCACAGATCGCCAATGTTTTTAAGGTCGGCAATTTGCGTGGCAGGATTGGCAATAGTTTCAACAAACACCATGCGGGTATTTGCTTTTACCGCCGCGCGTACATTATCAACCGAGGTAGCATCAACAAAATCAATACTGATACCCATATCAATAAAGGTTTGGAAAATACTGCGGCTGTTCCCAAACAGGAACGAGCTGGCTACGATATGGTCAGTGCCTTTAATAAGGGCCATCACCGTTGCCGAAATTGCCGCCATACCGGTTGAGAAAGCGATACTTGATACCCCATGTTCCATTTGAGTTACCTTTTGCTCCAGAGCGGTAACAGTAGGGTTACCCTGGCGTGAATAAGCGTAACCACTTTTTTTATTTTGGAAAATATCAACCAGGTCCTGCACATCCTCGTGCCCGTAGGTTACAGAGGTGTGGATGGGTTTATGTAACGAACCATGCTCGGGTTTACCAAGCCGGTCGGCATGTAATATGGTGGTAGTGAAGCCTTTTTTTGTACTCATTTTAAATCCTATTAATTAGATATACATAATAGCGGTTGCGAACTTAATTAATTACGCACTAATTACACGAATGGAATTGACACTAATTGTACTAATGATAACGAATTGACACTGATGCTTTATGATAACTTGAATTTTATCGAATTATGCGAATTACTTTATATAAGGCAGATGATTAGTGAAATTCGCCTAAATTGTGGCCGATATAAAGAATTGGTGTAAAAATATATGAGAGCTGTACTACAACGCGTTACCCAGGCAAGATGTACTGTTGACGGGAATATTACCGGCGAAATAGCCGCCGGCTTTTTGGTTTTATTAGGAGTGGAAGATGCCGACGCTACCGAAGACCTGCAATGGCTGGCCAATAAGATAGTCGGCATGCGTGTTTTTGGAGATGAGAACGGCCTCATGAACAAAGCCCTTGCAGATATTGACGGGAATATATTACTGATTTCCCAGTTTACTTTATTTGCTCAAACTAAAAAGGGAAACCGTCCGTCGTTTTTAAGGGCTGCTAAACCTGACAAGGCTATCCCGATGTATGAGCAAATGGTACAAACGCTTGAAACCTTGACAGGCAAAAAGATAGCAACCGGTATTTTTGGTGCTGATATGAAGATCAGCCTGTTAAATGATGGCCCGGTAACTATTATAATGGATACGAAGGATAGGGAGTTTTAACACGAATATTTTGCGTGTCGATTACAATTAGATCGAATTACACGAATCCATGTTTGACACGAATCCTTGCTCTCTGAAGAGAATTATTTTGAATTACACGAATTGTTTTTTATCGACTCCTCGCGAGAGTTAATTAAATTATTGATGAAATTAAAATCATTCTATATTTTGGTCACCAATTCTGTTAACCGTGGTTGAAATCTTATTTAAGGAAGAATCTTACAAAATTATCGGGGCATGTTTTGAGGTTCATAACATATTGGGGCACGGATTTAAAGAAGCAGTTTATAAGGATGCCCTCGAGTTTGAGTTTGCCAGGTTAAATATCCCATTTGTACGAGAAAGACCATTTACCATTACATATAAAGAACAAAAGCTCAAGCATTTCTTTGTTGCTGACTTTGTAGTTTATGACGGTATCATTCTCGAAGTAAAAATAGGCAATTACATCGGCGACCCATATATCAAACAAACGCTTAACTACTTAAAAGCCTCTGGCCTCAAATTAGGCCTTGTAATAAATTTCGGAAAACCTTCAATTGAATATCAACGAGTTGTTTTCTAAAAAAGGATCCGGCTATCTAATCACCCACGCCAATTCGTATAATTCGATCCTATTATCTACGCCAAGCAAAGATTCGTGTCAAACATGGATTCGTGTAATTCGCTCAAATTTTAGTCATAATGCAAATCCATTCGTGATAAAATCTTATTACGCCAAGCCCTCTTCAATCCTTGCCTGCAAATCTGCTTTAAAAGCATCATCAAGTTTCAGCTCATTTTTTAGCGAATCATGAAATAGCTGCTGCACCATATCATTGATAGCGCGGCTTTGTTTATTGTATAATACACACACGCCGCAACCGGCCAGGTGAATGCGCAGTTCCATTTCCTCGCGGAAGGTAAGTCGTTTAAGCTGCTTTTTTTCAATGAGAAAAGTGGCTTGTTTACAGTTATATATAATTTTTTTTAAATAGCTCATTTCAGTTTAATTCCAGTTTTTTTGAAGGCATGCCCTCAGGTTAACTTTTGCCCGGTGAATGATAACCCAGAAGTTGGCCTGGCTAACATGCAGTTCGGTACAAATGTTTTCGGTAGCCGCATCGTCTATGTGTTTCATGGTAAATACCGCGTTCCACAGGGCAGGTAATTTTTGAAGGCATTTTTGCAGGATGCCGTTCAATTCTTTTTTTAACAAAGGGTCCTGATCATCCATTGCCGCGATGGGCTGAGGAGCATATTCAGCTTTCCAGTGCCCATTGTCTTCCTCAAAAAAATCATCTTGCTCCTGAGCTGCTTTATTAGCCGAAGCTATAGCTAAACCAGATGACTTTTTGCGGTATACATCAATAATTTTATTTTTAAGGATAGCGGTAAGCCACGTTCGTTCGGTGCTTTTGCCCTCAAACCGGTCCACTTTTTCAAGGGCTGCCAAAAAAGTTTCCTGTACCAGGTCTTTGGCCGTGTCCTCATCGTTGATGCGCACAATGGCGTACATATACAGGTAATCGGCATAGGCGGCAACCCATTTATGTGGGTTTAATACATTAGTTTCGGTTAACATGAAATGCGGTAATGCTAATACAATTACAGGCTTAGTCGGGCGCTGGGCTTAATCCTTACAAAATAAGTTCAAATTTATTTTAATCCAAGACCTTCCTGATGATTACTAAGTTACGCTACATGCCTTGATTTGAGCTTATTATGCCGATATTTATACCAGTAAAAAAAGTTAGAAATTATTGTAAGGTTATCCCCATAAACCCGACAAAGCAGTAAAAAACGTATATCATTTAATCTAAGTGAAATGAGAAAGATCAGAATACTTGCGTTTGTGCCGTTTGTTATAGGTGCAGTAATCGTTTCTGTCGCATTTATAAATTGCAAAAGCGGGGCTAAAACCAGCCACAGCGATAATTTAAAGTTTGATGGTAAAGGTTTTGCCCTTGTTGAACTGTTTACTTCCGAAGGCTGTTCAAGCTGCCCGCCTGCCGACGAACTGGTTGCCAAAGTTCAAAAAGAGGTTGGCGATAAGCCCGTTTATATTTTAGCCTACCATGTTGATTACTGGAACCGTCTTGGCTGGAAAGACGTTTTCAGTAGTGCCGATTATTCAAAACGGCAAAATGAATATGCGCACTGGTTAAACTTGTCGCAGGTTTACACGCCGCAAATTGTGGTTAATGGTAAAACCGAGTTTGTAGGCTCGCAGGAGGAGCGTTTACGCAGTGCTATTAAAAGCGGTTTGCAAGGGAGCGACAGTGTTCAATTGAACTTAAGTGTTACTCTTAGTGCAAATAATACAGCTTCGGTACAATACAAAGTTGAAGGCAATACCGGGAGCGCACCTAATGTGATATCATTGGCATTGGTTCAAAAACAGGCTATTGTAAAAGTTGAGCGTGGTGAAAACGGCGGCCGAACATTGGCCCACGCTCAAATTGTCCGAAACCTGCAAACCATGCCTTTAAACAAAAACAATGGCAGCGCAACTATTGCTTTACCTGCCGGGGTTGAGGCCCGGGGATGGGAAGTAATAGGTTTTGTGCAAAATACAAGCAACGGTGCTGTTTTGGCAGCATCGAAAAGCCTGTTCAAAGTATCGGCGGATGTTGGGCAACAAGATAAAAACTTACAATAGTTGTGTTGAATAGCATTAAGAGCATTTAGATGAAAGTAATTAAAGAAAAACACACCCTGTTAATGCGTTGGACGCATTGGGTAAACTTCCCTATCCTCACCATCATGATCTGGAGTGGCTTACTCATTTACTGGGCAAATGATACTTACACGTTCACGCTCTTCGGTGTTACTTTTATTCACTTTTTTCCGCAGGGCTTTTATGATGCGCTGCACATTCCCCGGCGGCTGGCCGAGGGTATGGCTTTCCATTTTTTGTTCATGTGGTTTTTCGCACTTAATGGCTTTTTGTATGTGTCATATACCATTATATCGGGCCAGTGGCGCGAGCTTGTGCCAAACCGATATTCGTTTAAAGAGGCCTGGCTGGTGATTTTGCACGACCTGCATATCCGCAAAATGGCCCCCCCTCAAAATAAATACAACGCGGCCCAGCGTATTGCCTATACGGCTATTATTGTTATGGGCTTTGGCTCGCTGATAACCGGGTTGGCTATTTACAAACCGGTACAGCTTAATTATTTAGTCTGGCTCTGCGGCGGGTACCACCTGGCCCGCATCTGGCATTTTGTGCTCACCATTGGTTATGTGCTGTTTTTCCTGGTGCATGTTGTACAGGTTGTACTTGCCGGCTGGAATAATTTCAGGTCGGTTATTTCGGGGTTTGAGGTGATAGATGAAAAACCACAACCCGCTATTCAAATTCAAAACGATGAAACTAACGAAAAAGCTGAATAAAGTTTTCAGTAAAAATAAAGGCCCGAAAAAGGAGCTTACAGTTGAGCAGAAGATCAGCCGGCGCAATTTTATCTCCTTCGGCAGTTTCCTGGTATTGGGCGGTGCCGCATATGGCGGCTGGCGCTGGCTTTATACTTCGCCCAATGAGGTGCCGGGCATTACAGGAGATGCCCACAAGCCATTACGTGCGGTGCTTAATGCCAACGAAAAGGTGGTTCGCCAGCTATACAGCAATAAAAACCTGGTAAAAACCTATCCAAAGGAAATGGCGGCGAAGGTGGTGCGCCACAACAGTGATATAGGCTCGGATGGTTTGATTGATGTAGACAACTGGAAACTGTCGGTCAAAAAGCAGAACGGTGAGCTATTGAATATCGGTATCGATGAAATAAAGAAACTTCCTAAAACCGAGATCATTTATGATTTTAAGTGCGTAGAAGGCTGGGACCAGATTTCGCACTGGGGCGGCGTAAAATTCAGCGATTTTATAGCTCATTTTAAGCTTGATGCCGAAGCCCGGTTTGAGTATGTAGGCATGGAAACGCCCGACAGGGAATATTACGTGGGCGTTGACATGCCAAGCGCTATGCATCCGCAAACCCTGCTGGCCTATGAGGTTAACGAAAAACCCTTACCTCCAAAGCATGGCGCACCGCTAAGGCTCATTATCCCTGTAAAATATGGCATCAAAAACCTGAAGCGGATAGGCATCATAACGTTCAGCAATAGCCGTCCCCGCGATTACTGGGCTGAGCAGGGGTATGATTATTACGCCGGGTTGTAAAACAACCGGTTAAACCTCCATTATATATTGATGTAATATTTGCATATTGCATTAAATGCCGGCCAATAAACTACCACTTTCCAAACAGCTTGCTTATGCCTGCGGAATGATAGGGTGGAGCATTATGACCAATATTATCATTGTGATGCTGCCTTACTTTTACCTGCCGCCAAACAATGCCGGGCTTACTACGCTGGTACCTCAATTGTTGCTTTTTGGCCTGTTCAATATCATGTCTGTGATTACAGCTTCCGGGCGGTTGGTGGATGCTTTTTTTGATCCTTTTATTGCCTCGCTAAGTGATAAAAGCGAAAACCGTCGTGGGCGGCGCATTCCTTTTATGCAATGGGCTGTTTTACCTGCAGCTTTATTTTGCGGATTAACCTTTTACCCCATGGTAAAGGGCGAAAGTATCCATAACGCTTACTGGCTTACCTTTACGCTTATTTGCTTTTTTATGGGTGCTACGGCCTATATTATCCCGTACAACGCCCTGCTGCCGGAGCTTACCCGTACGGGCAGCGAAAGGGTTAAACTATCATCATTACAACAGGTGGGTTTTGTGATAGGGATTATCCTATCGGCCATGGTCAATAACTTTGCCGACTGGGTACAACGCTTTGCCGGTACCCTCAATCGCGATACCGCCGTACAGTACACCATTTGGGGGCTGGCCATATTTGCCGGGCTGGTGATGCTCGTGCCTGTATTCACCATTGACGAAAAACGGTATTCAAACGGTCACCCATCGCACTTGCCGCTATTGCCTGCTATTCAAAAAACCTTTGAAAACCGGAATTTCAAATATTACCTAATATCCGATTTTTCGTACTATATGGCATTAAGCATCATATCAAGCGGCTTACTGTTTTTTTTAAAATCGTTGTTAAATCTGCCCGAATCTATGGGCGGAGAACTTATGGCTACGATGGTATTGGTATCACTGCTGTTTTATCCGCTGGTTAATTACCTGTCGCAAAAGATTGGCAAAAAACCTATCGTGCTTTTTTCGTTCGGGTTACTGAGTTTAATTTTTGTAGCGATATTTTTCCTGGGCAAACTTCCATTTACACCGCAGGTGCAAATCTATACGCTGGTTATCAGTGCGTCGTTTCCGCTGGCCTCGCTGGGTATTTTACCCAATGCTATACTTGCCGAAATAGCACAGAACGAGGCTAAACGTACCGGTGAGAACCGGGAAGGAATGTTCTTTGCGGTTAAATACCTGTTTGTAAAACTGGGCCAAACACTGGGTATTGCATTGTTCGCGTTTTTAACCATTTATGGAAAAGACCCAGGCAACGATTATGGACTGCGCCTGAACGGCATTTGCGGTTGTGTGCTTTGTTTGCTGGCTTTTGTTTTCTTTAACCGGTTCAGGGAGCGCAGGAACAGGGGCAAAAAGAGAACCTCCCATCATTGAGCTTCAAGTCCCGCCGGGCCTTTAAAGGCAGGTAACATGTTGCTGTGGGGCCTGAATCGGCTGTTTATCGGTTTGCGCTTCAGCAACACAGGCAAAAAGAAGAGAAGCCATCAAAATGACTATGACGTATTTGATTATGATTGCGCTCATTTTCCTTTGCCGTTAAATGTGTTATAAAACAATTGCCCTTGTAGAATAAAAAAAGCCTGCCATTTGTTTTAAATGCAGGCCTTCAGGATATCAGTGTAAAAGCAATATTACACCAGGTTCTTTTTAATATAGCTGATACTTTGTGCAATGCTCACAAACGGATCGCCCGGGCAAACATCCTGCTCAACAAAGAAATATTTGAGGCCCGATTTTTTAGCCTGGGTAAAGATCTTTTTAAAGTCGATAACCCCGTTTCCAACTTCAGTAAATTTCTTTTCAGGGGTTTTGTCCATATCCTTAACATGCCACAGCGGGAAACGGCCCGGGTGCTTATCAATAAGGGCGATTGGATTCTGGTTTGCTTTATTAACCCAATACAGGTCCATTTCCATTTTTACAAGGTCTTTATCGGTGTTCTCCAAAAGGATCTCATATGGGTATTTACCGTTTTCCTGTATAAATTCAAAGTCGTGGTTGTGATAGCAAAGCTGGATACCCGCGCCTTTACAGGTTTCGCCGGCTATATCAAGCATGTTGGCCACGTTTTTATAATGGTCAAGATTGCCACGCTCAGATTGTGAAAGATATGCACAAACCATGTATTGCACACCAGCTTCGGCAGCGTCATCAACGGCTTTTTTCCAGTCGTTCATGATGGTTCCTTTTTGTTGTTCGCCGTTAACCAGCTCCTCGCCTAAACGGTAATGCGCGCTCGGCATGATGAGGCCGTTTTGTTTTAAAACATTTGCAAAATCGCCAGGGCGCATGCCATAAAACAATTCGGTACCAGTATAAGTTGCACCTTCAACAGATGTGAAACCTGTTTTGGCAACCTTTGCCAATGCAGCAACAGGGTCGGCAGCCATAGCATCACGCACAGTATATAATTGTAAGCCTATATATTTTTTATCATATGCAAACAAATTAGGAGCTGCCAACAGGCCTGCTGAAAGTAGCGCCGAAGTTTTTAGAAAAGATCGTCTGGTAGTCATTGGTTTATGATTTTTATGATTGGTTGTGTAAATATAACGCATTAAAAATGCCAAAACAAAGACCGAAATTACGCCGATTGGTTTAATGCAGAGGTATAGTATTGTAATTTTTACAGGTTTAGCTGAATATTTATAAAAATATACAAAAAGAAAAAGCCGCTGTGTGGCGGCTCTTCATATGCTTTGGGTAAAGTATTATCTTCCTTTTTTAATGTTGGGAAACTTCATTTTATAATCCACATCAACCATGCCTTTTGATATATCGTTAAGCTTTTTTTCGATAAGCCGTTTACGTAACGGGCTTAGCTTATCGGTAAACAATTTGCCTTCAATGTGATCGTATTCGTGCTGGATAACGCGCGCGGCCATGCCTTTAAACGTTTCTTCATGATGTTTCCAGTTCTCGTCATAGTATGACATGCGTACAACCGGCTTGCGGTATACATCCTCACGAATATCCGGAATGCTCAGGCAGCCTTCGTTAAAGCCCCATTCCTCACCGGTTTCTTCCAGTATGGTAGCGTTGATGAACGCTTTTTTGAAATCCTTTAGCTCCGGTTCGTCATCATCAAAGGGGGTGGCATCCACTACAAATAAACGCATTGACATGCCTACCTGCGGCGCTGCCAGTCCAACGCCACGGGCCGCATACATGGTTTCAAACATATTGTCAACCAGTTCTTTTATATGCGGATACTCGTCGGGCTCAATGGCTGTTGCTTTCTTTCTTAAAACAGGATCACCGTAGGCAATGATAGGATACTTCATCTTGCAAAAATAAAGGATTATTGCTTAGGCTCAAATAGCAAAGTGATCAGGCGGTCATTATCAAAAATTTCATTGCTGATCTCCAGCAATTGCTCGGCACTTACCTGGTTAATTTTAGCAAAGATCTCTTCGAGGGTGTCAACACGGTTAAAATCAATCATGCTTTTGGCCATGGCAATAATGAGGCTCATGCGGTTTTCTTCTGCTAATGCTATTTGTCCGATAAACTTTTGCCGGGCCTGGTGCAATTGCAAACTGCCCAGCTTTTGTTCACGCAGTTTTTTCAGCTCCTTATGAATCAGTTTTGAGGCTTTGTTTGCTTTTTCGGTATCCGTACCAAAATAAATAGAAAAGATGCCGGTATCGGTTAAGGGGGTGTAATTTGATTCGACAGTATAGGCTATACCATGTTTTTCCCTGATCTCGAGGTTGAGCCGGCTGCTCATGCCCACCCCGCCCAGCAGGTTGTTAAGCAATAATAAGCCCCATTTATGCTCATGCGATGATGAATAAGCCTGTGTGCCTATAATGCAGTGCGTTTGTGAGATAGGTTTGTTAACGATATGGATACTACCCGTACTTTGTACTGGCTTTACCCGATTTTTTTGAAGCTCATTTAAAGGAACATGGCCGAAATACTTTTCAGACATAGCCACCAGTTTCCTGAACTCATAATTGCCGTGTACGGCGAAGATCATTTCGGTTGTATTATAGTTTGCCGCTATAAACCCCCGGATGTCGTCCCCGTTAAGCCTGCCAACAGTTTCGGGCGTCCCTAAAATGTTTTGCCCCATGGGGTGTTCCTTAAACAGCAGCTCTTCAAAGTCATCCTGTATGGCTTCTTCCGGCTGGTCAAGATAGGAAGCTATTTCATCTAAAATAACACCGCGCTCTTTCTCCTGTTCATCATCGGGGAACGTGGAATGAAATAATATATCCTCAAAAAGATCCATAGTGCGGTCAAGGTGCTGGTTAAGCAACGATGCGTGGATGCAGGTATATTCTTTAGTGGTATAAGCGTTAAGATCGGCGCCAACAAGCTCAAGCCTGTTGAGGATCTGATTGGTGTTACGGCGTTCGGTTTCTTTAAACAGCAGGTGCTCAATAAAATGGGCAAGGCCTTCCTGTCCCGGAGCTTCATCGCGCGATCCCGCGTTTACAATAAAGCAACAATGTGTAATTGCCGATGGCCAGTGCTTATACAGTATGCGGATACCATTAGGTAAAGTATAAAGTTGATAGTCAATCATTCGGCTGCAAAGATAAGCTTATATGTCACAATTATTTTTCACGCTATTGTAAGTGATTAATAGTATTTTAGGCGCTTAAAATCCAATTTCGCCGGGATTAATGTAAACGGCGGAATTATACTGCCTTTAAAAAACACAAACTAAACCCAATGACAAAACAAATAGCCGATCTGGAATTTGAGATACTACTAACTGCCGATAAGATTGAAGAACGTATTAAAGCCATTGGCATACAATTAAATGAAGATTATAATAATAGCATACCCGTTTTTATAGGGGTACTCAGCGGCAGCTTTCTTTTTACAGCCGACCTGATCAAACAAGTGAGCATTCCATGCGAAATTAACTTCACCAAATTAGCATCATACTATGGTGGCACCTCCAGTAAGCTAAAAATACGGGAAGATATTGATTTAACGGTTGATATTAAGGGACGCGATGTAGTTATTATTGAAGATATTGTTGATACGGGCAATACAGCTCACTATCTAATCCAGAAACTGAAGGAAAGAGAGCCCGCCTCATTAAGGTTATGCTCATTATTATTAAAGCCGGCCGCTCTTCAAAAAAAAATAGAGGAGCTTAAGTATGTAGGCTTTGAAATAGGAAACGAATTTGTAGTAGGTTATGGCCTTGATTACAAGGAAATGGGGCGTAATTTAAAAGATATTTATAAAAAAGTAGGATAAGAATAAACAGATCTTAACAGAAAATGTAGCGGTTGCTATTGAGGGATAGTACATTACGGGTAATTTTTTTAACAACTGATTAAAACAATAGCTCCCTTGTTTCGTTTTAGGGTTTATGAAATATACATCTTTACTTTTATCAGGCTGCATAGCAGCATCGTTTTTGTTTTCTTCATGTGATAAAAAAGGGCCGGCTACTTCAACTGTTGCTATTACCATAACTGATGGCCAGACCGGCGCTGCATCGGCAGGTGCAACAGTAAAACTGTATGATGATGTAAATAAACCCAATACCGGGGAAGCGCCCTCATACACACTTACTACGGATGCGTCAGGAAAAGCGACTGCAGTAGTTGCCTATATAGGAGAGTATTACATTGTTGCTGAAAAAGGAACCCAAAAAAGCTATTACAATGGACTGATTCCGATAGGTATTTTTAAAACCCAGGCCGATATTGACAGCAGCCCTAAACAAACACCTGCAGCGATAATTGGCTCAGTGAAATTTAAAGATACCAATAACGATGGCGTTATCAACGACTCAGACAAAGCAAAAGCACCGAATTTGTTTTTACAAGAAGGACAAACGCTTAATTACAGCTTAGCGGTTTATTAATTTACAGAGAGACTCATTTTATAGTAAAGCTACCGGTGAAAATCGGTAGCTTTACTGTTTAATAGAAAGGGCTGTTTTTTTTAAGCAATCAGCATTTCTCAATTAATGAAAAGAATATTTATCAGTCTGGTTGCTATCCTGCTTTTAATAGTTGTTGTTATGTCATTAACTGGCTATAACCTCGCTATTCCGGTGTCGCAGATTAATAATAATAGGCTCAATCCCTTATTGCCTAAAGTAAAGCCGGGCGAAAGGTTACAGCTCTTTTCAAATTGTGATTTTTCAAAAGACGATTGGACTGCCTATATAGTAATTGCGCCCGAAGATTTTGACGGTCTTAATCCTCTTATGAGAAAAAGGATTTGCTGGAAAACAAATAGCAGAACCCTACTGGCTCAAATGAAAAAAAACTGGGTTTTTAAATATCGTGAAAATGATGATATGGCTACAGTAAACAGTTCTTTTTACCTTATACGGGATGGGCATATGGTTTTTGAATCGGGAATAGTACTGGATAAAAATAACCAGGGCTTACAGAACTTAAATTACGGTTGGATGCAGCCGGTGGACGGTACCGCTTTTGTAAATGTTTGCAGAGGCTTTGAGAAAATATACTGGCCCGTCGTGCTTTTTTAATTGGATATAATCGATCACGTATAACATTTGCCTATTTTGCATATCATGCTCGTAACCATAAAAGGATATTACGAAAAGGGTGTATCGTTATAAGCGAAGATGCACCTGTGCAATCATTATTTTCCTTTGCATACCTGTTGTCAGGTCCTCACCACAACTTTTCACCATTGTTGGAATCCCAATGCATAGAAAGACATTATGTTGTTGTGGGGCACGACAACAAGAGATGGTTATATTATCCCCGCCACCTCGCTCAGCATTCTCACCGCCTCGTCAACGCTGTCAATTCCCTCAATGCCCAATCGGAGCGTGTTTTTAACTTCTTTCAAATTGGTGCGCCTTGGGTTATTCTTCACAAAGTCGAGCACATTACGGAAGGCCTCGGTTTCAAAGTAACTTGATTGCTGGTTAGTAATAAAATAACCACGCAAAACGTTTTTCTTAAGCGAGATTTTTTCAAAACCGATGGCCTTGCCCAGCCATTGCAGGCGTAGGGTATTGAGTAAACCGTCAACCTGGGCCGGCACCGGGCCAAAACGGTCGTGCAATTTTTGTTGAAATGCCTGCAGTTCCACCTCGTTTTCCAGTTTGGAAAGCTCGGTATACAGGTTATATCGCTCGGAGAGATTTGTTACATACTCATCGGGGATGAGGATCTCCAGGTCGGTATCAATTTGGGTAAAAGAAATATAGGGGCGGGGCTTATCCTCTGGGAATACGCCTTTAAACTCATCTTCCTTAAGTTCCTGTATGGCTTCGTCGAGGATCTTATGATACATTTCAAAGCCAATTTCGGCAATGAAGCCGCTTTGTTCGGCGCCAAGCAGGTTACCGCTGCCGCGGATGTCCAAATCCCTCATAGCCACATTGAAGCCGCTGCCCAGGTCGCTGAATTCTTCAATGGCGCTCAGGCGCTTGCGCGCCTCGCTGGTTAACGTTGACAAAGGCGGACTTAGCAAATAACAATACGCCTTTTTATTACTCCTGCCCACACGGCCGCGCATCTGGTGCAGGTCGCTCAATCCAAACATATGGGCGTAGTTGATGATAATGGTATTGGCATTGGGAATGTCCAGGCCGGCCTCAATAATGGTTGTAGCTACCAACACATCATACTCGTGGTTCACGAATTTAAGCATTACATCTTCCAGATCGTCACCTTCCAATTGGCCGTGGGCTATACCTATACGGGCTTTCGGTACCAGCTTACGGATCATGCCGCCCAATTGCGGCAGATCGGCCACGCGATTGTGGATAAAGAACACCTGCCCGCCGCGGTCTATTTCAAATTCAACAGCTTCCTTAATCAACTTATCATTAAATACGTGCAGCTCGGTAACAACCGGCTGGCGGTTTGGCGGCGGAGTTGATATAATAGAAAGGTCGCGTGCACCCATTAACGAAAAATGAAGCGTTCGCGGAATGGGCGTTGCCGTTAAGGTAAGCGTATCCACATTAGCGCGCATCTGTTTCAGCTTCTCTTTGGTCGATACGCCAAACTTCTGCTCTTCGTCAATGATCATCAGGCCAAGGTCTTTAAATTTCACATCCTTGCTTACCAAACGATGTGTGCCTATGATGATATCTACTTTACCTTCTTTTAGTTTCTCCAGGGTATCCTTGATCTGCCGGGTTGATTTAAAGCGGTTAACATAATCAATATTGGCAGGAAAACCTTTGAGCCTGTCGGTAAAAGTTTTGTAGTGCTGCGCTGCCAGGATGGTTGTTGGTACCAGAATGGCCACCTGCTTGCTATCGGCAACGGCTTTGAAAGCAGCACGGACCGCAACTTCGGTTTTGCCAAAACCCACGTCGCCGCAAATAAGGCGGTCCATAGGGTGGGGCGATTCCATATCTTTTTTAAAATCGGCAGTGGCTTTTTCCTGGTCGGGAGTGTCCTCGTACAGGAATGATGCCTCCAGCTCGGTTTGCAGGTAGCTATCGGGCGAAAAGGCATTGCCATGCTGGGCTTTACGAAGGGCGTAAAGCTTGATCAGGTCGCGGGCTATGTCCTTAACTTTTTTTTTTGTTGTTTTCTTCAAACGTTCCCAGGTGTCGGTACCCAGTTTGTTCATTTTGGGAACGGAACCTTCTTTGCCGCTAAATTTGGAAATGCGGTTAAGTGAGTTGATATTCACATACAGCAGGTCGTTATCAGCATAAATCAGGCGGATCATTTCCTGTTGTTTGCCGTTCACGTCAACCTTTTCCAAACCTGCATATTTGCCTATACCGTGATCGATATGGGTAACATAATCGCCAGGTTTAAGGTCGCGGAGCTCTTTTAGTGTAATAGCTTGGGAACGCTGGTAGCCCTTGCGGGTTTTGTATTTATAGTAACGGTCAAAGATCTGGTGATCGGTATAGCAGGCTATCTTTTGCTCGTGATCAATGAAGCCTTCGCGTATGGAGATGCTTACCGGCGTAAATTTTACCGTTTTGTCCAGGTCGTCCAAAATGGCGTATAAACGCTCAACCTGTTTGGCCGAATCGGTAAAGATGAAGTTCTCTATCTTATCAGTCTCGTTGTTTTTGAAATTGTGAATGAGCAGCGTAAAGTCCTTATTAAATGATGGCTGCGGGCGCATATCAAAATTGATAGCGGTAGCATCATGGTAAAAGAACTGCTTTCCAAACTCTACCACAGGGAAATCATGCAATTGATCACCAATCAGTTTTTCGTCGGTAAAACCAAATTTGGGATCTATCCAATCAGGGTTTTGTGCTTTTTCATCTGCAGAGAGGGCTTTCCAAAGATTTACAGCCTTTTTATAACCGGTTTGGATAATGTCCAGCGTAAACTGAACGTCTTTGATCCACACCTGTGTACCTGCTTCAACATATTCAAGCAGGGAGATATTATTCTCCGTTAGAAATTTAGATTGTACGTTGGGAACAATGGTAATGCTTTTAACATGCTCAACCGACAGCTGGCTCTCGATTTCAAACGTACGGATCGACTCAATGAAATCACCAAAAAACTCAACCCGGTAGGGGAGCATATGCGAAAAAGAGAAGATATCAACAATACCGCCACGGATAGAAAATTGCCCCGGCTCATATACAAAATCAACCCGTTCAAAATCATACTCTATCAAAAACTCGTTGATGAAATCAATACTGAGCTTGTTGCTAACGGCTATTTCAAGGGTGTTTTTTTCAAGCGAAGAGCGATCAATTACTTTTTCGGCCAGGGCCTCCGGGTAGGTAACAATGAGCTGGCCGTATTCTGTACTATGGTTAAGCTCATTCAATACCTCGGCACGGGCCAGTACATTACTGCTATCGGGCTGGGTAAATTCAAAAGGCTTGCGGTATGATGAAGGGAACAGCAGGGCTTCTTTACCGGTAAGGTTTTCCAGGTCGGCCTGGAAATAACCTGCTTCTTCGCGGTCGGGCAGTACAAATACCATGTGTTTGTGCTGCAAAAAATACAATGCTACCGCCATGGCCGAATCACTTGATCCCACCAAACCACGTAGCTGTACCCTTGGATTTTTTGATGCGTTAAGCGCAGTAGCCAACGTTTTTATCCGGTCATCAGCCTTATATCTGTCTAATATATCACGGATGTTCAAACCGCGGCAAAGATAAACAAAAAAGGAAAGCCAAAATAAAAAAGCGTTGGGCTAAAAATTAATGCAAACAATATGAGGGCTTATTTACTTTTTAATGATAAATTTATGTATGTAAACGCGCATACCGATTTATAAATCAATCTTAATTATATAATTATGAAGAATGCAGTGTTATCAGGGGGTATCATCGGCGTATTAAGTATCATCTGGATCTTTGCTATGCCACGGCTTGGCGTTATGCCGCAAAAAGACGTTGTGGCCCCAGTCGAATACTTTTCATTTATTATACCGGCTATCGGGCTTTTTTTCGGGATTATGAGTTATCGAAAAAACGAGTGTAATGGCCAGATGGGCTTTTTGGAAGCTCTTTTTCAAAGTTTTAAAATATTAATTGTAGGCGGCATCATCGCCGTTTTCGGCTCAATACTTTATATCAGCTACGTATCGTCATCCGGTGCTAACATAAAGGATTTTTCTGAACGGATTTTTGGTGCGTTAATAGTTGGGGTACTGCTCGCCTTCGCGGTATCATTATTATTCACCAACAAAGCAAACAAACTTGATTAAGCGTTATTTTTCAAAATATTTTGAACTCTTGTTCTGGACAGCCGCGATGCTTTCATTGGCGATGGCCTCGCCAACGGAAGCGTCACACTTTACCTTGTGCCCTCTTAAGCTGATGGGCATAGGGTGGTGCCCGGGCTGCGGCTTAGGGCATAGTATTATTTATCTTTTTCATGGCGATATCAGCAATTCTTTCCGTGCCCACTGGCTTGGCATTCCTGCGGTGGCCGTGATCTTTAACCGGATTTATGTGCTTACCAAAGCAAGGCTGCCGGAGAGGAATCAGTTTAAGAGCCTTACCTAAATTTTATAAATCATGTCATTGCGAGGAGCAGGAGGGGTATGAGCAGGGCGCGACGTGGCAATTGCATGTTATACAGGTTGGTTATGCTTCCGTGAGATTGCTTCGTTCTGTATAATGATGTGATTGTAAGTTTTTGATTATCAGGTGTGTTTTTGATCGATATTATAAATTGGGGCGTTGCCTGCGGCCCGTGCTATCCGCTCATACTGCGCAGGCATTAGCCACCGGCCGGTATCCGCTCCTATCACTAACGCGGCCCCAGCGCACTATCACCAAAATATACTTTATACGCCATCACGGTTTTTTTCCGGGATTTCTCAGGTCGTTTCTTACAGCAATGACATTTTATTGCTACTCTTATCCTCGGTAAAATTTCCACGCTACTTTTCACCGTTAAAACCTGTCATTTCACCGATTACTTATCTCCGCTAACCTATCTCCCTTAGGCGTTTTATGAGCACCACTGTACCTTTATATCATAAAACAATCGCAAACTTTAAAACTTACTGAAATGAACGCTTATCAAAATCCATATATGTCTTTCGACGGTATCACTCCCGAAGAATATACATTTCTGCAACAGGCTACTGCCTCATTAACAGGAAACCAGGCTCGCACTTTTATGTCATTTTATGCCAGCAAAAGACGCAACCCACAGGATATCATGTTCGCAACGCTTGCAGGTTTCCTTGGTGTATCAGGTGTACAGCGTTTCATGACTGATCAGATTGGGATGGGGATCCTGTACTTTTTCACAGCCGGTTTTTGTTTCATCGGTACCATTGTCGACCTGATCAACTACAAAACCATCGCCAACGATTACAACAGGCAAATGGCTTACGAAAGCTTCAACATAGCTAAAATGAGCAACTAAATCCCTTTAAGGGTATAGTTTCACTATATATCAAAAAAAAATCCACCTTCTGTTACGGGGTGGATTTTTTTGTTAACCTCACCCAAACCCTCTCCAAGGGAGGGGGCTTAAGAAGGCCATTTTCAAGTCTCCCCTAAGAGACTTTACTTCATCGATTTTTCCCTTATCGCCTTAAACTCCGAGCCATTTTTCCAGCCGGGGAAGGTTGTTTCGTTACCCAGCTTAGTGCCAACTTCATAAAGGATATTAGCTATCTGTGCCATGCCTGTGGCATCCATAGTATCGGTGTAATTATCGGCCTGTTGGTGATAGCGGTTGTCGCCATAATCTTTTTGTTTAGCTTCGCCGTAGCTGCCGTCGTGTACTGCGCTGATGCTGCCATTGTTAATGTCAAGGGCCGGTACACCAACCTTGGCAAAGTTAAAATGGTCCGACCGGTAGTAGCTGCCAGAGCCGGGGTGCCTGTCGCCAACAGTGCTAAGCCCTTGTGCTTTTACTATTTCGTCAACATAATCTTCCAAATCGTTTTGACCTTTCCCGGTTACAGCAATGTCTTTGGTTTCGCCGTAATCGCCCAGGGCATCCATGTTGAGATCGGCAACTGTTTTGTTAACCGGGTAAATGGGATGGGTGGCATAATATTCCGAACCCAGTAAACCCTGCTCTTCGGCTGTAACAGCTAAAAATACAATAGAGCGTTTGGGCTTTTCTTTGGCCTTGTTAAATGCTTTAGCCACACTGATAATAGCAGCCACACCATCGGCATTATCAACAGCGCCATTGTAAATGCTATCACCTTTGGCGTTAGGCTTGCCTATGCCCAGGTGGTCCCAATGGGCGGTGTATAATACATATTCGCCCGGCTGTGAACTGCCTTTAAGTGTGCCGATCACATTGTGCGATGTGGAATACTTTAACTGGTTGTTGATGGTTAAAGTAACTGATTGCTTAAGCGGAATGGCTTTAAAATCTTTTTTACGGGCCAGGGCGCGGAAATCGCCGGTTATGCCCACTTCAGCTAAAAGCTTTTTACCCATATCTTCGGTGATCCAGCCTTCAACCTTGCAGCGGTTCATGTGCTTGTCCTTTTGCTGCAGGTAAAGTTTGGCACCTGTGTTACTGTTGGATACCACTTCCCAGCCATAGCTTGCAGGCTCTTTTTGGTGGATGATAAGCACCCCTGCAGCGCCCTGACGCGCGGCTTCCTCATACTTGTAAGTCCACCGGCCGTAGTAGGTCATGGTATCGCCTTTGAAAAATGTAGGATCGCCGTTTTTAAAGCCCGGGTCGTTCACCAGCACCACAACAGTTTTACCTTTAACATCAAGTCCGGCATAATCATTCCAGTGATATTCGGGAGCAACAACACCATACCCGGCAAAAACCAGCGGGGAGTTTTTAAGCGTTACCGAATCAACCTCGCGGCGGCTGAAGGTTACGAAATCTGTAGTAGCATGCAGACTGAGCGGCGTTTTACCGCCGGTTATTTCCATGACAGGAGATGGCGTACTGGTGATCTGCACCATGGGCACATCCTGGAAATAGCTGCCATTGTTACCCGGTTCGAGCCCGGCCAGTTTAAACTGCTCCGAAATGTATTTGATCGCCTTGTCTTCGCCGGCGGTGAAAGGTTTGCGGCCCATCATGGAATCATTGGCTAAAGCCGAGATGTATTTTTTTATTTCGGCCGCAGTTATGGCCTTTTCGGCGGGCACGCTTTTATTATTTTGGCAGCCTGCAAAAATAGCAAGGCCACCAATAAGCATCAGGTATCGGTGTTTGATTTTCATATGATATGAGTTTTCGGGAAAGGATCGAATTTACGCAAATCCCGGTCAATTATCCAATCATTGAAACGTTGAAGAAATTATCGCCACAAATTTTTCCGAATTAATCGAATTGCACGAATTTTTCTTTCCTCACTCAGGGAAATAGCCTTTAACCAGTTGTATATTGAAAAGCAATAAATGAAAATTTTCACACTAATTTTTACGTATTAATCGAGTTACACGAATTGAATTAATTTGAGATTCGTGTAATTCGATTAATTGTGGACAGCATGCAAAGCATTTGTGTGAAAATTTTTCAGTGTGAGATTTGTAAAACAGATCGAATTGTTTAAAAACGATTGCCCTGTTTCTGCACCACGATTTGCGAAGTTGGAATTAATTGTATTAGATGGCCAATTGATTCATGTATTATTATTGCTTCAGCTCAGGCTTGCTTAGTTTAATAATTTGCCAGGCCACTTCCGCACTTGATAATGCAACCAGTGCAAAAACAGCAGCCGAAAGGGCCTTCGGTGTTGAGCTTAATGCCCCGCCAAGTGCTACGCTGTAAACAATAAATGGCAACAGCATTATTAGGCATAGGCCGGTAACGCTAAGCGGGATGCGGAAAGGCCGCTCTTTCATCGGCTCCTTGACGCGGAGTTTTACGAGGGCGATGTATTCTAAAGAAAGCCCCGCGCCGTAAACGGTTACATCAATGATGAGCAGATCGGCAAAAGTCCACAATACCATAAAACTCACTACTATGGAGCAAATGATGATGGAAACAAAAGGTGTTTTAAAACGCGGGTGCAGTTTGTTAACTCCTTTTGGAAGTAAATTATCTTCAGACATTACCTGTGGCACTCGTGATACCGATAACAATACAGCGGTATAGATCCCCAGCGTACTGGCCATCCCACCCGCTGCTACTACTATGCCTAGCCAGTGCCCGCCAATCAATACGCCTAATGCAGGAAACCCATTTTCGGTTAATGTATCGTGGTCAATGCCCGATTGCTGGGCAACCCAAATGGCAAAAAAGTATACTACCATTACCAGCGCGAAAGCTGCAAAAATTGAGATAAGATACGAGCGCACGGGTTTTTCAACTTCTTCGGCATATGTGGTTACGTTATCCCAGCCCAGGCAGTTCCACATTACGGTATATAACGCCATACCAAATGATGGGAAGCTAAGGCCTTTTAATGATGTTGCGGGGATGTGCATTGGCCCGCTATGGTGATAAATACCTAACGCTATCATTAATATAATGGGCGCAAGTACAGCAGCACTTAAAAACAGCGATACCCTACCCACCGGCATAATGCCTAAAATATTTAACCCGGCTGATGCCCAGATGATGACCAAACAAACCGGGATTTGAAAGTTTAACAGCCCGGGGAAAAAGAAACCGGCGTATTGCACAAAAAGCACCGGGTAAATGGCAAGGTCGACAAAAGTATAGAGCCAGGTCCACCAGCCTTCAATAAAACCCCAATGTGTGCCGAGTGCATACTTTACCCATTTGTAATAGCCGCCGGTAACAGGCATCATGCTGTTAAGCTCAAGCACGGTAAATATGGCCGGCACATCCCACATTAACGGGGTTATGAGCAGGATAATTAGCGCGCCATGATCGCCTGCATAACTTAATAGCGGCTCAAGGCCGTAAGGGCCACCGGATACAGTAAAAAAAATAACAGCAACAAGCTGTATCGGGCGTATTTTTTTTAACGAGGTTGCAGCGGGCATAAGCTATAAAAATATAACTTATGCGTTAATATTTTATTTTTTTATTGAGCTGAAACAAGTTCGGAATGAGGATAGGGGGCCAAAAGAAAGGCCAGCTTTTCAGCCGACCTTATTGATGGGATCATTCATAATGCCCTCGTAAAGAGTAAATATTAATGGTTTCGTCAACAACGTCATATATAATTCTGTGCTCGGAGTTTATGCGCCTTGACCATTTTCCTGTTAATTTATATTTAAGAGGCTCCGGTTTCCCTATTCCCTCAAAGGGATGAGCTTTCATATCATTAAATATTTGTGAGATCTTTTTTTGAACAGACTTATTTCCAGATTTTTTCCAATACTCAAAATCCCGGATAGCTTTTTCGTATAAGTCTATTTCCATAGGTCGTCGGTGTTTACCCTAACGCCTTTTTTACCTGCTTTTCGTGCTGTTTCACCCGCTAATACCTGTTCAACAAATTCAGCATTGTATGAGCCTTGGTCATGCTTCTCAAAATTGATCTTAAGAGCTTTTAAAAAAGCTTTGACAGCAGCTGATTGTTCTTTGTTTTCAGGATGTACAATGAATGTTTCCATAAACAAATTTAATTAATAAATACCAATTGGCATTAACCTTAGATAAAGAAAGGCAAGCTTCTCAGCCAGCCTTTCCCTGTAAATAGTAGTTTTTATATGCTTAACCACTTCTTCCTAACAGCCAATTGCTGCTCGGTTGGGCTATCAAGGGCAACAATATTGTATTTAACGCGGTTGCTTTTCAGTAGGGTAACCGGTAAGGTCATAGCTTGCCCGTCGCGGGTTACTGTAACTTCAATTTTATCGCCGGGATTTTTACCATTGATCAGGGTTGCAGCATCAGTAACCGGCGTTCCGTCAATAGCAGTGATCTCGTCGTTTACGTTAATGCCATCAATATAAGCGGCAGTACCACGCTGCACGCTCGTAACAATAATTTTTTTAGCTGCGGTTGTTGTAGTAGTGATACCTAAAGCCGCATCGTTTTTATCGGCCAGTTCATCCTCTACCTTATAACCGGCATAACCTAAATATTTATTATAATCGATAGGGGTTAGACCATTGATGTATCTGGCATAAAAATCATCCAGTTTTTTACCTGCAAATTTTTCAAAGGCTGCTTTAAACTCAACATCGGTATAACCGCGCTTTTTGATTTTATAATACTGGGTGTACATGTACTTCATGGCATCATCTAACGAGTATTTGCCTTTGCTGTCGTTGATGATCTCCAGATCAAGCATCATACCAATGATTGCCCCTTTGTTGTAGTATGAAATAGTAGTATTGTTAGAGTTTTCGTTAGGGCGGTAAGCTTTGATCCAGGCATCAAAGCTTGATTCGGCAACGGTTTGTACATTTTTTCCGGGTAGGTTTTCCAGAACATTGAACTCGCCCTCCAAAACATCAAAATAATTCTGAACCGGGAACAGTTGCGTACGGCGTACAATGATACCCTGGTAGTACTCGGTAAAACCTTCGGCTATCCACAAATTGGTAGTATAGTTTTCATTGTCATAATCAAAAGGGCCTAACACAATCGGGCGCAGGCGTTTCACGTTCCATAAGTGAAAATGCTCGTGGGCAACAAGGCCTAAAAAGCTTTGATATCCTTTATCGTTGGTGTAGTTATCGCGAGATGCTCCTAAAACTGTTGAGCTCAGGTGCTCCAAACCACCACCATTACGTTGGCGGTTATGTACAATAAATACATAGTGTTTATTGGGGTTTTCGCCAAAAACAGCTGCTTCCTGGTCAACAATTTTGTGGATATCGGCTTTTAATTTTTCCTTATCATAATTGCCGCCGCCGTACATGCAAATTTCATAATGAACACCAGATGCATCAAATCCAAAAACATCCTGGTTGCCTACTTCAATTGGCGAATCGAACAGGATATCGAAGCTTGGTGATAAACGGGTAAACGGATCATTATTCACCATATCGAGGCTTGTTGAAACTTTATCCCAGTTTTTATATGGTTTGATGTGGATGATAGCGGGCGAATGCAGCATGCTGGCCGGGTAAATAAAGATGCCCGTAGTGGAAAGGAAGCCATGCGAGGCATCTATAAAGCTGGTACGTACGGAGAGCTCAAAGGCATAAACCCTGTATTTTACCGTTACCGATGAAATTCCTTTTGTAACAATTTGCCAGGTATTCTTATTGATTTTGGGTGCTGCAACGGGTTTGCCGTTAGCTTCAGCAGTTAATGATTCGATGTTTTTTGCGAACTCGCGCACCAGGTATGAGCCCGGTGTCCATACCGGCATTTTGAGCTCAAGGGTGTTTTGCTGAAGGCCGGTAATATGCATTTCAATATCAGCATAATGGGCCTGGGCTTCAGGAAACGAAACATTGTAGGTAATCTGAGCGCTGGCGGCGGCTTTGCTGATAGTAGTACTCATAATAAAAATCGTTAGAAAAAATAACGTGCGTAGGTTGGTCAGTTTCATGGCCGCAATTTATAAAATATTATATAATCAGTTATGTATGTGGCGTTACAGCGCCCTAAACACCGTTGTAAAATGGTTGATACATGCAACTATTGTTGATATTATGCTATTAGTTTTACATCGATTTTTAAGTAAATGGAACTGATTGAACCTATTTCGCGCAAGCTGATACGCTTAGGTAAACTGTACCTTAATGTACTGGTAAAGCATACCGTTCACCTGGATGTTACCCGGTATCACTATATACTTTCGCTCATTTACTTTCATGACGGGCAACTTACCCAAAACGCGTTGGCACATCTGCTGGGCAAGGATAAATCGGCTATGGTAAGCATCATTAACCTGCTTACAGCAAAAGGCTTTGTTTACCGCGAAAACAACCCGAACGACAGGCGGCAGCAATTGCTTCGCGTTACCGATAAGGCAAAACTGGCCGTTCCTCAGATCATTGAAACATTTGAAGCCATCAACGCGGATATTACCGAAGGCATATCCGAAGCCGATATGCAGGTATTTGAAAGCGTACTTACCCGCATGCATAAAAATTTAAAACCATTGGTATCACCCGAAACAACCCTACAAGCTAAATCACACACGGATTAAACAAAGTATGAAAACGAAATATATTATTTACACGGCGCTGGCCCTGCTGGTTGCCTATTTAATTTACAATAAATTTTTTAGCGAAGGGGCAAAGAAATCGGCCGCGGCTATGGCTTCGGGTAAAGGTGATAAGAAAAAAGGCGGCGGCGCGGTAGGGGTTAAAGTAATGATAGTTAAAGATACCGCCGTAAACAACATTATTGATATTACCGGCACCATTGATGCCAATGAAAAGGTAAGCCTGATAAGCCAAACAGCAGGGAATATTACCGGGATCTATTTTAATGAAGGCACTAAAGTAACAAAGGGCCAGTTGCTGGTTAAAGTGTACAACCAGGACCTGGAAGCATCGTTGCAGCAAAACCAGTACCAGGTGGCATTGGCAAAACAACAGGAAAGCCGCAACCGTCAGTTGCTTCAAAAAGAAGCCATAAGCCAGGAGGAATATGATACTTCATTAACATCATTAAATTCGTTAAAAGCTGCTGCAAATGTAATTAAGGCGCAGATTGCCCGTACCGAGATCCGGGCGCCCTTTTCGGGGACTATCGGTTTAAGGAATGTTAGCCCGGGCAGTTACCTCTCGCCATCATCGCCTATTGCCGATCTGGTTAATATCGATCCGGCAAAAGTAACCTTTGCTGTGCCTGAAAGGTACCTTTCTATACTTGGCCCCGGCAGTAAGATCAGGTTCAAAACAGAAAGCTCGATGGAGAGTTTTGTGGGTACGGTATATGCCATTGACCCTTCAATCGATGCAAGCTCACGCACTATTACTGTGCGCGCTAAGGCACCCAATCCTAAAGGGGTCCTTACCGCGGGCAGCTTTGCCAAGATCAATTTAACGCTTGATCAAATTCCTAAAACCATTTTGCTGCCAACAGAGGCGGTTATTCCAGATTTGAAAAGCA
Source organism: Mucilaginibacter sp. OAE612 (assembly GCF_041806395.1). Lineage (NCBI taxonomy): Bacteria > Pseudomonadati > Bacteroidota > Sphingobacteriia > Sphingobacteriales > Sphingobacteriaceae > Mucilaginibacter > Mucilaginibacter sp. OAE612. The sequence continues at coordinate 6,366,290 of NZ_JBGMUW010000001.1, forward strand.
GCCTGGTTTGGATCTACCACAATGGTAAAGCCATGTCAAAACCGGTAAAAACAGATCTGCGTACCGATACTAAGATCCAGGTTATTGAAGGCTTAAAGCCTGGCGACAGTGTGGTAGTATCGGGCCTGATCCAAATGCGGCCAAAAGTGCCTTTGAAAATTTTAAAAGTTATTAAATAAACCAATATGAGTTTATCCTCAGTAAGTATTAAGCGGCCGGTATTGGCAACAGTAATGTCTGTGGTTATTGTTGTATTTGGTATTATCGGCTATAAGTTTTTGGGCGTGAGGGATTTTCCTTCGGTCGACCCACCCATTATTTCGGTGTCAACCAGTTACTCCGGTGCCAACGCCGATGTAATTGAATCGCAGATCACAGAGCCGCTTGAAAAATCTATCAACGGTGTGCCGGGCATCCGTAACATATCGTCAACCAGTTCGGTTGGGCAAAGCAATATCACTGTTGAGTTTGACCTTGATGCCGACCTGGAAACCGCTGCAAACGACGTGCGCGATAAAGTGGGCCAGGCACAGCGCCAGTTGCCGCAGGATATTAACGCCCCGCCGGTAGTAACCAAGGCCGATGCCAGCGCCGACCAGATCATTACGCTTACCGTGAGCAGTGACACCCGTAACATCAACCAGCTGGATGATTATGCGGAAAATGTGCTGCTGGAAGGACTGCAAACCATCCCCGGTGTAAGTACCATTAACGTACAGGGGCAGCGCCAGTATGCTATGCGCCTGTGGATAGACCCTGCCAAGCTTTCGGCACTTGGCGTTACAGCTACCGACATTGGTGCGGCATTAGCTAAAGAAAACGTAGAGTTGCCTGCAGGTAAAATTGAGGGTAATAATACCGAAGTTACCATCAGGGCTTTGGGCAAACTGGCAACGGAAAAAGATTTTAACAACCTCATTATCCGTGCCGACAGCAACAGGGTGATCAGGCTGAGCGATATTGGTTATGCTGTGTTGGGCTCGGCAAATGAGGAAACCATATTTAAAGAGTCGGGGGTGCCGATGGTTGCTCTGGCACTGGTACCGCAGCCGGGTGCTAATTATGTACAGATAGCCAAGGATTTTTATACCCGTTTAGAGCAGATTAAAAAAGATCTTCCGCCCGATATTTCGGTGAAAGTGGCTTTGGATAATACGAGGTTCATTAACCAGTCGATATCTGAGGTGCAGGAAACGCTGATCGTGGCCTTTGTACTGGTGGTAATTATCATCTACCTTTTCTTTCGCGATTGGCTGATAGCTTTCCGCCCGCTGATAGATATCCCGGTATCATTGATCGGTGCTTTTTTTATCATGTACATCTTCGGGTTCTCTATCAATATCTTAACCCTTTTGGGGATAGTACTGGCAACGGGCCTGGTGGTGGATGACGGGATTGTGGTAACAGAAAATATCTATAAAAAGGTAGAGGCTGGCATGGCTATCCGTAAAGCGGCATTTGAAGGTTCGGCCGAGATCTTTTTCGCGGTAGTATCTACATCAGTTACGCTGGCAGCTGTGTTTTTGCCTATTGTGTTTTTACAGGGTTTCACCGGCCGTTTGTTCCGCGAGTTTGCGGTAGTGGTAGCCGGCGCTGTGTTGATATCGGCATTCGTGTCCCTGTCATTGACACCGATGCTTAACGTTAAGCTGATTCGCAAAAACCAAAAGAAATCGAAGTTTTATGAAAGAACGGAGCCGTTCTTCATTAATATGACCACTTCATATACCGAATCGCTCATTAAGTTCATGAAGCGCAAATGGGTATCATTTGCCATTCTTGGGGCATCTTTGGTTATTATCGGCATCCTGGTAAAAGTTATCCCATCCGAGCTTGCCCCGCTTGATGATCGCAGCTTGCTGCGTTATAGCGTTACCGGCTCGGAAGGCGCAACCTATGAGTACATGACCCGGTATATGGATAAGGTATCTAACCTGGTTGCAGATTCAATTCCGGAGGCCAATGTTAACCTTGAAATTGTTTCGCCATCATTTGGCGGCGGCGGTGCTTCAAATACCGGCTTTGGCAGGGTAGGGCTGGTTGGTCCGGATGAACGAAAACGAACCCAGCAGGAACTTGCCGACTGGCTGAATGGTAAGCTACGCAAAATGCCCGATGCGCGTGCCATTGTGGTGCAGGAGCAAACTATCAGTGGCGGTGGTTCCGGATCAAAAACATCGTTGCCGGTGCAGTATGTTATCCAAAACCAGGATTTTGAAAAGATCCGTAAAGTGCTGCCGACCTTTTTTGCCGAGGTGTCAAAAAGCCCGGTTTTCCAGGGAACGGATGTTAACCTCAAATTTACTAAACCCGAGTTGCGCGTGGTTACCGACCGTGAGCGTGCCCGTGACTTAGGTGTTTCGGTTGATGATATTGCCCAAACGCTGCAATTATATTATAGCGCAGGCCGGCTCGACTACTTCCTGATAAACGGTAAGCAATACCAGGTAATAGCACAGGTTGACCGCGCTAACCGCGATCAGCCGCTTGATCTGAAATCAATTTATGTGCGCAGCTCAAAAGGGACGTTGGTTCAGTTGGATAACGTAGTTAAAACATCCGAAGGCGCCACGCCTCCGGCCATTTACCATTTTAACCGTTATAAATCGGCAACACTTTCGGCCGGTCTTGCTCCGGGTTATACTGTAGGCGATGGTATCAAGGAGATGGACAGGATCTCCAAAAGCTTACTTGACGATACATTTAGTACCGCGTTAAGCGGCCCCTCACGTGACTATGCCGAAGGTTCGTCAAACATTCTTTTTGCTTTTGGCTTTGCCTTGCTGCTAATCTACCTGGTACTGGCGGCCCAGTTTGAAAGCTTTATGGATCCGCTTATCGTGATGCTTACCGTTCCGCTGGCTATTTCGGGTGCGTTTTTATCACTGTGGTTGTTTAATCAAACCCTCAATATTTTCAGCGAGATCGGGATCATCACCCTTGTAGGGCTGGTAACTAAAAACGGTATTCTTATCGTAGAGTTTGCAAACCAACGGATGGAACAGGGCGTAGCCAAATACGAAGCAGTTATTGAAGCGGCAACCGCGCGTTTACGCCCCATATTAATGACCAGCTTAGCCGTGGTGCTTGGATCTGTACCTATTGCGTTTGCGCTGGGCGCCGGTGCAAAAAGCCGTGTTTCATTAGGGATTGTAATTATGGGGGGGATGCTGTTTTCATTGGTGTTAACCCTTTACATCATCCCGATGATGTACCTGCTGCTGGCTGCTAAAACCCGTAAAGACCATGACCACGACCCTGAGGACCTGGCTGCAGAGGCTGAAATAGCCGAAGCTGCCCGTCACCCGCACCATCAAGAACCTAAACTGATCGAAAACTTGTAACATAATATGATGATCAAGAAAATAGCCTGCCTGGTTTGTTGTTTCGCTATGATATCAACCATGGCTTTAGCCCAGCAGGATGCACCCTTACTTACTTTAAAAGATGCGGTTGAAATAGCGCTGAAAAACAACTACAATATCAAGTTGTCGCAAAACAATTCAACCATAGCATCAAATAATGTTACACTTGGTAATGCAGGGATTTTGCCGGTGGTTACCGGCGACTTTAATGACAATAACAGTCGCCAAACAACCAAGCAAACCCGTAATGATGGTACGGTTAACAATATCCGCAATGCCAAAAACTCCAATAATAATTATGGGGTAAACCTTAACTGGACAATTTTTGATGGCTTCGCCATGTTTGCAAATTATGATCAGCTAAAGCAGATGGATAAACTGGGTGTGCTGCAATTACAGGATACCGTACAAAGAACAGTGGCCAGCGTTATCGATACCTATTATAACTTGATCAGCCAGAACGAACAGATCAAGGCGTTGAAAGGAGCTATTGATATTTCCCGCACGCAGTTGCGCATTGCCAACGATAAGTTTGCTGTAGGAAGGGCTTCGCGATTGGAAGTGTTGAATGCCCAGGTAAACCTAAATACAGATACCGGCAACCTGGTGATCCAGTACCAGCAGTTCAAGACAACCAAAATACAACTTAATCAGTTACTGATCCGCGATCTGCAAACCGATTTTTCTGTTGCCGATACTATTATAGTTGATGAAAAACTGGCACTGGCCGATGTGCTCAACAACGCGCAACTGCAAAATCCGGCGATATTATCGGCACAAATAAACCAGCGCCTGGCCGAGATCAATCTTAAACAGGTGCGCGCTACACGGTATCCGCAGGTGGGGGTAACATCGGGATATACTTTTACCAACAGCAAAACGCCGGCAGGGTTTACCTTGTCGCAAAATGTACATGGCTTTAATTACGGCCTCACCGCAAGCATTAACATTTTTAATGGCTTCAACCAAAACAGGCGCGAAAAGAATGCCAAGATCCAGATTGATAATGCCGGCATTGCTGCTAAACAAACCAAACTGGATATTGAAAGCCAGATCAACAGCTTATTTGTAGCATACCTTTCGGGGCTTGACCTTGTAAAGCTGGAAGAAGCCAATGTAAACCTTAACAAAAAAAACCTGGAGATTACGCTTGATAAGTATAAGTTAGGCAATATTACCCCGCTTGAGGTAAGGGAAGCACAGCGTAACTATCTTGACGCGCAATCAAAATTCTTTGCCGCGCAATACCAAAGTAAACAGGCCGAGATCATGTTAAAACAGATAACAAACAGTATTAACATCAAATAAAAAATATTTTAATAGTAAGTTTAAAAACTTATTTTTGAATCATGACCGCGCCTTTCAAAACCTGTATGCTTATTGATGATAACTACATTGATAGCTTTATAACGCGCCGGGTTTTGGAAAGCAGCAACTTTGCCGAAAATATTATTGTGCGTCAATCGCCAATGGAGGCCATTGAGTCGTTAAAAAGCGGATCGGTAAACCCCGACGTTATTTTTTTAGATATCAGGATGCCAATGATGACGGGGTTTGAGTTTCTGCACGAATTTGCCGGTTTGGACATTGCTAAAAAAGGAATAAAAATATATATGTTATCGTCATCGCTTGATCCTACCGATATCAGGAACTCGGAAGATAATAAGCATATTACACAGTTTATTCATAAGCCACTTACTGTTAAAGCGCTTGAAGAAATTTGTCAATGATCTTAGTTGCAGATAGCGGATCATCAAAAACCGATTGGCTGCTGACCGTTTCAGACCAGGAAAGCCGCTCATTCCTTACCGCGGGATTAAACCCCTATTTTTTAACCGAAAAAGAGATAGCACGTATTGTACTGGACCAAGCCCCTGAAATGGTAGCATTTGCTTCCGAGATTTCGGAGGTTTACTTTTTTGGTGCAGGGTGCAGCAGCCCCGACAGGCATGAGATTGTATCAAATGCCCTGAGCACACATTTTAATAAAGCTTATATCAGCGTTGACAGCGACCTGCTGGGTTGCGCTTATGCAACCTGTGGCCAGGAAAAGGGTATTTGTTGTGTAATGGGCACCGGCAGTAATATCTCTTTTTTTGACGGCGAGGAAATTTACGACGGACAGCATGGCCTTGGTTTTGTTTTGGGCGATGAGGGCTCAGGCACCTGGTTTGGCAAAAAGCTGATCACTGACTTTTTATATGGTAATATGCCGTATGATATCAGCCAGAAGTTTGATAAGGCTTACCACCTGAACAAGGAGATCGTGATCAAAAATGTGTATCAAAAGCCTAATGCCAACACGTACCTGGCATCGTTCAGTAAGTTTGTAAGCGAAATAAAAACTACCGAATACGGGCATTCCATGCTGGTTGACGGGTTGGTTGAGTTTATTGAAACCAATATTAAATCGTACCCCGAATACCACAAGTATAAATGCCACTTTGTGGGCTCCATAGCTTATTCGTTCTCCGAAGAACTTATTTCATTATGCCACCTGCACGGCGTAAAAACCGGCAAGATCATCAAACACCCCATCAATGACCTGATGGCCTTTATCCTGAAAAGGAATGAAATGGCAACGGAGGAGTAGGCTGAATTATACCTGCGACAAAATTAAAACCGGGTCATGCTGAGTAAATTAAATCCGGCGGCCTCTGAAGGTAAAATGACATCTGCGTCACATGATTGCTGTAAGGAATGAAGCAATCCCCGATAGGCTGGTAACGGGCTTCATTAGTATTTGACTTACATCGTCGCGCTCTTGGCCGCGCGGGGCCAGTTACTTTTGTCGCCACAAAAGTAACCAAAAAGGCTTGCAGCAGAGAGGCTTCTTTGCGCACAACCTGGCCCCATAGCCATCGGCGCGGCCTTCACCCTGCAAAACGAACAGAACCACGGGCTGCAATTATTTTGCCCCGATTCGCACGCAATGCCTCCGCTTCTGCAAAAACTTGCTATGCCCCCTGCAGCCGCACCGCCCAGCATCGTTCTGCTCGTTTTCACCCGAAGCTGATCTGCTGCGAAAAACCACATTTTTTATCTTGTCATGGGTAGCTTGTCGAAGCATAGTGGGCAGGCCTTTGCGCGCGAGTCTTCGACAGGTTCAGACTGACAGGCCCTTTTTCGTTTATTTTACCTTCAGAGCCTCCGGATTTAAAATAACTCAATATTTCACCAGTCCTGGATAATCGTGTCGTTGGGCTTACAAGTCTGTCTTTAACGCTCGCCAGCATATTTACCCCCCCCCCCTTCATTTGTCATCCCAGCCTAATAAAAATTAATTCAGGAATGATTGTTCCAAAATGGGTTTATATTTGTGGAACGATTGATCCAAAATTAAATTAATCTTCCAGAAAATGAAAAAATTAGAAAACAAGGTTGCAGTAGTAACAGGAGCTTCAAAAGGAATTGGCGCAGGTATAGCTAAAAGTCTGGCTTCGGCAGGTGCTGCAGTAGTAGTAAATTATGCATCAGATAAAAATGGTGCTGATAAAGTAGTGGCCGAAATTACCGCCGAAGGCGGCAAAGCTATCGCCGTACAAGGCAGCGTGGCAAAGAAGGCCGATGTTGACCGTCTTTTTGCCGAAACCAAAGAAGCTTTTGGTGGTGTTGATGTTTTGGTGAACAATGCAGGTGTATACCAGTTTACACCGATAGAAGTTGTAACCGAAGAAGAATTTCACCGCCAGTTTGATATCAATGTACTGGGCTTATTGCTTGCAACCCAGGGAGCGGTAAATAGCTTTGGCGATAAAGGTGGCAGCATAATTAACATAAGCTCAACGGTAACCCGTATTACCCCTCCGCAAAGTGCTATTTATACAGGTACCAAAGGTGCGGTTGATTCTATTACACAGGTTTTATCAAAAGAGCTTGGCCCTAAAAAGATCCGTGTAAATGCTATTAACCCGGGCATGGTTGAAACCGAAGGCACACACACAGCAGGTTTTATAGGCAGCGATTTCCAAGCTGAGCTTGAAAAAACTACACCGCTTGGTCGTATCGGTCAGCCGGATGATATTGCACCTGTTGCCGTATTCCTGGCATCTGATGATTCACGCTGGTTAACCGGCGAAATTATCCTTGCAAGTGGTGGGGTAAGATAATTATGCCGGTAAAGCCCGTTAAGCACCAACGGGGTATAAGACTAAACAATTAATTAAAAATGAATAGCTTTGCCTGCAAAACGGGTAAAGCTTTTCTGTTATGGCACGAAGTAAAGATTTTGATGAAGCCGAGGTATTGAGCAAGGCCGTTTGCATTTTTTGGCATAAGGGCTACAATGGCACGTCTATGCAGGATTTGGTTGATGGCCTTGGCATAAGCCGCTCAAGCTTGTATGATACTTTTGGTGATAAACACGCTTTATATATTAAAGCTTTGGATAGCTATCAAAAGGCGGGTGGAAACCAGATGTGTGATATTATCAATAATTCAGCATCGGCCAAAGAGGCTATACAAAAGCTTTTAGAGCTTACCATGCGCGATTTGCTAAACGATGAACAACGTAAAGGCTGTTTCATGGTAAATGCCGAAATTGAACTGGCATCGCTGGATGCTGAAGTTAAGAATGTGGTATGCCGAAATGAGCAGCAGTTTGAAAACGCGATTCTTAGTGCCATAAAAAAAGGACAGGCAAGCGGTGAGATTCGTAACTCCCAGGATTCCCTTGCGCTGGCCCGGTTCATTATGAATGCGGTAAGGGGCATGCAGGTGTCAGCCAAAGCCACCGCCGACAAGGCTTTTTTTGATGATATTATTAAAACCACGCTGTCAGTACTTGATTAGCCATTTATGGGTTGAGTTTTCAAACCGTTAAGGTTTGCTTCTTCCTCAATCTTATCCCCAGTAAAAACACAATGCCAATGCCTGCAAATATACTGCCGGCTTGCGGGATATAATCGCCGTGTTTAACATAAAACGTGAGTTCGCTGTTAAGGTTGATATCTTGCTTGATAGAGGTTTTAGTCCACCATTCGGTATGTTTAACCACATCGCCACGTTGGTTTATGAATCCCGAGATGCCGGTATTAGCCGATTGGCAAACCCAGCGGCGTGTTTCGATAGCCCGAAGTTTGGCATAATCTAAATGCTGGTCCTTGCCCGAGGTATTTTCCCACCAGCCATCGTTAGTAATAATGGCGATGAACTGGGCCCCTTTTTTAATTGAGCGGGCAATGTACCCTCCCCATATCGATTCATAACAAATAACCGGATCGACCCCGATACCGCTTTGCGAATAAAGCACTTTTGCATCTTTTTCGGGAGCATAGTTGCCGGTAGCACCGCCTAAATGTTCAAATACGGGTTTCAGGAATGAAAGCGCATCGCCAAAAGGCAATGATTCGGCCCCGGGTACTAACCGTGATTTATGGTAAGTTTGAATCCTGTCGCCATTTTCAATATTGAGGGCTGTACTATAAAAGTCTGCGAACTGGTCGCCTCCCCATGGTGAGGGAACCGCCGTTGGGGTTGCCCTGTTGTTATATAGCCTGTATGTTTCGGCGCCGGTAACCAGGTTGCCATTAGGATATTTCCGTAAAAAAAGCTGGGCCTGCTTAATAAAATCATTTTGGCCTATCTGTTCCTCGTTAATATAAACAGGTGCGGGGATAGCTGTTTCGGGCCATATAAAAAACTCGGTATTGGGTTGGGCCACCTGTCTTGAAAGCTGGATCAGGATATCAAGTTGTGAAGCAGGGGGAATGGTACCATCTTTCTCGTACGGATCTATATTGGGCTGGGCAATAACGATGTTTGATGGGTTTACTTCTTCAACATAGTTATGATAAACCGATAATGAATAGCCAAGAGGCACTGTTACAACAATTACAATCGCCATGATCAATGCCATTCTGTGGCGTTTGGTTTGAGCTTCGCGAAGACTTGTATAAATTAAAAAAGCCAGGATGTTCACCGCCCAGATCCATACGGTTCCGCCGTAAACGCCGGTATATTCATACCATTGAATCCATTGGTGCGATACGGCAAAGCCGTTGCCAAGCGTCATCCACGGAAAATAAAGGTCCCAGCTTTGATGCAGGTATTCGTACCCGATCCAGAAGCAAACCAGGCCAATCAGTGCAACCCAGCGAGGGGCAACCAATCTCAACCGGTAATACAGCCAGAAAGCCGCTGCCATCAACAACGGCCCAAGCGAATAGGGGATAAGTGTAATAGGAATAGCTACAACTTCGCCTACCATCTTTAGCGCGTTATAAACCCAGTAAACAGATAATGAGTTCCAGATAAAAAAGCCAATAAAGGTTACATTAAATACCCGTCTGCCTTTTTTAGGCCTGTCATCATTGATGATGTCTTCTATGGCCAGCAACATAGGCACAAAGCCAATGAAAAGTAAAAACGTAGTATAAGGAGTAGGCGGCCAGGCTATCCATAAAAGCAAGCCAGATAGTATGGCTAATGGTAGGTTTTTTTTCATGTAGGGTATAATTCTCCGTCGTCATTGCGAGGCACGAAGCAATCCCCAATGAGCAGGTCCGCTCTGTATAGTTTGGGGATTGCTTCGTGCCTCGCAATGAGGGGTTTATTTTTTATTAAATAGATGATGTATAAAACTATGTCATTGCGAGCGTAGCGTGGCAATCGCACGGAAGCAAAGCCGTTCTGTATAGCATGCGATTGCTTCGTGCCTCGCAATGACATTCGGGCGCGTTGAAGTTTTACTCTTCTTCCTCATCCCTTTCATATTTCCCTTTTGCCGGTTTAGCCGCTGCGCCGGCCACGCACATCACAAACTCGCCTTTCATAGGGTGCGTTTCAAAGTACTGTTTTACTTCGATAACAGTACCCCGTACGGTTTCTTCAAACATTTTGGTGAGTTCACGAGATATCGAGATCTGCCTGTCGGCCCCAAAATACGTGGCCATTTCATCCAGTGTTTTTAACAAACGATGAGGCGACTCATATAGTATGATGGTCCGCTCTTCTTCGGCCAAAAACTTGTACCGGGTTTGACGGCCTTTTTTTAATGGCAAAAATCCCTCGAAACAAAACTTATCGGTAGGAAAGCCCGAATTTACCAGGGCCGGCACAAAGGCGGTAGCACCTGGCAGACATTCCACAGCGATATTAAACTTCAAAGCTTCGCGTACCAGGAAAAAACCCGGATCGGAAATAGCCGGTGTACCGGCATCCGAAATGAGCGCGATATTTTTCCCCTGCAGCAAAAACTTAATGATCTCGTTGCTTGATTGATGCTCATTATGCTGATGATGCGCAAATACTTTTTGATGGATGTCAAAGTGTTTCAACATCGGGGCGGAGGTACGGGTGTCCTCGGCCAGTATCAGGTCCACCTCCTTTAACACGCGGATAGCCCTGAAGGTCATATCCTCCAGATTACCTATCGGAGTGGGGACTAAATATAGTTTGCCTATGGGATTGTTCATGAGTTTTTAGTGGCAGTTGCAGCAGGCAGTTGCAGTTATCTGGTCATGTTTTAAAAAAAACTGCCGCTGCCACTTAAAACTGCTACTTAAAAAATATCTTTGCCTAAAAAATAAAATAATGCTGCAAGTTAGTTATATCCGTGATAACCGGGAACAGGTTTTGGAACGTTTGGCTGTAAAAAATTTTAAACAGCCCCAACTGGTTGATGAAATAATTGAACTGGATTTAGAATATAAAGAGGTAGATTCAAAATTACAACAGACCCGAGGCAGATTGAATGAACTGGCTAAACGTATTGGGGAATTTAAAAAAGCAGGAATTGAGCCTCCGAATGAGTTACTCATTGATAACACTTTTTTAAAAAATGATGAAAAGGATTTTGATATTCGTCTCGATAGGTTGCAAACAGAACTTGATGCAAAAGTGGTACTACTTCCAAATTTACCGCATATTTCTGTGCCGACTGGTAAATCAGCAGATGATAATCAAGAAATTTTTAAACATGAATTATATCCTATCTTGCCAGTTAATGCAAAGCCACACTGGGAATTAGCCTCAAAGTATAATTTAATAGATTTTGAATTAGGTGTTAAAATAACAGGTGCCGGCTTCCCCGTTTACAAAGGGAAAGGGGCCAAGCTTCAAAGAGCATTAATAGCCTTTTTTCTTGACGAAGCAGAAAATGAAGGATACAAAGAATTTATGTTGCCTCTGATGGTGAACACGGAATCCGGTTTTGGCACTGGGCAGCTACCAGATAAAGAAGGCCAAATGTACTATGTGGGTAATGATGAGTTATATCTTATTCCGACGGCAGAAGTTCCCATTACCAACATGTATCGAGACGTTTTCTTAAAAAACGAGCAGTTGCCAATAAAGGCCTGTGGATATACTCCCTGTTTTCGACGAGAGGCTGGATCATATGGCTCTGATGTAAGGGGTTTAAATAGACTACATCAGTTTGATAAAGTTGAAATTGTGCAAATCGTAAAGCCAGAACTATCCTACATTGCACATGAAAAAATGTGTCTTCATGTGCAAAACCTGTTAGAGAAATTAGAATTACCATTTCGTATATTGCGATTATGCGGTGGAGACATGAGTTTTGCTTCTGCATTAACTCATGATTTTGAAACTTGGAGTGCGGCCCAAAAGAAATGGTTGGAAGTGTCTTCTGTTTCAAATTTTGAAACATTTCAAAGCCACAGATTAAAACTTCGATATAAAAATGAAAAAGGCAAAAATGAATTTGCACATACGCTAAATGGCAGCGCGCTGGCCCTGCCGCGGATTGTCGCTACTTTGTTAGAGAACAACCAAACCGAAAAAGGAATTAAAGTACCGGAAGTACTTGTGCCTTATACTAAGTTTGAGTGGATTGATTAAATTTTCTTAATTCGCCAATAATACACGCGTCATTGCGAGGTACGAAGCAATCCCAGATAAGCAGGTCGTCCCTGCATAGTTTGGGATTGCTTCGTACCTCGCAATGACGTTTTTAATAATATGGCTACCACCCCGCCAATATCAAAGCCAAACCACTTTTTGAAAGCTTTCGTGTTCGGCTCCGATGATATCCCTATATAGTTCGGGCTTCCTGGCCTGGATGTAACGATAGCCACCGGCTTTGGTTAGCTTGTCAGGAGTTAGTTCGGCCAAAACTAATTCATTGTCTAATGATCTGCATTCGGCCATAATATCACCGTACGGGTCAATGATCATGGAACAGCCATTTTTTAGCTGATCATCGTCCATGCCTATAGGGTTGGAAAATACAGTATAGATAGCATTATCATAAGCCCGGGCGGGTAACCATTTCATTAACCATTGCCGGCCTTTAAGACTGTCGAACTCTTGCCTAAGTACCTGCTCGTTTGTTCTTTTGTCTTTCCATAATTTCGGGTCAACAAAGCCGGCGCCTGGTCGGGTTGATGGTGTGCACATAGTGACGTGCGGCATAAAAATAATCTGTGCGCCAAGCAGGGTAGTTGCCCGTACATTTTCAATTATATTATTATCATAACAAATCAGTATGCCGCATTTCCATCCATATAAATCAAATACGGTATACGCTGTGCCGGGTAAAAGATGTGGATTAATAAATGGATGCAGTTTGCGATGTTTGGCAATGAGTCCGGTTTTATCAACGCATACATAAGCTTTAAACAGGTTGTCCTCTTTGTCCTTTTCAAACAGACCGGCCAGTATAGCGATGTCATATCGCCGGGCGTACTCTGTTAATGTAGCGATGCTCGCTCCGCCGGGGATTTCTTCGGCCAGCTCAAGCATTTGTGCTTTATCAAGTTTCCGGGCAAAGGTATAGCCTGTTATGGAGCATTCATGAAAAGCGATTGCTTTGGCACCTTGTGCGGCGGCATCGGCAGCCATTTGCTTAATAATTGATAAATTATAGGCTTTATCACCGCTTCTGTTTTCGAACTGGGCAGTGGCGATTATTAGGTTTTCCATACGCTGATCAACTTTTTTTCAAAGCTACCAGAGCCATACCGAAAAGCATTGTAAAAAACCGACAAATGCGATTTAAATAAGAGGCATAAAGTTTATAGCCAGCAGATTGTGATTGGCTTTGTATTGCAGGGGAGTAACACCAGTATGCCGCCGGAAAAAATTATTGAGATGCGCCTGATCGTAATATCCGCAGGCATAACTCAATGAGCTTAGCTCTTTTATTGAAGATAGCTTTTGAAGTTGTTTAAGATAGGTTTGAAACTTAACGGCGTCAATATACTTTTTAGGCGAAATACCTACCTCTTCCTCGAACTTGCGCTCAAGTTGCCGTTCGGTTACGGGTATCACATCAAGTAAATTTTTAACGTTAATAATACCCTTGTTTGCGTGAATGATGTTTATGGCCCGATCTGTAATGTCTGCACGTTTTCTTTTCGAAGCCATTTTGTTCAACAAAAATTGTTCGGCAATTGCAGCCGCAGCAGGGAGGTTAATGGTGTTTGCAATGCGGTCTTCCAAATCAAGGGCATCCCGCCCGAAGAGGTCTTTTAATGATACGGTATTGTCATTTAGTTCATTTGCGGCTACACCAAGTAAAGACAACAAAGCATTAGGCTGCAAAACCACAATCAGCATAGCCAGTTCACCTGCCGAAATAATATCATTATAGCGGGTTATTTGCCCGTAAACAAAACTGCCGGGTTGCTTGCTTGTAACCGTATGTTGCTGGTTATATTGGAGTAAGGGGGCTTTAAAATGAAATACAATCCCTGGGTTACCGTCAGAAAACAGACGATAATTCATGGGAACACGCTGATCATGCGCTATAATTAAATAGTGCTTAACGATACCCGAAAGCAAAGGATGTGGTGCTATTTGCATGGTGATGTTGAGCCAGATCCTAAAAATAAATAAAAATGTGGAACCGTAGGCGATAGCTTTCACCCATGACATGTTAAAAAAGATCATAATAAAGCCCTGGTGCATTGCGCCGAGGCTTTATATTATTGTTTAATTAAGAAAAAGTAAAATTCCTGTTCCTTAAAATAGAAATGGCATCTTCTGCAAGATCTTCCGTGAGCCCTACCGATGGGCTGGTTAAAACAAGGTTATGTTTTATATTTTCAGGTAATCCATTTAGCATTTTATCATCGTCGATAATCACAAACTCTTGACTCGGTTGATGTTTCTTTTTATACCATTCCAATATTTCTTCAGTACGTGTCTTTTTTAAACTATTTGTCGTCAGTCGGTGAACCTTTTTAGGGCTAATCCCTCTCGTCTTTAATAGATCTTTCCATTCGGCGACTTTATACTTCGATTTATGTGAAGTAGTTAATATTACAGAGGCATTAGTTTCCGCTATAATATGTTGAAGCGCCTTTACCGCCCTTGAATTAAATACGGGAAAGCCGTCGGGCATAAACTCAGGTTTCTTCCACGAGTTTGCTGGGACTAATACTCCATCTATATCTAATAAAATCAACATAATACAAAATTACTACTTATTCGTCATTAGATGTTATTCGTCTTAAAAATTCCAATTCTAATTTATTGTACTCCGCGTCTAATCTATTTAGGTGTTCAATTCCTGCAGCAGAATCCCAATCATTTTCATCAAACTCAATTTGGTTCCATGGGGTTTCTTTGGTTGCCGACGTTAAGTTAGTCGCCACTTGTCCCAGCTCAAAATTCATGATCAAAGAACTTAAGTATCTGTGATGCCCATCTATAATCAATTTGCCGCATATTTTTATCTCGCCAAATTTTACATGATGTTCCATCTTGCTACACATTCTTGAGATTATGGGTATAGATAATCTGGATTGCGTTGGAATAAAAGGAATATTATTAGTTGCAATAAATTCCACAATAAACTGCGGTGTGATTTTTTTCATTTTATGTGATAAAAGTTAGGTTGCTTCTAAAGCAATTTCCACTTCCTCCTTAGAGCCTGCGGGCTAATACTTCCTGTAAACATTATAAAGAATATTCAAATCCAGCTGGGTCATAACAGGTGTTTCATCCGTTTGTACAAAGTGCCGCTTAAAGGCAACAATGGCTACCGGGAGGTTACTGATATCATAACCGATCAGCTTAAGCGCGGTAGCATAATCGAAATTATCCGGCGGAAGCTCCAGCAACTCTTCTCTCCAAAACCCAAAACCTTTTTGTGCTAACAATTTCCACGGAAATAATGGCCCCGGATCGGGTTTGCGCAGTGGCGCTATATCCTGGTGCCCTATAAAATTGGCCTGCGGAATGTTGTAGGTTTTCTTTAATTGGGCCAATAAAGCCAGCAGGCTTTTTACCTGTACCTCATTAAAAGGCTCATGCCCATTATTGTCAATTTCGATGCCGATGGAGCAGCTGTTCATATCGGTAATACTGCCCCATTTGCTGATGCCGGCATGCCAGGCCCGCAGGTAATCATTAAGCATGTGGTAAGCCTTGCCGTCTTTACTTACTACATAGTGGGCGCTTACCTGTGGCTTTACCAGGGTAAAAGTATTGAGGGTTTGTTTAATCGAATCCTGGGCAGTGTAATGTATAATGACATAGTTGGGCTTGCGCAGGTTGAAATTCACGGTGCCAACCCACTCCGAAGGGATGGCGCCTCCCGCGCTGTCAACCAGCGTGGCAGGCTGCTCGCGGCTTATCACTTCAACCAATGAATCAGTTTGGGTGTGGTATACTTTATTAGTGGCAGCGAACGGTTGTACTTTAGGCGAGCATGCGCTGATGGTGGCTACAACTGCCATAAATAATAAAATGTATATATTTTTCAAACCTTGATTCTCCCCTGATTAAGAATTTCTCCCTGATGATTTAAACAAGTATACAAAAAACCTTGATCCGTTTGATTTAAAGACTTTCTGATTTTATCAGGTAATCCGCAAATCAATCGAATCAAGGTTCAGATAGCTCATCTCTTTGGAGATAGCCTGTTAGTTTTATATTTTCAGCAGCATTATATAGCTGTTGACCGCCTGATTACGCCTAACAGAAGCGCGATAATAGCTATCACCAGCAAAATGTGGATCAGGCCGCCTACCGTTGTAAAAAATACGCCGATTGCCCATCCTATTATAAGAATGACTGCAATGATATACAGGAGTGAGTTCATAATACTTTGTTTTAATTAATGATTTTCATAGATATTAGTATAATAACTGTGACCACTGAAAAGTTTTAGATTTTGTGTTTTTTAGGGGGAGATACAGCTCATTTAACGTTGTGTTTTGTAGAGATTTATTCCCGGTGTATCTTTAGGCACCTTACCTCATAAAAACGATGAAATATTTTCTGCTGCTTATCTGCCTGCTGCCTGCCGGGCTTGTGTTTGGCCAGTCGAAACTGCCGGTAATCAAAGCCACTTCTAAAAAAGTAGCCATCAATGATGGCGGATTTTTGGATAAAAATGCATGGTCGCTTTCGCCAAAAACACGACCGGACATTTATACTGCCGATAGGACCCGGGAAACTAAATGGGTTACATTTTATACCGATATCGATTCGATAAGGGTAAAGGTTAAGCCCGGCACAAGGTATAACTTCGTTGTCCTGCTTAACGGTAAGGATTCATGTTATACGCAAATAGCAAGCGCTATACCGCCGGCGGATGAACAGCAAATCAATCCCAACAAAAGCGACACCATCCCCTTTAAACTTACAGCCTATAATGCCATTGCGGTAAAGGCAGTGATGAATGATACCGACACTTTATCTCTTCACTTTGATCTAAGCTCATTTGACTTTCATTTAACAAGGGATGCCATATTAAATAAAACGAAACTGCTGCCTAACCAGGCTGATGTTTTGGCCGGTAAAGCAAAGCCGAATTTTAATGAAATGAGCAAAGCCTTGAAGCTGCAAATCGGCACATCAGTTTGGCATAACCTGGAAATGTTGCCCACAAACATAACCTCGACTGGAATGGATGGCCGTTTTGGCTGGAACCTGTTTGAGGGTAAACAGGTAGAGGTTGATTATGATAACAACCGTATCATCATCCGTAATAAAATGCCTAAAAACTTAAACGGTTATGAACGCTCGAAGATTGGTTTTATCCATTCGTTCCCATATGTTACCGGTACGTTTGAAATAGGCGGCAAAAAATATACCGGCAATTTTTCTATGGATACCGGATCCGAACAGTCATTGATCCTGGATAGTGAATGGGCTGTTAAAAATAATTTCCCCAGGGATCTTAAACTCATCAAGTCATCCACCATCAGCGATCCGCGCGGGGTAAAATATGAAATGAAGATTGTAGAAACACCACTATTCAGGCTCAATGGATTCCCTGTTAGTAATGTGCCGGCCATTATGCTGAGCAATAAAAACCCGATGGGTTTTGAAATCAACTATTTGGGGAACGGTCTTTTAAAACGGTTCAATATGATCCTCGATTTTAAGAATGATTACCTGTACCTGAAGCCTAATAAATTATCTACCTGAAATAGAATTTAGTTTCCGGCAGGTACCGCCCAGCTTTGCCCGTCTAAAACCGGGTTCACATCCATGCTCTCGTATTGAATATTGAGCTTTTGCTGGCCGCTTGTTGTGGCCTCACGGTACGGAATGGTAATACCCTGTACCGGCCGAAGATCTGATAGCATAGCGAACAGGGTTTTGTCGCCTACCTTATAGCCGTAAGCCATTAGTTGGTTTTGATTATTTATAGCAAACACGTATTCGTTGCCATTTAACCTGCATTGAACCGTATACATATCATTATCGGGGATTTTTTGTGTATTAATGACCTGCATTTGATCAAGCGATGATCTGCGTAACCCAATAACCCCGGTGTATAAAGCGGTTTTTATCTCGGCAACGTTATTGGCCGGAAGATCGGATTTGTTGCCGCTGCTCCATTGCCATCCGTTACTGCCTTCGGTTTGTTGCACCGACACAGGTTTGCCGTTTTTCCATATTTCAACGCGTACCTTGCTGTTGGGAATATCAATCAGCTCAACAACTTTTAACCCCGAAACGGAACCTGTTAACCGGGCGGTTTTCAATGCATTCAGTTTATCGCCTCCATGGGCGGTATTGGCTTTTAAAAGCAAGGTTTTTCCATTTGGCACGGCGGCATTGCTTGTATTTGCGGCGGAGTTTTCGGGAGTTTTTTTAGCCGCGGTTGATGATTTTGTATTGTTAGCGGTGGTATTGTCATCATTGTCTACAAAAAATACGCGCCCATCAACTACAGCCATACGGGTTTTACCGCCCATATCACAAAAAAAGCTGTGTAGCTCGGTATGGCCATCGGTATAGGTAAGCGTAAGTACCCCCTTGTTTATTTTGTAGGTTCCGCTGCCGTCCCGGCTGCTTGAGCTGCCACCGCCAACATTTTCGCCGGCCACAACCGAGCCCGAATAGCGCGAATTGCTAAAATGCCCCTTGCCGTCGAAATTCAATCCCTGTGTGCTTAAAGCGCCTACATAAGTTGTACCATAGGCCGCGCCGCCACCGCCCATAGCGCTGATGAACGAGTAATAGCCCGGAGGTATAATGTTCCCCTGAAGTTTAAACAGTTCATGTGCATAATTGGAAAGGCTTCCATATTTGGTTATGCCATAAACAGATGAGCTTTTAGTATATTTAAGTGTTACTTCCCCTCTAATTATGGTGTAATGCCCGCTTACGCTGGTTTGCCAGTCGGCACTGTTAAGCGAAGAATTGAAAGTACCATCAGGTCTGAATAATATAGCAACGTCAGTTCTGTTCATGCCCCCTCCAAATATCGGACTTGGCGAAAACTCGCATCCGGCATAAACGCCATCTAATTTATCCTGGGCAAAAACATTATCGTAAAAGCAAAATAAAAAGGCGAATAGTGCCAGGAGGAATTGTTTCATAGGGCGTCGGTTTTTTGTTGGTAAACCGTGTTTGCCGCTTATTGTTTGTGGAAATGCTTTAATTAATATGTAATTAACGGTTGGTGCTGCTTAATATAACGTGAAATGTCATCTCGACGAATAACGAGGAGAAATCTTGTGCGCTACGTTCATCGATTAGCGACAACACGCTCAAATAAAAAACGGCCGCGAGGAATAATTCCCCCACGACCGCTCTTAAAAAACTAATAAACGTTAAGCTTTTTCGGCTTTTGATGCCTGGTTGATACCGGCTTCGGCAATTTGAGTGAGCAGGCTATCGCAGGTTTTTTCTTCCTGCAGGGTTGAATCAAGTAATTCGGCTGCGTGGTCATAGCCCAGTACGCCGGCCAGCGTGCGGAGGGTGCCGTATGACGCTATTTCGTAGTGCTCAATTTTTTGAGCCGCCGAAATAATACCGGCATCACGGGTAATACTGCCTTTTTCGGTTTCTGATATAATTTCTTC
The DNA here is from genome assembly GCF_041806395.1 of Mucilaginibacter sp. OAE612. Classification (NCBI taxonomy): domain Bacteria; kingdom Pseudomonadati; phylum Bacteroidota; class Sphingobacteriia; order Sphingobacteriales; family Sphingobacteriaceae; genus Mucilaginibacter; species Mucilaginibacter sp. OAE612. Next base: position 6,385,890 of record NZ_JBGMUW010000001.1, read on the forward strand.
ACCTTCTTTGATGAGGCCAGCCATCGCTTCACATTTTACAGCCACGGCTTTTTGGCCAATGGAAGCAAATGCATCTTCCAAACGAATCACCTGCCGCTCGGTTTCGGCCAGGTGGCTTTCGATAGCCGAGCGTAATTCATCGGATGTTGCCGCTTTAGCCATTTTAGGCAGTGCTTTTGTAAGATGTTTTTCGGCCCAGTAAATGTCTTTTAATTCATCAATAAATAATTCATTCAGTGCCGATTCCTGCACATCATTAGTTTGTTCGGGTGTTTTTACTTTAGTAGTTGCCATGATAGATGTTTTAATGTTTTTGTGAAATAAACACTACAAACACAAAGCCAAAATTTATTCTTTTAAAAATAAAATTAATTATTAGGATAATTTATTGGAGAGTAAGTATGGTGTTTTATCTCTAAAAGAATAAATTTTGAAACAAGTACAATTATGAGTTCTGAAAACAACACATGTTGACTCTTTTTGAGGAATAATTCAATTACAGACTTAAAACTTTCAACTCCATACTTCCGGTTTCATTAAGCCCCTTTCTTGCTTTTTAAACTGGCCATCAGTTGGTCGTACAAATCGTCACTACCTGTTTTACGGGGTTTAAGCTTTTTAACTTTGGCGCGTTTACCTTTTGATTTGGCCTCGATGATCCTGAGCAGCTCATCATTATACTCGTCTTTAAATTTGGACACATCAAAATCTTCGGCGTACTGGTTGATCAGGGTGAGGCCCATATCCAGTTCCTTTTTACTTACCTCAATTTTATCGGGCAGGTTAAGATCTTCCGTACCACGAATTTCCTGTCCAAAACGGATGCGGGTTACCACCAGTACATTTTTAAGCGGGTGAACGATGCAAAGGCTTTCGGTACTGCGCAGCACAAAACGGGCCAGCCCTGCTTTTTTTGATTGCGTAAGTGCCTGGATAAGCAGGGCATAGGCTTTGTTGTTTTTGGTGTCGGGCTCGGTGTAGTATGATGTTTCGTAAAACATGGGGTTTACGTCGGCAATGTCCACAAAACTTTCAATTTCAATTACCTTGCTTTTTTCGGGCGCTGCATCTTCAAAGTCCTGTTCGTCCATGATCACGTAATCTTCATCAAGCTTATAGCCTTTTACAATTTTATCGTAAGGGACTTCCTTGTGGGTATTTTCGTTTACCCGCTGAAAACGGATGCGTGCATGATCACGGCTATCCAGCATATCAAAATCAAGCGAACTGGTTTGTACTGCCGAATATAATTTAACGGGGATGCTCACCAACCCAAAACCTATCGAACCTTTCCATATCGATCTCATAACCAAATAAATTAGTGCGTTGTAGTATAACTATTAAAAAGGTAAAGGGTTTGAAGGGAGGGGCGATATATCAAAAGTGGGGGCTGCTTGATTCCTTCCCAGGGGAAGGTGTAGGAAGGGATTTCTTTAAACTGTTTTTATTAACGCAAAGCGAAGAAACCCTTCCCTGCAACCGCGCATTTCAACGTGCCCCCCAGGGAGGGAATTAACTTCACCCCTCAAACAAAACCACCCGCCGGTTTATTTACAAGCATACCAGTGGCTTAGCAATTAATTGTAGCCTTACTGTTACACATTAAACTAAACATACGTTACCTTAGTCATAACATCAAATAAAATACACATGAAAAAGCTATTTATCCTTGCCGCACTATTAGCAACTACCATTGGCGCATTTGCCCAAAACGTTGACCTTAGGCGTAAAATTGAAGTTACCGGCATTGCCGAGCAGGAGGTTACTCCTGATATTATAAACATAACCATATCACTACAGGAATACATGGATGGCAAAAAGCACATTGCCATTAACGATCTGGAAGACCAGCTGGAAAAAGCCGTTAAAGATGCCGGCATTCCATCGTCAGATTTTACGGTGAACAATGTATCAGCCTGGAACAATACCTATCAAAAGAAAAAAGCACCCGACTTTTTGGCCAGCAAACAATACGGCCTGCGTGTGCGCGACCTGAACAAGTTTAACCAGATCATGTCGAAAATTGATCCTAAGGGTATCCAATCAACCAATATTGAAAGCTACGACTATTCAAAAATGGCCGATTTAAAGCGCGACCTTAAAATCAAAGCCCTGTTGGCCGCACGCGATAAAGCAACTTACCTGTTGGCTGCCCTTGGTGAAAAGCTGGGCGGCGCTATCAATATTACCGAAAGCGATAACAGCAGCTTCCCGCAGCCGCGCATGTATGCCGCCAATATGATGACATTCAAAGCTTCGGCAGATAGCAATGTTGGCGATTCGGATATCAGTTTCAAAAACATCAAACTAAGTTTCCAGATCCAGGCCGTATTTGAGATTGTAAAATAATCGGCTCGTACCCTCAAGGGGGTTGAAAAAACTTTAGGTCTCGTTCAAACAAACGAGGCCTTTTTTTATTATTGTGCTTAGGGGCTCCCCCTTTAGGGGGCCGGGGGGCATATGCAATGGTTTGGCAGACGCGAAAGCGATAACGTAGATGATGAACGCGGTGGTGGTGGCGGCGGCAGATTAGCCATTGGCGGTGGCGTACTTGGTATTATAGCGGCCGCTATTTATTTTTTTACCGGGGTCGATCCTTCGGCGTTGTTTAACCAGGTAGCAACCAATCAGCCGGCCCGGCAGGAGCAAACCGTTAATAACGGCCCCGAAGATGAGGGCAAGAAATTTGTGCGCGTGGTTTTGGCCGATACCGAAGATATCTGGACGAAGCTGTTTAATGATATGGGTAAAACCTATGAAAAACCGAGATTGACTTTATTTAGGGATTATACTAAATCGGCTTGCGGTATGGCGAGTTCGGCAAGCGGCCCGTTTTATTGCCCCGGCGATTCGCGGGTATATATTGATCTTTCCTTTTACGATGAGTTGAAGAACCGTTTCGGTGCCGCCGGCGATTTTGCGCAGGCCTATGTGATAGCGCATGAGGTTGGCCATCATGTGCAAAACCTGTTGGGGATCTCCCAAAAAATGGATCAGGCACGGTCGCGATTGAGCGAACGCGCATACAACAAGCTTTCTGTAAAACTGGAGCTGCAGGCCGACTTTTATGCCGGCGTTTGGGCACATTACGAAAAAACCATGAAAAACGTGCTTGATAAAGGTGACATTGAAGAAGCCCTGAACGCGGCCAACGCCATAGGTGACGACCGATTACAAAAACAAGCACAGGGCCATGTAGAGCCCGATAGTTTTACCCATGGCACCAGCGCCCAACGGATGTACTGGTTTAAAAAAGGTTTCGACACCGGGGATATTAACCAGGGAGATACTTTTGGCAATGGGGACCTGGATTGATTGGTTCATTTGTTCAGTAGTTCATTGGTGGGAGGGCGTTGAGGTTAGGAAAGGGCTTTAGTGGTTTATAACTTACATCGTCGCCCTCTTGGCCGGGCGGGGGCCAGTTACTTTTTCCTTGATGAAAAAGTAACCAAGAAATCAAGACAAAAAAATGCTTCTCCCCGCAGGCCATACTCCCAGGCCCGCTTTTTTGTCGGGCCGACGCACTTTTGTTTTGGGCTTGATAACAATATGTCATTGCGAGGAGCAGCAGGGGAATGAGTCCAGGCGCGACGAGGCAATCGCATACTATACAGAGCGGCCATGCTTCCGTGCGGTTGCCGCGCTGCGCTCGCAATGACATGATGTTGTGCATGATGGCGTCCTTAATTTCTTGTCTCTTGATTCTAACAGTCCTGCTTCTTTTCCCCCTCCCGTCAGCAGGTAAGCTTCGGGCGAAAGCGGGCAGAACAATGGTGGCCTTGTGCGGCTGCAGGGGCATAGCAAGTTTTTGCAGAAGCGAAGGCCATGAGCGGGCGAAGCAGGGCAAAATAATTGCAGCCCGTGGTTCTGCCCGGTTTGCAGGGTAAAGGCAGGAAAGGCAAGCGGGCGAAGGCTGTGCGGCAAAGAAGCCTTCCTGCCGACTTGACTTTTTGGTTGCTTTTGTGTCAAGACAGACGGCGAAGCCCTCTTGAGCACCTTAAAAAAACAAACAACAGCGAAAAACGTAACAGCCAACCCGCGGCGATTGAGCGGGCCGATGTTAGTTAAATACAACTACGGTTTTTTAAAAGAGCAATAGCGGACTTGACGCCCGGCTCTGTACAGCAAGCGGTTGCCACGCTATCGCTCGCAATGACATATTTTTATTTAAAACGTCAGCACCACCTTACCAACCGTCCTCCCTCTTTCCAGCTGCAAATGCGCCTCAGCCATTTGCTCAAACGGAAATACTTTGGATACGTGCGATTTAATAATCCCTTTTTGCAGCAAACCGGCAATGGTGCTCATGTTTTCGGCATTGGGTTTTACCCGGGTGTTGTGGCCATTAATGCCCAGTGCATTGGCTTTGGGCGTAACAGTTTCGTTCATGCCGGAGACGATGCTTATAATAGTGCCGCCTTTTTTCATCACCTGCAGCGAGCGGTCAATGTATTCGCCGCCAATGGTGTCAAGCACAAAATCGATATCGCCGGTAGCGGTTTCAAAGGGCTGTGCCTTATAGTCGATATGCTCATCGGCACCCAGGCCCAACACAAAATCGCGGTTGGCAGCCGAAGAAGTGGCGATAACATAGGCGCCCAAATGTTTGGCTATCTGCACGGCATAATGACCAACCCCGCCTGATGCGGCGTGGATCAGTACCCGGTCGCCGGGTTTAACAGGTGCATTGGTGTGGAAAGCCTGCCAGGCAGTAAGCGCGGCAAGTGTAGCCGCCGCTGCCTCCTCATGACTGACGCCGGCAGGTTTCAGTGCAAGTTCATCGGCTTTAGCCTTAACATATTCGGCATAGGCTTTTCCGCTTTGAGGGAAAGCGATCATGGCGAAAACCTCGTCGCCGGGTTTAAAGCCGGTAACATCCGCGCCCACTTCGGTGATCTCGCCCGAAATGTCCCAGCCCAATATAATCGGCGACTCGTCCTTAATAAGCCCGGCAACGCCTTTCCCCGAGCGGGTTTTAACATCCACGGGGTTTATGCTGATGGCTTTCAGTTTCACCAGTACTTCATCGGCAGCTATGGTTGGTACAGGTATTTCGGCAGGCACCAGGTTTTCAACCCCGCCAAAGTCTTTTAAAATTATTGCTTTCATATTTCGATGTATTCATTTGATACCAAAGTTATACCATGGTAAATAAAATATATGGTATAAACGGGGAATATAATTTAGTGTTTTGGGGCATACATCCTAAGCTCCATATTTTAGTTCTGGTTTTGTGGGGTGGAAAAGGACGTGGTAAATTGGTATACATCATTATGTTTAAACCTTGTTGTAACTAACAAACATCGTCGACCTCCTGGCTGGGCGAGGGCCATTAACCTAAGAGATTAATTTAGCACATGCGCTTTAAAATCCCCTCTTGAGAGGGGGCGTAGTGGGAAAGAGCGGGAGCAGGGGTGTGTTATACAAGCGATAAGCTGCACGTAGAATAACACACCCCTCCACCCCTCTCAAGAGGGGAGTCGCACATTCCCTGCTTTTGAAGAGTTTTTCGTTAAGTTAACGGCTATGTTGGCCGGACGGAGTACTTTACTTTACCTTAGATGCAATTAACCAAACATCAAGACAAAAAAATGCTTCCACCCGCAAGGCTATACTCCCAGGCCCGCTTTTTTGTCGGACCGGCGCGTTTTTGTTTAGGGCTTGATAACAATATGTCATGGTTCTTATCTTACTTCTTGACTCTTACCGTCTTGCTTCTTTCCTTCTACTGTCTTGCTTCTTCACATTGTCGTCTTGTTTCTTTCCCCAAACTCTTATCTTAGAAACGTGATCAAAGTAACATGCGCTATTATTGTTAATGCCGACGGACTTGTCTTCGCTGCCCAGCGAAGCGCCACCATGAGTCTACCGTTAAAATGGGAGTTCCCCGGCGGTAAAATTGAACCCGGCGAAACCGCCGGCGCCTGCCTCATCCGCGAGATTAAGGAAGAGCTTCATGTGGATGTGGAAATAGTAGCCTCTTTGCCGGCCAACACACACCCATATCCTAACGTTACCATACAGCTAATTCCCTTTGTTTGTAGGATTACTTCGGGGCAAATTGTGTTAAAAGAGCATCTTGATTTTAAGTGGCTGCATAAAGATGAATTATTAGCTTTGGATTGGGCGGAGGCGGATGTGGCCGTGGTTGAATATTATATAGAATACAATAATATTAACTAATTTATCTTAAGAGATAATGCAAAACACATAATTCTATTGTGCCTATAGTCCCAACACATTTTTTTGATATTAGAATTAACTGATAATACTTATTGTTATATTGGCGAAATAACCGCCAACCTCAATTATGCGTGCTATTGATGGAATTAAATCCAGCATAAGAAATAAAGATCACATAAATGCTATAGCAAGAAAGCTATATTTATCTCATTATACGGAGATTTTTAAAGATAATGGAGACAAGGAGTTTTATATTAAAGATAAAATTGCTGCAGAATTCGACGTTCCATTTTCAAGCATTGCAGTTTCAGGATCAAGTAAAACTGGAATAAGTTTTTTTAAAGAGAAGTTATTTGTTCCAGGAGACTCGGATTTAGACATTGCTATCATTAGCCTTCCATTATTCAACAGATTTTCAGAAGTTGTTAACGATGTGTCAAAAGGTTACAGTGATTTTTCTGCCTTTCCTCTATACAGAGGCCGCTCCTCAATGAACCAGTTTAAATTTAACTTTATGAGAGGATATATTAATCCAGTCTTTATGCCGGATTGCGATTATAAGTATTGGCTCATCGATTTTTTCAATTCACTGTCGAACGAGCATTTTGATTTGTTCAAAAACATAACCGGTTGTATTTATGCTTCAGAATACTTTTTTGAATTTAAACAAGCTGAAAGCATTGAACTATATTTAAGAAATACAGAAAAATATGATAAAATATCAAGTAAGGTCTAAAGAGCTTATAGACGTTGTAAACGAAATTAAAAGCAGGAGACTTATAATGTCACCTTACTTTCAACGTAATTTAGTATGGCGACAAATTCATAAGATTGATTTTATAAAAACAATTTTATTAGGGTATCCTTTCCCCCAAATTTTTATCGCCAAAGGAAGCATTGATTTAAATACAATGTCCACAACTTCATGTATTGTTGACGGTCAACAAAGAATGAATGCAATTATCGAATATGTGAAAGGGGAATTTAAAGTTGAAGGCAAGACCTTTGGTGAGTTGGATCCAAATATAAAGGAAGCTTTTCTTAAATACCAAGTTCCAATTATTGATTTAGACATTAACAATGATGCACCCGAAATAATAGAAATATTTCAGAGATTAAACAGAACTTTTTACTCATTATCGGCAATTGAAAAGTTATCTACTGAATATGCTCCTTCTGAATTCATGTTGCTTGCGAAACTGCTCACAAACGAGATAAAGTTTAATAAGGACGATGAAGATGATGACATTGATATTCCGCTTCAATTTGACCCAACAATACCGAATTCATTCATTGAATGGTCTAAAAGTGTAAAAGTTAAACACTATAATGAGTTAATTCTAAACGAGGGGATTTTCACTCCTTATGAATTGACGAGACAAGTGCATTTGATGTTTACGTTAAATATACTTGCTACCTTTACTGGTGATTTTTATAACAGAAACGAGTTTGTCACAAGGTATTTAAATGAATATTCCGAATCTTATGAAAAGAAAAACCTTGCTTTAGAATGTCTCGAACGAGCAGCAAATAAAATACTAAAGCTTAAACTGAAGAAAAAATCTTATTGGCTAAATAAGGCCAACGCTTTTTCTTTAATTAGCTTATTTGCAAAAAACATCGATGTTGTTGAAAAACTCGATGAAAAATCACTGAAAGAAAAACTGGATAATTTCGAAAATAATACGCCGGCTGACTATAAATTGGCGGCAAAAGAAGCTGTTAATAATAAAAGAGAAAGATTATTACGAAACCAATATCTTAAGTCAATTCTTCTCGAATAATTTTTAACCATGAAACAAGGCCAAACACTCTGGACAAAAGATGAGCTAACATTAGCCATCAACCTGTACACCAAATTGCTATTTGGCCAAATTCATCAAGGCAATCCTTTAATTATAGAACTTGCCGGTTTAATAGGCAGAACGCCGGGCTCGGTGGCTTTAAAGTTGGTGAACTTCGCAAGTTTAGATCCTGTTTTAAAACAGCGGAGTATTAAAGGCATGAGTAATGCCAGTAAGCTGGACAAGGAGGTTTGGGACGAGTACATGCACCGCTGGGATGAAAAATATATGGAAGGTGAAGTATTGCTGGCCCAAAAGAAGCATACAACTGTAGAGAAGTTATATGCCATTAACCTTGATGAATACAAGGAAAGTGAAGGGCGGGAAGTTACACGGTCGGTTAAGGTGCGTTTAAATCAATCTATTTTCAGGGGAGCGGTACTTTCCAATTATAATAACCAATGTTGTATTACCGGCATCGCCATTCCAAGCTTGTTGGTCGCAAGTCACATAGCACCGTGGAGTAAAGACGAGGGCAATCGCCTTAACCCGCAAAATGGTTTCGCCTTAAACGCGCTGCATGATAAAGCTTTTGATAGGCACATGATAACCGTTACAGAAGATTTTAGGATCAAAGTTTCTCCCAAGTTTTATACTCAAAAAAACACACCGGCTATCAAACAAAACTTTATCGATATAGATGGCAAGCCGCTCCTTGAACCCAAGAAGTTTTATCCCAAAGCGGAGTTTTTAAAATTGCATAACGAGATCTTCGCAAGTCTGTAAAAGTTCACTTATCTCCGATTGACAAACACCCACATTCGGTATACCTTGCCGGATGCCCAACATCAAGTTCTACTACCTCTACCGTGATGGCGGTAGCTACAAAAACTTCAACAGTATTGTATTTGATAACCCGCAAAATATTGAGCTATCTGCATTGGAAGATTTAATCCGCTCGAAACTCATATCCCACCACTGGTTTTATGCAGATCAGTGGCAACTGCCCGACCTTCATTTCGGCACCTGGGATGATGAACTTGATCATTCCTTTCATGAATTTGGAAGTGTGGAGTATACAAATGAGGCAGCCGATAGTGGGATGGATTTGGCTTCGTTTATGTACATTCTTCAAACGGTTGCAAATATCACATAGCCGCTAATCATTTTCAGCAAAATGGTTATTATAAAATAACTCTTAAACCTCGCCCAAATGGTGGCACTATATTGTCAGCATCCCAATCAGTCGACACCACCTAAAGCCATTTTCGTTAAAAAACATCAAAAAATTACCGAAAAAAATCCCTCTGCCGGCGCTGCCTCAATTAAGGTTATATTTTACTCCTAAAAGTTTTAGTAATTGATTATCAATGTTTTACCATTGTTTCAGTCGAAATATTAATTATTTGATTATCAGTGTGTTTCATAAAAAAGATGTTCTGCGTTTTCACACTCAAAAAATGGGACACGCTTATTTTCGCAAAAACGGGCGGTGTGCTTTTTTCATTTTTTCGTGGGGAATCAAAAAATTGGGACCCCCGTTTTTTTACATATATTTGAAATTATATAATGCATATAGGCATAGTAGTAATTTAACTAATCGAACAAAATAATGCAAAGGCATAGGGGTAAAAGTTTAGAGTGTTGTAATAAAGTAAACGCGTTAAAAGCTTTATTCAATCACTTTAATATGACAACCCATGATACCCGCTTTAATAATTTGGTTATTTAAAAAATATATCCGGCCTGCCCTCCAAAATAAAACTTTCCCAACCTTCAATATCTTCGGTCCGCTAAAATGGGCGGCTATGGTGGTGGCCTTGCTGTGCCTCGCTGTGGGCGCCCTGGCACAGGAACAAACGGTTAAATACAATGTGCTGCACAGCGGCAAGGTGGTTGGCCACATGAACCTGTATCAAAAGCGCCAGGGTGATGAGCTGTACCTCAAAATGATCTCCGAAGTAAAAATGCGCTTCATTTTTAGCATTAAGGTGGAGATCCAGGAGGAGAGCACTTTTAATAATGGCAAGCTCATGAGTTCGCAGGTGTGCAGAAATGTCAATGGTTCAGAAAAATGCAACCGCCAAACCAAAGCTGTTGCCTCAGGCTACCAAACCATCGCCGAAGGCAAATGCGGCAAAACGGTTGATCAAAAACAAATAGCCGCCAACCTCATGCTGCTGTACTGCCATGAACCGGCCGACCAGTCGCAGGTGTACTCCGATAACTTTCAGCAGTTTTTGCAGGTTAAACAGGTGAGCCCGCATGTGTACCACATCGATCTGCCCGATGGTAATTACAATTTTTACAGCTATACCAATGGGGTGTGCAGCAAAGTGGATATCCATCATTCGTTATACACCATCCAGATCCAACTGGCCTGATTTATTTTTAACATTTGGGAGCTATGAATTTAACGGCCAAACAAGCTATCTTTAGCGCTAACATCTACACCTTAAAAGTGGAATACAGCGATAGCACGGCCATTGGTTTAATTAAAAAAGGAAGCCAGAAAGCTTTTGAGCGGCTTTTTAAAGATCACTTTAAAAGTCTGCACGCCTATGCCTACACTTTTTTAAAGGATGATGAAATGGCCGAAGAGGTAGTACAAAACGTATTTTGCCGCATTTGGGAAAAACGCGATCAGCTAAAAACCGAGGGCAGTATCAAGGCCTACCTGTACCGCTCTGTACATAACGAAAGCCTGAATTATTTGAAACATCAGAAGGTACGCGCCAATTTCGGCGTTTATTATGCCGATGAAATGGAACAGGTTGGCAGCGATGAACTGGCCTCAAAAAAACTGCTCACGGCCGAGCTGCAGAAGCACATTGAAAAAGCCCTGAGCGAACTGCCCGAGCAATGCCGTATCATTTTTCAGCTGAGCAGGTTTGAGCAGTTGAAATACCAGCAAATTGCCGATCATATGGGTTTATCGATCAAAACCGTCGAAAACCAGATGGGCAAGGCGCTGCGGGTAATGCGCCAAAAACTGGCCGAGTTTTTACCCATTGTTTTATTGTTACTAATTAATTGGTTTGTATGAGCTATACCGGTATGCCCATAGATGATGATTTGCTGGTGAAATACCTGGTTGGCGAAGCTACGCCCGCCGAGGTGGAGGCTATACAGAACTGGATTGCCGCTTCGCCTGCTAACAGGCTGGAATATGATAATTTTAAACTGATCTGGGATGAGAGCCGGCAAATTGCTTCAACTAAGACTTTGGATGAAGATGCGGCTTATCTCCGGCTGCAGAAAAGGCTGAATAGTGCTGCCCCAATTACAACCCAACCGGCGCGGGTTCGCAAAATGAAAACCAGCTGGTGGGTGGGTATAGCTGCATCATTACTGTTGATTTGTACTGTAGCCTGGTTAACTATCAGCCATTATTACGATAACCGAAACATCGCTTTTATTAAAATAGAGAGCGAAGCTAAAACCCGCGCGCAAACCCTGCCCGATGGTTCGGTAGTTACGCTGAACAGTCATAGCACGCTTATTTACCCCGAAAAATTTACCGGCAAGATTCGCCCGGTGACTATGCTGGGCGAAGCGTTTTTTAAAGTAACGCCCGATAAAACAAAACCTTTTATAATTAGGGTGAACGGTGTAACGGTTAGGGTGGTTGGCACGTCATTCAATGTAAAGAGCCGCGATGACAAAACACAGGTTATTGTTGAAACGGGCATTGTTAACGTAAGCGAAAAGAAAAAAAGCGTAAACCTCAATCCCGGCGAAAAGGTATTGGTTACCGGTAAGGATGGCCTGCAGGCTAAGGAAAGCATCAAAGGGCGTTTATATAACTACTATGCAACCCACGAACTGGTTTGCGATGAAACCCCGCTAAATGAGTTGGTTGGCTCATTAAATGAAGTGTACGGGGCTCACATAGTTATCGGCAATAAAGCCATTGCCAACCTGCCCATCACCACGGTGTTTAAAGATCAGTCGTTAGATCAGGTGCTGCTGGTGATCTCCGAAACGTTCAAGATCAAAGTGGAGCGCGGGAAAAAGGGGATTGTGTTGAAGTAAAATATTGTATATGGTGCGCTGTCATGCTGAGTGATTTAAATCCGGGGCCTCTGAAGGTGAAATGACAAAGAGGGCCTGTCAGTCTGAGCCTGTCGAAGACTCGTGCGCAGAGGCCTGCCCGCCATACTTCGACAGGCTCAGCATGACAGCCCGTTGGAAGCCGTCAAGGCAATGATGTGGTGGAATAATTGCTGCGGGATTCCACGCTTCACTCGCAATGACATAACTTAATATACACGTTAGATTTTTTATGTTGTATAAACTACATCGTTACCTAAACTATACCATCTGCCTGCTGCTCCTTACAGCCTTAACCGCTCATGCCGATTCCATCCTTTCCAAAAACATATCCGTCCATGTAACCGAAATGCGACTGGGCACGGTGCTTAAAACCATCGAACAAAAAGGCAACTTCTACTTTTCGTACAACAGCAACATTGTAAAAACCGATAGCCTGGTTACCATTAATGCTGATAACTGGACAATTAAAGAAGTGCTTGACCACATGCTCCGCTACCGCTTTGAGTACCGCGAATCGAAGAATTTTATTATCCTGAGATATGCACCCCTCCAACTCACCATAGTTACCGACAAGGCGGCTACCGAGGGCGACAATTACAACATCAGCGGTACCGTAACCGACGAGCGAACCGGTCATAACCTGCCCAATGCCAGTGTATACTCGCACGAACAATTGCAATCGGTATTGACCGACAAGGAGGGCCATTTTGATATGACCGTCCGCAACGAAGGCCAGCCGATCACCATAACAATAAGCAAAGAGTTTTATAAGGATACTACGGTTACTTTTTTAGCAGATGTTAACGTAAGAAGCACCGACACCACCCTGAAGAAAAAACGCAGCCTGCTGGGGTATATCCTTAGTGACGATTATTCGGGTGTCGAAAATACTTCGCTGGGCAGGTTGTTCCTCTCCACCAAGCAACAGATCCAGGCGGCCAACCTCGGCGGGTTAATTGCACAGGCCCCTTTCCAGGCTTCGGCCATACCGGGCGTAAGCACTCACGGCAGCTTCAGCGGACAGGTAGTAAATGTGGTTTCTCTCAACGCCGTAGGCGGCTATAATGCCGGGGTTGATGGCTTTGAAATGGGCATTATTTTCAATTTAGATAAAGGCGACGTTGGCGCGGTACAAATAGCTGGGATCTTTAATGTGGTGGGCGGCTCAGTAAATGGCATTCAGCTTGGCGGCTTGTACAATAACGTGCTGGGTAACGTGCGGGGCATTCAGCTGGCCCTGCTCCATAACAGCGTAAAACAAAACATGAATGGTTTGCAGCTGTCAGCCCTTTACAACCATACCCGCGGATCAGTCAGGGGCATTCAGTTAGGGGCGATAGGCAATATTGCAGGCAAAAATTCCGACGCGTTACAACTGGGTGGGATTGGTAATATAGCACAGCAAAAGTTTGGCGGCTTGCAGGTGGCGGGATTGTTTAACTATGCCAAACATCTCACCGGTGTTCAACTGGCGCTGGTAAACATAGCCGATACTTCTTCGGGATTTAGTATCGGGCTGTTGAATATTATCAACAGCGGTTACCATAAGCTCGCTATCTCCACTAACGAAACTCAAAATATCAACCTCGCCTTTAAAAATGGCAACGGCAAACTGTACACCATTTGGCAGGGTGGTATGCGGGTTGATGACAACAGTAAATTATATTCATTTGGTTTGGGTTTCGGGCGGGAGTTTGGACTGGGGCAGCACCTGGCTATCAACACCGAAATTGGTTCAAGTTACCTGTACCAGGGCACCTGGTTAAAAACCAATCAGCTTAACAAGTTCAACCTTGATTTTACTTATAAAGTAAGCCGGAAGTTTTCAATTTTCGCAGGGCCTTCGTTAAATTTTCTTTATTCAGATCAGCGTACGCCCGTTGATGGTTATGCTTATGTGCGGGACCTGCACCATTCTTTTATCCGTGATAAAAGGAACTGGAGCGGGTGGGTTGGATGGAGTTTTGGGGTTAATTTGTTTTAAGGTGTGTTGGCTGGTAACAGGCCTCAGTTGTATTTGACCAACATTGGCCCGCTCAATCGCCGATGGGAAGGGGTAGAAGTAAGACAGTAAGGGGAAAGAAGCAAGACAGTAAGGGGAAAGAAGCAAGGCGGTAAGAGTCAAGAAATAAGATGAAGACGTTGGGTTTAATAAGGGGAAAAAGTTATTATAATCTCCAAAACAAAAGTGCGCTGGCTCGACAAAAAAGCGGGCCTGGGAGTATGGCCTTGCGCAGGGAAGCATTTTTTTGTCTTGATTTTTTGGTTACTTTTTCATCAAGGAAAAAGTGACTGGCCTCCGCCCGGCCAAGAGGGCGACGATGTAAGTTATAAAACTACTAAAGTCCAATATAACCCCCAAAAGAAAAACCCCGATCTAAAAAGACCAGGGCTTTCACATGCAAAAATCACTTTTAAAAATTATTGAGCCGGGAACGCGCTGCTAAAGTGCGAACCGTCAGGGTAGATACCGGCAATGATAATGTTGCCTTGTATCGGTTTTACAATTGCCTTGTCAATATCTTCGATACTGCTGATCGGCAGCTTGTTAATGCTGGTGATCACAACGCCTTCGGGTATTTCGGCAGCGTCGAATAAACCGCCTTCACGTACCTGGGTAACCAATACACCTGCGTTAACATGCAGCCTGTTTTTTTCGGCAGGGGTTAAAGCGTGGAAGCTTGCACCCAGTTTGTTAAACAGCTCTTCGGCCGATTTAGACGCCGCGATGCGGTTTGATGGTGCTACGGCATCTCCTTTAAGCGTTACCGCGAAATCTTTGTCCTTACCATCGCGCAGCACAGTAATATTGATCTTATCGCCGGGCTGTAAACGGCCTACACGTTCCTGCAGATCAGATGATTCATAAACCGGCTGACCTTCAACCTTAACAATGATGTCACCTTTGCGTAAGCCTGCCTGCTCGGCACCGCCGCCCGGTACAAGGTCGTTCACGTATAAACCGTTGGTGGTTGTTACGTCGAGTTTTTGGGCTACGTCCGGGTTAAGTTCGGTGAAGGTTACACCCACAAAACCGCGTTTTACTGTACCGAATTTCTTGATATCGTTCAGTACTTTTTTAGCCAGGTTAACCGGGATGGCAAAGCCGTAGCCTTCGTATGAACCGGTGTGCGAAGCGATAGCGGCGTTAATACCAATCAGTTCGCCACGGGTGTTCACCAGGGCACCGCCGCTATTGCCAGGGTTAATAGCCGCATCGGTTTGGATGAACGACTCTATAGCTTTGTTCAGCTTAGGAGTCGACTGGTTGCGGGTACGGCCAAACGGGTTATCGTCATCATTGTTTTCGCTGCCAATAATACCAATGTTACGGCCTTTGGCGCTGATGATACCGGCTGTAACGGTTGATGTTAAGTTAAAAGGGTTGCCTACAGCTAAAACCCATTCGCCAACTTTAGCGTCGTCGCTGTTACCTAATTTTACAATTGGCAGGTTGTTAGCGCTAACTTTAATGAGGGCAAGATCTGTACTTGGGTCGGTGCCGATAACTTTGGCGCTGAAAGTACGGTGATCATTGGTAGCAACGGTAATTTTATCGGCCTTTTCAACCACGTGGTTGTTGGTTACAATGTAGCCATCGGGCGAAATGATAACACCAGAGCCTGATGCCATCTGTGGGCCTTGCGGACGAACCCGCTGACCAAACATATCACCAAACATTTGCTCCAGCTGGTCCTGTCCGCCGCTGCCTTTGTTAGTATAGGTTGTGCGGATGTAAACCACCGCCGGGGTTGCTGCAGCCGCTGCCTGGGTAAAATCAAGGTCACCGGTTGATGAAACCGGGGTGGACGGGTTGCTCGTAAAATATACCTTTTGCTTGTCTTCAAAGCTCAGGTTGTCGGAGTATTTGTTTTCGATAACCTTATATACTCCTAAGGCCATCGCACCTCCAACAAAAGCGGTTAATAGTGTTAAACCAATCTTTTTCATTTATTATTTGCCTTTCTTATTATTAAGTTTACTTATTTTACAGATCAAATTTAATACCATATAGACGAGATAATCAATGATTAGTTATCCCGTTTTTTGTTAAAATTTGTTAAATAGATAAACACCGGCTATTTTAATTGTTAGCACGGGTTTTGTTGAAGACTAAAGGGACTGATATTAACAGGATAATTGTGAAGATACATTTTTATAAATACCAGGGCGCAGGCAATGATTTTATTTTGATTGATAACCGCGATAACAGCGTTGATCATCATAACCCTAAGCTGATTTCGGGACTGTGCGATCGTCGTTTCGGAATCGGGGGTGATGGTTTGATGCTATTGCAAAACAAAGACGGATACGATTTTGAGATGATTTATTACAATGCCGACGGCCAGCCGAGCAGCATGTGCGGCAACGGCGGGCGCTGTATTGTGGCCTTTGCCAAATTTTTAGGCGTTATTGAATCGGAAACCGAATTTTTGGCAGTAGACGGCCCCCATTATGCCAAAATTTCAGACGAAGGCGATTGGGTAAGCCTGCAAATGATTGATGTAAACGAAGTTAATACCGATGCCGATGCTTATGTGCTCAACACCGGCTCGCCACATTACGTAAAGCTGGTTGACGGGCTTGAACAACGCAATGTTTACCAGGAAGGCCACGCTATCCGCAATAATGCCACTTATCGCAAAAATGGCATTAATGTAAATTTTGTTGAACCAATGAAAGAGGGCTACTTTGTACGCACATTTGAGCGTGGGGTAGAGGATGAGACCTTTGCCTGCGGAACGGGCGTAACTGCCGTTGCGCTGGCCATGGCGCAGCACAAACAGCAAACCGGGCATATTACCACACCTATAAGAGTATTGGGGGGCAACCTCAATATCCGTTTTGATTATGATGGCAAAACTTTTACAGACATTTTTTTAGAAGGCCCTGCTGAAAGGGTTTTTGAGGGAGATGTGGTTGTTTAAGGGAGAGACAAAAGATCAAGGATCAGGAAACAAGAGATCAAGAGGCAGGACATTAAAAATCGGATGGCAAGAGCCATGATATAAGAATAAAAACATGTCATTACCATGCTGCGCTTGCAATGATATCTAAGAGAAACGGGCGATCAATGTACCGGCTTTAATAAATTAAAAAACGTCCCGTCCATTATAACGTTGCCAATGGCGTCAAATGCGCTTTTCCTGGTGACTTCGTCCTGCATATCTTCAGCATAAAAAATATGGTCAACGCCTAATGTTTTCAGGAAAGGATCAACCTTGGAGTGCCATTTATTTTTATAGCAGCAAATCCTGATGTTTTTGTATGCAATGTTTGCGCTTAAACGGCGAAGGATCTTTTCGATGTCCTGAACAAGATAGTCGTAATCAAGTATGAGCAGGTTGGGTTTGATATCGTGTATGGATGGAAAAATAGCCGGAATGGCTGAAATATGTTTAAAAACCTTGTTATTAGGCAATACCTCAAGGCCAACTACATGGGGGGCAACCAACAGTACAACTTTAGACCGTACACGGATCATAATCAATTAATTAGGTGCTTAAAATTAGGGGTTAAATTTCTACTTATCAAGCATTTATTAAATAATTTAGTAAAGTTTCTACCCTTTTAATTAAATCTTCATCAACTAATACCTTTTTGCATTAGCCTTTTTATAATTTAAACATTAAGTTAACTTTAACGATATTTTTTATGCCTCTGTTAACACAGTTGCTCTCCTTCGTTTTTTCCAGCGGATGATTAACAGGTAAATAATTAACGCAACAAATATTAAAGGCCACAGGGATACTATTGAAAAGAACATGTTTTGCATGGTATCCCAGCCGGTGCTCAGTGAGTTTTTAAACTTATAGCCAAAACCATTGCCGTTGTTAACCAGGTTGGCCTGCCTGGTGTAAAAGCTGATATCCAGCGAGCTGTAACTCACCTGGCTGCTTAAATAGTTCAACTGCCCTTGTGCCGAGTCAATTTCGGTACGGATAGCGGCAAGCTTATCTTCAATAGCCAGCAGGTCGGTCATTTTGATAGCTTTAGCAGCCAACTGCAAATAACGCTGCTCTAACTGCTTGTTATTGTTGATTTGTGCCTTAACGTCGATGAATTGTGTTGTCACATCCCTGATGTGAATGTTTTTGGAGTCGATATGATCTGCACTGGAAGTTAAGCTATTTAAAAAAGCATCAAAGTTTTTAGAGGGAACCCTGATCTTGAGACTGTATTCCTTTTGATTGGTTTCGCCGTTGTTGGTCTCATTTTCTTCGGCAAGGTAACCGCCTAACTTTTTGAGCGATGAAACAATGTTTTGCCTAGCTGCCTTAGGATTACCGGTTTCAAAACGGATATCTCCTTCCTTGATGATCTTTTTGGCGGTGTCGGTAATTGTTGTCTTGCGGGAACCATGGTCGTCTTCGACAACAACCGGCGCTTTAAAAGCCATACTCTCAACTTTTTCTTCGGGAGCAGGCGGGATTAACGTTACATCGGCAATTGTTGCTTTTTGTTCTTTTTGACGTTCGCATGAGGTCGTTACAAGCAAAAAGCTTATCGACAGGAAAAAATAGGTTTTCATAATAAGGCTGTTTAATTGTTTTAGATTAAACGATTTTTGCCTTATTAAATTGTGTTTAATTTAATATTTAAAGAATTTAATTTTGTATTTGTGTTTAATGTGAAATTAAATTTTATTTATTTCAATTTTTCATTGTTTTTATGCCGTTCGGCATCTCGGATGCTTTTCTTTTCCATGTTCTTTTCCAGGGCGTCGGTTAGGTCGATGCCGGTTTGATTGGCCAGGCAAATAAGTACAAAAAGTACATCGGCCATTTCATCGGCCAGATTAACTTCCGTATCTGATTTTTTGAATGATTGCTCGCCGTATTGCCTCGCCATGATCCGGGCTACTTCGCCAACCTCTTCCATTAAAATAGCGGTATTGGTAAGTTCGTTAAAATACCTGATGCCGGTTGTTTTTATCCAGTTATCTACAAGTTGCTGTGCCTGGCTGATCTCCATAAAGTAGCTTTAATGTGGTCGAATTGAGTGTGCACGAATTTCACGAATTTTTTTGATTGATAGCCTATCGGATGGCTTTCTAAATAAATGAAAATATTTTGTAAGGTTTCATTTATCAACCCGACTAAGCGGCAAATACCAACTAAAAAATCAAACATGAAAATCACATCAATTATTTCGGGCACCCTTATCGCCACCCTTGCTATTGCCGGCATTACAGCGAATGTACAAGCTAAAACATTAAATCCTGCGCATAATACCGTTATGCTAAGCGACACCGGTAAAATGAAAAAGGACAAGATGAGCAAAGACAAAATGAGCCACGATAAAATGGCTTCAGGTAGAATGAGTACTGATAAAATGAGCAAGGACAAAATGAGCCATGATAAAATGTCAAAAAGTAAAATGGGTAAAAGCAAAATGGGGAAAGACAGCACAGGTAAAATGTAACCTTGTTTTTGTTTTGTAATTGTTTGAAAGGGGCCGTAAAAGTCCCTTTTTGCTTTTAATGGACCCGGCCTTTCTCTTCCTGGTTGCCGGTATCCTGCTTTGCTGCCTTGTTTTGGCTATTGCCAAAGCGGTAACTGATGCCAACAAGAGCATACCTGTTAATCTGGAAGTTGGTGTATTTTTGTCTTACCCCGTTAACAATTGTAGTAACTGCCGATGCGCTGCTCCTGAAAACATCGTTCATTACAAATGAAACATCGACCTTCTTTTTAAAAACGGATGCTTTAAGGCCAAGGTCGAGTTTGTAGTAAGCATCACTTCTGCCTATATGATCTACCTCCGGGAACTGGTACCAAAAATTAACTGCACCTGAAAATGATTTATCGGCATTAAAATAGATGTTGTTGTTGGTCGCAATATACGCCCCGAAGCCATTGATCCCATTTACTGCAGCCAATGCAGATTTTGCATCGGTATGATAAAAAGTGAACTGGTTATTATTATCAAGCCAGCTAAGCAATTGCATCGAATAATTTTCGGAAATACCTACCCGGTAAGTTTTAATAAAATTAAGGGGCGTGGTATAAATCAAATTAGTATCTGGCCGGGCAATGGTTACGTTGTTAAAACCATTGTTGGTAACGTTTAAAAATATAGCCGAAGTAAGCCTGTTTTTATAGGTGTGCGAAAGCTCAAAATTGGTATTATATTCTGGTTGAAGATAGGGGTTGCCTTCGCCATAGCTATAAGCTGTAAACAAGCTCTTGAATGGGTTAAGGTTCCAGAAAGTTGGCCGGTTAACCCGCCTGCCAAAGTTTAGTGATAGGCTGTGATTAACAGCTGCCTGGTAACTCACCGTTGCTGATGGAAACAACCTTGTGTAATTATTAATGGTAGTTTGGTTAAGCGTGTGCGAGTAGCCTTTGGTTTCGGTGTGCTCTGCCCGCAAGCCGGCCTGGTACTTCCATTTACCATCCTCGCGGTTTATGCTGCCGTAAACAGATTGGGTATTTTCGGTATAGGTAAATTCATTGCTTAAGTTCGGGTCATACTTTAGCGAATCGTTGGTTGCCTTTTTATAATAAAAAGCGTTGCTGTAATTATTGATAAAGCTCAGTTTGCCGCCAAAAGCAAAGCGGGCATATTTGGTTGGCAAAAGCGCATCGGCCTTGAATGTATAAATGTTGATGTCCTGCTTATTGGTATCATGGTAGCGATTACGACTGGCTGCATTCAATGATCCGTCAGCGAGGTAAGTGTTGCTCTCAAAGTCCGATCTGTCGGTGCGGTAATAGTTAAAATAGTCGGCATTAAGTACCAATTTAGCACCTGATGTATCCAGGCTGATGGTGCTATGCAGGTTAACCGCATTACTGATAGCCACCGGGTGATAGGTGGCATAGGTTCTTAATGTTGAATCGATAGCACCGGTAGTGTTGTTAATGATGGGGTTATTCACATGGTCGGATCCGTCATAGGTATTCTTACCTCCCTGGTAATTTACCCCGGCAGTTACTTTTGAACTAAACCTATAATCGGCCCCGGCAATGAAGTTTAAATTGTGATAACGATAGTTGCCGGTATCTGTTTGCAGCCAGGTTTGCTTAGGATAGTAAATATCGGTTTCAAAGCCCTCCAGTTCGTGGTCATGGTCAACATTAACACTGGCATATGCGGAGAGTTTGGCCGAATTGTAGTTAATATCGCCGCTGGCATTTAACCACCAGTAATTGCTGGTACCATAAACCGAGGCCGGGCTATGCATCCATTGCTCATCATTAATTTGTACGCTGCCGGTATAGCCATGTTTTTTGCTATGTTTGAGCGTGATGTTGATCAATCCGGCGTTGCCCTCAGCATCATAAGCAGCTCCCGGATTTTTAATTACCTCAATACTGCCTACCTGGCTTGCAGATAATGAGCGCAGGTAACGGAGCAGGTCGGTTCCAGCCAGTTGAACCAATCTTTCGTTCACCATAACTTTAACGCTGCCTTTGCCAACAATGCTCAGGTCATTATCACCAACTTTTATACCCGGCACGCGACCAATAACCGTAAGTACATCAGCTCCTGCCGATGTGGCACTGGTGGATACATTGTAAACCAGCTTATCGCCCTTGTTTTCAACAGAGGCTTTGCCTGCTGTTACGGTTACTTCGTTCAACTGTGTGGTATTATCAGCGAGGGTAATAGATACCGAGGTATCTTGTTGCAAGTTTAATTTAAGTTTGGTTTTTTGATAGCCGGTGAAGGTGATAGTTAAATGATAGGTGCCTTTATCAACGTCAGTAAAACTAAATAGCCCGATGGAATCGGTTTGCACTACCCTTGTTTGCTCTGAATTTTGCTGTTGCAGGTTAACCACAGCAAAGGCCACAGGAACTTTAGAATTGTCGACAATTTTACCGCTAACTTTTATCTGTGCAAACAGGCTGCTATAAATTAAACTAAAAAATAAAAAGCTGCAGATATGTTTCAAGCCGGGACGGGGATGAGGTTTATAATTCCGTAAATTAAATAAAAAACCGCCGCTAATTGTTTAGCGACGGTTCTATTTTATTTTCATTATGTTTCTGAAGGTAGGTTTGGTATTAGATTTCGCTTTTTACGTGTTCTAATCCCCCGTTTTCGGTAATGTGGTATTCGGAACGCAGAAGGGCATCCGGGTTGATGTTATTGTCTTTCTTTTTTCTTTTCCGGGGACCTGAAACGGCCAATATAATAACCGTCAGGAACAGGGTGATCTCTATCAAACTCACTAACATGGGGAGATGTATTTATATGCTTCATTGTGTTGATTGATTTAATGATTGTTTTTTATTCAATTTAGTTTGATTGTAAAATAAGAAAATAAAATCAGTTGTTTTTAACCCAGGTGAAAATTAGTATGATTTTTTGTGCCGATATTTAACCTTATTGCACTTTGTTAGTTATGGCCGATAAGCAACAGGTATTAAACGAACTTCTTGGCAATTTTGCCGGTATGTCTGAAAACGATGTGGCGGTTAGCTTGCCGTATTGGCGCACCCGTAAAATTGAGAAAGGCGATTTTTTTAACATGCAGAACATTGTATGTACCGATCTTGCGCTTATTAACAAAGGTCTATTCCGGATCTACTACGTACACCCCGAAACGCAGGAAGAAAAGAACATCTACTTTTTTTCGGAAAGGCAGTTCCTGGTATCATTCCGCAGTTTTATCAATCAATACCCTTGCGCATATTATATCCAGGCGATGGAGGATGCCGAGATCATCTCCATCAACTATAATGATCTTCAATATCTTTACTCCACGCCAACCGGCTGGCAACGCTTCGGTCGCCTGGTTGCCGAATTATTCTTTAACCAATCGCAAGCCCGTACCGAAGAGTTTTTATTTAATACAGCCGAAGAGCGTTATTTGAAAATGATAACGCAGCATCCCAATATCGTAAGCCGCATTCCCGCATATCATATTTCATCTTATTTGGGCATTAAAAACCCATCTCTTACCCGCATCAAGAAGCGACTATCACAGCAAAAGCCTTAAAAACGAAACTCTGCTGACAATTGCCCCTCCCAATTTTCACCTAAGTGAAAATTGCGGTCTCGTTTTGTGCCCAACTTTGCTTCATCAAACAAAACGAAATAAAAATTTAAAGTCATGTCAGCAAATAAAACATTGATCATAGAAACTTCAGCCGCGGCTAATACAGCCCGCGAGTTGCGTAAGCTTTATTTTACAAGGGTAGCATTTTCAGTTACCTGGGTAATATTGGTATCGTTATTGGCTAAAACTTCATTTACCGCAGCAACCATACTGCTTGTGATCTATCCGTTATGGGATGTTGTAGGTACATTCCTTGATATCCGTGCTAATCAAGGCAACGGAACATCGGTAACACCGCAATATGTAAACGTTGCTATTAGCATCGTTACAACCCTGTCGGTAGGTTTTGCTATAACCAAAGGAGTGCCTGCCGCGTTAATTGTATTTGGCGGATGGGCTTTGTTAACAGGATTAATCCAATTGGTATTGGGCTTAAAAAGACGTAAAGAGTTTGGCGGCCAATGGCCAATGATATTAAGTGGGGGGCAATCTATGCTTGCCGGTGTGTCATTTATAGCAATGGCGCACTCGCCTAATATGGGGATTGCAAATTTGGCAGGGTATTCGGCCTTTGGTGCTTTTTACTATTTATTGGCAGCCATTAGGTTAGGGAAAAGTGCAAAGGCGGTTGCTGAGAATTGATATTCGCCTGTTAATATAAAACTATGTCATTGCGGGCGAAGCGTGGCAATCTCGTCGAAAGCAGAGCGAACCTGCAATGTATTTATGCATAGCTACGAGATTGCCACGTCGCGTCCAACGCTCGTCCCCGGCAGCTCCTTGCAATGACATTTTTTATTTAAACGTCCCCTTAAACTTCAAAAACACAATCCCCTCATTTACCAGTTGCGCATCTGCCTTAACCTGCTCATCAACGGTACTCATCTTTATCTCCAACCCAACCTGGGGGTATTCATTAGGGTTGATGAACGACAGAAACTTGATACTATCAGCCTTAACAAGTCTTAACTTTTTGCCGAGCTGATTTTCCAGAATCTCTTTGACCATCTGCATCATGCACACACCCGGCACAATGGGATTGCCTGGGAAATGCCCTTTAAAAATATCATGCGCAGGGTTAAGGCTGATGGTTGTTTTGAGCAAATCGCCATTAGTTTCGGGAGTGGTAAAACTGAAAAAAGTATTGTTGAGCATCTATCTTTCCAAACGTTTAAGACCGATATTAAATTTAAAGTTTTTATGGCTGATGCCAATGGTATCAGGAATGCCATTGTAAAAGCCATGCACAATGGCCTGCACCACGGGTTTCCTGTCGGATGAGCGTTCCATGCGGATCAGCTCTGTTCCGGTTTTATTGGTGATGTAATAGTTGGCGCCTTTTTCCTGTGGGAAAACATAATACAGATAGTTATCATCTTTGCGCATATAACCTGTTTCGGAGTTTTGCTTACGCATCATCACCAGCTCAAAATCTTTTTGCAGGGTGATGATCACCGGGCGCTTATCCATTTGCTTAATGATGTAATACACCTTGAAGCCGCCATCGGGCTTAAACTCAAAATCGAAAAATTTAAACCCCATTTCATTACTGAACACCATACGCACGCTTTTATCGGGAAGGGTTTTAATCAGCAACAGGCCGCTTAAATGATGCCCGCCAATTACATCTACCCCGGTTTTATAAAGCACATTGGTAAAATCGGGCGCGAATTTTTTGATCTCGCGTACATTGCCTTCGGTCGGCTTCAGGTTTTTGTAAACCGATGAGCAGCCAGCCAGCATTAGCAGGCAGCTACTTAATAGCAAAAAACGCATCCGGGATATTGGCATTGATCTCTTTATTGGTGAAATGCAGGGTAGTGCTATCGCCCGTACCTTCCAGCATTTCGATGGTGTTTACCGAATAATCTTTTTTATCAACAGTGATCTCGATGGTTTTGAAAAAGTCACTCAGTTGTTTATTGACAGGGGATAGAGAAACTAAATAGGTGCCCTTGTTTTCGTATACCGCCGATTTAAAATCGCCGCTATTGAGTGCCGTTCCCTGTATACAATCGACAACGATTTTGTTGATCTGCTTAAATACTTTGTTGGAGCGGGTGGATACCTTGTTTTCTTTTTGTCCATCTTTAATGTACACATTGTCCTTGTTCAGGATCATGAGATAGCTGAATGGCTGGGTATACTCCATCCGCAGCATATTGGGCTTGCGGTACCAGAATTTGCCTTTAGAGGTGATCTTTTCTGAAAGCATGCTCAGATTTTTATCCTGGGTAAAATCGCTTTTAATGCTGTTTGTTTTTGCAGCAACTTCGGCAAACTGCTGTTTGAATTTGGTAAGATCAGATAGTTGGGTATAACCTGCGTGCTGGGCTTGGGCAGAGATGGCCGCGCAGGTGATTATCAAAAGAATCAACAGAGACTTAGTACATGATAAAAGTGTGGCGGCCCGCGCGATTCCTTCCTTGGTGAAGGAGGAGGTAGGGGTTAAACGCTGATGAAACCCCTCCCTAAACCCTCCCGAGGGAGGGAATCGCACAGCCCCTGCTTCAGCTTTTAATATTTTATTTTCAATCAATCTACGCATAAGCCTGCAAATTTAGCATTTTATCCAGTCGTACTATTTCGTATCCCTGTGCTTTGGTTTGTTCAATAAACCGAGGCAATACTGAAATTGTTGCGACTCCTGTATCATGAAACAGGAAAATAGCGCCGGGGTTTAAGCGGCGCGTTATCTTATTTAATAGTTTTTGAGGATTGTTGATCACCGTGTCCATCGAGCGCACGCTCCAGCCTATGGGCTCCATCCTGCTTTTTAAAATGGCTTTTTTGACGTTGGGGTTGATCACCCCGTAAGGAGGCCTGAACAACAGCGGACTTAAATTAATCACGTGTCTTACCTGCTGGTTCGCTTGAAGTATATCATCCAGCATTTTGGCTGAAGAAAACAGATCGAACCAAAAATAATGCGAGAAACTGTGGTTGCCGATGATGTGGCCCTCTTCGTGGATCCGTTTTATGATGGTTTCATTCTCCGAGATTCTACTGCCAATACAAAAGAATGCTGCCGGGATGTTTTGTTGTTTTAAGATCTCCAAAATCTGTGGCGTGGCGATAGCGTCAGGTCCGTCATCGAAAGTTATAGCGATGATCTTTTTGTTGGTTTTGAGTGAGCACATCACCCGCATAAAAAAGTTAGAGCCGATGTAATAGCACCCGTAAAATAATATCAGCGAGTAAATAAAGATCAACACTGGATAACTCCACCAGGATACCCCTTCTGTAATATCCTGCCAGATTATCAACCCCAGCAGCCCGGCAAAAAGGATATTGGTATTCCTGAAATTTAACATGCCGAAAGCAGGATTAACGAGTGGTGGATATTTTGGTAATGATTATAGATCAATACCTTTTTTAACGAAGTTTGGTCGCTTTCAGGTACAAATGAACAGCCCCCAGCTTTGATTTCATGCGCCGCCAGCCACGTTGCAAATGCCGATGAGGTTGGATATTCGCCGCAGAGGGCTTTGTAATTGATAACAGGCGCATTAGCAAAATCATATTTTAGCAATTGCTCATAAACGGCATCATTTTTTAAATCACCGTTATTACCGGTTATTACCAGGTCAATCTCATGGATATTGGCGTTTTGGCTTTGCAAAAAAATGCTGATCTGTTGTTTTATTTCGGCGGTGTTGCGCGGTTTATAAAAGCTGGATACGCCATCAATTTTAGCCCAGTCATTATCCGAGGCTTCCCTGCTCAACATGAAAAACGCGGATCCTTCGCCAGCCATTGTCCCCTTGCCGGGAGTATTAAGCAGATCAAAGTTTGATACCTGTTCCCGGCGATATAAGCCCATGCGCTTTAAAATAGCATGACTATTAGTGGTGATTTCATCGATACCGCCAACCAGTACATTGGCCGCTTCGCCCTCATACAAAAGCATCATAGCATCAAGCAGGGCGTTTTCAAACGAAGCGCCGCCATTTACAAAGGTGTTGTTGTATTGATGACATTGCAGCAGTAAGGCTATCTGCGCGCTGATGGTATTATGGGTGGATTGGATAAACGCGGTAGGGGATAGCGCTTCCTCGTTTTGCTGCGCCATTTTAGTAAGGAAGGTATTGGTATCTTCCAGGCAGCCGTAAGCCGTTCCGGTGATGATAGCATCCGGCGCGTTGACTCCGGCTTGTTGCAGGCAATCCATCCCGGCAGCAACACCCATTTTAATGATTCGGCTCATGCGGCGGATGATTTTTGGATCGATCAGGGCTTTATAATCCGGTTCAATACAGGTGAGCCCGTCGCCGGTATATCCTGCCAGTTCTGAAAGGAACTGCTGATTACCGAAGGTATTTTGTGGCGATATATTGCTTGCTGCCCTGATGTACATCGCCTATAGTTTTGAAAATATTAATGATGAACAATTTCCGCCAAACCCAAAAGAGTTAGATAATACGTGTTTGACGTCCGGCTGCGTTGAAAAATGGGTCTCCGGTGTAAAAGGAAAGCCGTCCATTTGCGTTTCAAACCTCAGATTAGGGTATATCAAACCGCGCCGCACCGCCAATGCTGAAAACACGGCTTCAATGCCGCCGCTTGCTCCGAGCGTGTGCCCCGTGAATGCTTTAGTAGAGCTCATTTTTGGAGAATGTCCTGCAAATAGCTTGCTGATGGCTGTGCCTTCTGAACTATCATTATTTTGTGTGCCTGTACCATGCAGGTTAATATAACCGATATCGGCAGGCTGTAAGCCACTTTTTTTAAGCGCGCCTTCCATGGCCAATAATGATCCAGTTCCTTCGGGCGATGAAGCCGTTTGATGATAGGCATCATTGGCGTTATGATAGCTGCTGAAGGTGCAATACATCTCTTTTTTAAGCGATGATGCTATTCGCGCAGATACCAGCACCACATACCCTGCACCCTCACCAAGATTAAGGCCACGGCGGTCGGCATCAAAAGGCTGGCAGGGCTGTTTATCCAATATCATGAGGGTGTTAAAACCGTTGAGGGTAAAGCGGGTAAGTGCATCGGTACCGCCGGCAATAACCACATCCAGTATGTTGTTTTTAATAAGCCTTGCGCCGTATATAATGGCATTAGCCGATGAAGAACAAGCCGTGCTAATAGTGCTTACATAATGCCTTATACCCAGCTGATCGGCAACTAAATTGGTAATGGCCCCGCACTCGTGATTAATGACATTGCGTAATCTGCCTTTGGTGTTATCGTCTAAAAAGTCCCTGAAAAAATCTTCGGTTTTATCCATGCCGCCGACGGTGTTGGCGGAGATAAAACCTGTTCTTAAACCTGCAAGATTGATAATTCCGGTGTCAGCTAAAGCTTCTTTAGCGGCAATTGAACTCAGCATAGCCGTGCGACTGATGCCCGGTTTGAACCTCGACATTTCGGCAAGCTCATTATTGCTTAGTTTAACCTCACCAACCGGAAACTCATCCCGGTGTTCAGTATCCAGGTATTGGATAGGGGCAATGCCTGTTTTTTCCTGTTCAAGCGACAGCAGGTTTTGGGCCACAGTATTACCTATGGCCGAAATTACCCCAACGCCGGCTATAAAAACAGGTTGCTCCATTGTTTAGGCGTTCGGAATCCTGGTGCTTTCAATAAATTCGGCAATGGTGCGTACTGAGCGGAAGATCTTCGGGCCGTCCTCTGCGTTGGAAAGCTTTACTTTATATTTTTGCTGTAGCAGCACAATCAGTTCCAGCGCGTCTATCGAATCCAGACCAAGGCCATCACCAAAAAGCGGCTGGTCATCACCGATATCTTCCGGCTTCACATCCTGTAAGTTCAACTGCTCAATGATCTGCTCTTTCAGATCGGCCATTAATTTATCCATATTGTAAGTTTTATAATTACCCCCTCTAAATCTCCCCCGGTAGGGGAGACTTAAAAAAACACATTTTTAAAAGCCCTCCTTTTCGGAGAGGGTTTGGGTGGGGTTGTAAATTTTATTAATATTTTCTGTTTTGAAGGGCATTACACCGTCCTTTTCTATCAAAAACAAAACTGCTTTATATTCATCGCCAAGCAGCTCCACCCATCCGCAAATACAAACATTCAATTGCCTGATATCGAGCAAGTTGTAAACGTAACTTGCTATGAAATCTGCATTAAACCGGTCAAAAATATAAAAAAGCGTTTTCGCCTTTAAAATGATGACGGATGCAGATCTCGCCGATAACAATGTTGGGTAGCGTATAAACAAATAATGCAGGGCTTGCTATCTCCTGCATCGAATCATAATACCGCTTATCAGCATCAAGACTGGAGTTTGCGTTGGTTAACACCACGCCGATGTCAGTCGGCTGATATTTCGCCTTGTCGAAATCTTTCAGCAAAACTTCAGCAGTAAGCCAACCCAGTTTTGCCAGGTTATCCATCTTATAAAACTTAGGGTATTTTACCCCAAGATGCTGGTAAACCGACAGAAAAAAACCGGGAATATCATTCTCTGTACCCGCAAATACGACTTCGTTATTATAACGAACAATGTTATCGCTGATACTGCAGTGAGCTGATATGTAATATTGGTTCTTCAATTTATAGTTTTACTAATCTCATACTGAAAAATTTCTACACAAATGCTTTGCAAGCGCTCCACAATTAATCGAATTACACGAATCTTAAATTGATTCAATTCGTGTAATTCGATTAATACGTAAAAATTAGTGTGAAAAATTTTCATTTATTGTTTTTCAATTCGTACATGGTTAAATGATCCTGCCTTTAGCTTTTATCGGCTGCTACTAAATCTCTTAGGGTAATAGTACGTGCCAGTTTATGCAAAGCTGTTTCGTGATTTTTAACATACGGATTATCGAGGTCCCAAACATAACCGGCCAATACCGAGCAGATCTGACTTTTAACAAGCGGGTCCTGGTTATTGGCAAAAAATATCGTGTCGAGCACGCCCTCATACCATGCGGTAACGTAGGAGCGGAAGGTATTTACACCCTGCATCATGTGCTGCATGTATTCTTTATCCCAATCCACAGTTTCGCCGTTAAGCTTGCGGATCACCAGTTTGGCTGCTGTTTGGCTCGATACCGTAGCCAGCGTTACGCCCGATGAAAATATCGGATCAAGGAACTCTGTTACGTTACCGGTAAGTACAAAGCCATTACCATAAAACTTATCTGTAGTGGCCGACCATGATTCCAAAACTCTCGGTGCGAAAGTAAATTCCACATCCTCAAAACGCTCGCTGAAATATGGTTGCGACGCTATCAATCCACGCAAAATCTCTTCGTCGGAGCCTTCATGTTGCTTAAAAAACTCAGGATTGCCCACAAAACCTAAGGAGGTAATACCGTTGGCGAAAGGAATGATCCAGATCCAAACGCCAGGCTGATGCACTACGATGGTAATGCGGTTTGGCTCATCGGCCATAGAGCGTTTTTTATCCACCGTATGCACAAAAAGCGCCTTACGCGGAACTTGGGTCGATGGCCTGTCGAGGTTAAATAGTTTGGGGATCACCCTGCCATAACCGCTGCCATCGATGATAAAACGAGCCGAAATCTCTGTTTGATTTCCATCTTTATCCTCCAAAGTAGTTACCGAGTTTTGGCCGTTGAAAACAATATTAGTAACGGTAGTTTCGTAATGAACAGGAACGCCCATTTTCTCAACAGTATCGGCTAAGGTTTTATCAAAATCGGCACGGGGTACCTGCCAGGTCCGGTTCCAGCCGGGAGTGAATTGGTCGGCAAATTGATAATCGCAGATCTTGCCATCTTTCACAAATTTAGCCCCATTTTTTTGCTGAAAGCCTTTTTCGCTTATGGCATCTACAAAGCCGGCTTCGGTTAGCGCTTCCATGCATCGTGGCAGCAAGCTTTCGCCAATCACAAACCGCGGGAAAAGCTGTTTCTCTACAATTTTTACCTTAAAGCCTGCCTGGTGTACGATAGAAGCGGCCACCGTGCCCGCCGGACCGGCACCTATTACCAATACATCTACCTGTTCTGTGTTCATGTTATGAAATATCCTGTTGTGATTTGGTTAAAATTATGGCTGCATTACATCCCCCAAAGCCAGAGGCTATTTTGAGGCAACGGTTAAGTGGCGTTGATATCAATTGGCTGCAAACGTTTACTGGGTTAGCACCGCCCTGTTTGCTAAAGCCTTTGGTAGGAATGATGGTATTTTGCTTTAATGATTGAGCAGAAACGATGGCCTCTATCAATCCCGAAGCGCCCAAAGTATGCCCGTAAAACCCTTTCAGGCTATTGAGTGGAACATGCTGCAAACCGGCCAGCGTTACAGCTTTTGCTTCCATTTCGTCGTTATAAACGGTCGCTGTACCATGGGCAGATATAAAATCAATATCCTCAGGCTTTAAACCGGCAGCATCCATCGCTTTATTGATGGCGTAATATAATTCTTCGCCGGTGCGTGAAGGGCCTGAAATATGGTTGGCATCATTGCTTATTGCACCCGAAACTAATTCAATAGCTTCTCCGGTTGGTTTGTCTGTCGATAGAATAACCGTAGCCGCGCCCTCGCCCAAATTGATACCGTCACGATCTGCATCAAATGGTTTGCATAATCCCTGACTGACGGCCTGAAAAGATTGGAAGCCCGAAAGCACAAATTTTGAAATCACATCTGCTCCGGCTATAACCGCATGGTCGTACTGCCCTGATTGGATCAATCGCATCCCGGTGATCATAGCAACAAGTCCGGAAATACAGGCATGTGAAACTATTATT
The DNA here is from genome assembly GCF_041806395.1 of Mucilaginibacter sp. OAE612. Lineage (NCBI taxonomy): Bacteria > Pseudomonadati > Bacteroidota > Sphingobacteriia > Sphingobacteriales > Sphingobacteriaceae > Mucilaginibacter > Mucilaginibacter sp. OAE612. The sequence continues at coordinate 6,417,632 of NZ_JBGMUW010000001.1, forward strand.
GGCTCGTTTACAAAACCAAAATGTCGGGCTATTTTTTTTGCTGATGAATGCAGGGCAATGCGCTCATCCAGTTCAGGGCCCGCTTGTTCCGTTTCCAGCAGACTGATGTTGCCTTTGGTACTGGAAATAATCAGAACAGTTTTTTTATCGGATATATTTTTATCGACTCCATGTAAGGTTTCGGTTAACGAAGCGATGAGAAGGTGCTCGAATTTGGTGCAGTATTCATCGGTTTGAAAATATACTTTTTCAAATAGCGATGCGAAAAAAAGATCGTCAGACAGGGCTTTGTCGTCGTGTTGCCTCACGCCTGAAACGCCGTTAACCAGGTGCTCAAAGTTTTGAGTGGTGGTAGCCCCTAACGGCGAGTAAACATTATCGGCAACAAGGTAAACCTTCTTCATCACGGCGTTCTGTTATATCAAACCTTGTTGTTGTTTCCAATCCAGAAAAAAATCCGGGTTGGTAAGTTGCAGTTCAAAATTATCACGGCGAACAAAAACCTGTGTTGTCGATCCTTTAACGATAAGTTCGCCGGTTTGGGCGTTGAGTAACCTGTAAGTAAAATTGATCTTTGCCGACTCGGTAGGGGTGTAGGTGGTTTCGACGATCACCTTATCCTCGTACCGCAAAAAGCGCTTATAATCACAATTTACGTTAACTATAGGCACAACGTAGCCCGCGTTATATACATCCATATAACCCAGGCCATATTGCTTGCCAAACGCCTCGCGGCCATCTTCAAAATATCGAATATAGTTGCCATGCCAAACCACGCCCAGCATATCCACGTCACTGAATTTGACTTCAATCTCAATAGTATTTATTAGCGATTGCTGCAAAACCTTAGGGGCTTAGTATTTTTTGAAAAGATCGAAGTCAGCGCCAAAATCGTCCAGGATTACCGGCCATGGGTGTGCCCAGTAATTTCTGAAACCAAATCCACGGCTGTTGCCGGTGCGGAAAACGGTATATAAAACCGTTTTCTTATCCATATCAACAAAAGTTACCCAGGCGCCCCCTTGCGCCCGCCCTTTATCCATGCCTTCAACAATCAGCAACATACCGATGCCTTTATTACCTAAAAAATCATAGTTTTTAATCAATGCATCAATATCTTTTTCGGTCAGCGTTTTGAAATGACCGGGATCAGTATCAAAGAAGTTTTTGGTAAGCGCGTTGTTAACTTTTTCGGTAACATTCATTGCAAAATGAACGGTATCGCGGTGAACCGCCCTGGCTGGGTTATATTTTTTAGGTTCTTTTAGAAAGAAATTTTCCCATAGGGGGATGTATTTGCCAACAAATTCGGCATTGATCACCTCCCGTCTGTAAGCTTCTTCCGAACCAATGAATTTCATTTGTGAAAAATCCATACCTAACCAGGTTATCGGGGTTTTTTTATCGAATACCTCTGCTTTGGTTTGGGCAGATGCCGGTTTTAAGAACGCGGTTAATAAAAGTATCAGTAAACTCAGTTTAATTGCGTTTTTTTTCATGGTTGATATTATTGTGGTTGAATAAATATTTTCATTTCGCATTGGGCTATCGTTATGCCTTTGCAAGTAATTTTTCCTTTGATGATGGTAACATCGAAAACCTGGTTTTCAATTTTTACTTCGGTTTCTATGGTATCGCCAACTTTTGGTAAAGCAAATACTTCCAGGTTTTTTACCGCACCGATAAAGCCCGGCTGTACAGGTTTGCCTAATTGCTGAGCGGCATATCCGGCACCAGCGGCGGCGGTTTGGGCTATGTTTTCGGTCAGTCCGGCTTCGCTTAATTCGCCATCGCTTACCAAAACGTTATCAGCCTTTACCTGAAGCGAGGTTACCGTGTTGTCATCAGTTGATGACAACAGCTTGTCAATCATTACAAATGGCGACCGCTGTGGTATCAACGGTAAAATATCCTGTGTTGGTAAGATCATTGCCAAAAATTATAATAGTTGTACCACTGCTCAGGGTACGTTTTTACCTTGTTTTCAAAGCTGGTTATAAAATCATTTGCCAGTTGTTCCATGCCTTTGCCTCTGCCCCAATCCGAATAATCCTTTACCGGACTGGCGAAAAAGTGGTAATGCAACGCGCTTTCTTTTAGTGCGTAAACAAACGTTACCGGCGCTTTAAATTTTTCGGCCATTACAAACGGCCCTGCCGGGAATTTCGCATCCTCACCTAAAAACTCCCTTGTTATGGTTTTATTGCCCTCGATATACCTGTCGGCATGCATGCAAACCAGCTCATTGTTCTGAAATGCCGCGTTTATTTTAAATATGTGCGACAGGTCGTTTTTGATGACAATGATGTTTATTTTCCGCTCGCCGGTTACCGAATCCATGTATTGCTTGATCTGCCTGTCTTCGCCATCAAACATTACAATGTTAATGCGGGTGTTTATATGATCAAGCAGTTCGCCTGCTATTTCCCAGCTGCCAATGTGCGAGCTAAGCAGTAATCCGCCCTTGTTCATGGCGGCAATCTCCCTCAAGTTATCTATCCCGTCAAAGTTGAAAGTGAATTTGTTGGGAATCCCCGACATAATCACCACCTTATCGATAATACTTTGCCCAAACAGATAGTAATTTCTGTACAGCATCAATATTGATTTTACCCTGCCGAAACCGAGCCGCTTGTGGAAATAGTAATATGTTCCTTTTGATGTTTGCCACGAAAACAGGAAGTAATAAAGCGCCACAAACCTCAGCATAAAATAGGCCGGCATTACACCGGCTGTTTTTAAAACGCTTACAAAAATGCGATAGCCAAGGGTATTGCCTTTTGATTTTCCCTGCCAGGCGGGCATTATGCAAGCTCCTTAGGTTGTATGCGCGATAGTACGTAATCGTAAAAATCCTGGAAGGTAACAATGCCCGTAAAATCTTCGGGTTTTACTTTGAACCCAAAGTTGCTTTCAATTACTACAACAAGGTCGATATAATCAAGACTGTCAAGGTCGAGGGTTTCTTTCAGATTTGCTGTGGGCACCATTTTATCCGCATCAACCTCAAATTCTTCGGCAAGGAAGCTGTTGATTTTTTCTATGATCTCTTCAATTTGCATAATGGCTTAGTTTAAATATATTTTTTAATAATCAGGGACGAATTGGTGCCGCCAAACCCAAACGAGTTTGACAGGAATGTATCTATATTTTTATCGACGGTTTCGGTAGCGATGTTAAGTTTCGCCGAATCCTCGTCGGGGTTTTCAAAGTTAATGTTAGGCGCCACGAACGAGTTTTGCATCATCAGCATCGAATAAACGATCTCACTTGCACCCGCCATCCAGCACTCATGACCGGTCATGGATTTGGTTGAACTTACCAGGGGCTTATAATCGCCAAAAACCTCATCAATGGCTTTAGCCTCGCTGGCATCACCGGCAGGGGTAGAGGTGGCATGAGCATTGATATAGTCAATTTCAGAAGCCTGTATGCCGGCATCTTTTAATGCCATATTCAACGAGCGTACCGGCCCTTCAACCGTTGGGTTTGAAATATGCCCCCCATTTGATGAAAAACCATAACCAACAATCTCGCCAAAAATAGTAGCGCCTCGTTTTAGGGCCGATTCCAGGCTTTCCAAAATCACAGTAGCTGCTCCGCCGCTTGGAACCAATCCGTCGCGGTCACGATCGAACGGGCGGGAGGCTTTAGCAGGGTCGGCCTCGTGTACAGAAAATGCCGAAAGCGCATCAAAACTGCCCATTGAATAATGACTGAGTTCCTGTGCGCCGCCGCAAATAATGCAGTCCTGCATACCGCTTTTGATAAGATGGTAACCCATACCTATAGAATGCGAACCACTGGCGCAAGCCGCGCTGATGGTAAAATTGACACCGCGCAGCTTGAATATGGTAGCCAGGTTCATGGTAACAGTAGAGTTCATGGTTTGAAAAACAGCACCAGAACCAATGAGCATGGTGTCTTTTTTCTCGCGGATGATATCTGTGGTTTCGATAACAGCTTTGGCAGTACTGTCGTTACCGTATAAAATGCCTACATCGGTTTGGGCGATGTAATCGGCATCGATACCTGCCTGCTGTAATGCTTCGGTGGTGGCTATATATGCATATTCGCCTTGCTCGGGCAACATGATACGCGCCCGGCGATCAAGCGTACCTTTAAGGTTGGGCTTTTCAACCGCGCCGGTAAGTCCTGAGCGGTAGCCAAAATCTTTACGGATAGCATCATATACAATGCCCGACCTGCCGGTATAAAGGGATTCCTTAACTTCATCAAGATTTTTCCCAATACACGAATAGATACCCATCCCTGTTATCACAACCCTATTCATATTTGAGCAAAAACTGATAGTACATAGTCAACAAAATGTGATAAAAATACAAAAAAATAGAACTTAATCTGGTTTTTGTATGTATAGCGCTCGTTTAATGTTTCAAATTTCGGCTATTAAAATACCTGTATCTTAATAGCTTATAATTAAATTTATATTAAGAGTTAATTACTCTTGTGTTTGTTACCCGCAAATAAAATTTGCCATCGCTCGGCTCCAGCCGAGTGGTAATTATTTCCAGGCCTCTGGCCTTCTTTCGCTTCGGCGGCCAGAGGCCGTTTGATAGTTGCCACCCGGCTGGAGCCGAGCGGCGATATTGTTCTTTTTATGAATAAAGCCCACCATTTATCGAAAGCACCTCTGCCGTAATGTAAGCCGCCTCAGGCGATGCTAAAAATCCGACCGCATGGGCAACCTCCTCCGGTGTGCCAAATCTTTTTAATGGCACCATCGCTTTCAGTTCCTTTTCATCAAGCCCGGCAGTCATATCGGTAGCAATGAACCCCGGTGCTACAGCATTTACCGTAATCCCCCTGCGACCAACCTCCTGCGCCAATGCCTTAGTTGCACCGATAACACCTGCTTTGGCTGCCGAATAATTCACCTGTCCCGGCAAGCCTTTTAACCCTGAAAGCGAAACCACGTTCACAATCCGGCCGTATTTTTTAACCAGCATTCCGTTAAGGACTAAACGCGTAACGTAAAAGAAGCCACTTAGGCTCGTATTTATTACCCCATCCCATTGCTGGTCCGTCATCCACATCATCAGGCCATCGTCTTTAACGCCGGCGTTGTTTATTAAAACTTCAATGTACTTTTCGGTATTGGTTTCTATCCAGCTGCCTAATTTTTGTTGGATATCGTTCTTATCGGCAACATTAAATTGCAACAGCTCGCCATCGCCGCCATTCTTCCTGATCTGGGCGAGGGTATTGTTGGCTTCGTCGATGTTGCCTTTATAGTTAACCAGTACATAATAACCCATAGCGGCCATTTTGTAGCAAATGGCCCTGCCAATTCCTCTTGAGCCGCCGGTTACTAATGCACATTTCATATGATATTTTTGGTGTTAAAAGGTTTAATAAATTCAGGAAATATTTCGGCCGTTTCAAAATAAGCTTTTACTTGCTGCAGATCCTGGTATTTGGGTTTGTCCTCAATAAATGTAGGGAATATAGCCCTCAAGCCGGTATAAACTTTGTTGGTTTGGGTAGATAGCTTGTTTGCGCAATCAAGGTAATCGACAGCCTGCGGCAGCGTCATAGCCTGGATAGCCAGTACCTCGAAACTGTTATCGATCACTTTTTTTGTTAACAATGCCGCATTACAACCCATGCTTACAATATCCTGGTTATCATTATTGTTTGGGATACTGTGTACGTACATGGGGTACGAAAGGGTTTGGTTTTCGGCAACGGTTGAGGTAGCGGTAAATTGCATTCCCTGCATGCCGAAGTTGAAACCCAGCACCCCCAAATTCAAAAACGGGGGAAATTTCTGGTTCAGTTTATCATTCAGCAGATAATTGAGCTGCCTTTCGGATAACATAGATAACCGGGTAACAGCTATCTTGAGTTTGTCCATTTCCAGCGATACATAATCACCATGAAAATTACCGCCGTGGAAAATATTGTGACTTTCATGATCGATAACCGGGTTGTCGTTTACCGAGTTAAGCTCATCAACAACCACATGCTCTGCCTGGGCAATGGTATCATACACCGGACCGAGAATTTGCGTTACACAACGAAGCGAGTAGTATTCCTGAACTTTATCCTCAAAAACCTCCTGATCGATATTTTCGGGATTATATAAGTGCTCAGAGCGGCTACGGGTCATTTGGCTATCCTTCAGGATTTCCCTCAATTGCGTGGCAATAGCATTTTGCCCTTTGTGATGTTTAACCCTGTTTAGCTCGTGCGAGTAATGATCATCAAAAGCGCCCACAACCTCGTTGATCATTGCTGAAAGCATTACCGACCAGCCCAACAATTTTTTTGCGCGGATGATGTTCAGCAGACCAATCCCCGTCATAGCCGAAGTGCCGTTGATAATAGCCAGGCCTTCGCGGATATGGATTTGGAGAGGTTTGATATTTAGCTGTTCAAAAACAGAAGCTGTTGGTTGTACTTTTTCGTTGTAAATCACCTCGCCTTCGCCAATAAGTACTAATGCCAGGTGTGCTAATTGTACCAGGTCGCCGCTTGCGCCTACGCCGCCGTGTTCAAATATACAGGGAGTAACGTTTTTATTAATGAGTTCGGCAAGCAGGTTCACCAGTTCGGGGTGTACACCGGAATGGGCTTGCATAAAACTGTTAAGCCGGGCAAGCATCAGGGCTTTTACCAACTGGGGCTGCATCAAACTGCCACCGCCCGAAGCATGGCTGCGGATGAGATTATACTGTAATTGCAAACGGTTTTCATCGCTCACCTTGTATTGCGCCATTGGGCCAAAGCCGGTGTTAATGCCGTAAATAAGCTTGTTGGATGAAAAATTGCCAAGAAAATTAAAGCTGGCTTCTACCTTTTGCAGTGCCTGTTCGTCAGGAGCAATCGTAGCACTATTAAAAATTACCTGGTAAAAATCATCCAGCGTAAGGGTTTTTCCTCCAACCTGTAGTATGGGCACAGCAGTTTTATTTAATAAGGTTTGATTACTCTTTTTCACAAAATCAGGGCGAAAATAAGGTAAATGTTCGGATTTAGGAACGAGTATTAAACGGTTTCTGGGTGGGGGGTATTGTGTGGAACGATATGCCAAAATCATATCATTGCGAGCGCAGCGCGGCAATCGCACGGAAGCAGGGCCGCCCTGTATCGCATGCGATCGTTTCGTCGTTCCCCCTGGCAATGATATACGGTGTGTGAATAAGAGGAGAGAATTAATAACTTTGATCTCTTACCTTATTGCAAAATGAGAAAAGCCAAAGTGCAAAAACCATTCATTCATTATGAACCACTAAAGCCTTGGGAAATAGTTTTAATAATGATTTATGCAGTAATAACTTTATGTATTGCGCTGTCGCGGTTTATTTTAGGAACAGAAAGCAGGCAAGTAGCAGTCATTTTCTACGCCATGCTAACACAGTTGTTTTTATACATTTTTCTATATGTGTCATTAAGAAATTTTAGATCATATTTGATCTGGTTATGTTTTGGTGCAATACATGTTATTCTCTACCTATATTTTAAGGGGGATTATGATTTGGAATTGCCAAATGGAAACGCCTCCAGGCTTCTTCTAAACACGATCCCTTTACTATTGCTTTTTCAATTTTTAAGATTTCTTAGCAGAAAGTGTCAGGATAGGGATTTTGTTGCTCCTGCTAAAGGTGGAGTTTCCGATTTCATCGAGAACACGACTACTGATTATGTACTTTTCGTACTTTATATTGCTTCATTATGTGGATTTACCTTCCTCTCAGTGTGTTATTAAACATGTTTATACATTTTGTGCAATCGTAATAGTTACTTGATGCGTAGGAGGTAATACTTCAACATTTAATACATAGTTTATTAAATACTCCCAACAAAAATTTAACGTTTAATTTAAGCCGAAACAATAACTTTGTAAAGCATTAAACGTAAACCCACAAAACCCATTGATAAAAACCTGGACTGAAGCCGGTACGTGCGATTGATATATGACGGATAACTTACAAATTATACAGGCAAAGTTTAAACAATTAAAGGTATGCGTTATTATACCCACCTATAATAACCAGGGTACGCTGGCCGCTGTTATTACCGATGTGTTAGCTTTTACCGATCAGGTTATTGTGGTAAATGATGGCTCGACCGATAGTACTCCTGCCATTATCCAATCATTCCCGCAAATAAAATCAGTTAGCTATACCCAGAATGTAGGCAAGGGCTGGGCCTTACGCAAAGCTTTTGAATTTGCAACCGAACAGGGTTATCAACATGCTATCACTATCGATTCAGACGGGCAACATTTTGCTACCGACCTGCCTGCTTTTATTGAAAAACTGGAACAGGAACCGGATTCGCTGATTATTGGTTCGCGTAATATGGAGCAATCGTCGGTGCCGGGTAAAAGCAGTTTCGGGCATAAGTTTTCTAACTTTTGGTTTTGGGTGGAGACAGGCATTAAATGCCCGGATACGCAATCGGGTTATAGGCTGTATCCTATCCACCTGCTAAAAACCAGCAAATTCATCACCCGGAAATACGAATTTGAAATAGAGGTAATAGTTCGTGCCGCCTGGAAAGGTATCAAGATAGATTGGGTTCCGGTAAAGGTTTATTATGCCCCGAAAGAAATACGGGTATCGCATTTTCGCCCTTTTCAGGATTTTTCGCGCATTAGTGTACTCAACACTGTACTGGTTATCATAACTTTCGCATACATCAAACCCCGCGATTTTTTCAGGACGCTTTTTGATAAAAAAAAAGCTAAGCTAATGCTCAAAAACCTGTTTTTTAACCCTGAACACTCGCATCAGTTAAAAGCTAAATCTGTAGCTTTTGGCGTTTTTATGGGGATTGTGCCTATCTGGGGTTTCCAGTTGTTGGTGGCTATTTCGCTGGCCTTCCTGTTCAGGCTCAACAAGGCCATCGTGGTTACGGCTGCCCACATCAGCGTTGCGCCCATGATCCCGGTTATTATTTTTCTGAGTTATAAAACCGGGAGCCTATGGATGGGCGGCAAGGATGTGGATATCCCTTTGGATAAAATTTCGCTTAAATCCATTGGCGAACATTTGGAACAATATCTTTACGGCAGCATTTCGCTGGCAATTTTTGCAGGTATTATAGCTGGATTGCTCACTTTTGCGTTACTAAAGCTGTTTAAGCGGAGGCCAGTCCCCGCCCTGTAATTCATGGAAAAAATCCTGGTAGGCATCTATAATTATTTCAATATCCGCAAACCACTGTTTTATACTGTGTTTGCGTTAAGCTTTGTGCTTATCGGTTTTTTCGCTTCGAGGATAAGGTTTGAGGAGGATATTTCCAAAATACTGCCGAAGGATAAAAAGATAGAGAAACTCAACTATATTTTTCAAAACTCCAAGTTTGTTGATAAGCTGGTGGTGATGGTATCGTTAAAAGATTCCACACAACAGCAGCCCGATAGCCTTATAGCCTTTGCCGATAATTTTACCGAAACCGTTCAGCAAAAACTTTCACGGTATGTAAGTAAGATCAATGCAAAGGTTGATGAGGGGTTGGTGCTGGCGCTTTTCGGCACTATTAATAAAAACCTGCCTATTTATCTTACCGAGCGTGACTATTTAAATATTGACACACTTATCCGCCCCAATCAGGTAAAAGAAACCCTTGCCCGCGATTTGCGTACGCTGACCTCGCCCGCAGGATTAGCGCTGAAAAGCATGATCAGCAGCGATCCGGTTGGGATCTCATACCTAGGCCTTAAAAAATTGCAACAGCTGCAATACGACGAAAATTTTGAACTGTACGATAGCTATGTGATGACCAAAGATCACAAAAACCTGCTGCTGTTCATCACCCCCAAATACTCGCCCAATAATACTGGTGAGAATGCCGTAATGCTTAAAGGCATCGACCAGGTTATCGATAGTTTACAAACTAAAAACTTTCAAACAGTTGATTGCAGCTATTTCGGTACCACAGCCGTATCGGTAGGCAATGCCCTGCAATTACGCAAGGACTCCATGTTCACCCAGGGGATTACGGTGGTGTTCCTGATTGTTTTCCTGGGTTTTTACTTCAGAAAAAAGCGCGCACCAGTTGTGATTTTAGTGCCGGTTTTGTTTGGCGCATTGTTTTCGCTTGCGGTGGTTTATTTTGTAAAAGGCAGTATTTCTGTAATAGCCTTGGGCACGGGTTCGGTGGTGTTAGGAATAGCGGTTAATTATTCGCTGCACGTGTTTAATCATTACCGCCATACCCGCAGTATTGAACAGGTGATCCGCGATTTGGCTATGCCGCTTACTGTGGGCAGTTTTACAACCATTGGCGGTTTCTTGTGCCTTGAGTTTGTAAAGTCGGAAATGCTGAAAGATCTTGGTCTGTTTGCGGCTTTTAGCTTGATAGGTGCTTCGTTTTGCTCACTGGTGTTCCTGCCGCATTTTATCGCCTCAAAAAAAGAACAGGATCAACATACAGCCCAGCTTTCGTGGATTGATAGGCTATCGGCCTATAACCCCGAGTATAATAAGTTTATTATTTCCGCTATCATAATCCTTACGGCAGTATTCAGCCATACAGCCCGGAACGTAAGCTTTGAAACGGATATGAACCGCATGAATTTCATGACCGATAAACTCAAAGCATCCGAAGCCAAACTGAACGCTATTAATAAATACGCCCTGCAATCGGTTTATTTCCTGGCCGAAGGCAAAACATTGGATGATGCTCTCCGGACTAACGAAAAGCTCTCGGCACAGATAGAATTACTGAAAGACAAAAACATCGTCAAAAAATACTCCGGTGTATCATCGCTCATTATTTCCGATTCCCTGCAAAAAGCCCGCATTGCCCGTTGGAATAACTACTGGACACCTGCAAAAAAACAGCAGTTAATAGCTGTATTGGTTAATGAAGGCGCTGCCTTAGGTTTCAAACCATCCGCTTTTGACCATTTTAAGGAACTCATCAATAAAAATTTTGAGCCGGTTGGACAGGATGAAATGGCCGGCATCCGCAAAAGTTTGTTGGATGATTACATAACCGAGCGACCGGGTAGGGCGGGTGTAATTACATTGGTTAAGATCTCACAAGCTGATAAAGCCAAATTGTACAACCTGTTCGAAAATTCGCCAAATGTTACCGTTGTCGATAAGCAATACTTAACAAACCGTTTTGTTGGTATCATCAACAATGATTTTACCAGTATCGCGGTGATGTCGTCATTACTGGTGTTTACGGTATTGCTGCTCACTTACGGGCGTATCGAACTTACGTTGGTTTCTTTTATTCCGATGTTTATTTCCTGGATCTGGATTTTGGGCTTGATGGGCTTGTTGGGCATTCAGTTCAATATCGTGAACATCATTATATCGGCACTGATATTTGGTTTGGGCGATGATTACAGCCTGTTTATTATGGATGGGTTGCTACAGGAATATAAAACTGGCAAAAAGAATTTATCCTCGTACAAGTCGTCTATCTTTCTATCGGCTATTACAACGGTTGTGGGTTTGGGCGTGCTGATCTTTGCCAAACATCCAGCTTTGCGTTCAATCGCATTAATCTCCATCATCGGCATAGTTTGCGTGGTTGTGATGGCTCAGATTTTAATCCCGTTTTTGTTTAATCTGCTCATCAGGAACCGAGTAAAAGCAAAACGTTTCCCCTGGACAATAAGCGGCTTCGTGATCTCCGTTTTTGCCTTCACTTACTTTGTGAGCGGCTGCCTGTTATCAAGCCTGATTGGTTTGTTTTTGATTAAGCTCAACCCGTTTAAAGGCCCAAGAAGCAAATATGTTTATCATGCTATCCTGTCGAAGTTTTGCTGGTCGATGATGCATATCATGCCTAACCTGCGTAAGCGTGTAGTGAATAAAGACAGTTTTGAGAAACCTGCCGTGGTGATCAGTAATCACCAATCGTTTTTAGATATTTTGGTGCTGATCATGCAGCATCCTAAACTGATCTTGTTTACCAATCACTGGGTTTGGAACTCGCCGGTGTTTGGTGCGGTGGTGAGGATGGCTGGTTATTTCCCGGTGGCCGAAGGCGTAGAGCAGAACGTTGATGAACTGGCCGAAAAGGTTAAACAAGGATACTCGATGGTGATTTTTCCTGAAGGCAGCCGCTCGCCAGATGGCAAAATGAAACGTTTCCATAAAGGCGCTTTCTTTTTGGCCGAGCAACTGGGTATGGACATATTGCCCATTATACTGCACGGAACAGGCTACAATATGACCAAAGGTGATTTCCTGCTGAAGAATGGCACAATAACCATAAAATACCTGCCTCGTATTGCTGCCGGTGATGCTTCATTCGGTACAGGCTATGCGGAGCGTACCAAAAACATCAGCCGTTATTTTAAGGATGAATACCAAAATCTAAGTGCTGAAATTGAACAGCCTGCCTATCATAAAGAACAACTGTTTTATAACTACCTGTATAAAGGCCCGGTGCTGGAATGGTATATGCGCATTAAAGTACGGTTGGAAAAAAATTACCAGGTATTTCATGAGCTGCTGCCTAACCAGGGAAAAATGCTTGACTTGGGTTGCGGTTATGGCTTTATGCCCTACATGCTGCATTTTGCAGCGCCGGGGCGCAAGTTTACCGGGGTTGATTATGATGAGGAAAAGATAGAGGTGGCAGCCAATTGCTTTGGAAAAACGGAGAATATCAATTTTGTTTATGCCGATGCCCTGCAATTTGAAATGCAGCGGTATGATGCCATTATCATGGCCGATATGCTGCACTATTTGCCGCCCGGGGAGCAAAAGCAATTGATTGAAAAATGTATTGCCAATTTAAATCCCAGCGGCAAGCTCATCATCAGGGATGGCAATAAGGATATGGAGGAAAGGCATAAGGGAACGGAGCTCACCGAAACTTTTTCGACCAGGTTGCTTGGTTTTAATAAAACAGGAGCAAATGGTCTTTCGTTCCTTTCGGGGAAAATGCTGCGGGATATAGCGGCAGTGAATGATCTTTCAGTCGCCGAGATTGACAACACGAAATACACTTCAAATATTATTTTTGTGCTTAAAAAAGAAGGGCAGCCGGTTTAAATGAACGATAAATTTGATGTACTGATCATTGGCAGCGGTATGGGCGGTTTGGTTTGCGCCGATATGCTCGGTCGTGAAGGTTACCGGGTTTGTGTTGTTGAAAAAAACAAGCAGCTTGGCGGCTCGCTGCAAACCTACGTACGCGATAGGGTGATCTTTGACTCAGGTGTTCATTATCTTGGTGGGCTCGATAAGGGCCAAAATCTATACCAGATCTTTAAGTATATAGATATTATCGATAACCTGAAACTGGAAAAACAAAGCCTCGATGCCTTTGATAAGATCATGATTGATAACGATCCGGTTGAATATCCCCAGGCTCAGGGCTATGATAATTTCATCAAACAGCTGTTGGTTTATTTCCCGGATGAGGAACCTGCTTTACGAGCCTATTGCGATAAACTGAAAGAGGTTTGTGATAAATTCCCGTTGTATAACCTGCGCTCATCGGATGATTTTTATGAAAAGGCCGATGTGCTGGAAGTAGATACTGAAGCTTTCCTGGCATCTATCACCAATAATAAAAAATTGCAGCAGGTACTGGCCGGTAACAATTCTTTATATGCCGGGCAGGCCGATAAAACACCGCTCTACGTTCATGCGCTTATCCTTAACAGCTACATTGAAAGCTCCTGGAAATGTGTTGACGGCGGTTCGCAGATTGCTAAACTCATTGCCCGCAATATCCGCAACAGGGGCGGCGTTATCATCCGGAATAAAGCCGTGAAAAAACTGGTAGAACAGGATGGTAAAATAGCGTATGTTGAACTGCAGCATGGCGAAAAGCTGTATGCCGATCATTTCATCTCCAATATCCACCCGGTAAAAACACTGGAAATGACGGACTCATCAGTGATCAAGAACGTATACAGGAACCGGTTAAAAAACCTGGAAAACTCGGTGTCATCGTTCACTATCAATATTGTGTTTAAGAAAGATACATTCAAATACTTTAGCCATAACGTTTATAGTTTTAAGGACGGGCAGGTATGGCACATGGCCGATTATACGCAGCAAAACTGGCCGCTGGGTTATGCCGTGTTCATGACTCCATCCTCAAAAAATAAAGAATACGCCGATGGTATGACCATACTGGCCTATATGCGTTATGAAGAAGTAAAGCCTTGGGAGGATACTTTCAATACGGTATCTGACGAAGCTTATCGCGGAGAAACATACGAGCAATTTAAAAAGCGCAAAGCCGAGGTTTTATTGGATGATGTGGAACTGAAATTTCCGGGTTTACGGGAAAAGATCTATTCGTACTACACCGCCACGCCGCTCTCATATCGTGATTATATTGGCAATGATGATGGTTCGCTTTATGGCATTGCCAAGGATTATAAACACCCGCTGAAAACGTTCATTTCGCCGCGTACCAAACTGCCTAATTTGTACTTCACTGGGCAAAACCTTAATTTACATGGAATTTTAGGGGCCGCCATGAGCGGGATTGTAACCTGTTGCGCTTTGTTGGGCAATGATGATCTGATAGATAAAATAAGAAATGCGTAACAGTAAATTTAGCTGGAAGCGGTTTGGGAAAAGGGTGTTGTATACAGGCCTTGTGTTTGTGGGCTTGCTGCTGATCGGCTTTATTTACCTGTACTGCGTAGCTATGGATTATCCACCCAAACCTGCCGACTTGAGCAGCCTGCAATTACAACGAAAACAGCCATCACCGGGGTTTTATACCATTAATAACAACTGGTTCCGGAAAAGTAAGAGTGGTTTGTTTGAGATGTATGTAGAGGGTAAGCCTTTTGAGCGCGGGGTAATTAATGGCAAACTGAGCAAAGAGCTGGTGGTAAACCAGGAGGTTTATTTTACCGATCAGATCAATAAGATCATCCCCTCACAGTCCTACCTGTCATTCCTGAAATATTTTATAGCCTGGTTTAACCGCGATTTGGCTAAGAACGTAAGCGAAGAATATAAAGAGGAGATCTACGGCATCTCCAAATCAGCATCAGATAAATACCAGTATATCGGCTCCAATTATCAGCGCATCCTGAATTACCACGCCGCGCATGATATCGGTCACGCGCTGCAAAGCATGGCCTTGGTGGGATGTACCTCGTTTGGTACCTGGAACGATCGCTCGGCCGATGGTACCATGATCGTAGGTCGGAACTTTGATTTTTATGTAGGCGATAATTTTGCGCATGATAAAATAGTGGCATTCTTCAATCCATCTGAAGGGCATAAATTCATGACCATAACCTGGGGCGGCTTCGTAGGCGCGGTATCCGGCATGAACGAAAAAGGCCTGAGCGTTACCATCAATGCCGACAAGACCAATATCCCATCGGGTTCGGCCACACCGGTATCTTTAGTAGCCCGTGAGATCTTGCAATACGCCCAAAACATTAAAGAGGCCATCGCGATCGCCAAAAAACGCAAAATGTTTGTGTCCGAATCTTTCCTGGTAGCTTCGGCCGAAGATAACAAGGCCGTAGTGATCGAGAAAACACCCGATACGCTGGATGTGTATGATCCTCGCCAAAACTATATTGTTTGCGCCAACCACTTTCAAAGCAAAGGGCTGGCACACTCTAAAGAAAACCTGGTGCAGTTGAGTAATAGCGCCTCACGATATCGCTACCAACGTTTAATGGAACTGCTGAATGCCGAAGGTAAAAACACGGTGCAAAAAACGGTTGATATATTGCGCGACCGCCAGGGCCTGCATGGTGAAAATATCGGCATGGGCAATGAGAAAGCATTGAACCAGTTAATTGCCCATCACTCTGTAGTTTTTGAACCGCAAAAGCTGCTTGTTTGGGTATCAACCTCGCCATGGCAACTGGGGGAGTTTGTGGCTTATGATTTGAAAAAGATCTTCGCCATGAAAGGCATGCAAACCGATCATGAAATTATGGATACCGCGCTTACCATTAAGCCCGATGCGTTTTTGAACACGCGGGCTTATCGTAATTTTATAACCTATCGTACGCTGAAACAAAAAGCTTTTAACGGTGAAGAGATTAACCCCGATAGCGTGGTGGCCAGCAATCCGCAATTTTACCACGCGTATGTGATTGCCGGTGATTATTCGTTTAAACATAACGAGTATAAAAAAGCCCTCGGGTATTACAAAACGGCTTTAACCAAAGTAATTGCCACCGTAAACGAGGAAAACTATATCAAAAAGCAGGTTGAAAAATGTACTAAAAAGTTAAGCTCATGACAGTTTTAGGTGTAGGTATTGATATGATAGAGGTGGAGCGTGTGCAAAGCAGTATTGCTAAAGAACAAGGTTTTCGTGAGCTGGTTTTTTCGGCAAAGGAGATAGCCTATTGTGAGAGCAAGACCAATAAGTATCAGCATTATGCCGCCCGCTTCGCCGCTAAAGAGGCTTTTTTTAAAGCATTAGGTACGGGCTGGCTAAAAGATACCGCTTTTAGCGAAATTGAGATCAGCAATGATGAAAACGGCAAGCCCATTTTAGAACCTACCGGCGAAAGCGCGGGAGTGATTAACCGTAACGGGCCGTTAAAAATTTCCGTATCATTAACCCATTTAAAAACAATGGCATCGGCCGTGGTAATTATTGAACAGTGATAACAAAACACCTTGAACCATTAGCACTCCAACCCAAACATGAGGTTGTAAAATACCAGGAGCAAAAGCTGCAAGAGTTGCTGACTTACCTCAGCCAAAATTCGCCTTTTTATAAAGACCTGTTTGCACAGCATCATATTGATATCAACCAGGTCAAAACGCTCGATGACCTGCGTTTGATCCCGACCACCACCAAAGAAGACCTGCAAAAACGCAACGACGATTTTTTATGTGTGGACAGGGGCAAGATCATTGAGTACAGTTCCACCTCCGGCACTTTAGGCAGCCCGGTAACTATTGCCCTTACTGAAAATGATCTTGAGCGTTTAGCTTATAACGAGTACAATTCTTTTACCTGTGCCGATGGCTCGGCGGCTGACCTGTACCAACTCATGCTCACGCTCGACAGGCAGTTTATGGCCGGAATGGCCTATTATTCGGGCATCCGCAAAATAGGGGCGGGCATTATCCGTTTAGGACCGGGTGTGCCATCGTTACAATGGGAAACTATTTTGAGGTTAAAACCTACAGCAATCGTAGCCGTACCATCGTTCATTTTAAAGCTGATCCAGTTTGCACAGGAGCATCACATCGATATCAATGCATCGTCAGTTAAAAAGGCGGTTTGTATTGGTGAGAATATCCGCAATACTGATTTCAGCCTGAATATTTTAGGTCAAAAGATCACCGAAGCCTGGGATATCAAGCTGTATTCAACCTATGCTTCTACCGAAATGCAAACCGCTTTTACCGAATGCGGCGAAGGCAGGGGCGGCCATCACCAACCGGAGCTATTGATAGTTGAAGTACTGGATGAGCAGAACAACCCGGTGGCTCCGGGTGAATCGGGGGAGGTTACCATTACCACGCTTGGCGTTGAGGGTATGCCGTTATTACGATATAAAACCGGGGATATCTGCCATTATTTTGATGAACCATGTGGCTGCGGTCGTACAAGTATCAGGCTATCATCTATCGTTGGCCGTAAAAAGCAAATGATCAAATTTAAGGGTACAACCCTTTACCCTCCGGCGTTGTTTGATCTGCTAAATGGCATGGAAGAGATCAAAGATTTTGTAGCCGAAGTGTATTCAAACGAGATAGGTATGGACGAAGTACTGCTTCACCTGTTGCCTGTTAACTATACCGATGAATGCGACCGCAAGATCCGGGCTAATTTGCAGGCCAGGCTAAGGGTGAGCCCGTATATCACCTATCTGAAGCACGATGAGATGCAGAAATTACAATTCCCTGAAGCGGTACGCAAGCCGGTTAAGTTTATCGATAAAAGAAAGTAGCTATTATGTGCTAACTTTGCCCCATGCATAATGCCGATATCCTGGGCCGGTTAACACAACAGCTTGAGCTGCCGTTTAGTAACCCGGTACTTGTTTTTTCGCTGATATTGTTGATCATATTACTTGCTCCAATCATCATGGGCAAGTTCAAAATTCCGGGTATTGTGGGTTTTATTATGGCTGGCATAGCGGTTGGTCCGCATGGGTTAAACCTGCTCACCAAAAACTCGGCGGTTGAGCTGTTCTCTACCATCGGGTTGCTCTATATTATGTTCATTGCCGGCATCGAGCTTGATCTGAACGAGTTTAAGCAGAAGAAACATAAAAGCTTTGTGTTTGGCTTCTTTACTTTCTGCATCCCAATACTCATCGGTTTTCCTGTTTGTTATTATGCGCTCGGTTATTCGTTAATAACATCGGCCTTAACGGCCAGTATGTTTGCCACGCATACACTGGTGGCCTATCCCATAGTGAGCAAATATGGCGTCGCAAAAAATGAGGCCGTCGCCATAAGTGTAGGGGGCACCATATTGACCGATACCGCCGTACTGATTTTGCTGCCTGTAATTATGGGCGCTAAGGATGGGGGGCTGGGTTTCGGCTTCTGGCTGCAGCTGATGATTTCGCTTTCGATATTCGCGTTCATCATGTTTGTGCTGATCCCGCCGTTGGCAAACTGGTTTTTTAACCGCTATCGCGATAGTAAAACACTGCCATATGTGTTTGTGCTTTTTATTGTGTTTGTGTCGGCCTTTTTATCCCAGCTGGCAGGGGTTGAACCCATTATAGGGGCCTTTGTGGCGGGGCTTGCTTTAAATAAAGCAGTACAGCAGTCATCAACCTTAATGAGCAGGATCGATTTTGTGGGTAATGCCATATTTATTCCATTCTTCCTGATTAGTGTAGGTATGCTGGTTGATTTGCGTGTGCTGGGCCGCGGACCGCAGGCTACCATTGTGGCAGTAAGCTTAACGCTTGGAGCCCTGCTGGGTAAATGGCTGGCGGCATTATCTACCCAAAAAATATTCAAATATTCGGGCATACAGCGTAACCTCATTTTTGGTTTAAGCAGTGCACATGCCGCGGCTACCCTTGCCATTATTTTAGTGGGATACAAGGCGCAGATTATTGACGACAATATCCTGAACGGCACCATTATATTGATACTGGTTACCTGCGTGGTAGCATCATTTGCTACAGAGCGCGCCGCTAAAAAGGTGGTTGCACCAATTGAAGATCCCGGAATTTTATCAGAACCCCAAATTACCGGCCACGAGCGGGAATGATACCAGTAATTGCTTATAAACTTGTTTGTACGCCCGGCTGTAAAATCCTGAGTTGACCGCCAATGCTCAGCGCGTTAAATGATTGCTGCAGCATCTCGCCCGTTTCGGTATAATGCGACCAGCCCTCAAAATGCACCGGAATGATTGTAGCATCAGGAAAGGCAAAAGCGGTATCAATAGCATCATTGGTGCCCATAGTTACATTGAACGGGCCTCGGGGTTTGGCTGCCCCGGCAAATATGAATACATATTGAGGTTTAAATTTTTCTGCAACCTCCTTTACGCCATCGTAAAACACGGTATCTCCTGTGATATAGATCTGGAGCCCGGCAATAGTTACAATAAAACCTGTTACATCGCCGGTAAGTTTTTCGCTGCCTGCAGGGCCATGCCTTGCCGGTGTGCCGGTTATAACTACTTCATCGTTAAGCGCGATGCTTTCCCATGGGGCCAGGCCAAAGGCATTGCCGCCTAATCTTTCGGCTCCTATTTTGGTGGTTAATGTTTTATCAACCTGTTTCAGCAGCTCCCGGCCGGCATGGTCAAGGTTATCGCCATGCTGATCGTGGCTTAGCAAAACCACATCTATTTTACCGATGTCGGTAGTAGCAGGGCCTTCGGTTTTATGGTAGGCAGGCTTATCGTTGATCATGAATTGCTCGCCGGCGGGGTCAAGCGTAGGATCGGTCATGAGCCTTAAGCCGCCGATCTCTAAAATGATGGTTGGTCCGCCTAAGTAGGTTACATTAACTTCGCTTTTCATGGGTTCATAATTTTAGTAGTGTCTTCAATTAATGATTGCATCAGCGCGGTGGCATTGGTGTGTTTCAATATTGGTGCTATCTGTCCGCCCCAAAACAAAATCATATCCCATTTTTGCTGCTCAAGCGCGGCTTTTCTCAAAGGCGACATAAAAGTTGTTTGCAGGGGAAAGGGTAAAAATCCGGCTTCCTTTCCGGCCAGGTCTTTAGCAACCCTGCTGGTAATACCCCGGCCAAGCCTGCCGGTAAACGCGCGGGATAAGGTAGTATATTTCGCTGCATCTGAGAACAGCATTTGCCTGTGGACAGGAAGCGCACCCGATTCATCAACGGCCAAAAAAGCAGTCCCTATCTGTACAGCATCGGCACCTAATGTTAAGGCTCCGGCTACCCCCCGGCCATTAGCAATGCCCCCGGCGGCAATAACGGGCACTTTTACTTTCTCCTTAATTAATTGAAGTAACACAAAAGTACCGGTGGTTGATGATTCGGCGGGGGCAAGGAATGATGGCCTGTGACCGCCCGCTTCAAAGCCCGAGGCTATGATCAGGTCCACCCCGCTTGCCTCCAATGCTATAGCCTCATCCAGCGTGGTAGCTGCGCCTACAGTAACGATGCCTAACTTACGGCACTGCTCCATCACATCGGCAGGCAACGTGCCAAACATAAAGCTGAATACTTTTGGGCGTAGGTCAAGGATCACCTGCAACTGGTTTTCGAACCGTAATTTAAACGGATCGGGCTTGGGCGGCAATGGGATCCCGGCTTCATCAAAATAGGGTTTAAACAATTGTGTTGCGTGTTCATATTGCGCATCGGTGGCTGCACCGTCAGGTGCATCGGTTTCCGAAACCCATATGTTAATGTTGTACGGTTTATTGGTTGCTGCTTTGATCTGTTTATCTACCGCTGCAATTTCGGGCGCGCTCAGGGTGTAAGCCCCGTAGCCGCCCAGCCCGCCGGCATTTGATACCGCGGCTACCAATTCAACCGACGATAAATTACCGCCAAAAGGCCCTTGTAAAATCGGGTAATCAATACCTAATAGTTCCGTTGCTTTTGTGTTATACCACATGGTTTTAGTATTAAGTCGATAGTACTAAGTCTGAAGTCACAAGTCTGATTTTCTTTTTCTGCACTTAGAGCTTACGACTTCTGACTGAAGACTATAGGTCAATTTATCACTGAAACGAAATTAATTCGTATCGCTGATCATTTTATTTACAATGAGCCACTTGCCGTCGAGTTTATGGAACGATAAAAACTCATGATAGTTATAATCGTACATTTTTACCTGTACTTCGGCAACTGCAATTGAATTTACTGCTTTAACAGAAATGATTTTCCCGTCAAATGGTTTGCCCGAATCCTTAGGGCTTACCCTGTTTTTTACCCCATCCAAATAAACATCCAATGTTTTGGCATAAGGCTGTCCTTTTACATCGCCAAAAAGCAGTGTGCCGGTATTCATTACCTGGTTTAACAAATCCAAATTACCTTCATAAATCCCTTTGAAATAGTAATTTTCAAGCGCCTGTTCAATGGCAGCTTTGCTTTGATCGTTAGTTCCCATTTTTATTGATAAATTAAACATTATGCCTGCCGCTAAGCAAGGCATAATGCAGTTGCTAAAAGAATTTTACACTCAATTTAAATTATGGCCTGCTGCTATGCCACCATCAACATTGATAATGGCCCCGCTGATGAAATTGTTTTTGGCAACGGCGTACACCATCTGGGCTACGTCCTCAACTTCGCCCACCCGGTTCAGCAGGTGTAATCCTGCGCTTTGGTCGGCATCATCACCGTGCATTGGGGTACGGATAGTACCGGGCGCAATAGTATTTACCCGGATATTATCTTTACCAAACTCGCCGGCCAGTTGTATAGTAAGCGCGTGTATAGCGCCTTTTGATGCCATTTGTGCTGTAATGGGCACACCTCCAAGGGCATGGTTAACCAATGGCGTACCTATATTGATCACCACACCATCATGCTGTTTAAGCATTTGCGGAATCGCGGCCTGGGTGGTGAAGTAAGTACCTTTAAGGTTGGTGTTTAAAAAACGGTCGAGGTAGGCTTCATCAACTTCAAGAAACGGCCTGGTTTCAAAGATACCGGCGTTGTTGATCAGCACATCTACGCTTCCAAATTTATCAAGGGCTGTTTGGGCCAGCTTTTCGCCTGTGGCTTTATCGCTTACGTTTCCGACAACCATGGCCAGGTGATCGCCAGCACCCAACTCCTGGTAAACAGCTTCCAGTTTATCGGCAGTTGTTGAGTTAATGACTACGTTATCGCCCTTTTCTAAAAAATAACGGGCTATTTCTTTACCGATACCGGATGATGCTCCGGTAACGATTATTGTTTGCTTTTTCATTGTTTTACTTCTTGTCGGCAGTGATGCCTCTTTCTCTTAATACTGATGTCTGTTCGCCGGCATATCCCCAATCATCCAGCTCAATTTCGCTGATCACTACATGGGTTAAATGCGGGTCTTTGTTCAGGGTATCGGTTAATCAAATCGGTTACACCCTTTATCAGGATTTGTTTCTGCTCGCGGGTAACACCTTCGCGGGTCAGTTCAATTTTTACGTATGGCATGGCTTTAGTTTTTAAGCAAAGCTGTTTTAAACAGCTTTTGCGGTTATGTTTACATTCAGGTCAAAATCGTTGTAGATAAGTGTATCGCCCAGGTCTTTAAAAAAGTTTCCGGAACGAAACCTCATGCCGTATTTGGTACGGTCGACCACAACTTTACCGGTTGCGTTTACGGTATCGGCTGCGGTAGCAACCTGCGCGTCAAAACTTACGGAATGAGTGATGCCTTTTATGGTCAGGTCGCCGGTGATCCGATAAGTGCCGTTGCTGCCTTTGTTGATCGCAGTAACTACAAATTGAGCTTCGGGATAATTTTCTGAATTAAAGAAGTCGTCGGAAGCAAGGTGGCCTGCAAACTGGGCGTTGGTAGCCGGGTCAGTTATGTCAAGAATTTTAATAGACGTGGTGTCGATATCGAATTTACCGCCGGTTAATTGTCCATCTGCAAAAGTTAAAGAGCCTTCTTTTATAGCGATGGTACCATTGTGTGCGCCTGTAACTTTACGACCAATCCAGTCGATGTTACTTTTTGCGCTGATGATTTCAAATTTTTGAGTTTCCATTTTGTTATGTCTTTAATGACAATACAAAGTTGGGGACTAATGGCCTGGAAACTGTGTGACCTACATCACAATTAAAACACCACTTTATTTATGTGATGTACATCACATTTTAAGAATGGTATAAACGGCTCAATGTCTCCCTTGAAACGCCTAAATATGAGGCTATTAATTGTTTGGGAACCACATTGTACAACGTAGGGTACTGCGCCAGTAACTCTTCATAACGACGTTTTGCGTTGTTATTCATAAATGATAGCAGCCTTTTTTGAGCAGCTACATAGCCCTTGTTGGTACGCCAGCGAAAAAAGTGCTCGCTTGCGTGAATTTCATTACAAAGCTTTTCGCGATCGTGACCGGTGAGGCAAAGTACTTCGGCATCCGTAATACAATCCAGGCTAATTGTAGCGCGCTCGCCGCTGTAAAGCGCGTTATAATCTGAAGCCCACCAGGTAGGCATAGCAAACTGCAGGATGAACATTTTCATGTCGTCGTTAATAAAAAACGACTTCAGATAGCCCGAAAGTACGAAATACTCACAGTCTACTTTATCACCCTCCCCGATTATAGTTTGCCCTTTTTTGAATGTTTTGTAGGTAAAATGCGAAAAGAAATAATC
This sequence comes from Mucilaginibacter sp. OAE612, assembly GCF_041806395.1. Classification (NCBI taxonomy): domain Bacteria; kingdom Pseudomonadati; phylum Bacteroidota; class Sphingobacteriia; order Sphingobacteriales; family Sphingobacteriaceae; genus Mucilaginibacter; species Mucilaginibacter sp. OAE612. The sequence continues at coordinate 6,441,316 of NZ_JBGMUW010000001.1, forward strand.
GAACTGCTCGTCGGTTAGGGAGGCGGTTTTGCTTACGTGCTCTTTTAAAATTTCTTTTGGCTGCATGTGATAAAAATAACTACAAAAAAACTTTATTTGGATAAGAAAGTCAATGTTTAGCTTTCCCGCATTTTCGCTTATTTTGGTCTTAGTATAAAGTTAAAGCAATTCATGAGGGATTAATGTGATTCCGTAAGTGATAAATTTACGTTTTACTATGGAATGAAAAAATTGAACGATATTTTGCTGCTTGGCGATGAGCGTCTTTACCAGGTTTGCCCGCCGGTATTACGAAACGAATTGCCGCTGGTAAGCGGTTGGGTTGAAGATATGCACCATGTAATGCAGGAGATCAGGCAAAAATACAACTTTGGCCGGGCTATCGCGGCTCCTCAACTGGGCATCATGAAACGCTTGGTTTACATGAATATTGACAAGCCTGTAGTTTTCATTAACCCCGAAATACAGGACGCCAGCGATGAACTTTTTGAACTTTGGGACGATTGCATGAGCTTTCCTAACCTGCTGGTGAAAGTTAAAAGGCATAAAACCATCACCGTAAATTACCTTGACGAAAACTGGCAGCAACAACAGTGGGTGATGACGGATGCCCTGTCTGAACTGATGCAGCACGAGCATGATCATTTAAATGGTATTTTATGTACCATGCGGGCTATCGACAGCATGTCATTTAAATGGCGGCTGTAGTAAGTTTTTTTAACTGTTGATGTGTTCATCTTATTTTTCTGCTTATGAATCAATTTATAACACACATTACATTGGTGGTTAATGACTATGACGAAGCAATTCAATTCTATGTAGAAAAATTGAATTTCGACCTGGTCGAAGACACACCGATCAATGAAAATAAAAGATGGGTTTTGGTAAGGCCCAGGGGGGCATTTGAGTGTAGCTTGCTGTTAGCAAAGGCCGTAGGTAATGAACAAAAAAGTCGGATAGGACAGCAAACGGGTGGCCGCGTATTTCTTTTTTTAAGGACCGATGATTTTTGGCGCGATTACCGTGCGATGCAGGACAAAAACATCATCTTCGTTCGTGAACCCCAGGCGGAACCATACGGCACGGTTGCCGTTTTTAAAGATCCCTTTGGTAATTTATGGGATTTGCTTGGTTGAGCCCAAAGCTGCCAAAATCCGGTCACCAAAGCTTCTTATATACGGCTGTTAAATAAAAAATTAAAAACGCCTGTAACGTATAGGGGTAAAGTGTGGTCATAGTTGTATCACCATTAAAACCCCATTTATGAAAAAATATATTTTACTCCTTTTGCTTGCCGGGCAAACTGCTGTGGCGGCAGCGCAAAATGGCGATAGCCGTTCATTATACCTTACCAGGTCATTAGCCAATGATGCTATTACCAGTGCCGTGGTACGTACATCGGCCGGAGGTATTGTAGTTAGCGGACAAGCCGGACAGGCACCGCGCGTTGAAGTTTACATCAAAGGCAATAATAACAGTGAGCTTTCAAAGGAAGAGATCAAAAAACGCCTTGACAAGGATTATACACTTGATATATCTGTTAGCGGGCATGAAGTTAGGGCCATTGCAAAAAGCAAGCGTCAAAACTTTTTTAACTGGAGAAGCTCATTGAGCATCTCGTTTCGTATTTATGTACCGCAGCAATGCGCAACCGACCTGGAAACCAGCGGCGGCGGTATTGGTCTTGATAACTTAAAAGGCAACGAAAAATTTAGCACCAGCGGCGGCGGTTTAACTATCGACAGGCTTTACGGTACCATCCGCGGTAACACCTCGGGCGGCGGCATTCATGTTTCCAATTCGGGCGATGATATTTCGCTTGAAACCAGCGGAGGCGGTATTGAGGCCAAAAACTGTAACGGCAGGATCAGGCTTGAAACCAGTGGCGGCGGTATAACTTTAGAAAACCTAAAGGGCACCATTAACGCCGAGACCAGCGGTGGCGGCGTTAACGGCAATAACATCAGCGGCGAACTCATCACCAGTACTTCCGGCGGGAGCATTGATCTTAAACGCATGGCAGGGAGTATTAGCGCGCAAACCAGCGGCGGTGGTCTGTACGCTCAAATGCTAAAAGTTGGCAAATATCTTAAACTGGAATCAAGCGCCGGTAACGTTGATATCGAACTTCCGCAAAACCAGGGCTACGACCTCGACCTGCGAGGTGAAGGCGTGTCGCCATCATCTGTTGCTAAATTTAACGGACAATGGGAAAAGGAACGGGTTAACGGTAAATACAATGGCGGCGGCATCCCGGTTAAAGCCGAAGCATCGGGCGGAAGTGTTAATATTAAATTCAGGTAAGCATTTAATAATTAAGCAATAAAGAGAAAAGCTCCGGGTTTATGATCCGGAGCTTTTCTCTTTTCTATCCCTGTTAGTGTTCCGCCCTTTTATCAGTGCCATTAATCCCCAAACCGGCCCTATGGCCAGTAGCATGTAAATATATCGCGCGTTTTCGGCCGTTCGTAAACCCGAGATCAGTTGAATACTTACAATGGTAACAGCAAAACCGAAGCAATTGACAATGGTTAGCGCGGTTCCTCTTGATTGCTGATAGGCATTTTGCGCAACCAATGTTGAAAACAACGGCGAATCGGCAATGACTGCAATAGCCCATATCAATAAAAATGAAATCAATATCCATGTCGAGCCGGTAAATAAAAATAGCGGCGATACCAGGCAACAGGTGCAAGAAATTGTCAACGCGATGGTAGCTACTTTTTTCACACCCAGATATTTCGATATGATACCGCTGGCTGCACAGGCCAAAGCGCCCATCCCAATAATGAGAAAAGACAATAGGGGGATATTCAAAACCGCATTTGAGAACCGATTATTGTAGGCGGTTAGCATCATGGGGACAAAAGCCCAAAAAGCATAAAGCTCCCACATGTGGCCAAAATAACCAAAGGCTGCTGCCCTGAATTGCCTGTTTCGAAAACTTTGTAAAAACGCAGCCGGATTAAGTGCTACTACCGGCTTCCTTTCCCGGCCGTCAGGCACCAATAATATCATCGTACATCCGCCCAAAGCGGCTAACATCGATGTCGACAGGATAACGTAGCGCCATGGCAACGTGGCCATCAGGTTTTTAAGCAGGTGCGGCAACGCTGTGCCCAAAACCAATGCTCCAACCAAAAAACCGAGAGCTTTTCCCAATCCCTGCGGATAATGGTCTGAGGCTATCTTCATGCCCACCGGGTAAATCCCTGCCAGGAAAAAACCTATGGTAAACCTTAGCGTTAATATTATCGCAGCATCTGTTCCGGGTAAACATGCCAACGCATTGACAGCTGCGGCAATAAGCGCACAGGTAAAAAAGACCCTTACTGGCGAAAACCTGTCGGCAATACCAAGGATGGCAAAAACAAGGGTGCCGGTAATAAAGCCAAGCTGAACCGCGCTTGTTAAGTAAGCCAGATAAGATGGTTCAAGCTGTAATTGTTTGGCTATATCGCCCATAACCGCATTGCCTGCAAACCACAGTGAAGTGCAAAAAAACTGGGAAAGTACAATTACCGGGAGAATGCGTTTCATTTGGTTTTGAAGAACTAAAGCGGTGCAATAATAATTATATAAACTGTACGCTAAAAAAATAGTGCCGCTTTTACCTTGCGTATCCCATTCAAGAAACGCCATCTGCATTTTTAATTGCCGTTATGTTGCCTTTATAAAAATATGTATCTTGAGTTTCAAAACTAAACCTAAACCTGTCATCATTACCAATGGATAAACAACAAATTACCGAACAGATAAAGTGGATGATTGCCGACGGCAATTCAGATCATGAGATTGAGGCCCTGTTGGTTGCAGAAGGCCTTGCCCGGGCCGAAGCAAAATATACACTCTCGGTAATTAAAAATGAACTGTTCCCGCACGAATATCCGATAATCCCCGAACCTCCCCAAAGCCGAAATTACCTTTGGATCGGCCTTCTAACGGCTACGTTATTGATATTACTACTTGCTTTTCATCCATGGCGCAAATCAAAGACAGCCGAAAGAGAAATAACCCCAGCCGATATGATCCTGCTTATGAAAGCAGGGCCGGGCGTTTATACTACCGAACTCAATAAAATCAACAGCGGATGGGTTTTTGACCAGGATAAAGACAGATGGGAAAATAAGAAACGAAAAACAGCCCTCGCCATCAGGATGGAACAACTCCTGTACATGTGTCCTGTGTTGCACGATCATTCATTCCAGGACTATCTTGAAAGTCACGACTTCAGGGACATAATTTATGGAAAACCCGGAAGCAAGATTTACCAAAACAGCGAGTTTATGTTTACTATTCAAACCAATGGAGCCTACACAATGATCTCGCTGGCCAACCGGTAAATTGGGCCGTTGCTCTAAACGTGTCTTTTTCCATCAATTTTAAAAAAGTCAAATTTTTTAGCAGGCGCTTCATAACACCCTTTTTACAAAACGCCAAAATTTAAACATTGTTAATCCCGGGTTAACAAAGCCCGATTATTAATCAATAGTAAAAAGCTGAAAACCAGCCAAAAACAGCATAAATAAGAAAAACAATATTGATTTTAATTAATAGATAAGTTAACCCTATATTTATTTCCTGATAATAAAACTACCGTTGCTTTGCACCAATTATCGCCCTCCTATCTCAACTTGGGCAACTATTAAAACAGGGGTTTATCTTTAATTAAAAACTATGGAAAAAAACTACAGATCTATTCTTAGATTATGGCACAGATCGGGTAAAACGATTTGTCTTTTTATGCTGATGCTTATGGCCTCGTCAGCGGTTTTTGCACAGGACGGCACTATAAAGGGTACCGTTACCGATGAAAGTAATCTTCCTTTACCCGGCGTAGTGGTGACCGTAAAAAGTTCGGGGCGATCAACCTCAACCAACGCTAACGGTGCCTATACCGTAAAAACAAGCGGCGCCGGCGATGTACTTAAATTTACCTTTTTAGGTTCGGTACCAAAGGAGGTTACTGTTGGCGAAAAGAACACGGTAAATGTTACGATGGTTACCGATACCAAACAGCTTAAAGATGTTGTGGTAATTGGTTACGGCACAGCCAGCCGTAAAGATGTAACAGGCGCTATTACCTCGGTAAAAGCCGAAGAATTTAACAACGGCGTTTTAACTACTCCTGCCGAACTATTGCAGGGTAAAGTTGCCGGTTTAAACATTACCAAAAGCGGTGACCCTAACAAACAGCCTGCCACCATTTTAAGGGGGCCGTCAACGTTTCGTGAAGGTGCTGCACAGCAACCATTTTATGTGATTGACGGCGTACCAGGCGCGTCAATAGATCTTTTGGCTCCTGCCGATATCGAAAGCATTGATGTATTAAAGGACGCGTCATCAACCGCTATATACGGTTCACGCGCGTCAAATGGTGTAATCATTGTTACTACCCGTAAAGCTAAAACCGGCCAAACCAGGTTAACATACAGCGGCTATGGCGCTGTTGAAAAAGTATCAAAAAACATTGACGTACTTACCGCCGACGAACTTCGCAAATACCTCGCCGACAATGGTGTAGCCGCGCTTTCAAAGCCAACAGACGACGATGGCTCAAACACCAACTGGCAAAAATTAGCCGAAAAAACCAGTTATTCGCAAAACCATAACCTTTCATACGGTGGTGCGGGTACCAATTCGGAATATGGGGCAAGTGTCAATTATTTAAAAAACAATGGTATATTAAAAAATACCAGCCTTGAGCGTACCATTTACAAAGGTTATATCAATCAGCGTTTTTTTAATGACCGTTTAAAACTGAGCATTAATTTAACCAATAGCGCTACTAAAAACAATGACATATATCAAAGCCAGGTGTTATCGGGCATTTTATTTTATCTGCCAACAGTAAGCCCGTTTAACCCCGATGGTACTTATAAAGAAAATTACACCCGTACAGGCAGTGGCCCGTTAAACCCTTTATCATTAATTGATAATAACTTTATAAGAACAGAAAACAACAAAACTTTAATAAACGGGTCGGCACAGGTTGACATTTTAAAAGGCTTGAAATTCACCTTAACCGGGTCAACCCAAAAAGAGCAGAACAACGTTAACATTTACTCAACAAGCCAATCGGGCATCTTTGTTAACGCTCATGGCGTGGCCAGCCGCAGTGCTTACACTAATACCAGTAACGTAGTAGAAGCTTATTTTAACTACGACCGGGTATTTGGCCAGCACTCATTGAAATTATTGGGCGGTTACTCTTATCAGCAAGATCGTAACAATGATGGTTTTGGCGTACAAACCCAAAACTTTTCAAACGATGCCCTAACCTACAATTATTTGCCGTTCTCTAATCCTACCCAGCTTTCGCAAATAATTTTTAATCCTAATTATGCTATAAACTCTAATGCTCCGGCTATTACCTATATCTCAACTTTAAGGTTGATATCGTTTTATGCCCGTGCGCAATATCAGTTTTCTGATAAATACTTGCTGCAGGCTTCAATCAGGGAAGACGGTTCATCTGCATTTGGTTTAAATACCCGTCACGGTTACTTCCCTGCTGTATCTGTCGGATGGAAGATTATTAGCGAGGATTTTATGAAATCGATCCCGGTTATCAGCGACCTGAAATTAAGAGCAGGTTATGGTGTTTCGGGTAACAGCTTAGGCTTCGATGCCTTTACTGCCCGCCTGATTTATGGCGTGCCTCCTGGTGGTGGTAAATTTTTAAGCAATGGTAACATTGTTAATCCTATCGGCCCGGTACGTAATGATAACCCCGATTTGAAATGGGAAAGTACCGGTACAACCAATATCGGTTTGGATTTTGGTATATTGAATAACCGCATTACCGGTTCGGTTGATTACTATGTTAAAAAAACATCCGATCTGATCGCTACCTATCCGGTTTCATCTACTTTATATTTCTATCCGTTTTATACAGCCAACGTAGGTAAAATTAAAAACAACGGTATTGAGGTTGTCATAAACGCGATACCAGTAAAATCGCAAAGCTTTACATGGCGCACTTCATTCAACGTTTCGCATAACAAAAACGTTGTTGAAAGTTTATCAAACAGCCGGTTCACGCTTCCTTTTATTCAAACGGCCCAGTTGGGCGGTAAAGGCCAATCAGGCAATTACAGCCAGATCATACAGCCTGGTTATGCTATTGGTACTTTTGACCTGTGGCACTATATGGGTAAAAACGCCAATGGTGTAAGTACCTACCAAAAAGCCGATGGATCGGTAGTGGCAACCCAGCCCTTAACTTCTGATCAGTTTATAAAATATGACGCCCAGCCCAAATTGGTTTATGGCTGGAGCAACAGCTTCTTCTATAAAAACTTTGATCTTAATTTCCTGGTTCGCGGCGTATATGGCAACAAGATACTGAATGCAACGCTTGCCTCATTGAACAACCCGGCCGACGCGAGACTGCAGAACATCCCAAGGTTCACTTTGGGCGAATCATTTAAGGATATCAACGCCTACCTAATCTCTGATCGTTTCCTTGAAAGTGGTTCATACCTGCGTTTGGATAACGCTACTTTGGGCTATACCGTTAAGCCACACATCCAGGCTATAAAAAGCCTGCGTTTTTATGCATCGGGTAACAACATTTTTATCATCACAAAATACCGTGGTGTTGATCCCGAAGTTAATATCGGCGGTTTAACCCCGGGTATCGATAACCGCGATTTCTATCCTAAAACACGCACGTTCAGCTTAGGTATAACCGCACAATTCTAATAAACCCAGAAAGACAAAAGATGAAAAAGATATTTTTAGCATGTGCCGCTTTCGCTACCATGATTGGCACATATTCATGTACAAAATTAGATGTACCTGTTGAATCACAATATGTAAAATCAAACTTCCCGGTTACTGATGCCGATTATACGGCATTACTGGGTACCATTTATTCAAACCTGTCGTCAAGTTACGCAGTACCATACTGGCGCATGCAGGATATGTCGACCGATGAGGCTATTTTGCCTGCCCGCGACGGTAACTTCGACGACGGTGGCCAGTACCGCCAGTTACACTACCACACCTGGACATTTGACCATCCTAACGTCATAGGCGTATGGCAGTGGGGTTTCGGCGGTATCAACACTTGTAACCGTATTATCACCGTTATCAATGCCTCATCATCAACAGCGGAAAAAAAAGCGTCATCAATTGCCGAGGTTAAAGCAATGCGCGCCTTGTACCTTTACTTCATGATGGACCTGTATGGAAACGTTCCTATCATCACCGACTTTCCGGTAACTACGCAACCGACCAATCAGCCACGCGCAAAAGTGTATGAGTTTATTGAAAGCGAGCTTAAAAGCGTTTTGCCGTTATTGCCCGCTAAAACCAGCAACGCAGCAACAAACGTAGGCCAGTACGGCCGCCCGACAAAAGGCATGGTGTTTGCCCTGCTTGCAAAAATGTACCTGAACTCTGGTATATATACAGGCACCACCCGTTACCAGGAAACCGTTACCATGTGTGATAGCGTACAGGCTAACACCAATTATTTCCTGGATGCCAAATACCGCGACATATTTTTGCCAACCAACGGTCCGCAGATTAATGAAACTATTTTTGCCGTTCCTTACGACCAGCAAATTCCGGGCAACCAGTTTACCCGTTTCGGTTTCTTTTATTACCTGGCCCAGGCCTATGGCTTCAACGTAGGCTTAAGTATTGCCATGAGCACCACACCTGAGTTTTATAACCGCTTTAACATTCCTGGCGATGACCGTAGCAAAACATGGCTTGCGGGACCGCAATATTATCCTGATGGCAATGGCGGCTTCACTAACCAACCTGTTTATTACCCGGCCCCGAACGCAACCAAGCAAATTAACATCATCCCAACCCTAACCCTTACCGGTTTAAAACCAATGGATTTGGGTAATGATGTGACAACCTCACAATCGGAAGGTGTACGTTCAATTAAATACTATCCTGATGTTAACATCATCCAGGCTACCCGTTTAAACAGTAACGATGTACCGGTATTCCGTTTGGCCGATATTTACCTGATGAAAGCAGAAGCTATATTACGCGGCGCTACTCCAACTACCATAAACGGTGACGCACAAACTCCGCTTACTTTGGTAAACAAACTACGCAGCCGTGCCCACGCGGAGCTTGCTACATCAATTGACCTGGATGCTTTGCTGGATGAGCGCGCACGTGAGCTTTCATGGGAAGCATGGCGCCGTAATGACCTGATCCGCTATGGTTTGTTTGAGAAAGAATATCCACTACCGGTTATGGGCGGCAAAACGGACGACCTGAAAATGAACACCGATCCAACCCGTAGGTTATATCCGATTCCATCAACCGAATTAAAAACCAACCCTAACCTGAAACAGAACCCGGGTTATTAATTAGTAACATTTTTTATACAAGCGCAAAAGCCAGGCCTTTTGCGCTTGTTTTGTTAAACCAATAATATATTTACCAAAATGAAACTTACAGGCGGATTAATTGGGGGCATTATTCTTTCAGCATCAGCGCTATTGAGCAACCCAGGCGACCAGAAAATGAACCATTTCCAGGTAATAGGATCGCACAACAGCTATAAGCAGGCAATTGATCCCAAACTATTCCGTTTTTTGCAAAAGCGCGATTCGGTTGGTATGAGTAAGATAGATTATGAGCACATCAGTCTTACCGACCAGCTTAATTTAGGATTAAACGCTTTGGAAATTGACGTTTATGCTGATACCAAAGGTGGCAGATATGCCCACCCCAAAGGGTTGGACTGGGTGCCGGGACAGCCGGCGTTTGATACCCGGGGCGTAATGAAAGAACCTGGTTTTAAGGTTTTTCATATTGAAGATATCGACTACCGCAGCAACTGCGCAACTTTTAAGCTTTGCCTGCAGGAGTTGAAGAAATGGAGTGATGAACATCCTGATCATAATCCCATTTACATTACCATGAATGCTAAAGACGAGCCGTCAAAAAAACCAGGGTTCACTGTTCCGGAAAAATTTACAGCTAAAACCTTTGACAATCTGGATAAAGAAATTTTAAACAACCTGGGCAAACAATATTTAATTACCCCGGATGATGTGCGCGGCACATACAAAACCCTTGAAGCTGCCGTATTGCATAACAACTGGCCGACGTTGAAAGCGGCCAAAGGGAAGTTCATTTTTATTCTTGATGAAAAAGGCGAAAAAAGAGCTGCCTATATCGCCGGTCACCCATCGTTAAAAGGCCGTGTATTGTTTGCCGATGCATTGCCGGGCACACCTGAAGCCGCCATTCACATTATAAATGATGCTAAAAAGGACCTGGCAGCCATTCAAAAACTGGTTAAGAAAGGTTACATTATCCGTACCCGTGCCGACTCGGATACAGAAGAAGCCCGCGCAAATGATATGAGCTCGTTTATAGCAGCGCAAAAATCAGGTGCACAGATCATCAGCACCGATTATTATAAAAAAAGTACGCATTTCAAATCTGATTATGTGATTAGTTTTAACGGTGGTGCTTATTTTAAAGAAGATCCGTTGTTTAAAACCGGCTCACAGGGTTCGGTCGGGAATTAACCAATACCAAATTAAAAAGAAGAAAGGCCTGTAATAAAATTATGGGCCTTTCTTCTTTTAACAACAATCATATTAAACTGTCGCGGTGCTTGTTGTTGGGTCAATGATGGCCTTAACTTCGGCAATACTGCTTACCGGGAAGCCGCCTTTCATGGCATGTTCGCGAATAACATCTTCACTTTCGGCAATGTGGATGCAATAGATCTTATCGGCAGTAACAAACGATTGGATCCAATGGTAGGGCTTACCCAATTCATTCACAACCGAACACGATGCCTGTGAAATCGCCTGTAATTCTTCGGGCGACAGGTTACCGGCGCCGGGCAGCTCCCTTTCAATTACAAATTTTTTCATAAAATATGATTTAATGGTTAAATATTACTTTCAACAGCAACGTTAAATCAAACAGGTGTAATTGGCAGAAATGGAGGATAAAACGTTGCTAAACAAGCGGCAACATTTTATAAATCAAAGCTATAGAATAAATAAGCAATAACCCAGTTTCGGCGTATTTAATTTTTTACGAGACAGGAACGTTCAGAAAAAAAGAAACCCCGCGTGACGTAAGATCACGCGGGGTTTCTTTTTTAATTCAAACGCCTTTTGTTTTTAAGATTTAGCCCTGCTGCGGCCACGGGCGGCAATTTTAAGTCTACGTCGTTTAAGGGAGATCTGCGTGTTTTGCTTCCGGTTTTCGGCAACATACTGATAGTAGGTGTTTAAGATCTCTTTATAGGAGATTTGCCCGGCTATGGTATTTCCGGCGGCAATAACGGGAAGCACCTCTGCTGATTCTTCAGCCATGATCTCCACAACACGTTTCAGGGGATCATTACTCCTCACGGCCTGTTTACTTGCCTTGGTTATATTACTTATAGTGAGTTCGGCAGAAATACTATGATTATAAATGTCGGTCAGGCTAACCATGCCTGCATAGCTGCCATCATTTTTAGTCACTATAAAAAAACTTTGGGTAATATTATTTCCGGTAAGCCGGGCCCTTGTTTCGGCTATGGTACTATTGCTTTTTAAGGTTTCACCAACTTCATTATTAACGTCGGCAACAGTCAATACCTGTAACAGATCAGGTTCGTATGAATCAGGGGTGTATACCCCACGGCGGGCAATTTTTTCGGTCATGATGGTATTTTCCATCAGGAAGAATGAAACCAGGTACGATGCTGTGCAGGCACCAAGCAAAGGCAGTAATGCATGCGATTGCATGGTAGCCTCCAGCGCGAAGGTGATACTGGTTAAATAAGCCCTTGAAGCGCCTGCAAACATAGCGGCCATACCAATAAGCGCAGCTATTGGAACACTTATGCCCGCATCAGGAAATACCAGGTGTACCAATGCGCCAAAAGCCGCACCGGCCGCGCCGCCAATGGTTAACAAGGGAGCAAGCGTACCGCCCGAAGTGCCGCTGCCCAGGGCTATAGCCCATGAAAGAAATTTGAATAAACACAAACGCACAATTAGCATCAATGATAATGTGCCCGAAAGAATAGTAATAATATTATCATATCCTACGCCGAGGGTGTGCGGTGCAAAATAACCTATCAGGCCTACCGCCAGGCCACCAATTGCAGGCCACCACATCCAGTGGATGGGCAGTTTTTCAAAGCTATCTTCAATAAAATAAACTATTTTGGTAAGCCCCAATGATATAAAGCCAATGACCAGGCCAATGATGCTATAAATAGCCAGGGCGGTATTTGAAGGTGTATCTACATCAGGCATCGGGAATACAGGTCCGGCTTCAAATAACAGATGGTGCCCGGCTGCTCCGGTGATACAAGCTAATGCCACCGGTAATATGGCCCGGGGCGAAAACTCGAACAGCAACAGCTCAATAGCTAAAAACACCGCTGCTATGGGTGTGCCAAATATGGCCGACATGCCCGCTGTTGCTCCTGCTGCCAAAATAATTTTACGCTCGTTGGGCGATATTTTGAATAACTGGCCAAAGGTTGAACCAAGTGCCCCGCCGGTTGCAATAATAGGTCCCTCGGCGCCAAATGGCCCGCCGGTACCTATGGCTATGGCCGATGATACGGGTTTCAGAAAAGTTATAATCGGTTTTATTTTGCTTTTATTTACCAGGATCTGCTCCATTGCTTCTGGTATGCCATGCCCCCTGATCGCCTTGGAGCCATACAGGGCCATAATGCCTACTATAATGCCGCCTATAGCCGGTATAACAATTACCCATAAACCCAAATGGTTATTGGCCGGGCTGTGAAAGCCGGCATCCAGCATTCCGTAAAATGAGATATTGGTAACGATATTAATAAGATAGATAAGGCCTTTGGCTATTACGCTGATAAGGCCGGCAATAAGAATACAAAGTGCCGATATAAAGATTAGCCTTGTTTTCATTTGCCTGGTGCCTTTTAAGCCGGATTTAAAATTGTAAAGATCATTTAATGAGGGCGAAACCGGGATGGCGTTCTGTTTTGTTTCCATGTTTTGATTAGTCCCGTTCCGTTTTAGGGGACTGTGCTATTTTTCTTGCAAAGGTAATACTTAAAGCAGCATAAATAAATTTATTTTCAATTTTATATTGCACATGCAATGTTTTTATTCAACATTTGCTTAGTTTTTAATAAAAATCATTGCACAAACAATAATTATGAAAATTACCAGCATTATTCTTTCTGTTTTAGGTGCCGCAAGCATCATTGCCGGATTGTTGCTATTCAGGAACCTGAATACCGTTAATCCTTTCGATTCCCATCCGTGGAGCATTAACATCAATGGCATCCGCTCATTTCCATGGCCTGTTTTTGGCGGTGCGGTATTGTTAAGTTTGGGAGTTATTTTTAACATGGCTACCTGGGAACAGCCAAAAGGCCGCCGCTTTTAATAAATTAGCATGTTTTTATAACAGCACCGGCTTAAATACACATCAATAAATGGCGAAAAACAAAGATAAATGCGATTTGGGGACTTGCTTTTTATGTACACACTGCCTGCCCGACTGGATCCCGGCAATCAGCGCCGCCAGGAAAAATATCGTTGTAAAAAAGGGGCAGCAGATCTTTAAAGAAGGTGATCCCGTTACCGGCATTTACTTTGTTTATTCGGGCACGGTAAAGGTTCATAAAAAGTGGGATAAGGAAAAAGAGCTTATTCTCCGGTTTGCCCGCGAAGGTGATATTGTCGGACACCTCGGGTTGGGTAACACAGAGTTTTACCCGGTTTCGGCCACAGCCATTGAGGCAGGTATAATTTGCTATATCGAAATGCCCTTTTTTGAAAGTACACTGCAGGTTAACAATAACTTTGTTATTAAGCTGATGCGCTTCTTTGCCAACGAATTGCAGGAATCGGAAAAACGGATGCGCAACCTGGCACACATGCCGGTTAAAGGCCGCGTAGCCCAGGCTTTTATTTCGCTTAAAAACAAATTCGGGCTAAATGAACAGGGCTTTATCAAGATTGAACTTACCCGGCAGGACCTGGCCTCATTTACAGGTGCGGCCTATGAATCACTGTTTCGCACCATTAATGATTTTATCGATGAGGAGATCATCGAAATATCGGGCAAAAGCATCCGCATAAAAAATGAAGCCACATTGCTGAAACTGACGGAAGAGGAGCAGCAGGCCGGATAGGTTGCCTGAAAAAACCTGACACCACTCAAATATGAAACATTATTTTGAGCAATATAATCCTTCCCGGCAAGGTGTACGAACTGGCAGTTAATGTATTGGCTGATAAGTAAAGCGTGTTATAAGTTTTTACGTTCAGGAAATTAGCAACGCTCAGTTCCAGGTCGGTCTTCCATTTTTCGACCCTGAATTTTGCCGAGGCATCTGCAAAAAAGTATTTAAGGTCAGGATTACCTTGCTGGCGGGTGAAGTAATGCTCGCCTGATAATTTGAACTGTAAATTGGTTACAGGATTATAATTGATCGATGCTTGCTGAAGCAACTGATTAATATGATAAGTTGATGCCTCCGCTGCTGAATGACTTTGGATTTGGGTAAATGCAGCTTTATAGCTAAAGTTTATCTGCTCATTCACTTTGGTATCCGCGCCGGCATTTATAGTTCTGGAAATGGTATTGAAAGGAAGCAGCGCGCTATTCTGGATCTGCACCGACTTATTACTTTGCCATTTTACCCCTCCGCTGAAAGTGGTTTTTAATGCAAAGGAATATTTGCTGACAGTGCCGTTCACCGTCCACGAATCGGTACTGTTGGAATATGGCAGTACTACACGCTGCCGCAGGGTGTTGGTAATTACTTCTGAAGCGATATTATTGGAAGCGATATGGTTATAAACAATGTTCAGGCTGGCGAACAAAAGGGTTAGCGCTTTGCGGTAGTTAAATCCAAGGGCGGCCAACTGGTTCTGCCGTTCGGTAAGGCCGGCATTATTGGCATAAAGTGTCCGGTAATCCTTCAGGATATAGCCCTGGTACATATCTTCTACGGTACCCGCCTCATTGCGGTAGCTGTAAAACAAATTCAGGTAGTTCTCCATCCCGGTTTGATATTTTACTTTTAGCTGCGGATTGAAATATAACCTGGTTAAACCCTTACGCAGGGCATACAGGCTATCCGAATAATTGATCTGCTGCAGGCTTAACGGCAAGGTGAGGTTCACTTTGAGGATACTGCCTGGCAGATCATAAGCTGCTTCGGCATACAGTTTTTTCCTGGTCCAGTTTAAATGGTTGATGGAACTGTCTGGTTCAAGGTTAACCGTGTTATCTGCCTGTACAACGTTTAGATCTGAGTTTAACTTTTGTGATTGAACGCTGAACCCTGTTCTGAAACTTTGCGTGATAAGGTTCGACGGTATTTTGAAAGAGATATAGTTATTGGTATACCATGCAGGTACATTTACATTTTGTACCAACTGAGCATAAGGTACATTATTGTTGAATATTGGATTGTTATAGTCCGGCCCAATTGTCCTGCTCTCAGGCTCAGTCGAATGACTGATATAGGAGTAAGCCTGGATAATGTTGTTTGATCTTAAGGATTTGATCAGGTTAAATTCATTAGAAAAATTCAGCGCGTTATCTTTAAATACCTGGTTCACCATGCTGCCGTTTGTATTCAGGTCTGAGTAATTGGTGGACCGGTTGTTATCCATCAGCAACACATCGTTCAGGTAATATTTATCCTGGTTAATGTTCAGCGTAAACTGAGTATGCAATATGTCGGGGCGGAAGCGGTTACGTTGCGTTTCATTATAGCGTACCGTATCGCCGGGTAAAAAGATGGTGGTGTGCTGGCTGTAGTCCTGACGCCGGGCATCGCGCAAATAATAAGCATTGATCTTCATCTGCACATTCTTTTTAAAATTGACCAGGTTATTGAGATTGAGGATCCCCGAGCGATTGAATAAATACCGGTTACGTGATAAAGCCGGGTCATTCACCGAACCAAGCGATAACATGGTGGCCGGTACATCGTTATCGATCTGCTGCATATAATCGGCAAAATTGTGCGATACCAGGTCCTGTTGCAGGTCGTTACCTGTGTTATTGCCTTTAAGGTAATTAATGGCCTTGTACTTATCCTTAAACATCATGGCATTCAAATCCACATCATAATTGCCAGGTAAGCCCGCGCTGATGCTCTCTTGCCCCACCATCTGCAATTTAGCGCCTTTTTTGAAGCTGAGGTTTAGCGCCACATCATCGCTCACTACTTTATTTTGGAGCACTTTAACGGGCTGGTGGTTCTGGATCACCTGCACCTGGTCTACCGCACCTTGGGGAATGGTAGTGGTAGCAATATTATATTTATCGTCCAGCAGGTTATCACCGCCGATGTACAAGTTGGAGATCGGTTTATTGTTATAGCTGATCCTGCCGTCAGCGGCAACCGTTATACCCGGCAGTTTTTTAATCACATCGCCAATAACCCTGTCCTGCACACTGCTGAAATCAGATACTTTATAGCTTAGGGTATCACCGTTTGTCCGCAACACCGGCCGGCTGCTTTTAATCACTACGGCCTGTAACTGGTTGACGGAAACAGACAAAGTGAAATCAACAGGCGCCTGCAAATCCGTAATGCCCCTGCTCTGATTTTTATAGCCTATACAACGCGCCTCGACCAGCAGGCCGCTCATAGGTGTATTGGCCGGGAGCGGCAAAATGTAGGTGCCTTTGGTATCGGTTATGGTATAGTTTATAATGTTATTAGTGGCCGCGTTTTTGAGGTTAATGGTGGCATAAGGCACCGGTTTCCCGGTGCTGTCTTTCACTGTGCCCTTAATACTTTGACCAAAGCCGGGAGCCGAAAATAGTAACCCTATAACCAGCAACCATACTGACTTTATAATCCGGCTCATTTCTTTTCAGGCAATTCTATCGGGTTATTGATCACCGGCTGCGGCCCGATCCTGATATCGATTTTTGGGGCTGGCCTGCCCTGGCTTGCCGCCTGTGCAGCCACCATTGACTGGGCAAAGGCATTCGGATCCTTTCGCATGGCCTCCTGCAATTTGGAAAACTCCTTTTCGGTAGTTTTAATGGCATTGGTGGGGAGCTGGATGATATTTGGATCGCCAACCTGATCGTCCATGCCTATCATCACGGCCATCCGTCCCTGGTTATCAGGAGCCGGGCTGGCCGGCTGATCACTTTTTTGCGGAGAGATGACCGCTTTTTCAATCCCGTCAAACTTAAAATAAACTTCTTTTTTGGTATCATAAGCCTCTACAATCACCCCCGGTAGTCCATTGAGTTTCCAGGGGGCCTATATGCAGCGGCAGATCAGGACTGAACCAGGCCGTATAATCCCTTCCCTTGAAATGACCTGTTGCTTTCTGGCAATGCAAGCCACCAAACGTTGCTGTATCTCCGCTTATTTTCCATTCGATGGCGGGCAGGGCATCCGTTATGAGATAGCTATTGAACAGGAGCGGTTCTTTCCTTGCCAGTTTTTTTTCGTTCGGGAGCTGGTAATAATCCGTACCCGAGCCCGATGACCTCCGCTGGATATTTACATGTCCGTCGGCTGAGTTGGCTATCTGTTCCTGCACCTGTTTTTTGAATAGCGCATCCTGCAACTGCTTGTCATAACTTTTGTAAACCCCGGCATTTTTACCCACAATCAAAACCATGTTCTCGGTGTAGGGGTGCTCCCGGTTGGTAGTATCCCTGATGTGGGAAAACTTGTAGTGTACCAGCACTTGTGCGGTATCCGGTTTTTGTGCCCGGGCCATAATGGTGCATGATAAAAGGGCTGTGCACAATAAAAATCGCTTTTTCATAATTTGGATATTTTTAAACAATAGTACCTTGCCCTTTAAATCCACCAAAAACTTTGGTATGAACAGCGTCTTCATTTCTGCATAGAATGGATATTTGTTATTTGAGCTTCTGCCGAAAACAAATTGCCGGCGGCCTTAAGCCCGGATTTCAAAAATTGCCCGTTTAGCCGGCAATTCGCTATATTAACATCAATAATTTATGAATGAGCCGGGCTTAATATACTTTTGAAGAATGCACCGTATCAAGGTCAAACATATCATCGAGATACTGATCCACCTGGCGTTCTGGATAGGGGTGTACTACACCCTGAATTCGCTAACCAGCTCAACGGTCAAGATCCGGGTAAATCATAACGGAAAGATCATGGAAAGGAGTGAGGTAGACACCATTTTTCCGTATTCCCGCTTTACACTCGCTTTTCTGGCCCTGCTGTTTTACGGTAATATATTTTTGATCTTTAAAAAGGCGCTTCGCTATAAAAGCTTATTTGCGGGCATCGCTACCGCGGCAGGCTGGTTTATATTGGTCTTTCTGGCCAATTATATTTTGGTTGGCTCTAAATTGAGCAATAACCTGCCCATTGGGCCCCCGCCTCCTGGTTTTGCAGCAGGCAATGATGGCCTGAATCACCTGGTACCAAATCATAACGCATTTTTTGCAATAGGGAACTGGGTGCACATGCAGCTCACCATGCTGCTTATTTTTTTAACCGCAGCCGGGCTTTCAATAGCCTATTTCTTTTTGAAAGAATGGGCCCGAACTGAACTGGTACGCAATCAGCTGGAGGCTTATCAACTGAGTACCGAGATCAAATTCCTTAAATCGCAGATCAATCCGCATTTCCTGTTTAATACCCTCAATAACCTGTTTTCGATGGCACAGGAAAAGGGGAATGATGAGCTTGCCGACGGCATCTCCAAACTTTCGGGCATGATGCGCTACATGATCTATGACAGCAATGCAGGCGGCGTGCCGCTAAAATAAAGAAATAGCATACCTGGAAGACTGCATTACCCTGAATAAGCTGCGTTATGCGGATGATGAGGTAAAAGTGATATTTGATCACCCTGCGCAGACGGGAACTGTCGTCGTCGCTCCGATGCTATTTATCCCTTTTGTTGAAAATGCCTTTAAGCACGGCGTTTCTATTGGGCAAACATCCGGGATAGATATTGCCATTGTGCTTGAAGACCATAAGCTGATCTTTACCTGTGTCAATACCAAATATAGCGCCATCAAAAAAATGGAGGATGAAAAAAGCGGCATCGGGCTCGGGAATGTAAAGCGACGGCTCGATCTTTTGTACCCCGGCAAACATAACCTGCAGATCAATGAAGACCAGGGGAAATATATTGTTAAACTCGAAATTGACCTGGAATGATAACCTGCATTGCCATTGATGATGAGCCTAAGGCGCTTGAAGTGATAGAGCGCTATTGTCTTAAAACCAGCCTGGTTGATTTGAAAGCCACCTTTCGCGAACCGGTGAAGGCCATCGAATTCCTGAACCGCGAAAAGGTAGACCTTGTTTTTCTGGATATTAATATGCCTGATATCAGCGGAATGCAGTTGGTGCAAACCTTGTCGCCCAGGCCAATGGTCATTTTTACTACCGCTTACAGTCACTATGCGGTAGAGAGCTACGACTTGAACGCCCTCGATTACCTGTTGAAACCTATCACTTTTGAGCGCTTTCTTGCAGCCATAAATAAAGCCGCAGCGGCACTATCTTCAAGAAATGGGGTAAGCAAAGAGGATGAGCCCACCGTTTTTATCAAAAGCGGTCCGCAAACTTACCAGGTTAAAGTAGATGAGATCTTGTACCTGGAAAAAGACGGTAATTATATCACCGTTCACCTTAAAGACAGAAATATCCTGGTGCGTGAAAATATGGGCGATATTTTTGACCTCGTGCCCGCAGCGGATTTTTTACGCGTGCATAAATCGTATGTGGTAGCTATTAAACATATTACCATGATCGAAGTGCATCAACTTATTATTAACGGCGAAAAAATCCCGATAGGAAGCACTTACCGGGATCTTCTGCGCAGCAGGCTGGGGTTAAAATAATGTCTCCATGTAAAATACGACGGCATTTACTTCAGGGTATATAAGGTTTAATGCTTAGAAATTTCTGACTTTAGTGGTGGCTTGACACCACTAAATACAAACTGGTTTTTTGAAAGAATAATAAAGAATGTTTTTACAAACGGCATTTTAATCGTTTCTTAAACTTTTTACCGGATTTGAGGAGGCTGTCTTGATTGTTTGAAAAGCTGATGTTAAAAATGCGGCAAACAACATTCCAATTCCACTAAGAACAAATATCCACCAGCTTATTGCCGTGCGGTCCGCATAGCTTTGCAACCATTTGGTCATTGCAAACCAGGCAAATGGCATAACCAATACAAAAGATAAAATAATTAATCCGGCTATCTCTGACGACAATAACTTTACAATTTGTGTTACCGACGCGCCAAGTACCTTTCGGATACCAATTTCCCGTGTGCGCCTGTTGGTATTAAAAATGGTTAGGCCGAGTAAGCCCAAACAACTGATTAATATAGAAAGTCCTGTTGCCCAGCCGAGTAATTTCGATGTGCGCTGTTCGCTATCATAAAAACGGGCTACCTCTTCATCAAAAAAATGATAATCAAATTCAATATCTGGATAAACCTCCGTCCAGGCTTTTCTCATTCTGCCGATGGCATTGCTCCAATCATTATTTCCGGTAGTTTGAGGCTTTAGCAAGATATGGAAAAACCGATCATTAAACCGGTAATGCGGGGTTTGTATAGACATGGGCATGATTGGGTCCCGGAGTGATTTCTGATAAAAATCAGCAACTACGCCAACTATCATTCTCTTATTGCCTTCATAATCAAAAGATGCCCCAACAGCATCCGCGGGGTTCTGAAAACCTATCATATGGGTATACTTTTCATTTACCAGTACGGCAGTCAGTGAATCTGCCGGTTGCAGGTTACGGCCGGCTAATAATTTTATACGGTAAACTTTAAGGTAATTCTCGTCGCCGTTTCGTTGTTGCAGGGTTGCTTTAACTTCTTTTTTTCCGTCGTTATAAGTTACTTCCCATACTCCGATCTTTTCATCAGCAGGCGGCTCGCTTCCGATACTCATTAAATCGATCTGGGGGATCTGACTTATTTTGTCTTTAAATAACTGTTGTTTGTTAGTATTTATCGTATTAAGAGGAGTACTTATGTTGATGATCCCGTCTTTACTGAAGCCCATATCTTTATGCAGCGCATAAAAAACCTGTTTATTAACCAACAGCGTTGTCATGATGAAAAATTGGGCGATTATAAACTGCGTAACTGACAGCGATTTTCTAAGCAACGTTCCGCCGCTGTTGCCTGTATCTTTGTTCGGCAGGTTATGTAATACAGATACCGGCCGGTACCCGGAAAGGATAATTGCGGGGTACAATCCGGCCAGTAGGGTTACTGTTATTAGGAGTGTGAATAAAAACAGCAACAGGTTGCTATCAAAATAATTAACAGATACGCCCGGGGGGATAAAATCTGCAAAGAATTTCAGTATCACCGGTGTCAGTACCATGGCTATGCAGATGGCAACAAGTGTGATAACCAAAGTTTCGCTCAAAAACTGTACAATTAGCTGCCATCTGCTGCTGCCCATAGTTTTACGGATCCCAATTTCCTTGGCCCGCTGTGCAGCCTGCGCTGTTGAAAGATTAATAAAATTGATGGACCCAAGCAATAACAGAAATCCGGCAACAATGAGTAAACTATATAGCGTAGTCTTGCTCGCCCGCCTCCCTTTTTCAAAATTGGGATATACCAGGTCGAAATGCAGGTCGCGGAATGATTGTAAATGTTCAGTCTGGCCGTCTCCGGGCCTTAGTTCCTTATTGTATTTTTTCAGCAACCCGTTGATCCGCTCTTCTATGTCAGCGGCATTCGCATGTTTATCAATCTTAATGAATAATTGCCACACCACACCCGGCCACTCGGTTAAACGGGTCATGTTTTTCAAATTGGCATTATGCAGGCAGGTTGGATAGGATATAAAATCCTTAAAATAAAAATCGGTATTTTGAGCGGGAGTTTGAACTATACCCGAAACGGTTGTTTTGATGCTGTCATATATAACCGTTTTGCCCAATAATTGGTTGTAAGGGGTATTGGGGAAATATTTCCTGGCCTGATCAGAGGTAAGTACCACCTGGTATGGCTCTCGAAGTGCTGTAGCTGGCGAACCTGCCAGCCATTTATAATTAAACAGATTAAAATATTCATCATCAGCCAGCACAATACTACTTTCACCTCTGAATTTAACCGGACTTGATGTTTCATCGGGGACCTGTACATCAGTGTTTTTCATTTCTAAAAAGCGGGTGGCAGTTTTTATACCAGTTGCTTCTGCTTTTACTATTGCGGGAAGCGGGCCATTTACCATGCCCAATTTGGCTACTACCTTATCCATGTATGAAAAGTCTGTTACGACCCTGTAAATCCTGTCACTATCGTTGTGAAACCTATCGAAACTGAGATCAAAACTTACGATAACATAAATAGCCAGGGCCGCACTGACACCAATAGCCAATCCCACTATATTTACGAAAGTAAAAAAACGGTGCGCCCGGAAATTGCGAAGCGCTGCTTTAAAATAGTTTTTGATCATGGCTGTATTGATATGTGAGGTTGATGTTAAGGTTTAGCGGCTGCGTTTCGCATAGGGTTTAATTAGATTCTTTATGCGATCAATTTAAAGAATTCAATTTGTTAAAAGTAAATAATTCAACATATTGTATTGAACCAAATCCATTTAATATCTTTGTTTGCCTGAACCACTTAATCATTCACTCCTCAAACTCTTCACCGGATTAGCTTTCGCCGCTTTTATTGCCTGGAAACTTATGGTTGCAAGTGCAATAACAATTGCTGCCATTCCACCCGCCGCAAATAGCCACCAACTGATATTGATGCGGTAAACATAAGCTTGCAGCCACTGGTGCATGTAATACCATGCAATGGGGGTAGCGATGGCAAAGGCGATAGCAATGAGTATGATAAACTCTTTCGAAAACAAATAAACGATGCTGCCTGACGTAGCGCCAAGTACTTTGCGGATGCCGACTTCTTTTATCCGTTGTACAGCCATGAACGAGGCTAAACCATACAAGCCCAGGCAGCTTAGAAGTATCGCGATAGCGGCAAAAATTTTATACAATTGGGCTAACTGATTTTCCTGTTTGTAAAAACTTGCAACCTTATCATCTAAAAATCGGTATTCATAAACAAAATTGGGAAATGTTTTTTCAAATACTTGTTTAACAGATTGCATCGTCGAAAAAACATTCGTGGTTTTAAGCTTTATACCGGCCTGATTATACATGGTGATGTTTGTGGCGATAAGCAATGGTGCAAGGCCGTGCCGGAAAGACCTGTCATTAAAATCTTTTAATACGCCAACAACCGGGCATTTTATTACACCATCCCATATGCTGATTTCCTTGTTCAATATGTCCCCGGGGTTTTTAATCCCTAAGCTTTTTACAAGCGATTCGTTTACCAAAAACTCCCTGGTCAAGGGAGAGGGCTGAAGGTTTCTTCCTGCTATCAACTTTAGTTTGTAGGTGGGTACGTAGCCTTCGTCGGCAAATTTGGTAATCGCCTTGAAACCTGTTTCTTTTGTTGCGTGGTCAAACCTGACTGCGCTCCACGTATCATTACCGTTTTCAATTGGGGTGTTAGAACTATAGCATACCGCTTGTACGCCGTTTATGGATAATAACTGGTCCCTCAAATAACTCAGCCTGCTCATTCGAAGACTATCTACCCGGAACGGAATATTAACAATTGTTTCTTTATCAAAGCCCAAAGGCTGATCCATAAAATAGTCCATTTGCTTTACAATGACGAGCGTTCCGATGATCAATGCCTGCGCAATGATGAATTGAAACACCACCAGGCCCCTTCTTAATGAAATTCCCTTTGCCGGATCTGTTGTGAGTTTACTTTTTAAAGCATTAACAGGATTGAAACGCGATAAAACAATAGAAGGATAAAAACCCGCCAAGGCGGTTACAACAACTGCCACAGCCAGAAGGAATAAAATAATTGAAGGATTGCTGAATATGTTGAACGAAAGTGACAATTCTAACAGCCGGCTTATATAAGGTAATGCAAGCATGGTAATAGCAACTGCAAGTAATACAGCGCTTGCTACGATCAAAAATGTTTCGACAATGAACTGGAGTTGCAATTGCGATTTATTGCTCCCCAAAACCTTTCTGACACCAACCTCTTTTGCCCGGTTAACAGCCTGCGCGGTAGAGAGGTTGATAAAGTTTACACAGGCAATGAGCAGGATGAACGCGGCAATTAGCCACAGTACATTGAGCAACTGATGACTGGCTGTTTGGTTGCTGTAGTTGCCTGTTTGTGAATCATAATGAACAGCATTTAGTGCTTGTATAATATGACTGTCCTTATCATCAGAAGATTGTACCTTTTGTGAATAAGCTCTCAGCTGTTGATTAAAATTGTCGGCAGTAAGGTTCTTGGGTAACAAAATATAGCAGCCAAAATCAGTTACCGTTCTGTTCCAATCTGTAGATTTTGCTAAATAGTCTCCGGTAAACCCAGTCCCAAAGCTAACAACAAGTTTGAGCTGAAAGTCAGAATTTGGAGGAATGGTAGCCAGGACCCCCGACACTCTTAATACGTCCGTGCCATGCTCAAACATAAAGCCGCCCATTTGCAATTTAATGGTTTTACCCATTGCCGATTTCCAGTCGCCAAAATACTTTTCAGCAACCTCTTTGGTAAGCAGTACGTTGTCAGGGTCTTTTAATGAAGCGTACGAGCCGGCAAGCAGCGGGAAGTTGAAAATTTTAAAGAATGATGGATTGGTGTAAAACAGGCCCCTTTGTTCCTTAAACATTTTTATCGTGACCCCATTTTCGTCAGGAATAATCAACTGGTCATTTTGGCTTGCAAAAATTGGGGCAACCTGTTCTATTTGGGGGAAAGCCGTTTTTAATCCTAAAGGCAACGGAAAGGGGATGTCTTTACCATAGGTAATATCACCGGTTTCTGCGTGATGGTATTCGGTTAGCACACGATAGGCACGGTCTTTCTTTGGGTGAAAACTATCAAAGCTTGTTTGAAACTGTATAATGATAAAGATTACCATACAAACAGCAATACCTACGGCCAGGCCGGTAATGTTAATAGCGGCATAGCTTTTATTGCGCGTTAAATTACGCCAGGCGATTTTGAAATAATTTTTAAACATAAAGTTGCGGTTTGTTTTATCATAAGACCATTTAGGAGCGGTTTCATGATTCAAAACTACCGGCGCAAATTGGGTATCGCTTCTCAACTTATAAGATGGGTACTCTTTTTTTAAGTTATTTTTATATTCCTGCGGGCTTTTCCCGGTCACCTGCTTGAAAATGCGGCTGAAGGTACTTTGGGAGTTAAATCCCGATTCAAACGCTATCCCTAAAAGGGTGATATGATCATTAGCGGGATCCCGCATTTTCCGCACAGCTGCCTGTACCCGGTATTCGTTAATAAAATCATTGAAGCTTTTTTTAAGCACCGTATTGATGATCCGTGATAACTCATGGGTATGCATACCGAGCTTTTCGGCGAGGGAGCTTAAACTCAATTCAGGATCCTGGTAGTAATTATTTTCTTTAACAACCCGCTTTAACCAGGCGCCTTTTTGCTTCAGCTCCGCTGGTAGTAATGGTTTTAAAACCGGTATGTTATCCGCCTGTGCAGTAACTTCCGGTCTTAAAAATGCTCTTGCCGCCATCCAGATAAGCATGGACATTAGCAGGAGATACAAAGGATAGAATGCCTGAGTGCCCAATTGGTAATCATAATAAAAATAGTCAGTAGCTATAAAAGGGATCCACAACAGCCATAACAACCCGAAGACTGTTAGTAGGTTATGTATCCATTTCAACTCGTGCCGGTACCGGTCGCCTCCGTTAAATTTTAGCTCCTGGTAAAAGTTTTCGATCAGCCTGCGGCACCGGTATAGATAAATAATTATCGAGATAAATGCTAATAGTAGTAATACAGGGTTTATTCGTTGAAATATCAGCGTATCATAAGTTGCCCGGCCCGTTTTTATACTTTCCAGCACTTCTAAAGCCCAGGCGCTTAGTTCGACTAACAAGGGGCTGAAATGCAGCAGGTCCCTGCGGGTGAATTTATACTCCGGCTGGGTTATTTTAAGTACATAAAAGAAAATGAGCGGGCCAAATGCCAGCGAAAACTGCAGCGGCAGCCGGCCCCAGTTATGAATATAGGTTGACAGCCCGATATCGGTGCCCAGGATCCGGATTATCCACAAAGCGGCAATAGCCAACGCCATCGCCAAAAACCGGTTTGCCGACTGGTTTGTTTTCCTGGCGAACCATAAAAGTAGGATAAAAGTGAGGCCAATAAACAGCATCCCAAAAAACGCAGCGTCATAAAGGGTAATATGGAATGTATACGGCTTCAAGTGAATGAATGAGGTTAATAACTACTCCAAATTAATAAAATACTAATGGATAATAGGTTAACGGATAAATTAAAGCCAAAATACACGGATCTGATTTGCAGCGTTTTTTAAATGGATGTATACCCTCGGCTTGTCATAGCATACGCACAAAAAAAAGCCGCTCGGTTTGGTAAAGCGGCTTAGTAGCTATCTAACATAAATACTTCAGGGTATTGCCTGATCTGTTCCAAAAAGAATTAATCCCAAATACCGTTTTGTGCGGTAAATATTACCGGCTCACCGCCGGTTACCATAATGGTGTGCTCGTGCTGTGCAACAAAACCGCCTTTATTACCAATTAATGTCCAGCCATCGGCTTGAGTATCGGCAATTGTCGACCGTGTTGAGATGAATGTCTCTATCGCCACCACGGAATTCTTTTTAAAGCGTGCAGTGTTATACCTGTCGCAGAAGTTGGCAACTTCATGCGGCTCTTCGTGCAAGCTGCGGCCAACACCATGCCCGGTCAGATTTTTTATTACCGTGTAGCCGGCTTTTTTAGCTTCAGTTTCAATTAGCCTGCCGATCTCCGAGATCCTGACACCGCCTTTAATGTTTTTGATCGCTTTTTTTAAGATCTCTTTCGAGGTATCCACCAGTTTGCCATAGCCATGGATATCCTGCCCTAAAACGAAGGAGCCGCCGTTATCAGCCCAGTAACCATTTAGCTCTGCTGATACATCGATATTTACGAGGTCGCCTTCCTTAAGGATTTTATCGGCCGAAGGTATGCCGTGCGCTGCTTCCTCGTTCACGCTTATACAAGTATGTCCCGGGAAATTATAGGTTAGCAAAGGCGCAGATCTTGCTCCCAACTGTGCCAGTAATTCGCCGCCGTATTCGTCAAGTTCTTTTGTAGAGATACCCGGTTTGGCGTACTCCCGCATCCTCTTGAGCGTAATAGCTACAGCATCGCTGGCCTGCTGCATTCCAATCTTTTCGTCTTCGGTAGTTATAGACATTCTTAAACTTTTAACTGTTGCAAAGTTAACAATTAATGCGGTTGGCAGGGTTTACCAAATGTCAGTTTGTAAGGTAGGTGCTGTATTCACGGAAGTAATTAAAAAAGCCGCTCTACTTTCGTAAAGCGGCTTCGCTGCGTGTTTGGGAAATCCGCCCCCTGGCGAAATGTTACTTTTTCAGCGGGCCAACGTGCCGGTAAGTGTTGACGAGCAAACCGGTGGGTGTACTCTTCGAGTCGACAAAAGCAAGCTCCCGGGCGTCAATAGTGTCCGACAATAAGCGTTTACCCCGGCCAAGCAACACCGGGTAGGTGATGAGCACAACCTCGTCAGCCAGTCCCTGGTCAAGCAACACAGAAGTTAGCGTTGAACTTCCAACGACGATCAGGTCGGGGCCGTCGGTTGATTTGAGATCGCGAATAGACGCTATAATATCCTCGCCTAAACCCTTTACCGGTCCCCATTCCAGGCTGTCGGGCCTGTGGGTTACTATGTATTTTGTTGCGGCATTTATAGCATTAGCCATTGGGAAATCTCCGGCAGTAGGCCAAAAGCCACTAAATATATCGTAAGTGTGGCGGGCAAGCAGCAGGTCGAAGTTTGGCCCGTATGCCTCCAGGAGGGTTGCCGCTCCGGCAGGACTGCGATAGGGTGTTGTCCATGCGCCATAGGTATAGTCTCCGTCATGTTCTATCACGCCATCCAGCGAGATATGTTCAAAAATTCTGATTTTTCTCATTTGTTTATAAATAGTTATAGGTAAATAAAATTCCTTTTCCTGCGGTGGTATCTTCAGATTGCATTATTGCGGCTTTATTATTGTAAAAAGCCATTCAGAAGATCTGATATCGTTTTTGTTTGCTGCATTAAGCTTACATGTCCCTGTGCAGGAACAATGGCCAAATGTGATTTTGGCATGGGGGCCAAATCGGCAGATACGCCGCCTCCCAGTAATTGGTATGTTTTTGCCAACTCCACTTTGTCCAGCCCGTCATTATCGCCAGAAATAAGCAGCACCGGCGAGGTGATTTTTGCAATATTGGCATCACCCACGTCAAAGGGTACCCCGGCAAAAACAATCATTTGTTCTATAAACTTTCTCCATTTTGTTTTGTCGGGTGCCACTGCATCATATGCAGTTTTTAACGGAGTATTGTCAAAAAATTCAGGCTTAAAACCTTTAAAACCACCATTTACCACAGGCAGCCAGCCGTTAGTTTTGTACGTAGATGAAATGATCACTAATTTTCTTACCCGTTTAGGGCTTTTTACTGCAAACTGGTAAGCTATGGAACCTCCCATGCTATATCCTGCAACATCGGCACTATCAATTTTTAGGTAATTCATTACTCCTTCTACATCACTTGCCAGGGTAGCAATGTCTAATTTTCTGTCGGAATATGGCGTGTGCCCATGCCCCTGCATTTCAAGGGCAATTACCTTTCTTGTTTTTGACAATTCAGGGATTAACTGCGCCCAGTTCAGCTCAATGGTATAAAAAGCGCCATGCAGCAAAACGATAGGCTTTCCCTCGCCATAAACTTCGTAATAAACTTTGATGCCATTAACCGGTGCATAGCCACTGGCGGCTGGCTTAAGCTGTTGCCCTTTAGATTGGAATACGGTAAAAAAAAGTATAGCAATTATTAATACCGGTTGGATGACATTAGATCCTTTAAATACTCTTTTCATGGAATGTTAGTTTAATTGTTTCGATTTGATTGACAATACAAAGATGGCAGGTATTTTAGGCTTGTGTACTGTGTGAAAACGACAAATTGCGGGGTGGATCGCGACACAGATGTTGCCGGTATTGTTCTATTTAAGCCCTAATTATGTACCGAAAGCAAGAATGCGACCTGTTTTAACAGTATGATTGTACCTTGCAGGAACTGGTTAATAACCATGTTTCCTGTAATACAGGTCCCAGATATACTTGTAATTACCAACAGGCCCGGCCGATGGATCGGTGGCATTAAATACATATTCGTGGTGCACAGTGAGGGTAGAATCTGTAAACTGTCTCAATACCATTTTATCCGAAACGGGCGTCAAGGTAGGCGGCGAATTTGGAGGGCCACCATAATATATCGTATTTAAACCAGCCAGGTAGGAGGATACGGATAAACTGCTGTCAGCAAGCCGATAAGTCCCGGCAACTTCGTCCTTCACCACTCCATATGTTGAAAGTGCCGGGTACCAGTCCATCGCTAAACACGTATAAGTGCTGTCGTTATTAAAAATTACGTAAGCTAAATTATAAGGAGCAGCTGCGCTGGTGGTATTCGATATTTCTGCACCATCCCGATATTTTACGAATTTTTCTGCGCTTACATCCCACCGGCCAACCAATGTTACTGGGGGCCGTGTGATAACAACCGGTTTTTTCAACGAATCGGGACTCGGCTTTGAAAGGGTAGCATTATCACTTTTACGACACGAGGCGGCGCAAATAATTGCAAAAAGCGCGAAAAATAGGAGTAGCAGTCTTCTCATGGTTATTGGAGTGATAATCAGTTAATTAAAATTAATAATAAAAATGGAAGATTTATTCGGTATAGATATTTAAGTATGGGAACAAAATCTTTTAATGTAGAGGGCGTCCTTCGTGGGAATGTTGTTTGGCTCGAGCATATAACGCTTGGATGCAGGGCAATGTACCCGTGGCTTCTTAGTTTGATAAGTCACGGGTATGTTCACACCCTAGTTGTTGATTTTAGTAAAATTTATGTAATTTGAATTATTCAATTAATGAATAATCTATTGTAGGTAAAGCATATGCAAGTTGAATTTATCATACGCGACTGGCTTGTCGCCAATCCCGAGTTTATTGAACGAGGCTTGCAAATTGTAAAGAAAGAATATTATCTGTCAGATGAAATAGGAACCAACGGATTCATAGATATACTTTGTAAGGATGTCTATAACAATTTCGTCATTGTAGAAATTAAAAGATCCGATTCGGCCGCCCGCCAAACCTTCACAGAGGTATTTAAATATGCTGAGCTTATTAGGGATAAATATAAAGCACGTGATAGTGAGATAAAAATCATAGTTATTTCAACACATTGGGACGAAATAATACGGGCATTCTCCTTTACTTGCTTCAGATCTCGTTTCCCTATAAAAGGTTTAAGGATTTATTTAAACGCTCAAACTAAAATACCCGAAAGTATCGAAGAAGTAGCGCCTATAAGTAATCCTGGATATTCCCGAAAGTTTATGGCGTATCAGATTTTGTATTTGTTTGCCACAAAGGAAAAGCGCCAAATAGCCCATGAAGTGTTAAATCAAAAACTTCAACAAGCAAATATTGATAATTATGTAGCAATAGATTTAGATGCTTTGCCAGATAAAGAGTTGTTCCATTATTATGCAATTGATGCAGCTTTTCAAAAACAATCAATAGAGGAACTGTTGTATTCGATCGATCTTCTCAAGGGGATGCATCATCTCGATATGGAAGAAAGTGAGTTTGAAGACAAAAAATCATATCAATCCTATCTAGAACAGGTTTTTATTGTTGCCTTAGAAATGGGTAAATATTACGACACAATGGAGGTTGGTTATGCTGAAAAATTCGAGAGTATTATCGGGATTCAGAATTGGCAGATAACAGCGATTAAGCGATATGGTATATTCAAGAATGATCCGAGATACGGGGACGATCTATTGTTAAAAGAACTTAAAGGACACGATGGAGGCAGTTCAAACAAATTCGTTGCATTTACCGAATCTGGTCAAATGGAGCGGCTTAAAGAAATCTACATGGAATGCCAGCATTGTTTGGCACACACGCCGCAATGGGCGGAATTTATTAGTCGTCTTATAACAGATCTGCAATCAAGTTCGAAAAAATTCAAGCTACTTATTGATATATATAATCCTGACTCTATTGTTACTGCCCTATATTTCAGTTTAACTAAAGGAAATCCCGGTTATCTGCCGTTATTCTTGATCTTTGTACAATATATAGAAGAAGAAAAAACAGAGGTGTACAAAGGCGAAGTGCTTTCGTTTGGAGGCAGGCCACGCTTGAAGATTTTCACGTCGACGGATTATAATGAAATTTCTAACGAGATTTTAAGTCTTAGTATTTTTTCAGACAATGAAATAAATGCTCTTAAGATGGGGCTTCGTTACACTGTTTTAAAAACGTCTTTGCTTGGTAATGAAGAATCGGAACAATTTGTTACCCTCAACGAAAGCAAAATTACATCAGATACTACAAATTATGACTCCATTGAAGATTATATCTTAAGAAATAAAACATCGATTATTCTTATGATTCAAAACTATAATCGGGTGTCCATGACTATATAAAAAACCAATTGAAGAATGAAAATTTCCTGCCCCTCGTTATAGCTCCCCAAAAAGATAATCACAAATAAATTTGCGCAACTCAAAAGTTGCGCGTTTTAACATGAAACAAGATCTATTCCAGGCCATAGCCGATCCGACACGCAGAGCTATTTTAACTTTAATTGCTATCAAGGCGTTGACACCTAATGCAATGGCCGAAAAATTTGATATGACCCGGCAGGCAGTATCCAAACATATTAAAGTACTGCATGAATGCGAACTGATTAAACCTGAGCACTCGGGCAGGGAAATTTATTATCACTTTAATGCAAAGAAAATGCAGGAGCTTGATAATTGGTTGGCCCAATTCAGGCAGAGCTGGGAAACACAGTTTAATCAGCTCGACAAAGTATTATCAACAATTAAACAACAGAAAATATGAACAACGATTTGCTATTTGATTTTACCGTTGATAAAGCAGCGCAAAAGGTATTTATAACCCGCGAGTTTGATGCCGGGCTTGACCTGGTATGGGATGCTTTTACCAAACAGGAAATACTTGACCGGTGGGCTGCACCCGCGCCAATGCGCTCTAAAACCAAATACATGAATTTTGAAGTTGGGGGACGAAGATTTTACGCCATGATAAGCCCCGACGGGCAAGAACGCTGGCTGCTGCAGAAATATACTTCTATTACCCCCAAAACCAATTTCAAGCTATATAATTCTTTTGCTGATAAAGACGAAAACCCCGAATTACCGGGCTCCGAATGGGATTACAATTTCAGCGAACAAGATGGCATAACAACCGTGAATATTTCCATTTATAATGAATCGCTTGAACGCATGGAGCGCTTAACCGACGGTTTCACCAAAGGAATGATGCTGATGTTGAAAAACCTGGACGATCTGTTTTCAACCTTATCGCAAAAATCATAAGGTGAAATGAATATTAATAACCGAAGAGATAAACAAAAAACATAACAATTTAAAAACTAAAAATTATGAGAGCAATTAATCCCTGGATCAACTTCAATGGCAACGCCCAGGAAGCATTCGATTTTTACAAATCAGTTTTTGGCGGAGAGTTCACCAGGATCATTCGTTTTAAAGATTTGGCCGGCCCTGAGTTTCAGGTGGCGGAAAGTGAAGAAAACAAAATAATGTACATTGGCTTACCCCTTGGCAAAAACAACGTATTGATAGCTAATGATGTGCCTGAATTTATGGGACGGGTAAGCGAAAACGAAAACAGGTCTAAAATATATGCGAGCGCCGAAAGTCGTGAAGAAGCCGACAAAATATTTAACGGACTATCAGCCGGAGGAGAGGTCGAAGGGCCAATCGGCGATAGTCCGTGGGGTACATACGCCGGTATGTTCCGAGATAAATATGGTATTGAATGGATTGTGGAATTTGATCCGGGTTATGAAGGGTAAAATTAAGGGAAAGGAAAGTGTGCGCGTTCCGAACTCAAGCAAAAGGCCGATTAACGAACGTTTTAATCGGCCTTTTCGTTGGATATAGTTGCTGGTTTGATGATGTAGGCTTATAGTTGTAGCTTAGCCACTATGAGCTATCACATCATCATAAATAAGAATCAGAATATTACATATGGGCAGTTGCTTAAGAATAGCTTTGTTCCAAATAATGTTTGCATTAAAGGAAAAGTTGAAACTGATGAAGTTATTGTTGGTTACAGTAAGTTTTACTTAGAGAATGAATCGGCTCGCGGGGTGGCACTTACTGTTGGTGAAGCTGCATATGATGTGGAACTGAATATTTGCGCAAGTACAGCTGATTATATACTTGCAGCTAAACTTGCTTTGGCAATTGCCCAAATCAATAACTCAATAATTTCGCCTGAATTTGATGACGAACTTTCTTTAGATCAATTTGAAGTCCAATACAATTCGGCTTGGGCGCATTTATCTCGTTTAAATGGTGTTGATACATTAAGGTTTCTTTTGGAAAAGAGCGACGAAGTTATGCTGCCAGGTTGTATACGGCCGTTTTATTTCGGGAACTACGTTCTTAATAAACTTTCACAAGACCAGCCCGATGAAGGGCAATTTGCCGACCGTGTAATAGATGAAATTAGAAAAATACAATTTATTGATCAAGCTACTGAAGATTTAGAAGTGCCAACCCTTATGGACGCAAATTTTCCAGAAGGCGTGCAAACGGTTCAGATTATATTGCCGGAGTATAAATTACTACTTCAAAAATCGGATCTGATTATCTTAAGAATGGGTAGCGAAATATTAAAAATAGATAGGCAACGATTTATTCAACACCCATCCCTGGTGCTGGAAAGGCTTGACGAAGTGCAGTATATACTTCAACCGATTGAGAAAGACACTTATTTAAAAATTATGAGATACTTTTCTTCAATTGATGTTCAACCAGAGCAGGTTAAGAGAGTTGAACCGGCGCCTTTAGAGACAGAAGCACCAACAAAAGTTATTGAGGGTAAATGGTGGCAATTTTGGAGGTAATAAGCTCAAAACATAGTAAACAAAAAAGCCGCCTTCGTTTCCTAAAGCGGCTTTCCATGTAGCCCGTAGGGGAATCGAACCCCTGTTTGAAGAATGAAAATCTCCTGTCCTAACCCCTAGACGAACGGGCCATTTTATTTTGTTTCCCTTGATTTGAATTACGCAACCCCGGAAAACGCTGGATTGATAACGTATTAAAAAACCCCAGATCTTTCGATTTGAGGTTTCGTGTCTTGTGGTAGCCCGTAGGGGAATCGAACCCCTGTTTGAAGAATGAAAATCTCCTGTCCTAACCCCTAGACGAACGGGCCTTTTTTATTGTTTCCCTTGATTTGGGATTGCAAAGATAGAGTTTAAATAATAAAATTAAAAGAAAGAATAAAAAAAATCCAAATTGTTGATGAAAGCTATTGTATATCAATTAAATAAAATAAAAAACTAAGAGGGGGCTTGCAAACTTTGCCGGGTTAAAGCTATCTTTATTCCATAAATCAATCATCTTTTTATGAAAGCTATCTGGAATAACCAGGTCATTGCCGAAAGCAATGACACTATTGTTGTTGAAAATAATCATTATTTCCCTAAAGAAAGCGTTAAGGCCGAGTATCTTAAACCGTCCGACGTGCATACAACCTGCCCGTGGAAGGGGCTGGCATCATATTATTCCCTCGAAGTTGACGGCAAAGAAAACCAGGATGCCGCCTGGTTTTATCCCGAACCAAAAGATGCTGCAAAAAACATTACCAATTATGTGGCGTTTTGGAAGGGTGTGAAAATTACCGAATAAAACTATGAAAACTTACGATGCCATTGTTATAGGCGCCGGTCAGGCCGGCGCCCCATTAGCCAAAAAATTGGCTAATGCCGGAAAAAAGACCGTTATAATTGAGAAACGATTTTATGGCGGTACTTGCGTTAACGATGGCTGTACGCCTACTAAAACCATGGTTGCTTCGGCAAAGGCGGCTTACATGGCGGGTAAAAGTCATGAATTGGGTGTGCCGGTAAAAAAGTTTTCGGTTGATCTTGCCGCCATAAAAAAACGTAAGGATGATATCGTATTACGCTCGCGTAATGGCGGACTAAAATCTGCCGAAAAAACACAAAACCTTGATGTGGTGTTGGGCGAGGCGACTTTTACTGGCGAAAAAACGATTGAGGTTAAGCTTAACAGCGGCAAAAAGCAAACGATTACTGCGGATCTTATCTTTTTAAACCCGGGTGCGCTGCCTTTGATTCCCGAAATTGAGGGCTTGAATGAGATAAAATATCTCAACTCAACCACCATACTTGATTTGGAAGAAGTACCGGGGCATCTGCTTGTGCTTGGCGGAAATTACATCGGACTGGAGTTTGGACAGATGTTTCGGCGGTTTGGCAGCAAGGTTACCATTTTAGAAAAATCAGAGCGGATAGTATCGCATGAGGATGAGGATATTTCGGAAGAGATGCAAAAGATCCTCGAACTGGAGAAAATCGAGGTCCTCAATAATGCCCAGGCTGTTAAGTTTAAACAAAAAGCCGGCGGCAAAATAACAGCGACGATAGCTCGAAAAGGGGAGGAGCGCAAAATCAAATGCACCCATGTATTGGTGGCCATCGGCCGTAAACCGCAAACGGAGGCTTTGAATTTGCCCATCGCCGGGATTGAAACGGATGAGCATGGTAACATCAGGGTGAACGATAAGCTGGAAACCTCAGCCGCTGGTGTTTATGCACTTGGTGACGCAAAGGGCGGCCCGGCGTTTACACACATTTCTTATAACGATTATACCATTGTTTACCGTAACCTTTTTGAAAAAACGGATTATAACATCCAGGACCGTCCGGTGCCTTATTGCATGTTTACCGATCCGCAATTGGGCAGGATCGGCTTGGATGAAACCGGGGCAAAAAAGCTGGGGATTAAATATAAAGTAGCAAAGCTGCCCATGGCCCATGTGGCGCGTGCTATTGAGACTGGCGATACACGTGGTTTTATGAAAGCCATTGTTGATCCCGATACAAAAAAGATTTTAGGTGCTACGGTACTTGGCCCCGAAGGCGGAGAAATCATGACTGTGCTGCAAATGGCCATGGAAGGCGGTATTACTTACGACAGGATCCGTTATTGTGTTTTTGCCCATCCACTGTATTCCGAATCGCTGAATAACCTTTTCATGACCCTTGGGGATTAAAACCGGCGCGCATGATCAAAGTTGATAAGGTAAGCAAATATTTTGGCGGGGTTAAAGCGGTTGATGGGGTATCTTTCCAGGTAGAGGAGCAGGAGAACCTCATTTTGTTAGGCACCAGCGGCTGCGGTAAAACCACCACGCTAAAAATGATCAATCGGCTTATTGAACCAACCAAAGGCAGTATTTACATTGATGATAAAAACATCATGGATCAGGATCCTGAAACCCTGCGCCGTGGGATTGGCTATGTGCTGCAAAACAACGGCTTGTTTCCGCATTATACGGTTGCTCAAAATATCGCTGTTGTGCCTAATCTGTTAAAATGGGATAAACAGAAAACTGAAAAGCGCACGGCCGAACTAATGGAAAAACTCCATCTCGATGCTTCGTATCTGAATATTTACCCTAACGAACTGAGCGGTGGCCAGCAGCAGCGCATTGGTTTGGCAAGGGCATTGGTGTCGAATCCGCCGGTGTTGCTGATGGACGAGCCTTTTGGCGCGCTGGATAATGTTACCCGCTCAAAGATTCATGCCGAATTTAAAGCCCTTGATGAGCTTAAGCGTAAAACCATTATCATGGTAACGCATGATGTGCAGGAAGCTTTTGAACTGGGTGACAGGATCTGCCTGATGGACAAAGGAAAGATTATCCAGTCGGGAACGCCAGCGCAATTACTGTTTAATTCCGTAAATGATTTTGTAAAAGATTTTTTGAAACATCAGCGCTTGCAACTGGAATTTAAGGCCATTAAGCTGATCGATCTTTGGGAATTATTGCCTGAATTAAATAAAGAAACGAAAGCTTCATCTTTTGATGCCGGTACTAACCTGTGGGAAGCCCTGGAGAGTTTTAAATTTAATAACGGCGAAACCATTAATATCAGCAAAGATCAAAACCAGGTTAAAACGGTAAGCTTTGAACAGCTGATGACGGCCTTTTATCAATATAAAAACCATCAGGCCCATGAATGAGCAGCAGCAAACCTTATGGCAGTTTATGCAGCAGCAGTCGGGCAAGCTGCAGGAGCAAACCCTGCAGCATATCGGACTTACTTTTATTTCGTTGTGCATAGCTGTATTAGTTGGCTTGCCGCTGGGCATTCTTATTGTTCGTAAAAAACAATTATCAGGCATAGTTTTAGGGATTGCAGGAGTACTGCAAACAATTCCCAGTATAGCGTTGCTTGGTTTCATGATCCCGCTTTTAGGGATTGGTCCTAAGCCAGCCATTGTTGCATTATTGCTATACGCACTTCTACCCATTATCCGCAACACCTACACGGGCATTTTGGGGGTTGATGCGTCGGTTAAAGAAGCTGCTGTTGCTATGGGGATGAGCAAATGGCAAATCTTGTTTAAGGTAGAGTTGCCCCTGGCCATGCCGGTAATATTTGCCGGCATCCGCACGGCTACGGTGATCAACGTGGGCGTGGCAACACTGGCTTCGCTTATTGCAGCCGGTGGTTTGGGCGAGTTTATTTTCGGTGGGATCTCACTTAATAATACCAACATGATCCTGGCGGGAGCAATTCCTTCGGCGCTGCTGGCAGTTGTTTTTGATTTGCTGTTATCGATGATACAAAAGATCAGCTTTAAAAAGTTGAAGCGTTTTTTATATGTATTCCCGGTATTGCTGGTAGTATTCTGCCTGTTCTATATCATCCCGGCAAAATCAAAAGGAAAGCTTACCGCGGGTTTTACGCCCGAATTTATGGGCAGGCAGGACGGCGATCTCGGCCTCCGGAGCAAATACGGCTTAAAGATCCATACCATCGTGATCAGCGATGCTGTAATGTATAAGGCTGCATTTGAAAAGCATCTGGATGTAATTAGTGGCTATTCAACCGATGGCAGGCTAAAAGCTTACGATTTGGTTGTGCTGGATGATGATAAGCACATTTTTCCGCCATACTATGCGGCGCCAATTGTTCGCGATGATGCCCTGAAAAAATTTCCTGACCTTGAGCCGACATTAAATCTGCTTTCGGGCAAAATAAATGATTCAGTCATGACGGTTTTAAATTACCGTACCGACTATCTTCACCAAAGCCCCGAACGTGTTGCAAGGGATTTTTTGGTTGCCAATAAATTATGGCGGCCGGAACGGGGCGGGAACGATGGCATAGTGCGGATAGGTTCAAAGATATTTGGTGAACAATACATCCTGGCTAATATGTACAGCATGCTGATAAAGGGATATACAGATCATGAGGTATCAACCAAAACAGGCCTTGGCGGCACCAAAATTTGCTTTGACGCGCTAACCAATAACCAGATAGATTTTTACCC
This sequence comes from Mucilaginibacter sp. OAE612, assembly GCF_041806395.1. Lineage (NCBI taxonomy): Bacteria > Pseudomonadati > Bacteroidota > Sphingobacteriia > Sphingobacteriales > Sphingobacteriaceae > Mucilaginibacter > Mucilaginibacter sp. OAE612. Next base: position 6,479,859 of record NZ_JBGMUW010000001.1, read on the forward strand.
AGAATACACGGGTACGGGTTTGCTGGCAATTTTACAGGCATCGCCAAAAACGGTTAATGAGGTAACAGTAAACAGGGATAGCACATACAATTATGTACAACGCCAGTTTGAAAGCAGGTATCAAATTAAATGGCTTAAACCCATTGGTTTTAACAATGCTTACGCTTTAATGATGAGGCAGCAGCAGGCCAGGAAATTGGGGATTAAAACAATTTCAAACTTAAAACAGTTTTTGGATAAGAAATAACATCGATGGATTTAATAGCCCGGTACAAAGAGGTACGCCAACGTACAGAAAAAATTTGTTCGTATTTGCAAACGGAAGACTATGTGGTACAGCCTGTTGTGGACGTTAGTCCGCCTAAATGGCACATTGGTCACGTTACCTGGTTTTTTGAAACGTTCATCCTTAAGCCCTACTTCATGGGTTACAAGGAATATAATCCTGATTATAATTACGTTTTTAACAGTTACTACGAAACTGTTGGCACGCGCGTGATCCGTACAGATCGTGGTAACCTGAGCCGCCCAACGGTTATTGAAATCTATGGCTATCGCAAATATGTTGATGAAGCCATGGAAAGCTTTTTATGCGGCGAAATAAGTGACGATGTTAAAGAATTACTTATTCTGGGCTTTAACCACGAAGAGCAGCACCAGGAGCTTTTAATGACCGATATTAAATTCATCCTGGGCCACAACCCACTATTCCCTGCCTATAATAAAAATTATGCCGCCCCTCATATTGATGAAAGGGGGAATGATGCTTTTATTAGTATGGGTGAAGGGATTTATGAAATAGGTTTTACCGGCGATGGATTTTGTTTCGATAATGAGCTTAACCGGCATAAAGTATACCTCAATGCTTATGAAATAAGCCCCAAACTGGTAACAAATGCCGAATACCTGGAGTTTATTGACGGGGGCGGCTATTATGATTTTCGGCACTGGCACGCCGAGGGCTGGGATTGGGTAAAAGCAAATAAGGTTGAAGCGCCGTTGTATTGGCACCTCATAGATAATGAATGGCATAACTATACCTATCACGGCTTAGAGCCGCTGCATTTAAAAGATCCCGTTACACATATCAGCTATTTTGAGGCTTACGCTTATGCGTCATGGAAAGGCTTGCGGTTACCCACCGAATTTGAGTGGGAAGCTGCCTCTTCAAAATTTAACTGGGGGCGCCGCTGGGAGTGGACCGAAAGTTCCTACCTGCCTTACCCGGGTTTTGCCAAGGCGCCGGGTGCCATAGGCGAATACAATGGCAAGTTTATGGTTAATCAGAAAGTGCTGCGCGGCGCGTCAGAAGTTACGCCCCCGGGTCATAGTCGTGCAACATATCGCAATTTTTTTCAGACAAATTTACGATGGCAATTTACTGGCATAAGACTTGCGAGGTAAATTGACACAAAACACCACCACATCTATGAGCCAAGCCTTTACACCCACAGCCGTTAATTGTGTCATAAGCGCCGAAAACAAGCAGTTTTATGATGATGTTATAGCTGGGCTGCAATCGGAGCCAAAGCACCTCAATTCAAAGTATTTTTATGATGCCAATGGCGATAAGCTATTCCAGGAGCTCATGAATTGCTCTGAATACTATCCGACTAACTGCGAACTGGAGATCTTTTCAGAAAAAACTGCCGAGATCTGTGACGCGCTGATTGCTGATGGCGATGCTTTTGACCTGATAGAACTTGGTGCAGGTGATGCCACAAAATCCTCTTACCTGCTTAAATATCTGCTGGATAAAAAAGCTGATTTTACTTATTTGCCTATTGATATCTCAGATAATGTAATATCATATCTCAATATAACCCTGCCCGTAACTTTGCCCGGCTTAAAGATCACCGGACTAAATGGCGAATATTTTGAGATGCTGAAAAAGGCCGCCGCTATTTCGCCAAGGCGTAAAGTGGTGCTGTTTTTAGGTTCAAACATTGGCAATATGCCACTTGATGGGGCCATAGAGTTTTGCCGTGAGCTAAGAAATAACCTATCAGAAGGAGACATGGTACTGATTGGCATGGACCTGAAAAAAGATCCGCGCGTTATCCTTGCAGCTTATAATGACAAAGATGGTATTACCCGCGAGTTTAATCTCAACCTGTTACGCCGCATTAACCGCGAGCTGCATGCTAATTTTGATATAAGCAAGTTTGAACATTATCCAACCTACGATCCTGAAACCGGGGCGTGCAAAAGCTACCTCATCAGTTTGCAAGATCAGCAGGTAAGCGTCGGCAACGAAAAAATAGATTTCAAGAAGGATGAATACATCTACATGGAGATCTCCCAAAAGTTCACCCTTATGCAAACCGATCAGATAGCCATAAACACAGGCTTTCAACCGGTAGGCCAGTTTTTTGATACCAAAAAATGGTTTATTGATGCGGTTTGGGTAGCGGCGTGACCTCACCCAACCCTCTCCAAAGGAGAGGGCTTTTAACAGCTATTTTAAAGTCTCCCCCTTTGGGGGAGATTTAGAGGGGGTCATAGCACTTTCGGGTTCAACTCCGAATCAATCAGACCCCCGATTGGTTTACCCATCAGCCATTTATGGTGATCATTTTTTTGCCATTCGTTTTTGTAAGGGGTAACGCGGGCACCATCGGCTACATAAATGATGGTCATGATCTCGCGCATTTTGTCTGAGTTATTGCCGGGAGCATTGTGGATGGTGAAGCCCCGGTGCCAGGTTGCATCGCCGGCCTTCATGGTTTGGGCGCGGGTTATTTCAAATCCTTTCTCTTTCACATAATCGTCAAACGCCGATTCCGATTCGTCAGAAATTTCATGGTTAAATACAGCGCCATTAACGTATGAACCCGAGGCAAAAGTCAGCATACCCATGTTTACATCAATATCAACCAGGGGCATCCAAAGGGTTACCGTATTGTTGGTATCGATGGGCCAGTAATACTGGTCCTGGTGCCATGGGGTAGGGCCGCCGCCGGGTTCTTTAAAGAGTGCCTGGTCGTGATAGATACGTACATTTTCAACCCCCATGAGGTCGGCGGCAATTTTGGCCAGGCGTTTGGCCATCACAAAGGTTTTAACATCTTCATCAACCTGCCAAAGGTTCATGATCTGCAAAAAGGCTTTACCATAAGTGTCGCGCTCTTCCAGTTTGCGCTTTTCGGTGTTGTACCTGTCGGCCGCGCCAACAATTACGGGGCGATAGGCAGCAATTTCATCTTTTGTAAGCACTTCGTGTACAAGGGTATGGCCTTTTTCACGAAATTCATTAATATTGTGGTTGGATAGTTTTATAAAATTATCAAGTGACGGTAAATGAGCGATCTGTGTATCCATAGTTTTTAGGTTTATATTTCAAAGTAAGGTTAACTTTAGTTGAAAAAAAATGAAATGAATGGTACATTTATGGATGATTTTATCCGTAATTTGAATTAGAATTTTATTTACGTTAAAATATGCAATGATAAAAGCGTCGTACGAAGTTCTTCAACCTACAAACACGCAGTCATTTCTGGTACGGAAATTTGATAAGCTGGCATTTGATGCCCCTTATCATTTTCATGAAGAATATGAATTAACGTGTATCATCAGCGGCACCGGCAAACGCTATGTTGGCAGCCACATGGAAGATTTTGCGTCCGGCGATCTGGTGTTGCTTGGTTCTAACCTGCCGCATTGCTGGAAACTTGAACCCAATGAAACAGTGCTTCGCGAGGCAAGCGCGGTGGTGATCCAGTTTAATGATGCTTTTTTGGGCGAAGAGTTTTTTAACAAATTTGAGCTTCAGCTCATCAAAAAACTTTTTCAGCAAAGCGGTTGCGGGGTGTCATTTTATGGCGAAACGCGTGCCGAGGTTAACAAACTGCTGCTTAGCCTGGTTGAAGAGAAAAGCAATTTCAGGATGCTGATAGGTTTGCTCGAGATCCTGCACCGTATGGCTTCGTCAGAAGAGTACGTTCTGCTCGATCAGAACCGCATTATTGGCGAGCGCTCAAATACCGAGCGTGAGCGTATTAACCCGGTATTTGCTTACCTGGTTGAAAATTTCAGAAACCACGTATCATTAGATAAAGCGGCCGGTATTGCCAATATGACCCCGAATGCTTTTTGCAAATACTTTAAAAAAGTTACCCGCAAAACATTCATGGAAACTATAATTGAGTATCGCCTTAATTATGCCATACAGCAACTGGTGCAAACAGATAAGCCTATTTCAGAGATTTCCTATGAGAGCGGCTTTGGCGATGTATCGCACTTTTATAAAATGTTTAAAGCTAAAATGAACCTGAGCCCGCTTAACTACCGCAAAAGATTTATGCGCAACCTGGCCGGCGATAAAAAGTTATCAGCGTAATTAAGTATTAAGCCGGAAGTCTTTAGTCAGAAGTCGGTCAGGCCTTGTACTTCTTACTTATAATTAATGACTTAAGGCTTAAAACTTAGGACTGACGACTAATTTACACTAATAATGCCGCGTTTAATAGCGTAAATAACCAACCCTACTAAATTTTTCGATCCGGTTTTTTCAAACAGCCTTGCGCGGTAACCTTCAACAGTGCGCACACTCAGGAAAATTTTATCTGCTATCTCCTGGTTGGAGCACTCCTGGCAAACCAGTTTAAGCACTTCAATTTCGCGCTCGTTAAGGTCGGTTTTGTTATTGGGGATATTATCGGCGTGGTCGTTACCTACCAGCTGTTTGATGAGCGTTATAGAGAGATGTTCGTTAAAATAAAAACCTTTGTTATAAACGGTTGATACAGCCTCGATGATCTCTTCCGGTTCGGCATTTTTAAGCAGGTAGCCCGATGCTCCGGCCTTCATCATATCCACAATGTATTTGTCTTCATTAAACATGGATAACGCCAGGATCTTAATGTCCTTAAAATGCTGATGGACATAGGTGGCGGTTTGGATGCCGTCCATTTCGGGCATTTTAATATCCATCAATATAACATCGGGGGTTTTGTCGGTCAATAAGCCTATCAGCTCTTTGCCGTTCGAAGCTTCGAGTATCAGCTCAAAACCTCCGCAATCCTCAAGGGTAGCTTTTAAACCATTTCTGAAAATTTTATGGTCGTCTACTATACCTAATTTAATTGGGCCCATAGGTTGTTAACAAGATTCAAATTATCAATAAATATAGACTATTGATTTTAACTATGCTACTTTTAATTTAATGATACTGATTGCCCCGCTAAGCGGTTTGCTGTACGTATTTATTTCGCCATTAATGAGTTGCACGCGGCTTTGTAAATTTTTAAGACCGAAACCCTGCTTAACATCGTCCATATTAAAGCCTTTACCATTATCCTTAAACTCCATAATGAGGTAACCGGCTTGTAAGGCCATATTAAGGTTTATGACCGTAGCTTCCGAGTGTTTGATAGCATTACCAAACAACTCCTGGGCTATGCGGTACAGTGCCAGTTCAATTTCATTGGAGAAGCGTTTATCTACAAAATTTTTAGTGAAATTAACTTTGATATGGGTGTTGTTTTCCACCTTGGTGCACAGCGCCTCGACGGCAATCAGCAACCCATAGTCGGTAAGTATAGGAGGCAGCACATTTTGTATAATGTTCCTGATCTCCTGGATGCACTCATCGGCCAGTTTACGGGTGTCTATCAGTAGGGGCTGACTTACCTCACTCACGCAATTTTTGTCCAGCCGGTGCAGATTAAGCTTTATAGCTGAAAGTACCTGGCCAACACTATCGTGCAGGTCTTCGGCCAGGCGTCTGCGTTCACTTTCCTGGGTTTCAAAGACGGCGTTCATGAGGTCGGTTTGCCGTGCATCATGCATGGCGCGTAACTCTGCCTGGTTTTTTAGCATCCTCCGCTGGTAAATAATCACGAAGAAGAATAAAAAGCCGATCAATATAACAACCACGAGTGTCCCGATGATGAGTACCGGGATTAAGCCATTTTGGGTTATCTCTAAAATAGGGCTGTTATACATGATCATAATATGCAAACCTGCTATGCCTTTTTTTGTGGCTTGCAAAGTAATGCAACAGAGTATATTAGATTCGTAATAATATTAGTTATGCTAAAGATAACATAATAATCTGCTTTATCCTTATCAGGTATCTTGCTAAAAAGCATAAATAAAAAGATATTGACTGCTGAGTAAAATAGCACGCCTGAATTAAACCAAAATAAACCTTGTTTTTCAATATGAATAAAGGTTTGTGGATTTAAAAGTTGATAGAAGTATATAAGCGATAATACTATTAGTAAAAGACTTGATGCTGTATTTGAAACCGATGGATAATCAAACAAATTTTTGGCGTTATATAATACTACTGCCACTGTTATAGCTGCGAGTAATATAACTATCTTCTTTAGAAAAGACTTTGAAAGCAGTTTATAATACATCAAGCCAAAGAATCCTATTGTTAGGATAACATATACGTGGAGTAATGGATTAGTGTTTAAGGGATGTCCGGTATGTGGCTTGAATTGATATGACAACCACATCGACCAGTCAAATAAGGCTGATATCAATAAAAACAAAGCTAACAATTTCATTAAGCTGTCAAGATGCTTGTAGTTATGCGCCGCTGCCAGCAACGGGAATAGACCGGACATGACCGATATATTCATTAATAAAACGCTTACAAGCATGTGATTAGAATAATTAATATTAGTCTTTAGTCAAAATATTTTGCGGACAGCCAGCAGTACCAGGACATGGCACGGCCTGTTCACCAACAATATTGTCATTTTCGGCTGTCATAAGTGCGAAGGTTTGAACACCTTTGGCAGACTCTTTAGCCGCTGCTGATTTATTGCCTGGAAGTTGATCCTCTCCATCAGCCGTTACCCCAGTGATTATAAAATGCTGCTGCCCGCTAACATCGGCGATAACAGATAAAAGGAAATTGCTTACAGAAACCCAAAACTTTTGCCAGTTATTAAGCTTTTGATCGTTGGCATAATAAATACGGATGCCCATACAGCCATCCTGCTTTAATATGGTGTTTAATATTTCCTGTCCGAAAAATTGTGATATGATATCTTTTGGATTACGGTGCCTGTGATTCTTTGTCCATTCGGCCGCCAGGTTGATATCAATCGGTGCGCCTTCTTTTCCGGTAATAGGTGATGATGGTCTTCTTTCTTGTGTTTCCATAAAAAATAATAGCGTGTAGGGATTTAGTTTTGTATAAAACTAATACTAATAAGTATCTCTTTCAATGAGATGCCCCGGCCATATATCTTACAATATATTGCCGGTTCGTTTTTATCTGTTTGATTATTAATTGATTGTGAATTTAATCCGTTTTATCACGCTTGTATTATACGTATTTTTACGTATCAGAAACTGTAATCTTACGTGGCATGAAATTGCTGGTTATATAGGTCTTTTGTGCTTAAATAATCCTGTTTTTCAGGATGCAAAAAAAGTTTTTAATATAATATCTAAATATGGATATTGTTTATTAAATTGCTTTTGATAATAATATTACAAAAACCTAAAACCAAATTTTATGAAACAAGAAATGCTAATTACACAGATCAGCCCTGATCGGGTAGGCGAGTTCATCAGCGAAAGCTTTTATCAAGAGTTAACCGAAAATTTTCAGCAAAAATTCCCTACAGAAGTTAAATCGGTAATGCTTAGTCGCAAAGTTGTTGAAACTGTTTTGAACGCTGAAAACGTATCCGGTATCAAGTTTATGAACGGCCTTGAAGATGCTAATGATCCTTCATCAAGAATGTTGGTGCTGATTCCTTGTAATTACACCGTAACTGCCAGTTTACCTAACTCCATCATTAATCAACACGGTTTTATGACTAACACTGGTGAAGTTATTTCATTAGAAAGAACATGGCAGGTATTATTTAATCATGTATTGAATTTTAAGAAGCTTGATCCGACTATGGCTTATACACAAATTAACCGCGGATCGTTCATGGGAAGAGAAATATTAACCGAACTCGTATGTAGCACAAAAGTAAATAACTTGGTCTATCACTTCGGACACAGTATTGATGCTGACTACTCTTATAAAGCAATTATACACCCTGAAAGCAATATGTTTTTAATCGGAGATCAATCATATCCGTGTCCAGGTTCAACAGGTTGCCCAACTACAGGCAAAGATCCATGCGCACTTACCCGCATAACAACCACGATGTTAGGCACAGAAGCCGAAGGCCAGTTAAATACACTGCGCGCGTTCCGCGATAAAATACTAACCGATAAGTTGAGTGGTGTGGAAGTTGAGAAATATTACACCATTTCTGCATCGCTGCTGGAAGCTATTGACAAAACACCAAACCAAGGGGCAATATTTAAAGGCCTGTACGATAAATATATTGCTACTTCGCTTAACGCGATAAACCAAAATGATGAGGAAACTGCTTTTGCCTTGTTCCAGGAAGCTATGCAGCATCTCGCCGAAACATATCTGTATCAATAACAACCTAAAATGTGATTGCAAAGCGTCTTTCCTGCCCGGAAAGGCGCTTTCTTTTTTATACCGAAATTTCCCTTAAAACGTAATTCTACGTTTGGTTCATGTTGATGATACGTTTTAATATCGCGTACCACTACAGGCTATAATAGCGTACTGGCAACGTTGATTGCGCAGCCGTTTTGCCCAAACTTTGACTCAGCAAATGAGCCGCACATCAGCTTGTTTGCGGTGGAGTATGCTGAAAATCCAGTTTAAAGAGTAAGCCGGTACAAATACTAATCAAAAACTTATGAACTACATTATTAAAGGGAACCTGCGCGGTTTATTATGTTCAGACTGCGAACTGCCTGTTGCAGGCACATCGGTAAAAGTTTATCGCCCTTCCGATCAGCAAAATGAAACCCGGCTTGCTGTCGCCGATCCCAAACAAACCTTTCACCAGGTAAATGATGATGAACTGAAAGCGAAAGAGCGGTTGTTTATTACACAGGCCGATGTACAGGGAAACGGCGATTTTACTATCGAAATCGATGGCGGCAAATCCGGCTATGAAGGCGGCAGTATTGATGTAGACTGGTATTGCGGCAACGTACCTTTCAAAATCCCGCTGCCTAAAAATGAACCGCTATTACAGTTCCACATTACTACACTGCAACCCCTGTATAAAAGCAGCCAGGAAAATGCTCAATATGCGAGATTTGATTATAAAATAGATTCCAAATGGTTTTGCCGCATCCTTACCTTATTGGACATTTGGGTAGTTTGCGGTTATGTAAACGATTGTGAAACCCAAAAGCCAATTCCCGGTGTTAAGGTTTTTGCTTATGATGTCGACCTGCTGCAAGACGACTATTTGGGCAACGCCTATACCGATAACAACGGCAAGTTCACTATCGTATATCCCGGTGACAATTTTAGGAAAACCTTATTGCCATGGCTCAATGTAGAATGGCCTGCCGGTCCGGACTATTATTTCAGGGTTGAAAGTTCATCTGGCACTGTACTGCTGGCCGAAGACCGTACCCGGGGCCGCCAGAACGACAGGCATAATGCCAACAACTGTTTCTGCGTAAAACTGTGCATTAAAGGCGGCGGCATCATTACCAGCGATATACCATGGTTTACCGCGGTTGGGAATTTCAGCATTACATCTGATATTGATGGCAGCGGTAAAACCCTTATGAGCAAATTTGGAGCGGGCGGCACAGGATACGGTTTCTTTGGTTCGGTTAAGCTGGGGGGCTACGCCACCAAGAAAGTGCCCACCGCGCCGGCCAGCCCACTTTATTACCGCTTTTTGTTTTCTACCGATAACTTGAACTTCAGCCCGGTAACTACCGCCCAGATGGAAGCTACAGCCTTAAAAGTTGCCACCCGGCAAATCACCTGGAATGGTACAACTGCCTTTCAGGATGTAGTGATCGATATCAATAAACCTGCTTCTGTGCCCGATAGCGTTCCTGCAGATAATTATCCTAATCCGATCCCGGATCATGTGCTGCACCCTGACGCCAATGGCTGGGTACGTGTTGATCAGCCTGCATTGGATAATGGTTTTTATGGATCGCTGTTTTATTTAAACACTACTACCATTATTGGAGGCGGCGATGCCAGCGCCGGGTTAACGCCTGGTTTAGCTGTGCCTGTGGCAGATCAGAAAAACGGCAGAATGTTATACATCCAATTTCAAACTACTGACGATCCGGCTAATGCCGCTTCGCCAAACCTGAATACGCAATCGCTTATCGGCAAGATCTATGTTAACAACTGGAACGAAGTAAACCTGCTGAAGCTGGAAGAACTTTTTGCCGGCGGGGGCAGTGGCTGCACTCCGGTAAGCGGAACCGCCCATGCCGATTACACAGTTGACCATGAGCTGATTGCCAGCTGGTCGCTGGGTGTATGGTCAAACGCTACGGGTACTGTGAGCGGTTTGCCCAGCGGCACAACCCCGCGCGGAGACGCTAAGAAATTTGACATGGCCTCGCCGTCACCATTTGTTTTAACTCCTCCTTTTAGCGCATGGCCCTCATGCGCCTGTAGCCTAACCCTGACAACCTATCGCAAATTAACCACCGGCGAAAGTAACGACTGGGGAAAAACGAACCAGGTTATCTTTTGCAAGTAACCTGCATGTGAACGGGGGAAGAGGGTGCCGTTGCATGTCGGCGCCCTCTCATTTTAACCGTTAAAATAATCTCAGGATGTACGAGGCCTCGTACAAAAGGAACACGATCACCAATGCCGCGTGAAAGTTGCGGTTCTCTACTTTAATGGCTATCATACATAATATAAAATGACTGATATTGCGGATTGGGTACTCGATGTTATAGTGATGTACATAGCTTGGCCCCTTTATTTCGGTATCTATGATATCAAGCAGATAGCTGGCCCCCAAAATGCTGAAGATCCATTTCCGGCGTGAGTAAAAGTAGTCTTTGTAGTCCTGATAGTCTTTTAAATCATCAGGATAGAGCAATGCACAGACGCTGTAATAAGTAACAATGTAGATAATGATGAAAAAGTACTCGGCAAAAAGCCAGTGCTTTATTTCGTGCAGGCTAATCTCCCACCACCAAAAGTGCAGCAGCAATATAAACACGTAAAGCGCCCACAGGTTATGCACCCAATAAGGTTTATCCCGGCCGGGGTGCTGAATTTGCTTGGCCGCCCCTTTAAGCAGGTGGGTAATGCTAAGCCCCAATGTAATGCTGATAACAGCCTTGATGTGACTAAAGGTATCCATAGGCAGTTTATTACTAAAATAAAAATAGCGTTTTATTTTTAGTAATACTGCTTTTATAAATATCAGTTACCCAATCATTCTCGTCATTGCGAGGTACGAAGCAATCCCCAATATACAGAGTAGCGATACAAGTTCGCCCTGTACAGTCGGGGGTTGCTTCGTGCCTCGCAATGACGCTTTGAGAAGGTTGTGTGCGACCTTAACGGCGATTAAAATATCGCTTCAGCAATACGTTTAGTAGGCCCGGCGTTGCTCATGGTATAAAAATGCAGCACTGGCGCGCCAAAGGCAATCAACTCTTTACATTGATTGATCATCCATTCAATACCTACTTCTTTAACATCCTTTTCGGTGGCGCAGGCATGGATGGCATCACTCAAATCTTCCGGGATATCAATATGGAATGTCTTTGACAGCGTAACCAATTGTTTTGATGATGTGATCGGTTTCAGCCCCGGAATAATAGGCACATTGATACCATTGGCCCGGCAGCCGTTTACAAACTCCTTGTATTTACCAATATCAAAAAACATCTGGGTTACAATGAACTGTGCACCCATTTCTACCTTTTGCTTCAGGTATTTAAAGTCGGTTTTAAGGTTCGGGGCTTCAAAATGCTTTTCGGGATAACCGGCTACGCCAATACAAAAGTTTGTTTTGGCTGTATTGCCATGGTCCTCATGCAAATAAATACCGTTGTTAAGGTTTACTACCTGCTGCAGCAAATCGGTAGCATAACAATGGCCATTAGGCGTAGGTACAAATGATGAATCGCCAAGGCGCGCATCGCCACGCAATACCAGTACGTTTTCGATACCTAAAAACTCTAATTCTATAAGGGCGTTCTCGGTTTCGTCTTTGGTAAAGCCGCCACAAAGCAGGTGGGGCACGGTATCAACCTTATACCTGTTCATGATAGCCGCGCAGATGGCAATAGTGCCCGGGCGTTTGCGGTACGATAATTTTTCGAGCAGGCCACTTGGGTGCTGCTTGTAAATAAAGTCCTCGCGCAGGGTAGTAACATCAATAAACGGAGGTTTAAACTCCATCAGCGGATCAATAGCATTATAAATGCCCTGGATGCTCTGCCCCTTTAAAGGCGGGATCAGTTCAAAAGAAAAAAGTGTTTTGCCGTTGGCGTTTGCTATATGTTCAGGTATTTTCATTTGACCCCTAACCCCCTAAAGGGGGAATTTTTATTTAAGTTTTATAATTACAATTCAAGTTCCCCTCTCGAGAGGGGGCGCGGTGGATTTGTGTGTTGGCAGGGGTGTGTTATGCGGCGTTTATTATCGCTTTGTTAACACACCCTCCACCCCTCTCAAGAGGGGAACCGCACAAGCCCTCGCTTTGTCGTTTCTTTCCTTACTCCCCCTTTAGGGGGCAGGGGGGCTAATAATTAATATTCGGCCCTAGCCATCTTTCCACATCCTCCAATGGCATTTGTTTACGGATAGCATAATCCTCAACCTGATCCTTACTGATTTTACCCAAGCCGAAATATCTTGCCTGCGGATGTGCGAAGTAGAAACCGCTTACCGATGCGGCCGGCAGCATGGCCAGGCTTTCGGTTAGGTGCATGTTTGCGTTGTCTTCTGCTTTTAGTAATTCAAACAAGGTGGTTTTTTCGGTATGGTCCGGGCAGGCCGGATAACCCGGTGCCGGACGGATGCCCTGGTATTCTTCCTTAATAAGGTCGGCATTGCTTAGCTGTTCGCCTTTGGCATAGCCCCAGTATTCCTTACGTACCAACTCGTGCATTTTTTCGGCGAAGGCTTCGGCAAGGCGGTCGGCAAGGGCTTTGGCCATGATGCTGTTATAGTCGTCATGATCGGCCTCAAACTCAGCAACCAATTCATCACAACCTAAACCGGTTGTTACCGCAAAGCCGCCGAAATAATCGGGCACACCGCTTTCTTTTGGCGCGATAAAATCTGACAAGGCATAATACGGATCATTCTTCACCTTTTCGGCCTGCTGGCGTAAGGTATGGATGTGATTTAAAACTGTTGTGCGACTTTCATCGGTATATAATTCAATATCATCACCTACAGCGTTGGCAGGCCAGAAACCTATCACGCCTTTCGCAGTGAACAGTTTCTCGTCAACAATACGTTTCATCAATACCTGCGCATCGTTAAATAGTTTTTTGGCTTCAACGCCTACAAACTTATCATCAAAGATCTTCGGATAGCTGCCGCGAAGTTCCCAGGTATGGAAAAATGGCGTCCAGTCGATATAAGGCAGCAACTCTTCCAGCGGGAAATTCTCAAATACTTTGGTGCCTGTAAATGCGGGTTTCGGCGCCACATCGCCATCCAGGCTAATCTGGAATTTACCAGCACGGGCTTCTTCGATAGTTACAAAACGCTTGTCCGATTTTTTGTTGGCATGTGCCTCACGGGCTTTGGCATATTCATCCTTAATGCCCTGGATATAGGCATCCCGGTTGTCCTTGCTCATTAGATTGCTGCAAACGGTAACGCTGCGCGAAGCGTCCAAAACGTGAATGGCAGCCCCGGAGTATTGCGGCGCCACTTTTACGGCTGCGTGAATGCGCGACGTTGTAGCACCACCAATGATTAGCGGGATGGTAAATCCTTCGCGCTCCATTTCTTTGGCAAAATGCACCATTTCATCAAGCGATGGGGTGATCAATCCGCTTAAGCCAATGATATCAACGTTTTGCTTTTTAGCCTCTTCAATAATGCGTTGCGCGGGCACCATCACCCCAAGGTCAATCACCTCAAAGTTGTTACAAGCCAGCACCACGCCAACTATATTTTTGCCGATATCATGTACATCGCCTTTTACGGTGGCCATTAACACCTTGCCGGCGTTGGCGCGCTGATCAGCATTTACGTTGTTCTTTTTTTCTTCCTCAATAAAAGGCAGCAGGTAAGCCACCGCCTTTTTCATTACACGGGCTGATTTTACCACTTGTGGTAAAAACATCTTGCCGGCACCGAACAAGTCGCCTACGATGTTCATACCATCCATCAACGGACCTTCAATAACCTCAAGTGGTTTGCTGTAGGCCTGGCGGGCTTCCTCCACATCGTCGTCAAGGTATTCAACAATGCCTTTTACCAGCGAGTGGGAGAGGCGCTCCTGAACGGTGCCTTTGCGCCATTCTTCGTCGCGTACAACTTCTTTTCCTTTGCTTTTGATGGTGTCGGCAAATTCCACCAGGCGCTCGGTAGCATCCGGGCGGCGGTTAAGGAGTACATCTTCTACAAGTTCCAAAAGGTTTTTCGGAATCTCCTCGTAAACCTCCAGCATGCCGGCGTTTACAATCCCCATATCCATACCGGCTTTAATGGCATGGTACAGGAATGCCGAGTGCATGGCCTCGCGCACGGTATTATTACCCCTGAACGAGAACGAAATGTTACTTACACCGCCGCTCACTTTAGCGTGCGGCAGGTTTTGCTTGATCCAGCGGGTGGCCTCAATAAAATCTACCGCGTAGTTATTATGTTCTTCCAGGCCGGTAGCAACTGTTAGGATGTTCGGATCGAAAATGATATCCTGCGGCGGAAAACCTACTTCGTTCACCAGGATCTCATATGATCGTTTGCAGATCTCGATACGACGTTCCAATGAATCAGCCTGACCGGTTTCGTCAAAGGCCATTACTACGGTGGCAGCACCATAGCTTAAGATTTTCCGGGCCTGTTCCTTAAATTTTTCTTCGCCCTCTTTAAGGGAGATAGAGTTCACGATACCTTTTCCCTGTACGCATTTTAAACCAGCCTCAATCACCGTCCATTTGGATGAGTCGATCATAATAGGCAGTTTGGCTATATCCGGTTCAGAAGCAACCAGGTTCAGGAATTTTACCATCACAGCCTCCGAATCAATCATGCCCTCATCCATGTTAATATCGATAACCTGTGCGCCGCCTTCAACTTGCTGCAGGGCAACAGATAAAGCAGCCTCATAATCTTCGGCAAGGATCAATTTGGAAAACTTTGGTGAACCGGTGATATTGGTACGCTCACCCACATTAACAAAAATGCTTTCGGGTTTAATGGTGACCGCTTCCAGGCCGCTCAGGCGCATATCCGGCTCAATTTGAGGGATAGGGCGGGGCGGATATTTGGCAGCCTTATCGGCAATGCACTTAATATGCTCGGGTGTGGTACCGCAGCAGCCACCAACAATATTAACCAGGCCGGCTTTGATAAAATCATCAACCTGGTGAGCGGTTTCATGCGGAGTTTCGTCGTACTGGCCAAACTCGTTGGGTAAGCCGGCGTTTGGATAGGCCGAAATAAATACGCCTGCTTTTTCAGAAAGTTCGGCAAGGTGTGGGCGCATTTCCCGGGCACCCAAAGCGCAGTTTAGGCCTACCGATAGCAGGTTGGCATGGCTTATCGAGTTCCAGAAAGCTTCGACAGTTTGCCCGGAAAGGGTACGGCCTGAAGCATCGGTAATAGTACCTGAGATCATGATACCGCCCGAATCCCTGAAAGCAGGAAAATCCTTACCTGCAGCTTTACATTCCAGCTCATAACGTTTTATGGCGAAGAGGGCTGCTTTTGCATTCAGTGTATCAAAGATAGTTTCAACCAACAACAGGTGCGATCCTCCGTCAACCAAACCGCGTACCTGGTCATAATAGGCCTCGGCCAGGTCATCAAAGGTAACGGCGCGATATCCGGGGTCGTTAACGTCTGGCGATAAGGAAGCAGTACGGTTGGTTGGGCCGATGGCACCGGCAACAAAACGCGGCTTTGCAGGGTTGCGCCGGGTATATTCGTCGGCTACCTCGCGGGCAATGCGTGCACCTTCGTAGCTTAGTTCATAGGCCAGTTCTTCCAGGTGATAATCGGCAAGGGAAATTACCTGTGTGCTGAAAGTGTTAGTTTCAATGATATCCGCACCGGCATCAAGATATTCGGCATGGATGGCTTTGATAATATCAGGGCGCGTGATATTGAGCAGGTCGTTATTGCCCTGCAGGTCGCTATGATGATCGCGAAAACGCTCGCCACGAAAATCCTTCTCGGTAAGCTGGTACCTTTGAATCATGGTACCCATTGCTCCGTCAATCACCAGGATGCGTTTCTGTAATTCTTTTCTAATGTCCATTTTTTGAGATGTGAGATATGAGATTTGAGACGTGAGATTTTAGCGGAGAGAACCTTGCTAAAACATCATGTCTTTCACCTCATATATCTGATAAAAAGACATTAAACAGGCGATTGAAAGAGCCGAAGCTATCTCAAATCTCACGTCTAATATCTCAAATCTAAATACAGCTTATCTCGAAAAGTCGGGTGTTGTTATGACTTTCGCTTATCTGTCCGGGCGCGTAATTGCTGCCTGGTAGAATGTAGCACCTTGTGAAGCACAGGTTGCTAAGACATCGCAGGGTCTAATCCCTCCGTCTTTCTCCATAAGCAGTGCAAAGTTGCGCAATAAAGTTATCATTTGCAAGTGTATAACATACGCTAAATATCATGCCTAAGCCACATTGTTAAACAAAAAAAGCCGCCTTTTGCGGAGGCAGCTTTATGATTGAATTTCTTAATGAGATTATCTTCTTCTGCCGAATAAACGGAGGAGCATAAAAAACAGGTTGATCAGTGTGATGTACAATGTTAGCGCACCCATCAGGGCCAGCTTTTTCGAGCTTGCATCACCGTATTCAATACCTGCTCCAATGCGTTTTAACATTTGCATATAGTAGGCAGTTAAACCAGTAAATACAGCTATGCCTATGTAGCTGATGATGTAACTCATTTGTTCGCTGTGCATAAAGAAGTTAGCTAATGAAGCTACAAAGATCCCAATGAACAGGATGTACATGATTGAACCAAACTTTGTTAAATCCATCTGGGTAGTATAACCGGCAATGCCCATAATACCGAAAGTTACTGATGCGGTAATGAAAACACCCAATATTGATGCAGATGTGTAGATCAGAAATATCAAACTTAAGCTGATGCCAATAAGCGTTGCATAGGCTACGAAAAGCAGCACCAATACCGGATAAGAGATTCGGTTATAGCCAAATTGCATTACCAATGAAAACGCCAGTGGCGAAAACAGCGCAAAATAGCCAAAACCTGTAAGACCGCCTGTTGGTGCAACGATCAGACTGATCAGGCCCATATTCAAAAATAGATAAACTGTTATCGCTGATACGCCAAGTGCAACGAACATCCAGCTGAAAACGCCGGCCATAAACCTGCGTGAAGCAACTTCTGATTGATCCCTAACTTCGATTACATTATCGAAGTTGTATTTAGATTCTTTAAATTCCATTTTGTGTTAAAAATTATAGTACGAATATATAAATAAAAGGTGAATACAGCATGAAGAAGCAAGACTGCAAGAATCAAGAGTCAAGAAACAGGAAAGTTTTCCGAAATGTCTTGTCTCTTGATTCTTGCAGTCTTGATTTCTGTTCTTCCTGCTTCTTGACTCTGTACCCCTAATTCAATCTCCTCATCAACTGCTCTTCAACCTTTTTGAAAACCTGTATGGGTTTCAGGGTACGCCAGCCAAGGCTATCGAGTTCGCCGCCAAAATTGATGTAATAGTCGATATTGCTGTGTTTAAATTCGTCTATCACGTGTTCGCGGAAGTTGATGCCTGCTATCCAGCCGTCTTCCACGTCCTGGAACCACTCTTCGTAATAGCAATCATCGCTTGAATGAAAGTTGAGTACGTTTTCGCCGATCAGGATAAAATGGCTGATGCCATTATCTATCATCAGGTCGAGCAGCTCACGCTTCAGCAGCATAATGTCGTTGTTTATGGCGTCATTCCATTCACCTATCAGCTCAATAATAGTGTAGCCTTTATCATAATCGGCAAAAAGCACTTTTAAATAAAGGGTATTGGAGCCGAATGAGTCCCATTGCGGGTGCAGCAGGTAATTGTATACCTGCTTGTCAAATTCAAACTCGCTGTATTCTGTCGCGTAGAAAGGCGAAAACTCATCTTCTGATGCCACGTAATCGTCTCTCCAGCGGTAATATGGTTCAATATCGTGCATGTTTTTGATTTCAAATTGTCTGAACCCGAATTTTTTGAATTTGAGAATTTATCGAATACAAGCATCTTCAAATTTCCAAATCAACACATCTTCAAATTCAGTTTATTTTTTTAAATAATGATCAACAGCGCTTCGTACGCTGCCGTATTGTTTCAGTAACCCGGCTGCTTCTTCTTCGTTCAGCCCGGTTTCGTCCATTACCATGCGGGTGCCCCTGTTCAC
Organism: Mucilaginibacter sp. OAE612; assembly: GCF_041806395.1. Lineage (NCBI taxonomy): Bacteria > Pseudomonadati > Bacteroidota > Sphingobacteriia > Sphingobacteriales > Sphingobacteriaceae > Mucilaginibacter > Mucilaginibacter sp. OAE612. Next base: position 6,498,252 of record NZ_JBGMUW010000001.1, read on the forward strand.
CAATTTGTGGTTGCTCAATTGCATATCAACCATCCTGTTCCCTTTTACGCGGCCAAGCTGGATCATTACGCTTGTGCTCAGCATATTTAAAACTAATTTTTGCGCCGTGCCTGCTTTCATGCGGGTTGACCCTGTTAAAAACTCAGGGCCTGTTACTACTTCAACCGGGTACTGTGCCACAGCCGCTACCGGACTGCCGCTGTTACAAACAATACAGCCGGTAACTAAATTATGCTCATTAGCTGTTTTTAAGCCGCCGATCACATACGGTGTAGTGCCCGAAGCGGCTATGCCAATAACCACGTCTTTATCATTAATGTCGAAAGCTTCCAGATCTTTCCAGGCCTGTACAGCATCGTCTTCAGCAAATTCTACCGCTTTGCGGATCGCGCCATCGCCGCCTGCTATCAAGCCCACCACCATATCAAACGGAACGCCGAATGTTGGCGGGCATTCCGAAGCATCAACCACGCCTAAACGGCCACTGGTACCGGCGCCTATGTAAAATAAACGTCCGCCGTTTTTCATCCTTTCTGCGGTGATAGTTGCCAGGGCTTCTATCTGTGGCAATGCCTTTTCCACAGCCAGCGGAACCGTTTTATCCTCGTTATTAATGTTTTCTAAAATTTCCCTTACGGTCTGTTTTTCGAGGTTTTTATAGTGCGATTCCCTTTCGGTGGTGGTTTCCATAGCCTATTTTCAAATAATTTATAACAAAATTCGGTAAAAATCATCAAATGCAAGGGTGCGGGTAAAAATTATTGACCCTGCAATTATTAACTTTGTGTGTAATAAGTTATGAAGAGGACCGCGGGTGTAATTTTCCGGACAATAATCCTGCTGCTGGTAGGGGTGATGATAGGCCAGGTGCTTAACAAGGATTTTGCCGCGCATAACCTTGGCTTCTCCTTTGTGAGCAATAGTAAAATAGCAAAGGTGTTGCAACTGGTTGACCGCAACTATGTTGACAGCGTTAATATCGATAGTATTGAAGGCGTGTCGGTAAATAACCTGCTTCAAAACCTTGATCCGCATTCGCTTTATTTACCGCAGCAGCAGGCGCAATCCATCAATGAACGGTTAGACGGTGGTTTTAACGGTATCGGTATCGAATACCAGTTACTTCGTGATACACTGATCATTACGCAGGTTTATGCCGGCGGTCCGGCCGAAAAAGCGGGCTTACTGGTGGGCAGTAAGGTGATCAATGTCGACGATAAAAAGTTTTCGGGCAGCAAGCTAACAGCCACCCGTATAAATAGTGTTTTCAGGGGCGAAAAGGATGCTGAAATAAAACTGAGTGTTGTGCCTCCGCTGAACAAAGATTTAAAAATACTTACGGTTAAACGGGGGCATGTTGACCTGAGCAGTGTTGATGCTGCCTATATGGCCGATGCTAACACCGGCTATATCAAGATCAGCAAGTTTTCGGCCACTACCGACCTCGATTTCAGAAAGGCTTTAACGGCGCTAAAAGTTGACGGTATGAATAAATTGCTGCTCGACCTGAGAGGCAATGGCGGTGGGTACCTTAATGCTGCTACTTCATTAGCCGATGAGTTTTTAACTGATGGAAAGTTGATAGTTTATACCAAAGGTATTCACGAGCCCCGTACTGATTACTTTGCCACCGATTCGGGCATGTTTCAGAAAGGGAAACTTACCGTGCTTATTGATGAATATTCGGCCTCGGCCAGTGAGATTTTAGCAGGGGCCCTGCAGGACCTTGACAGGGCTACTATTGTTGGTCGGCGATCATTTGGTAAAGGTTTGGTACAGCAGCAGTTTGCTTTTGACGATGGTTCAGCAGTTAATTTAACAGTGGCCAGGTACTATACCCCTTCGGGCCGCTCTATCCAGAAATCATACAAAAACGGGGTTGACAGTTATCGCAATGAACTTGCCCAGCGCATGCAAAAAGGTGAACTTTTTTCAGAACAAAGCAACCTTAACGATAGTGTTTTTAAAGGCACCCCATCATTCCATACTTCAAGCGGGCGTAAAGTTTTTAGCGGCGGAGGCATTATGCCCGATGTTTTTGTACCGGCGGATACCAGCAAATTCACCCCGCTTATCCAGGACCTGAGCCAGCAGCAATTATTTACCGCTTACGTTGTTGACCGCCAGCAGCAATTGCTTAAAAAATACCCGACTGAAGCTGAGTTTTTAACTCAATATGCTGTTAGTAATGACGAGGTCGATAAATTTATACTGTATGCCTCGCAAACCATTAAAGAAATGGATTCGCACGAAGTACAGATCTCCAGGGAGCCGATAAAAACAATCCTGAAAGCCCAGGCGGCCCGCTTTAAATGGGGTGATAACGCCTACTTTAAAGTGATCAACACCGATGATGTAACCTTTAAAAAAGGGTTGGAGCAGTAAGGATCCGAACCCTGATTCTCTTGATTTGAGGATTTCATGACTATGAAAAAGACTTACGAAGTTTTCAAAACTTCGTAAGTCTGCACTGCAATTGAATTGATGCTACTTTCCCGGCAGGAAAACCTCATTAATCAATTCCAAATTTGCCATAACGCCTGCCATGCCGCCGCTGTTAACCGCGTTGGCTATGGAGCGAATGCCCGAAGCACTGTCACCGGCGGCGTAAACGCCGGGTACCGTTGTTTTTTGCTGTGCATCAACCTGGATATGGCCCTGATCGGTAAATGAGCAGCCTAATTGTAATGCAATATCGCTGTGTTGCACAAATGGGAGCCTCGCATATAATGCTTTAAGTTTTATTTCGGAGCCATTTTGCAAATGGATGGTAGTTATCTGGCCGTCATGATGATCAAACGCTGCTATTTCCCCCTCAATAATTTGTATATTATTATAACTGATAATGGATTGCTGACCTTCGGTTAAAGTTGATTTTCCGTTAGTGAACAGAATGAGATCTTTTGTCCAGTTTGAAATAAGTTTAGCCAGCTCAAAAGCCATTTCGCCATTAGCAAATATACCTGTAGGCTGATACCCGTATTCATAACCATGACAATAGGGACAATGAATAATCGATATTCCCCAGCATTCGGCGAAGCCGGGAATATCGGGCATTTGGTCTTTAATACCGGCAGCAAGGATAATCTTCTTTGCGCTGAATGTTTCGCCGGATATTGTACTAACCTCAAAACCGTTAGCTATTGGTGTACATTGAGCTGCCTCACTATGGAGCAGCGTGATAGTTGGGTATTTTAGAGTTTGTTCACGGGCAATAGTCAAAATCTCGTGCGGAGTTTGACCATCGCGGGTAAAAAAGTTGTGCGAATGTGGCGTTTGGCGGTTGCAGGGCATGCCGCTATCAATAATTAACACTTTACGCATGGCACGGCCCAAAGCCATGCCTGCAGATAAACCGGCGCTGCTACCGCCGATAATGATCACATCAAAATCCTTCATATGATATTGCGATTAATTATGGATAAAGGTAAATGACAAAAACACAAAATGCAACCATGTTGCATTTTGTGTTTTTGAACTGACAAAGTAGAATCGCCGGCTGGATAAAAAAATGCCAATAGGGCGCCGGTATTTTATTTTTTATTGGTTTTGTTCAGTGTTAATAATCCGTTGAAATAGGATAATAGTTTTCGGTTATCATCCTGAATGTAGGCCACCGGATAATCGTAATTCATAAAAGTAACCTTCCATACTTTGGCAAAATGCGGCTGATCAGGCGTGTCCGGCGTTAGGTTATAATATCCGAACTCCGCATTAAGGCATGATGATTCATTAACATGGTTATCAATGGTATAGCCATCTTTTTTAAAAGCATCAATAAAAATTTTACGTATTTGGGGCAACGGGGCCGTTGCCTTAGTATTCAGGCTAAGTGTGCCATAGCGCCGGCCAATGGTAGTTGAAAAAACCTCGTTCCTAAAATGATAGCCTATTCCCGAATTAAAGATGGGCAAACCTTTGCTTTCTTCATAAGCTATAACATGCTGGTAGATATTAAGCGGGCCATTATTGCTTATGCTATCATTTAAAATTACTCTGTATATCACCAGGCCGTTAACCGGGATGTTGTTTTTTTGCAGGAGCTTAATGGCCGCTGCCAGCTCAACTTTATTGCTGTCGCTATAATCACGTTTAACGCGACTGATGCAGCCATTATCTTCTTCGCCGGCAGATGATAGCTCACCTTTTTTGCATGCCGTAAAAGCAGCCAGTACTATTAGTACTAAACAGTAAAACTTTTTCATGAAGTGTAAAGTATTGAGGTTTAGTAGTATTACGCAGAGGGAGATGGAAATGTAACAACCAGGGGGTAAAAAACGTCATTGCGAGGAACGAAGCAATCTCGGACTAAGCAGGGCGTACCTTCAAATAGGAGATTGCTTCGTTCCCCGCAATGACGCGGTGGTGAAACTTTGTAAGTCTGGATTTGATAGATCAAATTCAAGGTAATCCTCAAATCCTAAAAATCAAGGTTCTTACTTCTGCCTGAACCAAACCTGTATCGGCGCGCCCGAAAAATCAAAATTTTCGCGGAGTTTATTTTCGATAAAGCGGTAGTAAGGTTCTTTAACGTATTGCGGCAGGTTACAGAAAAACGCAAACATTGGCGAAGTGCCGGCAATTTGGGTAATGTATTTTATTTTAACGTATTTACCTTTTATTGATGGCGGAGGATAGTTTTCGATGATAGGCAGCATCACCTCGTTCAGTTTGGAAGTCGGGATTTTACGTGCGCGGTTTTGGTAAACCTGGTTGGCTACGTCTAACACCTTTAGTACCCTTTGCTTTTCGGTAACAGAAGTAAATACAATAGGCACATCGCTAAAGGGAGCAATTTTATCGCGGATCTGCTCTTCAAATACTTTGACGGTTTTATTGTTCTTCTCAATCAAATCCCATTTGTTTACCACAATCATCACGCCTTTTTTGTTCTTTTCGGCCAGGTGGAAGATATTGATGTCCTGCGATTCAAAGCCTTCAACAGCATCAATCATCAGGATAATTACATCGGCTTCTTCCAGCGCTTTGATGGTGCGCATTACCGAGTAAAACTCAATGTTTTCTTTAACCTTGGTTTTTTTACGCATCCCGGCAGTATCTATCAGCATAAAATCATGACCATACTGGTTATAATGGATATGGATAGAGTCGCGGGTGGTACCGGCAATAGGGGTAACAATGTTACGGTCCTTACCGATAAGTGCGTTAATGATAGATGATTTACCCACATTAGGGCGACCGACAATGGCATATTTAGGGCGGGTGTTTTCTTCAAGTACTTCGTCTTCAAAGTGTTTTACCACTTCGTCGAGCAGTTCGCCGGTACCTGAGCCGGTCATTGATGAAATGCTGTAGATTTCGCCAAGGCCGAAACTGTAAAACACCATGGCATCGGCAACCTGGTTGTTATTATCCAGCTTATTCACTACCACAAAAACAGGTTTATTGCTTTTGCGCAGGCGGTTGGCAATCTCATCGTCCAGATCAGTAATACCAGTTGTAACATCAACAACAAAAAGGATCACTGAAGCTTCTTCAATGGCAATATCAACCTGCTCGCGAATGGCGGTTTCAAAAACATCGTCGGAATTGGCTACATAGCCGCCTGTATCAATAACGGTAAAATTGTGGTTAAGCCACTCGGCAACGCCGTAATGCCTGTCGCGCGTGACACCGCTAAAGTCATCAACAATGGCCTTGCGGCTTTCGGTTAAACGGTTATATAATGTTGATTTGCCTACGTTGGGCCTGCCCACAATGGCTACTATGTTACTCATGCTTTTTTATTAAGAGTCAGGATGCAAGAAATCAAGATTCAGGAATACAAATCTATCTAACTTAACAAATGCTTCTACGAAATTTTTAATTTTTATTAATGATAGATCAAGATGTTGGATTATCCTGCATCTTGATTCTAAAAGTCTTGATTCTGTTCTTTCTATTCGTACCCGAATTGTTTGAGGTAATTCTTTTTGGTACGCCAGTCGGGGATCACTTTTACAAACATTTCCAAGAAAACCTTTTGCTGAAAAAAGTCTTCCATGGCGCGGCGGGCATAGGTGCCGGTAATTTTTAACATTTCGCCGCCCTTGCCTATGATGATGTTCTTTTGCGATTCGCGTTCCACAATAATCTCGGCGCTGATGCGGTAAAGCTTTTCGCCCTCAATAAAGGCGGTTACAATAACCTCGGTGCTGTACGGAATTTCTTTCTTGTATTGCTTAAACACCTGTTCGCGGATCATTTCTGAAGCGAAGAAGCGGTCGTTACGGTCAGTTAACGCATCTTTTTCGTAATAAGCGGCATGCTCCGGCAGGTTTTCGATCACGAAATCCATAATGGCCTTGATGTTGTGGCCATGCAGTGCCGATATGGCGAAGATGGCTTTAGGGTTTAATTTTTCCTGCCAAAATTCAACTTTCTTTTTTACGGTTTCTTCATCGCTTTGGTCAATTTTGTTGATGAGTACGGCAAGAGGCGCTGATGAACGCTCCAATTTTTTAAGAACGTCTGCTTCATCATATTCCTCATAAATGTCGGTAACCAGCAAAATAAGGTCGGCATCAACAATAGAGCCGTCAACCTGGTGCATCATGCTTTCGTGCAGGGCGTAGTGCGGTTTGATAACACCAGGGGTGTCCGAAAACACGATCTGGTAGTTTTCGTCATTCACAATACCCAAAATGCGGTGGCGTGTGGTCTGCGCTTTAGGGGTGATGATGGACATTTTTTCGCCCACCAGCGCGTTCATAAGGGTTGATTTCCCTGCGTTGGGTTTACCTATTATACTTACAAAACCTGCCTGATGAGCCATAAAAAAATAATTAAAAATATATTTGGACTGCAAAGAAACGAATTATATCTTTGCAGTCCAATTAAAACGGAGTGCAAATTTGCATTTTGATAATTGGAAGCACCTTTCCGGGGTTATGGCCGGATCTCAAATATATAGCACAAATATAGTGCGGGATGGAGCAGTTGGTAGCTCGTCGGGCTCATAACCCGAAGGTCGTAGGTTCGAGTCCTGCTCCCGCTACGAAGAAAATGAAAAGCCTTGAATCGAAAGATTTGAGGCTTTTTGTTTGAAAAACAAGTTTACGCGCTGACCTGCCTTTTTTCAAGGGTTGTTAATAATTTTACCACAGATTATCTTATTTAACGATTAATTTAGGAGATAAAAGGATTCTGGTTGCGTTAATTACAATCCCTGTTTAACGAAAAACTCTCCGGTTAATTTTAAACGACCAATTGATATTGACGGGGAATTTGGAATAGAAAATTGCACTCAGTTTTTATAATTTTAAGGCATGAAAAAAAATGTGGTTTTGATATTTATAATATTTCTTTCTCAATCTATTTGGGCGCAGTCTTATAAATCACCGGCCATCACAACAGCATTCGCAGATTCCTTAAAGAATCAGATCACCAAAATTATTCCGAAAGGCTATACAATCAGGCTTTCATACCGAAGCGAAGTTTCAACTGAGGGAAAACTATTGAAACCATTGATAACAAGGCAATTTTCGGAGGAATCATTTGACAACAATGCTATAATCCAAAAATTGAGGTCCTTAATAAAGGAAGCACCCGCATGGAATCCAGCCAGGGATGCATCAAATAATGCCATTCCTTCTATGGCGTTATTTGATGTAGAGATAAATAAAGGCAATATATCTATAATTAATAAGACCCAATAATTTTGGAATGTATCCCTTGAGCAATAGCATTCATTTCCAAAATTCGTCACCGGGTTGGCCATTGCCGCCTTTATTGGCCGGAAACCCATTTTTGCCATTGCAATAATTATTGCAGTTATTCCGCCGGCAGCAAATAGTAGTCACGCTAATGTTGATGCGATAAACATAAGATTGCAGCCATTGATGCATTTTTTTGAACAAATAAACGATGATGGCGGCAGTGGCACCAAGCACTTTTGTGATGCTGACCTCTTTTATCATTTGTACGGTCATGAACGAGGCTACGCCATATAATCTAAACAAGTAACGGAATACCGGTTTTAAAATGTTGTCGTTTTTGGGCTTTAGTTAAGGGCTTTACTGCTCAATTAGCATACAGGCGAGTTGAACTTAGTCCCACGGGGATTGTAAATAATGTTTTTATTAATTGTTATTTTAACACCCATTTTGCTTTTTTTGATGAAGCAAATGAAATAATAGTATCAGATTCAATCATCTTTTTTTTACATCTTGATTACTATCCGTGGAAATTTTTACTTATCATTACAACATGCATGTTGTAATTGGTTCCAAACTCCTCCTTGTAGCTTGTTTATCACTTATGAAGCCGGTGAAGCCTGCCGTACTTCACGCATCAAAAAAACATAAAGCAAATAAAACGGTAAAATTGCATAGCCATGCGAGGTTGAGGCATCATTATGCCGAAGTTGAGGCCAATTATGAAACTGGCGAAACCACACCCGACGAGCTGGTTGAATTTGCCCAAACCCTGAAAGGCGTTAGGTATCGGTATGGTTCAAGCAACCCGGAAAAAGGTTTTGATTGCTCAGGTTTTGTTAATTATGTTTTTACTCATTTCGGCATCTCTATCCCCCGCAGCTCATCGGATTTTACACCGGTTAAGGGCATTGATATTAAGGAGGCCAAATTTGGCGACTTGATTTTGTTTACCGGAACCCGCAGTCACAATTACCGCAGCGCAGGCCACATTGGTATTGTGATATCACAACCTGGTGAACCATTGGTGTTTATCCATTCTACATCGGGTGATGAAAATGGCGTTACTGAAACCGCCATGAACGAACGTTACCAACGCAGGTATATTAAAACCATCCGTGTGTTTAAGGAAGAGTCTCAACCACAGGAAGAGGACGAAGATGCTGTTCCTGATACGTTAGAAGAAGCCCGTTAATCTTAATGTAGAGACGCATCACATGCGTCTCCCGTTTGCAGGTTGCAAAACATGTAAGCCCGCTCTGCGCATTGTGAGATGTGTAACCCCTGTTGTGTTTTATTTAATTGATTATCAGTTACTTGATAGTTTGTTTCTGGATTTGTGTTAACCCTCATCCGCAATGATGATCTCTACGTTTCCCAGTTCTTAATAACTCCTGTTTACCAATCTCTGATCAATAAAAAGATAGCCCACAAATCCTGCAACCAGTGTTAATAACAGCCATTTAAAGCTGATAATTGCATTTAAAAACATATCACCGCTTTCTGGGCTCATTATCGATAGCAACCCATAGGCCAAGGCCAAACCCGCTGCAAATATCCCAAGCGCCAACAAGTTAAAGCGCAGATCGTTTTTACGGTTGATTTGCTCCTGCAGTTTTCTCCTAACGTTAGCGGCAAAACTCATAGGCAGGCCTTCTTTTGGCTCGGTACCCAGTGCGGTAAATAAGTTTTGATAAGCGAGCAGGTCGTTCTTATCTTCTTCCGAAAGTGTTTTGTTATCCGGAACCAAGCCGCTGTTCAATAGTTCCTGTAATTCGTCGTCATCCAGCTCTTTCATATATTTTCTTTCTTAAGGTCTTTTTCAATTTTCTCTTTCAATAATTTCCGCGCCCTGAAAAGATGGCTTTTCACTGTTCCTTCCGGGATGCCCGTGATCTCTTCGATCTCAGCACATGAAAACTCATTTAGGTGGTATAGCGTTAACACTGTTTTATATTGATGCGGCATTTGCTCAATAAGCAGGTTAACATAAGCTGCGGTATTTTTTTTTATCAGTTCCTGTTCGGGGTTTTCATCTGTAAAATGATAATTATCAATATTTTCTGGATATTCGGCAGGGGGATTGTTCTTGTTCTTTTTTAAATAGTTTACAGCGGTTAAGTAGGCTATACGTGCTATCCAGGTTGATAGTTTCGACTGAAACTCAAACCGGTGCAGGTTTTGGTGAATCTTAATGAAAACTTCCTGGCATATATCCTCCTTGTTTTGCTGGTCTTGCACCAGCCGGTTTATCACAAAGAAAACCAGCTTTTCGTACTGCTTTACCAGCAGTTCAAAAGCCCGGAGATCTTTATTTAATATTCTGGATACAACCTCGTGTTCATTAAACATATTACAGTAGTCAATATATAAGGTTTAGCGGTTGCAAAAAAGAATAAAAAATATTTTAAAATAATTGCAACCTGCACAAGCCATCTGCTGACTACTGTAGCAAATACTTAAACAAACAAGATCATGAAACAGTTAATGCCATTCATCGTAATCATCATATTCTTTATACTGATTGCCATATTCATACTTGCCCTTTATAATTACATGCTGAAAAAACGCATTATTAAATCGGGGCCGCTGGATGAGAACAGCGTGAAATTTCTGGCCCAGTTAAACTCAGGCAACGAAGCCTTAAAATGGGGGCTCATCCTCCTTTGCGCCGGTATAGGTTTTATAGTAATGCAATTCATTCCCTACAGTGCCGAAGATTCGCCCGTTCCTTACGGCGTTGAAATGATCTTTATCTCAGCCGGCTTTCTAATCTATTACCTGCTGCTTCGCCGCCGTAAGAATTAAATAATCAGCCTGATTTATTGTACTAAGCGGGCGGTTTAGCCGCCTGTACCATCAAATTTTAAAGAGAGAAATTTCTCTCCGGGAATCCTTTGCCTAAAAAATCAACCAAAATCTAACACCCTCACAAATATGAAAACTAAACAAATAGCAATACGGTTAATCATGATGATAGCTGTGTTAATCATTTATAACCTCAATAGCTATAGCCAAACCCCGGTGCAGGTAAAAGGGGATATTGCTGATTCGGTAACTAAAGCACCTTTGTCATTGATAACCGTACGGCTAAAGAATGCTGCCAATGAAACCATTATGGTTGCTGTTACTAAAGACGATGGCTCCTTCAGTTTTGCTTCGGTACAACCGTCAAGCTATTCGCTGTCGATTAACGCTATTGGCCATAGCTCAAAAACAATACCCCTCGATCTTACACATCAGCAGCAAACACTGGTGCTAAAACCGGTTTATTTGAGGGATGTAATGACTAACCTGAAAGAGGTTGCCATAACCGCCGAAAGACCGATTATCAGGCAAAAGGCCGACAGAATAATTTACGACCTGAAGGCGGATCCTGAAAGTAAGGGAAATAATGTACTACGTATGATGAGGAAAATTCCTTACCTGTCATTAGATGGGGATGATAATTTACTGCTCAAAGGAAATGCAAGCTTTAAAGTGCTTATTAACGGTAAACCCTCCGGCAGCTTGGAAAGCAACCTTAAAGCCGTTTTAAAAAGCATCCCGGCATCAACCATTGAGCGGATTGAGGTGATCACCATACCGCCATCAAAATATGATGCCGAAGGCTTGGCGGGCATCATTAACATCATCACCAGCAAAAAAGTCAACGATGGTATCAATGGTTCTGTAAATATCAATGAAAGCTTGCCTACAGGTGGCCCCGGCATCGGAGGTTCTGTTACGGCTAAAAAAGGCAAATTTGGTGTTTCTGCTTTTGGCGGTGGCAGCATCAACAATTCGCCGCAAACCTATAATACCAACAAACGTGTTGATACTGCCGGTACAACTCTGGCGCAAACCGGTTATCAACGTTCAAATAATAAAACCGCTTATTTCGGCACCGAATTAAGCCTGCAGATAGATACACTGAATTTGTTAACCGCCCAGTTCAATTATAACGGCAGCCGCGCAACCGATCATAACGGGCAGTCGTCCCTGCTGACCGGCGATAGTAAGCCTGAGCAATACCGTTTTCAAAACAATAATAAAGCCGCCAGCCATGGCATTGATGCCGGGATCAATTATGAATTGGGCTTTAAGGGAGTTAAAAACAGGCTGCTTACATTTTCATATATGTACAGCGGCAACACAAATAACAAAAATGGCGACGTTCAATTTTTTGACCGGGTAAATTTCCCAGGCCCCAATTTTCAACAAAGCGATAAACAAAAATTTAAAGAACACACTGTACAGGTTGATTTTGTTACCCCGGTAAATAAAATGACCATTGATGCCGGTGTTAAAGCTATATTCAGGAATAACAGCAGCGATTTTAGCTATAGCTCATTAAATGAAACAACCGGTTTATATGAGCATGACGTAGCGCAGTCAAACGCGTTTACCAATACTCAAAATGTGTTTAGCGCTTATAACTCCTATCAACTGGCTTTAAACAGTTGGAACATCAATGCCGGTGTGCGGGTTGAGGAAACCGTGATCCGTGCCAATTTCATGAGTACAGCATCTGTGGCCGATCAAAATTATTTTAACGTTGTTCCTTCTGTTTCGGTAAGTAAAAGATTTAAAGACGAAAGCAGTATCAACTTCGGTTTTTCGCAAAGGATCAGGAGACCAGGCATCAATAGGCTTAACCCTTACGTTGACCGCTCAAACCCCAATTATGAAATTACCGGTAACCCAAACCTGAGACCTGTTTTATTGAACGATATCCAGCTTGGGTATGGCAGCAATAAAAAATTATCAATAAACATCGGGCTCGACTATTCGTTCATGAACAACCTCGATTTGCAGGTTGTTAATTTTGACCGGGCTACCCAGGTTACACAAGTTACCTATGCTAATACCGGCAAGGCCAGCAGTGCAGGCGTTAATTTTAACCTTAGTTATCCTGTAACTAAAATTTACAATGTAAGCCTCAATGGTAACATGATGTACTTATGGCTGCAAGGCCAGGCCGGTGGAAAAGTAGTGAACAATAACCTGCTGATGTATGGGGCCACGCTATCAAACGTAGTACGCCTGAACCATGGCTGGGCCCTGAATGCCGATTTGGGTATAAATAGCCGCAACTCTACAGGTTTACAGGGGTACACCAACGGCTTTTTTTACAGCGCGTTCAATTTCAACAAGGATATTGTAAAAAATAAGTTCAGTATCTCTGGGGGGATCAAAAATCCGTTTACCAAATACCGCAACAGTGTAAGCAAAACATTTGGCCCGCAGTTTAATCAAACCTACCAAAGCACGAATTATTACAGGTCGTTCAGCATCAGCCTAAACTACAATTTTGGAGGCTTAAAAGACAGGATCAATAAAAACAAAACGGGGATTGAAAATAATGATGTGGCTAATTGATGATAGCGTACCTGATTATTGCAAAGGCCTCAACAATTTTAGTTAAGGCCTTTGTACGCTGATCGAAGCATTTTTGAGGCAATGAATCTAAGAAAAACAGGTTTGGACAACCAAGGAAGATATGGTTAATTGTAATTTTTAAAAAAGGGCCCAGGCTCGTAAGTAGCTTTAAGCTAAGTGTGCCAGCCCGTCAGGAAACATTCCTTTGGCCACTACAACCATATCAAGCGCTTCGCGGATCAGTTTGATCTTACCATTTTCGGCAACCACGCGCCCCATGTAGGTTTGCGGATAAACCCGACCTGTCGAATTGACTATAGCGTTCACATCATATTCGCCAAAGGCCTGATCAGGTGTATCAATATGGATCCTGATGTTTTGAAATTTAAAATTGCCGAATGTTTTGGGTAAGTTTTTAAGGAAATTATATATTACGTCCCGGCCTTTCCATTGCCAGGGTAAACCTAAACTTGCAAGGTAGGGAAGCTCGAACACTGCGTCGTCGGCAAAAAGTTCAATAGCTGTATCGGGGTTATTGACATGCTCAAGATAGCTGAGCAATAATTCTTTAGCGGTTTTCATTTCTTTGAAATTTTATGATCCTGTCCGTTCATCGGTCGGGGTATCACAAAGGTGCAAAGTACCCAAACGCCACACATTGACTTATAGTAAGAAAGAAATTGACTTATGTCAACGAAATTAATAAGTTAGGTGATAGCATGTTAAGTAACTATTAACAGTATACTACCATTTATGACAAACGGATGTGATAACTTATTGTACATTTGCACTATCAAAACAGTGCGGGATGGAGCAGTTGGTAGCTCGTCGGGCTCATAACCCGAAGGTCATAGGTTCGAGTCCTGTTCCCGCTACCTCAGAAAAAAGTCAAAAGCCTCGAGTCGAAAGATTTGAGGCTTTTGTTTTTGCATGAAGGCGCAACTTTCCAACTTAATTAAACTTAAAAACGGCCATTAGCACCACAATAAAGAAGATGCAAAGCTGTATAAAATGAAACCTGATCATAGTACGGATAGCATCTTCAACCTGCCGGGCTTTCACATTGTTGCCTGTTGTCAAACTTTGTTTAAGCCGGTTGCCGCTCTTTTGCCCCATTAGCATGCCGTTAAGCACAAGCCCAAGTACAAATATCATCTTAATTTTAAACCATAGCTGATTGCCGAAGGCATTATGCGTAATAATCAGGAAACCCATTCCTGAAAGTACTAACAGTATACCGCCGATAAGTAGTAAAACGGAAAATCTGGATAGTATACCAATTTGGTGTACTGCGGCATCTTTATTAGTTTGATAGGTTTTTAAAATGCTTCTGAACGCAACAAACGCAACAATATCGGTTCCCGCCATTAGTGTGAGACCGGTAAGGTGCATAAAGAGGCATATTTGTAAAAGCGTGTAGGAATTCATAAAATTAATTAAGATTTAAATAATAAAAAACTGGTGATAGCCATATAAACTGCGGTTAACCCATGGATCATTAAGTGAGAAATATCCGATGGGCCGTTTGTTGAAAGCACAATGAGGAAGTCGGCTGCCGGAACAGTTATTGCTGATGTAAATACCCAGGCTGTTGCCCTGCGCATACGCAACAATAAAAGGGGTAGCAGGACCACTCCCGAAAAAATGTCGCGGATGCCTTTTATTCTTCCAAATGGTAAATCATCGTTATTAATGATGGGAATACCGTAGCCTATAGCGCCGGCGGCAGGGTTTATTATAAAGCGGACACCAATAAAAATGATGCCCACTGCAATGAACAGGGTCATCCAAAAGGATGCCGACCGGATGCCCCATTGCTGTGTTTCGTGTATTGTTTTCATGTACTGTTATTTTTAACAGTACAAAATTGGGCAATGGAAATCTTCCATCCATTCACCCAGGTTAATTAATGCTTATCCCAGATCCGTTTACGGATACGGCTTAACGATTGTGGTTTAATACCTACATAGGAGGCTATATAGTATTGAGGAATACGCTGTGCAATATCGGCATACTCACTTAAGAACTTCGCATACCTTGTTTCGGGCGAATCGGTATATAAAGAACCTATCTGGCTGATTACACTTACAAATACCTGTTCTATTGCCAGGCGGCCAAATCTTTCGCCTGCTTTTACCTCATTATAAAATTGCTGCATACCAACGTAACTGATCACCCAGATAGTGGTATCCTCCAGTGCCTGTATATTAACGTACGAGGGAGTTTGGGGCAGGAAACTTATATAGTCGCACACAAACTCGTTTTCTTTGTTAAAGTAATTGGTTTGTTCTACTCCATCATTGTTAATATAATATCTCACAAGCCCGGTTTCGATAAAAACAACGTAGCGGCAAATATCGCCTGCTTTAAGCAGATGCTCGCCCTTTTTAAGAGTTTTCTTGTGAAATAAAGTGCGCGCTATACCTTCGTCATCGAAAGAGAGCGGGACATAACTTTTAATTTTTTCTATTAACAACTCCATTGAGCTAAATTAAATTACAGTATCGTTAAACTCAAACTTCAAGAACAAAGTTTGTTATGCTCTTCCTCGTTTCTGCGTTTGCCTTTCAATTTATCACTAATGCTCTTGCTTTATCGGAAGTGAGGCTCTTTCCCGGGAATGGCGAGTCTTTCCAGGGAACAGGATCAGAAACAGGCTGGAGGAATGTGGTTTCCATGATTTTATTACCTGTTAAAGTTATTTTGATAGAGCCCCTGATACCTTTTATTAACTTTTTAAGGCAAGAGCCGGATACGCCGCCCCCGTTTTTTCTTATCGGGTTCGCATTCTACTGGACTATGCTTGCCCTGGCTCTTTATTATCTCTTTGGTAAAATAAAACGCTCTGCAAATAAGCGTGATTTTTAAGGGGATCAGAATATGCTGTACTTGTTAATTTCCGGGCAATATTGAAACTAATGCGCCCTGTTTTGTTCACTATCCGCACCGCCGGTATCACGCTTTTTAGGGACGTTTGTTAATTTGCCGAAGCTATAGTTAAAGGCAAGGGTTACCACCCGGGTATCTAAAAAATTATGGAAGGTTGCATGTGCTCCTTCAATATTGGTAATGGTACCGCTTGGGCGAAACGAGTGAAAGATATCCCGTGCATTTAATTTGATTGAACCTTTGTTATTCAATATTTTTTTCTGAATAGCGGCATTGAGCATGCCTTTGGGTATCGTAACAAACTGGCCGTAAGTGCCGCCGCTATCATAAAAGCCGCTTAATTCGGCACTCCAGGTTTTTGATAAGGTGAATTGGTTATTGCCATTGCCGCTAAATGTGCTTTGAGATTGATGGAGGTAGCCAGAGTAAAACATGCCCTGGTAGGTGTTATTATATACCTCGGCATATAAATTGACCGACCACCATTTGGCCGGCTGAAGATTGGTATTGACAGAAAAATCCAGTGTTTTCCGTTGCCCTATGTTACCGGTGGTGCTGATGAATACGTTGCCATTTTTGTGAATGGTTTCATTTTGGACATCGGTAGTATAATTATATGCAACCGCAACGGTAAACAGGCTTTTGAAACTATAGGCCAGTTTATAATTATCGGTAAACTGTGGTTTCAGGAAGGGGTTGCCTGAAAAATAGGTAAACTTGTCTACAAAAAAGGTAAATGGGTTTAAGCTTCCATAATTCGGCCGGCCTATCCGGCGGCCGTAAGAAAGGACCAATACTTTATGTCCTGCTGTATCGAGATTATAGGAAAAATACGCGGTTGGAAACAGGTTTGTATAATGATTAGCAAAAGACGAGTCGGCCCTTTGAACATTACCCAATTGATGCCCCTTGCCATTGGTGTTCTCTAACCGCAAGCCGGTTTGTAATGCGAAGCGGCCTAATTTTTTATTGAAATTAACATAGGCGGCATTTATATTCTCTTTATATAAAAAACGGTTAGTGTTGTTATAATCAATAGTGCTTACGTTATTAATTACATTAAAGTAATTGGCGGCATTATCCGTATTTACATAGCTGCTCTTAACGCCGGCCTCCAGCTTTGCCTTGCCTTTGAGTGGATGGGAATAATCGGCTTTTGCAGAGTAGATATTGATAGTAGCAGGTAGATTATCGCTCAGCGTGGTTGAGTTTGTTAAAGTGCCATCGGGCAAAAAGGTATTATTTACAAACAACTGGTTACTGCCCGATACATCGCGGATATAATCCAGGTCGAATGTGAGCGCCCTGCCGGCACTATCAAATTTATGGGTGTAATTTAGGTTGATGCCTCCGCTTTTAAAGCTGTTTTTGGAAGTATTGAGGGTATTAATGGTTGAATCCAATTGGCCGTTTTTGCCATATAATAAACTGTTTACAGGGCTGCTGTCATGGTCGTGCGATAAAGTGCCGGTAAATACCACCCCCCAGGTTGTTTTCGGCGATGCATAGTAATCCATCCCGGTTTTAATATTGGTATTGTTGCTTGTCGGTCTGAAATAGGAAATATCTTTTAGCGAGGAGATTTGGTCCCCGTTCATATCAAAATAATCGCGGTCAATTTCAAGCCTTCGGTAGGTTCTTTGTTTATTATAAGCAAGGTTAGCAAACAGGTTAACTTTGTCGAAACGGTAATTAAGGTTGATGCTTTCATTATTGCGGTAATAAAAACCCAACGCGTAGTCGGCAGACACTACCGCATTAAATCCCCTGGTGGTGTTTTTCTTAGTTTTGATATTGATTACGCCCGCGTTACCTGCCGCATCATACTTAGCCGGCGGATTATCCATCAGCTCTATCTGGTCCAAAGACGAAGATGGTAAAGAACGCAGGTACGTGGCCAGGTTTGCAGCCGAAAGATAAGTTGGTTTATCATCAATCATTACCAGCACCCCGCTTTTCCCCTTAAAGGTAATATTGCCATCGGCATCTATTTGCACGCCAGGCGTTTTTGACAACACTTCCAAAGCATTAGCGCCGGTATTGGATATCAATGCGCCTACATTAACTATTGTGCGGTCGATTTTTTGCTGAACATAAGATTTTTTACCGGTTATAGCTACTTCATTCAACGTTTTGCCCGCTAAGGGTAAAATGAATGCCGGTAAATTAACCGGTTGTTGCTGGTTGAGAACTACAGGGGCGCTTCGGTAATTTTTATAGCCCATATAGGTTGCCTTAACCAGGTAAGTATCATCTTTTAAATTTTGAAAGGCAAAACTGCCGTCCGGATGGGTAAGCAGCGTACTTACAACCGTAGAATCTTTTGCGATAAGCAAGGTTACGGTTGCACCATCGAGCGGTTTTTTAGCATCATCTAAAACTATCCCCGAAATTTTACCACCTCCGGTTTGCGCATCGGAAACGGCGGGTAGCAACAATGTGAATAAGGTCAAAAAGAATGCCTGGAGTAGTTTCATAACTACAAGACATCATTTTAGTTAAAATAGTTACATAAAAATGGTAACTGGAAAGATGCATCATGCATCGGAAAATGGATTGTGCTCTTAATGCCAATGTCAAGAAATACGCATTCGTTAAAATCTATCTATATAAATAGTAACTTCATCATAAAAAACCTGAATGAGCGCAATTATAAAAAACCGGATAACCTCTATTGACTTTCTCCGAGGTACTATCATGATTATTATGGCACTTGATCATGTGAGGGACTATTTATACTCCGGATCATTTTTTTATGATCCGCTTGACCTTACAAAAACAAGCGGCATATTGTTTTTCACCCGGTGGATCACTCATTTTTGCGCCCCGATATTTATGCTGCTTGCCGGAACATCGGCATACCTCATCGGGCAAAAGAAAACTAAAAGAGAGTTATCCATATTCCTGGTAAAACGGGGATTGTGGCTTATATTTCTCGAAATGTTCGTGGTTAACTTCGGCTGGAACTTCAATATCACATTTCCCATGTTTTTCTTTATTACTATATGGGCGCTGGGCTTAAGCATGATCATACTGGCGGCATTGATCCATCTGCCTAAAAAATTGATCCTGGGCATTAGCGTTATAATCATATTGGGGCATAATCTTTTAGACGGCGTTCATGTGCCGGGCAGCACTTTGCCGGCTTTTGGCTGGTCGCTGCTTCATGACCAGCAGTTTTTTACCTGGCATAAGGAAATTTTATTGGTAGGGTATCCCATTGTACCCCTAATGGCGGTTATGTCATTAGGTTATTGTTTAGGCGGATGGTATACGGCGGGCTATGAGGTTGGCAAAAGGCAACGAAACTTATGGATAGCCGGCGCCACTTGTATTGCTTTGTTTATTGTATTACGTTATACCAACCTGTATGGAGATCCGGTGAAATGGAGCGTACAGAAAAATACATTATTTACCATCCTGTCATTTATTAAGGTAAATAAATATCCGCCATCGTTGTTGTACCTGCTGTTGACGCTGGGTGCGGCCTTTCTGTTCCTGTCATTCACCGAAAAATCAAAAGGAGCTGTTGTAAAAGTGGTTTCGGTATATGGCAGGGTGCCCATGTTTTATTACCTTATTCATATTTATATAATCCACCTGATAGCAATTATCGCATCAGCGCTTACGCCCGGGCAGGACTGGACGATCTGGTTCCTGAAACAACCTATCTGGTTTACAACAAACCTGAAGGGCTACGGGTTTTCATTGCCGGTTGCGTATCTTGTTTGGATTGGAATAGTAATGGCCTTATATCCTTTATGCAAGCGCTATGATGATTACAAACAGGCCAACAAAGGAAAATGGTGGTTGAGTTATTTATAAAAAGTAAAAAATGGAAGCTATAAATGAAATTTCAGAACCAACAGGAAAACATACCCGCACAGCATGGATACCAGCTTTTGGCAGCGGGTTGCTATCAGTTTTAATAATTTTTATGTTATCGATATCTTCGCCACATAGTGCCACCGCCCAGGATAAAAACAATGTGGTACGCATAGCCAAACTTGCAATTGATTCTGCTCAATTGCAGAATTATATGGCTGCGCTTAAAGAGCATGCCGAAACCGCTGTGCGCGTTGAACCCGGCGTTTTAATCCTATACGCAGTAGCCGAAAAGAATAACCCCACCCACATAACAGTTTTTGAAATTTATGCCGATGCCGCCGCTTACCAGGCCCATTTGCAAACAACTCATTTTAAAAAATACAAAAGCACCACAAAAGATATGGTTAAATCGCTTGAGCTTGTGGAAACGACGCCGATAGTACTGGCTGCTAAGCCGCGATTGTAACGTTAATATGCTCTTTATTCTTCCGGTTTTGACTTGCCAATAAATTAAAGCATATTTATAGCCAGGGTGCTATGTTCTGTTTGCAGCGCATGCTATCAATCCCGAATTAACCAATTTGTCATACTTGTTTTTTCCTGCTAAATGAGTAAAAGCACTACGTACCTTGAAACAAAAGGACATTATCAAATTCTTGACGGCTTACGCGGTGTAGCATCGCTGTTTGTAGTGGCCTTCCACATTTTTGAAACCTATGCCGGCGATCGTTTTCATCAAATTATAAATCACGGCTACCTGGCGGTCGATTTCTTTTTTCTGCTCTCGGGTTTTGTAGTTGCCTACGCCTATGACGACCGCTGGGGCAAAATGACCCAATGGGATTTTTATAAGCGCCGTCTCATTCGCCTGCAGCCAATGGTTATTGTCGGATCGATTATTGGTGCGCTGTTCTTCTATTCGCAAAGCGGCACAGCCTTTCCGCTTATTCATGATACGCCGGTTTGGAAAATGCTATTGGTAATGTTGGTTGGTTGTACGCTGATACCCATACTGCCTTCTATGGATATCCGCGGCTGGCAGGAAATGCACCCCTTAAATGGGCCGGCCTGGTCGCTGTTTTTTGAATATGTCGCAAATATCCTGTACGCGCTGGTGATCCGTAAATTCTCCAAAACTTTGCTTGCTATATTGGTGTTTTTATCGGCCTGTTTACTGATCCATTACACGGTAATGGGCCCGCAGGGCGATGTAATTGGCGGATGGTCGGTTGATAAAACACAACTCTATATTGGCTTCACACGGTTGCTTTATCCATTTTTTGCCGGGATGCTGCTTTGCCGCATGGGTAAGCTCATCCATATTAAAGGCGCATTTGCTGTATGCAGCCTCCTGATCATCGCTATATTGTGTGTGCCGAGGATAGGGGGCAGCGAGCATTTATGGATGAACGGTTTGTACGAATCGTTCTGCATTATCATTCTTTTCCCGCTGATTGTAGCTATCGGCGCTGGCGGGAGTTTAAAAAGTAAAAGCTCGGTCAGGATTTGCAAATTTATGGGGGATATTTCGTACCCGCTTTACATTACGCATTATCCTTTAATATATTTCCATGTAGCCTGGGTAACAAATAATAAGATCCCCATGGCGCAGGGCCTGCTTGTCGGGCTGGGGATTTTTATAGTCAGTATAGCTATTGCCTACGGCTGCCTCAAATTGTATGATGAGCCTGTCAGAGATTGGTTAAAGAAACGTTTCCTGCTGAAAAAGGCATAATATTGATTGTATACATTAAACGCATCGACCCATCCGAACATCGCTGTGCTGGTAGGGTTGTATCATAAATCAAATTGACCACCCTTGGTGTGGTGTTACCTGTGAGTTGAAATTTAGCCGATAATATTTATACAAAAGGGGGTTAATATATTTTTGAAAAAAAATATTCAATTGGCTGATTGTTAATTATTTAAGGGAATGTTAACCCTGAATTGTGTTAACCCTGTTAACCCCTCTTTTTGTTAATCGGGGCAATCCAATCCCAAACTATATATCGCTTAAGTATCTGAATAAATTAAAGAAAAGCTGATCATGATTTATGATACAGCCCATGTCTTTTTTTTATTTTCCCTACTCGCTATGCAGCGAAGTCATAGAGGAGGGGCCGGTTGAGCGCAGACCAGGGGAGTCAATTATGCGCCTGGTATTATATGTTTTAAATCCCGTTAAATAATATTTAAGTGCATAATAATATAGATAAAGCTTGAAAATATCGTTTATAAATCTCATCTTTAGATAATTGTAAACCTTTGAAAAAGACCATTGCTTTAATATTGCTCAATATTTACCTGCTTAACATTGGCGGGCAGCTGGCCTTGCATCAATACCTGGTTTATAAATCGGACCGGTTTTTTAATGAACAGGTTGGGAAAGGCTTATATAATGTAAATGACCTTACCGAAGTCTCTATCCCGGTTAACTTACCTGCTATTCATGATTGGCGAACTTTTGAAAATATATCGGGGCATGTTACATTTGGAAACGCCACCTACAATTACGTAAAAATGCGATTGACGAGGACTGCCCTTCAACTGATGTGCATTCCTAATTATAAAACTACCCGCTTTGCCGATAGCAATGTGCTTGATGCAAAAGGAATAAAGGGGGCTCCTGTTTCTCCCAAAGAGCATGTGCCCTTTGGCAAAATGGTTTTAAAGGATAATGTAAGCCTTTCATTTGTGCAATTTGAATTTTACTGCCCTGTAGTGCCATTGCCTGAAAACGTTGTACAACCTGTGCAATCGTTAGTAAGTTCTCATCAGGATATTCCCGAACAACCACCCAAAGCAACCTGCTGATTTTCTCCATTTAGTCTATTTACCGACCTGCATTTGTTTTAATGCCCATGGTCGTGTTGTCCGAAATTTCTATTGACAATTTAATACCACATCTCGCGGGTAAAAGCCCTGGCATTTTATCCGCGAGGGTATATAAAAATCCTATGATAAAGAAAAAAGTTACCGCCGCGCTTGTGCTGCTGTGCGGCTTTACCATAATAGCATCATGCCAGAACTCATCTAATGAGGAGATGGCCCAGGTGCTGAAGCAGATAAATAAAAAGAATAATACCATTTCAAACCCGTTTAACCCCGAAATGAAGCTGGCTTATTGCGATTCGTTGCTTAAAACCAAAAAGCTTGGCAAAAGCCCCGAGGTGTTATTTTCAAAGGCCTCACTGCTATTAAAAGCAGGACAAGAGCAGCAATCAGTTGATATTTATAAGTACCTGATGGATAACATCGATTTCATGTCGACTGATGAAACGTTGCCTGAACAGGCCATAGCTTACATGCGTTTGGGTGAACGGAGCAATTGTATGCTTAACCATACCGGCTCGTCGTGCATCTTCCCAATTAAAGATGATGGGGTACACAAGATCCAAACCGGCTCAAGAAAAGCAATTGAAGTGTATAAAGCATTGTTAAAGCTTCGTCCCGATGATTATGAGTCGCGCTGGTTAATCAATATAGCCTATATGACGCTTGGCGAGTATCCGCAAAAAGTGCCTAAGAATGCCTTAATCCCCGGCCTTAATGCCGACCCGGATACTGCAGCACAGGTTAAACCCTTTGTTGATGTGGCCGGTAGCCTTGGCCTTAACATCAACGGCCGGGCAGGCGGGGTCATTGTTGATGATTTTAATAACGACGGCTATCTTGATATCATGACATCGGGCTGGGACCTGAGCGATCCGATGCATTACTTTCAAAATAACCAGGACGGCACGTTTAGTGACCGAACCGAAGCCGCCGGTTTAAAAGGGATTACCGGGGGGCTTAATATCCAGCAAACGGATTATAACAATGATGGTAAACTGGATGTTTTTGTTTTGCGTGGCGCATGGCTCACCAAGGGCTTCGGCAACCAACCAAGTTCCTTATTGCGCAACAATGGCGATGGGACTTTTACTGATGTAACCGCCATAAGTGGTTTGTTTATGCTTCACCCTACTCAAACCGCAACCTGGGCCGATTTTAATAACGATGGCTGGCTGGACGTGTTTGTTGGTAACGAAAATTCGGAGTCGATGTACTACGCCGATGAATCAACCTGCCAGTTATATATGAATAACCGTAATGGCACATTCAGCAACATAACCACGGCTGCCCATTGCGGCATCAAAGCTTTTGTAAAAGGGGTAGCGTCTGCCGATTATGATAACGACGGCTTTGCCGACATATTTATTTCAACCATGGACGGGCGCAAATACCTGCTTAGAAATAAAGGCAAAACCCAAGCCGGAGTTGATTTTGAAGATGTGACCGTACAATCGGGCCTTGACCAGATCAAACAACGGACTTTTACTACCTGGTTTTATGATTATAATAATGATGGCTGGCCCGATTTGATGGTGGCCAATTACCATTTTGAGCGTACTTTGGGGTATTACAGTGCCGCTGCTGCCCTGGGCAAAGCCGTTCCGGAAGCAGGTAATATCTACCTGTATAAAAACAACCATAATGGTACATTTACCAATGTTACCAAAGAGGCGGGACTGGATAAAGTAGTTTACAGTATGGGGGCCAATTTTGGCGATATTGATAACGATGGCTATCCTGATATGTATTTTGGTACAGGTAACCCCGATTTTAAATCGCTTGTGCCTAACAAATTTTTCAGAAATATAGGGGGTAAACGTTTTGCTGATATCACTTCTTCATCGCGTACGGGTAATTTGCAAAAGGGGCACGGCATCGCATTTGCCGATTTGAGGAATAACGGCCATCAGGATATTTTTGCCGAAATGGGAGGGGCTTACATTGGCGACTCGTATACCAGTTCATTATACATGAACCCCGGTATAAGCAATAATAATTGGATCAGTCTGAAATTGAATGGCACAAAAGCCAATAATGCAGCCATCGGAAGCCATATCAAACTCACTTTTACCGAAAATGGGGTTAAACGTTCTGTTTATAAAGACGTTAATTCGGGCGGGAGTTTTGGGTCGTCGCCTTTGCGGCAGGAGATAGGAATTGGCCAGGCAAAGATGATTGATGAGATTGAGATAAAATGGGCAGGCAGCAGCGCTGTGCAATACTTTAAAAATGTGGCGCCCAATCAGTTCTTAAATATCACCGAGGGTAATGCACAATACAAAACTACCCAGTTAACAAAACTGATTTTCCGCAGCAAAAACATGCCTGGTTGTATGCCGATGCAAATGGCAGCCAAAATAAATTAAATCATGTTTCTGTAATAGAAAATATTAGCTCTGGTTTTATACCAAAATAGTTACATTTATATCAACAACAATTAAAATAAATCTTAACCATGAGAAAACTCTTATTACTATGCTGCATGTTCATTGGATTGGCTGTAGCAGGCAACGCGCAAACCAAGCCCGGTGCCAAACCTGTTGAAAAATCAAAAGACCTGCAAAAGCAATTAAAGCTCACTGATAAACAAACCGAAAAAATTGCGGTGATATACCAGGAATCATCCGATAAGTTTGAAAAGATCAAAGCTGCTGATAAAGGTGATAACACGAAAATGATGGTTGATATTAAGCCATTACGGGAAGCTACCATCTCAAAGATCAAAGCTGTTTTAACTAAAGAACAAACAGTAAAATACGATAAGCTTTTGAAAGGCAGCAAAGCAGCAGGTGGCAGTGGGTGGGGTGATGGCTGGAGCGCCACAAGCGGACAATAACCAGTAGTAACAAAATAACAGGCCGCTTTTCTTGTGATTAGAGCGGCCTGTTTATTTATAAAATTTGTTTAACCGGCATACAGTGCCATGGCAGATAGTTCATATCGTACTTCAACTGTTTCTTAATCCAGTATCTCTATCGGCCGGTTAAGTACTTCTTGCAGCGGGATCTTTTGAATACGCTTATCTTTTTTGATATAATTTAAACTAACCGGGAGAAGTATTGGCCCGGCGGTAACAGACCATCCCGGCGGATCGCCGCCTTCTGTTAATCTCAAGAAGCCGTCGCTGATGTAAAGGGGCATAAGCCATGCGTCTCCGGTATCCATTGCGCCAAGATCTATTTGCAGGGAAGTAGAATGGAAAGATTTAGCTGTACGTTCCGGATCTGTAAATTTATTGATATCGGTAGGGTCAAACATTTCACTTACTTCATCAAGCTTTAAACGGTTGATGTCGAGCTTTACAGATTCTGCTTTGCCTTTTCCAACTTGTTTAATAATTAAGCAGGCAACTGCCGTACCCATTGGCTTCAGCTTTTTTTTCTTGTATAAGGATGTAAATTCCTCCAGGTAAGTGGAAGAGATTCCATAGTCGGGGTGATAGCTTCCGGCAGCGATAAGATCATCTATTTCGTTCTTCATTACCGGATAAACTAAAGGGCTGTGATCCTTTTGGCCGGCAGCATCTTTCATCTTATTGTATGAGGCTATGCTCATTTCGCCATAGCCAATTTCAAATTTTGCATTGGCGGTATCCAATTGTTTGGCAAGGCTGTCTAATTGTTGCCTTTTTATAGTATTGCGCTTTTGCCGGGCAACATAAAAATACAGGTTGCCGATGATCAGGACACTGCCAGCCACTATCAGGATAAGGGCGAGGCTGTTTTTAGGTTGTTTGGCCGGTACTGGGTTTTCGTTATTTTCCATTCTTATGAATATCTGATCATTGTCGAACTATCCGCGCCCCTGCACCCCTTCGGCCAGCCTAACCGGGCTCAGCATTTTTCGTATTACTAATGATTTACGGGCGGTATCCGCCGGTTCTGTATAGTGGATATTATCCGGCAGAAAAATGGTTTTCGATTCAATTTTCCATTGTCTGTTTTTATTAACAGCGTTTGGTTTATCATAGGTCACGAATAAGGGGATTAAAATTCCTTGCCCGGTTGAAAGCCTTGAAGGTAGTTTTATAATTTGTTTCACAGCGTTGCCTTTGGCCCTGATCTGGCTGTCATAATCATTTTTGCTTTGAGGGGCTTCAGTTATGGTAAGCGGCTGGCTAATATTGAGCTTGCTCACGTCAAGTTCAATGTCTGATGCATCGCCTTTGCCTTTGTTCTGGATCATGAGGCAGGTGATAAACAGGTCATAATCAACAGCCGTGGTGTCGTTAAAAAGCTGGTCGGTTTTCTGGAGGTTTTTATCTGAAATTTCATTAGTGAGTATGGGATAATCAAGATAAAAGGCATCCTTTTTCCTTACAGCACTATCACCCCCCGCCAGGGCATAAATATCATTGACCATGCTGATATACGAAATTTCGAGGCTGGCCTTCAGATCAGGGTTAACCGGCGGTGGCGGATCTTTCTTAATCAGATTATACCCGGTAGTTATTAAACCTAAAATAACAGTAATTACGCCCAGCTTCAATTGCAGGCTTTTCCATATGCTGTCTTTATCGGCTGTTTTCTTTTTGGCCATGCTTCCCGGTTATTGATATGGTTAGGAATATCATGTAGTTGTATTACATGATTGTTTTACAGGTGCTTGCAGTATAAAATTAAGAATAATAATTAACAGCACAGATATTTTATGTTGTATTTTTTTTCTTTAGTTAAACTCCTATCTTCACCTAAACTTAAATACTGTCATGAATAAATTTTTAATAACAAAGTTGTCTTTTGTTGCGATACTTCTGTTTTTCATCCCGGCTCTGCTATTGGCCAACACATATAACAGAATGACAAGAAATATAGACATCGCCGGTCTCGTTGTTGATTCAAAAACCTTATTGCCAATTGAAGGAGCTGGTATTTTCGGGGCTGATGAAAAACTGCTTGGAAAAACGGATGTGCGGGGCTATTTTAAGATCTCACTTAGTTTTATGGCCGATGGGGAGATGAGGTTTAAGTTAAAGATCATTAAAAAAGGCTATAATAACATTATGCAAAGCGAGCATTGGGGCAGTTTGCCGGGCAATACAAAAGCGCTAATGTATTTTGGGTTAGATAAAGGATCAGGATCAAACTCTTTTTCAAAACTGGTAAACAAGGCGATTGGCGATCTGGATTATCACAGTACGCTGGAACATTTTGATCAGATAAAAATCGCCCGAACATTTGATAATAAACTATCTGCAGCAAAAGCTGGCAATCAGGATGTGTTGGTTAAGGTTGATAATAAGTTTTATATGGTGGATGAAACAGGATGGATCGTGATATCTTCCGATAAGGACTCGATATTGATAAATAAAAAACAATTGGTAATTGCAGATCAACTAAACGGCACGATCAAAAGAAAAGATATTAAATGGATGACACCGCTCAATGCTAAAAATACAAAGTTCGCTGTTTATACTAAGTAAGCTATATAGAACTATCGTAGTCGATTTAACGAAACGGCCTTCGTGATTAACATAGAGGCCGTTTTAAAATGCTTCATTCAAGCCCAAAAAGAACCCCTTTGAACCATACCGACCAAAGGCATAGTCAAGACAAAGATTGGTACGGGTTGCTTTATTAAATAGTACCCGCAAACCGCCGCCATAACCCGGTTGCCATACCTGGAATATTTTGGTGCCCGATTCATCATTGGTTGTTTGCAGGTTGGCAAATGCCACGCCGCTTAAAAATTTATTCCGCAGTATCGGGAAACGGTATTCTACTTCCGAGTAGTTGTATTGCGTACCCTTAAAATATTGTACTACATAACCCCTGCCGCTCCGGAAGCCCGGATCTTTGCCGGTGCCTGGCAGCTCGAGATAGGGGATGTTACCGCTGATAAGGTATGAGCCCCAGTTCCAGAAGGCAACAACATGTTCGGGGTTAGTTTCTGACAGGCTGAAATACTTTCTGAAATCGGTAGTGAACTGTACCGCATTTTTGGAGCTCCCCATCCAGCTTTGATTAATGCGGAAGCCGGCATCGACGTAAATCCCTCTGTAGGCCCGGTTTTGATTGTCGCGGGTAGTGTATTGTAAGTTAAAAAGCAAGCCGTTAGCAGCATAATGGTCGCGGGCAAATCCATGACGGTCGCTATAGATATTGTATGGGGTAAGATCAGTTGTTGATTTGGTATCCTCAATTTTTCGCCTGATATCAAAAGAAGCGCCCGCGCCTAAAAATAATCCCTTATCTATCTCTTTGTATACCTTCTCGCGGATATTATAAAATTGCGAATGCAATGCCCTGCCTTTACGCCCGGGATTGGCCAACACCTGGTCGGCTTCGCTGCCGCTTGATGCCTGGCCAATTCCCAAGCCGTAATCGGGCGAAACTGTTTTGGCTGCAACCAAACTGCCCTGAAAATTCCATTTATTACCCGGTGTATATATGTTATGGTTGATATAAAAATAGATGATCCCCTTGGTAGTAATAGAAGCCGATGTGGCAGCAACCGAAAGCAGGGTATTTGGATCGTTCCCTAATTTTTTTCCGGCTACAGCCTTGATCCCAATTTGTGAGCCGATAGTGGGATTGGATGCCACATTGGGTATGATGGTAATTCCCGATGCCTTTTTATTAGGAGGTGCAGCCGGTCGGCCGGGGTGAAGTATGTTACGCACCAGATCGCCAAAGTCATATTGTTTATATAAAGTATCGGTCGGTTTGGCCGGTTTTACTACTTTTTCTTTAATGCGCAATGAATCGGCTTTTACCGAATCGGCAGGTACAGGTACCTGGCCGAAAGCATGTACCGATATGCCTGTAAATAGTATGAATAAAACTGTTTTTAAAAGCAGGGTAGAAATTTTATGTGGTGGTTTGTGATGCACGCTAACGGATATAAATATTAAAAATTCAATTTACTGACTGTTTAATTGTGATTGGTGTTAGCTCATTTCTAAACCCCGAAATGTGCATAATGTTTGAACTTCAAATTTGTACGGGCGCTAAGCCGACGGATTTAGTTGCATTATTTTTTGTTTCGCTTAAATATTGCTATCTTAATATTCTATTGTTATAAACCACAGAAAGTCTGTTTCGTCCTGCTAAAGCTTAACCAATTATAATCATGAACGTACCTTACATTCGTTTTGTGGCCTTCATTGTTTTTATGTTTGTTGCCATTTCAGGGGCCGCGCAAAACAATCAAGGCAGAGCAGACACTATTGACCGCAAATGGTGGAAGGAAGCCGTAGTTTACCAGGTTTATCCCCGAAGCTTTAAGGACAACGATGGAGACGGTATTGGTGACCTGAAAGGCATTATCTCCAAACTTGATTATATCAAAAGCCTCGGTGTTGATGTTGTTTGGCTTAACCCAATTTACAGCTCGCCTAATGACGATAATGGCTATGATGTAAGCGATTACCGCAACATCATGAAGGATTTTGGAACCATGGATGATTTTGATGTTTTGCTGAAAGGCATGCATTCCCGCGGCATAAAACTGGTGATGGACCTGGTAGTAAATCACAGCAGCGATGAGCACGAATGGTTTAAACAAAGCAGGAGCTCGCGCAAAAATCCGTACCGGGAATATTATCACTGGTGGAACGCCGAAAAGGGCAAACCCGCTTATCGCTACAGTTTATTTGACGTAAACCACGATGCCTGGCGTTATGATTCGCTTACCAATGCCTATTACCTGCATTATTTTTCGCGCAAGCAGCCCGACCTTAACTGGGAAAATCCAAAACTGAGGAATGAAGTATACGGCATAATGAAGTTTTGGGCTGATAAGGGGATTGACGGTTTCCGGCTGGATGCCTTCCAATTTGCTGCAAAGGATACTACCTTTCCGGCCTTTCCGAAAGGGTTTGAAAAAAACTTTACCCAATATTACGGCGTACAGGGCAATTTGCACGGATACCTGCAGGAAATGAACAGAGAAGTGCTCAGTAAATATAACGTAATGAGTGTAGCCGAAGGTGCAGGCAATACTTTTGAAGACGGCCATAATTTAGTTGATGCCGACAGAAATGAATTGAACATGGCTTACGCATTTGAAGGTGTGGATATTGCCAAACCCGAAGGCTATAGCGTAGTTCACTTAAAACAGGTATTTACCAAATGGGATAGTGCCTTTGCATCAAAGGGGTGGTTATCAATATTCTTAGCCAATCATGACCAGGCCCGGCTGGTAAGCAGGTTCGGCAATGATAGTCCGGAGTTCAGGGCTGTATCATCAAAAATGCTCACTACATTTTTGATGACTATGCGCGGTACGCCATACTATTATAATGGCGACGAACTGGGCATGACCAATGCTGGCTTTAGCACAATTGATGACTATCGTGACGTGCAAACGTTAAACGAATATCAGCGGCAAAAAAATATTGGTGCCGATTTGCCTACATATTTAAAACGAATAGCCTTTGAAAGCCGTGATAACGGGCGCACTCCATTTCAATGGAACAGCACGGCCAATGCCGGTTTTACAACGGGTACACCCTGGATAAAGGTAAATCCCAATTATAAAAGTGTCAACGCTGCTGCGCAGGAAAAAGATGCCAATAGCACGTTGAATTATTTCAGGCGGATAGTAAAGCTGCGGAAGGATAACCCGGTACTGGTATACGGAAAATATACATTGCTCGATGCACAAAACCCCGATACTTATGCCTACACCCGGGAGTTGAACGGCAGGAAGCTGCTGGTATTCCTGAATTTTACAAGTAAAACAGCTCCGGCTCAAACAGGTATGAATTTGGGTAATGCAACGGTTTTAATCGGCAATTATCAAAAGCCATCAAAAAATGGCACGCTGATGCCGTATGAGGCGGTGGTTTATGAGGTGAAATAGGAGGGTTTAACGTGTAGAGACGCATAATTGCGTCTCTAATGTACTGAGCCTCATTTAATTGAAAATTGCATGCGTGACCTGCCTGCGAGAGACGCAATTATGCGTCTCTACATTAATTAATTTTACCTCACCACCAACGAGATCTGCAACACCCTCGGCTTATCGCCAATTGCAGGCCCTCCCCAGTCTGTTTCATCACCATTAAGGATGCGAAGCGATTTAAATACGCCTTGATCATACCAGCCTTCTTCAACCTTAAGGTATTGCCATGCCTTACCGGTGTTGCTGCCGGCCGGGCGGAAGGTGATGCGACAGTTTGTTCCAGTCGCGATAAATTTATTTTCATTAAGGCTAACAATCATGGCTTTACCGTTATGGTCTTTATTAGGTTTAAGTTCACCACCCCGGCCGCTGCCAAATTTTACAATGGCATCCCAGGCACCAAGTTTAATGCTTTGCTCCGCGCCATCTTCATGTTCAACAACGGCTTTGATCTTATTTTCAAATGCCCATTGTGCCAGTTCACGCATCATTGGTGCTGCCATGGCATATTCATCCGCAAAAGGGGAAAGTAGCTCGGCCAAATGATCATCGTTTGAACTATCGCCATTGTCATCTATCCCGAAAGGTGAAAAGCCAATACCACCGTGGGCCAACACATCATAAAAATATTTGGCATTATCAGCCATTAAGCCAGCTTCGGGTACAAACAGGGGATTATCTGCGCGGGTATACAGGTCAATTACTTTCAACACCCTTTCGCTGCCCGACAGGTAAATATCAGGAGCAAGCAGGTTAATTGATGGGGCGGCTACTTTCCAGATCGGGATTACGTTATCTGTCGCGCCCCCGCTTTCATAATGGGTTGCCGGCGGATTGGTAAGCGGATCACGGAGCGCCACGTTTACGTATAATGGCAGCGGATACTCAGCTTTACCGGCTGCGGCCACCTGTTCGATGAACCGGGCTATTGACCAGGCCTGGAAATATTCGTCAGCCCTGTCGCCAAAAACTTTGGTCCACGAGCCTTTTGAGTGTTCCGATACATTCAGGGCTTTTAGTACAGCTGGTTTTAACAGTTGGGCGGGGACATCGCCTTCAAACAGTTTTTGCGCCTTGGCTGAATAGTCGCGAACGGTGTCCCATGAGCCTGGTTCGTTTTCAACCTGCACCATGATTACGGTATGTTGCTCATCAGCCTGCTTTAAGTAACGCATAACTGCCGAAAACGCTTTGATATCAGCATCTAAAGTGGCTTTTGAATGAGGTGAAGGCGAGTCAATGGGCTTGCCTGTTTTACCAGTAATGTTTGGATATTTCTCCGCATCGCGTTTCATCCATTCGGGCATGTAATGGTTGCTGCCGTTTTTCCAGGTGCCAAACCATAATAATACCAAATGCACGTTATGCTGCCGGGCTTGGGTAAGCAGGGTATCCACTAATGAAAAGTTAAACCTCCCGGGCTGTGGCTCTACCTGCTCCCAGTAAATGGGTACTTCGAGCGTGTTAAGGTGCATTGCTCCGGCCGATTTCCATACGCCTGGCGTTAAAGCGGGCCATGCACTTGAGTTGTGCGCCTGTCCGCCCAGCATTAAAAATGGTTTGCCGTCAACTAAAAACGCGTGCCTGCCATTTTTTTCGATAAGCTTAGGTAACGATGTATCATTGGTTTGAGCAAGAGTTTTACCCCCCGCAAATAATAGTAATGTAAGCAGAAGCGTATTTTGAGTTTTTTTGCCAATTATTTTAAGCATGATAACAAAGGTTTATGACCATGCAAAATAATTACAAAACAGCACTTTTGGTAATACTAAATAAACCGTTTATGGTTAAAAATGTGCCAAATGCAGCATTTATTTAGCCAACTCCAGCTTGGCAAAAAAATCATTAAACATGAGGTTGATATCTAACCTGCGATAAACACGGATTATTTCGGCCATGGGCATTGTAATCATATCCGCCTTGTGCGTTAATAAGCGGGCAGGGCTTTAACACATATTCACTTGATGATGGATCGGCTTCAAAGGATGATTGCAGCGCGGTAAGCAACACCAGCGGACTATCACCTATGATATAGGTTTCACCCAAATTAAGACGATATTGCTGGATGAGCTTCATGACGTTTTCAAGTGCGCCAGCCAGATATTTCCCTGTTTCGCCTTGCGGCTTTACTTTAAGCAGTAATTCTGAGTAGGAAAGTATGGCCTGGCGATATCCATCCCTCGGAATCTGCCATAATTTTAGCTGAGAATGGTTAAACACAGCTCTCGCCGCATTGATATCGATATTGAGGTTATATTCGGGGCTGCTGTAATTGGGTGGGGGTAGTGCAAGATCGCTGTACTCCGGGCCGCCAATCCACACCAGTGTGAGTTTGGCGGCAATTTTTGGATCGGTTAATACAGCCGATGCAATTTCGGTAAGTCCGGCGCCACAAAGGATGTAAAGAGGTAAGGAGGTGTCTGTACGGGATGCTTCTTTAATGATCAGATCGACAGCTTTACTTTTTACCGGGGTACTGTCGTTTACCATCGCGGTGTTAGAGCCTGCTATTACCGGGAATTGATCTTTAATCTTTAAAACAGCTAACAGGTCTGCAGCCTTTTTTGCCGCGTTCTCCGCCTGGGTTTTAGATCTGTCGAACCCATCATTGGCATTCAGGTGCGAACCAATGATCCCTCTAACGTCAACCGATGGTGATAATACCAAATGTGTAAGCGCAAACAAACCATCCGGGTCACCGCTAAAATCGTTGTCCATGATCACCCTGATGCGGGGCGAGATGAGTTTATTGTTTGCAGCTGATTGCCCTTTTGAAACAAAAGGAAAAACAAAAAGCACCAGCAGGAATGCTAAAAACTTGCTTTGGGTCATAGCTTAAAGGTTAATTGGTTGCAGCACACAATATAAGCGTTTTAGCCTGAAACAAGAGGATGTTTATTGCATAGTTAATATAAGGGACAAATGGTGCGGGATTGAGCGATTCCCCTCTTGAGAGGGGCGGAGGGGTGTGTTTCTGCTTGATAAGTCTACCGCAGAAACACACCCCTGCTACCGCGCTTTCGTTCGCGCCCCCTCTCAAGAGGGGAATTGATAAGTTTTGTTTAATAGGCGATAACTTATCCCGCAATACTTTCAAAAGCAGCAAGGTATTTATCAATATAAAATTGCTTGCTTGCCGTTTTATACTGCATGATGAAACGCGGATGTTCCAGTGCAATGATCTCGCCAAAGAAATGGTATTCATCGTTTAGCTTGCGCAGGAATGTTTCATTTTTTCCCGTACCAAAACAAAAGCATTTTTCGGTATTAATGCCCAGGTCAATCTGCTTGCGGATATTTTCGATCATAAACTGATAAACGGCTTTGGTTAGTTCCTTACTGTCGTAATAGTTATAGTTCTTTTCCTTGCCGTTTGCATCAACACTTGTAAAACCAAGCGGACAGGGCGAATTAATATAGATTTGTTTATAAAAAGCTTCCGGGCCGCCAAAGGCGTTGATCACCTCATAAACAAACACAGAAGAAGGCTCATGCGACATTTTGCCTTCGTAATTGATGTGGCACTCAGAGATCAGTCGTTTAGGATCCGTAAAAGGGATGCCTGTTAAGCCACCGCCAAACCTGCCGGGGTTAATGCCCAAAATGATATGCCGCTGTTGATTATCATTATAATATTTATGGTAAAACTCATCGACAATACGCATGGTTTGCGGATGTTCCTTAAAAGGGTTCATAATGCGGATGTCTTCAGGTAAAGGATCGCCGGTGTAGGTTAGCTGCTCATTGAATTGGATAATCCGGTCTGCGAGTGTCATAACTCAAATTTAGCATTTTATAAATTCTGAAGGCTAATCGCTTTTTACCAAATGGTAAGTGGAACCGGTTTTTTACGGCGGAAATTTGTGGTGTCTAAAAAAGAATAAACATCATGAGTAATCAAATTGAAAACAAATCGTCATTAAAAGGCAAAAGGGTAATTATATTGGGTGGCAGTACAGGTATAGGCTTCGCGACAGCAAAAGCTGCTGCTGCGGAAGGGGCTAAAGTGGTAATAGTTTCAGGTAATCAAAGTAAGATCAATAATGCTTTAAGCCAGCTGCCTGAAGATGCAGAGGGCTACGCCATAGATCTATCGCACGAGGAAAACATACAATCATTTTTTGAGCAGGCCGGGAAGTTCGATCACCTGGTTTATACCGCTGCCGAAAATCTTAATTTGAATAATATCGACCAAACAGATATCGGGGCCGCACGTAAGTTCTTTAATCTCCGCTATTGGGGGGCTTATGCTGCTGTTAAGTATGGTGCCCCGTTCATTAATGAGGGCGGCTCGGTAAACCTAACTGGGGGCACGGCAGGGGCAAGACCGGCAGCTGGTTGGTCGATAGCCAGCAGTATTTGCGGCGCCATGGAAGGCCTGGTGAGGGCACTTGCCGTTGAGCTTGCTCCAATACGTGTAAACGCGGTGGTACCCGGGGTAATTGACACCAACCTGTGGGATAGTATGCCTGCCGAAGATAAAGAAGGCCTTTACAATTGGGCAAAAGATACGTTATTGCTTGGTCGCGTTGGTCACGCGGATGACGTTGCCCTTGCTTTTGTTTATCTTATGAAGCAAAGCTTTGGCACCGGGTTGAATTTAGTGGTTGATGGAGGTACGTTGCTGGCATAATGGTTTATAG
Source organism: Mucilaginibacter sp. OAE612 (assembly GCF_041806395.1). Lineage (NCBI taxonomy): Bacteria > Pseudomonadati > Bacteroidota > Sphingobacteriia > Sphingobacteriales > Sphingobacteriaceae > Mucilaginibacter > Mucilaginibacter sp. OAE612. The sequence goes on from NZ_JBGMUW010000001.1 coordinate 6,534,310, forward strand.
GAGGCGCTCCATTTTCAATTCCCTCCCCCCGGGAGGGGTGTGGTTGGAATGAGTAGTGGCAGGGAGGGGTTTGTGCGTCATTAAAGCGCATAGGTATGTCGACGAAACCCCTCCCTACACCCTCCCAGGGGAGGGAATCGCACAACCCATCGCTCAAAAGGAATCCGTCACACTATTTGCTATAGCCGCCCGCTTTTGTATCTTAGCATTCATCAATCCTAAAAGCTATTGACAAGTGCCCCGATACATTTTAATAAAACCCGCATTGCTCCAACACCAAGCGGGTTTTTGCATGTGGGCAATGTGCTGTCTTTTTCTATCACCGCGACATTGGCGCGTAAGCATGGCGCTAAAGTTTTATTGAGGATTGATGACCTCGACCGGGCAAGGGTTAATCGGGAATACCTGACTGATATTTTTGATACGCTACGATTTTTGGAGATCCCCTGGGATGAAGGACCGCAGGATGCCGACGATTTTGAAGCCAGGTTTTCACAAATTCACCGGATGCATCTGTATAACGAAGCCCTCGAGCAATTAGCCGCAGGTGGCTTTGTATTTGCCTGTACCTGCTCGCGCAAGCAACTTAACGAAATTGGAAGCTGTACGTGTTCGGATAAGCAAACTCCTTTAAATACCCTTGGAGCGAGTTGGCGCTTACGTACAGATAACGTTGCTACATTGCTCGTGAAAAGTTATACCGGCAAAATTATCCAAACTCAGCTACTTGCCGAAATGGAAAATTTTGTGGTCAAAAAAAAAGACGGTTTCCCGGCTTATCAGCTTACCTCAGTTATTGACGATCTGTTTTATGGCGTTGACCTGATTGTGAGGGGTGAAGATCTGTGGGCGTCAACACTGGCGCAGACTCAGTTGGCAACTGTGTTGGGTAAGCAGGATTTTAGCGATATCGTATTTTATCATCATCCGTTATTACTTGAAGCGGATGGTAAAAAGCTATCCAAATCGGCAGGCTCAACATCCATTAGGTATTTAAAGCAGGAAGGCGAGAGTGCGGAAGATGTATTTATGCTTATCTCAGATCTGTTCTCACTCCCCGAAACGGCTTGTAACTGGCAGGAGCTCGGTGCATCAATTCTTCGCCATTTGTCATAGCATATTAACACTTCTTTATAAAATGCATATTTAATGTGACTCCAGCTTAATCGAACGGTGTCAATTTGTATATTTTAATGTGATGAAAATGTTAAGTCATTTACAATAAATTAAAGCATTTGGTGCTTTTACTTTACCATGACATAACTGCCTGTACATATCTGAAGGATAAATTTGTGGCAACAAATACAAATTACGATGCAAGCAGCATTTTGCCACAAGCACCTGAAATTTCTGTTTTTTGTTATCCTTACTTTCAGAGCCATTACCTGCCAGGCTCAAAACAGCCCCCTCTCCAAAGGTTTCGCCCATAATGATTACTGGCACAACCGGCCCCTGTACGATGCCCTGGATAACGGTTTTCAAAACGTAGAAGCTGACATTTACCTGCGCGATGACGAATTGCTGGTGGCACATATGCTGCCCGCTTTTCAAAAAAGACGTACCCTGGAGCAGCTTTATTTAAAGCCATTGTTTAACTGTTACGAGGGTAAAAACAGGGAGGTGGTATACCCACTTTCTCCGGGTACGCTGATGATCGATATTAAATCAGACGCCGAAAAAACTTATGCAAAGCTGTCGGAAGTATTAAAACGCTATGCGCCTATGCTGTCGAGTTATAATGATGGCGAAATAATAGAGGGAAAAGTAACAATTGTTATAACCGGCAATAAACCTTATAAAATGCTTCAGGCACAAAGGCAACGCTATGCTTTTATTGATGAGGACCTGATGCAGGTGCATACCGATACACTTTCAAATACCGTTTATAAAACTGCCAGCTGCAAATATTCGCGCCTGATCAGCTGGACAGGTAAAGGCCCGATGCCCGAAGATCAGAAACAATTACTTCGTGATTACGTAGCCGCAGCGCATCACCATAAAAAACGGGTACGCCTGTGGGCTTCCCCGGAAAACAAGGAAGTATGGAAAGCCTTGCTTGAATGTGAGGTTGACCTGATCAACACCGATAAATTAGCCGAATTAAGAGAGTTCCTGATGATGGGGCCGGAACCTGTAAGATATGCGAAGGTGAACACAAAGTAATAACCGCTAATCAGTCAATAAGATGAAAAAGATCAGAGTAGTATTTTTTGCCGAGATACTTATTGAAGATTTTGACGGTGCAGTACGCACCATGTATCAGCTCATTAAACGGATTGACCGTAATATTTTTGAGTTTCTGTTTGTTTACGGTGCCGGGCCGGATAGCATAGCCGGTTTTGAATCATTAAAAGTGCCGGCTTTGACCTTGCCGATCAATACCGGTTACACTATGGCGATACCTGCCCTGGTGATGGGCGAATTAAAGCAAGAGATTGATAATTTTTCGCCAGATGTTGTACACATCGCCACGCCATCACTTTTGGGCAATTTTGCGTTAAAATATGCTAGTCAGCAAGGCTTGCCTGTTATGAGCATATACCATACTCATTTTATTTCCTACATCGATTATTACCTGAAACATACCCCTTTCCTTATCAATAAGGTTAAGCAGATGATGGCCGAGAGTCATAAGGTTTTCTATAATCAATGTGATCAGGTATACGTGCCTTCAATTACCATGAAAGATGAGCTGATTGATATGGGAGTTGATACCTATCGTATGAAGCTTTGGCAAAGGGGAATAGATACCAGCCTGTTTTCACCACGGCATAAAAAAAGTTTGCACTCGATAACAGGAAATGATAATCCAACTATTTTATTTGCGAGCCGCCTGGTTTGGGAAAAAAACCTGGAAACCCTGTTTGAGATCTATACCATTATGCAGGATAGAAATCCCGAAGTTAACTTCATAATTGCCGGCGATGGTGTTGCGCGGAAGGCCTGTGAGACAAAAATGCCAAACGCAGTATTTACCGGTAAGGTAGATCATAAAACGCTTTCGGTATTGTATGCATCGTCAACACTGTTCCTTTTTCCTTCTGTATCTGAGGCTTACGGTAACGTTGTACTTGAGGCTATGGCATCCGGGTTGCCATGTGTTATTGCCGATGGCGGCGGTTCAAAAGATTTTATTGAGCAAGGCATTAATGGTTTTAAATGTGAGCCATACAATGCCGGCTGCTATGTTGAGCGGATTGAATTATTGCTGAAGAGTAAAAGCCTGCGGGAACAGTTTATTGAAGGGGCCCTCCAATACAGCAGCCGCTTAAGCTGGGAGCATCTCGCATCGGTATATTTTGATGACCTGGCCGAAATGGCAGGTGTAGATGTGTTTAGCGGGGTAGTATAAAAGCTTGTTATTAGATTTGCGACTGAGTTGATTGTTTAAAAAATAGATTTTATTATCTAATTTTATAATCATACAGCTAATAAATAACCTATGGCCGACACACAACCGGATGAAAGTTTTAACAAGTTTAAATCACAGATAAAAACAGAGCTTGACTTTGAAGTTTTTAAGTACTACCAGGAAGATCAGTCGAAAAGGAGTGAAAATAAGTGGCTTAAATCACAGTATGCACCGATAATCCTCTCAGCGATATTTGCCTTACTCGGTACCGGAGTAGGCGCATGGATACAGGGTGTTGCAAATCGAAATCTGGAAAAACAAAAATTTGAAGCAGACCTGGTTTTAAAAATGATAGAAACCAACGGCGATCAACAGGCAGCTGCGCAAAACCTGAACTTTTTAGTGCAAACCGGCCTCGTTAATGATGATAGCTTAAGAGTTAAGCTTTCCAAAATAATTAAACACCCGGGAGAAGTACCCTCGCTGGGCGATCTGTCTGCTGATCGAAAGATTGATTTATTAACCGAAACGCAAAAGCAGTTAAAATCACTTGGATATTATGCCGGACCGATAGACGGGCAAGAATCTGATATATTCAGAAAAGCGGTGATGGCTTTTCAGGCACATTGTAAGCTTATTCCGGATGGTATGCTGGGTGCTAAAACACTTCAACAACTTTCAACAGCGAGTAAATGATTATAACGGGGATGTTATAATATGCTACAATTCTTGTACTCCCTTTCCTATTTCTTACATTTGCCGTTTGTTTTAATAATAGGGGTTGAGTATCAAATCATAATAGGGAAATTTCATGTACGATATTTGTTGTGTAGGGCATATTACGTTAGATAAAGTGGTAACACCGCAAGCGGTTAAACACATGGCTGGCGGTACTTCTTTTTACTTTTCAAACGCCATCCGTAACATGGATGTGAATTATACCCTGGTTACCTCGCTTGCTTTGAGCGAAATGCCGGTTGTTGAAAAACTCCGTAACAAAGGTATCGAAGTACATGCTACTACAGGCGGCGAAACGGTTTACTTTGAAAATATTTACTCTGTTAACCAGGATCACCGTACCCAGCGCGTGTTACAAAAAGCGGATCCCTTCACTATTGAACAGCTTGACGAGATCCAGGCCGACGTTTATCATTTAGGCCCTTTACTGGCCGATGATATCTCCGTAGAATTTATAAAGAACTTGGCACAACGCGGCAAACTTTCTCTTGACGCACAGGGCTACCTGCGTAAGGTAGAAGATAAAAACGTAATAGCCATCGATTGGCCCGAAAAACGTGAAGCCCTGCAGCACATCCACATCCTGAAAGTGAACGAACATGAAATGGAAGTACTTACTGGTATAACTGACATTCATGAAGGTGCCAAAGTTTTGAATGACTGGGGCGTTAAAGAGGTAGTGGTTACATTAGGCAGTATGGGCTCGGTTATTTATACAGATGGTGTTTATTACCAGATCCCGGCGTATAAACCGGTTGAAGTAGTTGATGCCACTGGTTGCGGTGATACTTACATGGCAGGCTATTTATACCAACGCGCCAAAGGGAAGAGTTTCCAGGAGGCCGGCGAGTTTGCTGCTGCTATGGCCAGTTTTAAAATAGAATCATCAGGCCCTTTTACCGGTACCGAAGAAGATGTACTGGAGCTGTTAGCGAAACACAGCATAAAGCCGAAAGCTTAAGGCTTTAAGCCCAAAGCAAATACACAAATACTGGTTCAAGTTTAGCGATAGCGTAACTTGGACCCAAAATAGATTAAACTGAAAGCTTAACTGAATACCTGCAATTGACACAGTCCGTGAAAATAGGATATTGCAACTATTTTAGGCAACACCGAGCTTACTAATAGACCACCCATATTCTACTAACATTAATTATATTAAATTATGAATGTAGGAAGCTATCGTGTAGACCAAAAGAAGATAATTTTTGAAACAGGAAAATTCATAGAGTTTGATTTTTCGATACAGGATACGTTGGTATTCGACAGCAAAATTGTTGTTCTTTTAGATATTTCGGGGGATACTAAATTTAATCAGAATGTGTATGCCATAGATTTTAACGGTGAGATTTTATGGCAAATTGAAAGAAGCGAAAATCTTGACATTATCGGATATTGCCCTTTTATAAGTATTGAAATCCAAAATCTGAAATTGGTTTCATTTAATTGGTGCGGATTTAGATTTACAATTGACCCCGGTACAGGAAAAGTAAACGAATCGATATTCACCAAATAAATCTTTGGCTAAAGTTAGCGATAGTGTGAACTTCAACCCATTGATGGCTTGTAGTTGCAAACTACAGGCATTATGAATCCGTAGACAGATCTACGGACAGCCATAGAATAGTCATCCTTAGACGCAGCGGACGGCGGGTTTTATGTGTTGCTTCCTTTAGACAATTATTTAAATTTTTTAGTATAAGGTTTGAAAACATGTTCAAATGGAGCTATTCTCGCACATGTTTAATACCTTTAAAGATGATTTTATAGCAAAAAAAATTGGCTAAAGCATGATAACCATTTTTAATAAATATGATAGCTTTATTTTTGAATAGATAGATAGCATTTTCAATCTTCCGGAAACAGACCGGGGGTACGTAGGCTCCTATCAGGACTTGTTTAAAGAAAATCAATTACCTGAATTAAGCCATTGGTTTGCTTACTTTTTAAACAAAGTCGATATATATCGTCCAGATGTTAGAAATTTTTCAAGAGAAGAAATCGACTTTTGGGACAAGTGGGTTTCTGAAATAAAAACTTATCAAGCTCTGGATGACACTTTTGGAGACGCCTTTATCGGCGATCTTTATCCTGATTTTGATTATTCGCAGGAAAATAGTCAAGCGGCTCTTAATAATTTAAAGTATAATTATAAACTAAAGAATGGCTCATTAAGTTACTATCGTGAAGTTGAAAAAACATTAGTGCTATATGGCAAATATCGTTTCGAAGACATTCAAGACGGAAAACGTGAAGCTCTTAGTTATGATTATAACGACTTAAGCAATGATGAATCATGGTCGCATTATAATGATGACTTGGATATGGATCAACAAAGTCCTGACTTTTGGGATCAATTTTGATTTAATATTAAAATTCTTTTGGATTTTCCTTGATGTCCGTAGTTTAATTGCTGCCCAAGCCACACCTGGTTTAAGTTTAGCGATAGCGAACCTTGGACCCAAAATGGGTAACCATTCAGCTTAACTGAACATCTGCAATAGATAATCCGCGGAAGCAGAATGCTTCCACAGTTTTAGGACGAAGTTGCGATATCACTAAACTTCGACCAGTGAAAGAAAGAATTGAGTTTAAAAAGCAACCTTTCGCCTTTTACCTTTATCCTTTCACCTCCTCAAAAACTATATTTCCTTAGCGTCCGAAGCATTGATCCAGCCCTCGTTGCCGCTGGCCAGCCTGATCTTCATCCAGTCGTTGTTGTTTTCCAGTATCTCAACCTTTGTACCGTCATGGATCAGGAACAGATTTTTAGCGTTGGGCGTTGGCGCGCTTTTTACATTAACAGACGTGCTGAATATGATAGCGCCGTGATGGGCATCAAAGTATTGATCCTGGCGACTTGCAACAAACATGCTCGCGAAACCGAAAAGTAAGATTACCAAAGCCGAATAAAACGACCATTTTTTAATGCTTACCGAATTAGTAAACCTGTACACGATCAGCAATGCACATCCCGCTATAAAGAACAGAATCGTCATCACCGCCAAAGTTGTTAATGAAAAGCGGAGAATAAACGAGTGCCACCATTTGGTAATGAAAAACTCGGTACCGGCCTCTACCTTATCGGTTGTTTTTTGATTGGCAAACTGGATATTGAAATTGATATCCTCATCGCCCGGCGAAAGTTTATGGGCCTTTTCATAGTAAAGCAACGCCGATGGCACATCCTCATTTTTAAAATAAGCATTGCCCAAATTATAGTAAACCAATGCCGACTGGTGCCCATCGTCCACAATTTTCTGGTAGGTGGTTATGGCTTCCTTATACTGACCTTTGGCGTATTGGTTGTTCCCTTTTTTTAACAGGATGTTAGCTTCATCGTTAGCTAATGCAGATATCGGCATAACGATGATGAGCAGTAAGTATATAATGCGCTTCATCATGTTATATTTTATTTTCAATGTTATTGATCATGTTCTGGGCCTTATCAAATACCTGTTGCTCGGTAATGCCTGATACAGGGGCATAGCGGGCCATTTCGCAAAGATCGAGTGTGCCCAACATCTCGTTAATGAGGCTTTCATCAAGCGAGCGGGCTTTTAGTTCCGAAGCTATCTTTTCACGGTTAAGATCTGCGTAAGGAATATTAAGTTTATCACTCAAATAGCCATATAAACCGCGGAAGAGGTTTTCATAAAAAGCCTTTTTATCGTTTAGTTGCTGTTTGGCGCTGGCCAGGTGTTTGGCTGCCACTTTACCTGCTTTGCGACTTTTTAAACCAACCACGTCGGCATTATTTTTATCTCGCCATTTACCGTAAACCAAAGCGCCTAAGAAACCTGCCGGACCCAAGATCAGCAGGAAATAATATAATCCAGAGCCATAAAAATCGCTGCCGACTTCGTTTAATTCAGTGCCGGTTTTTATATAGCGGATATCATTGCTCAGCACCTTAACATCCTGTTTGCCGGCGTTTGAAAAGGCGGTAACGTTACTGCCATCGCTGCTGCCTTTGGCAACCTTAACATGAAATGCCGGGGTGCTTAATGAAACGTACCGGCCGGTGGCTGGGTTAAAATAAGCGAATTTAACCGGGTCGATAGTAAAATCGCCCTGGTGCCTCGGGATCAGCAGATAAGTGTATTTTCTGCTACCTGATGCCCCGCTGGCATTTATGGTAATGGTATCGGTGATCTTGGGCTCATACTTCTCAAAGTCGGCTGGGAAAGTTGGCGTTATCGGTTTCAACAACTTCAGGTTGCCTGCGCCGCTTACCTTTATGGTGTAATTAATGGCATCATTAGCTTTAACATCATTTTTATCAAGCGAAGCCTCAATATTAAACTTGCCCACAGCGCCTGTAAATTCGGCAGGCTTGCCTGCTAATGGCAGTGGTTTCACGTGAATGACAACGGGCGCACTTTTAATCTTGTACTTCACATCCTCATATCCGCCAAAGAATGCATCGAAGGGGTCGCCTGATGATGAAGCGGCCTGCTGCCGTACTATAAAGTTCATGACAGAAGGCTCAATAGTGATATTGCCCTCATGCTCGGGAAACAGAACGGTTTGTTTAATATCGGTTACGTTGTACCGTACACCATTTAAAATTTCGGTGCGCCATTGGGCGTTAGGATTGGTGTTTTTGATCTCCTGGCTGTAAAAACCATTAAGATCGGGGATTTTTTCCGGTTCGCCGTTGGCGATATTAACCCGGGTGTATAGGCGCAGGTTCATCATGATCTGCTGACCCATGTAGGCGGTTGTTTTATCAACCTCGGCACGTAAAAACAATGATTTGGATATATCGCTTACACGCCCTTTTTGAATGTTGCGGCTATCGGGCCCATTGCTGCCTTGCTGCTGAGCTTGTTGACTGACCTGCCCACCCTGGCCTTTTACTACTTTTATTTTAATAGGAGAAGTGCTGTAGGGTCTTCCTCCCGCCATAATAGTAGCAGGGCCGATGGTTAATTCTCCCTCTTTGGTTGGTACCAGATCATACCCGTATGCTATGCTTGCCGAGGTAACGCCATTGATCATGGATATGCTATTGGATACGTTGGGGCCGCCAACCACCTGGAAACCACCAAATGAAGGCGGCGCAAAACGATCGGCATTGGCATTAATAGAAAAAGTAACTTCAAGTACTTCGCCTGTCCCTATGGTAGTTTTATTTACCGATGCCGTGAACTTTACCTGTGCAAAAACCAGGCTTGAGCAACACAGCAGCAGCGTTAATATGGAAAGTTTAATTTTCATTAGTATCTACAAAACAACAAAGATTTACCAATCTTTTGAAATAGGCACCTTAGCACCTTTTAATTTTTTATTCTTCAGCTTATCCTGGGTTTGCTTTTCATCATTGTTGAGGGCATCAAGCATCCGCTGCGCATCATCTTTTGACAGTTGGTTTGGCTGCTGTCCCTGCTGATCTTTCTGATCCTGGTTTTGCTTATCCTGATCCTTCTTGTCCTGGTCCTGCTTATTTTTATCCTGGTCTTTTTTGTCTTTATCCTTGTCCTTATTGTCTTTGTTATCTTTATTCTTATCCTTGTTTTTGTCCTTGTCCTTATTATTCTTGTTGCCCCCGCCGCCTTTATTTTTATTCTGCTGGTTTTTCAGCATTTTTTGGGCATAGGCAAGGTTATACCGGGTTTCCTCATCTTTAGGGTTATTAACCAGCGCTTTTTTATAGGCGTCGATACTTTCCTGGTATTTTTTTTGTGTTAAAAAGGAGTTGCCAATGTTGTGATAGGCGCCTGCTTTTACATTTTTATCAATAGATGCAGTTGCTAGTTTATTGAACTGTGTGGCGGCATCATCATATTTTTTTTGCTTAAACATGGCGTCGCCAAGGTTAAAATTACCCTCCAGGGTTTTGGCCTTTTTGCTCATGGCCTGACGGTACGCGGCTTCGGCTTCTTTATACTTTTTTTGCTGATAGAGTTGGTCACCCTGCCTCAGGTATTTTCTTTCCTGCTGGGCAAAAAGAAATGAAGCCTGCAGCACTAATAAAATGGCTATGATATATTGCTTCATGTGTTTTTTACTTCAAATAATTTGATCTTGCTCAAGCGCATGTTTTTGCGAATGGAGATGAAGAACTCAACCAGTAACAGCACAAAGGCAATGCCCAGGAAAAACTGGAACCTGTCTTCAAAATCCTTAAACTGTTTGGTATCCGTCATTTTGCGTTGCACCTTGGCAATCTGGTCCATCACAATGTTAAGGCCGCTGTTGGCATTGTTGGCACGTACATAAACGCCGTTACCGGCTTCGGCAATCTCCTTGCCCATAGCCTCATCAAGTTTACTAACTACAGGGTGTCCGGTGCTGTCATTGTGAAACCCAACTTGTTTACCACCCTGGTAAATTGGAACCGGCGCACCCTCTTCCGAACCTACACCAACCACATTCACAGTAACATTTCTGGCTAAAGCGGCTTTGGCTGCCGATACGGCATCATCCTCATGATTTTCACCATCGGTAATAATGATCATGGATTTACCGGTGCCGTTCTTAAAATCAAACGACTGCATCCCCAGGTTAATTGCCGCACCAATGGCAGTACCCTGCGTTGGCACCATTTCGGTGTTAATGGTATTGAGGAACAGTTTGGCCGCTGCGTAATCGGTAGTTACCGGGAGTTGTACATAGGCTTGGCCCGCAAATACAACGATGCCGATACGGTCGTCGTGCAGTTTATCAATCAGTTGAGATAGTGCACGTTTGGCATTTTCCAGCCGGTTAGGGGCCAAATCCTGCGCCAGCATACTGTTTGAAACGTCGAGCAGGATCATCAGGTCAGCGCCTTTGCGTTTTACCTCTTCGGTTTTTGAACCAAGCTGAGGGTCAGCTATGCCGATAACAACAAGCGCATAGGCTAAAATAAAAAAGATGAACCTGATCCAGGGGCGTGAAAAGGATACCTGCGGCATCAGCTGCATCACCACCTCCTTGTTTCCCAACGAGGCAATTGCTTTACGTTTCCACCAGTTTACCCTCAAAAAAATAAAGAGCAGCAGCGGAATAGCAAGCAATCCCCATAAAAATTCTGTATTTGCAAAACGTAGCATGCTGTTATGTTATAGCTCCCTTAAGCAGGGTATGTCTTGTTAAAAATTCCAACGATAAAAGCGCCAGCGCGATAATTGCGAACGGTAAAAAGCGCTCTGTTTTTTTGCGGTACTGGGTAACATCAATCTTGGCTTTTTCCAGTTTGTCAATCTGTTCGTAAATATCCTTCAAGGCGCTGTTGTTGGTAGCCCTGAAGTATTTGCCGCCGGTAATGGTGGCAATTTTGTTCAGCGTACCTTCGTCAATATCAACCTTCATGCGCTGGTATTGTACACCCATTGGGGTTTGAACAGGGTAGGGGGCATAGCCGTTGGTACCTATACCAACGGTATAAACCCTTACACCAAACTGTTTGGCAATTTCGGCAGCGGTAACAGGAGGGATAGAGCCCGAATTGTTTGAACCATCCGTAAGCAGGATCACTACTTTACTTTTGGCCTCGCTATCCTTTAAACGGTTTACGGCTGTTGCCAAACCCATGCCAATGGCGGTTCCATCTTCAATCATCCCGTTTTTGATGTCGGCATAAAGATTTACCAATACCGAGTGATCGATGGTGAGCGGACATTGCGTAAAGCTTTCACCACTGAAAACTACCAGGCCGATCCTGTCATTAGGGCGGTTCTGGATAAAATCGATGGCGATGTTTTTGCCGGCCTCAAGCCTGTTGGGCTTAAAATCTTCGGCAAGCATACTGCCCGAGATATCTGATGCAATAACGATATCAATACCTTCGGTCGTAGTATCCTGCCAGCTTAACGACGATTGCGGCCTTGCCAGCGCAACAATAAGCGCCGCCATAGCCAGCGAACGTAATATGATGCTCAAATGCCTGAAACGGGGCAGCATGCTTTTGGTGATCATGGCAAAGCCCCTGATAGTTGGCATAGCCAGGTTACCCTGCAGCTGCTTTTGTTTCCAGATGTACCAGCCCACCATAAGCGGAATGCTGATGAACAGCCAGAAAAAGCTTGGATGAGCGAATTCTATTCCTTTAAACCAAATCATTTTGCCTCATCTCCCTTCACATTTACATTGGTTGGCTGGGCATGAGGCTGTGTGTCCTTAATAAAGGTGACAGCGTTTTCCATGCTCTTTTCATTTTCATGGGCCGCAGGTTTCTCTTTGGCAAATTTCACCATGTCCGATAGCACAAGCAATTGCCTTAGCAGGTTCCTGTCTTCGCTGGCGATGTCCATATGCCTTAAGCTGGCAAAAATTTCTTCGGATGTTTGCTCGAGGGCCTGTATCGTGTACCTTTTTTCGAGGTACTCGCGCACCACGTCGCTCAGTTCAATATAATATTGCTTAACCTGATCGTGCTGCCAGAGCTGCTTGCTTTTGATCTCCTCAAGCTTTTGAAGTGCCTGGATATGCAGCGGAATGTCGGGTTTAACCTCTTCAACAACAACTTCTTTTTTAGGCTTTTTGAGCAGATAAAATATCGAACCTCCGCCAACAATCAAACCTGCCAGTATACCTGCAATCAGCTTCCAGTTATCACGCAGCCAATCCCAAAAAGTATATTTAATGATAAGCGGCTGTTTAATATCATAAAATGCTTTAGTTGTATCAACCGCAACTGTTTTAACATCAAGGTTTAATGTATCCGTTGGTAAATCACCTACCGGCGATTTGAACACGTATGACGGTATAACATAAGTACCGCTGTCAAAAACAGTAATAGTATAATGCCGGGTTACAGTTTTGATGGATTTATCGCCCGGGTCAAAAGCAGTATCAGCTTTAAATTTTACCACCTGGATTTTGCCTATACTGTCGGCCAGTTTAGGAAAGCCGATGCTGTCTTTAGCGTGAAAACGGATGCTTAAGTTGAGCTGTGTTTGCTCGCCTATCAGGATAGATTTTTTATCCAGTGTAGCTTTAGCCCCAAAGTTTTGCGCCCTGCCTGTTTGATAAAAGCCTGCAAGCAATACCAACATAGCCAGGGTGTATTTAATGTACCTGTTCATATATTTTACCGCCGGCCTTCCCGCTTTTTAAATAATGTCATTAATGGTTTAACGTATGATTCATGTGTGCCAATGGTAGTATAATCAACCCCCGAGCGACGAAAAGCGTCCTGCAGGGCGGCGTTGCGTTTCACAGCATCCCATTTAAAGGCATCGCGAACGGCCTTATCACCGGTATTTACCCACATGATATGGCCGCTTTCTTCGTCCTTAACCGGAATGAGGCCCAGGTTAGGGAACTCTTCCTCGTGTTTATCGTACAGTTTTAAAGCGATGATATCGTGTTTTTTATTGGCGATCTTGAGCTCACTTTCAAATTCGGGCGTAATAAAATCAGATATCACGAAAGCAGTACATTTCTTTTTGATAACGCTTGTGAAGTATTTTAAAGCCTCGGCTACATTGGTACCTTTATTTTCGGGCTGAAAAGCTATCAGCTCACGGATGATCATCAGGATATGGCTGCGGCCTTTTTTGGGCGGGATAAACTTCTCGATCTTATCGCTGAAAAATATCACGCCCACCTTATCATTGTTCTGTATGGCCGAAAATGCCAGTACCGCGCAAAGCTCGGTTGCCAGGTCCTGCTTTTGCTGGTTTTGTGTGCCGAAGTTTTCCGAACCGCTCACATCCATCAATAACATCACGGTAAGCTCGCGCTCCTCTTCAAATACTTTTACGTACGGCGCATTGAAGCGGGCGGTTACGTTCCAGTCGATAGTACGGATCTCGTCGCCGATCTGGTATTCGCGCACCTCGCTAAAGGCCATACCACGCCCCTTAAAAGCCGAGTGATACTCGCCCGAAAATAAGTGGTTACTTAAGCCACGGGTCTTGATCTCTATCTTCCTTACCTTTTTTAGCAGATCCTTGGTTTCCATAGGCCCCCTCTAAATCTCCCCCGGTAGGGGAGACTTTTGAATGTTTTAGTTAATTAATAATACCTTGCTTCTAAAGCCCTCCCTTCCGGGGAGGGTTTGGGTGGGGTTACGGTACCTCAACCACGTTCAGGATGCCGGTAATGATATCCTCACTGGTGATGTTTTCGGCCTCTGCTTCGTAGCTTAAGCCAACACGGTGCCTTAACACATCATGACAAACTGCGCGTACATCCTCGGGGATCACATAACCGCGACGTTTAATAAAGGCATATGCTTTTGCTGCCAGCGCCAAACTGATACTTGCCCTTGGCGATGCGCCAAAGGTGATCAGTGTTTTGTATTTGGCAAGCTTAAACTGATCGGGGAAACGGGTAGCGAAAACAATATCGATGATGTATTGCTCTATCTTTTCGTCCATATAAACCTCGCGCACAATTTTGCGGGCCTTGATGATTTCATCTGGCTTGATGATGGCATTTGGCTTATTCATGCCTGAAGGCGAGATATTGGCGCGCATGATCTTTTTCTCATCCTCTTTGTTAGGATATTTGATCACTACTTTTAGCATAAAACGGTCAACCTGTGCCTCGGGCAGGGGATAGGTACCTTCCTGTTCAATAGGGTTTTGGGTTGCCAGTACCAGGAACGGATCGGGCAGTTTATAGGTGGTATCGCCGATAGTTACCTGGCGTTCCTGCATGGCCTCAAGCAGCGCGCTTTGCACTTTGGCAGGCGCACGGTTAATCTCATCGGCCAACCCCCCAACAAAGTTGGAGAAGATTGGTCCTTTGCGCACAATGAACTCTTCTTTCTTTTGGTTGTAGATCATGGTACCCAATACGTCGGCAGGGAGCAAATCCGGAGTAAACTGGATCCGGCTAAAATCAGCCTGAATAGCTCTTGACAGGGTATTGATGGCCAGGGTTTTTGCCAGTCCCGGTACACCTTCCAATAGAATGTGCCCATTAGCCAGTAAACCGATCAGCAAACGCTCAACCATATAACGCTGACCAACGATCACTTTATCCATCTCCATAAGCAGCAGGTCGATAAACGCGCTTTCCCTTTGTATCATTTCATTCAGTGCCCTGATATCGGTTGAATACGATGTTGGAGCTGCCGGAGCTGCTGATGAAACATTTCCTGTGTAACTATTTTGTTCTTCCATTAATTTTTTTTGTTTCGGTAGGCAAACTTAAACACCCGCTCAATTTTTCGCCAACTAAAATCCATGCTTAAATGTTAAAAAGTGTTAAATCGTTATATATCGCGGCGGATATATCTGTTTAACACTCACAATGTTTGGTAATAATTGTTAAATCCGGCCGTGTTAAGTCCCAATATACACTATTTAGTTGCTTGTGGTGATATATAACGTGTTAAAGTGGGTTTTATTGATTGGCATAGGTTAAAGTTTTCCGGACTTTATTATCTATTTTTAATCAACATAATCCGGGCGACATGAAAAAGAGAAGATTGTTATTTATGCTGGTTATAACCGTCCTTTCGGCAATGGCTGCAAGGGCACAAAATGTATATAAAAACATCCCTCTACCAAAAGCCATCAACGGTTTGAACGAAGAATTTTCGGGTGTGACCATTTATGGCGGCCGTCTTTACCTCGAACCGCAATACGGCGATCATAAAGAAACAAAATTGGATGGCACATTTAACCTGTATAGCATCTTTGCAGATAGCATCAACCGGGTTATTGACGGGCAGGATACAGCATTATCAGCCTATAAAACCATCAGCGTAAAAGGGCTGAATTTGCTGCCCGATTCTGTAAAGGCAAACTATGAAGGCTTTGAAGCTATCAGCATCGCTAATAATACGGTGTTCCTTTCTATAGAAACGGATGATAAATACCCATACTGTTTTGTGCTGAAGGGCAAATTAGATACCGTTAAAGGAGAAGTGATAATTGATCCGGAGCATTTTATTTCCCTGCGGAGATATCCATCCATCAGCAATGCCGGTTTTGAAAGTGTTACCTATCTCCCTAAAGAAAACAAATTGCTGGCTTATTATGAGTTTAATGCCATGCCTAAAGGTGGCTGCGGCTATTTGATAGATACTTCCTTTAGTAAAGCCCCTGAGCAAATTAAAACGCCATTGCTGTATTTCAGGGTCACGGATATTGCGGCAGCCGGTGATGGAAAGATTTACGGTGTAAACTATTTTTGGAATGGTGATTATGATGGTTATCTAAATAACGATTGGGTGAAAAAGCCTGAAGCGGCTATAGGTAAACTAATACCGGAGCTTGGTAGTAAGTTGAGCGCTGATCCTGACTATCTGCACAATAACCCCTACGCATCAATTGTGATGCTTGATACCCGTAAAAGTAAGCAGTGGAGATATGTGCGTTCATTTGATGGTGTTAAAAATAACTGGGAAGGTATAGCCCTGTTTAAGAAGGGGGCATTGATTGTTACCGATGCCAACAGGAGTAGTAAGCAGGTTTGCAGGCTGGTTTATGTGGATTTTTGAGGAAACTAAAAAGAGGATGTCATGCTGAGGTTCTCGAAGCATGGTGGGCAGGCCTCTGCGCGCGACCCTTCGACAAGCTCAGGGTGACATGGCCTTTACACCAAATTTCATTTTTTTCTCCAACAAAAAAAGCCGCTTATCGCGGCTTTAATATATTAAGTATTTAATAATTTTATTCTTCAACCATTTCGCTGTTGGGGCTGGCTACTTCTGGTTTTTCGTGTTTAAAATAGCGCTTCTGGTACAGGAGAATCATAATTACGCCTACACAGATAGAGGCATCGGCCAGGTTAAAAACCGGCCTGAAAAACTCGAACGACTCGCCTGCCCAAAACGGGAACCAAGACGGATAGGTGCCACGCAATAGCGGAAAGTAAAACATATCAACCACACGGCCATGAAATAAAGGGGCATATTTATACATTATACCATAAAAGGTTGAATCGATTATATTGCCCATGGCGCCGGCTAAAATGAGCGCTACGTTCATGATGAGCCCGCGATGGTATTTGTGTTTAATTAAATAAATAAGGGTGTAAATTATACCGCAAACCGCAACTATGCGAAACAGCGTTAAAGCCAGTTTGCCCGCATCACCGCCCCATTCCATACCAAATGCCATACCGTTATTTTCGGTGTAATGCAGCATTCCCCTGCTTCCCAGGAAGCGAATTTCGTCCTGGAGCTGCATGTGTGCACGTACCCAGGTCTTGATGATCTGGTCGGCAAGGATGATGAAGGCAGCAGTTAAAAAAGGTTTGGTATAAGCAGCCTTCATTTATTGCTTTAATTTAGCTTCCATAGAGAGGGTTGTGTGCGGAACAGCACGTAAACGCTCTTTCGGGATCAGCTTGCCTGTTTCGCGGCAAACACCATAAGTTTTATTTTCAATACGTACAAGGGCAGCTTCAAGCTGCTCAATAAACTTTTTTTGACGGGCGGCCAATTGGTTTATCTGCTCTTTTTCAAGCGTGGCCGAACCATCTTCTAATGTTTTGTAAGTACCGGCAGTATCATCGGTGCCGTTGGCATTAGGCGAACTCAATGAGGTAGCCAATGAGTTTAATTCCTCGCGGGCTATGCGCATTTTATCCAGGATAATCCCTTTAAATTCCTGCAGGTCAGCTTCAGAATATCTGGTTTTTTCTTGTTCTTGTTTCATTATACTTTACTAATAGCAATCAATATTTCTTGTTCGTCAATTGTAACAGGTTCTCCCCCGGTAAGGTTATCCACAAACGTAATGCTGTCGGCCAAAATTTCGGCGCAAATGTAGGATAGATTGTTTTCCACGGCCTCTCTGATCGCCGGGGTGCTGCTTACCTGCACGTTTATCCTGTCAGTTACTTCAAATCCTTTGGTCTTACGTATATTCTGCACACGGTTGATAAACTCGCGCGAGATACCCTCCTGTTTTAATTCATTGGTTATGGTAACATCTAAAGCCACGGTTAGTTTTCCCAAATTTGCTACCTGCCATCCGGGTACATCTTCGGCTATGATCTCAACGTCGGTAGCTAATACTTCGTATTTGCCATCAAGAACCGGGATGTTACCGTTAGTTTCTAAAGCGGCAATATCTTCCTGGCTGAAATTTGTGATGGCTTCGGCTACAACTTTCATATCCTTACCTACTTTTTGGCCTAAGGCCTTAAAGTTTGGCTTTATTTTCTTTTTGATGAAACCTGCGGTATCGGTAATATACTCGATATCCTTGATGTTAGTTTCAGACAAAATGAGGTCTTTTACCTGCTCAACGTGTAATTTAAAGCTTTTATCCAGTATTGGCAATAAAATTTTGCTCAATGGCTGGCGCACATTGATATTCACCTTTTTACGAAGTGACAAGGTTAATGACGAAACATCCTGTGCCAGCTGCATGCGCTCTTCAAGCTCGGCATCAACCAAAGCGCTGTCATACTCAGGAAAGTAAGCCAGGTGTACCGATTCAAACTCCTCTTTACCCGTAACAGCATTCAGATCGCAATATAACCTATCGGCAAAGAACGGTGCAATTGGCGACATCAGTTTGCTGATAGCAATTAAACAGGTATATAAAGTTTGATAAGCCGAAAGCTTATCTTCCGTATTATCAGATTTCCAGAAACGGCGGCGGCTTAAACGGATAAACCAGTTGCTGAAATGCACATCCACAAACTCCTGGATAGCACGGGCGGCTTTAGTTGGTTCAAAATCGGCATAATAACCGTCAACTTCTTTGCCCAGGGTGTTTAACAGCGATATAATCCAACGGTCTATCTCCGGGCGTTTGCCAATCTCAATTTCGGCTTCGCTATAAGTGAACTTATCAATGTTAGCGTACAGGGTGAAGAATGAATAGGTGTTATACAGTGTACCGAAAAACTTACGCCTAACTTCATCTATACCCTCTTCGTTAAATTTAAGGTTATCCCATGGCGATGCATTGCTGATCATATACCAGCGGGCAGCATCAGCGCCATATTTTTCGATGGTTTCGAACGGATCAACAGCGTTGCCTAAGCGTTTAGACATTTTATTGCCGTTTTTATCAAGTACCAAACCGTTTGATACTACATTTTTGAACGCGATACCTTTATTACCAACCAGCTCATTAATTGCTTTTACTTCATCACTTGCTTCGCTCAACATTACAGCTATGGCATGCAGGGTGAAGAACCAGCCGCGGGTTTGGTCAACGCCCTCGGCAATGAAATCTGCCGGGTACGCATTCTTAAATTCGTCCTGGCCTTCAAACGGGAAATGCCATTGCGCATAAGGCATAGCGCCAGAATCAAACCAAACGTCAATCAGGTCGGGCTCGCGCAGCATTTTACTGCCGGTTGACGATACTAAAACAACATCGTCAACATAAGGGCGGTGCATGTCTTCCAGCACAAAACCTTCGGGCATGAAACCTGCTTTGATTGATTTCGCGATCTCTGCATTCAGTTCAGCAATTGAACCAATGCAGATCTCCTCAGCACCGTTTTCCTCGCGCCAGATAGGCAGCGGGGTGCCCCAGTAACGTGAACGTGAAAGGTTCCAGTCAACCAGGTTTTCCAGCCAGTTACCAAAACGGCCTGTACCGGTTGATTCCGGTTTCCAGTTGATAGTTTTGTTCAGCTCCACCATTTTATCCTTAACCGCGGTGGTACGGATAAACCAGCTATCGAGCGGATAGTATAATATCGGCTCATCGCTGCGCCATGAGTGCGGGTAGCTGTGCTCGTATTTTTTAACGTCGAACGCGCGGTTCTCTGTTTTTAATTTGATAGAGATGAGTACGTCGGTCGGTTTAAAACCTTCTTCGGCACGCTCGGCGTCGGTATAATATTCTTCCTTAACGTAACGGCCGGCGTAATCGGTAACTTCATCCACAAAACGGCCTTGTTTGTTCACCAACGGAACATCTTTGCCGGTCTCGTCTTTCACCATTACCGATGGTACATTGTTTTCCTTACATGCCCTGAAGTCATCCGCACCAAAAACAGATGCGGTGTGTACTATACCGGTACCGTCTTCCGTGGTAACAAAGTCGGCAGGAATAACGCGGAACGCATTTTTCTCCAGATCCTCGTTGGTTACATAAGGCATCAACTGCTCGTAGTGGATGCCCACCAGTTGACTGCCTTTTACTTCTGCCTCAATTTTCCATGGGATGATCTTGTCCCCGCCTTTGTAATCAGCGAACGAAGCATTCTCACCTTCAGCTTTAAAGTATTTCTTAATCAGGTCTTTAGCCAAAACTACACAAACCGGTAGGTAGGTGTAAGGGTTAAAGGTGCTGATCTTAACGTAGGTAATGGCTTCGCCAACTGCGAGGGCGCAGTTTGATGGTAAAGTCCATGGGGTAGTTGTCCAGGCAAGGATAAATACTTCCGTATCTATTCCGTTGAACAAAAACTCCGAATCGCCGTCGCGTTTAACTTTAAACTGCGCGGTGATGGTGGTATCCTTCACCATTTTGTAGGTGCCAGGCTGGTTAAGCTCATGTGAGCTTAGGCCGGTACCTGATTTTGGAGAGTATGGCTGTACGGTGTAACCTTTATACAGCAGATCTTTGTTGTGCAGCTGTTTAAGGATCCACCAAAGGCTTTCAATGTATTCGTTTTTGTAAGTGATGTACGGATCGTTCAGGTCAACCCAGTAGCCCATTTTTTCGGTCAGGTCGTTCCAAACATCGGTATAACGCATAACTTCCTTGCGGCAGGCATCGTTATAATCTTTAACGCTAATTTTTTTGCCGATATCATCTTTGGTGATGCCCAGGGCTTTTTCAACGGCAAGCTCAATAGGCAAACCGTGGGTATCCCAGCCACCTTTACGTTTTACCTGGTAGCCTTTAAGGGTTTTGTAGCGACAAAAAATATCTTTAATTGAGCGCGCCATTACGTGGTGAATACCGGGCATACCGTTAGCGCTCGGCGGCCCTTCATAAAAAGTATAAGGGTTACCTGCCGGACGGCTGGTAATGCTTTTCTCGAAAATATTTTTCTGTTTCCAGAAGTCCAGTATCTCTTTGCCGGTTTGCGATAAATTTAACTGCTTATATTCCTTGTACATCTATAATTTCACCTCGTTTTTAGGAGGTTGCAAAAATACAGAAATTAAAAATGATTTTTTTAATTTACGCCGATGAAAAATAAAGCAAAACGCTCTGTTTATCTTTTATTAATAGGGATAATCCTGTTTTCGGCAGGGATGGCCATCCCCAGTGGCCCGGCCGAAAAATGGGATGATTACGCGCGTGGCGCAGGAGCAGGGTTATTCATAGCCGGCTTCATTGGCCTGGTTACCTGGCTCATTGATGTGGTGAAGGAAAATAAGTAAGATGTAGTAGAGGCGCATTACATGCGTCTTCTGTAGGGCGAGCAAATTTTTATGAGTAGAGTCCCGTCAATGTTGGTGTTGTCATGAGCATAAAAAATGCACGTTAATCATAAAAACTATTATTTTTAACTATGCTAAAGAGCCTTGTCATTTTAATTATTCCTGCTATTTTGTATTGTAGTTGTACTACGGATACAGCCACTTATAACAAAGTTCCCGGCGTTTCAACATCTCCCAAACAAACTAAACACCCTGAAATAGAAAGTGATTTAACTGATAGCGCTAAGCTGGTTAAACGTTTACACAATTTGGTACTCCCCAAATTTCCTTTCAGTACAGAAAATCCTTCATCCGAGCCTGGTACAATTGATCTTTCTGCTTTTAAGGATAAAAAGCTTACGGGGCTTAAGTTAAAATTAAGATACAGAGAGATAGGTGCAAGTATGATTGATGGCGAAGACGGGCCGTCGACTTTTGATTTGACAGACTCCTCTTTCAAATCTGATTGGTTTTTAATTGCGATAAAGCCACGCTTTTTTTTGGTGATAGCAGATGAAACACTTGTGGCATTGACTTACAAGTTAAAGGTAATTGACGCGATGCATATCGTAGCTAACGATCCTGCGGGAAATAATCATTTTCACGGTATGTTAAATACCACTATAAGCGAAAATCTTACATTGAAGCTTCGGTATTATTACGAAGTGCAAATTGATGAAAAATATCATTATGATACCCAAATTGAAGATGATATCTGGACTGTTGACGCCAATGGGCATTTTAAGTTTAGAAAGACTAAAATAGTTAAAGAACTTAATTGATAATGCTCTTGCTGTTGTTGGTGTTGTCACCAACAATTCTGTGCTTGGTATATGAATAGACCATTGGATATCATGAAATCACGAGGGTTCAAAAGTTGTTGGTGACAACACCAACAACGAGCGGAGTCTACTGTCTTTAACTTCAATACCAATTACTGATAAAAAGAAATTCCAGTTTGAGATCTATTATCTTCAAGCCGTAAGCCATTAATTTCAAGCATAGAAGCCCAAAAAGAACTTTCGACTAAAGACTAAAGACTAAAGACTTTTGACTTTAAAAGAATACTAAAACTTTAGTTGATGCGTTATGGATAAGACTAAAAAATAAAAGCCTCCTTGCACTCGCTGCTTGGAGGCTTTAAACCTAAACCTTATCACAAATCAAGGTGGTAACCTTGTATTGAAATAGCTACAAATCTAATACATGGATTGCTAAAATCAAAAAAAAACCGACGAATAGATTAAATGAATCGACGGATTATCAAAAACTATCGTTTTTTGTTTAAATTTTTCTAAAAAATTAGAAATATTGCGGGCAGGTAACTCGTTTTTCCAAAATAAAACAGGTCGTCAGGGAAATGAAATTCGCTGTAGCGTTTCGGATGAATAGGGGCATGTTTGGCTGGCTATTTTAATCCGGAAAATTTTGCGTTTAAATATTGAAATGTGGGTCTGTTCATTAATTGTTCGCTAAGGCAGCTTTCTTTCAAAACTAATAACTTTTTAAGATCAGGATGTTCTGTATCATTGCATAGCCTTGCCAGGTCGTCTAATAAATAGCCAAAAGCCCTTACTTCAAGCCGTTCAAGTTTGTCGGCTACTGTTGTATTGGCTGTATCATAAAAACATGCGGCCCCAAAATCGCTGAACAGTGTGTTGGTTTCATCGTCAATTAAAATATTGTGTGCATACAGGTCGCTGTGCATAATCCCCTTGCGGTGCAGGTGCTCCGCCACGGATGCAATGGTGCCTGCAATTTTTAGTACTTGTTCGGGTGTCAGAGTCAGATCAGGCTTAAAAACATCACGCGTGCAGCTAACAAGGCTGGGAGGCAGGCCGAGATTGTAAAAACTCCCTGGTATGAGCTTCATCACCAGCCCTTTTTTATTTTCGGGATGATTGGCGATTTGGCCTATTAATTCTACCAATCCCTCATGGTTGCCTGCGGTAATGCAGGCGTTCATCTCGTCTTCGGGCAGGCCATCGCTGGTAATTGCTCCTTTGAATATTTTAACCGCAACCTCAGTGGTTTCACCGGCATGCCGCCAGGTAGCTTTGGAGATAACACCGGATGCGCCTTCGCCAAGCAATTGGTTGATTTCCAATTCGCTGCTATCAATCGCTGTAAGTGAATGTACTGTTGGTTTATAGCTGAAAGGATTGCCCGAAAACGCCAGCCATGATAGTTTGGGCATAGATAAGAGCCATTCGGGAAATTCACTTAGCTGATTGGCGGAAATCCTGAGCAGCTCCAGGTTACGACAGCCTGCAAGTGTAGCCGGCAGTTTTGTTAGTCTGTTACCCGCAAGCATTAGTTTCTGCATCCTGCTGCAGTTGCCTATATGAGCGGGTAGCTCGGTAATCCTGTTGTTGGTAAGGATGAGCCAGCGAAGATTAGGATTAAGCGATGCTGGCGGCACCTTTTCTATTCGGTTCGATTTAAACCCTGCGATGTCCAAAAATGGGCAGTCGGACAATACTTCCGGCAAAACAGTGAATTGGTTTTCTGAACAGAAAAAGGTTTTCAGCTTTTGGAGGCGGCCAAAATCTGACGGTAATGCGTTCAGTTTATTGAATGAAAGATCAAGATATTCCAGTGTATCTGCCAGTTCAAAAATTTCAATAGGAAAGTGGGAAAGATTTTCTGATAGTTTAAGCGATACTGCTCCTTTTAATTCTCCGTTTTTTAA
Organism: Mucilaginibacter sp. OAE612; assembly: GCF_041806395.1. Classification (NCBI taxonomy): domain Bacteria; kingdom Pseudomonadati; phylum Bacteroidota; class Sphingobacteriia; order Sphingobacteriales; family Sphingobacteriaceae; genus Mucilaginibacter; species Mucilaginibacter sp. OAE612. The sequence continues at coordinate 6,558,331 of NZ_JBGMUW010000001.1, forward strand.
CTGTTTTAACGTTTGCATAGGCTAAAGCAAAAGAACAAAAAATGCTTAACATTTTGGTTGTGCCTCATATATGATATGGTGGAATCGCGTTTAGATTTATTTAGCTTTTAAGATGATTTTTTATTTCTTAATCTACGTCATCTTTTTGTTTTTCAATTTCCTCCACTTTTGATGTATTAATGAGAGAGATAAATAATATCAATTTAAACATCGTCATCCATGGAACACAATATTACAATAATTAAGAAAGCAGCTATAAAATCGCATACGGGCTCGTTAAAGCTGATGTTTGCAATGGCAATTATCAGCTTAGTAAGTTTTACAAAGGGGTGGGCACAAACACAAGTGTCAACTTTACCCGCTCCCGGTACATCGGCAACAATTGGCCAAATAGACGGTATAACAATATCAACTGCAGTTCAATCACCCTCCAATCAGCAAACACCACTTCAGGTAATTTGTGTTTTTGAATACACAGAGGGCGATATTTTTAATTCACCGCCCGCATTGCCACGCAATCTTAACGGCCTTGTACATGTAGATGAGGCCTTAAAAGGGATACTCACCGAATTGCGTAAAAGCGGCAGGTTTGAAGGCCGGACCCTGGAAACAATGCTTATTACACCATCAGTTGGCAGCTTGCCTGCCGGAAAGTTGCTGATCATAGGGCTTGGCGACCGAAAGTCCTTTAATCCTGAACTAATGATCAGTGTTGGCCGTGTGGAAATGCGCGAAGCTTTAAGGCTGGGGGTAAGCAGTTATTCGCATGCCAGCGATTTAAAGGATGCTGGTATTGATTCGCCTACAGGCGTTGTTGCTGTCAACATTATTAAAGGCGCTATAAGCGCCTATGAAACCGAGGCTTTTTTGAAAGATCACTTGCTGAGTTCGGCTAAGCCTTTAACTCAAATAACATTACTTGCCGGGCCGGCATTTTTTCAAACCACGGCAGATGCGGTTAAAGCTTTTGTGGATAGTTTCAAGGGGGATTAACTCAAAGCGTATTGCGATAAAAATGAGTTTGAAAGACTTTAAAGGCTGATTTTAAATAAAAAGGCCCTGCAATTGCAAGGCCTTTTTGTGGGAACTACTGGGTTCGAACCAGTGACCCTCTGCTTGTAAGGCAGATGCTCTGAACCAGCTGAGCTAAGCTCCCTTTGTTTTTAATTTTACCATCGTTTTGGCAAAACCGAGCGGCGAAGTTAAATCACTTTGCCATATAATGCAAATACTTTCGTGAAGTATTTAGCGAAGAGCGCAAGTATAAAAAAGCCCAACATTACTGTCAGGCTTTTGGTGGGAGCTACTGGGTTCGAACCAGTGACCCTCTGCTTGTAAGGCAGATGCTCTGAACCAGCTGAGCTAAGCTCCCTTGCTTTTGGGACTGCAAATATAGGGCTTGATGTTTATTCTTCAAAAAATATTTTGCATTTTTTGTAATATATTGATTTTTAATGAGATGTATTTTAGTAATTTACTTCACATCCCTGTACTGGGCACGCGGACGGGGGTCTTCCGGGAGGATTTCCATTTCCGGAAATTCGATATAGTGGGCATACCATTGTATGGCGCCTACCAAATCCAGCGCGTCTTCGGCAGCTACACTAACCGTTTCAAAGGCGTAAAGCTTCTGATCGGCGTATCCATAAAGCTGGATCTCGTTATCATCCGGACTAAATTGTTCTTCATCAAGACAGTAAACTTTTACCTTGAGGCGTGTATCCCTGGAATGGATCACATCCCTACAGGGGTTTTGGGGATCGGTTGCCAGTAAATATACATTATAGTCCATAATCGGTTTAACAAAGTTTATATGGGATGGTTTCTTTATTAAGCATTTAATACTCAGAATTGTTTGATTTTTTAATCTGTTTCCCCGGGTGTGGAAATTGCACCCTCGTTTGGGGAAAAAATCTACAGTTTAATATTTAAGTAATATTAAAAAGCTGTTTTTAAGGTATATAGATGCATGTTTAACAATTGGCATTTCGTTTGAATAAATGTTATTACCCTTCTCAAAGGGTTGTTTTTCATAGGTAGATGTAGGGTCGAAATACTGCGAGAGTATTTCGACCTTTTTTATTATCCAATGTTTGGTGCCGGTTTCCTCTTTAAGCAGGTTTATGTAACCGGATAGGTCATCCAGTCTGGGTGATGATGGGTGAGGTAGTTTAGCCGATCGAGTTTTAACCTCTGGGAAAATTATACCACTATTTCCAGGAAAGTATTTACTCACTTTATATTCACTACGCCTTTGAAAATGCGTTCTGAGTACTGGAAAGGCATTTTGGCATTTGGCACCTGGTTTGAATTACAGTTAATACCCTTACTAAAAAGGGTTGTTTTTCATAGGTAGATGTAGGGCCGGACCAACTGCGAGAGTTGTCCGGCCTTTTTTTATTACGGCGTTATGTTGCCTGATAATTAAAATGTAGCCTGCCGAAATTAACCATTGGGAAATTAATTCCCGGTTTTGGGTGTCATTTCTACACATTGAGGTGCGGTTGTGTTTTAAAAAGCTGCCAATTAGGCATTTAAAGCCATTTTTAAACATTGGCATCAGGTTTGAATATAGTTTAATACCCTTCTCAAAGGGTTGTTTTTCATAGGTAGATGTAGGGCCGGAATAACTGCGAGAGTTGTCCGGCCTTTTTTATTTAGCGGAAATTTCAATCTCTCTCTGATCTGATTGCTTTTTAATTAAGAATATTTAATGACAGTAGCTTATAATCCCCGATTTTGGGATTGCTTTCCACACGGTGACAACTGTTAGCTCCAAAAAGCTTATTTATAGAAGTTTAAAGCGGTTTTATGATTTGGCACCCGGTTTGGATAAGTATTAACACCCTTCTCAAAGGGTTGTTTTCATAGGTAGATGTAGGGCCGAAAAACTGCGAGAGTGTTTCGGCCTTTTTTATTATTCTCAATTTTTTCTGAAGTTTTTTTAGCTGTAAATAGGGCCATGGGTTTTACCTGCAGTTAAACACTCCAATTAAGAGTAGATTAATTATCGTAAATTGAAATCTGTTGGATTATAACGGGCGTATATCCATCTACAAGATAACTAATTATAGCATTAAAAATCGAATTCTATGAAAACATCTGAACAGGAAAGCATAGGCGGAGCAAATATGGCCAGGAGGTCATTTTTACGCTATGCAGGGTTAGGCGTGGCATCAGCCGGACTCTTAGCTACAGCAGCTTGTCACAAAGACCATAAGGTAATTGTTGGCGGGGGCATTGATATCGGTGCCAAAGGCGATCTTGCGATCCTTAACTACGCTTACGCGCTTGAGCAACTGGAAGCTGCGTTTTATATCCAGGTAATTACCACCCCATATTCGGGGATGACCTCCGATGAAAGAGCGCTTTTAACAAGTATTCGTGATCATGAGATACTCCACCGTGAATTTTTCAAAGCTGCTTTAGGAGGTAATGCAATCCCTGCTCTTACCACCGATTTCAGCACTATCGATTTTACCAAAAAAGCAGCCGTACTTGGTGCTGCTAAAGCATTTGAAGATACCGGTGTTAAAGCTTATGATGGTGCAGGTTACCTGATTAAGGATGCCGGTTATTTAACCATTGCCGGTAAAATTGTATCGGTTGAGGCCAGGCACGCAGCATTGATCAGTAATATGCTGATGGCAGGGTCATTTGCTGCCGATGACCAGGTAGACAGCAACGGTTTGAACAAATCAGCTACCATTGCCGAGGTATTGCCTATCGCAAACACCTACCTCAAAACTAAAGTGAGTGCATCCAATTATAGTTACACAGCTTAATTCCACATCGCCATGAATTTATTTAATATAATAGACGAGATAGAAAAATTTGATCCCGAACTGAACGACAGGCTTAATCCGCGTCGTGCAGCTATCAAAAATATAACCAGCTTCGGTTCAAAAGTGGCTATGGCTGCTGTGCCGTTTGCCATGGGTACCATGCTCAAAAAGGCGTACGGGGCTGCTGCTGCTCCAACAGTGATTGAGGTTTTAAATTATGCTTTAACACTTGAATATCTTGAGTCGTCATTTTATAATACAGGTGCTGCCTCAGCGGGGTTGATTCCTGCTGCAGGCGCCTCTTATATCAACACAGTAAAAGACGACGAAAACCAACATGTGGCCTTCCTTAAATCAGCTATTACAGCTTCGGGCGGTACGCCGGTTACTTCGCCCAAGTTTGATTTTACAGCAGGCGGCGGCACAGGTAACGGGCCCTTTAAAGGTTTGTTCGGAAATTACAACTTGTTTTTGAAGGTGGCGCTGGCTTTTGAAGATACGGGTGTACGTGCTTATAAAGGCCAGGCACCTAACTTGCTGGGCAATAAAGATATTTTGACCGCGGCTTTATCAATCCATGCGGTTGAAGCCCGCCACGCATCGGCTATCCGACAGTTGCTGGGCGTTTCCCCGTGGATTACCAGTACCGCTACTTTGGGTAATGATACCGGTGTGACGCAGGTTAACGGAAATTACGATGGCGAACAAAACGTTACCCAGGGTGGTGTTAACGTTACCACATTACCTGGTTTATCAAGCTCTTCAACTTCTGTTGAGGTGGCTACCGCAGCTTTTGATGAGCCATTATCTATGGACCAGGTGTTGGCTTTATTAGTAGGTACTTTTATCTACACCTAAATAAAGTTGTTAATTGAGTTAAAAAAAAGACCGGTTGCTTATAGCGCCGGTCTTTTTTTATAGGTTCAATTGAACTATTTATTCAATGCCTGCCTGCCAAATTTAATGAGGTCATTTGCCCTGATATAGCCTACGGTTCCTGATACGGGTTTGCCTTTGCTGGTAAATATAATCATGGTAGGGTAGGCCTGCAGTCCCCATTCGGCAGCCAGGGCAGGGCCTTGTCCTTTTTCCATGTCGATAGCTACATTTACAAAATTATCGTTGTAAAAATCGGCTACTTTGTTGTTTTTAAATGTGGTAGCCTTGAGCATTTTGCAGGGACCACACCAAGTGGCATAAGCATCAACAAAAATATATTTGTTTTGACGGGCAGCCTGTTTTAGAGCTTCGGTCCAGGAGTTTTCAATAAAGTTGATTTGGGTTGATGACTTGCTTACGTTTTCCTGTGCCCTGACGGTGGAACTGAGTACGATAACAAGTGCGATGATAAAATAATTAATATGCAGGAATTTCTTCATTGTTAATAATAGCGATTATAAATAAAAACAGCACGTATATAATGCTTTATACGTGCTGTTTATTGTAGCGGTTATAAATTTATTCTACCGGTTTGCAGGTCGCCTTTCCTGCTGCTGGCGTTGTTGTTGTTGTTGCTGCTGTTGCTGACGCTGTTGTTGTTGCTGGCGTTGCTGCTCCTGCTGCTGACGTTGAGCCTGCATTTGTTGCTGGCGTTGCTGTTCCTGTTGTTGACGTTGAGCCTGCATTTGTTGCTGGCGCTGTTGTTCCTGCTGCTGACGTTGAGCCTGCATTTGTTGCTGGCGTTGCTGTTCCTGTTGCTGACGTTGGGCCTGCATTTGTTGCTGGCGCTGTTGTTCCTGCTGCTGACGTTGAGCCTGCATTTGTTGCTGGCGCTGTTGTTCCTGCTGCTGACGTTGGGCCTGCATTTGTTGCTGGCGCTGTTGTTCCTGCTGCTGACGTTGGGCCTGCATTTGTTGCTGGCGCTGTTGCTCCTGTTGTTGACGTTGAGCCTGCTGTTGTTGCTGGCGCTGTTGCTCCTGTTGTTGACGTTGAGCTTGCTGTTGTTGCTGGCGCTGCTGCAACTGCTGCTCTCTTTGGGCTTGCTGACGTTGTTGTTCCTGTTGCTGCCTTTGTGCCTGCTGGTCAGGTTGGCTTTGTGGGCGCTGTTGTTCACCTCTGGCCTGCTGTTGTTGCTGGCGCTGTTGTAACTGCTGCTCTCTTTGGGCCTGCTGTTGCTGCTGTCTCTGCTGTACTTGTTGCTGCCTTTGGGCTTGCTGTTGCTGTTGGGACTGCGGACGGTTCTGCTGCTCGCTTTTTACCCGTTGATCTTGCTGCCTTTGCTGTAATTGTTGCTGACGCTGGGCTTGTTGTTGCTGCTGGCGTTGGGTTTGATTATTTTGTCTTTGATCAAGCTGTTGTTGCCTTTGTGCTTGTTGCTGTTGCAGGCGTTGCTGAGCTTGATTGTCTCCCGGCCTTGCATTTGGCTGATTTGGGCGTGCTCCATTTTCCGGGTTAGGCCGGGCTGCCGGGCCTGGATGGTTAACCTGTACTATTTTGTTATCAGGTCTTTCGTTACGGGCAATTTGACGCAGACGGGCCGCATTATTGGGGTTGATAGTTGCGTTACCGCCGCGTCTGTTGGCGATGCCATCATTAGGGTTTTGCTGCCTGTAAGCGGCAGCGTTTACTACCCTTGCAGGTCGTGCATCGGGTGCTTTTCTTACTTCCGGACGGTAAATATTTACTGTATTATTAACTACCCTGCCGCCGCCGTTTGGCCGGTTAGCGTTGTTAATGTTGTAAACACGTACGTTACGGTTGTTGGTAACCTGCCTGATCTCGTTAATTCTTGGGCCGGCTATATAGGTACGGTTATTATTAACATAGGTGTTGTTAATAATTGTTGTTTGATGAATAATGTTAACTACCCGTGTTTGCGGCACATAATAATTATAGATATTTGGCCTGGTGATGTATGCCTGTGGTGCGCAAACCCAGTAGTTGTCGGGCACATTATAACTATTGCCAAAAGAGATATTGATGCTTATACCTGGCTGTAAAGGCGCCCAGCCGTAATAACCGCCGCCGTGCCTCCAGCTAACCCATGCCGGTGCCCATTCATGGCCCGGGATCCATTCCCAGCCATAATAATCATCATAGCGCCAGCGCCCATAGTGGAACGGGGCCCAGCCCCATTCATAATCGGATACCCAGGTATTGCCATAGTCGGTTACTACCCAGTGGCCCCGGGTAGCGTATGGCCTGAAATTGTCGCCGGCGTCCGGGATCCAAACGTTACCGTATTGCGGGTCGTTAACCCAGGTACCGTAAGGGTCAAGTTCGTCGTAAAACTCCTGGTCGGATACATAGCCTCCTTCCTGGGCTTTACTCATGTTTGGTGCGGCAAGCATTATTAAAAATGCTATTAAGCTAATACCGCATATTTTATTAATAAATTTCATAATAATGTATGTTTAAGATGGCCTGTCACATTGGTGTTGCTGAATGTATGACAAGCAGAAGTATAAAACGTTTAAAGCAAAAATTGTTTTAACGAGTTAATGCGAACAGAGCCAGTGTAATTATGGGGATAAAATTTTATTGCTATCTTGTGTACCGCGCTTAAAAATTAAATAATTTTGCTTCCTGTTTTATAAACTATAACTATGAGCACAATAACTATTCCACGCCTGGATCTGAATACCTATATAAACGGCAATGCCGATGAACGCGAGCAATTTTCGAACGATATCGGCAAGGCTTTTAACGAAACAGGATTTGTTACCATTACTAATCACGGTCTTAGTAAAGAATTGATAGATAGGCTTTACGACCAGGTTAAAACGCTGTTTGCCCTGCCCGATGCAGTAAAACAGCAATATGAAATCCCGGGCTTAGCAGGCCAGCGCGGGTACACCGGTAAAGGCAAGGAAACGGCAAAAGGTTTTAAAACCCCCGACCTGAAAGAATTTTGGCAAATTGGCCAAACCGTAACTGATGACGAGGTGCTGAAAGCACAGTACCCGGATAATGTAACCGTTAATGAGCTGCCCGAATTTAACCCAACCACCATCGAAGTTTACAAAAAACTGGAAGCAGCAGGTAAACATTTGCTCCGCGCAATTGCCGTTTACCTCGAATTGCCCGAAAACTATTTTGATGATAAAGTTCATAACGGTAATTCAATACTTCGCACCCTGCATTATTTCCCTATAACCGATCCTGATTCGGTGCCCGATGATGCTGTACGTGCCGGAGCCCACGAAGATATTAACCTGATCACCCTGTTAATAGGAGCCAGCGCCGACGGTCTTGAACTGTTAACCCGCGATAATACCTGGTTCCCGGTTAAAGCTTATGGTGAAGACCTGGTAGTTAACGTTGGCGACATGCTGCAGCGTTTAACCAATAACAAGTTAAAATCAACAACCCACCGCGTAGTAAACCCACCGCGTGAGCTGATGAAGTTCTCCCGTTTTTCCGTGCCGTTTTTCCTGCACCCAAAATCGAACATGGATTTGACAAGTCTTGATTCATGCATTGATGAGCAACATCCTAAGCTGTATTCTGATATTACCGCAGGCGAATACCTGGATGAGCGCTTGAGGGAAATTGGTTTGAAGATGTAATGCAAAGACACGTTTATAACAACAAAAGCCCTTTCAATTTTGAGAGGGCTTTTCTATAATATCTTTCCCAATGATACCCGAAGAGAAACCTCACCACCCATTTAACGAAGATTTTTGCATTTACCTTGAATATCATTTATCAAAGACATTCAGAAATTTTGAAGATAATGAAATAAGACGTTTTTGGTGCGATGGGGTGGCAATGCCATTTGTTGATGAGCAATTAATGGCTAAAAGCGTTAATGACATCCGCAAAATTATAACAAAGGCTTGGATTGGTGCAGACGGGCAAGGGGAGTATGAAATGACGATAAATTTCGGCCCGAAAGCGCTTAGCTGGTATGCACGGGGATTGGATCTGAAAGAATGTGTTCCGTCTGAAGAATCTTTGGATTGGATTACGTTTGCAAGAGATGAAAAGAAAATTGAGTTGCGGATTCTATAACTTTATCATGATACGGAAGCGCATGGCATCTTCATAACAACAAAGCCCTCTCCAAACAGAAAGGGCTTTCACATTTTATATAGGTAGATGATATAAATTTACTTAACAAATACTGCTTTTCCTTCAACACTTTCCCCGGCAGCTTGTCTTCTTTTATATAATACAAAGAGTGCGGTTGCTAATACCCCGATAATTCCCTCAATACAAACAGCCCTGCGTGGCCCAAGCTCATTGGCTAACCAACCGGCCATCAAACTTCCCACCGGGATCATGCCCTGGTAAGCCATTACATAATAGCTGATAGCCCTTGCCCGCATAGCCGGGATAGCATGGGTTTGGATATAGGTGTTGATGGCCGATGTTTGCGCCATCATACCAACCCCGGTAAATACCATAAATATTAAAGCAAAAGGGAGTTTGCCTGCATAGGCCACCATCAGCACGCTTGTACCAAAAATAAGACTTGCTATCGACATGATCTTTACCAGGTTTTTATTACTCTTCAGGTTAGCCAGATATACAGCACTAATTACTGAGCCTAAACCAGCTGCGCTCTCAAACCAGCTGAAGGTTTTTGCATCGCCATTAAAAAGATCTTTGGCGAAGATTGGCATCAGTGTATTAAATGGTATCACAAACAGGCTGCTTGCAGTAAGCATCAGGATCATGCTGCTCAGGTCGCTGTCACCGGATACGTATCTGAAACCTTCCTGTAATTCTGTCCAGATACTTTTTTCTGAACGGACAGGCACTATGGTGTTTAGCTTCATCATAAATAAACAGGTGAGCACAGGGATATAGCTCAAAAAGTTGCCAAAGAAACAAACATCCTCACCAAAAGCACTTAGTACGATGCCTGCAATGGCGGGGCCCGCGATGCGTGCCAGGTTGGTCATGGTTGAGTTTAAGGCGATGGCATTAGGCAAATCGGCCTTGTCATCAACCATATCAACCATTAGTGATTGACGGCAGGTAACGTCAAAGGCGTTTACAATGCCCTGCAACAGGCTGAGGCCAATAATAGCGGGAATATTATAGATTTTGAAAAAGATCATGAACGCAAAAGCACCGGCTTGAAGCATGGATACTACCTGGGTAATAACTAAAATGCGGTAACGGTTATGCCTGTCAACAATACTGCCCGCATAGGGTGCCAATATTAATGACGGGATCAGGCTCACAAAACTCACAATCCCTAATAAAAGGGCCGAACCGGTGAGGCGATAAACCAACCAGCTCACTGCTGTTTTTTGCATCCATGTGCCAATGAGGGATATTGACTGACCGTAAAAAAACAGCTTGAAATTACGGTATTTTAAAGAGCGAAACACATTCATTTGTTCAATTCATAACAAAAGCAAATTCAGGGGAGTACTTAATGCAAGACTATTGAATTGTTTTATGTTGCAAATATCGCCCATATCAATACATTTGTAAAATAGATTGTTTTAATAGGATTGATAGATAAAAACGATTGATTATGGAATTGCGTCAATTGCAATACTTTGTTAAAGCTGCCGAAACCATGAACTTCACTGAGGCAGCAGCTGCTGTGTTTATAACACAAAGCACGTTATCACAGCAAATCAAACAACTGGAAGAGGAACTGGGCATGCTGCTGTTCGACAGGATTGGCAAGCACGTACGGATCACAGAGGCCGGTCATGTATTTTTAACTCATGCCCGCAAAATCCTTAACGATGTGCAGCGGAGCAAGCAGGCCATCAGCGAATTGCAGAACGCCACCATTGGCGAGTTGAACCTTGGCGTTTCATATGCATTTACTTCTTTGTTATTACCCGCACTGTCACCGTTTAGCACCAAATACCCCGGTATCAAAATCTTTATCACCTATGGCAGCCCGGAAGAATTAGAAAAGAAACTACGCCTGGCCGAACTGGATATGATCCTCGCTTTCCACAATGAAAGCGACGACGAAGACCTGGAAATGCAGGAATTGTTTAGCTCGAGCGTGGTCATGGTGGTATCTAAAAATAATCCGCTGGCCCAACTCAAAAAAGTAAGTTTGGAAGAATTGGCTAAGCTTGACCTCATCCTGCCGGGAAAAGGCTTCAGTTCGCGCGATTTTATCAATGATCTGTTTAACCGTAAAAAGATAGTGCCCAATATAAAAATCGAGCTCAATGATGTGCATTCATTATTAGCCTTGGTTGAGAACGGCCATTGGGCAACTATCCTGAATGAAAAAGCTATCATAGGCTGGAATAAAGTTATCGCCATCCCCATCGAATCAAAAGATATCAAAAGGCAATCATACATATTATGGCAAAAAGGTGTTTACCGTAAAAGGGCAGCTATTTTATTTATTGAGGAATTGATGAAGGTGATGGAGAGTGAGTAGTGAATATTTACGCATGATATATCTTTAACGGGCTATAAGCGATATAATAATCTGTTTATATTTGAGTTATAATCCGATATAAACCTTATCTATGAGCCTTAAATCAATTTTTTACCAGATATTACTATCTGTAATATGTGTTCAGCTCTTTGCCGCGTTTCGGCCTGATCAGCACAAATCAATTCATAGTCAAGCAACGGAAAACGGCTCTAAAGCAACGATTGTATTCCGGCTTAAAGCCCATGAGCAGTTCAGGCTCGAGTATATGAACGCTTTTTTGGAAGCAAAGCAACTCAAATTTATCAATCCCAGGGAAAAGGATACTGTAATTATACGTAATGTAACAACAGATATTCCTGTTGCCTTAACAATGACTTTTTTTGAGTTTGGAAAAGATAAAAGCACGAAAGAAAGAAAGTTTTCAGTACTTGCATCGCCTGGAGATACATTGAATTTATCATTAACAAGCCAGGGATTTCTGAATACAGAAAGATTAAAAAAAGGAATTGTATTATCCAACGATTCTATTTCATATTATACCAACTATACTACTGCGCCCGGCGGCAAAGCAGTATTCTCCAAGAATGAACTTTGGGAATCTTTTTATACAGAATTTAATAGAAAATTTCGAGAAGAAACGGATAGGATCAATGGCCTTTTGGCTAATTTTCAAATAGATTCATCAGCATTTGAGCAACTGACAATCAACTGTAAACTTCATTATTACAAACGGTTGTTTAATTGGCTTTATGAGGGTAATGGCCAATACTTTGAGCCTGCTTTACCTGTACTTTCAAAGTTGAGTGAGGATATCGAGCATGTTTTAAATAGCCCACACCTATTTTTGGCCGAAGATTTATTGAGTGTGATTGACGGCTACGTCAGGCTCAAAATCATTAACAAAGGTGAGGACTATGTTAATGGCATTACTATATATAAAGAAGCATCGGCAGCTAATTTGGGCAGGTTTAAAGCCAGCTATCTTATTATTTGTTTAACTCATTCGCCGGTAAAAAAAGGGGCTGAATTTGGCGAAATAATAAAGGACTACAGGAGAAAGATGGTTAATACAGCCTATTTGATACATCTCGATAGCATTATGAGAAACATGCTGGATGGCAAGCAGATTATATCAAGCGATATGTTAATTAGTTTAAACGGAAAAAAAGTATCATTGAATCATCTGCTTAAATCGAAGAAACAGTTTTACATATTGGATTTTTGGGCAAGTTGGTGTTCGCCCTGCAGGGCTCAATTGCCTGTGATGGATAGTTTAAGATCTGCATTGAGAAAAAATGCTGAGGTAATTTCGATTAATCTCGATCAAAAAGAAGCATCCTGGAAAACCGCATCCCTGGCCGAAAAAAAACATCTTGGAATAAACAATTATCACCTTGGTGCGGCAACTAAATCAGCTATTGTGCGCCAGTTAAATATATCATCTATTCCGCGATATGTGATTTTGGATAACTTAAAAATAATATCGTCAAACTTTTATCAACCCACAGAGCCCGGTTTTATTGATGAGTTGAAAAACTTAATAATGGGAAGTAGATAATATGATTATTGAAAATGTGCAGAAAAATTTTCAATCACTTTTCTTGGTAAAAAATACCCCAAGTACACCGCCCAGTATCGCCTCAAAATAAGGCAATATCTTGCTGGTTTGTTCAAAGGAATCTTTGGCATATTGCTGACCGTGCTGAAATTGATCTTTAGGGATCATAACCAAAACCACCAGGAGGAAACCTATATAAAAAATGCTTACCAACAATGATAGCCTGTAAAAGAAAATATCTATTTGTGCATTGTCGTATTTGTTTTCCTGACTATAAGCCACTATAAAACCTGTTGTAATGAGAGTGAGGTAGGGGACAAGATGCTGTAATAACCATGATGCAATATCTGTAATGGTCTCTTTACCGGTCATCTGCCATAAAATTACGTAAATCAAAAGCAATGCGGATGAACAAAACCAAACTGTTGTTAGCTTTTTCTGGGCTTTATATTTAATGATCGAGGCCATAATCAGGGTTGTAAGCTTTCGGCTATATGTGATTTTTGGAGATGGGTTTGAGCATTGAACCGGGGTGATAACAAAGGTGACAAATGCGTGTTGGCCTCCTCCGATTTAAATTCATAAACAATTACAGTGCAATTATATCCCGGCTTAAAAGGTTTCTTTTTAATGGCATCCGGTAAAACATTGGCTGCCATACGGATCCATTCCAGTGCATTGCCTGCGGTTACAGGTGTGCTGGTTGCGTTAAATGGCACATCCGTTACCAAAAAAGCGAAAACCCTGAAATATCCTTTACGGGGAGCAAAAAAATCTAACAGGCTCATACTTTGGTACCGCCCTTCAGAAAAACGGTCACTGCCGCTAACGGAAGTAGCATCGTCATTAATTTCTTCTACTTTGGTAACTACTACAAAGCCATCAGGAATAGCGTAGTACCCAACGTCACCATAATTGCAATTTGATGAAGTAATGGCTCTATAGATAATGTTGCTTGCATCGCCTAATAACTGGCAGCTGCTAAAAATCGCATCGTCAAGTACCGCATAAGTATAACCTGAGGGCGGAGGAAAAGGGAAAGACTTAATAGGGGCAACTGCTTTGTCAAAAGCCACCATCAGGGTATCCTGCGATAACGCCTGGAAATTTTGTTTTTGATCGGTAGTGAGCAGTTGACTGGCTTTTTGCCGGGTTTCAGTCTGTAATATCATTAAACTACGTTCAGATACAACAGGCGACACCCGTCTTAGGTCGTTTGCTTTTATTTTATAAGCTCTTAATAATGAATCAAGCCTTCTTTGCTGTTCTGTTGAAAACGCATAACGGGTGGGCATACGGCGCATAATAACCTGAGGAGTAGATTGCGGCCTGGGGCGGCTGATTATTTGTGCAAAGGCCAGGTTGCTCATGATACATAAATACCAAAGCAATGCACTTTTAAAGAGGTTCATACCAATTACTTTAAGGTTAAACTATTTGATAGAAACTAATGGTGCCGTTGTAACATATAAGGCAAAAGCTTTATTCAAAAGGCTGCCTGTAGCATACGGTCCAAATATAAACGGTGGTATTTTAAATAACGTAAGTAGTTTTACTCAATATGGTAAATGTGAGCGCGTAATTTTACCTGAATCAGGCGGTTGATGGTCAGTGCATTAAGGGGACTGATTACTTCTTCATTTCTTCCTTTACCGCCCTCAAAAACTCATTAGGATGTTTGGAGCCGATGATATAAAGCAGGCCATCGCGATCTGTAAGGTGGATAGCTTCGTTGCCTGATGTGAAAAAGCGGATGGTACCTTTGGTGTGCAGGTTATAAACCGGGTTGTTGAAAAGATAGCGGCTATAGGTACCTTTTTCAGCCTTGACAATGCTGTTCAAATCTATTTTTACCAGTTTGGTTGTCCATAAGCCATCGAGCATAACGCTTTTGTTTTCTACACGGGTGCGAAAATGCAGCAGGAACCCCATAATAATGGAAATAATGATGATGGCAAAACCTACAACAACCAGTAAATCGCCGTTTCGTTCACGTTCGTCGGTAAAAAAGTAGGCAGCAAAACAAAACATGGCTAAAACCAGGCGTATGGTTAGCGGTATAAATTCCCGGCCAAGGTATTGTTTTTCGGTAAAAACGGATTTATCGCTCATGTTAGTTTAAACAGTTCGAAGATAGTAACTTTTTTAGTGTTATCACTCACTTTATACCTTTCATCGGGGCGATAGCCGCCAACCCACATAATTTCGCCATTGCCATTTACCAGGATTGGGATTTCTTCCTTTTGGTGCAGCGGCACTTTTTGATTAATAAAAAAGTCGCTCAGCTTTTTTTTGCCCTTCATCCCCAAAGGGAAAAAATGATCGCCCTCGTGCCAGGTACGCATTTTTAACGGATAAACTAACTTATCAGCATCAATGGATACTGCCAACGGATTATCTTTTATAATCAGCGGACTATCATCATGCAGCAGGTTAAGCTTATAAACGCCAAAATTTGCTTCATGGTCTGTGGCATTGATAATAACTTCGGACAGGTGGGTCGCTGTTTTTTGTTTGAGAATGATGTTTTCCCTGTCAAGCAATAAGGTATGTGTTCCGGACTCAAATACCCGGCCCGGATGTTTATCAAGTGAGGCAATGAGATCGTCGATGGTAGTTTCATTAAAACCGTATTCATCCAGCAGTTTAAAAAGAAGCAGCCGTTTGGGGTTTAGGTTTTTTACTTTGGTAATGGGCAGGTATGTAAGGTCATTATGTATCTGCGGCAACGCTTGCCTTAATTCATCAAGCTTAAGTTCAAGCAATAGTTCCAGGTCACGGAAATGGAGCAGGTTGTTTTCAAATGTTTTTTCCAGCGATGGGTTCAGTTCCTTCAGCTTAGGTACTACTTCAAGCCTGATCTTATTGCGGGCATATTTTGCCGAGGCATTGGAACTGTCTTCAACAAAAGTTAAACCTTCGGCACTAACAATTGTCTGTATCTCCGTGCGGTTAAGAAAAAGCAGAGGCCGTACCAACCTGCCGTTTTTGGGCAAAATGCCGTGCAGGCCGGCAATTCCGGTACCGCGTGTAAGGTTTAACAATATTGTTTCGATAGTATCGTTTTGGTGGTGAGCAAGCGCAACAACCTCATAACCTGATTGCTGACCCATGGTTTCAAACCACTGATAACGTAAATCGCGGGCTGCCATTTGTATGGATACCCTGTTGTCTGCGGCGTATTGCTCTGTATCAAAATTAACAGTATGAAAAGGTACACCAAGAGCTGTGGCGAGGTCACGGCAAAAGGCCTGATCGCGCAGGGCTTCATTACCACGCAGTTGAAAGTTACAATGGGCAATACCAAAATCATAACCCGCGGCTTTAAGCAGGTGTACCATTAAAACCGAATCGATGCCGCCGCTTACAGCTGCCAGTATTTTGGCAGCAGGCGTAAATAAGCTGTTTTGCTCAATAAAATTAACAAACTGATTAACTGGCAGCATTCATCAAAATTATTAATTTAATAACCCCAACAAAAAACTAATTTTGCCATTGTGAGGAAATACGTTTTATGCTTTTTGTTTTTGGCGATGGCAACTACAGCCATGGCTCAAAAAAAATCAATTGTAAACCTGATACAATCTGAACGAAGCACCGGCGGAAAAACGGCTAGCGGCAAACAGCTGATTAAGGTATATAAAGGTGTGTTTAAGCAGGATTACTCTATCCTCCGGTCGGATAGTGCTTACTTTTATCCCAGCGATAATGCTTTTGATGCTTTTGGTAATGTAAACATAAACCAGGGCGATACGCTGAACATATTTTCGGATAAACTGAACTATAACGGCAATACCAAAACGGCCATCCTTACCGATAATGTTAAAATGGTTGACCGTGATGCCACACTAACCACTAATTATCTTACCTATAATACAGCCAGCCGCATAGGCACTTATACAGGCGGCGGAAAGTTGGTGAATAAGGACAATGTGCTTACCAGTAAAAACGGTTACTATTTTGCTTTTAGCCGCGACTCATATTTCAGGTACGATGTGGTGCTCACCACACCCGATGCTTTGATAAAAAACGATACCCTTAAGTATAACACGGGTACGCGTATTGCCTATTTTTTCGGCCCAACCAATATTTACGGCACCAAGGATAAAGATACCCTGTATACCGAGAACGGTTTGTATAACA
This sequence comes from Mucilaginibacter sp. OAE612, assembly GCF_041806395.1. Lineage (NCBI taxonomy): Bacteria > Pseudomonadati > Bacteroidota > Sphingobacteriia > Sphingobacteriales > Sphingobacteriaceae > Mucilaginibacter > Mucilaginibacter sp. OAE612. Next base: position 6,575,132 of record NZ_JBGMUW010000001.1, read on the forward strand.
CCGTTACCGAGCAGGCGTATTTTGGTAAAAAAAACTCATACAGACAGGGTACCAAATCATTAAAAGGTGACAGCCTTTTTTACGATAAGCTGAAAGGCTATGGCCGCGCGGTAAAAAACATCACCTTCGAAGACAAGGAACAAAAAGTAACCATTAAAGGCGACCTGGGTACTTATTACAGGGCCGAAGAAAAAACTGTTGTTACCGAAAATGCTTATGTGGTACTGATCTCCGAGCAAAAGGACACCAGTAAAACCGATACCACGGCAAAGCAATTACCCGCTGCAAATAAGAATGCCAAAGCGGCGGCCAAAAAAGTAACTGACCTTACTAAAATTGCTAATGCTATAAAACCTGATAGCAACCGCAAAGCCCCGGCCAATACTATTCCCGTTAAACAGCCTTTTGCCATAGGTAAAAAGGATAGTGCCAATGTTGATATGGCGACTACGCTGGTACAGGGTGCTTTAAAAAATAATAAAGATGCTAATGCCGATGCTTTGATAAAAGCGGCAACACAGGCCAAAAAAGGGAACGAAAAGCTGATCGATTCGGCACTGAAGGCGGCGGCCCCAGCATTAAAAAACAATAAAGATAAAGCGAATATAAAAAACATAGGCAGCCTGGCCGGGGTAGCCGATGCTATTAAGCCTGGGGTTGCTAAAGTAGCAGGAAAGCTTGTCCCCGTAAAAACAACTGTGGCGCCGAAGGATACCAGCCACATCAAACGCGATTCGATATATATGACTGCTGATACGATCGAAACGCAGATCATGACCTATAAAAACCAGAAAATTTACCAGGAACGCCAGCGTACTTTACGCGATACTACGTTGAAACAGCGTAAACTGGCGGCTGATAAAAAATCGTCAAAGTTCCTCACTGCTTATTATATAAAGGTGCCTAAAGATACAAGTTATTTTCACCGCGATTTTTTTGGAAAGCCTAAACCGGTAAATGATTCATTACAAAGGAAAAAGGACGCGCTCGCTGCCGCTAAAAAAGCAAAGCAGGATAGTATATACCGTGAACAAATGCAACGCGACCCGGTTTTTAAACAATACCCGGTTAATTTGAAAGATACGGCACGTGTGCGGATGCTTATTGGCCATCACCACGTTAAGATCTTTAAATCAGATCTGCAGGCTAAATCCGATTCGGTATTTTATAGCAACAGCGATTCTACCATGCGCATGTATGTAAACCCGATTATCTGGACACAGGGTTCGCAGTTGAGCGGTGATACCGTATATATGCAAATGCGCCATAAAAAGCTGGATAATATTGAACTTTTTCCCTCGGCATTTATCGTAAATATTGAAAAGGATGACTCAACGCATTTTAACCAGGTGTCGGGAAAAAAGATGCGGGGATATTTTAAGGATGACAAGCTTGACCAGATGTATACGTTTGGTAATGCCGAAACCATTTATTTTCAGCGCGACAGCGGCAAGGTTTCGGGTATGCAGCGGTCATTAAGCAGCCGGATCCGTACCATTTTTAAAAAGAACCAGGCTACGGATATTTACTTTTTAACCAAGCCCGAAAATCGTTATATCCCTATCGAAAAAGTTAAAGAGGATGATAAGATATTGAAAGGCTTTTTGTGGAAACCTAAAGAGCGTCCGGCATCAAAAGAAGACATTATTAAGAAGCGCAGTAAAAAAGCACCGGCAACTAAATCTCCAGGAAAAAATGCTCCTGCTAAACCCGGAACTGCTAAGCCGGGAGTGAGCCTCAAAGCGGATAGCCTGAAGAGCCCCGGAATAAAAAACCTCCCGGATAGTACCCTAAAAGTTGATACTGGGAAGAATAATGTGATAAAATTTAAAAAGGATACGATAATCAGAAATTTTGTGCCAAAACTACCCGGAAATGGGCAGAAAAAGGACAGTATTGTTAACAAAACGCCATCTGTTAAGAAAAACTGATCCAAAATTGAAAAAAAGTAACATTTTTTATCAAAAAAATTAGTCTACTAATTCTATAGTGCTTATATTTGACTAATTGTTATTATCGTTCTAACCAATTAGTTCTTTATGATAAATAATGAGGTCAGTCAACTTAAATTTAAAAAAGAGACAGCCGGCGGGCTATCTCTTTTTTTTCTGCCTCATTTTAAAACATGTTTAAACAGCTGTTTTATTTGTCAATAAAGTAAACATCATCAATCGTGGTATGTTATCTCAATAAACAAACTGCCATGATCGATCAAAAAGACACCACTCCGGCCGCGAAAGATGGGAAATATGAGTTCCTGATCAACTACTCAGAACGTGAGCTTACCTGCCGTGTTGAAAAAGAGCAAAATAAGCTGCATGTTTTTATTGATAACAACATCAATGCCGAGCTGGAACTGCAGCCCGACGGCAGCCTTACACAGGCCAGCGGCAATGCCCTGCCCGAATCAACCATTGAGTTTATAAAAAAGCATATCATGGAAGGGTAGGAGATAAAACTGTTGCTTTAAACTTGGGGATGGTATTTATAAAGGCTCTCGTTAAATTCCCGTAACATACTTGAAACCGCTTCTGTCAGCAGGTAAGCTTCGGGCGAAAGCGGGCAGAACAATGGTGGCCAAGAGCGCAGGAAAGGGCATAGCAAGTTTTTGCAGGAGCGGGAGCCTGTGAAGGCAGGGCAAAATAATTGCAGCCCGTGGTTCTGCCCGGTTTGCAGGACAAAGGCCTTGCGCGCAAAGAAGCCTATCTGCTGACTTGATTTATTCGCGAAGTATTTTGTTTTATAGGTGCTCATGAGCTCACTCGGCTCGGTTTTGGTTCTTTTTATCAAGAAAAAGAACAAAGCCAACCCACGGCGATTGAGCGGGCCAATGTGACTTGGATACAACAACAGCTCTTACATGCTCCCAACAAGCATCTTCCAAAAATTTTCAATTTCTAAATATTATTCATTAATCTTGAACGGTATTCTAAACCAGATAAACCCTGCGCGCTGTTCCAATTATCGGCGCTTTATTATATATACATTTTATGAACAAAACTAAAGTAGCCATACTGGGTGCCGGTTTTATCACCGATATTCACATGGAATCATACCATCGTTTCATTCCCGAAGCTGATGTTGTGGCCTGCTATGCCCGCAAGCCCGAAAAAGCCGAAGCCTTTGCCGAAAAATATCACATAGCCCAATGGTTTGATGATATTGATAAACTGCTTGCCGAATCGGGCTGCGAAGTGGTAGATATCTGCTTACCAAACTACCTTCATGCCGAAGCTACCATCAAAGCAGCCAAAGCCGGCAAGCATGTAATTATTGAAAAACCACTTGCCGTTACGCTTGAGGAGGCCGATGAAATGATAGCCGTATGCAAGGCCAACAACGTAAAGCTGATGTATGCCGAAGAGCTTTGCTTCGCACCCAAATATGAGCGGGCAAGGCATTTGGTAAAAGAGGGCGCCGTCGGCGAGATCTATATGCTGAAGCAGGGCGAAAAACATTCGGGTCCGCATTCGGATTGGTTTTATAATATCAATTTTTCGGGCGGTGGGGTGATCATGGATATGGGCTGTCATGCGTTAGGCTGGTTTAGGTGGATGCTGGATAATGCCAAGCCTAAAAGTGTGTATGCCAGCATGAGCACGGTGCTGCATAAAGGTCGTACCAAAGGCGAAGACAATTCAGTAATTATCGTTGAGTTTGAAAACGGGGTAACTGCCGTGGCAGAAAACAGCTGGGCGAAACATGGTGGGATGGATGACCGTTGCGAAATCCATGGCCTTAGCGGCGTTATTTATGCCGATTTGTTTATGGGCAATGCAGCAGTAACATACAGCCGCGATGGCTATGGTTACGCCATGGAAAAATCGGATACTACACAAGGCTGGAGTTTTACCATTTTTGAAGAGGCTTTTAACCAGGGTTATCCGCATGAGCTAAAACATTTTATTGATTGCGTACAGAACAACAAAACCCCGCTTGTAACCGGGGAAGACGGCAGAGCTGTGCTCGAACTTATCTATGCAGCTTATGCTTCGGCAGGTGCCGGCAAAAAAATTGAGCTGCCATTTTCGGCAAAGATTGATAAACCTGTAAATCTTTGGCTCGATAATAAATAACAAATGAAACTACATACATATCCTGATTATAATACCATGTCGAAGGCGGTGGCCGACCTGGTAGTTACCTTGGTTAACCAAAAGCCGGATGCGTTGATCTGCTTCCCTTCCGGTGATTCGCCAACCGGTATGTTCAGTTACCTGGTTCAGTATGCAAATAACGGACAGGTTGATTTTAGCCGAACCAACTTTGTGGGACTGGATGAATGGGTTGGCCTCGACCGTACTAATGATGGCAGCTGCACTTATTTCCTCGAAAAGCACTTTTTTACGCCGCTTAATATTTCGCCCGGTAAAGTAAAGTTCTTTAACGCTGTGGCTGATGACCTGGATGCCGAATGCCAGGCCATGAATAAACATATTGATAAACTTGGCGGATTGGATATGATGGTGGTTGGCGTTGGGCTTAACGGACATATCGGTCTTAATGAACCCGGCGCCGATTTTCATTCTTATGCGCATCATTCGCCTTTAGCACCGATTACTATAGAGGTTGCTCAAAAATACTTTACGACCGATACTGTTTTAACCGAAGGTATTACACTTGGCTTACGGCATTTGGCCGAAGCTGCTGTACCGGTGCTGATAGCCAGCGGAAGTAAAAAAGCACCAATTATTACTGAGGCATTGCAAGGATGTGTTACCAACGATGTACCGGCATCAATATTTAAAACGCTGCAAAATGCGCAGATATTTATGGATGATGCCGCGGCCGCACAACTGGAAGCCGAAGGCAAAAACTTAAAGCTTTAAGCTTTCGGACTTCTGCTTTCAGCTTTATAAAACCTATTGACAATTAAACAGTTTATTAACCATAACCAATTGTAACCATGCCTCAAGACCCCCAGAAAGCTAAAGATCAGTTTACCTATGATGCTATAGTGATAGGCTCAGGTATTAGCGGCGGATGGGCGGCGAAGGAGCTTTGCGAACAAGGTTTAAAAACGCTTGTACTTGAACGGGGCCGGGATGTACAGCATATCAAGGATTATCCCACAGCAACTATGGATCCCTGGGAGTTTAAGCACCGGGGCGAAATGACGAAGGATTTTCTGAAAGAAAACCCACTGATCAGCAGAGCTGCCGGTTATGGTGAGGACGATGCCCATTTTTTTGTGAAAGATGAAGATCATCCTTACATACAGGAAAAACCGTTCGACTGGATCCGAGGTTATCAGGTTGGTGGTAAGTCGCTTACGTGGGGGAGGGCTTGCCAGCGATGGAGCAAGTTTGAGTTTGAAAACCCGGCCCGTTTTGGTTACGGCATTGAATGGCCTATTAGTTACGATGATGTAGCGCCATGGTACTCACATGTAGAAAAATTCATAGGCGTTTGCGGTAATAAAGACGGCATTGAGGCTATGCCCGACGGGGAGTTTTTGCCTCCTTTTGATATGAACGCAGTGCAGGAACATATCAGCAAAAAGATAAAAGAAAACTATCCCGACAGGCACCTGGTACATGCCCGCTGGGCGCATATTACTGAGCCGAAGCAGATCCACATAGATCAGGGGCGCGTTAAATGTATGGCACGGAACCTGTGTATGCGCGGCTGCCCCTTCGGTGGTTATTTTAGCTCAGTGAGTTCAACGCTGCCCTGGGCCAAAAAAACGGGTAACCTCACTATACGTCCCTTTTCGGTAGTGCATTCAATTATTTATGACGAAAAGCTTGGCAAAGCTACTGGGGTAAAAGTTATCGATACCAATACCAAAGCGGAGTTCGTGTATAAGGCCCGGATCATTTTCATGAATGCTTCGGCATTGAATACTAACCTCATCCTGCTCAATTCAAAATCAGAAAGGTTCCCGAACGGGCTTGGCAATGATAATGGCCTACTGGGTAAATACATCGCTTTTCAAAATTACCGGGCATCGGTAACGGCAGATATGGATGGTTTTTTAGATCGATATTATTTTGGCCGTAACCCAACCGAGCTGATCCTGGCCAATTATCGTAACCTGCACAAACAGGAAACCGATTATAAAGGTGGCTTCACCACGTTTATGGGTGCATACCGTAACCGGGGACCAAAAGAAACTGGCGAAGGCGGGGTAGGAGGGGCTTACAAAGATTCGCTTACAGAACCGGGCGGATGGAGTGCATATATGTACCTCCAAGGCGAAACCATACCCAAGGCCAGTAATCATGTGCGCTTAAGTCCGGATAAAAAAGATCAGTGGGGCATTCCGTTGCTGATCACATCTGTTGAGTATGATGACAATGATGAACGGATGATACAGGACTTTTTAACCCAGACTGCTGATATGTTTGAGAAAGCCGGCTGTACCAATATTCAAAAGCACGAAAACAAACAGGCGCCGGGCCTCGATATCCATGAAATGGGAGGGGTGCGCATGGGGAAAGATCCAAAAACATCGCTGCTTAACCAATGGAACCAGCTCCACTTGTGCAAAAACGTGTTTGTGACCGATGGCGCTTGTATGGCGACTACCGGAAACCAAAGTCCTTCAATTTTGTATATGGCTTTAACGGCCCGTGCTGCTACTTATGCGGTGGGTGAATTTAAAAAGGGAAATCTTTAAAACTTACTAATTAAACATAGCACCAATGAACAAGGTATTTTTAATAGCATTAACAGCCATCGCCATAAGCGGCTGCCATTCATCTACCCCAAAAAACTATAATAACGACAGCACCGTTGTTGCTGATACCAACAAAAAAACGGCGGTCACAGCTACTGGATTTGAGCGATTATTTGATGGTAAAACTACCGACGGCTGGCATGCATACGGTAAACCGGCACCGGGTTTGGCCTGGAAAGCAGAAGATGGTGTACTGCATCTTGACGCATCGCAAAAAGGCGACTGGCAAAGCAAAAACGGCGGCGACATGGTTAGCAATGGTGAATATGAAAATTTTGACCTGAAGCTGGAGTGGAAAATTTCCAAAGGCGGTAACAGCGGGATCCTGTTTCATGTTAAGGAAGATACCACTAAATATAAATACAGCTATTTTACCGGCCCCGAATGCCAGGTTGTTGATAACAAGGAAAATGAAGACGGGAAACTCATCAAACACCGCGCAGGTGACCTGTATGACCTGATCTCCATATCAAAAGAAGTAGTTAAACCTGCCGGTGAATGGAACCAGGTAGAGATAGTTTGCAACAAAAGCAAGCTTGATTTTACGATCAATGGCGAACATGTATTATCAACCACGCTATGGGATGATAATTGGAAAAAGCTGGTAGCCGGTAGCAAATTCAAACAATGGCCCGATTTCGGTACGTTTAAATCAGGGCACATTGTACTGCAGGATCATGGTGCTGATGTTTGGTACAGGAATATTGAGATTAAAAAATTGTAATGCTTGTTCATGACGAAATCGTCATTGTTGTGAGTTAGAAAATCTGATCTGTGAAGACTTACGAAGGTTCAAAAACTTCGTAAGTCTGAATTCTACAACTCGACGATATATTTCATATTCCTGCCTCTTGTTTCCTGCCGTCTCGTGTCTTTCCTCACCTCAGCACCGGAATATTAATATAACTATCATTAAACCATTTTATTTGCAGCGGTGTTTTGGCATCATTGATATTTTCATCACTTACATTTTTACCAGTTCCGTAGTTGATCTGCTCAAAAGGGCTTTTGTTGATATTGAGGAGGACAACGATACGGCTGCCTTTGCTAAATTGCTTGCTGGTGATATAGCTGTTGGTAAAGGGAATGTTTTCCATTTGTCCCGGTTTTAATAAATGTCTTTTCTCCGGGTTGCCGGCATAACTCGCCCTGCCCATAAAATAGGTGAGATAAAAATATTTCCCATCAGGCATTTCCTCAAACATAGCTACATGATAGTCCATATCTTTTTTATTAATGATCGTTTTTAAAACGCCCGAGAAAGCTCCGCTTATAGTTAAAGGTTTTGCGAGCGGATCACTTTTAAAAACAATACTGCTACCGGTATTCAAAGTGTCGTAAATAAGCTGGTTTAAAAAATAATAGCTGCTGATGCTATCCCGCCTGGCAAAGTTGACAGTTTGTGAAACGAAAGCCTTGTTTAACGGCTTAACCGGATTTAAACGGGAGTTGTCCAAATAAAACTTCAGGGTATCATTACTCATTTGTTTTAGTGATGGCACATGCCTCCACTCGTTGGCGCCCATAATTTCAAAATTGAACTTATCCTTCAAAAAAGCCGGTTTGGGTTTGTTTTTAAAGATATAATCAAACCACTGGTAAATAATTTCGTGGATGTTGACCCGCGCCGCGTCATCAATGCGGTAACCATTAAAAACCGGATCGGGGTGTCCTTGCGAACCGAAATGCCCGTAGGGGCCGATGATGACATAGTGATTGGCGTTATGATTATATTTAAGATGTTCTCGATAGTAATACATGCCGCCAATTTGCCCGCCATCGTAGTAGCCGGTGGTTGTTAACACGGGTATGTTGATATCTGCAAATTCTTTTTTATAAGGGATCATATCCTGCCAGTATTGATCATAAGTGGGGTGTGCTACCCAGTGCTTGAACATGTGGTTAACTCCGCGGCCGGTAAGGCTATCAAGGGTATGATAAGCTAAGCCTGCATTATACCATTTCCAGTACAACTGGTTCCATTGCGGACTGTTGTAATCTTTTTCATCCAGGAATTTATTGTTGCTGGTGTAATAAGTCCACGAAAAAACGAAGCTCATTTGCACATTATTGGTCATGGGTACGTCAAGCCCCGGTGCTACCGCGGCCGATGGTACAATGGTTTTAAGCGCCGGGTGAAGCTTCTTTGTAGCAGCCCATTGTGTAAAGCCGTTATAGCTTCCGCCGTACATGCCAACCCGGCCATCGCTCCAGGGTTGTTTGCTGATCCAGTCGATCACATCGTATGCATCGCGGCCGTCGGTTTCATAAGCCAGCGGCTCACCGGGACTGTTCCATTTGCCGCGGGTATAGGCAAATACACCAACATAACCCCTGTCTGCAGCTTCCTGAATTTTTAATGAATCTGTTCGTCGGGCATAAATGGTAAACTGGAAAATAGCTGGCAGCTTTTCGGTTACGCCTTTTTTGCGGGCCACCATCACGGTAACAAATGCGCCGTCACGTGTTTTTAGCAATACGCTATCCTGAAGGTAAGATCCCGTAGCTTTTTTGCTTTGTGCCGATGCCATGCTGCCAAAAACAAAGCATAGCAATAGCAGGGAGAATAATTTTCTCATCATTTTTTATTGTTTATATATGTGTTAGTTGATTTACTTACTTGCTGCCCAGTGCCTGAATTTTGCCGATTGCCGTTCGGATACTTCCAGTTGAGCACCTGTACTAAGCGTTATTTTTAAACGGCCATCCACCGTTGTTATGGTTTGGATGTATTGCCTGTTAACAATTTGCGCACGATTGATCCTGAAAAAGATATTGCTGGTCAATTTATCTTCCAACTGGTTAAGAGAGCTTTTCAGGAACACATTTTTATTGCCAAACAAAATCCGGGCATAGTTATCCATCGATTCGATAAGATGTACCGAGCTCCATTGGATAAAATGGTATTGTTGACGGTCTTTCACAAAGATCTGTCCGGCAGGGTCTGTTTTACCCAGGCGCTGCCTTGACTGCGCTATGGCTTTTTCAAATCTTTCATCGCGGATAGGTTTTACAAGGTAATCAAGCGCACTTACTTCGAAAGCTTTAACCGCATATTGGTCATAAGCCGTTGTAAATATCACCGGTGGTGCCTTCTCTAACGATTCCAGTAAGTCAAAGCCTGATTTTTCGGGCATCTGGATGTCTAAGAAAAGGAGGTCGGGTATTTGGTCATTTATTATTTTCAGAGCATCATCGGCATTGGCGGCTTCTCCTGCAATTTCAAAGTCTGGATAATTGGCCAACAGTCGCCGTATTTCATTTCTGGCAGCGCGTTCATCATCAACAATCAATACCATTATCTTTTTCATGAAACAGGAATTTTAATGGTTGCCGTTACTATGCCATTTGTTTCGCTAATGGTAAAATGGGCAAAGTCTTTGTATTGTAATCGCAAACGCTCAGTTAGGTTTTTAAGGCCAAGCCCGCTGCTATCGTCCGTCGGATTTAACCGGCCGGGATTACTTACGGATATTATCAAATTATCATGATCATTAATAAGTTGTACCCGAATGAGCCCACCTTGTTTTTGCTGACTGATGCCATGCTTTATAGCATTTTCAACAAGCGTTTGAATACACAAGCGGGGAACAAGCATACTATGATACTCATCGCCCGCTTCAATGTGATACTGTAGCCGCTCTTCAAGCCGGAGTTTTTCCAGTTCGAGGTAATCTTTAACAAGTTCCAGCTCTTCTTTTATGGAGATCATTTGTTTGTCGCCGCTGTAAAGGGAGTTTCGCAGTAGATCGGCCAGCAGGTCGATTGCCCGTCTTGCCGATTTGGGATCATCAATAACCAAAGCTTTAATGTTATTTAAAGAGTTGAATAAGAAATGCGGGTTAAGTTGTGCCGAAAGGTTGTTAAGCTGCGCATCGCGCGTAATAACCGCCAGCCGGGCATTTTCTTGGGCTATATTGATTTCGCGTTTTGCATAGTGGTATAAATGATAAGCCAGTAGCCAGATCGACATCAATCGTACCCCGGCCACAAAAATGCTATCGCGATAGAAATCAAAAAAATCGCCGAACGGTTCCGAAAACCCCGGTTTAAACCAAACCCTGAAAAGGTAAACCTTTGAAACAGTTACAAACAGGTAAACCAACCCCAATATGACGACTGCGGGTACTAACCTGGGTAATAATTTGTTTAATCCGAGGTTTTGCCAGCCCAATTTTAAGGCAAGGCAACGATATAAGTGAGTAATGAGGATATAAAGAGCAACATCGGTAGTAAATTGGAGAATGCACAATAACCAGTTAAAGCCTGGCTGATTGTAGCCTGTATACCCCCAGTAAAGCGCCGCAACCGACCAGCCAATGAGCTGACATTTCCAATAAAGTGATATAGTTGCTTGTTGTTTCAATTTGCTTGCTGCCGAATTATTATCAAAGCAACAAAAACTATTATATAGTTAAAAGATAAAGTACATGAGTGCAGGTATTTAGGGGATGAGCGCGGGAAGAGAATCGAGACTTTTAGACATAAGAGCCAGGAATGTTATGACCTGTAAAGCCTTCACAGATTTGTAACTTTAAGTGGGTTACTTCTTAGGGACTTTAAGTTTCTTCTCTCTCTTATTATCAGATACCATTTTTACAATGGTTTTGCCATGGGTTAGCTGTTTGGCATCTTTAACTTTTGCCAGCGAATTTTGCCAGGCCTCATCAACCAGTTTTTTTATTTCCTGCTGCGGAAAAGCTTCAATATCGTTCACCAGCAAATAGCGGTACTGCTTGCCTTCGCCAATAAGTATTTTGTGCGGATCGGAAAGTTCGGAGCCCCAGTAAAAGCCGAAATGGGTATTGTAATTACCCCCACGGTACAGGGCAAATGAGCAAAAGATATGGCTCATTTTTTCGGTAGGCGACCAGCCCACTGCCAAAGCATTGTAATTGTCATAAATAAGTTCGTTGGCCTGAGGGTACAGATCCCATATAAAATCGCGCAGCCATAAGGCACGTTCCCGCACTTCGGATGGGAAGGTTCTCATAAAGAAAAGCAGATCGGTAACCTCATCTTTCGGCATATTATAAATGTACAATCTTTTATTTGTTGGTAATAATAATTAACTTTATATCACCCAATTATAAACCTAAATACATCCAAATTGAAAATTCTCGGCTCCGCCAAACCGGTATTTATTTATTTGATAAAAGTAATGCGGGGTTTTATCGCCTGCCTCCTATTTTTAGCCTGCTTTTTGTTTTTAGGAGTTGAGGGCTATGCCCAGGAAAAAGACCCTGCTTCGCACTTGCTTGAAATGAAATCGGCACAGGATAGCCTTACCCGCCAAAACCCTGCCGAAAAGATCTATGTTCTACTGGATAAAAGCATTTATACCCCTGGCGATACCCTGTGGTTTAAGGCTTATCTGTTTAATGCGCCAACTCTCAACCTTTCAGCCAAAAGCGGTATCATGTATGTGAGCATTGTTACCGATAGCAATGTAATGGTAAAAAAGCAACGATTGCCTGTTGAGAAAGGGCTTAGCTGGGGCAACATCAGCCTGAAAGATATACCTGCCGGCACTTACACGCTCATTGCCTATACCCAATGGCTTCAAAACTTTAGCCAGGATTGTTTTTTTCGTAAACAATTTACCGTTGCCGATGACACAGGCAGCAATTGGCTGGCTAATTATACCTGCTCAAGTGTGATGGCTGATAACAAGGAGCAGGCACATGTTAAGCTACTGCTGAGTGATATCTATAAAGCCAACGTAGCGGGTAAGCTTGTTCAATTATCGGTATTGAAAGGCCGGAGACAACTATATCGGCAAACAATTCAAACAGATGAAAAAGGGCTTATAGATATTACTTTTAAGCTACCGGCCAAACCGGGAGATATTCGCATTGTTGCCGGAGATGGTGCAGGTAACCATGTAAATATCCCACTAAACTTTAATCGCCCCCAGGATGCCGATGTTCAGTTTATGCCAGAAGGGGGCGAGCTGATAGCAGGTTTACCGGCACATGTTGGTTTTAAAGCGATAGGTTTGGACGGTAAGGGCATCAATGTTTCAGGCGCAGTTCTGGATCATGAAAAACAGGTTGTTGCTAATTTTGAATCGGAGCATTTAGGCATGGGGAGTTTTAACCTGCCTGTTGTTAATACCGGCGAAAATTATACTGCTAAAGTAACCCTACCGGGTGGCGCAATACGTGAGTTTACTTTGCCCGATGTTAAAAAGGAAGGGATCGTTCTGAATGTGATCAATCCCCCCAATGAAGATTCTGTAAAAGTCCTGCTTTCCGCAACTGATAAAATTGCCCGGTCGGGTGAAAGCTATTTCCTGATTGGTCAAGCCCGCGAAATTATTTGTTATGGTGCAATGGTCGATTTTAAAAACGGTACATCCATTAGTCAAAAAATCGACAAAAAACTTTTCCCTTCAGGCATCACTCATTTTTTGCTACTTGATAAAAATAGCAACGCCCTAAATGAACGGTTGATTTTTATTGATAGACATGATAATTTGCATTTAAACATTAACGCAGATAAAATGGCTTATCATCTACGAGATAGTATAGCGTTACACGTTGACGCGAAAGATGCCCTCGGTAATCCGCTCGCGGGCAATTTTTCGATGGCGGTTACCGATGATTTACAAGTACATCAGGATAGCCTGAACAACGAGAGTATTGTTACCCGCATGCTGCTTACATCCGAATTGAAAGGCTTTGTGGAGCAACCCAACTATTACCTCATCGCTAACAATTCGCAAGCCAAAGCGGCACTTGATAACCTGTTGCTTACACAGGGCTGGGCAAGCTACGAATGGCCAGAGGAAAAAGGGCGGCCGGTGTATGCTGCCGAAACTGAAGCTGCGGTTAAAGGCCGGGTAATTAATGTTTTTAACAAACCTGCTAAACAAACTAAAGTGCAGCTGTTTTCAAAATCACCTATTGTTGTAACTGATACGCTTACCGATAAGGATGGCAGGTTTGCGTTCCGTAACCTCCCGCTTGCAGATACCCCAGCTTATTTTATTAAAACCGCCAAAAATTTTAACGTTGGCATTATAATGGACGATGCTCCACCACCAGTGCTGCTGGCATCTGCCGGCCCCGCACCGATGCCCTGGTATGTAAGCAATGATACTACCTTGCTCAACAGTTTGAAAAATAACCGGATGCGGCAAAACCTGGCCGACAACCTGCCCCCTGACACCAGGGCTTTAAAAGAGGTAAAAATTACAGCAAAGAAAATAGTCAAAGGCTCACAAAATTTAAATGGTCCTGGTAACGCTGACCTCTCTTTTGATGAAGCAGACATAGAAAAAGCGGGGAAAGAAAACTGGTTGCAGTTTCTTGAAAAAAGAGTTCCGGGTTTCAGAGTTGGCGAAATACATCGGCCGATATCAGATAAGGGAGATCCTATGGCGATAGGGCATTACTATTGTCTGAAATTGTCCTTACAAGGTAAGAACGCGTCAGACCTTGCAGATCCGCCACCAATATCTACAGGAGAAACATTTAGTTTTCAATGGTATTTTATTAATGATAAGCCAATTACACTAATTATTGATGGAATGCTTATGACAGAGGTGCTAAAAAGCCCCAATATCGACGAGCCCAATTTCATCACCATGAAAAACTATTTGGAAAGGTTTAATGCCGAAGATATAAAAGGTCTTGAGGTCATCACCTCGGCTAAATATAGCAGTAAATACTACACGAGATATACCCCCGCAGACTGGAAACGCGGTCTTGACCCCTCTGATTTTGCCTATATAGAACTTACTACCCGATCAGGAAGCGGGCCGGGCATAAAAAACACAGCCGGAACTTATTTATACAAACCATTAGTATTAAGTGTTCCCTCCCGCTTTTATCGCCCACGTTATCTGTCTGATAATACCAATAAACATACTCCGGATTTGCGTTCAACCATACATTGGAAGCCCAATGTAACAACAGGTGCCGATGGCAAAGCAACCATATCATTTTATACAGCCGATAAGCCATCAACTTATACTTACATTTTAGAAGGCACCAATATGGATGGTAGCGTTGGTTATACTTATGGTAAAATAAAAGTAATAGGTAATACCAGTCCATGAAACTTTGAGCCACCTATCAGGCTTCCTCAATATCCGGTCCCTTGATCTTGTTACGATCAACACCACCTTCAAGTGATAACAAAAACGCAGGCAGCAACGTAAGGTTACTGATCATAGCCACCAGTAAGGTTATAGATAATAGTACGCCCAGGGCAACGGTGCCGCCAAAATTTGATATCGCGAAAATACCGAACCCAAAAAACAGCACGGTAGCAATGAAAATCATGCTGACCCCGGTTTCGCGGATAGTGTCTGAAACTATTTTAGAGATGCTTTTTTTACTGTGACGTAATTCATGACGGTAACGGGTAATGAAATAAATGGTCTGGTCGGACGAGATACCCATGGCTATGCTGAAAATCAATATGGTTGACGGTTTAAGCGGGATGCCGAAAAAGCCCATGATGCCCGCTGTGATAATAAGAGGAATAAGGTTTGGCACCAGTGATATGGCGATCATCTTTATGCCCCGGAAAAGGATCCACATTACGCCCGCGATAAGTACAATAGCCCAGGCCAGGCTTTCATAAAGGTTTTTGAGCAGATAGTTGGTACCTTTTATAAATATGATGCTTGAACCGGTTAGCTCAACATGAAACTTTTTCGGGTTAAAGATCGAATCGATGCGTGGCTGTAATTCGGCCAGTACGGTATTCATTTTTTTTGAACCGGCATCAACCATTTCAAAGGTAACACGGGTAACGCGGTGAGTACTGTCCAGATAGGTTTTTAGCAAACCGCTTGTACCTTTGCCTGAGTTGCCGGCATAGTTGAGGATAAAGTTTTGCTCCAGTCCGTCGGGCAGGCGATAGTATTCCGGACTGCCGCCATAAAACGCCTGTGTGCTGAATTTTAAAACCTGGATCAATGATACCGAACGGCTGAATTCAGGGTAGGAGGAGATCAGTTTTTCCAGTTTTTCTACCTTGCGGATGGTGGCTAAGTTCATTACGCCGTTTTTGCGTTTGGTATCGATACTAACCTCTAAAGGAAGCACCCCGTTAAAATTCGATTCAAAAAATTTAAGATCGTGCAGGGTGTTATTGCTTTGGGGCAGGTCGTCAACCACATAGCCATTGATATTGATCCTGATCATACCAACAATGGCGATGACAACCAATAGGGCGGTGGTTAAATAGATAGTTTTACGTTTGGTATGCACCAGCTTATCTAAAGTGGCCAATAGCCCATCCATCAGTTTACTGTCTTTAATACCGGTTTGGCTCGCCTTTGGTGCAGGCAGAAAACTGAATATAATAGGCACTAAAATAAGGCTTAAGGCAAAAGTTCCCATGATACCAATTGAGGCTATTAAACCAAATTGGGTAAGCAATTCGCTATTGGTAAAGCATAACACACCAAAGCCAATAGCCGTAGTTACGTTGGCTATAAAGGTGGTGATACCTGCTCGCTCAACGGCAACCTCCAATGCAGCCATCTTATTACCGCTGATGCCATACTCATGAAAATACTTATTGAGGATAAATACGCAGTTGGGGATCCCGATTACCACAATAAGCGGTGGGATGATACCGGTTAAAAGTGTCATCTCATAATGCATCATTTGCAGTACACCAAGGCTGAATATTACACCCAATATCACGATCAATACCGGGAAAATAACCGGAAATACCGAACGGAAAAACAGTAACAGGATCAGCGCGGTAATAACTACCGAAAGGCTCAGGAACAACGAAAACTCATGGGCTACCAAATCGCCAACCACGGTACGGATAAGCGGTAAACCCGAATAATGTACTTTGATATTATGCTTGTTTTCAAATGCCTGCCCAAGCTGGTTGATCTTTTTAATGATGGGCACACGGAAAGGCGTATTAATGATCTTATCATCAAAAGTGATGGCCATCAGGGTGCTCTGGCCATCGTTACTTACAATTAACCCCTTATAAAAAGGCATGGATGTAAGTTGTTGTTTTACACTATCGACAGCCGCGGCGGTTTGCAGCAGACCGGTAACCAAAGGCTTCAGGACAAATTTATGCTGCAGGGTGTCCTTTTGCAGGTTATAGATATTAGCCGCCGAGATCACAGCCTTAATCCCTTTTATTTTCTTTAACTGTTCGCCAATCTGGTACCAGTCGTTAAAAACATCTTTATCAAAAATATTGGGCGATTTAATGCCAATAACCATCGATGAGGCATCCTGCCCGAAGGTTTTCTTAAACTCGGAGTAGCGGATAAATGCCGAATCGGTAACCGGAAGTACTTTGCCGCCATTGAAGGTGATTTTTACCTTCGACGCCTCGTAGCCCATAAAGGCACTCAGCGCTAAAACGCAGATAAAAATTATCAGCCTGTTTTTAAGAATTGCAGAAGCTATATGTTTCCAGAACATTATTAACGTGATATATAAGAGAGAGGCGCAAAACTACAAAAAATGCGTTATCTGCCTATTAATGATAGTGATAATGTGACAATGAGTTAACGGGTAACGGGTTATACATTATTACCTGATCTGCTTGCGGCGTTTAGTGTTCAATTTTTTTAGGGGTGAACACTTGTTGTTGTTTTATAAAATATTGGCCTTGATAATCAGTGTGTTATATTTTGTTGGATTGGCTGTTTTGGGGCTTTTGAACAAGTTGGTGTTGATAATCAAGGTTTTGTGTTTTGGTAAAAGAAAAAGTTGAACACCGGTTTTTTTAAAAGTTGAACACTTGTATTATGCCCTTTGCTATGTTAATATTGGCACTAATAACAATGGTATGGACACTGTAAATGCGCTATCCGCATTTGCACCTAAACTTTGTATTTTTGAACATGAAAAGGTTGATACGCAGTTTTGGTTTTGCGTTTAAGGGTTTGGGGTATGCTGCTAAAACACAGCCTAATTTCAGGTTTCATTTGGTGGCCGGAACGATTGCTGTAATCCTGGGCTTACTTTTTCAGATCTCAACCGCCGAATGGCTTTGGCTCATGGCCAGCATCGCCGTAGTGCTTATTACCGAATTACTCAATACTTCACTCGAAACACTGACCGACCTGGTTTCGCCTACTTATAACGAAAAAGCGGGGCATGTAAAAGATATAGCTGCCGGTGCTGTTGTTGTGGCTGCATTGTTCGCGCTGATAACCGGGATAGTTATTTTTTTACCGAAGATCATTTTATTGATAAGGCATGCTGCATAAAACCCGGGGAATCATATTCAGGGCTACCGATTACGGCGAAAGCAGTGTGATCGTACAGATCTTTACCGAGAAATTTGGTCTGCAATCGTACATCATTAATGGTGCTAAAAAGCCCAAGGCTAAAATAAGTCGAAACATGCTGCAACCCCTGCATTTGCTCGACCTGGTGGTTTATCACAAAAATACAGGCAGCGTGCAGCGCATTTCCGAATTAAAGAATGCGCCGGTACTGCTGAGTATTCCTTATGATGTGATTAAGAGCTGTATAGCCATATTTTTGAACGAAGTGTTGTACAAAGCCATAAAACAGCAATCGCCGGATGAAAACTTGTTCGATTTTATTTTCAGCGCTATTGAATGGCTCGATCACCAAACCGAAAGTGTTGCTAACTTTCACCTAATATTTTTAATCCACCTAACCCGTTACCTCGGTTTTTACCCCGACCGCTACATGGCGGGTGAAGCTGATTATTTCGATATAAAAAATGGACAATTCACCCGCTATAAGCCCGAGAGCATTTCCTATCTCTCGCCCCCGCATACCAATAATTTTCGATTAGTATTGCAAACCAGTTTTGAAGATATGCACCTGCTTAAACTAAGCAACGATGAACGCCGCTACCTGGTGCAAAAGCTGCTGGAATATTACGCTATGCATATCGAGGGCTTTGGCAATATCAAATCGGCAGATGTATTGGAAGAGGTGTTGGCGTAGGGCTAAAGTTCAAATTTTCTCTTTTTTGCGTTAGCGATAGTAGCGGATACCGGCCAACGTGGCTAAGGCTTGGTGCAGTATGAGCGGATAGCGCGGGCCACAGGCAACGCCCATATTACAAAACAGATCAGAAAATATATTTAATAATCAGCGCCTTGCAATTACGTCATTATAAGGAACGAAGCAATCTCCCACAGGCAGGTAACAGCTATTGTTGTAATGAACTTACATCGTCGCGCTCTTGGCCGCGCGGAGCCAGGTACTTTTGTCTTGATACAAAAGTACCCAAAAACCGAGTGAAACGAGCTCATGAGTACCTATTAAAACATATACTTAACGAATAAATCAAGTCAGCAGGGAGGCTCTTTGCGCTCACCCACTCCACAACCCGTCACGCCGGCCTTTGCCCTGCAAAACGGTCAGAACCACGGGCTGCAATTATTTTGCCCCGCTTCGCACACACATGTCCAACGCTTCCGCAAAAACGTGCTATGCCCTTTTCCTTCGCTCAAGGCCACCATTGTTCCGCCCGTTTCGCCCAAAGCTTACCTGCTGACGAAGAACGCCTTTTTTAACATGTCATGGGTAGGAACGAAGTATCTTCTTCACCCTATATGGCGGCCCCGCATCTTGAAAAGATTCTTCGTTATCTTTCAGAATAACAGGTAGTTTAAAATTTATCATTGTTCCATTTTATCGTCCAATTTCTCCTTCCCATCCGTATTCTTCATCTATTCATCGATAAAACTTGCTATTGTAAAACTTAATTTTTACTATTGTGTAATAATGACACAAAGAATATATTTTCCTTGCTGTTATTATCGCCAATTAGCCCCTTTAACCTATTTAATTTTAAAAAATGAGAACGAGCTACAAACTACACGTTGCTTTAGCATGCGTTTTATTTGCCGGTGGTATTCACCAGGCGGTACAAGCCCAAAGCAAAAGCCCTGCCCCACAATTAAGCGCAACAAACGTAAAGCAGATTGTTGCTGCCATGACACTCGAAGAAAAATCGAAGCTTGTTGTGGGAATGGGTTTTAAGATGCCGGGCGTACCGCCGCCGGTAAAGGGTAAAAAGCCCGAAGCTATTGATATAGGTGGTTTTAAATTGCCACCCTCTGATCCGGATGCTTACAATATCCCCGAAAAAGTTCCCGGGGCTGCCGGTCGCACGCATGCTATTCCACGTTTAGGTATCCCGTCTATCACGGTATCTGATGGTCCGGCAGGTTTGAGGATTGAGCCTATCCGCAATGGCGATAAATCAAAAACGTATTATGCTACGGCGTTCCCGGTTGCCACCTTGCTGGCCTCAACCTGGGATACACAATTGGTAAATAAAGTAGGCGTTGCCTTTGGTAACGAAGTGCGCGAATACGGTGTGGATATTTTGCTGGCGCCGGGCCTCAACATTCACCGCAACCCGCTCGGCGGCCGAAATTTTGAATATTATTCTGAAGATCCTTTAGTGGCCGGCAGTATGACCGCTGCCATTGTTAACGGTATCGAATCAAACGGGGTAGGTACTTCTATTAAACACTATGCGGCTAACAACCAGGAAACCAACCGTAACTCCATTAACACCATAGTAAGCGAGCGTGCCATGCGCGAAATATATCTGCGTGGTTTTGAGATTGCGGTGAAAAAAGCGCAGCCATGGACAGTGATGTCGTCATATAACAAACTGAACGGCACTTTTACCTCCGAAAGGCGCGACCTGCTCACTACCATTCTTAAAAAGGAGTGGGGCTTTAAAGGTTTTGTGATGACCGATTGGTTTGGCGGTAAAGATGCCGTAGCACAGATGAAAGCAGGCAACGATCTGTTGATGCCGGGTAACCCAACCCAATCTGATGACATAGTGGCTGCTGTAAAAAGCGGGAAGCTTAGCGCACAACAGCTTGATGCCAATGTGGAGCGGATTCTGAATGTGATAGTTCAATCGCCTACTTTCAAAAAATATAAATACTCTGATGCGCCAGATTTAGCCGGTCACGCTGCTGTTGCCCGTGAAGCTGCGGCACAAGGTATGGTACTTTTGAAAAATGATGACCATGCGCTGCCATTTGGTGCCGGCAAAAGGATTGCAGTGTTTGGCAATACCTCGTACGATATTATTGCAGGTGGTACCGGCAGCGGTGATGTAAACAAAGCATACACTATTTCATTAATGCAAGGTTTGGCCAATGCCAATTTTAAGCTGCAGGAAACGCTTTCCAATAATTACAAAGCGTACCTCACAGATATGAAGGCCAAACAGCCAAAACCTAAAAACTTTTTTGACCATCCCGCACCAATCCCCGAAATGGATGTGAACGCTATCGTAGCTGAAGAAGCTAATGGTGCCGATGAAGCGCTGATCACGATAGGCCGTAACGCGGGTGAAGGCGCCGACCGTAAATTGGAAAGCGATTATTATTTAAACGATGCCGAAAAAGGATTGATCAATGGTGTTGCCAGTGCGTTTCATGCTAAGGGTAAAAAGGTAATTGTTGTGCTTAACGTAGGTGGTGTTGTTGATGTTACCGCCTGGCGCGATAAGGTAGATGGTATTTTATTAGCCTGGCAGCCTGGCCTGGAAGCTGGTAACGCTATTGCTGATGTGCTGAGCGGCAAGGTAAACCCATCGGGCAAATTAGCGACTACTTTCCCTGCCGATTATAAAGATGTGCCATCGGCTAATAACTTCCCCGGTACGCCCGAAGGTAAACCAACACAGGTTATTTATGAAGAGGGTATTTACGTGGGATACCGTTATTACGATGTCGCTAAAGTTACCCCGGCCTATGAGTTTGGTTATGGCTTGTCATACACTAATTTTAAATTCAGCGATCTGAAATTGAGCTCAAAGGTTTTCAAAAACATGATCACTGCCTCGGTTACTGTTAAAAATACCGGCGATGTAGCAGGTAAAGAGGTGGTTCAGCTATATCTCGCGGCTCCTAAAACGGATCTGGATAAACCGGAAGATGAGCTGAAAGCTTTCGGCAAAACCAAATTGCTGGCCCCCGGTCAATCGCAAACACTGACGTTTACGATCAAAGCAGCAGATCTGGCTTCGTTTTATACCAACAGACAGGCCTGGATAGCTGATGAAGGAAGCTATAAAGTGAAAATAGGTTCATCATCGCGTAAAATAGAGGAAGCGGCATCTTTCAGCCTGGCTAAAGATATTACTGTTGAAAAGGTAAACAAAGCGCTGCTGCCCGAACAAACCATAAAAGAACTAAAACTAAAGTAAAACCAACCCCGGCCTCTGCATATTTTTTGCAGGGGCCTTTTTCTTTAACCCGAATCATGAATGATTATGGCCAAACCAATTAAACTGATAACCTTGCTGGCTCTGTTGCCGGCAACTGCTGTTATAGCGCAAAACAAATGGACAGAAAGAAAAGCAGGCGATATTGCTTTTGTTACCAATACAGGTGGGCAAAACCTGGGTTATGCCACCACATCGGGCATAAAAATATTAACCGTTGATGGCTTTGCTTTTAAAGACCTGAACAAGAACGGCAGGCTGGATAAGTACGAAGACTGGCGGTTACCTGTTGATGAACGCGCTAAAGACCTCGCCTCAAAAATGAGTGTTGAACAAATAGCAGGTTTAATGTTGTACAGCCGTCACCAGCCAATCCCGGCGGCAGCGGGCGGGCCATTCGCCGGTACTTATAACAATAAAGTTTTTGCTGAAAGCGGTGCCAAAGCGTCTGACCTTTCCGATCAGCAAAAACAATTTTTAGCTAAGGATAACGTAAGGCATGTGCTGGTAACCTCGGTGCAAAGTCCCGAAATAGCCGCGCAATGGAATAACAATGCGCAGGCGTTTGTAGAAGGCCTGGGTTTGGGCATTCCCAATAATAACAGCTCCGATCCCCGCCATGGAACCGTGGCTACCGCCGAATATAATGCCGGTGCGGGTGGTGCCATTTCTATGTGGCCCGGTTCGCTTGGAATGGCTGCTACCTTTGATCCTGAGGTGGTGAAAAACTTTGGCCACATTGCAGCGCAGGAATACCGGGCTTTAGGTATTTCAACAGCACTTTCGCCGCAGGTTGATATTGCTACCGATCCGCGCTGGGCGCGTGTGAGCGGTACTTTTGGCGAAGATCCGCAGTTAGCTGCCGATATGGCCCGTGCTTATATTGATGGCTTCCAAACTTCGGCCGCTGAAAAGGAAATTAAAAACGGCTGGGGTTACAACAGTGTAAACGCTATGGTTAAACACTGGCCTGGTGGCGGTGCAGGTGAGGGCGGCAGGGATGCGCATTATGCTTATGGTAAGTATGCGGTTTACCCGGGCAATAATTTTAAGCAGCATTTGATCCCTTTTACCGAGGGCGCGTTTAAGCTGCAAGGTAAAACCGGCATGGCTGCAGCCGTGATGCCTTATTATACCATCTCATACAACCAGGATATCAAAGACCACGAAAACGTGGCCAACAACTATAACTCCTACATTATTAACGACCTGCTGCGCAAGAAATATAAATACGATGGCGTGGTTTGTACCGATTGGCTGGTTACCGGCGATGAAACCACGGTAGATTCATTCCTTTCGGGCAAATCATGGGGCGTGGAGGGCCTTTCTATAGCGCAGCGCCATTACAAGGTGCTGATGGCGGGTGTTGATCAATTTGGTGGTAATAACGAAGTTGCCCCGGTTGTTGAAGCATACCAGATAGGCATAAAAGAACATGGCGAAGCGTTTATGCGGGCAAGGTTTGAGCAATCGGCAGTGAGGTTATTGCGCAATATTTTCAGGACTGGCTTGTTTGAAAACCCTTACCTGGAGCCTGAGGTTTCCAAACAAACTGTTGGCAAACCCGAGTTTATGGATGCAGGTTACCAGGCGCAGCTTAAATCCATAGTGATGTTGAAAAACAAGGCTAATATATTGCCTTTACAAAGCGGCAAAACGGTATATGTACCTAAAAAATTTACTCCGGCTGGCAGGAACTTTTTGGGAATGGAGACACCTGAAAAATTGGAATATCCTGTGAATATGGAAACTGTTAAAAAATATTTTAAAGTAACCGATAACCCTGATGAGGCCGATTATGCATTAGTGTTTATTGCCAGCCCCAATAGTGGAGGGGGGTATAGCAGTGCCGACGCTAAAAACGGAGGAACAGGATATGTACCAGTCAACCTGCAATACGGTGCATACACGGCCACCGATGCCCGCGCTACCAGTATAGCAGGTGGCGACCCGCTGGAGAAATTTACCAACCGTACTTACAAGGGTAAATCAAGCACTGCTATTAATGTTACCGATTTGGCTATGGTTACCGATACTTATGCCAAAATGAAAGGGAAGCCGGTTGTTGTATCTGTTAATATGAGCAACCCGATGGTATTTGCTGAATTTGAAAAGGACGCCAATGCTATCATTGTTGATTTCGGCGTGCAAGGCCAGGCCTCACTTGATATCATGACCGGTAAAGCCGAGCCATCTGCATTATTACCGCTGCAAATGCCGGTGGATATGAAAACCGTTGAAGCGCAGTTTGAGGATGTTCCTCACGATATGAAATGTTATGTTGACGAGCAGGGCAATAAATATGATTTCGGTTTCGGCTTAAACTGGAAAGGGGTTATTAAAGATGGGCGTGTGGATAAGTATGTGAAGAGTGTAGTGAAGCCGTAAAGGCGCGTCTCCACTGCGTCATGGGTAGGAGTTAAAATACGGGTCTCTGAAGGAGAAATAACATGCTCCATCGTCATGCCGAATTTATTTCGGCATCCCACAGGACAGGTAGTCGCTTTGCTTAGCATGGCTGCTTAGCGAGTGGGGTGCTGAAACAAGTTACCCATGACAAAAATAAAAAATGGGTCATGGGTAGCCCGTCGAAGCATAGTGGGCAGGCCTCTGCGCGCGAGTCTTCGACAGGCTCAGACTGACAGGCCGTCTTTTGTCACCTTCAGAGTCCACGGGTTTAAACACTCAGCATGACAAATGTTCGTTATAATTCAGACTTACGAAGTTTTCAAAACTTCTTAAGTCTTCTGCTTTTTATTTGGAATAATAAGGTGGAAAAACCAGATGATCTCACTTCACAACCCTTTTAGCATTATCCTTTACAAAAGTATCCCAGCCTGAATATGATTTTTTACTTCCAGCCTTACCCGAACCTGTAGGGATCCGTTGAAATGAATGGCAAACAGCTACAGCCAAACCATCGGTAGCATCCAGAAAATCGGGGGTTTCCTTGAACTTTAACAGGCTTTGCAGCATGGCGGCTACCTGTTCTTTGGTAGCGTTTCCGTTACCGGTTATGGATTGTTTTATTTTACGGGGAGCGTATTCGGTGATCTCTACATTGCGCGATAATGCGGCGGCTATGGCCATTCCCTGGGCGCGACCGAGTTTCAGCATCACCTGTATGTTTTTGCCGTAAAAAGGGGCTTCAATAGCCAGGCAATCGGGGTGGTAGTTATCTATAAGGGCAACGGTTTTTTCGAAGATGCGCTGCAGCTTAAGCATATGATCGTCGGTAACGGGCATTTTTACTACCCCCATAGCAAGCAGCTCAATTTTAGGGCCGGTTTCCTTTAGCAGTCCGTAACCCATAACGGCTGTGCCGGGGTCGATACCTAAAATGATCCTTTCCTTTAAATTTACCACCTGCTGCATATGGCTCAAAGGTAACTAATCAAACTAAATTATTTAGCAATACATCCATATATTGCTCCCGGCTTATCATCCTTGCTCCAAGCGATTCGAGATGACCGGTGTGTACCTGGCAATCGATAAGCTTGTACAGCCCTGTATTGCACAGATAGATGAGCGCTGTTTTTGAAGCGTTGCTGACGCGGGTAAACATACTCTCCCCACAAAAAACAGCACCAACATGTACGCCGTACAGGCCACCTACCAGCTTGTCATCCTGCCATACCTCAACCGAATGGGCATAGCCTTCCAAATGCAGGCGATTATAAGCGGATATCATATCGGGCACAATCCAGGTGCCATCCTGCCCTTCACGCGGAGCGGTTGAACAGGCTGTTATAACATCGTTAAAGCAGGTATCAACGGTAACCTTCAGTTTGCCGGAGCGTAATACCTGCCGCATGGATTTGGATATTTTAAGCTCATCAGGATATAATACAAAACGTTCATGAGGCGAATACCACAGGATGGGTGTATCATCGCTATACCAGGGGAAAATGCCGTTTTGATAGGCCAGCAATAACCGTTTGGTACTCAAGTCGCCGCCAACAGCCAAAAGCCCGTCTGGTTCGGCCAGATCGGGCTTTGGAAATATTAAACGTTCGTCGAGCCTGAATATCATCAGGCGCAAATTTATGCTTTACGGCGGATCACCAGCTTTTTATTTTGGGCTTTGGCTATCGCATCCAGATAAACCTGCAATTCGGTGTATTTGGCGGCGGGGATCACATGGTTTTTTAAGTTGAATTTGGTAGTGCTTACCACCTGGTTTTTAGTTGCGTCATAAACATACCTAACATCATAAGTGCCGTAAGTAAATTTAAGGCTTTGATCGGCAGGCAAAGCATCAATTTCAAAGCCAGCAGGCAAATCAATGGTGGTAACGCATGTTTTTAACATGGGAATTTCAAAGAAAAAATCGCTTTTTCGTTTTTCAAGTATGGGTACGGTTGTTTTCCACAGATCAAAAACACGGGGTTTGTAAAACTGCTTGTTGCCCGCCGATACATCGCAAAATTTATCGTACTCCAGCTCAATGTCCAGTTCTTTTATGCCGTCTTTATCTGTTGATGGCTTGAACTCAAAAAGTGATGGCTGCTTCATGTTCAGCATCTTAATCAGTACCTGTTTTTGCTCGTCGGTTTTTAAGGCGGCTATACCCAGGTAATCATCGCGGTATTCACCTGTGCTTAAAATTTTAAGTGTTGCCTTTGCGCCGCCATCCGCGTCAAGTACCACATGTGCTTCGCTATTAAATTGGTTGTCAATATCTGTACTGCGCGGAGTTTTAACCAGTTTGCCTCCATCTTCAGTTACCAGCAGGGCGTACCTGTTTTCGGTAAAAGGCCCGAGCTTGCCAAAAGGCTTTTGCATATTGGTACACTCAAGCCAGGTAGTATCACCTTTAAAAGGTACACATAAAATAATGTGATTAAAGGGATCGCTTGGAAATGCAGGATCAGCGGGCTCTTCGTTTGAGCCTGCGTTTATTATGGCATAATACGATGGAATATCAGCTGCCTTTAATAAGGCATACATGTAGTTTGATAAGGCCTTGCAATCGCCATACTTTTTCTGGTCGACAAATGTAGCCGGGAATGGCTTTAAACCTCCAATGCCGAGCTGGATACTTACATAGCGCATGTTTTGCTGCATGTATTGGTATAAAAACCGGGCTTTCTCTTTGTCTGTTTTAAAGTCGGCCGTCATTTTTTTAACCTCGGCTATCCGTTCCGGACTAAGCGAGCATACGTCTGCATTGAGGGTCTGCAGCCATTTGCCAAAATTTTGCCAGGTGCTGATATCGCCGGGAATACCACCAAACTGGAATGAGTTTGCTGCAAACATGATCCGCGGCATAACCTGCCATGATTCAGCATCGTCTTCGGGCTTTATAGCTTTTAAATTTTTTACATGCCAGGTGTACTTTTCAAACTCTCCGGCAGGTGTTTTTTCGGGCTTGATGGTAGTATTCTTATTCATGTACCTGAAGCCTACCGAAGGATTGACCAGGACAGTATACTCCGCGTTTTGGACGGCCCGCTCGGGCCGTTGAATTTCCCATTCGCCCAAATCGAGATAGCTGTTCATGTCCTCCTCAAAAATTACCTCAATAGTAGTTGGATATGCAGATATCGGATGTTTCATGGCCAGCATCCGGTCGTCCGTTACAATCGAGATCCCATCGGTAGCGGCATAATCATAAAAATCGCTCTTGTGATATTTTTTTATCATCGTTCCATCAGCGTTGTAAACCAGCATTTGCACGTTATCAACACTGCTGAATTTTTTATCGTAACCCAGGCCAAGTTGTGCGGCGGCATCACCTTTTTCATTTAAAACAGTAATGATGGCGTGATGCTTTAGCGTCATTTTACCAGCTGCTTTTACGGTAACCTCGTCTGAAGAATACCGCACAACTGAATTTGCTTCTCCCTTTAATGAATCGGGGATGGTTGATGCTATATAAAATTCTTTCGGGAGATTTTTATCCTGTCCATAGCTTTTGATTGATAAAATGACAATGCCTGCAATAGTTAGCAGCCTGTAAAAATATGTAGTGCTCATGTTTTCGATCAGGCTTTTTTAAGTACTATCTGCTCAGTAAGCATATCCTGCATTTGTTTGTAGAACTCTCTCAGCTCAGGATAACTTTCTTTTTCGTAAAAAGCCTTTTCGTATGATATAACATATCGCACTACAATCATTCCATCCTGTTCGGCAATAAAACGTTTAAGGCTTATACTTTGATCGGGCATAACCATGCGTATGCTTTTTGGCAGCGCATCAACTTTATAACCTGCCGGAATTTTGTAGGTACCGTTTATCTCATACCTGTTACGATGCCCAAAATCAATATCAGTAGCGCGCTTTTCGCTCAGGAAAGGGTTGGTACGTATAGGGGTAAAAAGGTTGGGGTTAAAATATATATATGTTCCGTCGGAACCGGTGAGCTCCAGGTCAAAAGCTATATTTTGTACCAGTGGTAGGGTATCTGACTCCATATCCTTCATTTTTAATGACGATATTTTAAGGTTATTGTCGTTGGCCTTTATGTAGTCGATATATTTTTTTTCACCATCGGTTTTATAGCGTTCAACACTGCTTATTTTGTGGTAGCTGAAGCTGCTGATATCTGCAGTTCCGGTCATTTTGCTATCCGCCTTAATGTCGGCATTGATCATGACCACCTGCCTGGCCGGAGCTGCTTTTGTAATATAAAGCATATCGTAAGCGTTGGCCTGCTTATCGATATACAAACCCGATGAATTCAATAGCATATCGGGTGTTTCATTATATAAATTGTATTTGTTTGTAGCATCAAGTATGTACTCTTTTGTGCTATCAACAGGAATATAAACCACTGCACGGTTAAACTGCGAAAGCGAGGTGTTGAAGCGGTTCACTTTTCCATGTTCGCGGGTGCTCACGATCATAGGGTAGATTTCCTTAATGCCTGATTGTTTAAGCAGGTGGTATAAAATAATATTTACCTCGGCCGAATTGCCCGTTTTCTTTTCCCATGCCCGGTAAGTACCATCGTTGGTATACCAGCGGTCAACGCCATCCCATTTCATGAGGGTTTTTACCTGGTTAAAAACGTAAGCTATTTTTTCATCATCAGTTTTAAAGGTTTTAGCTTTGGTGATAATAGGCTCTTCGTCTTTTAATTTACGTTTTAACTGGCCGCCAAAATCTTCATCATCGGCAATAATGCCGCCCACTTTAGCCCAGGTATCTGAATATGACTTGTAAAAGCCATAGCTTGATTTTACAGAAGTAAGGTTAAACTGTAACGACATGATATTGTCGGTATATGAGCGCATGTAAGGCTCATCATGCAGCGAAGGGATGTTTTCCATAACCCTAAAATCTTTTTCATCATTATATGATAAAGGATTTGTGCCGGGCATGGTGCGGGCTTCTGAATCATGGGTTGCTTTTGAATAAGGCATCCAAACGTGGTTCACCGTGCGGAAATACAACAGATCGGGAATAGACGTATCCAACTCGCTGTACCGCACCGGTATTTTTTGCTGAAAATCCCACGACGGGAAATTGCTTATCGAAACAGTATGATATTTATACTTGTATTCAATTACCGACCCCGCTTTAACGTTGGGCATTGAAAATACAATGGCATTGCGTACCTTATCAATGGTTTGGGTATAGATAAGTTTTTTATCCAGTTTGGTTATTTCGGGCTTTCCGTTAACCAGGTTAATGGTTTCGGCTTGCACATCGGTAATATATTCCAGCCGGTTACCGCCGTAATATTCAATACGGATGTTGGCTTCATCTTTACCATTATCGTTAAAAATCTTGATCCGTTTGTGGTACTCGCCGCTAATGTCAAATGAACTATCGTAATAAACATCGCCTTTGTTAAAAAGAACTTCGGCATTGGCATCGGGCTCAAAATCGCATTTGGCCATTTCAAGGTCGGCAATTTCAATTTTGCCAAAAGGTAAAACTTTAGAAGGGGGGGCGGTTTTTTTTTGAGCGGTAACCGGTAACGCAAATAGGGCTGCTCCAAGCAGCAGTAAGAGCCTGTTCATCGTGATGAGGTTTAATCACATCAAAAATAACAATTACCGGAATATTTAAAAGCAAATTTTTTTAGTCATTTTAATTTAATTTTTCATAATGAAAGTTCCTGTCATGAATTTATTCCCGCGTATGTTATTTTGACATTAAAATTTTATTTCATAGCCCCGTTTACGTACATTTATTTAACTGGCATTTGGATTGATATACTGTAATTAATGAAACAAAAATTTTATGATACTGCTGTGAAGCAGGAAAAAGCGGTACTTGTAGGTGTAATAACGCCCAATGAAACCGACGAGATTGAGAAGGAACACCTGGAAGAGCTCGAGTTTTTGGCCAGCACCGCGGGAGCGTTAACGGTGAGCCATTTCACTCAAAAACTACAGCGCCCGGACAGGGCAACTTTTGTTGGCTCAGGTAAACTGGAAGATATTAAAGCCTACGTTAAAGAAGAAGAAATTGATATAGTTATTTTTGATGATGGCCTTTCGCCATCGCAACTGCGTAATATTGAGAACGAACTGCAGGTAAAGATCCTGGACAGGAATAACCTCATCCTGGATATTTTTGCAAGCCGTGCCCAAACAGCACAAGCTAAAACGCAGGTTGAGCTTGCCCAATTGCAATACCTGCTGCCCCGCCTTACCCGTCTCTGGACCCACCTTGAACGCCAGAAAGGTGGTATTGGTATGCGCGGCCCGGGCGAGTCGCAAATTGAAACCGACCGTCGTTTGATCCTGAATAAGATCTCACTGTTAAAGGATAAACTAAGGCAGATAGATAAACAGAACGAGACCCAGCGCAAAAATCGCCATCAGCTTGTACGTACAGCATTGGTTGGTTATACCAACGTAGGTAAATCGACTATCATGAACATGATTGCCAAATCGGAAGTTTTTGCCGAAAATAAACTGTTTGCTACACTGGATACCACCGTAAGGAAAGTCGTGATTGAGAACCTGCCCTTCCTGATGTCGGACACGGTAGGGTTTATCCGTAAGTTACCGCACCATTTGGTTGAATGTTTTAAATCGACGCTTGACGAAACCCGCGAAGCCGATATCCTGATCCATGTGGTAGATATTTCACACCCTAATTTTGAAGATCAGATCCGCACGGTTAACGAAACCCTCAAAGATATCGGCGCTATTGATAAACGCATTATTACTGTATTTAACAAAATAGACGCTTTTAAACCCGAAGATCACCAGGTGCCGCAACAGGAAGAACCATTAACACTGGAAGACTTTAAACAAAGCTGGATGGCTAAAAATAATGCCCCGGCTATATTTATTTCGGCAACTAAAAAGGAAAATGTGGAGGAGTTCAGGGCCTTGCTTTATAAGGAAGTGAAGGCTATACATACTGAAAGGTATCCTTATGATGCTTTATTGTATTGATAGCTGATTGGATAGATATAAACAAAAGAGGGACGCATTTTGGTGAGTCCCTCTTTTGTTTTTGGAAGCAATGCAGTTAGACTAATCAGTCAAAAATATACCCTGCTTCACCTCCGGTATAATCCCTTTCTCCAATGCAGCATCAAACATCAGGTTAATAGCTTTACGTCCTTCCTCGCCAAGTTCAATTGAGTATTGGTTTACATAAAGTTCGATGTGTTTATACATCACTTCTTCGCTCATTTCCTGGGCATGTTGTTTAATAAACGCTAAACCGGATTTGGGATTAGCAAAAGCAAACTCCACCGATTTACGGAGCAGCCGGTTTATTTTATGCTGAACATCCAACGGTAAATTACGATTAGCTACAATGCCGCCAAGGGGTATAGCGCAACCTGTACGTTTTTCCCAGTAGTCGCCAAGATCGATGATTTTTTTGAGGCCTTTATCCTGGTAGGTGAAACGGTTTTCGTGAATGATCAAACCAATATCTATACGGTTATCAAGCAAAGCATCTTCAATTTCTGAAAATACCAGTACCTGCTTGTTGGTAGCTTCAGGAAAGGCAAGGCCTAATAAAAAGTTGGCTGTAGTATATTTGCCCGGAATGCCAATCAATGGGTTTCGGCTCCCTGATTTCGGATCGTGGATCAGGTTTTTCTCCAAATCCGAAATCGAAATTTCCAGATTCGAAATCAACAATGGCCCTACACCAAAACCCAGCGCGCTGCCCGAATCAAGCAGTACATATCTATCAGTTACGTAAGCAAAGGCGTGATAGCTGAGCTTGGTAATATCTAACTCCCCGCGAAAAGCTTTTTGATTAAGCGTTTCCACATCATCATAAAATACTTCAAACTCCAGGCCTTCGGTGTCAATTTTATGGTGAATAAGGGCATCAAAAATAAATGTATCATTAGGGCAGGGCGAAAATCCGAGAGTTAGTTTCATACGGGTAGCAGATTAACTGTTAATGATCTGGCTCACCAGGTCGACGGCAAATGTATTCAGATTTTTAATGGCCAGCCCAATGTTCCAGGCCTCACGATTACGTTTCTCAACATAATTTGACACTGCCCTGATTTGCATACCCGGTACGTTCATCTGCCGGCAGGCGTAAAAAAAAGCCGCGCCTTCCATGCTTTCCAATTGCGGGTTTAACCTTTGCTGTACTTTTTGGATGGATGGCTCGTGGCCGTGCACCATATTAACGGTTATAGCCTTTGCCTTTTTCAGAAAAAAGTTTGGATAAACCTGCTCAAGCGATGTTGTGGGCAAAAAAACACTCTCGCCAAAGCCAAGCATATCAATGGGGATAAAAGCTTCGTCATCCTGTGCGCCAAGCTCAGCAAAGGTATCTTCGGTTATTTCCAGCACATCGCCTAAATGGAAATTACGGTCGAAACTGCCTGCTATGCCCAAATTGAGTACAAGATCATAGGTATGGTTGCTTAATTGCCGGGCCATGCCAAAGGCTGTTGGTACCATGCCTGTACCGGTTATCAGTACATCAACCTTATTGCCCAATTGATTTACGAGAGGGGCAACCTCAAATTTGGTAGCTGCAACAATGAGTATAAGCATATTGCATTATTTTGACGGCTAATATAAAACAACTACCCTGTTTTTGTTTTGTATATTTGCACCCACTTTTGTTATGATGATACATATAACGCGCAAGGAACATTTTAATGCCGCTCACCGGATGTACCGTGAGGAATGGAGCGCTGAAAAAAACTTTGAGGTGTTTGGCAAATGCGCCAACCCCAACTGGCATGGTCACAATTACAACCTGTTTGTAACTGTAAAGGGCGAAGTCACGCACGCCACAGGCTATCTTATCGACTTAAAAGAGCTGAAGATAATTATCAACGAGTACGTTATCGAAAAGCTTGACCATAAAAACATCAATAAGGATGTTGATTTTATGGCCGGTAAAATGGCATCGACCGAGTTGCTTTGCATTGAGATATTTAACCAGTTAAAAGGACCTATTGAAGCTTACGAGGGGGTGTTTTTACATTCGGTTAAGCTTTACGAAACTGAAAATAATTCTGCCGAGTATTTTGGCGGTTAATTTTATAAAATGAGCGACTCACAATTTAGCCAGGATACCGACGATGACGATTTCGGCGGATACATTAAAATAGATCGTTATAACCAGGACCGGATTGATAGTTTGAAAGATAACTACCATAACGTATTAAAGCAAATAGGCGAAGATGCCGCACGTGAGGGCTTGTTAAAAACCCCCGAGCGCGTTGCCAAAGCCATGCTTTATTTAACCCATGGTTATGAACTTAATGCCGAAGAGATCCTGAACTCGGCCAAATTCAGGGAAGATTACAGCCAGATGGTGGTAGTAAAAGACATTGAAGTTTATTCGATGTGCGAGCACCATATGCTTCCATTTTTTGGCAAGGCGCATGTGGCCTACATTCCTAACGGACATGTGGTTGGTTTAAGTAAGATCCCACGCGTGGTTGATGTATTTGCCCGCCGTTTGCAGGTGCAGGAACGTTTAACCAACGAGATCCGCGATTGTATTCAGCAAACACTTAACCCTGTAGGCGTTGGTGTGGTAATTGAATGCCGCCACCTGTGCATGAGCATGCGCGGCGTACAAAAACAAAACTCGGTAACCACCACATCGGCCTTTACCGGCGAGTTCCTGAAAGAAAAAACCAGGACTGAGTTTTTGAATTTGATAAGTTCGAAATTGAGTTAAGAGCCCCCCGGCCCCCTAAAGGGGGAGTAAGGAGCTAATAATTATATTTATAAACCACTAAAACAATATTCCCCCTTTAGGGGGTTAGGGGGCAAGATGAAAGCATATATTTTCCCGGGCCAGGGCGCCCAGTTTCCGGGTATGGGCAAAGACCTGTACAATCAATCAGAAAAAGCACGTGAGCTGTTTGAAAAAGCCAACGAAATCCTGGGTTTCCGCATTACTGATGTAATGTTTGAAGGCACAGCTGATGACCTGGTGCAAACCAGCGTTACCCAACCTGCTATTTACTTACATTCAACCATTTTGGCCACAGTTTTGGGCGATGATTTTAAGCCCGAAATGGTTGCGGGCCACTCCCTGGGTGAATTTTCGGCCCTGGTAGCCGCAGGCGCTTTATCATTTGAAGATGGCTTGCGTTTGGTAGCAGCACGTGCCAACGCTATGCAAAAAGCTTGTGAAATACAACCATCAACCATGGCCGCTATTTTAGGCCTGGATGATTTTACGGTAGAAGACATTTGCCAACGCATAAGCGAGGTTGTTGTGCCCGCAAATTACAACTGCCCTGGCCAGCTGGTGATATCGGGCTCCATTGCCGGTATTGACGAGGCTTGTATTAAGATGACTGAAGCCGGTGCAAAACGTGCCCTGAAGCTCAAGGTAGGCGGAGCGTTCCATTCGCCGTTAATGGAAGCCGCGAGGGTTGAACTGGAAGCCGCGATTGTGGCTACCGAGATCAAAGCCCCCATTTGCCCCATCTATCAAAACATAGATGCCAAGCCCTATACCGATCCTGAACTGATTAAACATAACCTGATAGCCCAGCTTACCGGTGCCGTTAGGTGGACACAAACCGTAATGCATATGCTTGAAGATGGTGCTACTTCATTTACCGAAGTAGGGCCGGGCAACGTACTGCAGGGCCTTGTTAAAAAGGTTGATAAAACCGTCGAAACTGCAAGCGCCGCGTTACCGCAATAATTTTTAAAAGCCACATACAACATGTGGCTTTTATTTTTGTTATAGGCTTGTATTAAACAAAAAATCCATAGTATAGCAACATCTTGACTACTTCCGGAAAAATACGCCTATTGCTTGCCCTTTTAGGGCTTAGTTTGCTGCTTACGGCCGTTATTGTTCAAAAAACATATACGCCCGTAAACAGCCTTGTGCAGTCTGCCCGGATACTGGAAGATAACCTCCATAACAAAGAAGCGTTTATAAATAAACAGCTTAACGGCACCGAACGTTTTAAAAAGATGATGAACCTGCGCAATAATGAGCAGGACGCTATTAATGCTATTGAAAATTTTACCACCCAAAACAACATTTGGTTTATAACCTTAACCAATAATAAATTAAGCTTTTGGAGTGGCATAAAAGTATTGCCCGATAGTACCAATACCATTAAAGATGGTTATTCCTTTATTAAGCAGCCCAATGGGTATTATGAAACGTTCCGGAAAACGGAGGGAAATTTTTCCGTTATCTTCTTTATTCCGGTTAAGATCAATTACGCGTTCCAGAACAAATACCTTCAAAACAAATTTGCCAGGGATCTGCTCGATGATGATAACATTGATATAGCCGATTTTACAGATGTCAACGTTTATGAAGTTCATAGTAGCGATAATGATTACCTGTTTTCGGTAAAGCTTAAAAATAATGACGCCAATAATGATTTTGTTTATTATGAACTTTCATTTTGGATACTCACCGCCATTACGCTTTGTGTACTGATGCATAATATTTGCAATTACGTGGCATCAAAAGGGTATGTGGTATTATCTATCATATTCCTTGCTTTATATATTGCGTTGTTCAGGTTTGTTAACCTGCATTATAACCTGCCCGATTTTACGTATAAGCTTAGCATTTTCAATCCGGCATTTTATGGCTCAAGCCTGGTTTATCCTTCGCTGGGCGATTTTTGTATCAATATCCTGGTCATTTTTTGGTTTGTAGCCTTTGTGTATAGGCAGCGCCGCAGGTTTTTAACCAATGTGCAGAGCAAAACTGCCGGCTATGTTATTGTGGTTGTTGCTATTTTAACGCTTATAGGGGTGTCAACATCGTTATTGCGTTTGTTTCATGGCCTGGTTATCAACTCAAAAATCAATTTTGATGTAAACAATGTACTCAGCTTAACGGGGTTCAGCATATTGGGGGTATTAATGCTGTGTTTTAGCTTTTTGATATTTTACCTGCTCAATGAAATCATTTTAACCATATGTCTGAAGCTTAACGTACCCCGAACGCACCAGTTATTCCTGTTTTTGTCCGGAATTATCATGGCTACCGTCGTATTTGCCTATTTTCATGAATTTACGCTGTTTTACATATTGTGGGCACTGTTGGTACTGATAAGGGGCTATAGTTTTATTTACTATAAAGGGCAGCTTTTTGCCACATCTTTTTTAGGTATCGTGTTTATTTGTGCCCTGATAGCGGCCATTAAGCTTAATCATTTTGAAGATCTGAAAGAGCACGAAACCCGGAAAGCCCTGGTACAAAAACTGGAGATCCCGGATGATGCCACAGCCGACTATATTTTTAAAAGGATAGAAAATCAAATTATAACGGATACGGCCATAGTACGCTATTTTATCAATGGCCTGCACAACGGCGATTATCTTAAAACCCGTTTCCAAAAACTTTATTTTGATGGCTACCTGTCAAAGTACGAGTTTAAAGTTCATGAATTTGATGCCAATGATGAACCTACATCGGCAGATAAAAACTACTCGCTGAGTGTGTTTAAAGACCTCGTACTATATAGCTCATTTAAGGTATCCGACTATTTTTACCGCGAAAATGAATCATTCGGGTACCAGAATTACTTTGCCATACTGCCTGTAAATACCAGTAATAAGCAATTGGGCACTATTGTAATTGAGCTTAAATCAAAACCGCTGCAATTATCGGGCGCTTTCCCCGAGTTATTGATTGACGGCAACATAAGCCCTGAAAATGACTTTAAAGATTATTCATACGCCTTTTATAGCGATAATAAATTGCTGAGCCAGCGCGGCACCTATGTTTACTCGCTTGATAACAGGGAGTTTAAAGGCGACCTGAAAAAATACACCGAAAAAACCACGCAAAACCACAGCACTGCCTGGTACGAAAGCTTTACAACATACAATCACCTGATATACAGGCCCAGTGAAAGAAACCTGATTGTTGTTAGCAGGGAGGAAAACTCACTTTACTATGCGGTTACTTCGCTCACCTTCTTTTTGGTGGTTATACTGATATTCAGCGCGGTTATCATCACTTTAAAATGGTCATGGGCCCGCATCAAGATCTTTAACATAGCCGAAGACGGGCTGAAGATAAACTTCAGGATAAATTTTGATAAGGTATTGTATAAAACCCGCATCCAGATCTCGATGATACTGGCCGTAGTGGTTACCCTGGTGCTTGTTGGTTTTATTACTTTTTTATCCATCAGTAACCAGTACTATACCCAGCAGGAAAAAATGATCAGGGATAAAATAACCCGTATAGCATCGGCATTTGAAAACGGTCTTTTTACCCAGTATGTTGAGCATCTCAATGAGGAGAGCCAGGTTCATTTTAATGAATTGGCCAATACTTACGCAACCGATCTTACTTTGTTTGATACCAACGGTGTTCCCTTACTTACCACTCAGCCTAAAATTTATGAAAACGGCCTCGTGGCAAAACGGATGAACGCCCGTGCATTCATCTTTTTGAGCAAATTGCAAAAAACCGAGTTCGTAAACGACGAGAAAATTGGCGAACTGAGCTATAAAGCGGCCTATGCCCCGGTAACCCTTACTGCATCAAACAAAACGGTTGCCTATATCCAACTTCCTTATTTTAGTAATGAAGCCGATTACCGCGAGCGCATAAGCTCATTGCTTAATGTGATGATAAACGTTTACGCCATTGTTTTTATAGCAATTGGCTTGTTTGCCATTATTATAGCAAGGCAGATAACCGCGCCCTTAAACTTTATACAACAAAGCCTCAGCAAAACCATCTACGGTAAAAAGAACGAACACATCAAATGGTCGCGCGATGACGAGATCGGCGCATTGGTTAAAGAGTATAACAAAATGATATCGGCCCTGGAAAACAGCGCCCAGCGGCTGGCACAATCCGAACGCGAAAGCGCCTGGCGCGAAATGGCCAAGCAGGTTGCGCATGAAATTAAAAACCCGCTAACGCCGCTAAAACTGGGCTTACAACTGCTTGATAAATCATGGAAGGACAAAGATCCCAGGTTTGATCAAAAATTTGAACGTTTCAGCAAGTCATTTGTGGAGCAGATTGAAAGCCTGTCGTCGATAGCGTCGGAGTTTTCGGCATTTGCCAAGATGCCGGATACCCGCATTGAGCAGATCAATATTTTTGATATGTTGAACCAGGCAGTTACCATTTTTAAACAGATGGATAATGTGCAGATCACCTATCTGCAACCAGAGAATTCGTTCATTATCAATGCCGACCGCGACCAGCTATTGCGCTGTTTTAATAACCTGTTGAAAAATGCTATTGAAGCCACCCCTCAGGATAGGAAGTGCATCATAGATATCAATTACCTGGTAACCAGCAAAAATATCCTGCTTACCATCAAAGATAACGGTAACGGGATTCCGGAAGAGATGCGTGAAAAGATCTTTGAGCCAAACTTTACCACCAAAAGCTCCGGAACGGGTTTAGGCCTTGCATTCATCAAAAACTCTATTGAAAATGCCAACGGCAAAATTTGGTTTGAAACAACTATGGGCACAGGAACCACATTTTATTTAAGTTTACCTGCTGCTTAATAATTAAACCGCAGGTAAATCAAAGGTAAACAGCGGATTTACAATACAACACCGCAATTCACAAAAGCTATGAGCAATAACCTGGAATACAGAATTGTTAAGCCCGGTAAACCACTTTCGGATTTTGTTGATAGTTTTTGGTTTTTACGTAACCTATCGGACGCCGATAAAGATACAACGGGGTTACCCGACGGACTTATTGATATATTGCTTTTTAAATCCGCTACACAGCCTTTTAGTATTGCACAGCTTGGAGGACTAACCCAGTTTGAACAGGCCAAAGTTTCGGCCAATAGCGTAATATTCTGCATTAGCTTCAAATTGCTTGCCGTCGAGTATATTTTTGGAGAGGCCATTGCCGATATAGTAAACGGTGGCAGATTTTTACCGGAAGGCTATTGGGGGTTTACAGAAAACGATTTGCTGGATTTTGACTGCTTTGTTGAAAAAGCAACGCAAAAGATCAGATCACTTATTCCGGAAGGCATAGATGAACGTAAACGAAAATTGTTTGAACTGATTTATCTAACGAAAGGGAGGATCACGGTTAAAGAGCTTTCCGAAAAAGTGTTTTGGAGCAGCAGGCAGATAAATCGTTACTTTAATCAGCAATTCGGGATCTCACTTAAAGCCTATTGCAATATTCTTCGTTTCCGCGCCTCGTTGGAGCATATTGCAGACGGCCGGCTGTTTCCGGAAGAGAACTTTTTTGACCAGAACCACTTTATCAAAGAAGTGAAAAAGTTTTCGGGCGTTGTACCTAAAGAATTATCTAAAAACAAAAACGACCGATTTATACTATTATCGGCCATCAGGCAGAAATAATTTTGCATCGTAATTAAACGATGAAAAATTATGTTATTAGATAATAAACAGGTTGCCATAGTAGGTGGTGGACCGGCGGGGCTGGCCTTAGCAAGGCTTTTACAACTTAAAGGTGCAAATGTAAAAGTATATGAACGGGATATGGACAGAAATGTACGGGTGCAGGGTGCCACGCTCGACCTGCATGAAGGCACAGGACTGGAAGCGCTGAAACGGAGCGGTTTGCTGGATGAATTTTATAAATACCACCGTCCTGTAGCAAGTAAGATGCTGCTTGTGGATAGAATGCTCAATATTACATTTGATGACCACAATTTTGCGACTATTACCGCGGAAACCCGCCCCGAAATAGACCGCGCGCCTTTGCGGGATATTTTATTGAACTCATTGCAGCCCGATACCGTGGTATGGGACAGCCATTTCATTTCAATGGAAAGAGAAAGAAAAGGCTGGCGTTTGTTTTTTAAAAACGGATCGAACGCCTATGCCGATCTGGTAATTGCGGCTGACGGAGCCAATTCAAAAGTGCGGCCTTATTTAAGTGACGTTGAACCGGTTTATTCAGGTATCACGCTGATTGAAGGCAACATTTACAACGCTGAAAAATACACTCCAAAACTTTTTTCCTTTGCAAAAGGAGGAAAAGTAATGGCGTTTGATGACGGGCGATTTGTAGGTTATGGCACAAAAGCCGATGGCTCAATTATGTTTGTGGTGAATTTTAAAACACCCGAAAACTGGCTGGAACAAAGCGGCATTAATTTCAATAACAGAGAGGAAGTTTTTGAATGGTTTAAGAAAGATTTTGCCAGCTGGAGCGATGAATGGCATGAGTTTTTTACAAATGAGGTGGTTTGTTTCATTCCCCGTCCGCAATATTATTTCCCATTAAATCAAAGCTGGGAAACGGATGAGAGCCTTACAATGATTGGGGATGCCGCACACCGGATGCCACCATATGCAGGCGAAGGTGCTAATGTAGCATTGCAGGATTCGTTTGAACTGGCCGAATGTTTAACCGGAAATCAATTTACTGATATCAAAACAGCGATTGCCCATTTTGAAAAAGAAATGGTTGCAAGAGGAGCGGAAGCCACAAAAGACACGCTGGAAAATTCGGAGAGAATGTTTTCAAAAACTGGTTTGGCGCAAATGGCCGAATTCTTTAATCAGCACTGAATATATTAAGTCGATTAGAATAAAAAGGCTGCGGTATTCTGTTGCCATGTCACGACTTTTACCTCGTGGCCATTTGTCAATATTGCCGGGGTATCACGGCTAATACGTTCTATTGTTTGTTTGCGTAAACATTGCCGCTCGCGGTATGTTAATAAATAATGATCAGGAAATTAAAATCAGGGCAATACAGGATCTACTCCAAAAAGGTTGATCCTGAAACCCACAAGCGTAAAAATCTCGGCACTTTCGATTCAAAAGAAGCCGCAATGAAACACGAAAAAGAGATACAGTATTTTAAGCACCATTAACCTGCAATTGCTTTTCCAGGTAGTGAAACAAGGTGGTAGGCCCGTGTTGGGCGGTTGGTATTTCCGATTGCTGGCTAATGGTAAGTCTCGTCATATTAGCGAAAGATGCCGCCGCTTTTTCGGAAAAGCCGCCCTTTATCAGAAAGTCTTTCCAACCAGCTTCCGGGATAGTCACCACGTTTACCGTTTTGTGCAATAGCTTACCGAATGTTTCAGCCACATCCTGATTAGAATAGGTTTCAGGCCCTTCCAGGAAGAACAGCCCGGTCCGGTCATCCAGCATTAATTTGGCTGCAAATGCACCGATATCTGCCGGCGCGACCATGGGCAGCTTAAAGTCCGCCGGAAACAAAGTGGTCAATTCTCCCTTTTCCCGGACGGCTGGTATTGCCTGGTCAAAATTGCTCATGTAATAAGCGCTGCGGATCACTGCCAGCGGGATGTCCA
This sequence comes from Mucilaginibacter sp. OAE612, assembly GCF_041806395.1. Lineage (NCBI taxonomy): Bacteria > Pseudomonadati > Bacteroidota > Sphingobacteriia > Sphingobacteriales > Sphingobacteriaceae > Mucilaginibacter > Mucilaginibacter sp. OAE612. Next base: position 6,616,657 of record NZ_JBGMUW010000001.1, read on the forward strand.
ATTTGGCTAAGCCCTGCTCTAATTCATACAGCGCACCGAGGTCAAAAATATGATCTCCGGGCTGGGCGCCATAGGTAGAAGCGGCGACGATCTTTTTCAGTTCCGACCCTTCAAGCGCGTTTAGGATACTGCCGATCTGTTCCCTTTCCACCGCATCGATATCTTTATCGGGAGCCGCATTCGGGTTCAGCACAAACAGGCGCTCCGCCTGTCCGAACAGTTCTTTTAAACGGGCTGTGTCCCAGATGTCTGCAACCTCATAAGCTGCCCCCTTAACAATCCATTCGGCAGCTTTAGCTGGATCATGGCCAATGATCATGACCTTTTGTTGTTTTTGCAGCAAAGCGGTCGAAAGCGCGGCACCGATATGGCCGGTTCCTCCTAAAATAGCGTGTGTGTATTTCATAACGCTATTAATTTCAATATTCATGCCGTAAAAACTTGCCAGAAGTCCGCAACGATTTTTTGTTTTTCGTCATCCCAACCGTCGGCCATTTCTACATGCATCCGCAAGGAATTGTCAAGGCATCACCGAACGATGCTTTCTGCGAAATTGCTTAAATTGGGCAAGCTGTCAAAAAGCAGCAAAGCCTATGATCAAGTATATAATTTCATTCCTGTTGTTGGCGCCAGTCGCCGTTTGGGCCCAGTACAAACCCGGATTGCTTGTACTGACCAATGCGACCATCATTGATGCAGAACACCGGGTGCCGCTTCCCCGTCAAACAGTGTTTATTTGTGATGGTAAGATCAGCCTTACTTTTACGGCCGGGGAGCACACCATTCCGGATTCTGCTATAGTAATCAACCTCGGAGGGAAATCACTCTTGCCGGGCCTGGTCGATAGTCATGTGCATATGGCAACCGATCCGAGCGGTGTAGACAACCGCGCGCACACACTTGATGTGCTGAAGCGTATGCTGTGTAGCGGTGTGACCTGTGTGAGGGATATGGCCGGTGACGGACGTGTACTTGCCGGTTTGGCCCGCGATGCACGGCTCGGAGAGATCACGTCACCTGAAATCTGTTATTCTGCCCTTATGGCCGGTACCGTGTTCTTCAGTGACCCGCGAACAGCGACGTCAACAAGAGGCGGTATTAACGGGAAAATGCCCTATATGCAGGCTATCAGCGACTCCACAAACCTGACACTGGCAATAGCCGAAGCCAAGGGCAGCGGCGCGAGCGGCATCAAGCTCTATGCTAACCTGACCACCGGGCAGGTTAACCGGATAATGACGGAAGCACAGAAACAGCAGATGCCCGTTTGGGGGCATGCCTGGCTGCAGGGCGCAGGGCCGTCCGACCTTGTCCGGGCAGGACTAATATCCATTTCGCACGTGCCGTTGCTGGTCCGTGAAAAGGCACAAATACCGGAAGCCTGGAAAAAAGCCGGGCATAACGCCGCGTATTGGGATCAGGTGACGCCTGATTTGCACGGGCTTTTTGATCTGATGCGAGCGCATCACACCATTCTGGACGCCACTTTACTTACCTACAAAGTTTGGGCAAGCCAGGATTCGGCTGCTATATGGGACTATGAGGTAGGTAAACGGATCGTTGCTCAGGCTTATCGCGCAGGGATAGCCATTTGCGCCGGTACCGATGACGATCAGGAAAAATTTGTTCAGGAAGAAATGCGCCTGCTCGTAACGGATGCCGGTTTCAGCCCTATGGATGCCATCATAGCCGCCACCCAAAACAGCGCCGCAGCCATCGGGCTACAAGGGCGAAAAGGACTCGTTAAAGCAGGGATGGATGCCGATCTGATCGTACTGGATGCTGATCCTTTGGCATCCATCGATAACATCACAAAAGTAAAATTAGTGATCAAAGGCGGCAGGATCTACAACAGGTAACAACTATCATAGCTTTTTGTCAATATAACTTCGGCGTGGCCCAACTCTTGCTGAGTGTTTAAATCCGGGGCCTCTGAAGGTTAGATGGCAAAGAGGGTCTGTCAGTCTGAGCCTGTCGAAGACTCGTGCGCAGAGGTCTGCCCCGCCATACTTCGACGGGCTCTGTATGACACCCTTTTTTAAGTTGTCATGGGTAACATAAGGAGACAGGTTCGTTTAGCACTCTTACTCTGTCATGGATTACAAAGCGGCTTTACGAATTATACGGCTACCTTATTGAGCTTTAGAACCCTGTTTTTTTGCAGCTTCTTTTTTTCTTTTGTCCATAATCAGACTGCCAACGGTGTAAATAAGCATCAGGAACCCAACCAATGCTGTCTCAGCTTTACTTTGCATAACACCGCCCAGCAGGCATATCGCGCCGAGGATGGTGCCATAAATAAGCGCAGGCCTTCTGCGCATGAAAATAACCATAATAAGAAATTTAAAGATTATCAATAATGTACATCGTGATCAATCACTGTACGACAAGGTCAGCTTCGGCATTGATCTCGTTGCCTGCTTTTACTTTATCCCATATGCGCACGTTGACATGATAAACCTGCCCGGATGCCATCGGCTGTGCAATTGTGATATCACCCCGTAGCTCGGTTGCTCCTGCCGGCGGATAACCTTTGCCGCCTGCAAAAAGGTCGGCAGACTTGATCACCGGGTTACCTTTCTGATCGGTAACGGCCAGCATCATACCCGGATAAACCTTTCCGTCCTTTAATCCGTAATTGACGATGCCAAGGGCTGCAACGGATACACGCGTGTTTAATGATACCTTGTTGTTGCTCAATGGATTGCCTGATGCATCGATCAGTAAAACATTCTGTATGTTAAAGCCATTGTAATTGTAAGACAATCCTGTACTGAAGTCTTTTTTGGCGCCCCTGCTAAAATCGCATGCGGTAAGCGCCGTGCAGCAATATATCAACATAATGATTGATAATGTTTTCATGGTGTCGGGCTGTTTTTTTATTGATAGGCGATATCAGTTATTGTATGATCGATAGCAGAAGCCGGGTTGTTTACCATTTGCTTTACCAATGGTGTCACCTCCTGGGCGGGTGGGGTTTTGGCATCTTTTGAGCAAGATATAGCTGCCGTTGCAACAAATATTATTGCAAACAATGGTTTTGAAGTTTTCATGGTGTAAATAATTTTACCTCCGTTAGTTTTAATAATTTTTTCATAGGTAAGTTTTGTTATTTGTAATCAGCGCTTTCAACAGGAAGCGCCGTAATGCCCCGGAGGCAAAATTGTTATTACAAAAAAAAGAGACTGTTGGGAAAGTTAGTTTCGCGGGTGTTACAAATCAGTTCGAAATCGTTTCATGAATAGGGCAGGTTTAGCTGTATGTAACAAAAGATAAAGGATTTGTAACATAAAAATAAGTAACATCATGAAGTATCACCTTTATTTGTAGTATCCGCTATGGATGTTTGTCCTCCAGTATATAATACCTATGAAAAAGATAACAAGCCTGATACTTCTGATATGGCTATGCAGTACCAGTGTACAGGCCCAGCAGCCTGACACTGCATCGAACAACGCTGTGATACGGCAGATGATCAAAAATTATGAAGATGCATGGAATAGCCATAACCCGGAAAAACTGGCGGCCAGTTACACCTCTGATGCTACCTGGGTAAACTGGTTTGGTGCCTACTATAAAGGTCGGGATGATATTTTTAAGCATTATAAGCAGGTTCATAATACTTATTTTAAAAACACCCGGTACTATACCCGGGCTGTTGAAGATATTACCTATCTTAATCAGGACCTTGCGGTTGTACACGTACGAACGGGTCTTGCCGGCGACGAACGATATCCGGGTCAAACGTTTGAGTTTCGCAGGATGATCGTCGTGGTAAAACGTGACGGTGAATGGAAGATATTTGCGGGTCAAAATGCCAGGCTGGAAAAAGGTATTAACTAATATTAAGGCCGCTCTGTTATGAATAAAGCCCCGTAGTATCTGTATATTATAATAAATATAATATATTTTTGATTATAAAATCCCGGCAGTTTTACGCAAACTTAATCTCAACATGCATCCAGCTAAATGTACCTTCGTCTTGTTGCTTTTGCTTTTGGCTTTGTACGGTACGGCCAATGCACAAGACACGGTAATTCTGCATCACAAAGATTTCGGCGCCTACAATGAAATATCACTGCGTGATAAACACTGGTTCTTTCATCCTGAAATAAATAACGCAAATACACCGCCTGATGTCCGTTCCGGCGGCTGGGAAACTGTACAGTATACGGCGTTTGGCACAGACAAGCTACCCGCCGGGTGGAAAGGTGTTGGCTGGTTTAATATTTGGGTAAAAGCAGGTAAGGATGTGGCAGGCCAAAAATTTGGCCTGCGCATTAATCATGATGGCGCGTCAGAAATATTTATTGATGGTGAGCCAATAGGCGGCTATGGCAAAATCGGCCACCCGGTTGAAGCAACGGAAGCCAACCGGGCACCATTGGAGATGATACCCTTTTGGTTAAAGGGCAATGCGCCGCATCTGGTAACTATTCATTACGCCAACCCTTTTGGTGTGTACCGTAATTTTGTAGGCTTTGAGGTGTTACTTACCAATTACGATTTGTATAGCAAGCGTATAATGCGTGCCCGGACGCTATATAATTTTGTGCCAATGTGTGCCGCCGCAGCCTTCATTCTTGGCCTGCTGCACTTTTTGCTTTTTCTGTTTTATCCGAAGCAGAAGCTTAATTTTTATTACGCATTGTTTGTTATGCTAACGGGCATCACCAGCGGGTGTGTATACCTTTTTTATTTAACCGCCCATCCGCAGCTGCAATATATTGCTCATTACATGATCTATAACCTGAAGGTGTTGCTTTTGTGGTGGGGGCTCATTTTGTTGTATAAGTTAGATTATGGCCAGGTACATCGCTGGCGCCAGGTTACCCTGGCGTGCGTATGCTCGGCCTATTTACTTTTTTACTTTTATAAATTTTATATATTAAAGGAAACTGATTTTCCTGATTTTTTTTCATCAGTTTTCCTGGTTTGTAATGTGGATGGCTTTATCTGTGTATATCACCTTATACGTAAAGGCAGGCGTAAGGCCTGGTTGGTTACAACGGGTGTAATGGCAGTTTTCCTGGTTTATATTTTTTGCTGGGATGATACGTTCAGCGTATGGCCTTACGGTTATAATTCAATGCGGGTATTTGTGATGAGCGCGGGCGAACTTGTTTTACCGGTTTGCCTGTCCCTTTATCTCGCGCTCGATTATGCCGGCACAAACCAGCAATTGGCCGCACAACTGGCCGAGGTTGAAGCATTGTCGGCTTCTGCACTGTCAAAAGAAGCTGAAAGAACCGAAATGGTTGCGGCTGAGGCCCGGAAGTTAGAAGCTATTGTACAGCAACGCACAGCAGAACTAAAAGAAAAGGCGGATAAGTTGCGTGAACTGGACGCTGTTAAATCAAGGTTTTTCGGCAATATTGCGCACGAATTCCGGACGCCGTTAACGCTCATCCTCAATCCGGTTAAGGAACTTGCCGGCAAGACCGCCGATCCATCATTGCTGAGGGATTACCGGATGATCCTGAATAATGCCGAGCGCTTGCTGAGGCTTATCAACCAGTTGCTTGATCTGAGTAAACTGGAGCAGGGATTAATGGAATTGTTGTACGAACCGCTCGATTTAAACGCATTGTTATTAGGCCATGTCCAAAGTTTTGAGCCGCTTGCATTGCAAAAAGGCATCACACTGCATTTCCGGTCAAACTATCGCGAACTTTGGGTAATGGCAGACCGGGATAAATTGGATAAGGTCATGCTGAACGTTATCGGGAATGCGGTAAAATTCACGGAGGTCGGCAGGGTGGAGATTTTTCTCTATCACGATGATGGGGTGCCCGGGAATCAATATGTAGTTCGCGTTCGCGATACAGGTAAAGGGATACCCAGATCAAAGCTTCCCTATATTTTCAGTCGTTTTTACCAGGTCAATTCGCCGGGCAGTCAGGCTGCAGAAGGAAGCGGGATCGGTTTGGCACTTTGTAAAGAACTGATTGAGCTAATGGGCGGCAGTATTGCGGCAAATAGCTGGGAGGGGGCATTTACCGAAGTGGTGATCCAGTTGCCTTTGGACGAAGCGGCGGGCGGTCATGAGGGTGTAGTGGAGTTTAAGGCTATGAATGCAGCCGCTGAAAGCGAAGAAGCAAAACCTGATAAAACCGAGACCGATATGGACTTGATTTTGCTGGTAGAGGATCACCGGGAACTCCGGGACTTTATTGAACGCCAGCTTGCGGAGCAGTACCGGGTAATTACCGCTTCGGACGGCAAGGCGGGAATCACAATGGGTATAGAACAAATCCCTGCACTCATTATTACCGATGTGATGATGCCCGATACAGATGGTTATGAGTTGTGCGGGATATTGAAAAAAGACGAACGGACAAGCCATATCCCGGTCATCATGCTGACAGCAAAGGCCGACATAGATAGCCGTGTAAAAGGTATTCAAACAGGAGCTGATGCTTATCTTGCCAAACCCTTTGAGAAGCGCGAACTGCTGGCCCTGATCGGGAACCTGATCGGGACGCGCAATGTTTTGAAACAACATATTGCAATGCACAAGAGATGGCTGATAGAGTTGCCCAATATGCCGACGATAGAGCAGGCTTTTTTAAATAAGATAAAAGCCGCGGTTGAAAATAACCTGGATGACAACAGCTATGGGACCGATCAGCTGGCTGGGGATATTGGTATGAGCAGGATTCAGCTGCATCGAAAATTAAAGGCAATAACTGGCCGGGCCCCTGGCGAACTGGTACGCGAAATACGGTTACAACATGCACACGATCTCCTGGCGCGCCGCACAGCCACCATTGCCGAAGTAGCTTACCAAGTTGGTTTCAGTAGTCCGGCAAGCTTTTCAGCAAGTTTTTCACGGCATTTCGGTTTTTCGCCCAAGCAGGTAAATTCATTGCATTAACCCCAATATTAAGGGAGGAGCAACTGTACGACTATTCGTTAGAATAAGGAGCCTTGAAGCTCCTTTTTAGGATAAAACACTCCTATAATCACAAAGGGATTTTTAGCTCTCCTCATGTGCCACTGTCTTGTGGTTCCAAGAAAAAAATAAATATCCTTATTGTTTTTAAAGTTGTGCTCGTATTGGTCTTTAACTTTTTGCAAAGCAACAGCTTCGTTGCCTTCTGCTTCTCTGACACAATTCCAATATAAAGCGCCGATTTCCCAATCTTCAATCATTAATCGGCGCTCTTTACCTGTGTCATCTGTAAACACATAAAAAAACTTATGGGGCAATTTCGGAATAAGTATTTCTGGATCTTTACCACCAGCAAATAAATCTCCTTGCCTGCGTAAGTCCTTCCATTCATCTTTCCATTCTCTTGAATCCGCTTCCCATTCAAGGCGAATGATTGATTGCGGCTTGAACGTAGCAAGCGATACATTTGTAGGTGCCTTGGACTTTTCAATTAACGCTGGAATGTTCGTATAAACATTTTTGAGTACATACTCTTTGCGTTTAAGCCAATTACTTTTCGTGTCGAGCCGTTCCGCCAATACTAAGTCACGGAAATCGTAATTTATTGGAGAATGGCTTTCAGGGCGAAAGTCATCAGTTCTACGACGTAACTCAAGTTCCATCCATGTGTATTTTACATTATTGACCTGGCCAGTTCCCTTTAAATCAATTAAAAAACTTAAAGGAACTGGGTATATTCTTATCCAATCCCCGTTTTCAAGTATTCCGGCGGTACAAACAAGTTCATCATGGCTTCGTGATGGTTGAGGATAAGTGGTAACTGTGATAAGGACTTTGTGCCGTGGCATTTATATGTGCATTAGTTTGTATTTAAAGTTGGGTAAATCTGTTACAGCTTCCGCTAAATGCTTTCTATGACACTGGCATATATTAGCTTCAAAGCATGTAAGTGCTATTTTTTTATGCTGTTCAAGCAGTGTAATAATGTATTCTTGAGAACTAATAGTTTTTGCTAAGGTATCTTTGCGGTATTTTTTAAACAAAGCGTCATAATCTGACTGGGTATTAAGTTCTTGCCTCTGATCAGAAACAATTCCCACTTCAGGAATATGAATATACGCGATATTCAAGCTTTCACAATATCGTTTTAATTGACTTTTACTAAAGCCGAATTTCATGCTTAAGGGGTTGTTTCGCACATCTACAAGTAAGCGAACCCCGTTCTGTACAAGACGGTTCAAATACGCTTCAAGACTAATTCCCTCATAGCCTATGGTGTATAGTACCACCTCGTCTTTATTGTTACGTTGTTTATTTACCATCAATAACTCATCTTTATTTAAGATTGAGTTTGCCTTTACACTATTGATCGCCCAGTAAGGAAAGTTCCTATATGTGTGCTTCATCAACTCTTCGCTACCCATATTTCCGTACGAAGCCTTAACCGCATGCAACTTTATTTTGTCATCTGGTTTAAGCAATTTTAGGTAGCTTGTCTTATCTGCTTTGATAAAGCTTTTTTCGGTTTCTATTAAAAGGGATTTAGTCGACATGGTTGTCAAATCAGCGTTCGCGGAATATGAATAGCACCCGTATTTATAAGGAATAAATTCGTAATCGGCCTTTGTCTGCTTTTGAGCAAATAGGAACAATAGTTTTTGGAGACGAATTTTTTCCAATTCTCCCCCAAACAACTCAAGCAACGCTAATATGATTTTTCGTCTGTAAAACATTTTGCAAAGATACTGTAACGCCTAATAAAGATGCTTATATTTTATCTTAATAATAATTATGCCACAAGAATGCTCTTGATTTTTTTTATTAATAGACTATTAAACATGATGGCGAATGCCCCAATTTCGTTAGTTGTTGATATAGATTGATTTGCCTATCACTCTCCGCTTTTCTCTTTCCGGTTTTCCCAGGCTTGTCCCATTTCTTTGATGAAACTCTCGCGCTCGTAGTGCCGCTTACCAGCGTCCATTTCCTTAAATCGCTCGTTACCCTCATCTTCTTCCATGATTAAAGGGTTTCATAGGTAAAACTTCGAGATAGCCTTCTATAGGTTGGCGGTCATATAAAACGATTTTCTTTTCGGGTTGAGTAAAATGGATTTTCCCCTCGTCCTTTAATTTCTGCAAGGTGGTCTTACTTTTAATCCTCGGCAATAACATTGCTTCAGTTCCTGATATTCACTTGTCTTGTTGATTTATAGGAGTTTTCTCTTTTATTCTTTCTACAAACTTGTCAATCAGTGCATAAAAAGCTGCATCTTCAATGCAAATAACCTGCATAAATTTATTTATGATTTATTCGATATTACTTGTTGTAAAGTTTTAATCTTAGTAAGTAGCTCATCGAATGTTAAAATTTCAACGTCCCTGCTGTTAGTTCTGAATAATTCAAATGAGCTTTTTTGGTCATCGCTCAAATCTCCTAATGAACCGATTAAAACCATGCATTTTGAATTGAGAGTTTCAAAAACGGCTTTTTCTCCTTTACTCTTACTTTTTAAAGTATAGTACTCTTTTTGAAAATTGTCTCTTTGGTTTAACACCTGTGCAACACATCCTGATAGATCTTTTGTAACGCTAAAAACATCTGTGCCCCGGTAAGCAGAATTTTCTACGAGTTTGGTTTTATGGGTCTTAATCTCAACAAAGGATACGTTGGTACTTAAGCTACTCTTTAATAGAAAATCATTGAACTTTCCGTCTTTATTTTCAATAGTTTTGCCACCAACGTAAGCCTCCCGCTGATGTAATACGACAGGCTGGGCAAATAATGACGAAAATATCCAACTATTCTCATGTAGGAAGCCTTGCCACTGCTTTTCTAAACTTTCACTATCCGTTTTAAGTGCAATTAATTCTTCGCATTTTTTGATAGTTTTTTGAATGTATTTACTGTCTACAATTTCCTTGGTCTTAGCAAGCGATTCTTGAGTTAGAAAGTCGGTGCTTAGTGATAATTTATCAAATAAATCTTTAATCGCTTCTTTATCGCTATCGGAGAATTCTTCAATGGAATTGCCCCAACTTGCCAATGACGATGCTAAGGCATTTGGCACATAGGTCTTATTGGGCCTGGAGACTTTGGAAGGAAATATTTCACTTAATGACAGTTGTAAAATGAAATTCACTTCATTTCTATGTTTAGAATAGATGTTGCGAAAAACTGTATTTAATGTAGCCAAAGTTTGTTGGCTCAAATAAAGTTTTTTGCCTGCTAAGTCAATTTCAACTTTGCCGTCTTTTTCAATAATTATTTCTTCGATTTCATAATTGTCATTAATGTAGAAGGCAAAGGGATTAAGTGTTTTAGTAAAACCATACCCAAAATTCGCAGCCTTAATAACACCTACAGGAATTGAACCTTTGAAACCTTTATAAATAAACTTTCTAATAGTTCTATACTTCGGTTTGTCCTTTTCAAAACCTCGTGGATAATGAACTTCTTCATCCTTAGTTTTATAAACTTCACGTGATAATTGATCTACTTTTTCTGTAGGGTCTTTATAAAAGAAGATTTTTTTTGTGGCTAACTCTTTTTGTAAATATTCGCCTTTTGCTTCTGCCATTGTGATGTCTCAATGTTTAGGTCCGATAAACGATTAGATATTTAGTAAATATATAATACTTAATTATAAAATTAAAGCAGAGAAAATCAATGTCTTATTTGTCTTGTACTATAACCGCCCGGATTGCGACACTCGTTAATAACTTCATGCAATGGCTGCACGTGTGTATGAACACTGTATGACCAAAAAAAACGAAAGCAGCTACATTTTACTGTAGCTGCTTCATCTTCAAGTAGCGGGGAGCAGGATCGAACTGCCGACCTTAGGGTTATGAATCCTACGCTCTAACCATCTGAGCTACCCCGCCGTTTTTATTTTTATGGCTCTTTTTGTGGTTAATAAAAAGAGTGGCCTTGCGTTAAAACAAGTGGCCGTCCCTAAAAAGGTTTGCAAATATAGTAGAAATTCGTTTTCTTTAGAAAAAATGTTTCACATTTACTTTTGTTCCTGTTTTTTTAAGTGTAAACCGAATGTCCGAAAAGAAAAAATTTACCATTGAGTACGAGATTAAGTCATCTCCGCGTATCCTGTTCAGCTTCTTAAGCGAGCCTAATGGCTTGTCTCAATGGTTTGCCGATGAGGTTAATATTCGTGACCATGTTTATACTTTTACATGGGATGACGAATCGCAAAAAGCCAAACTTTGTTCAGTTAAGGAAAACAGATCCGTACGTTTTAAATGGCTCGATGATGATGCCCAGTATTATTTTGAAATGGAAATAATGCAGGATGAGCTTACCAATGATGTAGCCCTGGCCATTACTGATTTTGCCACCGAAGATGCCATTACAGAACGAAAGCAGATCTGGGATAACTCTATCGATTACCTCATAAGTGTATTGGGCGCCTGATAAAACTTTATTTTAGCTAATTTTGTACGCTGAACTGGTTTTGCACGTTAATTGGTTTTAACTGTGCGGCTAACTGGTTTTGCCCCTGTTAATTGCAAATAGCACTAATGAAGAAGATCCACCTTTTACTCCTTAAATCGTTTATAAGGCCTTTTTTGGTTACGCTTTTCATCGTGATGTTTGTGTTGCTGATGTTGTTTTTGTTTAAATACATTGACGACCTTATTGGCAAAGGCTTTGCCTGGTATACCATCCTGGAGCTCATGATGTATAATTCGGCCACCAATGTTCAAATGGCCCTCCCGTTATCCATCCTGCTCTCTACCATCATGACCTATGGCTCCCTTGGCGAAAATTACGAGCTTGTTGCTATCAAAGCGGCAGGCATTTCGTTGCGCCGGGCCATGTACCCAATGATCGTGATCATTTCTATACTTAGTATCGCGGCGTTCTTTTTTTCTGATTATATGCTGCCGGTGGCCAATCTTAAATATTATTCGCTGTTGTATGATGCCCGGAAACAAAAATCGGCCGATTTGCTGCCCGAGGGGGTGTTCAGTACCAGTTTTCCCGGCTACACAATCCGTGTAAAGCGTAAGGACCCGGACGGACAGCGGTTGTATGATATCATGATCTATAAAAAAAGTGAGAAAGGTGATAATAACAATTCGGTGATCCTGGCCCGCGAAGGCACCATGTTCCGCACCATGGGCGATAAATACCTGGTATTACGTTTAAAGGATGGGGTGACATATGAAGAAACCGCTTCCGAAAATGCCACATATAACACGAGGCAGCGCCTGCTGCGGGAGCGTTTTAAGGAAACCGAAACCAAGTTTGATCTGTCGGCATTTAAGCTTACCCGTACCAGTGAAAGCGAGTTTAAGTCCGCATCGCAAATGATGAACATTAAACAGCTGAGGCATTATCTCGATTCGTCGCAGCGTTCAGTAGATAGCAATGTGATGGTGAATTATAAACTGGTTACCCCATACATTAAATACTATTCAATACCTGCGCAATCAAAGGTTATTAAAAAATATAAAGAGTTTGATCCTAAAAAAGATGTTTTTCAGGGCCTTACCTTATCCGAACAGCAAATGAGCCTCAACAGTGCGGCTTCCGAAATAAGGTCGATAAAGGATGTGATCAAAAACCGGAGCGACAGGTATAAAGGCGATTCGGAAGGTATCCGCAGGTATTTTGTAGAGTATCAAAAAAAATATAACCTTTCGGTAGCTTGTTTGGTATTGTTTTTAATCGGTGCGCCGCTGGGCTCCATTATCCGCAAAGGTGGTTTGGGTTTGCCGGTAGTAGTTTCGGTGGTATTTTTCCTCATCTACTATATCATTACCACTATCGGCGAAAAATCGGTTAAGGGCGGCGATATTAACAAGTACCTGGGCATGTGGATTTCTATTATCACGCTGCTGCCTATCGGTTTGTTCCTTTCTTATAAAGCGGCTACAGACTCCGCCCTGTTTGATATGGAGATTTATAAACGTTTTGTAAACCGCGTGGCAGCAAAGTTTAAGCCCAAGGCAACCCGCCACGGTCATTAACGGTATATTTAATAAAAGCCATATTATAAAAGCATTATCATTTTACACAAGGCCGACCCAAGTCATGGTAATATGCGTTAAATTTGATTTAGATTAAACAAGCGTTTAGGCGCTACCCAACAAGTAAGTATAGAATGTTAAACACCATACAGGAAGCGATTGAAGAAATCAAAGCAGGTAAAACAATTATCGTAGTTGATGACGAAGATCGTGAAAACGAGGGCGACTTTTTAACGGCCGCCCGCAATGCCACCCCCGAAACAATTAATTTTATGGTACGCCATGGCCGCGGCCTGGTTTGCGCCCCAATTACAGCGCAAAGGGCGCGCGAGCTTGACCTAATGCCTATGGTAAGCCATAACACCACATCGCACGAAACTAACTTTACGGTTTCTGTCGATTTGCTTGGTCATGGCTGTACTACAGGTATTTCTGCAAGCGACAGGTCAAAAACCACACTTGCGCTTATCGACCCGGCTACTAAACCCGAAGACCTTGGTCGCCCGGGGCATATTTTCCCGCTGATAGCCAAGGATGGCGGTGTACTGCGCCGTACAGGGCATACCGAGGCTGCGATTGACCTGGCCGTTTTAGCCGGTATGGAACCTGCCGGCGTTATTTGCGAAATTATGAAGGAAGACGGCGAAATGGCCCGCCTGCCCGACCTGCTGGAGATAGCCAAAGAATTTAATCTTAAAATAGTATCTATCAAAGATCTCATTGCTTATCGCCTGGAGCATGAGTCGATGGTAAGACGAGAAGTAGCTGTGAAGATGCCCACCGAATGGGGCGATTTTGATATGATAGCTTATACCCAGGTTGATACCGGCGAAAATCACCTCGCCCTGGTAAAAGGAACCTGGGAGCCTGGTGAGCCTATTTTGGTCCGCGTGCATAGCTCATGCGTTACCGGCGACATATTTGGTTCATGCCGTTGCGATTGCGGTCCGCAGTTGCATAAAGCAATGGAGATGATCAGCAAGGAAGGTAAGGGCGCTATTGTTTACATGAACCAGGAAGGCCGGGGTATTGGCCTGATCAATAAATTAAGGGCCTATCATTTGCAGGAAAACGGTTATGATACTGTTGACGCTAACCTGAAGCTGGGCTTTAAGATGGATCAGCGCGATTATGGTATCGGTGCGCAGATCCTACGCAGCCTCGGTATCACCAAAATGCGTTTGATGAGCAATAACCCTAAGAAACGGGCAGGCCTTATCGGCTACGGTTTGGAAGTTGTTGAGAATGTGCCTATCGAAATAGCGTCAAACCCTCATAACGAAGCTTACCTGCGCACCAAACGCGACAAGATGGACCATGCCATTATGCGTGATCATTGATCGTTATAAGATCAAAGCGAAAGGCTGAAAGCCTAAAGCGAAATAAATAATTTATAGTAAAAGGCTTAAAGCAGATCGCTTTAAGCCTTTTACTATTCAATGTATTTGTGCAGGAAAGCTTTTGGCTTTTAGCTTTAAGCCTTCGGCTCTACTGATCCTCATCTTCATCGGGCCTGGTTGCCGGTGTGGTAATTGATGATGGGATAGGAGCGGGGTTAACCGGCGCATTTTTGCGGCGGCCCTGTCTGAATATGTTCCGGATAAACTCACCGAAGGTATCAAAGTCACGCTGGTAAACCAAACCTAACCCGTTTACATACTGCGGCGCCAGCACGTCTGTAAGGCTGCTTAATGTTACGTTGTTTAACGCCCTGTAAGAGTATCTTGCCGTTAGGTTGCCATCGCGGCGTATCTTGTATAAGGCCTCAAAGTCTTTGGTGAGGCTGTTAAACCGTTGGTTAAACAGGTTGTTGTTGCTGTTATTAAAAATATCATTTGAGCCGTTATTGCTGAACAAGCTTCCGTTAAATGATAGCCTGCTATCAAAGAAGTGCAGCGAAGCACTTGCCTCGTTGAAGGAGCGAATATTTAAGTCGAAGTTTTTAATGTTTGATTGCGATATTAGGCTGTTAAGCTTGTTAAATGCAAATTCGCTCACCGCTTCGCCGGCAGTGCCCAGCACCTGGTTGGTTAAGTTATTACTGTTTGATGTAAAGTTACGGCGAACAATAATGCTGATAGCCTGCTGGCTCCGGTTATTGGCATCGGCAAGGTAAGTTGACAGATCGTCCTTAACAGATGGGTCGGTAGGGAAGTTAAAGTCAAAATCAATATTAGGCTGTAATAGAGATTTGGTCAGGATCAGCTCGGCTTGTACCAGCGTTTGCTGCCCCGAGGTAGGGGTTTGTAAACCCGCGGCAGTGTACAGCGGCGCCTTACTGGTACGCACCTCATACAAGGCTTTAAGGTTGATCTCGGCATTTGAGGGGTTACCTGTCCACCTGATGGTACCACCCTGGCTTACTGTAAAGTTTTTACTGATAAAGTTTTTGGCCGTAAACTCAAACTTGCCCGACGATATCAAAAAGTCACCGTACATCTCAAAATCGCCCAGGCTGTTGATATTCAGCTTTAAATTACGGGCTACGCCGCTGCCTTCCAGTTGGCCGTAATCGGTAGCTATTTTTACAATAGTTTTTTCATCGGCGCTTAAATCAAAGTTTAGGGTAACACCGTTGAAAGCACGCTCTTTGGCAACAACTTTGGCGGTGTCACTATGGCTTACAAATTTAATGAAATCATAATCGTTAGCGGTTGACGAGGTGTTGAGCGGTATATTGAAAACGGTACCTGCATTGGTGCTGGCTGTAATATCAATCTTCATGTTATCAACCGGTCCGTTGAAGTTAAATGTGCCTGTGCCATAAGCCGTACCATAATAAAGGTGGTTATCTTTAAACGTGGTATTCAGGGCCATCAGGTTATCGGCTTTAAGGCTTACATTAATATCCGGGTTGGATAGGTTATTGAGGTTTACGGTACCATTGGCGGTTCCGGTACCTTTGTGAATGTCTTTCAAAACCATATCCTTAATGCTGATAATGCTGTTATTGACATCCAGCTTATTATTAACCGTATAAGCTGTTTTTAAATAATTAACGGTAAGGCCGGTATTAACAAGGGTAACGGTGCCATTAAGCTGGGGGTTTGATGGCTTGCCGGTAAGCTTCAGGTCGGTTGAAACATGGCCTTTTATATCCGAAACGAGGTCTTTAACAAAAGGCTCAAATATAATAGCTTCGGTTTGGTTCATCTTGATATCAAAATCAAGGTTATCATCAGTCTCTTTACCAAACGAGTAGGTGCCGCCAATGTTCATGGTTTCCAGCCCGCGGTTAATGATATTCATATTAACATCGGCTTGTTTACGGTCGTTGCCAAGTGTGGTGGCCAGTTTCACGTTACCTATCAGCGTTTTGTTCATGGTAAGTGAATCAATGGTTAAATGCGAATCGATGCCCGGAGATTTGAGCACCGAGGTCAGTTTAACGTCGCCATCCAGGTAGCCCTTTAAGTTTACCCCCGAAGTGCGCGTGAGCTGGTTAAACGTACGCATGTTAAACTTCTGGAACGAGAGCTTTAACTGATCGGCGGGATTATCAGATATAAAACCATCGATAAATACTTTTTGCGGCCCGTTTGAAAGCTCAAAGCCCGATACCTGTGTTTTGCCATCCAGTAAACGGATGCGCACCTGCTCCTGGATCTTCCATTTCTCTTTTTCCAGTATCACGTCTGATGGCAGCAGTTTCAGTTTGGCCGTAGTATCGCGGCCAAATTCAACCAGACCGTAGAGGTCCAGCTGGTTAACGGCGTTTTTGTCGGAGAGCTTAACGTTAAAGTTAAGGCTGTCGTTTTTCAGGAAGTTGGTAATGTTGATATCCTTGATGAAAAGGCTGTCAGTTAGGTCAACCCGCCTCAGGGATACGTTGAGGCCCAGCAAGCTATCGGTAGTGTTTTCGTCAATAATAAAATCATGGAAAACTGTTTTGCCGTATTTAAGCGTTTTGATATAGCCCGATAACGTAGCTGTTTTCTTTTCCGAATTAAATTGACCAACGAAAGTTCCCTGGTCGGGAATTTTCAGATCGGGCAGGAAGATGGCTGTAAGCGGATCGAGGTTTTTAAGGTTCAGGTTAAAATCAAACTCCTCCGGCTTAGGCGGCACTATAGTTGTTTTTATGGAAGGGATATACTTTTTAACGATGGTTTTAAAATACGAAGGCAGGGTTGCAAGGTCATATTTGCCCTTGATGCTGCCATCGGCAAAGTCAGATTTTAAAGCGATGGTGCGGTTATTGCCTATTCCTTCTGCTGATAGGTAAAGCGAGTCAACCGCATAATTATTCCGCGGATTGACCACCCTTGCCGGGGAAAACAGGATGTTCCCCTGCAAATTGGCCAGGTCATCGCCTTTAAACTGGGTTTTAAGCAGCGTGCTTACAGTTAAAGTATCTTTGGTAAAACCAAGCTTGTTCAGGTTAGCGTCCCTGATATCGGCAGTTAAATCATAAGTTGGCAAAGCGGGATTAAGGTTAACCTTGCCTTTAAGGTCAAGCTTTATGTTCCTGTCGTTTATGGTAATATGAGCGTTGGCCAGCCTGTTTATAAAACTGCCGTTAAGTGTAAGCCTGTTATAGGTGTAGTTATTATAGGTGACGGATGCGATTTTTGCATCCACTTTTTCAGTAAGGCTTTTCAGCGCGTCGCCGCTGCCCTGTATGTTTGAAGTAAAGGTGGCCCTGCCCAAATCGCTTTGATCAAGCAGGGTGCCCAGGTCAAAGGCATAGGCGTTAACCCTGCCGCTGTAGCTTGGGCGGTCATTTTTATCAATTTTAAGGTTGATGTCTGAATCAAAACGACCGAGTGCAGTTTTAAAAACACCATAGGCAACAAAATCATTCTGCGAGCCGGTAAACCTGCCGGTAAAATTAAAGTTGCCGAATTTGGAAAGTATGGCCGGAGCCTTTTCTGTAGGCGTCCCCGAAAAATGGCTGATCAGGTAATCAAGGTCTTTTTTGTTGGAGGCAACCTGGTCAAATTTTAGCTCAAGGAATGCATTATCCCAATCGGTAAGGTTGTGCAGGTTAAAATCGCCTTTAACAAAAGTGGCCTGCCCGCCGGTAATGGTCACTTTTTTGGCTTTGAGGTTGTTCACATAACCTTTGGCTTGCCCGTCAATACCCAAATCAAAACTCACTTTTTTTAATGAACTGGTAAAGTAGGCGATATCCGATGACGAAATGCGTGACGATTTAAAGCTGGCATCCATGTGTACCTTATTTTCAAAATCGTCAAAATCATCAAACGATTTAAACTTCATCCGGAAATAATCCTTTAGGTCTGATCGGGGTGTTTGAATGGCCAGGTGCCTTAGTAAAATCTGATTGGTATCTATTGTAGCGTCCGATGCGAAGTGTTTTACCGTAAAGCCGCTTTTTTCATGCAGGCTTAAGCTTTTTATATTAGCTTTAAACAGGTGGTTCTTTAAATCCATACCCTGTATCAGCGTGCTGAAATGCTGCACATCCAGGTCGTTAAAGTTAACCCCGGCAATTACCGTATCGCGCAGGCTGTTCTTGTACCTGAAATGAAAGTTATTAATAGCGATGGTGCCAAAATTTAGCGTCCAGGGTTTGTTTTGGATTTTTTTGGTGGTATCCGCCGAATTAAAATAATCTATAACAAATTGCAGGTTGGTAGTACTGTCTTTTTGTTTTTTGAGATAGAAGGAGCCATTATCCAGTTCGATATTGGAAAAGTTGATGGTACGGCGTTTAATACTTCTGAAAAGATAAAAACCCTCAACATCAACAGCTAATCGGGGTGTGCTTAGTAAAGTATCCTGTTTCTTATCCAAAATATAAAGCCCCTCAATTACCACCGAGCGAAATGGCCTGAGGTAAAGGCTTTTAATCCCAACTTTGGTTTTCAATTCGCCGGCAAGGTAAGCTGCTGCTTTTTTGGCAGCCCAGGTTTGTACCGGCTTAAACTGAAATGTGAGCAAAAGTATGCTCAATGTCAATAAAATGAACAATACCAGGCCCAGGAATATTTTGAGTACTTTTTTAATAACTTTGCACCTTTAATTAGTGAGTTAGCGAAATAATGAGTTGGTGAATTTTCCTCTATCCCTATACAATTAGTAAGAGGGATTGGTTTGCTTCTCATTAATAAATCACTAAATTACTAAATCAGTAAATCAATAATTAATAAACACGTGCCCGTAATTTTAGGAATCGAATCATCATGTGATGAAACCTCAGCTTCGGTTTGTGTTGATGGTGTGATCATGAGCAATGTTATTGCCAATCAAACCATACACGAGGCCTATGGAGGCGTGGTCCCGGAGTTAGCCTCAAGGGTTCATCAGCAAAATATTGTTCCGGCTGTTCAGCAGGCATTAATAAACGCAAAAGTAAGCAAAAATGATATTGATGCGGTAGCTTTTACACGTGGTCCCGGACTTTTAGGTTCTCTTTTAGTGGGCGTATCATTTGCCAAAGCTTTCGCACTGGCAAAAGGCATCCCGCTTATTGATATTAACCACATGCAGGCCCATATCCTGGCCCACTTTATCGGCGATAAAAATCCCTCGTTCCCTTTCCTTTGCCTTACCGTATCTGGCGGCCATACGCAAATTGTGCTGGTGAAGGATTATTTTGATATGGAGATCATAGGGCAAACCCTTGACGATGCCGCCGGCGAAGCTATGGATAAAACCAGTAAAATTTTAGGCCTGCCATATCCCGGCGGACCGCTCATTGATAAATATGCACGACAGGGAAACCCTGATGCTTATAAGTTCCCGGAGCCGCAGATCCCGGGGTATGATTTTAGCTTTAGTGGGCTGAAAACTTCCATTCTGTATTTTATCCGCGATAACGTAGCTCAAAACCCTGATTTTGTTAGCCAGAACATGGCTGATATTTGCGCATCTGTAGAAAAACGGATCGCTACCATCTTGCTTAACAAACTGCAAAAAGCAGCGCAGGCATACGGCATTAAAGATATAGCTTTGGCGGGTGGCGTATCGGCCAATACAGGCTTAAGGTTAGGACTACAGGCTATGGCCGAACAAAACGGGTGGAACAGCTTTATCCCTAAAATGGAATACTGTACTGATAATGCCGCCATGATTGCTATAGCAGGCTATCATAAATTCCTTAAAGGCGAATTTGTAGGACAGGACGTTGCCCCGATGGCGAGGATGGCTTTTTAGATAATAGATCATAGTTCATGGATCATAGTTAATAGCTATTTGCTATGATCCATGAACTATGATCCCAGAATAACGATATGAACGCATCAGGATATATTTTTTACATTGTTTTTGTGATTCCGCTAATAGCAGCGATGGTTTGGCTTATGCGCCAGGATAAGAAAAAAGGGAAGATTGGGCTTGTAGTGCTGGCGGTTTTGGTAGTAGGGGTTTTGATTTATGTTTATCTTAACCGGGAAGCGCTGAACGGCGTAAGGCCCTAAGGAGGATAAGCCTGTTTGTTGATAATCGGCTCAGCCACTCTTTATCATCTCTTCATATTCCCTGATCAGCTTTTTGGTGGCCCTTGCAAGGTACGCTGTTATTAACAGGTGCTTCAGATCGCCGGGTGATACGGTTTCGAGGCGCACCAGCATGTATTTGTAATTTTGATAATGCGGCGTGATGAAAAAGGTATGCGGGTCAAGCGCCATCCATTTTTCGCGCTCGGTGGTGTAAATAGCCAGTTGCTCATCCTTTTCATGTATGTTGGCGAAGATCTTATCGTTAACATAAAATGCAGGATGCTCAAAGTGCATTTTATGGGTAACACCCGGCAGCGGCAACAAGGTGCTTTTCATAAACTGAAAAAAAATATACATATCGGTAGCCATACTTAAAGTTAATAAGTTTTCTCCATGGCATCCAATAAAACAGTAATTTCGGGTGTAAAACAGGACTGGCCATGAACAGCAATAACCTCCGGAAATTATACGGCAATATCGATATCTATTTATTCGACCAGTTATTAAAAGGACGTTTTGACGATTGCCGCACTATACTTGACGCAGGCTGCGGCAACGGGCGAAACATAACTTATTTTTTGCAAAACGGCTTCAAGGTTTATGGCATTGATCAAAGTGAGCATGCTGTTGAACTGGCCAAACGGCTATCTGCCGATCTGTGCCCTGATCATTCGCCCGATAATTTTAAGCTTGCTCCTGTTGAGGGCCTGCCTTTTGATGACGGGCAGTTTGACCTGGTAATTTGCAGTGCCGTGCTGCATTTTGCTAATGATGCCGAACATTTTGACAATATGGTACGCTCACTATGGCGCGTACTGAAACCAGGAGGTTATTTCTTTGCAAGGCTTGCATCTGATATCGGCATTGAAACATTGGTACAGCCTTTGGGTAATTACCGCTACCTGCTGCCCGACGGCTCCGAACGGTTTTTGGTAAATGAAGAGATCCTGCTTGAATATACCCGCGAGCTGGGCGCACAGCTTTATGAACCTATAAAAACCACCAACGTGCAAAACCTGCGCTGTATGACAACCTGGTGCATGCAGAAGCAGTAACCATAATTAATTGCTGAAGTTTTCTCTCCGTCTACATCATTTTGCTGTTCATCGATACAATGTTGCCATGTATCGACACAGTAAGTGTTAACAACAATTTCGTCCGAAATATTTGCGTTAAGCTTTCAATAATGGTTTACACAACAATTATTATTAACGCTTAACACACCACTTTATGATTATTCTGCTTTGCGGGTTATCCGGATCAGGTAAAACCACCCTTGCTCAACATGTTAAAATGAGGTTATCTGATACCGATATCCCTGTTGAAATTATTGATGCTGATGTATACCGTCAAAAGCTGTTCCCTAACCTGGGTTACACTAAGGAAGACCGTTTTGAAAATATCCGCAGGCTTGGTTTTATAGCCGGTAAATTATCCGGGCATGGCGTTGTAACCATCATCAGCGCTATAAACCCATACGATGTGATTCGCCGCGAGCTGATGGCTACTTATCCTGATGTAAAGCTGATCCATATCGATTGTCCCGTAAAAACACTGTTGCAAAGGGATACCAAAGGACTTTACAAGCGCGCGTTATTGCCCGAAGGCCATCCGGACAAGGTAACTAACCTAAGCGGTATTAATGACCCTTTCCAAATCCCGTCGTCGCCTGATTTGTATATCAACACCCATATTACCAGGCAGACCGAGGCAACCGAAATGTTGGCAGGTTTTATTCTTGATAACTATCAGCAGGTGCAAATTAAGCAGCTACAGCCGGCCGGCCGTTATTAACCAAGGTATGATCAATACAACAGTTAAATTCACGCCCCGGCAAACGTTAATTATTGCGGGGATGCACCGTTCGGGTACATCGCTTATAACCAACTGGTTAAGCCGCTGCGGCCTGCAAATTGGCGAGCGCTTATGCGGCAGCGGTACAGGCAATGTTGATGGCCACTTTGAAGATCTGGAGTTTTTGAAGCTGCATGAAGAGATCCTTGATCGTAACAGTTTGGAAGTATCGGGGCTAACCGATACCCGGGATATTGAAGTGCCGCTTTATCAACTTGAAAAGATGAAAGCAGTAATTGGCATTAAACAGCAGCTTTATAACCAATGGGCCTGGAAAGACCCGCGCACCTGTCTTTTTTTGGATACTTATGCCAAGCTGTTGCCCGGTGCGCGGTACCTGGTAGTGCTGCGTAATTATCAATCGGTAGTTAGTTCATTACTCAGGCGTGATTTTGTATCCGTTGACCAAAAGTATATGGCCCGTAAATATATTCAGCGCCAGGTATGGACTCATTTCAGACGGCCGCGCAGGTTGAAGGCTTTTTACCATGACCATGCCGAAAGCTATTTAAAAGTATGGATCAATTACAATGAAGCAATATTGAAAATGCTTAAAAAGCTGCAGCCCGATGATTACCTGGTAATTAATTATTCGCAATTGCTCGAAAACGACACCGAAGTTTTTTCGTTTTTAACCGGCAAATGGAAGTTTGCACTCAATTATTTCGATTTTAAGGACGTGTACAAGCAGGAGTTGATGAACAAAGCAGATGATATCAGCGAGTTTGTTACCGATAAAACATTGCTGATAAAAGCAACCTACCTGCTGAAACGTTTGGGCAGCTATATGCGGGGCAGTGAAAGTTTTCCGGGGAGGGAGGGGTAGTTTTTTAGCTTGCCTGATATTGTAGTTGCTGGAGATCTTCTTAAAAACCTCTTCTAAATATTTCTCATATTCCCAATTAATTCAGAGCCATTACCCTACATAGTTAGGGATTCCCTTTTTTAAAACCTTATTTGTAATTAATCTAAATAAATATAACTTTGCGCCAAATCCGGGTTGCAGGTTATTAAATTTTGTGGCTCGATTAATACTGCTGATCCTTCAATCAATTCATTATTAAGTAAAATATGCATTTTACATTTACCCCTATTCTTGCTTCCGGTAAGCCGGCTATAACAAATGTATCTTCAACTCTTAAAGTAGTGATCAAAATAGCTTTTAGCTTTATACTGGCGATGCTGTTTTTAAACTACAATGCAACTGCGCAAACCGGCGCAGGAACTATAAAAGGTACTGTAAAAACTGCCGATGGTAAGGCTGCGGAGTTTGTCAATGTTGTTTTAAGCAATACCAAGTTTGGTGCTACTGCCGGGCAAAGCGGTCATTTTACTATTAAAAATGTTCCCGCAGGTACATACACCGTTGTTGCAAGCTTTATTGGCCTGCAAACTCAAACCAAAGAGGTTATTGTTAACGTAGGCGAAATTACCACAGTTAGTTTTGTTTTAACTGAAGGGGCAAAAGACCTGCAGGAGGTGTATGTTAAAAGTGCCAGGCATAACAAATTCCTAAAAAAGGAAACTGAAGATGTTGCCCGTCTGCCGCTGAAAAACCTTGAAAACCCGCAGGTATACAGTGTGGTTACCAGCGAACTGATGAAAGAGCAGATTGTAACCAGTTATGCAGATGGTTTTAAAAATATCCCGGGTACGGGTGTGCCATTAGTATATAATAACGGGCGTACCACCTTGTTATCAAGAGGTTTTGTTACCGGCAATTTTATCCGTAACAGTGTAGCAGGTTATAACTTTAACAGCATCGACCCCGCCGATATTGAAAAGATAGAAGCAATAAAAGGCCCTACAGGTACGCTGTTCAACAGCAGTCTTGCATCGTTTGGTGGTTTATTTAACCGCGTTACCAAACAACCTAATGAAACGTCGCGTACCGAAATTACTTACCAAACAGGGAGCTTTGATCTCAATCGCCTTACGGCCGATGTTAACATGCCTTTAAATAAGGATAAAACCGTATTGTTCCGCGTTAACGCGGCGGTGCACAATGAGCACAGTTTCCAGGATGCGGGCTTTAATCGCGGTTTTTTTGTCGCGCCCAGCATAACCTACATCGTTAATGATCGTTTATCGGTTGATGTTGACGCGGAAATAGGTAACTCGAACGCTACTTCGGCCTACAGGCTCGCCCCGGACACCAAAGGAAAGACCTATAATGTTAAAGATCTGGGCATCGATTATAAACGTTCTTTCGGTAACAATGGGGTCGATTACCTGAGCAGGCAAATTGATCTTTATTCATTGATCAATTACAAGATCTCGGATCACTGGAAATCGCAAACCATGTTCAATAAAACTTTTTCGACTACCAAGGGCATGGTTACCGCGTTTTCCCTCGTCGATAGTAGCAAGCAGATAAAACGGCAGGTTACCCAGGAAGATTATCCTTATTATATCACTAACGTGCAGCAAAACTTTATAGGCGATTTTAAAATCGGTCAGTTCCGTAACCGCATTGTTGCGGGTTTAGAGTATTACAATCAAAAAAGCAATAATACCAACGTTACCGTAAGCACACCGGCAATCAATTACCTTAACCCGGGAGCAGCTTATAATAGTTTTACGGCAGACAAAGTTTCGGCACTTGTAGCCGCCGCCGCTCCCAAGCCCGGCGATTATGTTCAAAATAACCAAAGCTCTTACGCGGCCTATGTATCGGATGTGTTTAATATTACCGAACGCCTGAACGCCATGGCCAGCATCCGTATCGACAGGTTTGTTAACAAAGGCGCTTACACACCCGCCGATGGCAAAACCACCGGCAATTTCAGTCAAACGGCATGGTCGCCCAAATTTGGTTTGGTTTACCAGGTAGTTAAAGACCAGGTATCGTTATTTGGTAATTATATGAATGGTTTTAATAATGCTACTCCTACAGCCACAAGCTTTGATAACTCAACTTTTAAACCCCAATATGCCAACCAATGGGAAGGTGGTATAAAGGCTGACATCTGGGATCATAAAATCAGCTCGACAGTTAGTTACTATAATATTTCTGTGACTAATACCATAATGGATGATCCGGCACATACTGGATTTATTACCCAGGCAGGCACCCAGTTAAGCAGGGGCATCGAGGCCGAAGTGATCGCCAATCCTTTGAGTGGCTTCAATATCGTCGCTGGTTTTGCTTATAACGACAGTAAAATTACTAATGCAGCCCCTGGTGTTGCCAGTATTCTGGGCTTGCGTCCGGCCAACTCCGGCCCGGCAAGGTTGGCCAACTTATGGATGAGCTATCGCATTACCCACGGTAAAATTCAGGGTTTGGGTTTTGGAGTGGGTGGCAACTACGGAAGTGATTCATACCAAACCAATACCGCTGCGTTTAAATTCACCATACCGTCATATACCACGGTTGATGCCACTGTGTTTTATGATCAGCCTAAATACCGCATAGGCTTTAAGCTGGACAACCTGACTAACGAAAAATATTGGTCGTTCCGTTTGGCGCCACAAAACCCAACTCGCGGTACATTAAGCATGAGCATTAAGTTTTAAAAATAATCGCATACAATTATATATATAAGGCTTACCTCATTTAAGGGTAAGCTTTTTTTATCGCTAAAATTTATTGTTGAATGTCGCATCCCGGCGCATTTTTTCGTATCCCTTCTAAACCATACTTTACACAAACATGAAACTACATTTAACCTTGTCGTCCCTGCTATTATTGGCATGTTTTAAATTGTCCGCACAAACAAACGCTATTCAATTTGGCATCAGGGCGGGCGTAAGCGGCACCTGGTTATCCCGGACGCCCGGCACGGATGTGCAGATCCGCGATGCCGAAAAAAGCGGGTCCGGCTATTTCGCCGGGGTCTTTGCCAGCTTTAATGTCAACAGGTTTTCGTTGCAGCCGGCTATTATTTTCAATTCATTAAGCAGTAAAACTACCGAAGAAGTTTTAAGCGGAGATATTGTTTACCGGATGTATGGCAAATGGCGTTTATATTATATCCAGGTGCCGGTTAACCTGGTTTATAACATTCCGGTTCATGGCGGCAAATTTTATCTGGGCGCCGGGCCATATATTGGTTGGGCTTTGTCAGGTAGGTTTACACCGGTAAGCAACGAATCGCCGGGGCAATCATCTCCCGCCAACCGTAGCTTCAAAGCTAAATTTGGCAGTGATAACAGGAGCAATTTTAAATCTTTCGACTATGGAGCCAACGTAGTCGCCGGCTTTGAGTTTGATAACGGTTTAATGATTAATGCAGTTCATAATTTAGGGCTTGCTAATATCGAGGTTGGTAATTACCCATACAAGAAAACCAGGACCCGGAGCCTGGGCATTGCTTTGGGGTATAAATTTTAGTGAAGCTTTTTAGCTCAATTTTGCAAACCAGACCTGCCAACATGCTTGTTTTACCTTACACTCCATGTAGCAGATGTTAACCTCATTAAAAACTTTCATAGCCGAAATTTGTATTTCAACTATGAAAGCATTGGTTTTTGAGCAGGCAGGCAATGCCGCTGATGTGATACAACTGAAACATTTAGCCTACCCCAAACCGGCTTCCGGCCAGTTGCTCATCAGGGTGAAGGCCTGCCCTGTACACCCGGCCGACCTGCTTTTTATTGCCGGAAAATACCGCTATCAGCCAGTGCTGCCCCAAATAGCGGGACTGGAAGGCGCCGGTTATGTTGAAGAAGCCGGACATGACAGTATTATCCCCAAAGGTAGCCTGGTAGCTTTTAGCAAAATAGGGGCATGGGCGCAATATGTGGTAGTTGACGAGCAGGACGTGGTATTATTGCCCGATACCTTCCCATTAGCAAAAGCCGCGCAATTATTACTCAATTCGTACACCGCATATGGTTTAATACAGGAAGCACAAGTAAAAAGCGGCGACTGGCTGCTGCTTACTGCGGGCCATTCCACAGTATCGCGCATAGTGATACAGCTTGCCGCCGAAAAAGGTATTTGTGTTATAGCCACCGTACGCGATGAGGCGCAAAAGCAAGAGTTATTAGCTTTAAAAGCCGAGGAAGTAATAGTTCCTGAACCCGGTAAGCTTAAGCAGGTTATTGATGAAATTACCAAAGGCAAGGGCATCAAAGCGGCACTTGACGCGGTAGGCGGGGAACTGGCTACTGAAATAATATCCTCATTATCGCCCGGAGGGCACCTTATTGTTTATGGTTTGCTTGATCCACAGCCGGCTGCCTACCTCAACGCCGAAGTCGTGTTTAAAAACCTGGTCATTAAGGGTTTTGGTGTGAGGGGATATGTGGCTGGGCTTTCGCTCGAAGAAAAAACTCACATGATCAGTCATTTAGTACATTCCATTGGCAGGGCCGAGTTTCAGCTTTCCCCATCGGCAACTTATACAGTTGATGAGTTTGCGCAGGCTTTTGCTTATGATAAAGGGGGGAAGGTTTTATTAGCGTTTTAGCTGCAAATAGTTGTATTAAATAGTTAAACAAATCGTAAATTTAGCATTAAGCGCACGGGTCTCGTACGTACCTAAATTGTTTGTTATGAAAACTATATTAATACCGGTAGATTTTTCCGACACCAATACCAATGCTATAAAATATGCAGCCGACATGGGTTGTGATATGCCGGTAAAGAAAATTATACTGCTCAAAAGTTATTATACATCGGTATATGAACAAATCCTTCCTTCGCCCGATTTTTTACTGATAAGCGCTGATGATATTGAAAATGAGCGGCAAAAAATAGAAGTTCAGCTTAAGGATCTCATGAAAAAGCTGAAAAACCGCTGCCACGAAAATATTGAGATAGAAACGGTAGTTAGCACTGAGCCTATTGTTAGGGCTATACACAATGTAGTTGAAGATCAGCACCCCGACCTGATGATAGTTGGCGGCGATATGGGGCATGAGTTAAGTATGATTGGCGAACAGATCATCGAAATTGCAAAAAGCAGCCCGGTAAAAGTACTGATCATTCCGCCTGATTGTAATTATCAGAAAATAGAGCAGGCATTGGTACCCTGTGATTTGGAAGCCGTAGCCCGGCTCGGCGTTTTAAAGGGCCTTAACACGTCGCACAGCTGGCTTAACCCAAAGCTGATGCTTCTGTATGTCGACCCGAAGAAAAAGCATATTGGCCGGGAGGCCGAATTTGAAGCATCGGTAAAACAGCTGGTTAATTGTTATGAATGTAAGCTTCATTATTCGGAAGATAAAAATATTGTACGGGGCATACTCAATTTTGCTACAGAACAGCAGGTACAATTGATCATTGCCCTGCCGGGCAAACACAGCTTTTTTTATAATTTAACCCACAGCAGCATAACCGAAGCTTTGTCTTTAAATGCCAGGCACCCGGTATTGATCCTTAAATAAGATTTCTAATCCGGAAATAGCTCTAATTGTGTTAAAACGGGGTATTACAGTGACTGTATCGTCGTGCTTATTGACGAAAGCGGCTGTAATAAACCATTGCCCGGATAGTGTCATACAAAACATCCGCCAGATTCATGCCGGGTAAACAGGTTCATAATGATTTAACATCGAGGTTAAGCCGGGATAAAACCTTTCTGTTTATATTTAGTTAAGTAGTCATTTATAATTAGCTTACTTAATTAAAAGCATGGAAAATTTTACAATGCTGCAGTTTTTTGAATGGTATTACCCCGCCGGAGGCAGATTGTGGAATCAGTTAAAAAATGATGCAGAAAACCTGAAGAAAAAAGGGATCGATTCGGTATGGCTTCCGCCGGCTTATAAAGCGGCAAGCGGAAGGCTCTCGGCCGGGTATGATGTTTACGATATTTATGATCTTGGCGAGTTTGATCAGAAAGGTACAATCGCAACAAAATACGGCACCAAACAAGAATATCTCGATGCGATAGCTGCGGCGCAAAAAGCCCAGTTAAAGGTTTATGTTGATGTGGTGCTTAACCATATGGGCGGTGCCGATGAAATTGAAAAGGTGAATGCCCGCAAGGTTGACCCCGCCAACCGTAACGAGTTTATAAGCGAGGTTTACGAAATAGGCGCATATACCAAATTCACTTTCCCGGGCCGTAAAGGCAAATACTCCAAATTTATATGGGATTGGCAGTGCTTTTCGGGTATTGATTATGATGCCTATAAAAAAGAGACGGCCATATTCAGTATCCAGAACCAATATGGCGAGGGCTGGAAAGATGTGCTTGACGACGAAAACGGCAATTTTGATTACCTTATGCTTTCAGATATCGACACCCGTAACCCAAGCGTACGGGACGAACTGAAAAAGTGGGGCAAATGGTATTTTAAAACCGCAAAATTTAATGGCTTCAGGCTTGATGCCATAAAACATATGGATCATGGCTTTTACAACGAATGGCTTGATTATATGCGCGACGAGTTTAAACATGAGTTTTTTACCGTTGGTGAGTACTGGGCTTTTGATTTGCCTAAACTGTTAGCATATATTGAAGCTACCGAAGGGCGCATGTCGCTTTTTGATACCCTGCTGCATGATAACTTTCATCATGCCTCAAGGGGCGGAAAAGATTATGATCTTACTACCATTTTTGATAATACGCTCTTAAGTGTAAAACCCGAACTGGCAGTTACACTTGTTGAAAATCACGATACTCAACCGCTGCAATCGTTAGAGCAACCGGTAGAGCAATGGTTTAAGCCTTTGGCCTATGCGTTGATCCTGCTGCGTGAGGCCGGTTATCCCTGTGTTTTTTATGCCGATATGTATGGCTCAAAATATACCGACAAAGGTGGTGACGGCGAAGATCATGAAATAGAGCTGCCTGTAGTAACCGAACTGGAAACCATGCTTTATGTAAGGAAAAACATGGCCTACGGAACTCAGCGCGATTATTTTGACCACCCTAACTGCATAGGCTGGACGCGTGAAGGCGATACCGATCACGAAGATTCAGGTTGTGCCGTAGTGATTTCAAACAGTGAGGATGGTTTTAAGGAGATGGAAATTGGGGCCGGGCATGCCGGTAAAGTTTTTGTGGACTATTTAAACAAACATGACGGCGAGGAAGTAGTGATCACCGCTGATGGCTGGGCCGAGTTTAAAGTGAAGGCTGGATCGGTATCGGTTTGGGGAATTAAGAAGTAATTTCTGTTAAACGGGGTGAACATTTTATACATTTGTTCACCCCGTAATATATACGCTATGAAATACGAAGAAATCCCCCTGGTAAATAATGAGGCCATCCACAATTTTGAATTGACTGTTGAAGGCTACCGCGCTTTTATCGACTACAAAAAAAAGGACGATAAAATTTACCTCATCCATACCGAAGTGCCGGTTGAGCTGGAAGGCAAAGGCGTGGCATCGGCCATTGTTGAAAAAACATTCAACTATATCGAACAGAATAACCTGAAACTGGTGCCGCTTTGTGTTTACGTGGCTTCGTACCTGAAACGCCACCCCGAGTGGTCCCGGATATTGGCTATTGCGCCCGGTCATTAACTTATGCGCGTTTTAGTAACAGGATCATCAGGAAGATTGGGCGCGGTTACAGTTAACCATCTTCGGATAAATGGGCACCAGGTTACCGGCATTGATATCATCCCGGCCGAAACTACCAATGAACTGATTGATATATTAAATAAAGATGCTGTTTTAATAGTCACTCAAAATATCGATGCAATTATTCATACGGCAGCAATCCACGGTAAACATTATGAATTGAACTATCCGCGCGAAGCATTCATCGATGTGAATATTTACGGCACACTCAATTTGCTTAATGCCTGTATTGCTAATGGCGTTCAAAAAATGCTGTATACCAGTACTACATCTATTTATGGCGATGCGATGGTGGATGCTAACCAGGCCGTTTGGGTTGATGAAGAACTGCCTATTAAACCACGGGATATTTACGACATCACCAAGCAAACCGCCGAGCAGCTTTGTAAGGATTTTTTTTACCGCGAAGGTTTACAGGCATCGGTGTATAGAGTTGGCCGTTTCCTGCCCGAAACAGATAACCTCAAACTAAATCACCGCCTGTACCGCGGCCTCGATGAACGCGATGGCGCCGAAGGCCTCCGATTAGCTTTGGAACAAACTTTTCCTGAGTTCGAGATCTTTAATATCACCAGTAGTTCACCCTTTAAAAAAGATGAGCTTGTACAATTAAAACAGAACCCTCTCGAAGCAATAAGAAAGCATTATCCTCAGGCTGAAACTGTTTATCTATCAAAAGGCTGGGAGTTCCCAAAAAGTATCGACCGGGTTTATGTGAGCGAAAAGGCTAAACGGTATTTTGGTTACGAACCAAAGTTTACATTTGATTATCTGTTGAATAACCTTATAGCTCGTTAAAACTTCGCAAGTTTTAATCCAAAGAAAGGAAACCACTCACTTATCAACCTAATCAACCATTCACTACACTAATATGGAGAAGTACTAACCGCCGTCCACCCCCCATCAACTACCAAATTTTGACCGGTAATTTGCCTTGCATCTGGCGAAACCAAAAACAACACCGCGTTTGCCACATCTTCAACAGTTGCGGCGCGACCCATAGGGGTAATGCGGGCCCAGGTTTTTTGATATCCGGCATCTTCCATCGTGCGCTCGGTAAGGGTGGCACCGGGGGCCACGGTATTCACGGTAATTTGATGTTGTGATAGTTCAACCACCAGGCTTTTAGCCAGCATTTCAAGCGCGGCTTTCGTCATACCGTAAGCGGCAAGGTCTTGGTGGGCCTGGTGCCCCGTAACGGAGGACATGAACAGGATACTGCCCCCGCTTTTTTGTTTAACAATTTGCCTGGCTGCCCTTTGCGCTAAAAAGAAACTGCCCTGCAAATTAACATTCATTACACTTTGCAGGGATTGGGCAGGGTAATTCAAAAAATCGCCAAACAAAGTGATCCCGGCATTGGCAACGGCAATGGTAAGTTTGCCATAACGCTGTACCGCTTCATCAACCATTTGTTGTATAAAATCAATGTCCGAAGCATCGCCGGCTATCGGGTAACAATTACCGCCGAGCCCGTTAATGGTATCGGATGCCTGAACAGCCAGTTCCTCACTCAAATCATTCAATAATACATACGCACCGGCGAGACTTAGCTGTTTAGCTATTTCAAAACCTATTCCTTGTCCGGCACCGGTTACTATAGCTACCTGTCCGTTAAATTTATCAGTTATCATTTTTAGGTTGATGGTTGGTTAACTAATTGCTTGCTGTCATGGGTAGCATGTCGAAGCATGGTGGGAGGGCCTCTGCGCGCGAGTCTTCGTCAGGCTCAGACTGACCGGCCCTCGCTCAAAGCTTATTTGTTATTTTGTCTCTCTCAATGCGAATCCCTTAAAACCTCACTCCCTGAGCCCCCTCTTAAAAAATCAAGATCAGCTCCCAAATGTGCTTGCTCTACATGCGTTTGGTATAAATAAGTGTATCCCCGTTTGCTGATATTGTTATTTAATGCCAGCTTTGATTTTCTTTCGGCAATTTCTTCATCACTAACCTCAAGGTGCAGTGTACCGGCGGGTACATCAAGTTTAATTATATCGCCATCCTGTACTATAGCCAATGTTCCGCCGATGGCTGCCTCTGGTGATACATGCAGTACTACCGTGCCAAAGCCCGTACCACTCATCCGCCCGTCGGAGATGCGTACCATATCGGTAATGCCCTGGTCGGCCAGTTTTTTCGGGATCAGCATATTGCCAACTTCGGGCATGCCGGGGTAGCCTTTGGGGCCTGCATTTTTCAATACCAGAACGCTGTTTTTATCCACATCCAATGCCGGGTCGTTAATGCGATGATTAAAATCCTCTATATTTTCAAATACAACGGCCTTACCGGTATGCTGCATTAAGCCCGGGCTTGCCGCCGACGGTTTCATCACAGCCCCGTTCTCGCAAAGATTACCTTTAAGTACCGTTATACCCGCTGTTGGGTTAAAAGGATTATCAACCGGCGCTATCAGTTCGCGGTTAAAACATTCGCTGTTTTCATAATTACGTAATATAGGGTGGCCGCTTACGGTTATAGTATCGCTGTTAAGTTGTTCATGAAGCTCTTTCATTAAAGCCGGTAAACCACCAGCATAATAAAAATCCTCCATAAAATATTTACCCGAGGGCTGCAGATTGGCCAGTAAGGGTATTTTGCGGGATGATGTATTGAAATCATCCATACTTAAATCAACCCCTATGCGGCCTGCTATGGCCAGCAGGTGAATAATAAAATTGGTAGAGCCGCCAATAGCCGCATTAACGGTGATGGCATTTTCAAAAGCCTCCCGGGTCAGGATGTCTGAAGGTTTCAGGTCTTCATGCACCATATCGACAATGCGATTGCCCGATAGGTGCGCTAATACTTTACGACGAGAGTCGGCCGCGGGGATAGCCGCATTCTCTGCCAGTGAAAGTCCCAGCGATTCGACCATGCAGGCCATTGTTGATGCCGTTCCCATTACCGCGCAATGCCCCTGGCTGCGGGCCATGCAGGCTTCGGCAGTATAAAGGTCTTCATCGTTCATTTGCCCGGTTTGATGATCGGCGAAAAAGCGCCAGATATCCGATGTGCCGATATCCCGGCCCCGGTATTTACCTGTCAACATGGCCCCGCCCGATACTACTATGGTTGGAATATTTACGCTGCAGGCTCCCATTACCAGTGCCGGCGTGGTTTTATCGCAGCCGCAAAGCAGCACCACGCCATCAAGCGGATTTGCACGGATACTCTCTTCAACATCCATACTTACCAGGTTTCGGTACAGCATGGCAGTAGGTTTAACCAAAGTTTCGCCTAAAGACATCACCGGGAATTCAACGGGATAGCCACCGGCTTCATAAATGCCATTTTTTATAGATTGGGCTAATTCCCGGAAATGGGCATTGCAAGGTGTAAGCTCCGACCATGTATTGCAGATGCCGATCACCGGCTTTCCCTGCAACTGATGTGCCGGGATGCCCTGGTTTTTCATCCAGGCGCGATATATGAAGTCATCCTTGCCCTTTTTACCAAACCATTGCCGGCTCCGTAGCGGTTTTTCCTCCATTATAATATAAGATGTGTTGTGTTTTGAATCGGTTGTTTAACAAATATAGATTTCTATAAATCGTTTTAGGTATTGTAAATGAAAAGTTAGGAAAATAGTGTGCCGGAGGTAGACAAATCACCGTTGGGTGAGTTTCCGGCGGTTGTCTTCCTAAGTATATGGTAGAGGTTTGCAAATGGATAAATTATCTATAGACCGGATGTTGATGCCCCGTGATTTTTGTAAGTATTAATTGTGTGCTTAAAACAGCAAGCTGAATGAGGGCGTTGCCTTCGGCCGGGCTATTCGCTCATACGCCTGCAGGCATTACGCTCGTTGGCCGGTACCCGCTGCTATCCCTAACGCTGGTTTTCGAGGCTTGTATAAACTTTTTTTACCTGATGTATAGTATGTTAAGGAAACATTAAGAAAAATAGGTAGAAATAATTTGGAGAAGGCGTAAAAGTGGCTACCTTTGCAGCCCGCAAACGAGGAAGTGAGTTAGCGGGTTAGTACATTAAAAGGATAGAAAAGTAAAGGAAAAAAAGATTGAAAATCTTTTTGTGGGAATGAAAAAAAATCCACACCTTTGCAGCCCGCAAACGAGGAGAAGAAGAGAGAGAAGCGGGTCTGAAACTTTAAAAATAAAAAATAAAAAAGTTTTGGAAATAAGAAAAGGTTTCCTACCTTTGCAGACCCAAACGGAAGGGTGCTTGAGAGAGCGAAAGAAGTTGAGGCTGAGCGAGTTCAGTCAATAAAAGAAGGGAGAAAGTTAACGATGGTTAATGAGTAAAACAAAAGAGCCGGAAGCGATTTTCGGGGAAACAAACTGACAAGTTAAGCAATGCGAATTGCGACGACATAATAGCTGATTCGGATGATGAAGCGAGCAAGTTCTTTTAAGAAATGGAAATCATGTAGCGTAACGGGAGGCGAAGTCTAACCAAGGTTAAACAAAGCTGAAGAGTTACAAAAAGAAGAGAGACTGTATAAAGATATATAATACAGATTCTATTAATTAATAATAGGGTCAGTGGTTAAACAAAACATTTTACAATGGAGAGTTTGATCCTGGCTCAGGATGAACGCTAGCGGCAGGCCTAATACATGCAAGTCGGACGGGATTTGGGAGCTTGCTCCTAATGAGAGTGGCGCACGGGTGCGTAACACGTATGTAACCTACCTTGATCAGGGGGATAGCCTCTCGAAAGAGAGATTAAGACCGCATAACATTATGATATGGCATCGTATTATAATCAAATATTTATAGGATCAAGATGGGCATGCGCAACATTAGCTAGTTGGTGTGGTAACGGCATACCAAGGCGACGATGTTTAGGGGATCTGAGAGGATGACCCCCCACACTGGTACTGAGACACGGACCAGACTCCTACGGGAGGCAGCAGTAAGGAATATTGGTCAATGGACGGAAGTCTGAACCAGCCATGCCGCGTGCAGGAAGACGGCCCTACGGGTTGTAAACTGCTTTTGCAGGGGAATAAACCCCGGTTCGTGAACCGGGTTGAATGTACCTTGAGAATAAGGATCGGCTAACTCCGTGCCAGCAGCCGCGGTAATACGGAGGATCCAAGCGTTATCCGGATTTATTGGGTTTAAAGGGTGCGTAGGCGGCTTTTTAAGTCAGGGGTGAAAGACGGTAGCTCAACTATCGCAGTGCCCTTGATACTGAAGAGCTTGAATGTACTTGAGGTAGGCGGAATGTGACAAGTAGCGGTGAAATGCATAGATATGTCACAGAACACCAATTGCGAAGGCAGCTTACTAAAGTATGATTGACGCTGAGGCACGAAAGCGTGGGGATCAAACAGGATTAGATACCCTGGTAGTCCACGCCCTAAACGATGAACACTCGATGTTGGCGATATACGGTCAGCGTCTAAGCGAAAGCGTTAAGTGTTCCACCTGGGGAGTACGCCCGCAAGGGTGAAACTCAAAGGAATTGACGGGGGCCCGCACAAGCGGAGGAGCATGTGGTTTAATTCGATGATACGCGAGGAACCTTACCCGGGCTTGAAAGTTAGTGAATGTGACAGAGACGTCACAGTTCTTCGGAACACGAAACTAGGTGCTGCATGGCTGTCGTCAGCTCGTGCCGTGAGGTGTTGGGTTAAGTCCCGCAACGAGCGCAACCCCTATGTTTAGTTGCCAGCATTTAAGGTGGGGACTCTAAACAGACTGCCTATGCAAATAGAGAGGAAGGAGGGGACGACGTCAAGTCATCATGGCCCTTACGTCCGGGGCTACACACGTGCTACAATGGATGGTACAGAGGGCAGCTACCTGGCAACAGGATGCCAATCTCATAAAGCCATTCACAGTTCGGATCGGGGTCTGCAACTCGACCCCGTGAAGTTGGATTCGCTAGTAATCGCGTATCAGCAATGACGCGGTGAATACGTTCCCGGGCCTTGTACACACCGCCCGTCAAGCCATGGAAGCTGGAAGTGCCTGAAGTGCGTAACCGCAAGGAGCGTCCTAGGGTAAAGTCGGTAACTGGGGCTAAGTCGTAACAAGGTAGCCGTACCGGAAGGTGTGGCTGGAATACCTCCTTTCTGGAGCAGTATCTCTGAGTAATTCGGAACTGTTACCTACATGATATTTCTTAAAACACAAAAAAAAGACAAAAGGAAACCCAGAAGATGAAGCCATCTGTGGAATGTGTAAACGAAAGTAAGCACAGGACAAGTGGCAGTAAGCAGTGGCAGCAGCAGTAGGCAGAAAAGTCCTGCAAACTGCAACTGATAACTGCAACTAAAAACAAATAGTCCTGTAGCTCAGCTTGGTTAGAGCACTACACTGATAATGTAGGGGTCAGCAGTTCAAATCTGCTCGGGACTACAACAAGGCAATTAGCGAGTTAAGGAATTAGTGAGTTAGTGAATTGAAAAGCAATCACTAATTCAATAAATCACCAAATCACTAATTAATTTATCCTTCGGGGGATTAGCTCAGCTGGCTAGAGCACCTGCCTTGCACGCAGGGGGTCAACGGTTCGAATCCGTTATTCTCCACCAAGTATTCTACAGTAACTATAATATAGGTTACGCTACAGATGAAAACTAACGTTCTTTGACATATTGGAAGAAGTAATTGAAAACAAGAGAAAACAACAGATAGGAAGTTGTTTGATTGAGAACCAAGATTACAAGAATAAAGAAACAAGAGTAATCTTGCTTCCTGACTCCTGAACTCTTGACTCTGTCGAACGACGGACTAAAATAAAGACATACCTTGCGGCGCAAAAGGCGCAAGAGTAGAAGAAAGTAAGAAAGGGTACACGGGGGATGCCTTGGCTCTCAGAGGCGAAGAAGGACGTGATAAGCTGCGATAAGCTGCGGGGATTAGCAAATATGAATTGATCCGCAGATTTCCGAATGGGGAAACCTAGTTATTTGAAGAATAACTGCATAAATGCGCTAACCTGCCGAACTGAAACATCTAAGTAAGCAGAGGAAGAGAAAACAATAGTGATTTCCAGAGTAGTGGCGAGCGAAATGGAAGAAGCCCAAACCTGTTATGTTACGGCATAGCAGGGGTTGTAGGACCACAACATGAATATTAAATAGAACCGGAAGGGGGTGGGAAACCCTGCCATAGAGCATGAGAGCTGCGTACGGGTAATAGATAATAGGATAGTGGTATCCTGAGTACCGCGAGGTCGGAGACGCCTTGTGGGAATTTGCCGGCACCATCCGGTAAGGCTAAATACTCCTGAGAGACCGATAGTGAACCAGTACCGTGAGGGAAAGGTGAAAAGAACCCCGAACAGGGGAGTGAAATAGAACCTGAAACCGTGTACTTACAAGCGGTCGGAGCCTGGTAACGGGTGACGGCGTGCCTTTTGCATAATGAGCCTACGAGTTACTCTTCCCTGGCAAGGTTAAGTGTTTAAGACACGGATCCGAAGCGAAAGCGAGTCTGAAAAGGGCGTATAGTCAGGGGAGGTAGACGCGAAACCTTGTGATCTACCCATGGGCAGGTTGAAGGTGCCGTAACAGGTACTGGAGGACCGAACCGATAAACGTTGAAAAGTTTCCGGATGACTTGTGGGTAGGGGTGAAAGGCTAATCAAACTGGGAAATAGCTCGTACTCCCCGAAATGTTTTTAGGAACAGCCTGGCGGTTGAGTTATAAAGAGGTAGAGCTACTAATTGGGTGCGGGGGAGTCAAATCCTACCAAATCCAGATAAACTCCGAATGCTTTATAATATACGCTGGAGTGAGGCTATGGGTGCTAAGGTCCATGGCCGAGAGGGAAAGAACCCAGACCATCAGCTAAGGTCCCTAAATTATTGCTAAGTTGAACTAACGAGGTCCGATTGCACAGACAGCTAGGATGTTGGCTTGGAAGCAGCCATTCATTTAAAGAGTGCGTAACAGCTCACTAGTCGAGCGATCGGGCATGGATAATAAACGGGCATCAAGCAGTATACCGAAGCTATGGATTCACAGTAATGTGACTGGTAGGGGAGCATTCTATTTGTCGGAGAAGCAGGAAGGTAACTGACTGTGGAGGGAATAGAAAAGCAAATGTAGGCATAAGTAACGATAAGGCGGGAGAGAAACCCGCCCACCGAAAGACTAAGGTTTCCTGATCAACGCTAATCGGATCAGGGTTAGTCGGGGCCTAAGGTGAAGCCGACAGGCGTAGCCGATGGACAACTGGTTAATATTCCAGTACTTTTTATTACTGCGATGCGGTGACGGAGTAGTGACACTGACGCGAACTGACGGAATAGTTCGTTAAAGGCTGTAGGTATAGAGTTTGTAGTTAAGTACGCAGACTTTGCTGAAAGCTGATAGTACACCGAATCTTCGGACAAGGTGATAGTTCAGGTAATCAGACTTCCAAGAAAACCCGCTAAGCTTCAGGTAATAAAAACCCGTACCGTAAACCGACACAGGTAGTCGAGGAGAGAATCCTAAGGTGCTCGAGTGAATCATGGCTAAGGAACTCGGCAAAATGGCCCTGTAACTTCGGGAGAAGGGGCGCTGGCAGCAATGTCAGCCGCAGTGAAAAGGCCCAGGCGACTGTTTAACAAAAACACATGGCTATGCAAAATCGCAAGATGACGTATATGGCCTGACACCTGCCCGGTGCTGGAAGGTTAAGAGGGGATGTTAGTCGCAAGGCGAAGCATTGAATCGAAGCCCCAGTAAACGGCGGCCGTAACTATAACGGTCCTAAGGTAGCGAAATTCCTTGTCGGGTAAGTTCCGACCTGCACGAATGGTGTAACGATCTGGGCGCTGTCTCAGCCATGAGCTCGGTGAAATTGTGGTATCGGTGAAGACGCCGGTTACCCGCAACGGGACGGAAAGACCCCATGCACCTTCACTATAGCTTAACATTGATATCGGATACAGGATGTGTAGGATAGGTGGGAGACTGTGATCCAGCTTCGCTAGGAGTTGGTTAGTCAACGTTGAAATACCACCCTTTCTGTATTTGGTGTCTAACTCTACAAAGTGGAGAACATTGTTTGGCGGGTAGTTTGACTGGGGTGGTCGCCTCCAAAAAGGTAACGGAGGCTTTCAAAGGTAAGCTCAGTACGCTTGGTAACCGTACGCGGAGTGCAATAGCATAAGCTTGCTTGACAGTGAGACAGACAAGTCGAGCTGGGTCGAAAGACGGATATAGTGATCCGGTGGTTCTGCATGGAAGGGCCATCGCTCAAAGGATAAAAGGTACGCTGGGGATAACAGGCTGATCTCCCCCAAGAGCTCATATCGACGGGGAGGTTTGGCACCTCGATGTCGGCTCGTCACATCCTGGGGCTGGAGAAGGTCCCAAGGGTTGAGCTGTTCGCTCATTAAAGTGGCACGCGAGCTGGGTTCAGAACGTCGCGAGACAGTTCGGTCCCTATCTGTTGTGGGCGTAGGAAGTTTGAGTGGGGCTGACCTTAGTACGAGAGGACCGGGTTGGACTAACCTCTGGTGAATCTGTTATGCCGCCAGGTGTACTGCAGAGTAGCTACGTTGGGAATAGATAAGCGCTGAAAGCATCTAAGTGCGAAACTAGCCACAAGATGAGACTTCCATTGAGGGTCGTAGGAGACTACTACGTTGATAGGTTACAGGTATAAAGGTGGTGACATCATAGCCGAGTAATACTAATTGCCCGAAGCTTTCTTCAGATAGAAAAAAGGGTTGATAGTAATTGGATCATAGTTCATAGTAATATGCAGCGATGAACCATGAACTATCAACCACAAACAAACAACAAAGCTGTTGTTTTCTCTACATTCAATTCCTTCTTTCAATAATATGTCATTTATGAGGCTGAAAGGCCAAAGGATAAAGGCGAAAGGTAAGAAACCTTTAACCTTTTACCTTTAAGCTTCACCTTAATAAAAAGAAATTCAGGTGCCTATATCGGCGGTGTCTACCTCTTCCCATTCCGAACAGAGAAGTCAAGCCCGCCAGAGCCGATGGTACTGCGGTAAAACGTGGGAGAGTAGGTCGGTGCCACCCTTTATCACCTTCAATGGTGCTACATCGCAAAAGCCTTAGTTAATAACTAAGGCTGTTTGCGTTTACAAGCTTTTTCATAATTCTGCCTCAATCCCGCCAATCAACTATTTACGGATCAAGCAGAAAAATTGTGGGGGAATTAAAAAAGTATTTACCCGGTGGCCCGGCGAAGGCATCGTCACCGGTAAAAAAACTGTCCCATTTTATAAGGCTGAACACTTGTTAAATTTCGCGCAATAATGATATTTATAAGCAGATTGTTACGAACGGGCCAAAACCTCCTTTCAGTCGACATGAACAGATTGCTATTGGTAATCAGTAAGTTATAAAACATCATTCCATTAGTAGAACACCCTGTTTTTAACATTGGAACACTGACAATATAGTATCACCACTTTGATTAAAAGGCGTGGTAATTGTATCACCTTTAAGATATACTCAATATTCGGGGCTTATAGTAGCTAACTGATAATTCGACAATAAAAAAATTACTCCAATTAAAAAAAGTAAGTTATATTCACGGTGTCAAATTAAGTGTTAATCTCACACTCAGTATAAACCAAATCAGTGATAATCATGATGTTTAAACAGGTATTTCATAAAGGCGCAAAAGTTAGGCAATCGATTGCGTGGTTCATTTTTCTTTTGGTTGGCTTGTCCGCCATGCCGGCTATGGCAGTTATTAAATCTTTCAAAAAATCGGCTGAGGGCGTTACTTTCACGCTCGACAAAGGTTTGATGAAAGTGCTTATCCGCAGGGACGATATCATCGAAATAAAATATACCATCTTTGATGCTTTTGAGACCAAGCCATCATTGGTTGTGAATAATAAATGGGTTCAGCATTCAGCGTACCAGGTTACTGATGGGAAAACCGAGGTGGTTATTACTACGGCAAAGCTGAAAGTAAAGATCAATAAGGCCACCAATGCCATCACCTATACCGATTTGAAGGGTAACGTGATCACTGCCGAGGACAGCGACAATAAATCCATTACTCCGGCAACCATTGCGGGGATCAGCACTTATAACGTTACTACACAATTTGCATCGCCGAAGGATGAGGCCTTGTTTGGTTTAGGCTGCCATCCCTTAGATTCTATGTCGATCAATTACAAAGGCCGTAACCAGGACCTGGCTATTAAATATCTTACAGGTGCTATCCCGGTGCTGTTATCAACAAAAGGCTATGGCTTAATGTGGGATAACTATTCGGCCAGTAATTTTTATGGTGCCGAAGCGGACAACACTAAATTTAAATATGTATCCGAAAGCGGTAAGCAGGTTGATTATTTCTTTTTTTACGGGCCGGGCTTTGACCATATCATCGATCTTTATCGAACCGCTACCGGCAAAGCGCAGATGTTTGGTAAATGGGCTTATGGCTTGTTTCAATCGCAGGACAGGTACCTGAGCGAGGACGAAATCCTTACCGTAAAGGATAATTACCGCAATAACCATATCCCGGTTGATGTGATTGTGCAGGATTGGTACTACTGGGACCCATTGCCGATAGGCTCACATGTAATGAAACCGGAACGTTACCCGCATCCGCAAAAATTGGTTGATGCTTTACACGCAGCCAATATCCATGCCATGATCTCTATTTGGCCGGTGTTTGGTAAAGGCACCCCTAATTATGATGCGCTGAACAAAATGGGAGGTTTAACCGATATCACCTGGGATAACGTGGTTACCCACACTTTTGATACTTATTATGATGCCCATAACCCTAAAGCCCGTGAGCTTTACTGGGACCAGGCCCGCGACAGCCTCATTAAACGTTACGGCTGGGATGCCTGGTGGATTGATCAATGCGAGCCGGATAATGGGGCGTTGCTTGACGCCCGCCGTCAAAGTAATTTTGCCATTGGCAAAGGCATCGACTATTTTAACACTTATTCATTACAGCATACTAAAGGCGTATACGAAGGCTGGCGCAGGGATATTCCGGGTAAGCGTGCTTTCTTTTTGGTAAGGCAGTCCTTTGCCGGCGAGCAGCGCAACGCGTCTACATTATGGTCGAGCGATATTGAATGTACTTTTCATGATTTTAAAGACCAGGTACCACAAGGTATTAATGCCTGTACCTCTGGCATCCCTTACTGGACGTCAGACATCGGCGGTTATCACTATCACTGGAAACCTGC
Source organism: Mucilaginibacter sp. OAE612 (assembly GCF_041806395.1). Taxonomy (NCBI): domain Bacteria; kingdom Pseudomonadati; phylum Bacteroidota; class Sphingobacteriia; order Sphingobacteriales; family Sphingobacteriaceae; genus Mucilaginibacter; species Mucilaginibacter sp. OAE612. The sequence continues at coordinate 6,659,410 of NZ_JBGMUW010000001.1, forward strand.
CGATTGGTCGCAGCCGGATAAGCGCGAGTTATTTACCCGCTGGTTCCAGTTCGGTACGTTTTGCCCTATTTTCCGCATCCACGGTAAAGGTGAGCGCGCTATCTTCAGCAAAAACTGGGATGAAAATACAAGATCGATCCTGCTTAACTTTGATAAACTCCGTTACCGTTTGATGCCATACATTTACTCACTGGCAGGCCGTGTAACTAACGATAACTATACCATTATGCGTTCGCTGGCATTTGATTACCGCGGCGACAGCAAGGTTTACGGCATTCCTGACCAGTATATGTTTGGGCCGGCCTTTATGGTTAACCCGGTAACCGAGCAACTATATACTTCAAGTGATGCAGATAAAAAAGCCAAGGCCCGCCAGGTTTACCTGCCTGCCGCCAGCAAATGGTATAACTTCTGGACAGGCGAACTGCTTGACGGCGGCCAAACCATCAGCGCCGCGGCACCTATCGGGATTTTGCCATTATATGTAAAAGCAGGCTCAATTATACCAATGGGCCCGGATGTTGAATATGCTACCGAAAAACCAAACAGCAATATCGAGCTTCGGATTTACCCCGGCGCTAATGCCTCATTTAAGTTTTATGAGGATGAAAACGATAACTACAATTACGAAAAAGGACAGTCAGCTACGTTTACATTAAGCTGGAACGATAAAACACGTAAACTTAGCATATCCGATACTAAAGGTCATTTTCCGGGCCAGCTGAAAAGCCGCACGTTTAATATTGTGATGGTTAAAGGCGCTCATGGCTCGGATGTAGCTTTAACTGCCAAGGCTGATAAGGTTGTTAAATATGCAGGTAAAGCGATGGTAGTGGCGCTATAGATTTGTCATTGGGTCATTAAGTCATTGATCGAGTTAGCCTCACCCAAACCCTCTCCAAAGGAGAGGACTTTAAAAAATGCCGCTTTTTAAGTCTCCCTTTTTTGGGGAGACTTAAAGGGGCTAACGCGTTATCTATCCATGACATAATAAAAGAAGAGGTGTCATGGGTAGGTTCTCGAAGCATGGTGGGCAGGCCTCTGCGCGCGAGTCTTCGACGGGCTCAGACTGACAGGCCCCTTTTGTCATTTCTCCTTCAGAGGTAACCGGATTTAAATACTCACATTGAGATGTTTTTTATTATCCTTTCTTCACCACTTTCTTTCCCTTATTCGCTTTCATTTTTAAATTCAGCATCTCTACCAAAACAGAGAACGCCATGGCGAAATAGATGTAGCCTTTAGGGATATGCTGTTCGAAAGCTTCGGCCAAAAGCGAAACGCCAATCAGCAGCAGGAATGAAAGGGCCAGCATTTTTACAGTAGGGTGCTTATTTACAAATGAGGCTACCCCGTTTGATGCCCACATCATAATGCCTACGGCTATAACAACGGCTAAGATCATGATCTCCACGTGGCTGGCCATTCCTACGGCGGTGATCACCGAATCGAGCGAGAAGACGATGTCCAGCAGCATGATCTGGATGATTGTGCCCCAGAACGAATGCTTTTTTACTGCGCCTTCGTTTTCTTCTTCACCTTCAATTTTATGGTGGATCTCGGCAGTACTTTTATAGATCAGGAACAGGCCGCCGATGATCAGGATCAGGTCGCGGCCGGAGATAGCCAATTTTTCAACCCATTCCGGGCTGGTAATACTCAAAACCGAACTTAGGTTAAACAAGGGGGCGGTAAGCGTCATTACCCAGCTAATGGACAATAGCAGCAGGATACGGGTGATCATGGCCATGCCCAAGCCAATCCGCCTGCCCTTGCTTTGCTGGGCGGCAGGCAATTTATCAGACAGGATGGAGATAAATATCACGTTGTCGATCCCTAAAACGATCTCCAAAAGCGTAAGTGTGATCAGGGAGATCCAGGACTCGGCCTGGGTAAACATTTCAAAACTCATAGGTAGCAGGTATTTGTTTCTTCCCAAAAATAACAAAACCCCTGCCGTTACTGGCAGGGGCTGGTAAAAATCTGATTTTATCCCTTATTCAACGGTAACCGACTTGGCCAGGTTACGGGGCTGATCAACGTTACAGCCGCGCATTACAGCTATGTGATAAGCCAGTAACTGCAGCGGGATGGTTGCAACTAACGGTACAAACGCCTCATTGGTTTGCGGAATTTCTATCACATAATCGGCCATGCCTTTTACTTCGGTATCGCCTTCGGATACAATAGCAATTACGTGGCCTTTGCGGGCTTTTACTTCCTGTATGTTACTGATCACCTTTTCGTACGATGAATGTTTAGTGGCGATGAATACTACAGGCATTTCGTCGTCAATTAAAGCGATAGGGCCATGTTTCATCTCGGCGGCGGGATAACCTTCGGCATGGATGTAGGAGATCTCCTTGAGCTTTAAAGCGCCTTCCAGGGCTACAGGGAATGAACTGCCCCTGCCCAGGAACAGGCAATTGGTCGAATCTTTAAACCGGGCTGCAATTTGCCGGATATGTTCGTTTGATTTCAGGGCTTCTTGTACCAGGTTAGGGATCTCGTTTAAGCCGGTTAAATATTCAACCATTTTGCTTTGGGTGATTTTACCCCGCTGCTGGGCTATATAAAAAGCTATTAGTGTTAACACGCTTACCTGGGCGGTGAAGGCTTTGGTGGATGCTACGCCAATTTCGGGCCCGGCATGGGTATAAACGCCCGCATGCGTTAAACGCGGAATAGATGCGCCGACCACATTGCAAATGCCGAAAATGGTAGCGCCTTTTTCCTTAGCCAGTTCAATGGCGGCCATGGTATCTGCTGTCTCTCCCGATTGGGAAATGGCTATCACCAGGTCTTTTTCGGTAATGATTGGGTTGCGGTACCTGAACTCGGAGGCATATTCAACTTCTACCGGCACACGCGCATATTCCTCAATCAGGTATTCGCCTACCAAACCTGCATGCCAGGAGGTGCCGCAGGCCACGATAATGATCCTGTCAACATTTTTAAGCTTCTCGGTGTATTCCTTAATGCCGCCCAGCTGAACTTTGCCCTGCTGAGGGTAAATACGGCCGCGCAGGCAGTCGCGGATGGAACGGGGCTGCTCATAGATCTCTTTCATCATGAAATGATCGTAGCCGCCTTTCTCCAGCATTTCCAGTTTTAAGTCCAGTTCCTGGATATAGGGGGTTTGTACCGAATTGTCGATGTTTTTTACCAGCAGGTTTTCACGGTGTACATAGGCAATTTCGTTATCATTCAGGTAGATCACATTTTTAGTGTACTCCACAATAGGTGTAGCGTCTGAAGCTATGAAGTATTCGCCTTTGCCTACGCCAATTACCATCGGGCTGCCTTTACGGGCTGCAATAAGCAGATCGGGCTCATCGGCACTCATGATAACGATGGCATATGCGCCAATTACTTTGTTTAAAGCCACGCGCACGGCGTCTTTCAAATCAAGGCCGGTTGCTTTTTGGATATCCTCAATCAGGTGTATTAAAACCTCGGTATCCGTATCGCTTTTAAAAACATGGCCTTTTGCCACAAGGGTTTCCTTGATCACGCCATAGTTTTCAATAATACCGTTGTGGATAATGGTAAGCCTCCTGTCGCCCGATGAATGAGGGTGCGAGTTACGGTCGCTCGGTTCGCCGTGGGTGGCCCAGCGGGTATGGCCCATTCCAATTGTCCCCTTCAGGTCAATCCCCTTCACAAAATTTTCAAGGTCCTCAACTTTGCCGGCCTTTTTATAAACTTTAAGGTCATGATCAAGCAGGGCAACACCGGCACTGTCATAGCCCCGGTATTCAAGCCTGTGAAGCCCTTTTATAACGATGGGATAAGCATCCCTGAATCCTATATAACCAACAATTCCGCACATAAAATAATCAAGTATAAATGTTAAACGCCGCAAAATAAACAGCTATATAACACATATCTGCAATAATTATTTTGATTTTTTTAGAAAATGAGGAAGTTTTGAAATACTTAAAAAAGTATTTTAAGAAGTGTGTTTGTCTTAAACAAAAAAATCCCCTAAGCGGGGATTCTTTTGTTTATTGAGAGATATCTTACTTGCGCACCTTGGTGTAAATGATGTTCATGCGGATGCTGTAACCCGGGGTTGACTTATCACTCCCTACTATCACCGTACGGGCTGCCGTTTGTGTTGACGGTGCCACGTCAATACCAGTTGTGGTGTTAATAAGTGTAGTATCAACCGGGGCAATGTAGGTACCGTAATCAACTGTTTTTTTACGGATCAGGTCCTGAACAAAAGCCGTAACCAGGAAGTGGTATTCTTTTTTGGTACGGTCATACCTGCCGCCAAATAAACTTGTTTGCGAACGCGGGTCACTTGCCGAAGCATCCTGTATCAGTGCCCGTTGTTTGGCTATATCCAGCTTGTACATGGTAAGCTTAGGTAAAGGCGCATAAGGTACACCTGAACCGGCACGTGGTGTTATCACAATTTCGGCACGGTTTAATACTACCGATGAGTCAACAAGCTTGTCAAGGCCCGGGAAACTAAGCTTAGCCCTTAAGCCTGCAAGCCCCTGGAGGTAAACCGTATTTTGTGATGTTGTCGTATTATTCAGTGCTGCCTGGATAGTAGTACTGTAGGTATGCGTAATTTCGGCAGCACGGTTAAAGAACGGCAGGGTTACCGATGCCGTATCAATGGCGCTGGATGTTGTACTGGTGGAGGCAGTAACAACCTTATAAAAAACATCAATGTGAGATGATGCAAGATTAAGCTGGATAATACCGCCGGCATCGCTGGCCTGTGCCTTGTCTAATGAAAGGTAAAGGCCTTTTACAGTACTTTGAAAAGTTGTTGGCGATGCAAGTACAGCACCACTTGCATTAAAAAGGTTGTTATAGATAAAGGCTTTACTAAGCGGCACACGTAACTGAGGTGCTACGCGCTGAACGGTATCTAATGTGTCGGTACGGATGCGTGCTATGGTGATACTATCATGCGTACGGGCTGTGAAGGTTTTAGAACCAAGCAAAGTGCCCAGGTCGGCATCCCAGTGGTTGTTGCTGTAATAGGTTTTGCTTTCTACTTTTTGTTGAAGCTGATACACGTTTATTTTATAGCGTGAAGCCAGCGAATCGCCATAAAAACCGTCAGAATATCTAAGCACAAGTACAGCCGAGTCAATTGTCAGGGTGCCTGCAGGAACAGTGTAAGCGGCGCCGTTAGGCAGGTTAACACCTAAAGCAACAATGCTTTTTGTTGTGCCGAATACCGGGTCGGTAAAGTTGGCAAGCGGTGTCCGGTTTTGACCCGAGGTAGCCGCGGTATCATCAACAACAGTGTTAATAACGATGTTGGTATCAACTATCAGGTTGCCATTGATCTCGTTTTGATCATTGACGCCCAAACCAATACCATCCTGGCGTTTACAACTGTTCAAAATAAAAAGACTTATTAACAGGGTCAATAAGTCTAATCGGAAAAATTTCATATATAATATTAAGTCTTATGCAACATCCACCAATTCGTCGTTGGTAATTTCGTCGTAAAAATTGTAATAATTTTCGAAATCTGCGGTAGAATCAAATTCTAAAACCGATTTATTGCTGTTTTTAACATTATTTAACACATCTGCATCAATATCAGGGCTGCCCAAAACAATACCGTCTGAGTAGTGGATTGCACCGGCATACAGCGCCGAATTGGTACCGCCTTTGTACGGCTCCACATGCTGCTCGTTCATATTGCTCATGATGGCTTTTGTAGCAAAGTCATTGTGCAATTGCTCTTTAAAATCATTTTCATAAATAGAGTAAATGATTTTTGAGTGCTTAAATGTAGGATCGTCTTTGTAGGTTGTTTTTAGATAAGCAGGCACAAGCGCGCTCATCCAGCCATGGCAATGGATCACATCCGGCGCCCAGCCTAATTTTTTAACAGTTTCTAATGCACCTTTGCAAAAGAAGATCATACGCTCGTCATTGTCGGCGTAAAATTTACCTTCCTTGTCTGCAAACACATGCTTACGCTGAAAATATTCTTCATTATCCAAAAAATACACCTGCATACGCGCCGCCGGGATAGATGCTACTTTGATGATCAGCGGGTTATCATTATCGTCGATAATAATATTCATACCCGACAACCTGATCACTTCATGAAGTCTGTTCCTGCGCTCATTGATATTGCCGAAACGCGGCATAAGGATACGGATTTCGTAACCTTTCTCCTGCATGGCCTGCGGAAGTTGGCGTGTTATTTCAGCAATTTTTGTGAGTTCAAGGAAAGGGGACATTTCATGAGTTATAAACAAAAGCTTAGATTTACCCATCACTAAATCAGTATTTAAAATGTAAAGAAGTCAAAAAATTTGAGTTTGCAAATATAACTATTATTATATAAACTGCCAACGAATTATGCAAGTAACTTTTGGTTATTTTTAATCAATTGTACACCTTTGCCAAATTTTGTAACACCTATTACGTTGAAAATATTCAGCACAAAAAACGAGATAACCGATTATTTTAACCGTAAGCCGGTAAAAGTAATTGGCTTTGTACCAACCATGGGCGCATTGCACAAAGGGCACTTGGGTTTAATTGAACTGGCAAAGCAGCAAAGCACCCAGGTTGTTTGCAGTATTTTTGTAAACCCTACACAGTTTAACGATCCTAAGGACCTTGAAAAATACCCCCGCCCTATAACAGATGATATCCGCCGCCTGGAAGAAGTTAACTGCGATATTTTGTTTAATCCGCAGGTTACCGAGATGTATGCTGATAATGAAAAATGGCATTTTGACATGGGCGATCTGGAATACCTGCTGGAAGGAAAATTCAGGCCCGGGCATTATCAGGGAGTTACTCAGGTAGTAAATAAGCTGTTCAATATTGTGAAGCCAGATATCGCTTTTTTTGGGCAGAAGGATTATCAGCAGTTTATGGTGATTAGTAAAATGGTTGAGGTGCTGGAGATGCCCGTTAAGCTGGTGATGTGCCCGATTGAGCGTGAGCCCGATGGCCTGGCCATGAGCTCAAGGAATATCCACCTGACCCCGTATGACAGGGAACACTCGCTCATTCTCTCCAAAGCACTTAACTGGGTTAAGGAAAACTTCGATATCAACAAAATTGACACCCTGCAGCAGCAGGCAGCCCAAATGATCAGCAACGAACCCGGCGTTGAGCTGGAGTATTTTGAAATAGTCGATGGCAAAACACTGCATCATGCCGCCCCTGCATCCGAAACTATTGTTGCCCTTGTTGCAGCACGCGTAGGTAAAACAAGATTGATTGATAATGTGTTGATTGGGTAGCGTGTGGTTCATAGATCATGGTTCATGGCTTTTAGCAAAATTGCTGGTAGTGGGTTGGTTTAGAATAACCATAAACTATTTACAATCAGCTAACAATTACTATGAACTATCAACTATGAACCATGAACTAAATATTCCTAACTTTGCGCCATGATAATTGAAATATTAAAGTCCAAAATTCACCGGGTTAAGGTAACGCAGGCCGAGTTGAACTATGTGGGCAGTATCACTATTGATGAAGACCTGATTGAGGCTGCAAATATCATCCCCAATGAAAAGGTTCAGATAGTGAACAATAATAACGGCGCACGCTTTGAAACTTACGTCATCAAAGGCGAACGCGGAACAGGCACCGTATGCCTTAACGGCGCTACCGCCCGCCTGGCACAGGTTGGCGACATTGTGATCATTATGTCATACGCCTACATGGAGGTTGAAGAAGCCCGGAATTATGAGCCAATTTTGATATTTCCCGATTCAGATAATAAATTGATTAAGTAAATTAGCGGCGCCTAAGCCGCAATTTATGAAACCGCTTTTTACAATCACCCTTTTTCTTCTTATTGCAACCGGGGCCTATGCCCAGCGCCAAAATGTTTATTTTATAAAAAATAACGGTAAGTATGTTGGTATACGTGATAGTGCCGACTATATCCGTGTGGTGCGTGAGCCAGACTCGGCTTCAACGTTATATAATGTTTTTGAATTTTATCCCAGCGGCTCTCAAAAACTCATCGGAAAATCTGTAAAGATCGATCCGCCGCAATTTGAAGGGCAATGTGTTACCTACTATGCTAATGGCAAAAGGCAATCGGTTATCAGCTATAAAAACGGGGTAAAGGCAGGTGAGGATATGGAATTTTATCCCAATGGCAGGTTATACGCACAGTTTTCGTATCCCGAAGGTAATAAAGACCGTACAGCCGACAGGTCTGGCAATTACCTCATCATAGCCAATAAAGATTCATTGGGAAACGACCAGGTTTCTGAGGGTAATGGCTACTTTAAAGGTTACGATAACAAATTTGGTTATGTTGAAGAAGAAGGCCCTGTAAAAGGCGGTACACGCGATGGACAGTGGAAAGGTGATTTTCAAGACTTCAAAACTACTTTTACCGAAATTTATGATAACGGGGTGTTAATATCAGGCACAGCTACAACTAAAGAGGGAAAAGTTAATACTTACCTGAAATCTCGTGGGTTGCCTCCGCAATTTAAAGGCGGACTTGAGCGGTTCGGCAGGTTTTTATCAAATAATATCAAATATCCCGATGATGCCCTGCGTAAGGGTATTGAAGGTACTGTGGTGCTTTCTTTCGTTGTGGAAAAGGATGGAACATTAACAGATATTAAAGTGAGTAAATCTGTTGCTCCCATTATTGATGATGAAGCTGTGCGGGTGCTCAATAACTCGCCAAAATGGGTTCCGGGAACACAATTTGGCGTTCCGGTTAAAGTTAGATACAGCGTTCCGGTTTCTTTTGCGATAGGCAGGTAAGCTTAATTAGCCGGGTACGATCCAATTCCCAATGATACTTTCAGGCTGGCATCAGTTGCCATAGCTTTACGCAGGCGATAAACCATCCGGATGCGTACGCTTGGCTGCCGCACCAGTTCGTCTAAAAAGTGTGAGTTGTCAATGTCAAGTACTATGCTGTTGCCGGCGTTGGGTTGGATATCTTTACGTATGGCCACCATTACCTCTTCACTGCCATCATTTTTAGCCATGTATACCCTTAATGACGCTATGTTGCCAATGTTATAATCTGATGGGTCGCTCGACTGCAGTTTGGCTGATATGATGCGTACCTCGCTTATCCTGCTGGCATTGTTGCCATCTTTAGTAAAATCCTGGTCAAAGCTGTTACCCGTGCTTATTGCGGTTTCAGGTTCATCAACTTTGGCCGACGCCGGGATAACCATAGTAGCGGTATACGGGAATGTTGATTTAACAACTGATTGCAGCATAGCACAGCTGCCCCAAAATAAAATAGCCGCAAGCAACGGAAAAACAGACTTCTTTATCATAGTCCTTAAATATAACGTATTTGCGCCCTGGCGCAATTACAGGTTCAATTGGAAATTACAGGCCGGGCTGTAAGTAAATATAGTGAGATTTTACGGAAATAGTAAGCCTATTGTTTTAAGAAAATGTGCTCCGAAACTTAAAAAAGGCCCGGTGTTATGGCGACAATATTAAATCTGAAAAAAAACATGAATGGTGTTTGTTAAAACTCTATCTTTGCACCCCGACGCTGAAGTCGGGATTTCTTGGCTTTCAGCGCATAGGAAAAACCGTTTAAAGGCTTAACAGCCTTTGACTTTTGACTTAGAACTTTTGACTTAAAAAAAGCCCTATGCCCAAAGACACCTCCATCAAATCCGTTCTGATCATTGGCTCCGGCCCAATCATTATCGGCCAGGCTTGCGAATTTGATTATTCCGGCTCACAAGCCGCTCTCTCGTTAAAAGAAGAAGGCATCTCCGTTTCTATTATTAACAGCAATCCGGCAACTATCATGACGGATAAAGTTATCAGCGATCATGTTTACCTTCTGCCGCTCACCTGCGAAAGCATTGAGAAAATTTTAACCGAACAGCAGATAGACGCTGTGCTGCCTACCATGGGCGGTCAAACCGCGTTGAACCTTTGTATCGAAGCGTCTGAACGCGGCATTTGGGAAAAATATGGCGTTAAAGTTATCGGTGTAGATATCGCCGCCATTGAAAAAACCGAAAACCGTGAGGCTTTCCGCCAGCTGATGGTTGACATCGGCGTAGGGGTTGCCAAATCAAAAATCGCCAACTCTTTTCTTGAAGGTAAAGAAGGCGCGCAGGAAATTGGCTTCCCGCTGGTTATTCGCCCAAGCTACACACTGGGTGGTAAAGGTGCAGGTTTTGTTCACAGAAAGGAAGATTTTGATGCCGCCCTTAACCGTGGCTTACAGGCTTCACCAACCCACGAGGTATTGGTTGAGCAGGCTGTGTTAGGCTGGAAAGAATACGAATTGGAGTTGCTGCGCGATAGCAACGATAACGTAATCATTATCTGCTCTATTGAGAACTTTGATCCGATGGGTATCCACACCGGCGACTCGATCACTGTAGCCCCGGCCATGACCCTGAGCGACCGCTGCTACCAGGAAATGCGTAACCAGGCTATCAAAATGATGCGCGCCATCGGTAACTTTGCCGGCGGTTGTAACGTGCAGTTTTCGGTAAACCCTGCAGATGAAGCGATCATCGCTATCGAGATCAACCCACGTGTGTCACGCTCTTCAGCCCTTGCATCAAAAGCTACCGGTTATCCAATTGCTAAAATTGCTGCCAAGCTGGCCATAGGTTATAATCTTGATGAAATTGAAAACCAGATCACCAAAACAACCTCGGCTTATTTTGAGCCTACTTTGGATTATGTGATCGTTAAAATACCTCGCTGGAACTTTGATAAATTCAAAGGCGCTAATAAAGAACTTGGCCTGCAGATGAAATCGGTAGGTGAGGTGATGGGCATTGGCCGCAGCTTTACAGAAGCCTTGCAGAAAGCCTGCCAAAGCCTCGAGATCGGTCGTGCCGGTTTAGGTGCCGATGGCCGCCAGAGCCGTAACCTCGAAGAGATCATGGCCAGCCTTGAGCACCCGAGCTGGGACAGGTTGTTCCACATCTATGATGCCCTGAGCCTTGGTGTGCCAATCGAATCGGTACGTAAAGTAACCAAGATCGACCGCTGGTTCCTGAACCAGATCCAGGAGTTGGTTAACCTGGAAACAGAGCTTCGCCGTTATTCATTGAACAACGTTCCTGAGGAGTTTCTGTACACGCTAAAACAAAAAGGTTTCTCTGATGTGCAGATAGCACACATTTTAGGTAACGTAACCGAGGAAGATGTTTACCAGCGCCGCAAAGCCCTGGGCATGCACCGCGTTTACAAAATGGTTGATACCTGCGCTGCCGAGTTCCCTGCTAAAACTCCATACTACTATTCGAGCTACGAAGGCGAAAATGAGTCGGTAGCATCTGACCGGAAAAAGATCATCGTATTAGGCTCAGGCCCTAACCGTATAGGCCAGGGTATCGAGTTCGACTACAGTTGTGTGCACGGTTTACTTGCTGCTAAAGAAGCAGGCTTTGAAGCCATCATGGTTAACTGTAACCCTGAAACAGTATCAACCGACTTTAACATGGCCGATAAGCTGTACTTTGAGCCGGTTTACTGGGAGCATGTACGCGAGATCATCGAGCTTGAAAAACCTTATGGGGTAATTGTTCAGCTGGGTGGCCAAACTGCGCTTAAAATGGCCGAGAAAATGCACGAGCACGGCATCCGGATCATTGGTACATCATTCAATGACATGGATATTGCCGAAGACCGCGGCCGTTTCTCCGACCTGCTGAAAGATCTTGATATACCATACCCTAAATACGGTGTTGCCGAAAGTGCTGAAGAAGCACTTGAAGTAGCCCACAAGGTTGGTTACCCGGTGCTTGTACGCCCAAGCTACGTATTAGGCGGGCAAGGCATGAGTATTGTAATCAACGACGAAGACCTGGAGAAAGCTGTGGTAAGCCTGCTGCGCAATCTGCCGGGCAACCGCGTACTGATCGACCACTTCCTTGACCGTGCCGCCGAGGCCGAATCTGACTCGATCAGCGACGGCGAGGATGTACACATTGTTGGGATCATGGAACACATTGAGCCTGCAGGCATCCACTCGGGCGATTCATTCGCTGTATTGCCTCCGTTCGATCTGTCGGACAATGTAATCCACCAGATAGAAGAATATACCAAAAAGATAGCTAAAGCGCTTAACGTACGCGGTTTGCTTAACATACAATTCGCGGTTAAGGATGATAAGGTGTATGTGATTGAGGCCAACCCGCGTGCTTCACGTACGGTGCCTTTCATCGCCAAAGCCTACGATGTGCCATACATCAACATAGCCACAAAGGTTATGCTTGAGGCCAATAAGCTGAGCGACTTTACTATCGAGCGCAAACTATGGGGCTACGCTATCAAAGAACCGGTGTTCTCATTTGATAAATTCCCTGAAGTTACCAAGGAGCTTGGCCCTGAAATGAAATCGACAGGTGAGGCTATCCGCTTTATCCCTAACCTGCAGGACCCATACTTCAGGCACTTGTACAAAGAGAAATCAATGTATTTGAGTAAATAATTAAAACATTAAATTGCAGCCTTTGTAGTTTAATTGCTAATAAACGTGAACCTGCAACCCTAATTGCAGGTTCACTATTGTTGTATTTAGTTGCTATAGATTGAAAGTTAATACGGCTAATGGTCAGGAAATCAACCTGAAGAGTGTTGATCCTGAAGATATGGATGATGTTTTAGTGAAAATTGAAAAATCATTTAACATCAGTTTAAACGATACATCGGTAAACGATGTGCAAAACTTTGGTAAACTTTGCGACGTTGTTGTTGAAAAGGTAAAAAAAACAAATGATGGCTGTACCACACAGCAGGCGTTTTACAAACTCCGTAATGCCATCAATACATCATCGGGGTATGATAAAGATATCATAAAGCCCCAAACCAAACTCGCTGATCTTTTTCCGCGCGATAGCCGTATTGAGGCTGTGGCCGCTATTGAAGAAGAGATGGGTTTCCAGATCCGGTTGCTTCAGCCCAAGCAATGGATAGTTAACCTGTTTTCCATGATATTGGTGGTTAGCTTTGTTCTGGCCTTTTATTACCTGGCCATAGGTATTGCCGGTATGGTAATAGCCGGGATGGGTTTAAAACTCGCGGGACGTTTTGGCAAAGAGATGCATGTAAAAACCATCGGCGACCTGGCCGAAAAAATTGCCCGCGAGCATTACATGAAATGCAAACGCGAAGCATCTGCAGTAAACAAAAACGAGGTTTCTGAAAAATTAAGGCAGCTCATTGTAACAAACGGGTAGGTGTTTATCCGGCTTGAATAGCTTTATTTATCTACCATTAATCCTTTTACTTCAAAGCTGATCCTTCGGCCGGGGTTGGTATTTACCTTATGCTGGTTTTTGCCGCTAACCGTATCGCCGGCCATATGCTGCAGGTCATCGGCAATAAATTGTTTGGCTGCTATTCCTGAAATGACTACCGTACGGCCCGCCAATTGCCTGGGGAGGTTTATCCCCGCATTGGTAAAATGGGCTGTTATAACCCGGTTGTTACCCGCATCCATTTCAAACCAGCCGCCTTTTTCTTTAGTTACTTTAATAACCTTACCGCTAACGGCCGTAGTGATCCGTGTTTTTTTACCCATAAAAGCTTCCAGTTTGGAGGCGGGCATCAAGGCTATCGTGTCGGGCTTTTCGCCAAATATCATTCCGTGGGGCAGTGGTACATGTTTTTGCGCAATAGCTGTATTAGCTATCAAAATGGATATGAACAGCGTTATGAGTTTCATAGTAAATTAATAACAGGTATACACCAAAAATGTTGCCGGATTTTGATGATTTTGCCCCCGTGTGGAAGCAGTTAACCGGTTTTATTTGTGTTTGCAGGGCGGCGGAGCTTTTTGGTAAGTAATAAGTATGTTAATATTTGTTAAAATGTTACTTTAAAGTAATTTGCTACGTATTGATAAGTTAATTTTGCTTACTTACTACATATAACTTTTAAACTAACTCGTGAAAAAAAGCTTTACCAAAACAATTTTATTTGCCGCGTTTCTATTTGCCGTTGCTTTGGCCGGCACAAGCTGTGGTAAAAAAGGGAACGTTACACCCGTAACCGTGCCTGATTTAACCACAATGGATGTGGTGACTACCGAAAGTGGAACCATAGCCTATACAGGCGGTTTATTTAATGGATCGACTGACGTGAGCCTGAGCAGCTACGGTATCTGTTACAGCCCCACCAATCAAACTCCTACCACAGCCGATAAGAAAACCACCGATACGGTAATTTTGTACGCCTATACTACAAAGCTTACCGGCTTAAGCCCTAAAACAACTTATTATGCACGGGCATATGCTGTAAACAGCGCGGGTACAGGCTACGGTAAAGTGGTGCAGTTTACCACCGGCGATGGTACAACATCGACAGGAGGAACAGTTAGCACATTGGCGGGCAATACCGCGGCCGACTTTGTTGACGGTTTGGGCGGCGCCGCTCTTTTCAACAGTCCGCAGGGGATAACCGTGGGTGCCGACGGCAATATTTATGTAGCCGATTCATTTAACAGTGCCATACGCAAAGTTACTGCAGCAGGAGATGTCGCTACACTTTCCGGCAACGGTAGCATTGGCTATGTTGACGGCCCTATAGCCACCGCACAGTTTTATGCTCCGCAAAGTTTGGTTACCGATGCAACAGGCAATATGTATGTAGCCGATTATGGCAATAATAATATCCGTAAAATTACCCCGGCAGGTATGGTAAGCACTTTTGCAGGCAGCGGCGATGCCGGATATGCCGATGGTACGGGCACCAAAGCAACGTTTAACAGTCCGCGCGGGTTAGCAATTGATGGCTCCGGAAATATTTTTGTGGCCGATTTGGGTAATAACCTGATCCGCAAAATAACCCCGGCAGGTGTTGTTACCACATTTGCAGGCAGCAGGGGCGCAAGTTACCTGGATAATGCAACCGCAACCAGCGCTACTTTCAATAAGCCTAACGGCATAGCTATTGATGCCAATAATAATATATATGTAGCCGAAACGCTTAATCATGCCATTCGTAAAATAACCCCGGCGGGCGTTGTTACTACTTTTGTTGGCGGTAATAAACGGACCGGAGTTGTTGGCAACCCGTCGGCCATTGCGTTTGATAAAAGCTGGAATCTCTTCATAGCCGATCAGAATGGCAGGATCCTGGAGATTACCAAGGATAAAGTATTAAAAGTAATTGCCGGTAACGGAACAAGCGGTTTTGCGGAAGGTGTTGGCACTGCAGGGATCTTTAACTCGCCGCAGGGTATTGCAGTTGATGCCGGCAACAATGTTTACGTAGCCGACTATTATAACAACCGTATCCGTAAGATTGTGCTGCAATAAGATTTAATTGTTTAGATATTTTTTCAGCGCCATGGCATTTTATGTTATGGCGCTGTTTTTTGAAGGGTTATTCAGGAAGTAACAAGCTTTATTTTTACCATAGGACAGTTTCGTCCTTACCATGACTTAAATTAAATTAAGGTAAGTTACCCATGATAACTTAAAAAAAGGGGGGCATACTGAGCCCGTCGAAGTATGGCGGCAGGCTCTGCACACGAGTCTTCGACGGGCTACCCATGACAACTTAAAACGGGTGTCATACTGAACCCGTCGAAGCATGGTGGGCAGGCCTCTCCGCACGAGTCTTCGACAGGCTCAGACTGACAGGCCCTCTTTGTCATCTAACCTTCAGAGTTCATGGATTTAAACACTCAGCATGACGTGATGGGTATGTTATTTTTGCCTTCAGAGGCCAACAGGTTTAAACACTTAACAACGATGTTGGCGGCAATGTCACTCCCCTAATTCTTTTTAAAATCATACGCGCCCCGCTCTACAAAATCAGCCACTTTTACGCGCACTCCCGTAACCTCGCCGTTTTGTACCATAAACGGAAATACAGCTTTCCCCAGTGTAGGGTCAGAAAAAGTCACATAAAAGCGGTTACCGCCCAGTGGTTTTAGCAAGGCATACATTTTAGGGTGATGCTCAAAGCGCATTTCGAGGTTGTTGCCCTCGCCCTGGGTAACCTCCATGCTGCCATAAAAATCGTTGCTGTACTTGCCAATATATTTGTTTGGCAGCAACATTGGTTTGGGGTTTAACAGGACAGAATCCCTCAACTTTTTATCTTCGGCCTGTTCGGTTGCGATATTGGCTTTGTATTGTTTTAAATAACCTTCGCTGTAATTGCGGAAAGGTTGTTTGAAGTAAGCATCTAAAATATCCCAGCGCAGGGCCTCAAACAACTGGTTCTGATCGGTATTGGTTAATATGATGATGCCCAGGTTATCCTGCGGCGAAAGCGTTACTGACGACAAATAGCCGTTAACCCCGCCATCATGCATCACCAGCCTGTGGCCCGAGTAATCCTGGATAAACCAGCCTAAGCCATAAAGCTCAAAGTTATTTTCGCCATTCATATGATGAACACTACTCACGATATCCTGCGGCACACGTGTTGCCTGGATGGCTGCGGAAGGGATCACCTGGCGCTGCCCAACCTTACCGTCGTTCAGTAAAGCAAGTACCCATTTGCTCATGTCATTTACCGATGAGCTGATAGATCCCGCAGGTGCGATCCCATCTATCTGGCAATAAGGGATTGGCGTAAGCCTGCCGTCGACAATAGTATGCGGCACCGTGCGGTTTAAGGATGTTGGCAAATCCTTGCTTAGGGCCAAAGTATTGCCCATGCCCAGTGGTGCAAAAATGGCTTCCTTTAAGTAAGCTTCCCATGAGTGCCCGTTGGTAACCTTCGGAATGATCTCGCCGGCCGTTAAAAATGCCGCGTTGGTATATCCCCAGCGTGTACGGAACGGATAAGTAGCTTTAAGCTTGCCCAAACGCTGAATTACCTCCTGGCGTGTAAGGTTGGTATTGTAAAAAGTAAAATCGCCCTGAAATGTCCGGAAGCCGAGGCGGTGGCAAAGGAGATCTCGCACTATTACCTGGTCGCTTGCGTTTTTGTCTTCCAGCTTAAATTCAGGTATGTATTTGGTTACCTTGTCATCTAATGACAGTTTTTTGTTTGCCTCCAGCATGGCAAGCGCTGTTGCCGTGAAAGCCTTGGTATTGCTGCCTATCATGAACAGGGTATTTTCATCAACTTTGTTCATGAGGCCAAGCTCTTTAACACCATAACCTTTCATTAGCACAACCTTGTTATCTTTCACAATACAAACAGCTATGCCTGGCACGCGCCAGTTGGTTAAGGCCTTGCTGATATAGAGGTCTAAACTGTCTTTAATGAACTTGCTCCTGTCGGCCCGCTGGGCGTTTACCGATGCGAAAAATAACATGCAGGCAGCGAGCAATAGAGGTATTTTTTTCATTACAGAGGGCTTTAGAGTTCTTTATTGTGCTAATTTAACGCAAAATTTACAGTGACGTTATTTAATAAATAAAAATAACGCCGCTCTATTAATTCAAACTAAATGTATATGAAATTTTACCGTTCGGGATTATTTTTCCTTACTGCGCTATTATTAATCTTACTGCAAAATACGGCCCGGGCGCAACGGGCCGCCGTTAACTGGACAAAAGACGGCTATCAGTATTACCGCATAACCGGCGGGCAAATTATCATGATTGATGCCCGCGATACCTCCAAAAAAACTGTTTTTATCACCAAAGAAGAATTGACGCCTGCAGGCAAAGCGCCTATCAGTGTTAAAAGGTTTACGGTGAGCGATGATAACAAAAAAGTGCTCATCAACACCAATACCAAAAAAGTATGGCGTTATGATACCCGCGGCGATTACTGGGTTTATGATTCAAACACCAAAAAACTTTGGCAGTTGGGTAAAAACCTGCCGGCATCATCACTGATGTTCGCCAAATTTTCGCCCGATGGCAGTAAAGCTGCTTACGTAAGCGGGCATAACATTTACATGGAAGATTTGGCCGATGGCTCGGTAAAACAATTAACTACCGATGGTACCCAAACGCTTATCAACGGTACTTTTGACTGGGCTTATGAGGAAGAGTTTGGCTGCCGCGATGGTTTCCGCTGGTCGCCGGATAGCAAATCAATTGCGTACTGGCAATTAGACGCCAGCAAGATCAAAACCTATTTGATGCTGAACACTACCGATTCGGTTTATCCCTATGTTGTGCCGGTTGAGTACCCTGTTGCGGGCGAAGATCCAAGCTCATGTAAAGTGGGCGTTGTTAACACCGCTACCGGTACAACTACCTGGATCAATGTACCCGGCGATGCTGTGCAGCATTACATCCCTAATATGGAATGGGCCGATAACTCAAACGAAGTTATTCTTGAACAACTAAACCGTGCGCAAAATGAAAGCCGCGTGTTTATAGGCAACGTGTCAAACGGTACCACCCGCGTAATCCGCGAAGAACACAACGATTCATGGATTGACGTTAAAGCACGTGTAGCCGGCGGCGACCCGGTAGGCTGGGGCTGGATTGAAAAAGGTAAAAGTTTTTTATGGCTGAGCGAAAAGGACGGCTGGCGCCATTTGTATAAAATAACCCGCGAAGGCAAAGAAAGCCTGATCACCAAAGGCAACTATGATGTGATTGGCATCGACATGATCGACGAAGCTCTGGGTTATGTATACTTTATTGCTTCGCCGGATAATGCTACACAGAAATATCTTTACAAAATAAAATTAAGCGGCGGCACGGCCGAGCGTGTTTCGCCTGCTGATGAACCGGGCACGCATAGCTATGATATTTCGCCGAATGGCAAGGTTGCGCTGCATAATTTCAGTAACAGCTATACCCACCCGCAAAGCGAGGTGATCAGTTTGCCAGCTCACAAGCATATCGGCGGTACCGTAATAGCCATTGATAAAAACGCTAAAAATAAACCCGAGTTTTTCAAAGTAAAAACTGTTGATGGCATTGAAATGGACGGCTGGATGGTAAAGCCAACCAATTTCGACCCCAATAAAAAATACCCGGTACTGTTTACCGTTTATGGCGAACCGGCCGGACAAACCGTAACGGATACCTGGGGGACAGGCCGTAACAGGCTGTATGAAGGCAGTATGGCCGATGACGGGTATATTTACATGTCGGTTGAAGGTCGTGGCGCTCCAGCCCCTAAAGGCACAGCCTGGCGCAAGGCTATTTACAAGAACATAGGTATCATCAACATCCGCGATCAGGCTATGGCTGCCAAAGAGATCATGAAATGGCCATTTGTCGATTCAGCCCGTATAGCAGTGCACGGCTGGAGCGGCGGCGGTTCATCAACCCTTAACCTGATGTTCCAGTATGGAGATATTTATAAAACAGGGATAGCGGTAGCGGCGGTAGGCAACCAGCTTACTTATGATAACATTTACCAGGAGCGCTATATGGGCGTACCAACCGATGATGCCGGCCGTGCAGTGTTTATCAAAGGTTCGCCGGTTACTTATGCTAAGAATTTGAAAGGCAACCTGCTTTACATTCATGGTACGGGCGATGATAATGTGCATTACAAAAATGCCGAGCTGCTGATTGATGAACTGGTGAAATACAACAGGCAGTTTCAGCTAATGTCGTACCCTAACCGTACGCATTCGATATCGGAAGGCGAAGGTACAACACAGCATTTGCGCACGTTATTTACACAGTATCTGAAAGCTAAATGCCCTCCGGGAGGAAGATAACATATTAACAGGAAAGCCCTCATATAGTCCATTATATGAGGGCTTTTGCGTTTGCCGGGAAAAAGAATATGCTGCTGTATCATTATGCTTTTTTTAAGCGTAACCATTGATATGAAACAAATTACGAATCCCGCCAAAGTATTAGGCTTGTTAGCCATTGTTTTAGTAACCGCTTTTTGGGGCTGCCATAAAGAGAGGGCAACAAACAGCGAGCTAAACATATCCGGAAAATGGATTGTTCCTGCTACTTTTTCAAAACAATGGACACAATATGAATACGATTTTAAAACCGATCACACATTTGAAGGTACTGTGACCAGTATCGACTCGGTTTCCAAAAAGCTTATCGGAACAGCGTCAAAAAGGGTTGGAAAGTATAAGATCCAGAATTCGGTGTTAACCTTGTATGATATAACCGATTATCAAAACAAAAACAATGCTTTTGGTCCGGTTTCCGAACTGGCGGCGGTTAGCAACGTCATTGCGGTAACGGCGAACTACACTATGGTTTTAAATGCCGGAGGGAATGTACTTACGTTGACATATATATGCGGACCGGCCGACGATTGTACCGCGCCGCAGGGTGTGAACTATTTTAAGCAATAACCGATTTATAATTCTGCGGGATATGAAAAATGCCAGTGACAAGTGTTACCGGCATTTTTTTGGAGATGTTTTAGTAAGTATCGGTAATTTAATAGTCTTCGGCATTTAAATGATCTATAAACGAGTCCCCATTTTTTGAGGGTGATTTTAACGGTTCGGTATCAAAATCACTCTTGCGGCCAAGCATAGTGAAGTTTTCGGCCACAATTTCGGTAGTGTATTTTTTTATGCCTTCCTTATCCTCAAATGAGCGGGTGCGGAGTTTGCCCTCAATATAAACCAGCTTTCCTTTTGAAAGAAACCTGGCCGCTACTTCTGCCAGTCCGCGCCACATTACAATATTATGCCATTCGGTTTGTTCAACCTTGCGGCCATCTTTGTTAAAAGTTTCGGAAGTAGCTAAAGGGAAACTCGTAACAGATACGCCACCTTCTAAATTCCGCACTTCAGGGTCTTTGCCTAAGTGGCCAACGAGTATTACTTTGTTTATTCCAGACATGCCATAAATTAACGCAAAATTATTTTACAAATTAAAAATATTTTTTAATAATATAAAAATGATTTTTGGTAAAGCTAACTCCGGCAGGTTTTGAACGTTAATTTTAACCCAGTTTTCCTGCGTTTTGAGTGGCTGGTTTTTGATTTTTATCAGCCTTACA
Source organism: Mucilaginibacter sp. OAE612 (assembly GCF_041806395.1). NCBI lineage: Bacteria > Pseudomonadati > Bacteroidota > Sphingobacteriia > Sphingobacteriales > Sphingobacteriaceae > Mucilaginibacter > Mucilaginibacter sp. OAE612. The sequence continues at coordinate 6,680,215 of NZ_JBGMUW010000001.1, forward strand.
AAAAGCCGCTGATGGGTAAGGATGTGTTTATGCACCGGCGAGATTTCAGTAGCTTCAATATCATCACCAAAAACAGCTAAAACTTCGAGGTGTTTCAATAGCGCTGTCAGGGTTAAAAGTGAGCTTGTTTCTACCATAGGTAAGTCAAACATATTGGCCCAGATGTCTTTATCGCCCCTTTTGTTCATCAAAACGGTATCGCCGTTGGTTACCAGGAAATAATTAAAAAAGCGCTCACGTACTTTTACCGTTTTTAATTTCACCGGAAGTGCGGCTACAGCATTGGTGTTGAAGGCCACGCAGCCCAGGCGGACAGGGCAAATACCACAGGCCGGATTTTTAGGTTTGCACAGCATGGCGCCAAACTCCATCATGGCCTGATTGTGCAGTCCCGGAATTTTCTTATTAAGAAAATCATTGGCAGCCTGTTGAAATGTTTTTTTACCCCCGATTGAGTTGATTGGTTCATAGATACCCAGGTATCGCGCCAGTACACGGTAAACGTTACCGTCTACCACGGCTTTGGCTTCATTAGCCGCAAACGAAGCGATGGCGGCAGCCGTATATTCGCCAATACCTTTTAGTTTTATCAGTTCATTATAGCTATCCGGGAAACGGCCGTTATGGAGCTCCTGTACCAACCGGGCCGTTTTTAGCATGTTGCGCCCCCTGGAGTAGTAACCCAGTCCCTGCCATAGCTTCAGGATTTCATCTTCATGAGCAGCGGCAAAACTGCTTACATCAGGATATTTTTCCAGGAAGCGATAAAAATATGGCATACCCTGTTCTACCCGGGTTTGCTGCAGTATGATTTCAGATAGCCAGATCACATAAGGATCGGTAGTATTACGCCAGGGCAGGTTTCGTTTGTTGTTTAAGTACCATTGTACCACTTCGTCGGTAAAATTCATTGTTGTAAAAGTAATTAAGAAACAAGAAGGCAAGAAACAAGAAGGCAAGAATCAGGAATCAAGAGAGGAGGGCAGGAGGCATAGAGGGAGGGTCATGAGGCAGACAATCAAGAACCAACAAGAGGAGGGAGGGTTGGGAGATATGAAATTAAGATTCAGGAACCAGGAAGAAAGCCAGGAGGCCGGGGAGTTGATATTTAAAAATCAGAGATAAATATTGGCAACTAACCTGTGAAAGTACAAGCCCTTTACTACCAGTTGGATTGATAGATTTTCATACTTTTTTTCACACTTCTTTACACCGGCAAATTGATGTTTAACCAGTAATTTATAAGCCTCTCATACTCAAAATTGTAACGAAAATGTAGGTTTTACGGCCCTGGCAAAAAAAAACGGATAAATATTTCGCTGTTAACGGATAAAGCAATACTTTTGCAACCCCAAAACAGTTAAGTATTTATAAAATTAAATTAAGTAAATAAGATATGACTAAGGCAGAAATTATAACTGAAATCTCATCAAAAACAGGTATAGAGAAAGTAGACGTGCAGGAAACTGTTGAGGCGTTTTTCAAAGTTGTTAAAAGCTCAATGGTTGGCGGCGAAAACGTATATGTAAGAGGGTTCGGTAGCTTTGTGGTTAAAAAAAGAGCTAAGAAAACAGCACGTAACATTTCAAAAAATACTGCCATCATTATCCCTGAGCACTTTGTGCCAAGCTTTAAACCGGCCAAAACTTTTGTTGAGAAAGTAAAGTCAGGTAACAAAACCAGCAAAAAATAATTATACGCCATCATGAATAAAAAACAAATAGTCGTTAGTGCAGCCGTAGTTGTTATTATGGGCTATTTGTATTGGTTGCCCGTAAAAGGTTTGGTAAAACCAAAAGACGATAAAAACGGCAAACCGGCCATGGCCGCCTCAGCAGGCGCTGTTAAACCGGCAGCTAATGTTACCGTTGATATGGTGTCGGCCCCTGCCAAAGCAGCTATTGGGGATGCATTGGCGGCTAAGATCAATGACCTTGAAGCCCAGTTAAAAAAAGCATCAGACGCAGATGCGCCATCTTTGCAAGCGCAGCTTGCCAAGCACTGGGATGATGTTAACCAGCCCGCACCTGCAGCGTTTTATTACCAGGCATTAGCCCGTAAAGAAAACAAGGTACAAGACTGGATAAATGCAGGTAACCGTTTTAATGATGCATATAAACTTACACAGGATACTTTATTTCAACCTGCGTTTGTGAATGATGCTGCCGAAGCATTTCAAAATGCTTTGAAATTACAACCCGAAAGCCTTGAAGGTAAAACCGGGTTGGGCATAGCTTACGTTAATGGCGCAGCAGGCCCTATGCAGGGTATAGCGCTGTTGCTTGAGGTTGTTAAAAAAGACCCGAAAAATTGGAACGCTAACCTTAACTTAGGTATGTTCGCCATGAAATCGGGTCAGTATGAAAAAGCGGTAAGCAGGTTTAAAACACTGCTTGCACAAAAGCAGGAACTGGAACCTACTTTCTATTTAGCCGAAAGCTATAAGCAATTAGGCATGAAAAAGGAAGCTATTGACGCTTACCAGAAATGCAAAGAAATGATGCCTGACCCTGTTTTCAGTCAGCGCATTGATGGATATATTAAGGAATTAAATAACTAACACACATTTTAAAATTATTATTATGCCGAGCGGTAAAAAACGTAAAAGACACAAAATGGCTACCCACAAACGTAAAAAACGTTTAAGAAAAAACAGACATAAAAAGAAATAAGCATTTATGTTAAGTCGATAGTTCTTAGTCTTAAGTACAAAGTCTTTTTTTCTGACTTTAAACTTTCGACCAACGACTTAAGACTAAACATTAGTGATTTTACCTGCCCCAAACCGGGGTGGGTACTTTTTATTTATTAGTGTTTTTTACCCACTTATTAACACACGGTTTTTACCGTTATAAGAAATGGAGTAGCAATTGATAAAGGAATTAATTATCGATTCATCCCCCAACGGGGCTACCATTGCATTATTACAGGATAAACAACTCGTAGAGCTTCACAAAGAACAGGTAAGCAACAACTATACAGTTGGCGATATTTACCTGGGCCGCATCAAAAAGATCATGCCCAGTTTAAATGCCGCCTTTGTTGACGTTGGCTATGAGAAGGATGCCTTTTTGCATTATCTTGATCTTGGTCCGCAGGTGCAGAGCCTGCTTAAACTAACCAAGCAGGTACGTAGCGGGGGATATCAGTCAAAGCTACTGGATGGGTTTAAGCTTGAGGCAGATATCAATAAAGGAGGCAAAATCTCCGAGATATTGACCAAAAACCAGCTTATCCCGGTACAGATAGCTAAAGAACCCATATCAACTAAGGGGCCGCGTTTAAGTTCCGACCTGTCGATAGCGGGCCGGTATGTTGTTTTAGTACCCTTTTCGGAAGCAATTTCTATTTCGAAAAAGATAAAAAGCAATACTGAACGTACACGCCTCCGTAAAGTAGTTGAAAGCATTAAGCCAAAGCATTTTGGCGTTATCATCCGTACAGTTTCCGAAGGTAAAGGGGTTGATGAACTACAGAAAGATCTGCTTGACCTGATCTCGAAATGGGAACAGTTTATTACCAAGCTGCCATCTGTTGAGCCTTCAAAAAAGGTATTGGGCGAAATTGGGCGTACATCAACTATCCTCAGGGATATTTTGAACCCCGATTTTCAGCACATTTATACCAATGACAATAGTATGTTCGAAGAAATTCGGTCATACATTCATGAAATCTCGCCCGATATGGAGAGCATAGTCCGCATGCACAAGCATAAGGAGCCTATATTTGACCATTTCGGTATCGAAAAGCAGATTAAAGGCGCATTTGGTAAAACAGTTAACCTTGCCGGTGGCGCTTACCTGGTAATTGAGCATACCGAAGCCCTGCACGTCATTGACGTAAACAGCGGTAACCGCACAGCCAGCAAAGAAAACCAGGAAGAGAACGCTTACCAGGTAAACAAAGAAGCTGCCAAAGAAATTGCAAGGCAGTTACGCCTTCGCGATATGGGTGGCATTGTGGTGATCGATTTTATCGATATGCACAAACCGCAGAACCGTAAGGAGCTTTTTGATTTTCTGCGTGCCGAAATGCAGTACGACCGTGCCAAGCACACCATTTTGCCTCCGAGCAAATTTGGATTGGTGCAGATCACCCGTCAGCGGGTAAGGCCCGAAATGAACATCGTTACCAGCGAGGTTTGCCCTACCTGTAACGGAACTGGCACTATAAGGCCAACCATTTTGCTGATGGATGATATTGAAAACAATTTCAATTACATCCTTACCGAGCAAAACGAAAAAGGAATAACTCTGTGTGTGCACCCATATATTGAAGCCTTTATTAAAAAAGGTATCTATAACCGCCAAATGAAGTGGTTTATAAAATATGGCCAATGGATAAAGGTTAAAAGTAACCCATCGTACCAAATAACGGAGTTCCATTTCTTCTCATCAAAAGACGAAGAAATTAAACTGTAAAAAATTCAGAAGTGCAACTGTTTGAAAATGGCACAAAATTAAAGATCTTTAAAAAGAGCAGGTGTTGGATGAGCATCTGCTCTTTTTGGTTTTTAGGGGACCTTAAACCCAATTCAAAACAGTGTTACCTGTCGTGGCTGTCGCTGTGTTCGGCATATGCATCAGGTGCAATAGCCTTATGGAAGCAGAGACGACGTCAGCCTTATGTTGGTTTGCATTTGGAATAAATAACAAACCTTGCTATTGCCAGTCTTTAATCATATCTTGCCCATCAATGATCAATTATCACATAACCAAACTCAATTGGTGGCGTCACAGCTTTGTGCAGCCGGAATCATAACGACTATCAGGTATTAGTCCTTTTTTCAGTATCCGTCCGGCAGTATCATTATATAGGTCCGTTTTTTTATCTATAACAAAATTACAATAATGGCTTTTGAACTAAATAACGTTGTGCCCTGGGGCCGCACGTTTACCGAATATCAGCAAATGTTTAACCTTAGCGCCAATGATGTTACCAAAAAGATTGTCAGTATAGGTGATGGTCCGGCAAGTTTTAATGCGGAGATGCACGCAATGGGTAAGCAGGTTACCTCCATCGATCCTTTATATCAATTTTCGACTGATGATATCAGAAAACGGATTGATGAAACCTGTGTAGAAGTGATAGGCCAGGTGAGGGCTAACGCCGATAAGTTTGTTTGGAACAACATTAAAGATGTGGAAGAACTGCAGGAAATAAGAATGACCGCAATGAACCATTTTCTGCGGGATTTTGACCAGGACTGCTTTCGGCAAAGATATATTAAACATGCCATGCCCGCTAAAACCTCTTTCGCTGATAATGCATTTGAGTTGGGCCTAAGCTCTCATTTTTTATTGCTGTATGATAATCTGGGGTTAAAGTTTCATACGGAAGCGATACAGGAGATCATGCGCATATGCCCCGAATTGCGGATCTTCCCAATATTGAACCTCAATGCCGGGGCTCCCCTGTTTTTTGACGAATTACTTGAGGTGCTTGGCGGCGATTTTAATATTGATATACAAAAAGTGGATTACGAATTTCAAAAAGGAGGTAATCAAATGTTGATTATTAAAAGCAAGACATAAGTAAATGTGAAAAATAGCCCGATTTGATCTGATGTTTTTTAAAACCAATACATTTATTTTTGAGATATGGAGATAATTGATAAAATAAAAGAGATTTTCGAGCCTAACTTCGAAGTTTTAAAGGTAACGAGATCAGGCCCTGATAGCTTAAACGCTGAAGCCTTTATTACTATAGAGGCGAAGCACGAGGGGAAATCACATAAACGTGCTTTTAGGGAGACAGAACTTATAGCGTTAAACGCCGAAGGCAAGTTAGCTGAAACAATAAGAGCGCTGTGCGCTGTAATGCTAACATCAGAAGAGTAAATACTTGTTTAAGTACCGGTACGTTTCCCTCACATAGATAACGTTTACTTAATAATAGTTGTCGTATTACTTCCGGTTTGGTTCGTGCCGGCAACCCTCCTGGTCGGAGTTTGCTGGCTGCTTAACTCCGACCAGTTAGGGGTATACAGTCTTTTCAGGTTGCCTGATGATGTACCAGGTCTGCCAGCTCATCCACATCGGTTTTATGTTTTTTCTTTTTGGGGTGTTTGGCTTCAAGATAGTCCTGGACGTGTTCTTTTTGTGGGCCGGCTGTTTCATCTGATTTTTTGCCACGCAAGTAAAACCAGATCCCCGCGCCTGCTGCCAAAACTCCTGTTATGCCGGCTGTGATCCATAGTCCGGTATTGTTTTTTTGTGCAAATAGGTATTTCATAGCTTTTTCCTTTATAGCTGAACAAGCTAAATTTCATTTAGTTGTAATTAATTTAAAAAGACAATTATTTACCCGGTGGTTAAAACCATTAAAGTACGCCGTTGTTAATCAGTTACATCTAATAAAAAAAGCAATGTCAAAAAGAGGCGTAAAAGTGGAAAGGAACTCTGTATCAGAGCAGCCACACGAATTGAACTATGAAGCGCGCAAAGAAGGAACAACCGCAAAAAAGGTGGAAGCGGCAAAAAAATCAGCAGGCTCCAACCAACGTAGTGCGGTTGAAAAGAAATTGAATAAGTAAGGTATTAATGGTCTTGTACTGGTCGAAGTTAAGCGACAGCGTACTTCGACCAGTACAAAACAAGTTCTGGGCTTTTATTTGAGATTCATTAAAATATACTCTAAAAATGGCATTGATTTTACAGGAAAAATCACTTTAAAATAATGTGCTTCATCAATGCCCCAGCTTTTAGTTGCATCATGAAGTACCTCTATATATGCTTTTAGTTTTTCTTCGGTAAGCATGGGCATAACATTATGCACCAGTACAACTCCTTTCTTTTCTATCCAATGAAAATCACACAGGCAATCGTAAACGGCATTCCAGTTATGTCCAAAATAACCGGGAAATTTAAGCACCGCACTCAGCTCTTTTAACAGTTCATCTTCTCCGTCAATTTCAGGAAGGCAGGCTATGAATTCATCTTTATCAAAGTATAGATCAGGTTCATTTATAAAAAGAATGTTTTTCATATCGTAGATCGTTATCTTAAACCTATGCTTTCCGCTGTAGCAAGGCCGCGCTGTGTGGTTCGCATGCAAAGTATAAGTCATGTATCACCTCAGCAATCTATCGAAAAATCCCGTACTTTACTCCGATAAAATAGTCTGCTGTTTCAATATGTTTAAATCTCTTGGTTGGCTTACAGTTATAGTTTTGCTATCTACATTAACCTCCTGTAAAAAACCCGGCAATGCCTCAACTGCATTCTATTACTGGAAAACCGGCTTCAAGCTCAACGAACAACAAGCCGGCTTATTAAAACAAACCGGCAATAATGTCTATATCCGTTTTTTTGATGTAAGCTGGAATGATCAGGAACAACGTTCATACCCGAATGCCGTTGTGCAACTCAATGAGCTCCCGGCGGGCTTAAATATTACCCCGGTTATCTACATCACCAACAAAACCTTTGAAAACACTGCCGATACCGCTGTTGCTGCCCTTGCCGGCCATTGCAATAAACTAATAAATGAGCTGTCCGCAGAAAAGAAGATCAGCTATACCAAAGTACAGGTCGACTGCGACTGGTCATTAAGTACCCGGGACAAATACTTCAGCTTCCTTAAAGCATTTAAAAAGCTTAACCAAAAACGGCTGGAGGCTACCATCAGGCTGCACCAGGTTAAATTTAAAGAGCGTACAGGTATACCACCCGTTGATGCAGGCGTGCTGATGTTTTACAACATGGGCAAGCTCAACGCCGATCTGCAGCAGCCTAATTCAATTTACAATGAAGATGATGCCGGTAAGTATATCGTTTACTTGGGCAGCTATCCCCTGAAGCTGGATATCGCCTTGCCTTTATTTTCCTGGGCTATTCATATCAGGGAGGGCCGGGTGATCCAGGTATATGGAAAAATAGGGCGAAGGCAACTTTCCGATCAGGCTCATTTTGAACCAATTGAAGGGCAGGCAAATTACAGGGCCAAAACAAGCTTTTTTCTGGATGGAATTTATATCAAACAAAATGATATTTTTAAACTTGAAGAAACGGACGAGAATACTTTAACTACCGCCGCAGGGCAAATAACGGAACATCTACCTAAACAAAAAAATACAACCATCATCTACTATGAACTGGCCAACATCGACCTTTCAAAATTTAACCAGGAAACCCTTACGCAAATTTCTGCTCGTTTTTAGCCTATGCACGCTGGCCATAGCCGGAGTGATCTGGGCCTGTGCCGACTCGTACGAGGAAGAATATTCAGTTTTCACTCCCGAATATTTTGTCAACAAGCAATACTCCCCCTTCTTTTACACGGGTAACGAGGTTTACTATGGCTTAGGCTATGCCGATGGGAGCAACAGCTGGTATAACGATATTATTGTTGACGAATGGTACGATCATTTTAACCGTCAATTCAGCAAAGCCTCACTGCAGTACCTGCTTATTAAAGCCAGTGCCGGCGCTGTTGATTCCATTTCCCGTAAATCAGCAGGCGCGCTCAAAGTATTGCCCGCTAAATACCCGGTTATGAGCACCGGTACTGTATCGGCAAAAATGCTCAAAGCTTTTTATAGCTACCTTAAGCTGGCCAAAATAAGTGAGGTTTATTCGGTAAACGATCAATATTATTCGTGGGATAAGGTAAAGCCCAATCATTCGCCGGTAAAGCTGGCTTCAACGCTGATTAGTGCCTTCGATGCCGAAACAGATCCTTTTATCAAGGAGCGTTTATGGTTTCAAGCCGTTCGTTATTATTACTTCCTGGATAATTCGTCGTCGGCAATAACTGTTAGCTTGTTTAATCAGTTCAAAGATCATTTTCCTAAAAACCTCATTTACTACCGTACAATGGGCTATGTAGCCGGATATTATTACAGGCAAAAAAACTACGCCCTATCAAACTACCTGTACAGCCTTTGTTATGATTACACTTATAAATTAAAGATCCCGAGCTTCTGGAGCTTCCACCCGCAAAATGAAAGTGATTGGAATGCCACACTCAGGCTTGCCAAAACGCCGGAAGAGAAAATAACCCTGTGGCATATGATGGGGGTACAATATGATGCCGCAAGGGCTATAAAAACTATCGCGGCCATCAACCCAAAATCCGAAAAGCTGGACCTGCTGCTAAGCCGTCTCATCAATATCAGAGAAGCCGGAACAGGGAATGGCAAGCCTGCTGATTCGGTAAAAAGGGCCGATGACAACGGCAAACGCCTCGTGGAGAGCATCGCCCTTAAAAATAATACAGCCAAGCCTTACTATTGGAACCTCGCGGCAGGGTACCTTAACTTTTTGGATAGCAACTACACCGCAGCCGGTAAGTTTTACGCTACAGCAAAAAGCCAGTTCCCTGCCGGTGACAAAATGATTGTAGCACAGGGCAAGTTGCTCGACCTGATGTTATATATCAAAAACCTTAAAAAAATGGATGCCGCTGCGGAGGCAAAATTAACGGAGCCTCTTAACTGGCTTGCCAACCTGCGCGATAGTAAGATTAAGATCAAAGACCTGCGGTTTGATAATGCCATTTCGGTTTGTAACCTTGCCATATCGCAGCTTTATAAAAAGCAAGGCAACCTAATCAAGGAGGTATGCTTTAACAACAATGCACAGAATTTTTATGCGGATAGCGCAAGGGTGCAACACATGATAGATCTGTTAAATAAACCGGATAAAACTGCTTTTGAACAAACGATGTTGCGTTATTATCCTATAACCCTTAACAATTTATATTACCATCAAGCTATCACATTGGCTTATCAGCAAAAATTACCGGAAGCTATTGCCCGGCTTAAAAAAATGAAGCCCGAAGATTTTGTGCTTGCCGGCAACCCTTTTGCCGGCAGGTTAGTTGATTGTCATGATTGTGACCATGCGGCTATGAAGATGAAAAAGTTTACACCATTAGCCTTTTTAGAAACGTTATATACAATGGATACCGATATTAAAAACGGGAAAAATATTTATCGTAATGCTTTTTCTGTTGCTAATGCCTATTATAACATTACCTATTATGGTAACGCGAGGCTGTTTTATGAGGGGGATGTAGTTGCATCGGGCCCTACCGGTCGTTATTATTATGAGGGAGAAGAAAGGATGGATGATAAGCTAACCTCCATGCGTACAGCTATCAGGTATTATGAACTGGCACGGAAAAACGCCGCGACTGACGAGCAACGTGCCCTTTGTACATTTATGCTGAGCAAATGCGCGCTGAATGAAATCTACAATGACCCAAACTTTAAAGGTGCCGACAAGTTTGCCGATATAAAAGCCAGTCAGCCTGTTACCGGCGCGTATTACAATTATTTTGCCGAGCTGAAAGAAAAATATAATAAAACGGCCTACTATAAAGAAGTGCTGAAGGAGTGTGGCTATTTCAGGATCTATGCAGATAAGAAGTAAAGGTAATTGAGTAGTATTTGTCAATGTGTTTTGCTAATTAATTTAGTAAAAATCAAAATAATCTGCATATTTGCACATCTGTAATCTGCACATCTGATTAATAATGGCCAAATCCAAGATCGCGTATTTTTGTCAAAGCTGTGGCTTTGAATCGCCCAAGTGGCTGGGTAAATGCCCGTCATGCCAGCAATGGAACACTTTTGTTGAGGAGGTGATTGAAAAAGGCAACGCTGCGGTACCTGCCTGGAAGCCTGCATCAACCAGTCAGCAGCGGGCCAATAAACCCGTGCCCGTAACGGAGATCACTTATACCGAAGAGCACCGTATGCCAACTCCCGATAAAGAGTTTAACCGCGTTTTGGGAGGAGGGATAGTGCCCGGTTCACTGGTATTGATAGGTGGAGAGCCGGGCATAGGCAAATCAACCCTGATGCTGCAGCTTGCGCTCAATATGCCAAACCAAAAAGTTTTGTATGTATCGGGCGAGGAAAGTGAAAGACAGATAAAAATGCGGGCCGAAAGGTTAATCACGCCCCCCCCGCCCCCTGAAGGGGATGCCAACAGCGGCAACTATACAGGGCTAAGCGGAATGGTAGCTCCCCCTTTAGGGGGCGGGGGGGGTTGCTATGTTTTGGTGGAAACATCCACCCAAAACATATTTAAACAGATAGAATCATTAGAGCCGGATATGGTGGTGATCGACTCGATCCAAACCCTGCATTCGGCACATATTGAATCAACTCCCGGCAGTGTATCGCAGGTTAGGGAATGTACCGCCGAATTGCTTCGCTTCGCCAAAGAGACTTCGACGCCGGTATTTTTAATTGGTCATATTACCAAAGACGGTATGATTGCCGGTCCGAAGATACTGGAGCACATGGTTGATACCGTGCTGCAGTTTGAGGGCGACAGGCACCACGTTTACCGCATATTGCGTACCATCAAAAACCGTTTCGGCTCGGCATCAGAGCTGGGTATTTACGAAATGATGGGTGAAGGATTGAGGGAAGTGTCCAATCCGTCGGAGATCCTGCTTTCGCACCGGGAAACACCATTGAGCGGCATCACTATTTCGGCTACTTTAGAAGGTATGCGACCGATGCTGATTGAAACCCAGGCCTTGGTTAGTGCGTCGGCTTATGGAATGCCGCAACGTACAGCTACAGGCTTCGATACCAAACGTATGAGCATGTTGTTGGCTGTATTGGAAAAACGCTGCGGTTTCAGGTTGGGTGCAAAAGATGTATTCCTGAATATTACCGGTGGCATCAGGGTTGAGGACCCGGCTATTGACCTTGGTTTGGCGGCGGCCATTATATCATCGCATGAGGATATGCCCATTCCGTTCAAAACCTGCTTTGCTGGGGAGCTCGGTCTCTCTGGTGAGATTAGGGCGGTGAACCGTGTTGAGCAGCGCATTGCCGAAGCGCAGAAACTTGGCTTTAACCAGATCTTTATCTCTAAATACAACCTCCCTGCCAGCGGTCAGGATAAAAAGCGGATGGATCTGTCACGCTATGCTATCGACATTAAGATTGTGAGCAGTATTGAAGAGGTTTTTAGCTTATTGTTTGGATAGGGCCGGAAGCTTAAAGCCGAACGCCCAAAGCGAAAAGCGATTAACTTGCTTCCTGCTATTCCTACTTTAAGCTTTAAGCATTCCGTTTTTAGCTTTTTTTGCCTAAAATTTCAGGTTTAATTTAAGCCAGTTCTGCACATCTTCCTGGCTGGAGATTTCGGCCGGTAGCTTATCGTGGATCAGTTTTTCCATTTTATTGCCGGTGTTGGCAAAACGATAATCCCATATCATCATTAACTTGTTGATCAGGTATACCATTTCGTTCCCTTCATTTTTATTGAACGCAGTATGATCGGGCCTGCCATTTACACGTGGATCATTCGGGATGTAAGTAGTCCATTGGTAATCGGTGTAGTATAGATTTCTTTTTGAAAAAAGGATCATAAGCCGGCAAATTTCTTTAAATGTACATATAATAAAATGAATGCGACCGGATTAAGCCTTTTTAAATGGGGTTTAGGGGTTCTTTACGCTAACGCTTTTTAAACCTGCCACAATTAACATGTAGAAGTGAGCGAAAAAAAAATCATTTTATCCGCCTGCTGATTGCATTACCTATTTTAAGAACGATTTTCTGCATAATAATATTGATATTATTTTTTCGTGATTTAATAGTAATTTCAGCGCAGATAATTTAAGTTGATGAAAAAATTACTACTCTTTACCGCCGCCTCGGTACTTGCGTGCAGTGCTATGGCACAGCAGGAACCACAAAAAGCAATTTACTATTCCATATCATTTCCAAACGCGGCCCATCACGAGGCTGAGATAAGCATGACCATTCCGCAGGCACCATCAGGGGCTTTCAGGGTACGGATGAGCCGCTCATCTGCCGGTCGTTATGCAACCCATGAGTTTGGTAAAAATATTTATAACGTTAAAGCTACCGATGTTGAAGGTAAGGAGCTGCCTTTAACCCAAATTGAAGGCGATGTTTACGAAGTGGGAGAACACCCGGCAGCGGTGAAAGTGAGCTATACACTTTTTGGCAACTGGACCGATGGCACTTATGCTTCTATCGATCCGAGCCATGCCCACCTGAATATGCCCGCCACGTTTATGTGGGTGGTAGGGCAGGATAAACGCCCCCTTACCTTTGAGTTTAACGACATTGATAAATACGGCTGGAAAGTAGCTTCACAACTTAAGCATGAAGGCTCAAATGTGTACAGCGCACCCAATCTGCAATATATGATGGATAGCCCTACCGAACTGTCCAATTACAACGTTAGCAGTTGGGAAGTAGTAAATACCGATGGTAAGAAAGAAAAAATAAACCTGACCATGCACTCAGACGATAGCCAGGGTGTGATTGATAACTTCGGCAAGATGATCCAGAAGCTGGTGTTGGAAGAAAAAGCCGTATTTGGCGAACTGCCCACTTATGATTTTGGCGAGTACACTTTTGTTAGCGATGTAAATCCTGCTGTATCAGGCGACGGTATGGAACATCGTAACTCCACTTCTATAACTATCCCGGCACCCAAGGTTGAAGGATTTGAAAATAACCTCATGGGTGTTTATGCACATGAATACTTCCATAGCTGGAATGTAAAACGCATCCGTCCAAAATCATTGGAGCCTTTTAACTTTGAACATGCCAACATGAGCAGCGAGCTTTGGTTTGCCGAAGGTTTTACGCAATATTATGGCGAATTATTACTTGCCCGCGCCGGCTTTGTAACGGTTGATGATTATACCAAAACCATTGCCGGTTTGGTAAACCAGATCTTAAACACACCTGCCGCTGCCAAATATTCGGCCGCCCAAATGAGCCGCTATTCGGTTTTTGCCGATGCCGGTGTATCTATAGATCCTAACAACAACGTTAACGATTTTACCAGTTATTACACTTATGGCGGCGCCATTGCATTAGCGCTCGACCTTCGCCTCCGCAGCGACTTTAACATGACGCTTGATGACTACATGCGTGCTGTTTGGCTTACACGCGGTAAAGTAATGAAACCGTATACCATCCCTGATCTGCAAACCGATTTAGGTAAAGTAACCAATAACCCTAAGTTTGCGGCCGATTTCTTTAAGCGTTACATCAACGGAACCGACAAAAACAATTACGAAGAACTATTGGCTAAAGCAGGCCTGGTATTGCGTAAAGTACAACCGGGCAAAGGCTGGGCTGGTCCGCTGGCAGTTACGCCGGGCCGTGGCCGCGCCGGGCAGGTACGTGCTGCTGATGCCGAAGGCTTGCCAATATTGTCGAGCACGACTATAGGTACCCCGGTTTACAAAGCAGGCATCGATGCGGGTGATGTGATCCTGAAAGTTGATGGAAAAGATATTAAAGATCAGAAAGGGTTTAGTGATGCCATCGCCGATAAAAAGCCGGGCGATAAGATCATAGTAAACTATAAAAACCGGACCGGTGCCCATGAAACCACTATCACACTTGAGGAAAACCCCAACTTTGAAGTGGTAACCTTTGAAAAGGCAGGCAAGCAACTGAGCAAAGAACAGGAAACTTTCCGTAACAACTGGCTGCAATCAAAAGTCAAATAACTATGAAAAAGATCTCGATAATAACAGCGGCATTGTTAAGCGTTTCGGCTTATGGTTTTGCACAGGATGTAAATAAACTGATCAGTAAAGATGATGTGACCCGCATCATTAAAACCCTGTCTGCCGATGATATGCAGGGCAGAGCCACTTTTACGCCGGGCATTGAAAAGGCCGCTACATTTATTGAAGGCGAATATAAAAAGGCCGGTCTTAAACCTATGGCAGGCAATACCGGTTACCGTCAAAACTTTACGATGGTACGGTCGACCCCTGTTAGCTTGACTGTAAGCATCAATGGTAAGGCTATAGCTGCAGACAGCGCGTTTGCAAGCAGTACGGATTCGTTTAAATGGGCAAGCGATAAAGATGTACAGGTAGTTACCGTTGGTGCGGATAAAAATTTCAGGACCGAGTACCGGGCAGCTTCACAAAGCGGCAAAAAAACACTTTTGCTGATCGACCCTAAATTTAAAGACTTGTTTAGCCGGGTTAAGTCGTACCTGGGGACAGGCAGCACAAATTTTAAAGGCACAGTAAAGCAGCCCCTGGTATTTGTATTGGGCAAGTTCGATAACACAGCATCGTTTGATGTTAACTGTGATATCAAAAATGAAGAATTGCCACTGTTTAATGTTGCCGGTATCCTCCCCGGGAAAACCAAACCGAATGAATATGTGGTATTTTCGGGACACTATGACCACTTAGGGATTATCAAACCTGATAAACCCGGCGTAACAGACAGCATTGCCAATGGCGCGGATGATGACGCTTCAGGCACAACCGCTGTATTGAGCCTGGCTAAATACTATAAAAAGCTCAACAATAATGCCCGTACGCTTATTTTCGTAGCCTTTACTGCCGAAGAAATTGGCGAATACGGGTCGCAGTATTTTGCCAAACAAATAGATGCAGATAAGGTAGTTGCCATGTTCAACATCGAAATGATTGGTAAGGCATCTAAATTTGGCACTAACTCGGCATTTATTACCGGGTTTGAAAGATCTGATTTTGGCAAGATCCTGCAGAAGAACCTGAAAGGCACAGCCTTTAAGTTTTACCCGGACCCTTACCCGGACCAGGACCTGTTTTACAGAAGTGATAACGCGTCGCTGGCCGAAGTTGGCGTACCGGCCCACACCATCTCAACCGACCAGATCGATATTGACAAATTATACCATACTGTTGGCGATGAATTTAGTTCGCTGGATGTGAATAATATCACTTCGACCATCCGCGCGATAGCCCTAAGCTCGCGCACTATAGTTTCGGGCCAGGATACACCAACAAGGGTTCCGAAGAAAACGGAGTAGAGGAGAGATTAGAGGTAGTCTGGTTTCGATAAAATAACTAAGCCATCGCTAAACGCGAAGGCCTTGTGCGATTCCCCTCTTGAGAGGGGTGGAGGGGTGGAGGGGTGTGTTTCTCTTCGCGCGAAGAACACACCCCTGCGGCCGCACCATCCACCGCGCCCCGTCCCATGAGGGGATTTTTATTTAATGTAATTTTACCTCATGAACAAAATACTCAAAATAGCAGTTGTAGGCCCCGAATCAACAGGTAAATCTACCATGTCTGAATATTTGGCGGCGCATTACAATACTCTGGCTGTACCCGAGTATTCGCGCGAGTATTGTGCAAACCTTAAGGGCGATTGTACCTGGCAGGATGAGGTGAATATGTTTCATGGCCAGCTGGCGCTCGAAAAAAAACTGCTGCCGCAGGCTAACGGGATCCTGATTTGTGATACCACTTTTTTAACAGTAAAGATCTGGAGCGAGGAAATGTTTGGCAGCGCCCCACAGGAGGTGCTTGACGAATTGCCCCACCATCCTTATGATTTTTATTTACTGCTGGATATCGATCTGCCCTGGCAGGATGATCCCTTGCGCAATTTCCCAACCAAGCGCGCATATTTCATGAACGTTTGGCACCGCGAACTTCAGGCGCTCAACGCCCGGTATGTAGTAATATCAGGCCTTGGGCAGGATAGGTATGATAATGCGGTGAAAGCGGTGGATGAATATCTGAACCTTGATTTTTGAGATTAAGGGATTGCCGGATGATGTGCGGATGATGTTTAAAAAAGCCTTATTGCGAGGAACCGCCATGTGAAATCCTGAAAAAAAAATGATAACGTGTACAATATATTTTAGCGATGTTGTGCGGTGGCCGCGTTAGTGATAGGAGCGGATACCAGCCTTGTGACTAACGCCTGTGCAGTATGAGCGCATAGCACGGGCCGCAGGCAACGCCCAATATTATAGAGTTGATTTTTAAAATATATTTAATAATCAATAACTTATGAGTGCATCATTAGGAACGAAGCAATGACACGTCTTGATTATGCTGTTTTATCAAACTATTTTGTCAGGCATTTTTCAGGCGGACCTGCTTATCTAAACCCATCTCAACTTAAAACTGTCAAAAAAATTATTCCTTATTAAAAAAATATTTTTCACATACGTGCAACGTTGCAAAATGCCTTGCGTCTATTAACCTGAAGCCGGTCACGAATTTGGAAGCAATATATATTGATAAACATTACAACCTGGTAATTGAGTGCAAACAGGGGAGCAAAAAAGCCTGTTATGAGCTTTACCGATTGTATTCGAAAGCTATGCTGAACGTGGCCTTTCGGATAGTGGGCGATATTGCCGAAGCAGAAGATGTGCTGCAGGAAGCTTTTGTGGATGCCTTTGCCAAGCTGAAGGATTTTAGGCAGGATACCACATTTGGCCTCTGGCTTAAGCAGATTGTTGTGAACCGGTCGATCAACCTGCTGCGCAAACGAAAGCTGGAACTGGTTGAGCTGGAAGATGGCCATCTTGAAAATATTGCCGATGACGAGAGCTGGGACGATGAAGACCTGCAGTACCAGGTTGCCAGGGTAAAAGAAGGCATGAACCAGTTGCCCGATGGCTATCGCGTGGTGATATCATTATATCTGCTTGAAGGGTATGACCACGAAGAAATAGGTCAAATATTGAATATATCAGAAAACACATCAAGAACCCAGTTTTTGAGAGCTAAAAGAAAGTTAATTGAAATTTTAAACAGGAAAGGACAAGTATCATGAGCAAGCGATTTGAAGATTTCATGCACGACAATAACGAGGAATTTAACGAAATAGAACCATCGGCAGATTTGTGGGGTAAAATTGAGGCACAGCTCAATTTTTTGGACCAGGAGCAGGAACAACCAAAAAAGCGGGAAGCAAAGACTTTTTCGCTGGGCTTCGTGCTAAAAGTGGCCGCATCGGTGATCATTGTAATGGGCATAGGCTTCGGCATATATATACAAAGCCAAAAAGGCACAAAAGGCGTTGACCTTGCCGCTATTAACCCCGAGTACGCACAACAGCAGGTGCGCTATGCATCGCTTGTTGAAACCAAGCTTACCGAACTTAAATCAGCATCTAAAAATGATCCTCAGCTATACAAGGAGTTCAGCGCCGAGATAGCCAAGATGGATTCCACCTATAAAAAACTAAACAGTGATTTAGCCACCAGCCCTAACCAGGAACGTGTTTTACGTGCAATGATCCGGAACCTGCAAATACAAACCGAGGTGCTAACTCAGCAATTAAATGTAATTGAACAGTTTAACCAGATGAAAAAGGAACAAAATAATGAAACCAAAAATATTTAGTCCGGCCCTGCTTATGCTTATCGGCTTATTAGCCATAAGTACAGCAAACTTTGCACAGGTAAGTCCTGCAGCCCCGCCTGCGCCGGCAATGCCAAAATTGCCTCCTACACCGCCTCCCGCCGCTGAATTGAACGGGGATGGCTGGACTTCGGTAACCGACAGCAAGGAATATCAGCAAAAAATGAAGGAGCTGAACGCCAAAATGCGCGAACTGCAAAAGGAAATGAGCAACCTGCGCGTGCAGCAGCAAAAGCAATTGCATTTTAGAATGCAAAATATGCTGAAGCTGAACAAACAGCTTGCTTTTAAGTTTAAGGATAGCCTTAAACTTAAAAAGCTCGACACGCTAAAATTTAAAATGAAGTTTAAAGGATTTGACAGCTTGAAGTTTGCCGATAAATTTGAGATGCTTAGTCCTAATATAAACTTCGGCTTTAAAAACTTCGACCAAAACTTTAGCTATAGTTATGATGGTGATGAGAGTTATGAAAAACGGTTGCAAAACGGGGACATAGTTGAGAAAACCAAAAGCTACAGCAAAAGCTATAATATTGATGGCAACGATGTGATTAACATTGATAACAAATTTGGCAAGATCACGGTAATTACCTGGGCTAAAAGTGAGGTTAAGGTTGATGTACAGATTAAGGTTGGGGCCAATGATGAAGATAAAGCACAAAAACTGCTTGATAACGTAACTATCAGGGATAGCAAAGATGGTTCGGGGGTATCGTTCAAAACTTACATCAATCAAAACGATGATGATAACGGCAGCTGGAGCAACCTGTTTGGTAAGAAAAACTCTGTGCGTAAAATGGAGATCAATTATACCGTTTACATGCCCGCCAAAAATCCGCTTACCATTAACAACAAATATGGCAGTACCGAGTTGCCCGACCTGAGCGGTAAACTCAATATCAATAACTCATATGGCAGCCTTAGCGCCAAATCCTTAAGCAACCCAGCTTGCCAGATCAGGGTTAAATATGGCAGTGCAACTATCGGCAACCTTACCGGCAGCGATTTGGATGTAGCCTATGGCAGCCTTAATCTTGGTGATTGTGATAAACTCAATGCTGATGTAAGCTACGGCTCGGCCAAAATTGGCCGTATTACTACTTCGGGTAATATCAACGTTAAATTCAGTGGGGCGTTAAAGATTGAAGAGGTTGATAAAAATGTGAAAAATCTTTCGGTTAATTCATCATATTCAAGTGTAAAACTGGGAGTGAGCGACGGCCAGAATGCTGATTTTGATATCACTGTTCACTACGGTAGCTTTAACTATAGCGGCCATGATGTTAACATCACCAGTAAAACCCCTGCCGACGGTGAACGTGGCTATAGTCCGACAAAAACCTACAAAGGTCATTTAGGTAAAGGTGGTAGTGATAAAACCATTACCATCAGTACCAGTTACGGCAGCGTAAGTTTTGATTAAAAATGTATTAGATGTACAATAGAAAACGGCGTATCGTAACTGATGCGCCGTTTTTTTATTGATTCGCCTGCGTCTTGCAAATCTCCCGTATCCCTCATAGCTTTGGAGTAAACATCTCACCCATGCACCAGGATAGTGAAAAACAGATCTTTAATACCCTTTATGATCAATACAAGCACCTGGGCTTACCACTTGAGCTGATAAAACATACCGATTTTACGGTTTTTAACCTGAAAGATATTAATCAGCCGATGCCGTTTAAATCGCCCTTGAGCAGGCTTAACTTTTTTGTTTTTGCCTTCATTAAAGATGGGAGTGGTGATTATACCATTGATGAGCAAAATCATAAGCTGCAGCCGCGAGCTATTTACTTTACCAATCCGGGCCATTTCCGTTCGTTTAACTGGGAGCGTATTGGCGATGTATACCTGTTTACGCTGAGCGAATCGTTTTTGAAGGAAAACGTACACGCCAATATTTTTGATGAGTTTCCTTTTCTGCTGGCCGAAACATTTCCGGCCCGCGTGCTTACGCCCGAAGTTTTTGAAGAGTTTGATATTTTATACCATCAAATTCTGAAAGAGTATAATTCAGATAGCCCATATCGTTACCGGATCATCGGTAACCTGTTTGTGGTGGTGCTGTTAAAATTCAAAGAATATTTCTGGAAAGATTATAACCCGATATATGAAGGCAACCGGAGCTCGGAAATTGTAAAAAACTTTAAACGCCTGCTTGAAAAACATTACCGCGACCTGAGCAATGGTACAGCTGAACAGGCTTTCCGGGTGCAGGACTACGCCGACGCGCAAAGCCTTCATCCCAACTACCTGAGTAACGTTATCAAAATAAAAACGGGCAAAACCATCAGCACCTGGATTGCCGAAAAAACTATAGCTGAGGCCAAGGCCCTGTTGCAGAACTCGAAACTCTCCATTAAAGAAATTGCATATCGCCTGGGTTTTTCTGAAGCTACCCATTTCAGCAATTATTTTAAAAAGCATACGGATATGTCGCCGGTGTTGTTCAGGAAGGAGCATGCGGGGATATAGCTAATATCACCGGGAATTCCTGTTTTTATAATCTCATCAGAACAGGTTGTTTTTGTAGAGAAGCATAATTGCATCTTCCATATGCAATTTAATGTAAAGGCCTCAGTCCTGCTGAGTATAAAATCCGCGAGCCTCTGAAGGTGAAATGACATCTGCGTCACGTCATTGCTGTAAGGAATGAAGCAATCCCCGACAGGCTGGTAACGGGCTTCATTAGTATTTGACTTACATCGTTGCGCTCTTGGCCACGCAGGGCCAGTTACTTTTGTCGCCACAAAAGTAACCAAAAAGGCTTGCAGCAGAGAGGCTTCTTTGCGCACAACCTGGCCCATAGCCATCGGCGCGGCCTTCACCCTGCAAAACGAACAGAACTACGGGCTGCAATTATTTTGCCCCGATTCGCACGCAATGCCTCCGCTTCTGCAAAAACTTGCTATGCCCCTGCAGCCGCACCGCCCAGCATCGTTCTGCTCGTTTTCACCCGAAGCTGATCTGCTGCGAAAAACCACATTTTTTATCTTATCATGGGTAGACGCAATTATGCGTCTCTACATTCATGATTAATCTGCCCAATCCTCAATCTTAGATATTCGTATGTAATGCTTTGATATGTGTATCATTCAGGGGCCTCGCCCTTGCCACCTTTGTATTGTCAATCAACGACAACAAAACATAAACAACAAAGGAAACCATGAACACATTAGCATCAAAAGTAGTATTAGTAACCGGTGCCTCAAGAGGCATCGGTGCAGCAGTAGCCCACAAATTAGCAGCCGAAGGCGCTAAAGTAATTATCAACTACGCAGGCGGTAAAGAAGCAGCCGACCAAACCGTAAACTCCATCAAACAACAAGGCGGCGACGCCATTGCGCTGCAAGCCGACGTAAGCAAAGCCGATGAAGTAGCAGCTATGTTTGACGCAGCGATAGCTCATTACGGCAAAATTGATGTACTGGTAAACAACGCCGGCATCATGATTACCAAATTAATAAAAGACACTACCGACGAGGATTTTACCCGCCAGTTTGATATCAACGTTCGCGGAACATTTAATACCATGCGCGAAGCCGCAACTAAACTGGCCAATGGCGGCAGTATCATCAATTTTTCATCAACCACTACCCGCGTTATGATGCCAACTTATGCTACCTATGTAGCCACCAAAGGTGCGGTGGAGCAATTAACCCGCGTATTTGCCAAAGAAGTGGGCGCAAGGGGCATTAATGTAAACACAGTATCTCCCGGTCCAACAAATACCGAACTGTTTACCAAAGGCAAGCCACAGGAGCTGATCGACCGCCTGGCGTCATTATCAGCTTTTAACCGCATCGGTGAGCCTGAAGATATTGCCAAAATAGTAACCTTCCTGGCAAGCGACGATGCTAAATGGATTTCAGCACAAAATATCGGTGCTAATGGCGCAATGGCGTAAGCCCCCTAACCCCCTGAAGGGGGAATGATAGAAGCAAGACGGCAAGAGTCAAGAAGCAAGACAGCGAGAGACAGGAATAATAATCATAGAATCATTAACGCAATCGGTGAAATCAAACTTCATCGGTGTAATCAAAAAAACAATCATGAACTCATTAAATAATAAAGTAGCAGTAATAACCGGCTCGGCCCGTGGTTTAGGTAAAGCAATTGCAGAACGTTATGCAGCGTTAGGCGCCGATATCGTGATCAACTATTCGCGCGATAAAGTATCGGCCGATGAAGTGGTCAGCAACATCAAAGCGATGGGGGCGAACGTAATTGCTGTGCAGGCTGATGTAAGTAAGGTAGCTGATATTGAAAGGCTTTTTAAAGAAGCTAAAGAAGCGTTTGGTAAAATAGATATCGTAGTAGCTAACGCCGGTATCGAACTGGTGGAAACCCCGGTAACTGATTTTACCGAAGAACAGTTCGACCGTGTGTTTGGCATTAATACAAAAGGCACTTACTTTACTATGCAGCAGGCTGCCAAAAATGTTGAGAATAACGGTCGCATTATATACATAGCCTCAAGCACAACCTCATTCCCTGTACCCGGAATGGCAGTGTATGGCGGCAGTAAAACTACGCCAAGGTATTTGGTTGATATTCTTTCGAAAGAGATTGGTCACCGTGGTGTAACAGTTAACTCTATCATACCGTTTGCTGTTGATCATTCAGGTATCTTTGCCGAAGCTGATAGTTACCCCGCATTAAGAAAACAATTGCTTGACAGTTGTCCGATGGGCCGCCTGGCCGAAGTTGAAGATGTGGCCAATGTGGCCGAGTTTTTCGCCAGCGATCTTTCATCATTTGTGAACGGACAACACCTGTTGGTAAATGGCGGCGCAACAAATTAATGGTCAGTTTAGTAACATAGGGTAGCAGCTTATAGTCATAGCTATAAGCTGCTACCTGTATTTAAAATTAAAAAAAGTAGCATTATTTGATTATACATCTACCATGTCATGAAAACGCTTAATCATTATATCATATACGGCACACTAATTACTTCTGCTGTAAACGCTCAATCTGTAAAAGCAAACATTTCAACTATCCAAAACGTCAATACCATGAACACCGAAAAGTTACGTAACCCGGTAGTAAAACAAGCCATTGATGCCCTGCAAAGCGGAGATAAGCAGGCTTGGTTTAGCTTGTTCACCAATGATGCCCAGCTTTTTGATGATGGTAATAAAATGGACTTTAAAGGTTTTTTTGAAAAAGCTTTAGGCCATGAACGTTTTACCAGTATCGATAAGGTGGAGTAAGGCGGGCTGCACCTATACGGCAAATTTCACAGCGACCAGTGGGGCGATTTCAAAACCTATTTTAAGTTTACGATTGGTGCCGGCAATAAGATCAGTAAATTGGAAATAGGGCAGGCGGGTTAGCCCTACCCAAACCCTCCCCGGAAGGGAGGGCCTTAAAATGAGATAAATAAAGTTTCCCCCGGGGAGATTTGGAGGGGGGTGTTGCTTCGTTCCGCAAGGACTTTTTTATTGATGCTTTTACTTCAATTTTACCTGATCTTTGTATCATGCAACAGCAACTTATAGCCAGGTTACAGCAGTTAAAACCTATCCCGGTTGATGATCAGGAGCTCATACTAAAAGCCTTTGAGCCAATGAAATTTAAAGAAGGAGATACGCTGTTGCAGCTGGGGCATGTAGCAAGACAGCTCTTTTTTATTACCAACGGCATACTGCGTATTATGGCGCGAAATGACAAGGGGAATGAGGTTACTTATTTCTTTTTAAAGGACAATCAGTTTTGCACCATTCTGTATAGCTTTAATAACAACGTGATCGCTAATGAAAGTATTCAGGCCGCCTGCGATACAGAACTATTGGTTATTAGCAAAAACAACCTGCTGGCTTTATATGAAAAGCTGCCTTATCTAAAAGGAATGATCGATCAGATTTCGCAGCATACGCTTATGGAGAAGATAAAAACGCGCAACACCTATCTTGGTTACGATTCGTCGGAAAGGTACCGGTTGTTTTTGGAACGACAGCCCGAGGTTGCCAGGAGAGTGTCACTTACCGATATCGCGTCGTACCTTGGCGTAACGCCTCAATCATTGAGCCGCATCCGCAAAAATATTCGGTAATTAGGTTTTTTGTCGTCTGTTTAGATGACTTAGAAGAGAGAAATTGACATCAATAAAATCTATATAAAACAAAAACGAAATAGCTACTATGAATACAGTTAAAACAGGATGGATAGGATTAGGTAAAATGGGCGTTCCAATGTCGCAGCAATTGATTAAAGCCGGATATCCGCTCAGTGTTTATAACCGAAGCAAGGATAAGGAAGAGGCGTTTAGGGCACAGGGCATTGGTATAGCTGCTTCGCCTGCCTTATTGTTGAATGCTACTGATGTTGTTTTTATCATGGTATCAGACGATAAGGCCATTAATGATATTTTTCATGGTGATGAAGGTTTACTTGCCGCAAAAGTAAGCGGCAAAATAATCATTAACATGAGCACAGTTTCGCCTGCTATCAGTAAAGAAATGGCAGCGGCATGCAAGGATCAAGGTAATTATTACCTGGACGCCCCGGTATCAGGCAGTGTCAAACAGGCGGAGGATGCCATGCTGGTTATCATGGCGGGAGGCGAGGCCGGTGCATTTGAGCAGGCTAAACCTATCCTCGAAAAAATGGGTAAACTGGTTATGCTGGTTGGTGGTACCGGCGCAGGTAACGCGGCTAAGCTGGCCATTAATACTTTGCTTGGCATTGTTGCACAAGGCCTTGCCGAAACAATAACGCTGGCACAACAAAATGGCATTGAAGCCGAAGCACTAACTACGCTGATCGGTAACAGTGCCCTGGGCAGCCCGTTCATCAAAATAAAAGGCGATGCCATTGTTAATAATAATTATAGCGCAGCTTTTGCATTAAAACATATCGCCAAAGATCTGCGCCTGGCTAAAGACCTCGGTTTAGCTACCCCGCTTGGCGAAACTGCTTATCAAACCTATCAGGCCGCCGAAGCTGCTTTTGGCGAAGAGGATATTATCGCGGTGATAAAGCAGGTGGGAAAGTAGTAAAAACCTACTACGCGTCATGCCGAATTTATTTCGGCACCTCACATGCAAGGTGTAAGCCATGCGTGTGGACGACCTGTCCTGTGGGGTCCTGAAACAAGTTCAGGATGACGGTTAAGATAAAGCACTTGTTAGTAATGATTTACTCCAAATTAATTTTCTGGTGCTGATACGGGATCTCAACATGATGGAAACCGTGCGCTTTTATTTTCCCGGCAAAATGCTGCTGCACTTCGTACTCGCCGTGAACCAGAAATACGGTTTTTACCAGTGCTGGATCCTGGCAGGCCAGGAAATGGAGGAGGTCGTCATAATCGCCGTGGGCGCTCATGGATTTGATTGAGCGGACTTCGGCTTTTACCTCATAAATTTCGCCAAAAATATGTACCTCATGATCACCTCTCAATAACCTGCCGCCCAATGAATTTGGTTCTGCGTAACCAACCATTAAAATGGTATTCTTTTGATTATTGATATTGTTTTTAATGTGGTGCTTTACCCGTCCGGCCTCGGCCATGCCTGATGAAGAGATGATGACGCAGGGGCGCGGATCGTTATTCAACGCCTTTGATTCCTCTACACTTTCAATAAAGCGCAAACCCTTAAATCCAAAAGGATTGGCATCGGTTTTTAAAACTTCCTGCACGTTTTTATTATAAACCTCGGTGTGGTTCATCAATACTTCGGTTGCTTTTTCCGATAGCGGGCTATCTACATAATAAGGAACATCCGGCAGGATGCCTTTCAGTTCCAGGCCGTTTAAGGCGTACAGTAATTCCTGCGTACGGCCAACGCTGAATGCCGGGATAATCACCTTGCCATTTTTTACTTCGCAGGTTTGTTTAATGATCTCCAGTAGTGACTCTTCAATAGGCCCCAGTTCTTTATGCAGCGAATCGCCATAGGTTGATTCCAGTAAAATATAATCAGCCTGCTCAAATGTTTGCGGGTTTTTCAACAGCAGATCGTCATAACGGCCAACATCGCCGCTAAAAGTAATGTGGGTATCCCTGCCGTTTTCTGTAACGGTAATATGCACTGCCGCGCTGCCCAGAATATGCCCGGCATCCGTAAAATTAAATTTTATGGATGGGGTAATTTCAAACTCTTCGCCATATTCAACAATTTTGAACAGGCGAAGGGCCTCCATCACATCTTCTTCGGTGTACAAAGGATTAAGCAGCGGCAAGCCTTTGCGCATACGGTGTTTGTTACTGTACTCGGTGTCCTGTACCTGGATCTTTGCCGAATCGAGCAGCAGGATGCGTGTAAGGTCCATTGTGGCCGGGGTGCAATAAATGTTTCCCTCAAATCCTTCGGCAACGAGCCGCGGAATTAAACCGCAATGGTCAATATGCGCGTGCGAAAGGATCATGTGCGTTACACCTTTGGGATTAAAGCCAAAATGTTCGTTCATTTCTTCGGTTTGCTCGCCCAGTCCCTGGAACATGCCGCAGTCTAATAATATGCTGGTACCGTCGTTTAAGCGGAGTAAATGTTTGCTGCCGGTTACGTTACGGGCAGCACCATGGAAGGTTATGTTCATGTATAATTAGATGTGATCAACTTAACGAAGATGGTAATTAAAAGTTTAATAAATTAATAACTAAAAATTTAGTTGCAAATTAAAAATACATCCCTTACCTTAGTTTAACCAATTAAACACATTAATACACGAGGTATTAATATTTAAAGTACGCACATGGAAATTAAAGAGTTAACCCGCGCCGAAGAACAGATTATGCAAGTGCTTTGGCAGTTAAAAAAAGGGTATGTTAAAGACGTTATCGACCAGTTGCCCGAGCCCAAGCCCGCCTACAATACGGTGTCGACAATAATTCGCATCCTGGAAACCAAAGGTTTTGTTGGGCATACCGCGTTTGGCAAAAGCCATGAATATCACCCTGTGATCAGCAAAGAGCAATACCAGAATTTTGCCACTGATAAACTGCTGAGCGGTTACTTTGACAACTCCGTTAACCGCATGTTTTCATTTTTTGTAAAGAAAGAAAAGATCGACCTGAAAGAGGCCGATGAGATCATGAAACTGATTGAAAAACTAAAAGAAAAGTAATTATGAGCTGGTGGCAATATTTATTACTGGTAAACATATACCTGTTGCTGTTTTACGGGTTTTATGTGCTGTTGCTTCGTAAAGAAACCTTTTTTCAGCTTAACAGGCTTTACCTGGTAAGTGCCGCTTTACTATCATTTATGATACCCGTTATCCAGGCCAATTGGGTGCAAAATCTATTTATTACCCAGCAGGTAAAGTATACCCTGTACAGTAGCCCGGTATTGGTTTATCACTTTAAACCTATTGAAGAATCGCCTATTAGTATAGGGGAGGTGTTGTTTATTATATATGCGGCGGGTATCGTTTTTTTATCGCTCAGATTGATCTGGCAGTTGTTTAAGCTAAAAAAGGTGATTAGTCAGCCGCAATCACAGGTATCCTATTCCTTTTTCAAAACCGTGAAATTAAATGCCGATGGGGAGGAGAATGCGGCTATAGCCACGCATGAGGATGTACATGCCAAACAATGGCATTCGGCCGATGTGTTGCTGGTTGAACTGGTGATGATCATTAACTGGTTTAACCCGATTGTTTATTTCTATCGTCGGGCGATCAAGCATATTCACGAATTTATAGCCGACAGGCATGCTGTTGAAGCCGGTACTGATAAGGCCGATTATGCCATGCTGCTTTTAAGCCAAACATTCAATACGCCTTCACACAACTTGGTTAATTCATTTTTTAACAAAAGTTTGTTGAAAGAACGTATTATCATGTTGCAAAAAAATAAATCGCACCGCATAACGCTTATTAAATACGGACTGTCGGCCCCTCTGTTTATTTTGATGATGGTACTGTCATCAGCTACAATTAATAATAGTGATACCATTGCGGTCATCAACACTAAGGCCGATAAAGTTTTCTCGACGCCGGCCAGTAAAGTGGCGGAGATTACTATTGATGAGCCTCTTAAACTTGAAAGGCCGGTTGTAGCAGCTGATACCTCACCGGTATATACTGCGGTTGCCCGTTTGCCCGAGTTTCCGGGCGGGCTGGGGGCTTTTGGTAAATTTTTATCTACCAATATAAAATACCCTGCAACAGCCCGGGAACAAAAGATCCAGGGAAGGGTGATCATAACCTTTGTTGTTGAAAAGGATGGCACGCTTTCAAATGAAAGGATTGTAAAGGGCATTACGGATGATCTGAATAACGAAGCATTAAGGGTGATAAAACTATCGCCTAACTGGAAGCCCGGTATGCAGGGAAATCGTACGGTAAGGACTCAATATTCAGTGCCTATCAGTTTTACGCTTGCTCCCAGCGATGATACTACAAAGACTACTGCACCAGTAACATTCTCAATAGCTTCGGCTCAATCAGGTTCTGATCCGGTATTTACATCAGTTGAGCAGGTGCCTGAGTTTAAGGGTGGGTTGGAAGCGTTTGGAAAGTTCCTGATGACTAACCTGAGGTATCCTAAAGCCGCCCGTGATAATAATGTTCAGGGCCGGGTGATCATAACTTTTGTTGTTGAAAAAGATGGGTCGTTATCAAACATGAAGGTTGTAAGAGGGATAGGCTCAGGTTGCGACGAGGAAGCTTTAAGAGTGCTTAGTATATCGCCGGCCTGGAAACCGGGAATCCAAAACGGAAAACCGGTAAAAGTGCAGTACTCAGTACCGATAAGCTTTACACTGGCGGGTGATAAGCCTGCAAAAGCGGGGGAAAATAAAACTGGTGCAGTTGAAAATCCATCCGGGGGCAATCAGGTTATTTACGAAGGTAGAGTGGTTACTGATACTACGAAATCTCATATCATTATTGGAGACGGGTATAATAGCAAATTAGCGCCCTTGATTATTATCGATGGGGTAGCCCTGGCCCAGGGATCATCTTTAAATAAAATTAATCCGAACGATATTGAACAGATAAACGTGTTAAAAGATAAAACCGCTGTGGCTATTTACGGCGAGAGGGCCGTAAATGGTGTGGTGCTGGTGACTACAAAAACAGCTGCTAAGAAAAAGGCAGCAATGAAAACCATTATAAAGGATAATTAATTTCGGCAAAATATGCGACTTTAACACT
Organism: Mucilaginibacter sp. OAE612; assembly: GCF_041806395.1. Lineage (NCBI taxonomy): Bacteria > Pseudomonadati > Bacteroidota > Sphingobacteriia > Sphingobacteriales > Sphingobacteriaceae > Mucilaginibacter > Mucilaginibacter sp. OAE612. The sequence continues at coordinate 6,709,462 of NZ_JBGMUW010000001.1, forward strand.
AATTTATTATAAAATGCGATGAGGTGACAGTGGGAATTTTTGTAACTGAGATGAACTTATTATATTTGCAGCTAACAACCATGACCTTATCATATGAAGAAATTTTATCCTTTGTCGTTGCTGGTAGCATTATATGCATTTGCACACACGTCCTGTACCAAAATTGCAGACCAACCTAAACCGGTAACCGACAGTACAAAAACTCTTAGTGAAATTTCATTGCGGGATACGCTTACCATGTATACCGGGCAGGCAGTACAATTAGACGTAAAGGTTCGGCCTATAAATTTTGACACAACGAAGCTGGTTTGGTTGTCATCAGATACCTCAATTATAACTGTTAGCAAATTAGGCCGTATCGAAGCCAAAGGTGAAGGAAATGCAAAAGTTTCGGTGAGCAATGCTGAAAAAACAAAATCAATAAGCTGTATCGTAACCGTTAAAGACAGCCTTAAGGTTGGCCTTATAGCTTATTATCCTTTTGGCGCCAATACATCTGACGTGTCTGGCAACAGTAACAATGGCTCCGGATATAATTTAACACAGGTTGCTGATAGATTTGGGAATGCTAATAGTGCTTACTATTTTAATGGATTTAATAGCTACATCGTTGTCAAAGACAAACAAACACTCAGGCTATCTCATACAGATTTTACAATTACTACCTGGGTGAAGCTTGATGCATATAATAATTCATTTGCTTCACAGATAATAGCTAAAAGATTGCCAGGGTTAGGTAATGGATGGAATCTTTCTATCTCCGGGTATGACTTTGTATCTACCGGGCAGGGTGGTTTGGGATTGGTTACCTTTAACGAAGGAGCCAGTCCTTTAACAATACTTACCAGTGGAGCTGTTGCTTTGAATAACTGGCATATGGTAACCTCTGTGTATAATTATACTACTCACACCCTATCGCTTTATATTGATGGTGTAAAAGATAGTACATTTGACGGGTTTCCTTCTCCAAATATCACGATAGCCGCAGACGCTTACATTGGTAAAGATAATCCTGATGTACCCTCTCCCGGATACTTCCTGAAAGGCGCTTTGGACGATATGCGTTTGTATGACAGGGTGCTTTCGGATAAAGAAATTAAAAAACTGTATACTGCAATACATTAATTCCGACCATATTAATAAAGTGAAACAGGTTTTTCCTTTTGGAAGAACCTGTTTCACTTTAAAGCCTACTCGTGAAAAACTACAATAAAACTGTTAATTTAGCCGCATGAAATGCTACGACCGATTATACACCTTTGTTAAGATAAAACGCAGGTACAGCGTGGCTGCGCTATCTGTATAATTGTTGCCCAAAACCCCCTTTAATATTATTTATTAACTTTGTACCTGCAAAGCATAGCTTTATATCCTCTGTAATGACTGAAAATCCGAACCGCGAAAACGTTGTGTCTTATTATGATGAGCACGTCAAAAACAAGCTTAATGATTACATAGTAGTGAACCCTCGTATTGAGTTTGGGTGGGAAACTATTAGGCGTTTTACGCCTTCAGCACCGGTCCGCATTTTGGAAGTAGGTTGTGGTATGGGCAATATATGTTCGCGGATGCGTAAATATTGGCCCGATGCCGTTATTACTGGAATTGATATCAGCACGATGTCTATCCAGATTGCTCAAAAGCTTTTTGGCGACAGCAAGCTCAATTTTAAGGAAAGCATCCTTACCCCCGATACCTTTAATGAGCAGTTTGATCTGATTGTTTTTATGGATGTGTATGAACATATAGCTGTTACAGACAGGCCTGCTGTTCATGCCGCGCTTGCAAAAATATTGCGCAATAAAGGCCGCATTGTTTTAACGGTCCCTACACCGGCTAACTTAAAATGGTCGTTAGTTAATAAGCCCGAAACCATGCAGCCTGTTGATGAGCATATATCTTTTGAGGTTATTGGTAAATTGGCTGCAGATACTGGTACTGAGGTAATCCTGTACGAACTCAAAAACGTGTGGAACGTAGGCGACTATGCACACATCGTATTGGAAAAAAATGACGATTTCGAAGCCGCGTTCTTTCATCCAAAACCGGTAACCGCGTCACAACGCAGCCGAAGGATCTTTAATAAGGCGATGTATAAAATGGGCAGTTTCTTCCGCCGGTATTATGTCCGTAAAAAGTTAGGTTGAAATGAGCCAGGCGTATAATTTATGCATCATAAAGCCCAATAAGTCTGCTTTTTCCGAGACCTTTATACAAGCGCATATTGATGGCCTGGCTGGTAATAAAAAAGTTTTATACGGCGGCGCCTTTCCTGTTTATGATCATGAAGGTAAAACCCTGATCCGCTCAAAACTGGGCTTGCTGAGTTATCTCATCCAAAAAAGAATCTTTAAGAGGAAAAATATCAAAGTACGTACCTGCGCCTTGTATAAATATTTAAAAGAGCATAAAATAGATGCTGTATTTGCTGAATATGGCATGGTTGGCGCATCTGTTACTGAAGCTTGTAAATTAGCCGGAGTTCCCCTGATTATTCATTTTCATGGAGCCGATGTTTATCATCGCGATACAGTTGCTGAGTATGCCGAACTTTACCAGGATGCATTTAAGTACGCGAGTGCCTTTATTGCTGTATCGGTAGATATGGCTGCTACTTTGAAAGAAATGGGGGCTCCTGCCGATAAAGTGTTTACCGCTTCATGCGGAGTGGATACTGCTGCTTTCCCTTTACTTGATACATCAGCCTCCGCTAAAGATTTTTTATTCGTAGGGCGTTTTGTTGAAAAGAAATCTCCTCAATCCTTAGTTAAGGCCTTTAAAATTTTACAGGAAAAACACCCCGATGCCGGGCTGTGGATGGTTGGGGGCGGACCGCTGTTTGATGAAACCCGGGAGCTGATTGCCAACCTTGGGCTTAATGAGCAAGTTACGCTTACCGGGGTATTAAAGCCTGAAGAAATACGCACGTTAATGAAAACCATGCGGGCATTTGTACAACACTCGGTTACAGCGGCCAATGGCGACAAAGAAGGTACCCCGGTTACCGTGCTCGAAGCATCATCATCAGGTTTGCCGGTAGTTTCAACCCGCCATTCGGGAATCAAGGAAGCTGTTATTGATGGCGAGACAGGCTTTTTGGTTGATGAATACAATATAGCCGGAATGGCCGAAAGAATTAGCATCCTTGCAGAATCGGTTGAATTATCCGTGCAAATGGGTAAAGCGGCGCGGAACCACATGATTAATAATTATGATATTCACATGCGCATCGCTTTGCTTGATCATATTATCCAAAGCAGCATCAGCAATAACAAAATTAAATGAACCTATTACAAAAACAGGGATTTTTTAACAGCCTCATATTGTATGCGGGAGTTGCTTTAGGTTTCTTTAACCTTATCATTCTTTTTCAGCGGATCCTTACCACAGAAGAGATCGGTTTTTTTATTTTAATGGGGACTATATCGCTGCTTTATGCACAGTTTGCAGGATTAGGTATTGGTAATATCATTCTTAAATATTTCCCTTACTATCGCAGCGACGATAAAAAACATGGCGGTTTCGCATCTTTTGTTACTGTTTGGAGCCTGATAGGTTTTGCGATCTTCACGGTGCTTTTTGTAGTTTTTAAGGATTTTATTATTAGTTACTATAAGAATAAGAATGGAGCACCGCTACTAATCAGGTATTTCTATTACCTTATTCCTTTGTCATTTTTTACGCTTGTATTTTCTGTTCTGGAAAACCTGGCGCTTACGGTATTTAAAAATGTACTTTCTTCCTTTTTGCGCGAAGTAGGGTTACGTTTGTTCACAACCGCGGGCGTTTTGCTCATAGCCATTAAGCTGGTTGATTATCATGTTTTTTTGATGATATATATAACAGCTAACCTGGTGGCTGTATTGGTGTTGCTTGCCTATATTAGCAAAGGCCGGCACTTTAAGTTTTCGACTGTTGGTGCTCAGCTGCTAAGCGAAAGAAAAACGTTTTTGAGCTATGGCATTTTTACGGTATTAAGTGGCAGCTCCTTTGTAATGATCCAGAACCTTGATACCCTGATGCTGAGCATGCTTACCAAAGAGTCATTTAGTTATGTAGGTATTTATGGTACGTTTTTCGCCATTGCGGTAGTGATAAGTTTACCGGCCAAGGCATTGAGCCGCACCTCACTGCAGATCATAGCCCAGTCATGGGTTACTAATGATCTGGCCAAGATTGGTAAAATTTATTACAAAACATCAGTAGTACAAATGCTTATCGGCTGCCTGCTTTTCATAGGCTTGGTTATTAACAGGTCGTTTATTATAATGTTGTTACATAAACCTGAGTACGCCAATTATTTCAATGTATTTATTATAGTGGGCGTGGCCTTTCTGGTTGATATGACAGGAGGGTTAAATGGCTACATCATGAATGTATCTAAATATTACAAGCTTACCACTGTTTTTATTGTTTCGGGGGTGGTTTTTTGTGTGCTGTCAAATTTGGTCCTGATACCTATGTTAGGCATGATGGGTGCTGCCTTATCATACCTGATCACCATGTTTGTACTAAACTTTGCTTATTGGCTTTTTGTTAAAATTAAGTTTAACCTGCAGCCTCTTGCAATGGCACACGTATATATATTATTGATCTTTACGGTTTGCCTGCTTATCGGGCTTTATCTTCCGTCGTTAAAGAATGTATTTGCAGATATGATTTACAGATCGGTTATCGTGGGCGTGGTGTACGTGTTTTTGGCATATATTTTAAAAATTTCAGAAGATATTAATATAGTATTTGATCGCATCCTGAAAAAGGTATGAGTTAAGTTATATTAATTGCTATAGTATTCCAGGCCTTTATATAGTTTTATTGCCGCCGCGTTCACAATAATATTGCCGTTTATGTTATTAGCCGGGCTGCATTTACCGTTTATGCTTAATTAAATAAAACCGCTACCGGCGCAGGTTGCCCTTCATCAGGCCCTTATCCAATGTGTTTCCTGTAAATTGGGGCTATTAATAATTCATAGTTTTTCACATCATACACTAAACTGATACGGGTTTGCACTCACCTTTAAAAGGTAAAATTTGTAACAGCTTCAATTGCAGTAAAGCTTAGTTTGAAATTTTTTGATAATGTGAACATTATAATTAATTATATCGTAGAAGAGCTTAGGATACCGTTGTAATATAACGTTATTAATAAACCTGGATTAACAATAAAATAATTAATTAACATAACTGATTGGGTCAACTTAACGCTGGTTGGCGTTGAAACCGTTTGATTAGTGATTAAATATTTTGAAAGTTTAGTAATATGAAAGATAATTATTATCATTATCCGTTAATTTAAGCTATGCACCCTAAACCTGCACTTCTATATAAAATAGTATTATGGGCAATATTTTGCCTGTTTTTTCTCCCGTCCGCTGGTTTTAGCCGGGCATTTGAAACCCCATTGCCTGTTAACACGGAGCCGCGGTCTGTTGAACCACGGTTTACTCCATACCATATTACGGTTGTGCCTCTGCAGGCAATCACCATTTGCTCCGCTGCTGCAGCTGTACTTAACGGCGATATAAAAAACCCCGTGCCCGACAGTTATCTATGGCAAATAAATAACAACGGGAACTGGGTAAATGCACCGTCGGCAAATACTCAAAAAGATTATATCACATCTTCGTTAACAAATACATCTGCTTCGAGTATTGTATACAGCCTTCGCCGCAGGATCTCTACCGCCGGCGTAGTAGATTATGATTCTTATTATGATGTTACCGTAAGGCCGATAGCAGCGGTAAATAACAATACGATAGTAGCGCCAGCTGTTACCCAATTTTGTTCAACAGGCAATCCGGCGGCTATTACAGGCAGTGTGCCCGGGGGGGGCGATGGAACTTTTTCATATCAATGGCAATCATCCACAGATAACGCAACATTTAATGATATTTCGGGTGCTGTATCAAAAAACTATGACCCGCCGGTGCTAAACAATGATACTTATTATCGCCGTATGGTTTCGTCCGGGGCATGTACAACTCCGGCGCTTAGTAATGTAGTGCTCCTTAAGGTTTCAACGTCACCACCACCTCCATCACCTGCAGCGTCAACAATAACCATTTGCCAGGGAACCCCGGCTACATTGACAGTTGCCTCGCCGCAGGCCGGGTTTACGTATAACTGGTATGATTCGTCGACTAAAATCACGGTGCTTGCTACAGGTACCTCATACACTACTCCTGTTTTAAACGCAGGAAAAAATTATTATGTCGAAGCATCAAACGGCACTTGCGGCAGCCAGTTAGCAACAATACAGGTAAAGGTTACCCTGGCGCCTGCTGTGCCTCAGTTTTCTCAAACAACGGTTACAGCCTGTATGGGCTCAACAGTAACACTCAGTGTACAAAATTCGCAAAGCGGTGTTATTTATAACTGGTATAGTACTGCAACTGATGCCAATATTTTGCATACCGGCAGTACTTTCGTATTGCAAAATGTAACATCAGCGATAACTTATTATGTAGAGGGACTTAGTTCAACAGGTTGCAGTTCTACATCACGCGGAAAGATAAGTTTAACTGTTAAGCCCGTGATAGCGGTAACCAATAATCAGATCACAGCCCCCACAGTTACTGATTTTTGTGTAACCGGTAACCCTTCGGCAATTACGGGCAGCACGCCTGCCGGTGGTGACGGTACTTTTTCATACCAATGGCAGTCATCTGCCGATAATATAACCTTTGCTAATATTGCCGGGGCCACATTAAAAAGCTATGACCCGCCGGTATTAAGCAAGGGCGCTTACTACCGCCGTATAGTATCATCAGGTACCTGTACAACCCCAATGGTAAGTAATGTGATCAGTGTTCAGGTTTTAACACCTCCGCCTGCACCGTCGCCCGTAGCATCGGGCCTAACCATTTGCCAGGGAACCGCAGCCACGTTAACGATTAGTTCGCCGCAGGCCGGGTTAACTTACAACTGGTATGATTCGCCTGCTAAAACTACAATACTTGCCACGGGTACTACCTACAAAACTCCTGTTTTAAACGCAGGCAAAAGTTATTATGTTGAAGCATCTAACAGCGCCTGCAGCAGTCCTTTAACAACAATACAGGTAACTGTTTCGCCATTACCGGCGGTGCCGCAATTTACGCAAAGCACCGTTAGCGTTTGCTCCGGCTCCACAACAACAATTACCATACAAAACGCGCAAAGTGGTATTGTTTATAACTGGTACGGCAGCGCCACCGATGCTAACATTTTACATATCGGGACCAGTTATGCAATTAGCAACGTAACAGCGGCAACAACCTATTATGTACAGGCTGTTAACGCTGCAGGATGCGGTTCTTCGGCCCGGGGGACGGTTAGCGTAGCTATCATTCCGTTGCCGGTGGTTACAGTAAGCAGTTCGGGCACTTCTGTTTGCCCGGGCACCAGTGCCACATTAACCGCGTCCGCATCAGGCGGGGCAGTTATTTCCTGGTATGATGCACCGACCGGTGGAAACCTGCTTGCTCAGGGCAATACATATGTTACGGCTAACTTAACATCGGCAAAAAATTATTATCTGGAAGCGACCAACAACACCGGGTGCAACAGCAGCGGAAGAGTTACAGTGCAGGTACAGATGACCAAGCCGCTTGATGCGCCGGTGGTAACGGTTGGCGAAGTTACCTCATCGAGCGTAGCTTTTGAGTGGAGCGCGGTAAGTGGCGCTACCAGTTACCTGGTAAGTACCAACAATGGTTTAACCTATACCGCGCCAAGTTCGGGCAGTAACGGTTTAACGCATAAAGTGAGCGGCCTTGGCTTAAACGAATCAGTGACCATCACAGTGAAGGCTTTGGGAGCATCGTCATGTACGCTTAGCGGGGCTTCGGTCGCGGTTACCGCCGCCACCATCGATAATAACAATGTAATATATGTAGCCAACAACTTTACCCCCAATGGCGACGGAAATAACGATATTATTTATGCACATGGAAAAAATATAAAAACACTTTCCTTTAATGTGTATGACCAATGGGGACAATTGGTTTTTACATCAACCGATGTTAACAAAGGATGGGATGGTTATTATAAAGGCTCATTGATGCCCGTGGGTGTATACGTATACTATTTAAAAGCGGCAATGAATAACGGGGCGCAATTGAATAAAAAAGGAACAATTACGCTATTAAGATGAAGAAACTACTACTCATTATTACAATAGCGCTGCAGTTTGCAGTTGCAGGAACGGTGAAGGCGCAGGTTGATCCGCATTTTTCACAGTATTACGCTTACCCGCTTTGGCTCAACCCTGCGCTTACGGGCGTTTTTGACGGCGATACGCGCTTATCTGCCAACTACAGGGACCAGTGGGCAAACATCAACAATGGCTACCGCACAGCAGGTGTATCGGCCGATTTCAAGCCAACCGATAAAGTGGGCATCGGCCTTAATATCCTTGATCAAAAAGCAGGCACTGCCGGGTACAATTACTTTACAGCTTATGGTTCATTCGGTTATGGCATAACGCTGTCAGGTGATGGTAATCAGCGGCTGCATTTCGGTTTGCAGGCGGGTGTTATCAGCCGTAGTTTTGATCCGGGTAAGCTCCAGTCTGATAACCAGTACGACCCGAACAGCGGCTTCGACCCTACATTGCCCAATTTCGAAAATTTTGGTTATTCATCAAAAACGGTATTTGATGCAGGCGCAGGTATCTATTACTATAACGCCGACCCAATGAATAAAGCCAATTTGTTTGGCGGACTTAGTATTAACCATATCAATGATGTAACAGATCCATTTGCCGCGGGTGGTATAGCCAGCAAATTGCCTATGCGGTTTACTGCGCATGGCGGTGTCCGTATAAAAGCGTCTGATTTTTTTGACCTGATCCCAAACGCAGTTTACGTTAAACAAGGCAAAGGCGAGATCAAAGCTTTCGGACTATATTCTGAACTTAAGTTTGCCGATGATAACGGCCTGGTACTCGGTGGTATGGTCCGGGTACAGGATGCTGCAATTGCCAACGTTGGTTACCATATACGCAGGATGGTGATTGGTGCCAGTTATGATTTTAATACTTCAGGGCTTCGCGCGGTTACATCAGGCCGCGGCGGTTTTGAACTATCAATAAGCTATATATTTAGTCGCTACACGGATTCGCCGGCCCCAATTTGTCCAAGGATATAATATGAAAAAACTATTACCTTATTTCTTACTATTGTTTTTTCCGGTAGTTTCATTTGGACAAGCGAAAAACTACAGGGCACTGGCCGACACTGCCTTTAACAGGCATGAGTATTATACTGCCGCCTATTATTACAAGCATATTGCCGATGGTACAACCGATGAGCCAAAAAGCAGTGTGCCGCGTTCATCAGCAGTAAAAAAAATCAGTTCAAAAAAGGCTGAGACTAATCAATACATTATTTATCGCCTGGCCGAATCATACCGCTTGTATAAAGATTATACTGATGCTACCATATGGTATGCCCAATTGGCTAAGGAAGCACCAACTGCCCAATATCCGTTAATACCGCTTTGGTACGGCATCTGCCTGCAGGCAAACGGAAAGTATAATGAAGCATTGGTCCAGTTAAAGCAGTTTGCAGACAACGCTCCCGATCCGCAGTATGCCGCTCTCGCTAAAAAAGAAATAATCTCGTGCGAGTATGCATTAAAGCAATTGGAACACCCGCGCGCCGTTGATGTATCGGCTTTAGTGTTCTTAAATAAAGACCAGGGCGACTACGCCCTTACCGTTAACCTGGGCAGGTATTGGTTTACCTCATCACGCCTGGTTGATAAGGATAAGTTTTATACCAACAGGGTTTACAGTTCTGCCATCCTCGATTCAACTAAAGCGCTTGCCACAAACTTTAACGCGTTTGATAAAGAAGGACAAATTGAATACGCTACATCTGCGCTTGATGGTACCGGCACCAGGATGTACCTTACCCGGTGGTATAAAAAGAACGGGAAAACAGTATCTGCCATTTATTTTAGTCAACTGATAAACAGCGTATGGCAGCAGCCGGTAAGGCTGAATAATACTGTTAACGCCGAAGGCTATAATTCCAAGCACCCTTTTGTTAGCGCTGATGGCCGGCGATTGTTTTTCGCATCAGACAGGCCCGGCGGTGAAGGCGGTGACGACATTTGGGAAAGTAACCTTGATGATGCCGGGCAGCCGAAAACTGTAAGTAACCTGGGCGATGCGGTAAACACAGCATATGATGAACAGTCGCCATATTATGACCAGGCCGATAAAGTGTTGTTTTTTAGCTCGAATGGTTTTACCGGTATGGGCGGCTTTGATGTTTACCGCAGCGAAGGAGATTTTGGTCGTTGGTCGGCCCCGGTTAATTTAGGTTACCCGGTTAACTCATCTAAAGACGACTTGTACTACAGCCTTGATCCAACCAATCCAAATAAATTCTACCTGAGTTCGGCACGCGGCTCTGACTGCTGCTTAAGCCTGTTTACCGGGCAGTATAAGTTTTTATATATCAGTGGCCGTGTAATTGATTGCCGCACTAATGGTGGTATGGCAGGGGCAAGGGTGATCCTTAAAGATCCGGACGTGAAAATGGGTTTGGCTGTTAAAGTAACCGATGCCAAAGGCGATTATGTTTTCCAGGTAAAGGAAAAACTGCCAAGGTATAAACTGGAGATTTCGCAAAAGGGGTACTTTACCAAAGTTATTCCTGCACCGATAGTAAAGCCGGGTATTGATACGCTCATTAACCCCGAAATTTGCCTGCAGAATTATAAGATCAATGTTCAGATAACTATCGAGAATATTTATTTTGATTTTGGTAACGCCCATCTCCGATCCGAATCATTTGATACGCTGGATAAACTGGTGGCCATCATGAACGATAACCCTAAAATTAAGATCGAGCTTGGCTCGCATACCGATGGGATAGGCACCGACGCCGCTAACATGAAATTATCGCAGGCCCGCGCGGAGGCTTGTGTTGATTACCTGTTATTGCAAGGTATTAAGTCTGCACGCATTACAGCCCGCGGGTACGGGAAAAGAATGCCCGTTGCCCCAAACAAATTACCAAATGGCAAGGATAACCCTGCAGGCAGACAGCTTAACCGGCGGACCACATTTACGGTAAAATCGGCAGAATAAAAACAAATTATTTTATTTGTTTGCAATCGGAAGGTTATGGTATAATTTTGCCTTGCAAATTAAATGCCCGACTTAATGCAAGGCGTTTAAATTGCAATACCTGATCTGCTGAAATCATACCATGCAAAATCTTGCCCCGATAGCTCTTTTTGTTTATAACCGGCCCGACCATACCCGCCGTACCATCAGTTATTTGCAGCAAAATTTACTGGCCGATGAATCGCGCCTGTACATTTTTTGTGATGCAGCCAAAACTGATGCCGATAAGCCAAAGGTTGAGCAGGTGAGGCAACTGGTAAAAGATGTAAGCGGTTTTAAATCGGTAAAAGTTATTTTGCGTAATCATAATCTCGGTCTGGCCGAATCCATCATCAGCGGGGTAACACAGTTGGTGTATGAATATGGTAAAGTGATTGTTTTTGAAGACGATCTGTTATCTTCCCCATATACCCTGCAGTATTTTAATGACGCATTAACAAAATATGCAAACCAGGAACAGGTAATGCATATCGGCGCCTATATGTACAATTTGCATGACAAAAAACTGCCCGAAACATTCTTTTATCGGGCAGCCACCAGCTGGGGCTGGGCAACCTGGGCACGCGCCTGGAAAAACTTTGAACCCGATGTTGATAAGCTGATTGCTCAGTTTGATATGCTGAAAATAGCCCGCTTTTCGATAGAAGGCAAAATGAATTTCTGGAAGCAGATAGAGCAGTTTAAGGCCGGTAAAAATAATTCATGGGCCATTCGCTGGTATGCCTCTATTTTTTTGAAGAACGGGTTGACGCTGAACCCGTCGCAGTCGCTTATTCAAAATATAGGCCATGATGGTACTGGCGTACACTCCAATAAAGAGGATATGTACCATGTGCAAATGGGACGCAAACAGGTAACGCAATTTCCCGACACCATAGAGGAGAATGAAGAGGCTTATAAGGCGATCAAAAATTTCCTGGCAAACAGAAAGGGTACCTTGTTGCAGCGGATCAGAAGGTTCATGAAGCAGCAGATGGGGCGATAAGCTATTTGGAGCGTTTACAGCGCAAGTGTATAGACGTATGTGATGCCGCTCTGCGTGGAAATAATCAATTTGAACTCCCCGCTTAAACCGGGAAGCAGAATTTCCCCATCAACACTGCCGGGTTAACGCCGATCCTGATCGGCTCACCGCATAAGGCTTCATTAGCTAATAAAGCAAATAATATAGCTTCTTTGGCGTCGGGGTTGATCCCAAGTAAACTGCTATCTTCTATTGTCGCTTGGGGCAATAGTTTTTTTAATTCCCCAATAACAAATGGATTTCGCGCCCCGCCGCCGCTGGTAAAAATTTTAACATGATCCCCTGCGATATTTTCCTTAACAAAACCGGCTATAGATGCCGCTGTGAAGGCACTTAGGGTACAAATAAGATCTTCACCACTAATCTTCACGGTACCTGACCGTTGCTGTGCTTCAGCAACCATGGCAAGGTTGAACAGTTCTGGTCCGGTGGTTTTAGGGCCTTTTTCATCAAAAAACGAATGGGAGAGGAGCGCCGTTAATAGATCTTTATTTACCCGCCCCTTGTAAGCGATGACCGAATCCTCATCAAAAGGCTTATCAAAATATTTTCGGCAGGCAGCATCGATGAGTGTATTGCCGGGGCCAATATCTGTGCAGAGCACGCGGTTAAAATCACCGTCGCCAGGAAGCCAGGTTAAATTAGCAATGCCTCCTATGTTTAACAGCACCCGGTTTTGGCCGGTTTTATTGCCCAATAATACATCACCATATAAAGCCAGCGGAGCGCCTTCTCCTCCGGCAGCAATATGCTTTTGCCTGAAATCGCTGATGGTTAATATGCCGGTTTTTACGGCGATATGATCGCCGTCTCCAATTTGCAGGGTGGCGTTAGGGTAGTTTTTATGCTGATGTAAACGCTGGGGGGCATGGTAAATAGTTTGACCATGACTGGCGATAAAATCAACCTCCTGTGGGTCGACTTTCCATTGAGCAAGTGCCTGCAATATCAGTTCGGCGTGATAGCTGCCGATATAAGCGTTAAGTAAAGTTACCTTTTCCAAATCTGCATTACGCCGGGCAAATACCTGCTGAACTTGCAGCTTAAAGTCATCCGGATAGGGGATTGTGATAAATTGTACCAGCTCAAAATGAGTGCTTAAACCATTATCGGTAAATTTGCACAGGGCAATGTCAAGCCCATCCAATGAGGTGCCAGACATTAGGCCGATGCCCGTTTTTGATGGTTTTTGAGCGATGCTAAACAGGTGCTGCAGGTTATGGTTCAATGCTATCATGGGCTTAAATTACTATTTGTGCGGCAACCCGCAAAAGTTGGGGCAATGCATTTAATATTTTAGTGACGATGATTTGTTGTTAATATAGCAACGAAATAAAATAATGATATTGGCAAACTATCAGTATCAAATGATACTTGTTTTATGGCCTGATGCCGGTTAAACGGGCCAGGTTTCATCAGCACTTGCTTTTGTCAATAACAAGGGCAAACGTTTGGATGTGTTAATTGCTCGAAAATATCAGTTTAGTGTAACCCATGGTTGTGTTTAAACTGTTGATTATTAATGTTTTCTATTTTAAAGATTTGAAATGTGTTAACCCGTGTTAACCCCATTTAGATGGGTTAACACTACCGCAAAAGTTAAAATAATAACGGCACTATGTAAATATCTGATATATTTGTTTTGAACAACTAACCTCATTTTCATTTCCTAAGATTCATGGCACGATTAAATTTATTGGAAGAGACACGTTACGAGAAGTTACCGGTAAGCGTATATAGCAACCAGCAGGAAGCCTCGGTAGCGGTAGCGAACCGGATAGCAGATCTGATCCGCGCGAAACAAGCTAAAGGCGAAAAAGCGGTATTGGGGCTTGCCACCGGTGTAACCCCGATAGGGGTATATGCCGAACTGGTAAGGCAGCACAAAGAAGCAGGCTTGAGCTTTAAGAATGTGATCACTTTCAACCTGGATGAGTACTACCCCATGAAGCCCACAGCAGCGCAAAGCTATGTAACCTTCATGTACGAAAACCTGTTCAGCCATATTGATATAGATAAAGCCAATGTGCACATCCCGGATGGTACACTGGATAAAGAAGCCGTAGCAGGCTACTGCCTGGCTTACGAAAAGCAGATTGAAGAATTGGGCGGCTTAGACCTTCAGATCCTGGGTATCGGTCGTACAGGTCACATCGGTTTCAACGAACCGGGTTCTGCACCAAATTCAGGAACCAGGATGGTAACGCTTGACGATCTGACCAGGAGTGATGCTTCAAGGGATTTTGGTGGTAAGGCGAATGTGCCAACCAAAGCGATCACGATGGGGATCGGTACTATTTTCAAAGCCAGGGAAATCATCCTGATGGCCTGGAACAAGAAGAAAGCGCCGATCATCAAGAAAGCCGTAGAAGGGGAGATCTCGGGTGAAGTACCTGCAACTTACCTGCAACTATCACAACATGTGGAGTTTGTACTGGATGCAGATGCTGCATCAGAACTGACCCGGTTTGATACCCCATGGCTGGTGAAAGATTGTGTATGGGATAACCAGTTAAAGAAAAAGGCGGTGATCTGGTTGGCGAATGAGGTTAACAAACCGGTACTGAAACTAACGGAAGAAGATTACAATAACCACGGCATGGCCCAACTTGCAGTAGAGCAGGGCCCTGTATATAATATCAACATTGATATCTTTAACCAGATCCAGCATACCATCACCGGCTGGCCAGGTGGCAAACCGGATGCGGATGATTCGCAAAGGCCGGAAAGGGCATTGCCTGCTAAAAAACGCTCTATTATCTTTTCACCGCACCCTGATGATGACGTGATCTCGATGGGCGGTACATTTATTCGTTTGGTAGACCAGGGGCATGATGTACACGTAGCTTACCAAACCTCAGGAAATACCGCGGTATGGGATGATGACGTGCTAAGGTACATGGAATTTGCCATCGACTTTACAAAAAGCATCGGCGAAGACACTGCGCATCTACAGAAATCCTATGAAGACATGCGTACCTTCTTCCCAACCAAACAACCAAACGAAATTGATACTCAGGAGATCAGGAATGTGAAAGGCTTTATCAGGAAAACAGAAGCTATATCAGGTGCAAGGTATGCAGGCTTACAGGATGATCATATCCACTTTATGGCATTGCCGTTTTACGAAACCGGTAAAACCAAAAAGAATTCGGTAGGTGAGGAAGATATTCAATTGACTATCGACCTGCTTCAAAAAGTAAAACCACAGCAGATCTTCGCGGCAGGTGACTTTGCAGATCCTAACGGAACCCACCTGGTATGCTTCAAAATCATCTTAGCTGCACTGGAAAGATTAAAAGGAAAAGAAGCCTGGGTAGAAGACTGCTGGCTGTGGATGTACCGTGGTGCATGGCATGAGTTTGAAACACATGAGATAGAGATGGCAGTACCATTGTCGCCACAGGAGGTGATCCGCAAACGAAATGCGATCTTCAAACACCAGTCGCAAAAGGACAGGCCTGTATTCCCGGGTGATGATGCAAGGGAGTTCTGGGTACGTGCAGAAGACCGCACCCGTGACACCGCCCATCGCTACGACCGCCTTGGCCTTGCGGAATATGAGGCCATGGAAGCATTTAAACGATATATGTTTTAAGGATTTATAGAACCTCATTGTCTTGTGGAAGCAGGCAATGGGGTAGTAATTGAAGGCCATGTGCGATTCCCTCCCTTGGGAGGGTGTAGGGAGGGGTTTCATCGATTAGCCTTGTTTTTGACAGGGTGTATAAACCCCTCCCTGCCAATGCACATTCCAAACGCACCCCTCCCTTGGGAGGGAATTTCTTTAATGTAGCCTATGACCTCAACCATAACCGAAAAACCAAAACGCCTTCTTTCCCTTGATGTATTCCGGGGCATTACCATCGCCATGATGATCCTCGTCAATGACCCTGGCGACTGGGGGCATATCTATGCACCGCTCGAACATTCTAAATGGAATGGCTGTACACCTACCGACCTGGTTTTTCCTTTCTTTTTGTTTATGGTTGGCGTATCGGTTATATATGCCATGGAAAGTAAAAAGGCTACGGTATCGCACAGTAAACTAATCCTGAAGGCGCTGCGCCGTACCGTGATCCTGCTGCTGATCCCCTGGATAACTCAACTGACCTTGCACCCCGATACAGGGCTGGCTCATTTACGTTTGCCGGGTGTGTTGCCGCGCATAGCCCTGGTGTATTTCATCAGCACAGTACTTTATCTCAAAACATCACAAAAAACGCGCGACTGGATTTTTGCCGGAGCGCTTATAGGTTATTTTATCATCATGACCTTTATCCCTGTACCGGGTGTAGGCTATGCCAATCTTGAGCCTGAAACCAATATGGGGGCATGGATAGACAGGCTGGTATTTACGCCCGATCACCTCTGGCGCGAATCGCATACCTGGGACCCGGAAGGTTTGCTGGGGACTATTCCCGCCGTTGCCACAGCCCTGTTTGGTATTAGGGTGGGCAGCTGGCTAAAACGTAGAGACCGCGATGACAATATCAAAACTAATTGGATGTTTGTTTACGGAATAATCGCGGTTATAGCAGGCTTGTTCTGGGATTTGTTTTTTCCTATTAACAAAGCCTTGTGGACAAGCTCCTTTGTGCTTTATACCGGCGGCCTGGCAACCATTGGGCTGGCTTTATGCTACTGGCTTATTGACATACAGGGGTACAAACGCTTTACTTATCCCTTTGTGGTATTTGGCACTAATGCTATAACAGCTTATGTGCTGTCGGGCTTTATTCCGCATTATATGGGGATGATTAAAATAAACGGCTCGTCTATTTATCAAACTTTTTTTGCGCCTTATTTTTCACCTGTAAATGCTTCATTGGTAAGTGCTATATTTACAGTGCTCATTTTATGGGTAGTGATGTGGGTGTTCTACATCAAAAAGATCTTTATCAAAATTTAATATGAACCTAAAACTTAAACTTATCGCATTAACAGGAATCATCCTGTTTTCTTTTTCAAGCTTAAAAGCGCAAACAACCACTCAAACTATTACCCAATCACATTTAAAGGCCGCTGAGCAATTGTTAATTTCTATTGGTATAGATAAACAGTTCGGCGGAATGATGGATAATATCATTAACTCCACAAGTAGTCAAATGCCTGCAGAGCAGCGTGCCAAATTCATTGATGTGATGAAAACCTTTATGAACAAATACTTTACCTGGGATTTGCTCAAAGATAAAATGGCGGCTATTTATGCTGAAGAATTTACTGAAGATGAGCTTAATCAGATTTCTGTGTTTTATAGCTCACCGATAGGGCAAAAAGTAAGCTCAAAATTGCCTGCGTTAATGCAAAGGGGGATGATGGTTGGCCAGAATGCGGTTGCAGAACATAAAGACGAACTGACGCAAATGATGCAGGATGCTTTTGGTTCTTCTAACCAGGCTCCGGCTAATCAGCCTCCCGCTAAAAAGCCAGCCTCAAAATCAGCTACAAAACATTAATTTTCATAACAATACTTTGTAACTAAGATTTTCGTTTTGCATCTTAGTACCCTGACTATTAAACTTTATAATGAACCTGAACAAATACGTTCCGCTGGCCCTATTGGCTTTAACACTTTCGGGCGGAAGTGCTTTTGCACAAGTAAAAAAGAAACCTGTTCCGTCGCCTAAAAATAAACCCGGCACCCAGGCCATTGCTGCCAAGAGCGATATATTACCGGTTGACAAGGATGTGATCATTGGTAAATTACCCAATGGCTTAACTTATTATATCCGTGCCAATGTTGAACCTAAAAGCAGGGCCGAACTTTACCTGGTTAATAAAGCCGGTTCGGTTTTGGAAAATGACGATCAGCAGGGCCTGGCCCACTTTACCGAGCACATGGCTTTTAACGGTACACGCGATTTTCCAAAAAATCAGATGGTTGACTACCTGCAAAAAGCAGGCGTAAAATTTGGCGCCGATTTAAACGCTTACACTTCGTTTAACGAAACCGTATATCAATTACCTCTGCCAACCGATACCGTCAGTGTGTTTGAAAAAGGCTTTAATATACTGGCTAATTGGGCCGGGTATGTAAGTTTTGATCCTGCCGAAATTGATAAAGAACGCGGCGTTGTTTTGGAAGAAGAGCGCCTTCGCGGCAAAAATGCCCAGGAACGCCTGCAACAACAAACATTGCCCGTACTGCTTAACAACTCAAGGTATGCGCTCCGCTTGCCGATAGGAAAGGAAGATATCCTGAAAAACTTTAAGCCCGAAACTATCAAAGCTTTTTACCAGGATTGGTATCGCCCCGATTTGCAGGCTGTTGTTGCCGTGGGTGATTTTGACCCAAAACGTGTTGAGGCGCTCATTAAACAAAACTTTTCACAGCTTAAAAACCCGGCCGCCGAAAAGCCGAGGACAAAATATTCCGTACCTGCAACACCGGGTACCGCGGTAAAAATTGTTACGGATCCCGAGTATCCATACACTGTTGCACAGATCATTGTAAAACATCCTGGCACGGTTACTAAAACTACCGGCGATTACATGCAGCAGGTAAGGATACAGTTGTTTAACCAGATGCTTAATTCGCGCATAAACGAGTTGCTGCAAAAACCTAATCCGCCGTTTTTATATGGCCGTACCAGCTATGGTAATTTTATTGGCGACCAGGATGCTTACACTTCACTGGTTGTCGCCAAACCCGGCGAACTTGAAAAAGCGGTTAAAGCCGTGGTGGCCGAATCTGAACGCGCCCGCAAATTTGGTTTTACCCTTACCGAGCTGGAACGCGCCAAGCAGGATGCGCTGGTTGGTATTGGGAATGCTTACCGGGAGAGGGATAAAACCCCTTCGGCAAATTTTGTACGTGAATACCAGGCCAACTTTTTAACCGGCGAGGCTATCCCCGGCATCAGCTATGAGTATAATTTTTATATAGGCAATATCTATAAAGTAAGCCTGGCCGATATGAATGCCATGGCCGGTAAATTTATCAGCGATCAAAACCGTGTGGTGGTAGTACAAGCCCCGGATAAAGAAAAAGCTAATTTGCCCGACGAAAAAACCTTGCTGAACTGGATTGCCACAGGCGGCCAAAATGTAACTGCCTATATTGATAACGTATCAAGTGACCCGCTGCTGGCCAAAGTTCCTGAAGGTACTAAAGTTGCTAAAGAAGAAACAGATGAGGCCCTTGGTACAACCACGCTTACTTTAGGCAATGGTTTAAAAGTGATCTTAAAACCTACTGAATACCGTAACGATCAGATCCTGATAAACGGTTATGCTTTTGGCGGTACATCACTGGCAAGTGATGATGAATTTACGTCGGCAAACCTGGCCTCATCTATTATCAGCGGAAGCGGTATAGCGCAGTTTAACCAGGGCATGCTTGATAAAAAGCTGGCTGGCAAAAACCTGAGTATTTCGCCGTATATCAGTGAGTTTGCACAGGGTATTTCGGGAAATACCTCACCAGCCGATTTTGAAACAGCCCTTCAGTTGATTTACCTGTACTTTACCCAGCCGCGTAAAGACAAAGACATCTGGGATGCCAACATCGATCAAACCAGGTCGATATTGAGTACCCGCGGGCTTGATCCCGGAAGTGTTTACCAGGATACGGTATCGGCTGTATTAAGTAACTATAATTTCCGTGGTATGGTAACTACCTTACCAAGGTTAAATGCGGCAACACTTGATAAAGCTTACGATTTTTACAAAAAACGCTTTGCCGACGCCAGTGGTTTTACCTTTACACTGGTGGGTAATTTTAACATAGAAACAATTAAGCCATACCTTGAGCATTACCTTGGCGGTTTGCCCTCAACCAACAGCAAGGAAACTTACAAAAACATGAATATTGAGCCGCCTGCGGGTTTGATCACCAAAACGGTGAATAAAGGGGTAGGTGATAAAAGCACTGTACAATTGGTTTTTAGCGGCGATTATGATTACAATGAAGCTAACAATATACAGGTAGATGCGCTGGAAGAAGTACTGAACATTAAACTGATTGAACGGTTACGTGAGCAGGAAAGCGGTGTATATGCTCCCGGGGTAAGGGCCGGCTACCATAAAATTCCGGGGGGGCGTTACACTTTTACCATATCTTTTGGTTGCGCACCCGAAAATGTGGATAAGCTGATCAACGCTACCATGGAGGAGATAGCCAAAATTAAACAGAACGGCGCCTTACCGGCAGATATCCAGAAATTTGTTGCCGAAGAAGCCCGTTCAACCCAGCAGCAGCTAAAGCAAAATGTTTTCTGGGCAGGATATCTTGCCTCTACATCGCAAAACGGCGAAAACCCGGACCAAATCCTGGGGCATGTAAGCAGCCTTGAACAAATAACCCCTCAAAGCACTAAAGATGCAGCTAATAAATATCTAAGCGGTAAAAATTTGATTAAATTGATATTGATGCCCGAAAAGAAATAAGGATAGTAGATATCATAATAAAGAAGGTCTTTCCGTTTCGGGAAGGCCTTCTTTATTTGTAAAGACCCATCACATGCGTCTTCGGCAGGACAAGCGGCTTTGCTTAATTATCGTGATTTGTATGCCCAGGACGCAATTATGTGTTTCTATGTCGAAAACAATCAATGCATATTCAAATAAGCCACTGCAGTATCATTGGCTTTATGTACTACCACGCCAACGCAACGGCCGCTGCTATCTATTTCAAAAGAAATCCCTTTACCCGGATCGGTGTAAATCTGCACCTTGCCGCCATTGTTGGTATAGGTAGAGGTTGGCTTTAATGAATAATATTTTTGAATATCCTGTTTGGTTGAACCTACACCTACGCCCTCACCGGTTCTAAACCGCGGCGATGTTACGAGGATCTTTTGTATATGACTTATTGATTCATCCTTACTGCCCATGTTGCGGTGCGAAAAAATCGCGGTACGGTAACGGGTAATATCATGTTTGGCAAACCAGACCATCAATGAACTGCCCATGGCCGCGTCGGAGCTATCAGGCTTGCCCAATCGCTTTATCACATTTTGCACATCATCATTTAAAATAATATGCCCGATGCTTTTGCCGGGAGTTATCAGCCAGTCGGACTGAACGGTGTTGGCCGTATTAGCATCCGATGCCATGATATGGTGGGTAGTTGTATCGTTTTTATCGAAAGGATATTGGCCTGTGGTATCCCTGGGTACGTGATTGGTATCGGCCAAAGTTGTTTCTTTTTTTGAATTGTTGCCGCAGGCCAAAAGGCAGATGGCTATCGAAATGATTATTAAGCTATTTCTGATCGTCATATTACCATAACCAATTTAATAGTTATTTTGTTGGCTCGATTATTCGTGCAATAACCAAACAACAAAAATTTTGTTAAGAGAATAATGACAAGCAAAGGCCAACAGGTTATACAGCAATGGTACATGGAAAAAAACTGGGAGCAGTTCCCTTTCCAGGCCGAAATGATGGAGGCGTACCTTGGCGGCTATTCAGGCTTGTTGAATGCTCCCACGGGCAGCGGTAAAACTTTTGCCCTGTTCCTGCCTTTTCTGGCAGGGTTTATCAACACACATCCCGATACCTATAAAACCAAACAAAATAATGGCTTGCTGATGCTTTGGATAACCCCATTGCGGGCGCTTACCAACGATATCCGTAAAGCCATGCAGGAAGCCTGCGATGAGATCGGCTTACCATGGCGCATAGCTACCCGCACAGGGGATACCCCTGCTGCCGAAAAGCAAGCCCTCAAAAAAAAGCTGCCCGAAGTACTGCTTACCACGCCGGAAAGCTTGCACCTCATGCTTGCCCAAAAGGAATATCCTAAGTTATTCAGTCAGCTGCAGGTAGTTGTGATCGATGAATGGCATGAGTTGTTAGGTACAAAAAGGGGAGTGCAGGTGGAGCTGGGTTTGTCCAGATTAAAGCACCTCACCCCAACCCTCTCCAAAGGAGAAGGAGCCGAAAAGTTAGATACTAAAGTAAAAGAAAAATATCCCGGCTATCATACAACCGATGCTTTGAGCTGGCAGGCAAATATTGATAATGCAAAGTTTATGCGTCATCAACCTACCGAAGCTGAAAATATTTTGTGGCAATTATTGAGAGGTAAAAGGACGGGATATAAATTCAGGCGGCAACATCTTGTGTTGAATTATATACCAGATTTTATCTGCCTTGAGAAGAAATTGATTGTTGAGGTTGATGGAGGATATCATACCAGCATAGAACAACGACATTTAGACGAAGAAAGGACAGCATATTTAAATTCACAGGGATATACCGTGCTGAGATATACTAATGATGAAGTGTTGCAAAATCCTGAAAAGGTAATTGATTCCATTAAGCAATATTTAGAAAAAAGTTCCCTCCCCCTCGGGGAGGGTTGGGGTGGGGTGAAAATCTGGGGCATCTCCGCAACTATTGGCAATCTTGAACAGGCTGCCGAAGTTTTATTAGGAAATGATTTTCCGCCGGAACAGGTTAAAATGGTACGCGCTAACCTGGAGAAAAAGCTGGATATCCGGTCTATTATTCCACAGAATATTGAGAATTACTCCTGGGCGGGGCATATCGGTTTAAAGCTGCTGCCCGAGGTGATGGAGATAGTTGCCAAAAGTAAAACCACACTGATATTTACTAATACGCGCTCTCAATCGGAGATCTGGTACCATGCCATTTTGGATAATTACCCCGAGTATGCGGGCATCATGGCTATGCACCATGGCTCATTGGATAACGAGCTGCGCAACTGGGTAGAAGCCGCTCTGCATGCCGAAGCCCTAAAACTGGTGGTGTGCACCTCAAGTTTGGACCTGGGGGTTGATTTTCGCCCTGTAGATACCGTTGTACAGGTTGGCAGTCCCAAAGGTGTTGCCCGTTTTATGCAGCGTGCGGGGCGAAGCGGGCACCATCCGGGAGCGACATCTCTGGCCTATTTTGTACCCACGCACTCGCTCGAGTTATTGGAGGGCGCGGCGCTGAAGGAAGCTATTAAGGATAAGATTTTTGAAAGCCGCGATCCGATGCTGCTCACCATGGATGTGCTGATTCAGTACATGGTGACACTGGCCGTGTCTGATGGTTTTTACGCCGACGAACTTTTTAAGGAGGTTAAAACCACTTATGCCTTTGCTGATCTGAGCAGGAACGAATTTGGACAATTACTTGATTTTATTACCAGCGGCGGTAAAACACTTGCCCAGTATGATGAATTTTTAAAAGTTGAGGTTGAAAACGGATTGTATAAAGTAAATAGCCGCAGAGTAGCCATGCGCCACCGGCTGAGTATCGGTACCATTACCAGTGAATTAAACATCCGCGTAAAATGGCTCAGCGGCGGTAGTCTGGGTACTATTGAAGAGTCCTTTGTATCGAAGTTAAAACCCGGTAATACCTTTTGGTTTGCAGGCCGGAGTTTGGAGTTTGTACGGGTGAAAGAAATGACAGCCTACGTTAAAAAATCCAACTCAACCAAAGGCATCATCCCGAGTTGGAACGGGGGACGCATGCCGTTATCATCACAACTGGCGGCTGTATTCAGGCTGAAGCTGGATGAGGTGGCGCATGGCATCGAAAAAGATGTAGAAGTTAAAGCTTTAAAACCGCTTTTTGATTTGCAGCAGCAATTATCGCACTTACCGCAAAGTCACGAGTTTTTGATCGAGTCATTTAAATCGAGAGAAGGGCACCACTTGTTGTTTTATCCTTTTGAAGGGCGATTGGTGCACGAAGGCATGGCATCGCTGCTGGCTTATCGCATCAGTAAAATAAGGCCTGCAAGTTTTTCTATCGCTATGAATGATTACGGCTTTGAATTGCTTACCGACGACGATATCCCTATTGAAGAAGCACTGGAGGATACCGGCTTTTTTTCGATAGATAACCTGATAGATGATATCCAGCACAGTTTAAACGCCAATGAAATGGCCCGCCGCCGTTTCAGGGATATAGCACATATCGGTGGCTTGGTTTTCACGGGTTATCCCGGTCAGCAGGTTAAGAACAAGCATTTGCAGGCATCAACTTCATTATTGTTTGAAGTCTTCAGCGAGTATGAGCCGGATAACTTACTGGTACGCCAGGCCTATAACGAGGCTTTGGCCTTTCAATTAGAAGAGTTCAGGCTAAGGGCTGCTTTGCAACGGATCCAAACACAAAATATCATTTTGAAAGTGATTGAGCGACCAACACCTTTTGCCTTTCCGATCATGGTTGACAGCCTCGGCCGGGAAAGACTAACTACCGAGACCATGGAAGAGCGCATAGCCAAAATGGCCCGCAGCTACGGAGCAGAAGGTGTTCCTGAACCTGCAGAGCGGAAAAGCAGAAAGCCGGGGATCACAAGGAAGAAGGGGTTTTAAATAAATGAAAAACAAAAGAGGCCAGCTGTATGCGAAGCAAACGGTGGCCCCCTTTTTTTCTATCTTTTTACCTTATCAAAATCTCCTGTTCTACGTTTATCTCCTTTAAAAAATATTCATCGTGCGATACAACGATGAGCGTTCCCTGGTAATCGTTAATAGCTGCTGTTAAAATTTCGATGTTTTGAATATCGAGGTTATTGGTGGGCTCATCCAGGATGATCATATCTGGTGCCTGGTTGCTGATGGTTAACGAACAGAGCATCAGCCGCATTTTTTCGCCGCCGCTCAGGGCGCTGCATGGTTTATCCCAATACTCCTTAGTAAACAAAAACCTGTTGAGGCGAATTTTGATGTCATGTTCCTGCAATACGCCCGAATTATATTCTTCCGCCTGTTCATAAACACTGAGCTTGTTATTGATGAGTGAATAATCCTGGTCGATATAAATGGCTTTAACCGCCGCGCGTTCTATTGTGCCGGATTGTGGTTTTAGTGAGCCCAGCAGCATCTTTATCAGCGTTGTTTTGCCTGAGCCGTTTGCCCCTTTGATCGCCAGCCTTTCGCCGCTGGTGATTTGAAAACTTAACGGCGAGGTCCAAAGCTCTTGATCTCTGTATCCAAAGTTGAGGTCCTTAGCGGTAATCAGTACCTTCCCTTTATGAAGTGCCGAATTGTCAAAACCCATCTTCATTTTATCAATATCCGGCAACCGTGTACGCAGCTGGCTTAGTTCCTGTGCGATAGCATCAGTTTTTTCGGCATGGACACCCTTCATCTTCGAGGTGCTTTTTTCGGCGCTGTTTTTAAGCGTTTTCATCATGATAGTGGGCACACCGGCTTTTTCCTGTTTCTTTTTACCGCGGGCATCCAGCTTTTGCTGCCGTTCAACTGATTCCCTTTCTGTTTCCTTAGCCTTGCGGAGCGCTTTCTCCCTGCTTCTTACATCCTGGTTCAGGGCATCGCTCTCCATCATTTTTTGTTCGGCATAAAAATCGTAATCTCCGCCGTAAACGGTTATGCCCCGCTTGCTAAGTTCGCAAACCGTAGTAAGTAAGTTGAGTAAGGTACGGTCGTGACTAACCACCACCAGCGTATTATTGGTTGATTGGATATAATTATACAATAGTTCCCTGCTTGAATTATCCAAATGGTTGCTCGGCTCATCCAACAAAACTATTTCGGGGCGATGAATGGCGATGCCTGCTAAAAATACTTTTGTTTTTTGCCCGCCGCTAAGCGTGTCCATTTTTTGCGACAAATCAATATCCTTAAGCTGCCAATGTATAAACGCTTCCTGGCAGCGTTCCTCAATAGCCCAGTCGTCATTGAGCAGGGTCATATTTTCGTCGGTAACATTGCCTTCAAGAATCTGCTTTAAGGCGTTTAGTTTATCGTCTATTTGCAGGGCTTCGGCAACGCTAAATGCATTGTACTGTCCAAAAATCTGGGGCACATAATATGGTTTCGAACCGGTTTTTACCACGCCGCTTGCGGGCTGTAAGTTTCCGGCCAATATTTTAAGCAGGGTTGATTTCCCCGTGCCGTTGTTGCCTATGAGGGCTATTTTATCGTTTTTATTAACTACGAGATCTATACCGGCAAATAAAAGATCACGGTTAGGGTGTATATAAGTGATATCGTGCAGAATAAGCATAATTTCTTTCTTGAAAAAGGTGAATAAGTACAGCATGCGTTGTGGTAACGGCGCTGTTTATTTGTCCTGAAAGAAATTATTTATCACATAGAGGGAATGGTAGTTTACCGGGGCAAAAATAACAAAAATGATTGAAATGTAATGAAAGCGATATCCATTCCTCTTTCCACCATAATACTTTTAAAATAAAAAAGCCTTCAAACTCCAGTTCAAAGGCTTAGCTCTATCCATCTTCCGGCAAAATTACTTGCTGATCTTCTGAACTTTGAAATCTTCAAACTTTACATCAAAGCTTTGTTTGCCCGGTGCTGCCGCCACCATTCCTATCATCGCTTTTACATTGGGCGGAAAATAAGCCAGGCGGAGCATATCATATTTTTCACCATCGAACGAATATTTGATCTCTACGAAATCGCCTTTGCGCAGCAGTTTCAGCCAAACCGATTTGGGACTGTCATGCCTCGGCACTACCGACCAGTCCGAAACTTCGCGGGTAACTACAGCACTTACGTTTTGCACGCCGTCAACATATTCAATTCCGGTTTTTATCCAGTTTTTGTTATCTATCCTTACCATTAACCCGGCCTGGTGAAACAGCTCTTTGTAGGCCCCGGTAATTTTTACGCTGGCTTCAAAATCGCCTTGCTGTTCGGTAAAATAAAATGGACCGTTATCCCTTATAAATCCATAATGTGTTACCCGCCAGTAGTCGGTTGCGGGGTCAACGGTCATGCGCAGCGTACTACCTTCTATTAATGATTTTTGAGGTTTACTGTACCATTGCATACTGTTTAAATTTTGTGCGAAACCAAATTTGCTGAGCAGGGCAAATAAGGTTAAAAAGGTTAGTTTTTTCATAGAGGTAAATTTATGATATATGATAATAAAGAATGAAGATAGTTTTAGGCTATAAATTTTTGTTTGGCCGGCCTTATCACACCACGCCTTGTAAGGCCAGAGAAGGGGTATTATTTATTAATTGTTAAAATATACTTAACTTAGTATTAAACAACATAAGCAAAATGTATGTCGAAGAACAAACTGCCGCTCTATGCTATAGTTGAATTATTGATGCGCCTTGCCGGTATCGATCCTCAAATCGGAAATTATAAAAATCATTCAGAACGCGGAGACAACGTTCTTGTAAAAACCACCAACGGTACTATTCAACTTTCAAGGGCCCTTGTTTTATCCCAGTTCCATAAGCCCGAAGACATTGAGAAACGTGATTTGGAATCCCTGGCTTCAAGGTTTAGAAGGAAACTGAGCAGGGCAAACAGGTGAAAGGGGTAGCTATTATCAGTTAGAATTTAATCAACCGGTTATCGCATTGTTTTATTTCTCATTTAGCGGACTTTCAATTCTTATAAAGAAACACGCTAAATTTATGGCATGAAACTAAGCAATTCATTTAGCGGCGCATTAAGAACGTTTACCTATTTCATGGCAAGCGGTAGTCAGTACACACTTGAAGGAATTGATTATCTTACGTTATATGGTAATGAGCCAAACGCCATTGAACAGGTATTTGCAATTTATGCCAATGTGATTGAACTGGATGATACTGGAAAGGTGCTGAACGCCAAATATGCAGAAAAAAGAGCAACGGATTATCTTCGGGCATATTGTGATCACTCTTTTGTTGTAGA
This sequence comes from Mucilaginibacter sp. OAE612, assembly GCF_041806395.1. Lineage (NCBI taxonomy): Bacteria > Pseudomonadati > Bacteroidota > Sphingobacteriia > Sphingobacteriales > Sphingobacteriaceae > Mucilaginibacter > Mucilaginibacter sp. OAE612. The sequence continues at coordinate 6,737,203 of NZ_JBGMUW010000001.1, forward strand.
ACCTCCGTTTGAAGATTGGGAACTTGCGCTTCATGAGCCTCCACCATTAAAAGATCAAATCTAAATAGTGATGTTTGGATCATTTTTTCGGAATAACAGTCCTCATAACTAAAAATTCAGGAGATTTGCCTCTTAAAAGATTTGCCTTATGAACCTCGGATTAGATCAAAAGGTAGCTGTTGTATTGGCTGCGAGTAAAGGATTAGGAAAAGCCTCGGCAATGGCTTTATCAGCAGAAGGCGCGAAAGTCATCATCGGTTCGCGGAACGCGGCAGAGCTTAACGAGGCCGCAGACGACATTAGTTCAAAAACGGGCAATGAAGTGTCCTGCTTTCCGGTAGACGTCAGCGATAGCGGGCAATTGGCTTCGTTTATAAATCGGGCGGGCAGCATATACGGACGGATAGATATATTGGTTAATAACGCCGGAGGGCCACCTTTCGGAAAATTTGAGAGCTTTGACGACACGCAATGGCAGCAGGCCTATGAACAAAACATGCTCAGTTTCGTTCGCACATCCCGGTTGGTATTGCCGTTCATGAAAACGGCAGGCAGCGGCCGTATTATCAATATCGTTAGTGGCTCGGTCAAGTCTGTATTGACCAACTCGGTGCTGTCTACCGCGATGCGTATGGGCGTAGTTGGTACGGCCAAAATGCTTGCCGACGAATTAGGCGTTTATGGAATTACTGTCAATAATATCGCACCGGGCCTTATTCTGACAGATCGGATCAGGCACACACTGCCCGGGGACGTGGACCCCGAAGAGGCAATTAAGGAAAAAGCTAAAAGCATTCCGCTCGGACGCATTGGTAAGCCGGAAGAGTTTGCAGCCCTGGTAGCATTCCTTTCATCGGCACAGGCGGCATACATCAGCGGGACAACCATACAGGTAGACGGAGGCGCCAGCCGTGCTATTTTTTAATAAAATTTGAACTTCTTGCCTGTATTTCTTTCTCTCAGTAATATCGAACCATTCATCTACTTGTATGCAACTGCCGCGCTTGATGGCCCGGTTAATGGAATGATTGAAGTTGATTTAAACCCAGCAATATTTGCCCACCTGTTGAAGTCGGCAAATGTGTAATCAAACCCGGTGCCCGTTTCAATAAGCATATTCAAACTCATCATCATTCCAAAAACATTTTCCTTTCGCTCGCTATCTATTATGTTTTCGATAGCTACAAATGCTCCGTTGGCGGGGAGCGCGTCATAAGCTTTTTTCATTAATGATATTTTATTTTCCTCGTCCCAATCATGCAGGATATTTCCCATTACAACAATATCTGCATTGGGTATCGGCATAGTGAAGAAGTCGCCGCTTGCTGTGTTTACCTGGTCGGATAGCCCGAATTGCTGTATAGTTGCGTTTGCAACAGGCTCAACCGGCAGCAGGTCAAAACTGGTGCAACGCATATGGGCATTATGCCTGGCAACCATCAATGAAAGTAGCCCGGCCGAACCGCCTACATCAATCAGTGTTTTATATGGGGTAAAATCAAATTTTTGAGCAAAGGCCATAAAATTCCCCATTTGAATGCCACTCATTGCATTAATAAACCCTTTCAATTTTTCAGGATCTGAATATATTAAGCCAAAAAAATCCTCGCTTTTTTTTATTTCGTTTTGCGGAAGCCCGGTAAGCAGCCCTTCGCCCAGGCTACCCCAAAATGTATATAAACGATTGTTCATCATTTCAAGGATGCCGCCAATGTATGATGGCTTGTTTTTATCTAAAAATGTGTCCGTGTCGAGAGAATTTGAATAAATAGCCGTATCCAAAATACCTTCACGCTTTAAAAAACCAAAAATGGTTAACGCATCTAAAAAATCGTAAACATTCCTGTTGGTACATTTAAGCCCTAAAATGTTTTTGATATCGTTGGCTTTCATGGTTTTCTTTTCGGCAAGCCGGGTGAACAATTGAAAACTTACGGCAGTTAAAAGGATTTTTGAGGCCCAAAATCCTGTGCCAATTTTCATAATGTTTTCGGGTGATGGCTGGTTAGGTTGCTGTTCCATTTTTGTTATTATTAAATATCGGTTTAAAACTGGTAATGCCTTTCGGCGAATTCTACCCGGGCGGGAGAAATTAATTATCTAAAATACAGGTATTTAATTTAAAAAGAAAAGGGGGATTGATAATTGTGAAGAATGTATTTGTTCGTTAACCGTTTAAAGGGCTTCTTTCTTATGGCAGCTTCAGCGTCTTAATTGTTCTATTTTTTTATTCAAAGCTTGTTTTACTGTTTTAGCCCTGGTTATTTGAGCCGCCAGGCTGTATTGTTCAACCGCTTTATCAACATCTACAGTTTCATACAAGTAGCCTAATAGCTTGTGATAGTGATCGCTATCAATCAGTTTTAGTTTCTCTGTCTCCCGTATAGCTTTTTCATGTCCGTAAACCCTGGCAATGGCAAATGCCCTGTTCAATGCGGTTACAGGTGAGTATTCTATTAAAATAAGCTGATTATAAAGTTGCAAAATATGCTGCCACTTATCGCGATCTGCAGGTTTGGTATGCCAATAGGCGATACTCGCTTCGAGGTGATATTTTGAGGCTTGATTACCCTGACAGGATTGTACAAAATAGTAATTACCTTTTTCAATGAGATCTTTATTCCATAGATTTTGATCCTGTTCGTCATAAAGAATAATTTCGCCACTATTGTTGGTACGTGCTTCAAGCCGCGAGCTTTGGTAACACATCAGGGCCAGGAGCGCTTTGGTTTGTGTTGTATCGGTTAACGGGTTTGCTGTCAGGATAAGTGTCAGTCTTATGGCTTCCGCACAGAGTTCATTCCTGATCAGTTGATCATTTGTTTTTGAAAAATAACCTTCATTAAATAACAGGTATAATGTTTTAAGTACGTTATTTAAGCGAAACTTAATATTGGATTCGGTTAATACCCCGATCTGGAAATGGCTGTTGCGAAGGCTGGTTTTGGCCCGGTGCAAGCGTTTTTTTATAGTCTCTGTCCTGGTCAAAAAAGCATTGGCGATTTCTTCTATGGTAAAACCGCAAAGGATCCGTAGCGCCAGGCAGATCTGGCTCCCGGCAGAATTACCCGGGTCACAAACTGCAAAGATCATAGCCAACTGGCTGTCTCCAATAGGCTCACTCCCGAATTCAACATCTGGTTCCGGTTCTGCCGTGTTCTGTTTAATGTTGGCTGCAATTTTCGTATCAAAAAGCGTAGCACGTTTAAAATGATCTTTCGTCTTGTTTTGAGCAACAGTATAAAGCCAGGCCACGGGGTTTTCAGGGACACCGGCGATGGTCCAGCTTTCAGATGCTTTAAGGAACGTTTCACCGATGATATCTTCTGCAATTTCAATATGCTTCAATCCAAAATAGCGGCACAACACAGCAATCATCTTAAGGTATTCCTGCCTGTAAAGCTCAGTCAATAAAGTATTATTGTTCAATCGCGTGGCCTCCAATATCGCTAACGTTTTAAAACTTCCCTGATTTCAACGTTTCCTCCAAGCTTGAAGATTGGACTATCTTTAACCAATTCAATCGCTTCATCAATTGTTTCTGCCCTTATAATAACATAGCCTACTATAAACTCCTTAATTTCGGTATATGGCCCATCGGTCACTACGCCACCAGTCCGTATAGTTGCCGCGCTTCCCGAAAACGGTAATAGAGAATTGCCATGGTCTACCAACTTATTTTGAGCGGCAATACCGGCCAGCCAGTTCAGGCGTTCCTGTATCTGTTCGGGTGTCGGCTTAAAATCCTCAACGTCTTTCATCCTGAAAATCAGCATAAACTCTTTCATATCTGTAACTAAAGGTTTTGTATAATGCCTTCGTAATCTACTCTGAAATTTGGCTCGGCAGTACCCTCAACTCTGTAGGTGCAAACGTCGGTAATTCCGGCATAGGCACTAAATACTGCTTTTATATATGATTCGATAAACTCATACTCCCTGGGCCAATATGCCAGTCTTCCGCCGGATGCTATAGCCAAATATACCTTTTTGCTGGTTAGGCAGCCTGTTTTTGTGCCATCCGCATTAAACTTATAGCTGACACCAACACGTACCAACTGGTCGAGCCAGGCTTTTAAAAGAGAAGATATTCCCAGGTTATGCATAGGCGTACTTATGACAATGATTTCAGCCTCGTTCATCTCGTTGAAAATAGCATTGGCATAGCTAAGGAATCTTTCCCCTCTCTCGTCAATCATCTCCGGAAATTTATAGAACTCCCAGATCAATGCCTCATCCAAAAACGGCGGAGGTGCTTTGGCCAAATCCCTTTCTACTACCTTGTCGATTTCACCTTTATCGATGAGCTTATTAATGATTGCTGTGCTGAGACACCGGCTGTACGACAACGCGCCGCGCGCGCTTGAAATAATATGTAATGCACTTTTCATAGTTTATTGTTTGTGCTAATGACGATCGGCTTTGGTAAAGGGGGACATGGCATGATAATTTCTTGCGAAAAGAACGAGTTGTGCTTCCGGCAAAAGGTAATAAAGCATTGCTGCAAGCTGCTATGCGCCTATTCGTCGACACAATCACATCATTCATCGTCACATTGGCACAAAAAATAGGCGGATTTGTTCCCTCAATAAACAAACTTTTTAAATCATGAAAAAGCTATTTTTATTTACTGCAGCCCTAAGCCTTATGCTCTTTTCCTGTAAAAAGGATAGTACCAATAACGGGAGTACCGCCCACGTGACCGTGAAAATGACCGATGCCCCTGGCGCTTTTGACGCCGTGATCCTGAATATCAAAAGTGTGATCATAGTAACCGACAAAGGTGAACAAACGCTCAATGTGAATGGAGGCGCGGTTGATATCCTGCGTTTCCGTTCTGGCCGTGATACTGTGCTGGCCGATCAGGATATCCCCGCAGGGACTATTCAGCAGGTGCGCCTGGTGTTGAACGACAGCGGTAACCGTGTAATTGTAGCTGGAGTGTCATATGACCTGACCACGCCAAGTGGCCAGACCTCCGGCGTGAAGCTGAACGTTCATGATAAGCTTACCGCCGGTATTGCCTATACTATGCGTTTGGACTTTGACGCCGCGCAATCCGTAGTACTTACCGGTAACGGCAAGTACATCCTCAAACCAGTGATCCGCGCAATTGCTACTGCCGCTTCGGGTGCACTGACCGGTGTAGTTAGCCCGGCCGCATCCTCACCAAAGGTATATGCTATTACAGGTGCCGACACCATTGGCTCAACTACAGATGCCACCGGTAAATATTATTTCCCTGGCCTGGCAGCGGGCAGTTACCAGGTGAAATTTGTTCCGGTTAGCCCCTATGCCATCAAAACAGTAGCCAATGTTTCGGTAGCAAACGGCACCGTCACTGATATGGGAACGGTGAATATTACCCAGTGACCCTGGTTTACTATTAAAAGGAAACAGCGGAGATTCAGCGGATGGTTAGATGATCTCCGCACCGTTAACCTATATCTTGTAAAAAGCCTTTGATCTTCAGATTAAAGGCTTTTTAGTTGAAATTTGGCCTCAGTGAGGATATTTCTAAGCTCATAGCTTGCAGTGTTTCCTAAATTAGGCTATTTGCTATTTATTTTTTTGATATAGGTGGATTGCAAATCTTCAACATCGGTATAGGCAAACGCGGTTCGATAGCCTCTTCATAGTTCCTGCCATAATTCTATGTCTTTCACTTATCTTTGCGCAAAATTCAATATTACCATACAGTGATCAATGTCAACAACATCTCCGTTTCATTTGGCGGAACCACCTTATTTAGTGACGTAACCTTCTCCATCAACGAGAATGATAAGATAGCCCTGATGGGCAAGAATGGCGCAGGCAAGTCGACCATCCTCAAGATCATCGCCGGCGCAGCCAAAACCTACTACAGGCAACGTAACCGGACCAAAGGACGCGGTAATAGCGTATTTGCCGCAGCACTTGCTTACCCAGGATAACGTTACCGTTTTTGAGGAAACGATGAAAACTTTTGACGAGGCTAATCAGATGCAGAAAGAGCTGGACGAAGTGAATGAGCAACTTAATATTCGTACCGATTACGACAGTGACGACTACATGAAGCTGATTGAGCGGGTATCGGAGCTGAGCGAGAAAGTTTATTCGCAGGAGGAGGTGAATTATGATGCAGAGGTTGAAAAGGTATTGAAGGGCTTGGGTTTTGAGCGCAAGGATTTCACCCGCCAAACTTCCGAGTTTTCGGGCGGATGGCGCATGCGGATCGAGCTGGCCAAAATTCTATTAAAGAAACCGGACCTGATCTTGCTGGATGAGCCTACCAACCACATGGATATTGAGAGTATACAATGGCTGGAAGATTTCCTGGTAAACTCGGCAAAGGCGGTGATGGTTATCTCCCACGACCGTACGTTTGTGGATAACATCACCAACCGTACCATTGAGGTTACCATGGGCAGGATCTATGATTATAAAGCTAAATACACCCATTATCTCCAGTTGCGTGCCGACCGCCGGGTACACCAATTAAAAGCCTACGAAGAACAACAGCGTTTTATTGCCGATAACCAGGAATTTATCGACCGGTTCAGAGGCACGTACTCCAAAACTTTGCAGGTACAATCCCGCGTAAAAATGCTCGAAAAGCTTGAGGTCATTGAGATAGATGAAGTGGATACTTCGGCATTGCGATTGAAGTTCCCTCCATCGCCGCGTTCCGGTCAATATCCGGTAATGGTTGAAGACCTGACGAAAACCTATGGTGACCATGTGGTGTTCCAGAAGGCAGCCATGGTGATTGAGCGGGGCGAAAAAGTAGCATTTGTTGGTAAAAACGGTGAAGGCAAATCAACCATGATTAAAGCTATCATGGGCGAGATTGATTTTGAAGGAAGTTTAAAAGTAGGTCACAACGCCAAGATCGGGTACTTTGCCCAAAACCAGGCGGCTTTGTTAGATGAGAATTTAACGGTATTTGAAACCATCGATCAGATCCCGTTAAGTGATGGCACCGTAAAGATCAAAGATCTTTTAGGTGCATTTATGTTCAGCGGCGATGATACCACCAAAAAGGTCAAAGTACTTTCGGGCGGAGAAAAAACACGTTTGGCTATGATCAAGCTACTGCTGGAGCCTGTAAACGTGCTGATCCTGGATGAGCCAACCAACCACCTGGATATGAAGACCAAGGATATCATTAAAGATGCCCTAAAGGATTTTGACGGAACGCTTATCCTTGTATCTCACGACAGGGATTTCCTTGACGGACTGGTACAAAAAGTATTTGAGTTTGGCAATAAACGCGTTCGTGAACATTTTGAGGATATTAAAGGATTTTTGGCTTATAAAAAGATGGATAGTTTGAAGCAGATTGAGCAGGGGTAAGGTATAAACTGAGCCTGCAATAGTTTGACTTGTCGGTTCTGTTGTTCTGTGGTCCCCACGAGAATATAGAATGGGGATTTTTACAGTACTTCATCGTTATTCATCGTCAAATTTTTGCAGGAAGGCCGGTTTCCCCGTCAATGGGATTTGCCTACGTTTTGCTTTGGGTTCTATGGTTCGAGACCATAAGGAAATTAGGTTGAAGATATGATCAATGCATCCCGCGTTTTTATGCTTAATTTGAATTGCACCTATAAATTCCTTTAATTATCAGGTTAATTTTTGAAAGTGATTATACCAATAACATAATAGTTGGCATGAACCCTCGATTAGTTGATTCCAAGTTGTATTATCTATTTCAATCGTTTTTTGTTTGGTTTTTAAATGGACAATTTGACATCGCAAATCATAGTACCAACCTGAGTGGTCTGCGGTTTTGCCTGAAACTTTTTTGATGATTCCGATTAACGCAGTCAACTCTGTCGGTGGAGTCTTTTCAAATATTTTTGATACTGATTGCCGTTCAATAGGTTTCCACCCCAATGCATCATCAACTGCATTTAGAAGGTCTATTTTGGAAACCCCAGCAGGCAAAGCTGCATGCATATCATCAATATAAATAAGTTGAAACAACATCTCAACGCATCTGTAGAGGTCGAGAAATGCAAACTTGAAATTTGATGAGAATAACGCTTGTAATATGTTGTCGTATATAAGCACTTCTGAATTCACGTAAGAAAGTGCAGACAACTGTTTCAATGCTGCTTTGCTGAAAGACAATCGGCTATACTGCGCGTTCGACGAAACAAATATCGCAGCAATTTGAGCGATGTTGTTGCTATCACCTGGGAAATCAGCTGTTAGCTCGAATGCATTTATCGTTGGGAACAGTCTCACCAAATCCGTGTAATCGTGACCTTTGTAAGGTTTGTTCTCAAGGCTTTGAGAAAGAATGTAGTTGTCTATATAATTTGCTGTAATATCTTTTACAACTGACAATTCAAATTCAGAAACTACCAATGTAAAAAGCCCCGCATTCATGCCGATGTTTACAAATCCTTTGGGCTCTATTTCAGGTTCAGACAAACCAGTTGTGACGAAATATCGCTTTTGATCAAAGTCAAACAAAGAGAGTTTGATATCGAATGACAAATCAACTGATTTATATAACTTTGTAGTAGTTAACCATGCAAATTCGGTCATATCTCCATAAACCCATCGGTCATAATTCCATTCTTTTGGATATGGCAAGGGGTTGGGTTGCGCATGTAATTTGATTGTATCAAATACAAGCTCCATAGTACTTTTGGCGTTGCGACTCATGTTACAACTTGGTACTCCAGCAAGGAGTCATAATTGTTAGACTGCCACTTCTTAACAAAGTGAAAAAGGTTTTAAAGGAGTCCAAGAAAAACGCTCTTTCAAATTCCCCTACCTTACCTGACTTTTTGTTTGTCCTTTCATCTAAAGTCGGTAAATCAATAAACTCATCTATAATGGAAACATCAGCATCACTTAATTTTTTCACGAGTCCATCAGTAAGCTGCCGTATATCATCAAATCTTTTCTTCTGCTCCTCAATCGTAAATTCAATACCCGGAACGCCAAAGATTTCTTGCGAGGCCGCAACAACAAAGCCTGCCCTTGCAGGCTGCGATGAGAATATTGATAGGCCTGTTTTATGCTTTGCTAATACGATTTCACCTTTAGTTGTAGGAACTCTCGAAAACTGCTGATCCAATCCTACAAGCAGTCGAGATATGCCATAAAACATATTCATAAACTCTGCATTTCCACTTGTAGCAATTATATCTAACCGCGCAAACTCTTCTGCGAGTTCCTCTTGAACATCGATGTTAATGCGTTTGGCGCCAAATAACATAAATAGTTCAATGAACTGGCTGGCTTGATACTGCCCCGCTTGTTTACGGCTATCCTTATCGTCTGATGTGTTAAGCTCCAGACCATTTACGTTACCTTCAAGTTCCGTTTTTAACTGCGTGAATACAACTTCTAATTGTCTTTTGATGTTCCACGGTATTTGCCCGGAATTGAGAACAAGCATTCTGTATATAAGACTATTTGTGGCCTTGGCAACCCAAATTTCTAAACGTATAGATTTCTTTACATCTAAGTAACCTTCACCGTCATTAGCGACAGCTAAAGCAGGTTCAAAAAAGCTTGCCGGGACAGCTTCATATAAGGCCGTTGTGCGTTGCATTCCGTCAATAATACTTACCTGCTTCGCTACATCTATTCTTTGGAAGATACTCAAGCTTTTTGATGGAATGTCACTTGTAAGATCTGTGAAATGTTCATTATCTAATCTCAATCCCAAAACAATTGGAGGAATAACCGTACCACGTTTCAAATCATCAATTAATCTTTTGCGAATGCGTTGAGCTGATTTTGTTTTTAACGGCGCTCTTTGTCCTTTGATGCCTCCTTGGTCTTTATAAACGGTTTGAATGAATTTTAAATAATCACCGATACTAATTTTTAACATAATTGAGTAGCAATCTACTCTGGTGTCTAATTCATGGTCAAGATATGTAAGCATATGATTTATTATCAGGAAGTTATTTAAATATAATATTTCAATACCAAAAATGTCGCCCAAGTCACAGAGCGGTAGTATTTCCGTCAACAAAGTTTGATTCACCCCCATCTGATTCACTACTTTTGTCGATGGGAAACTGTTCTTTATGCAACTTACCAGCCCTATCTATAGCGTGATCGATACTTGATATCACCCCCGCAACGCTTGGCGGAGCAGAAGTCTTATTTGGATTAACGTACGCCACAAAAAATGGTATAGTTATCGTGGCTACTGTACCGTCTTCATTAAAAGTAATTGTTGTTGATGACGGCTTCCGGCTACCAACAAGTACCTCAGATTTTAGATTAAGATTTACTTTAGCAAGGTTTTGAAGCTTGGTAATTTTATTGACAGCCTCAACAATGTATGTTGAATACGGATTACTCTTAAGGAAGCCCTCGCTAATATTTAGGTTAATGTTATTCAAGTTTATTAATTGTTATGTAAGGTTATATTTATGTCAAAAATAGCTCTTTTGTTTTAGTTAATTTACAACTGTGTGAAAAGGCAACTCGGAAGGGCTCAAAATGATCATTCGCATACAATAAATTTATCTTCAGCCTCCAATGCTTGAATTAAGATTGATTTTTTGAACAGATTCAACCTTTGTTGTCATCGTCAGTAATAACGAATTTGAATGCTTATTGAACCCAAGCCGTTAGGAACTTCCCGGTCTTGTCTTTATATTCCATTATTAATTTGTCATACAATGCTTGATCTTCTTTCCATCCCTGTTTTTCAAAGGCTAAACTATTGTCTTGAAAGTCAATTTCTCTAAGCTGAATTAGCATATTAGCATGAACCATAGAAACAACGTTATTTGTGATGTGCTCATTTCTTGTTTGATTTATATCATTCATCCGATGAAAAACTCGTTTTCTCATATCCAGCAACAGAAGGGTATATAATGCCATAATATATAAGTTTGATTTAAACAAAGATAGCGATAGCGATTGCGTTACTTAGGGTAGTTCTATTCCGGATAGGAATCGAACTACCTTAAGTAGCAAATCCTAAAATAGGACAAGTTTTTGTGTTTTTATATCTGATGGGGGAACAATAGGGGGATTTATATCAGTAGCATGAAGAACTTCCCGCTCATATAATCCTTTGCCTACTTGTATCCAAAGATAGCTCTTCAAAACGGCCCAATGGGCTCATTTAGATTTGGATTAATTCCCCCAACGTAAAAAAAGCCAGTAATTATAATCAACTACTGGCTTTCGTGGTCCCGACGAGAATCGAACTCATATCTAGAGTTTAGGAAACTCCTATTCTATCCGTTGAACTACGGGACCGTTTAAAAATCAGCCTCAAAAAAAGACTGATCTTTTATTTAGTTTGCAAAGGTGCAATTTTTCAATGAAAAATCACACCCTAAAATTCAAAATTTAAAACGGCTTCATTTGCACATCTGCAAACCTCAAATCTGCACATTTAACGAATTACTGCGCCATTGTGGAAATCTTCAGTAGGGGCAACAAAGCTCAGCTTGCCTTCGCTGTTTTCGGCCATCAGGATCATGCCTTGCGATACAATACCTTTGATCTCCCTCGGCTCCAGGTTTACCAGTATGCTTACTTTTTGGCCTATGATGTTTTCCGGCTCATAATATTCGGCAATGCCGGATACTACGGTGCGCTCGTCAATTCCTGTGTCAATGGTTAGTTTCAGCAGCTTTTTGGTTTTGGCAACCTTTTCGGCAGTTAAAATGGTACCCGTGCGGATATCCATGGTGGCAAAGGTTTCGTAGTTAACGTTTTCTTTTGCCGGCAATACATCGGCCGATTTTGGTGGAGCTACTACCTTTTTATCTGCAAGTTTTTTAAGCTGGGCTTCTATTACATCATCCTCTACCTTTTCAAACAACAGCGCAGCCGGGTTCAACTGGTGGCCGTTGTTAAAATACATTTCCTGGTCATAAGCAATCGGCTCATTTGGCAAGTTAAGCATGGTAATGATCTTCTTAGCTGTAGCCGGTAAAAACGCCTGCGCAGCAGTAGCCAGATGACCAATCAGTAGCAAACAGTTGTGCAGCGCTTCTTTGGCAGCGGCAGGGTCTGTTTTAATGGTTTTCCACGGCTCTTTTTCGGTCAGGTAGCGGTTACCTAAGCGGGCCATATCCATTACCGCCTGCAAAGCCTGGCGGTAGCGGTAAGCTTCAAGGTTCTTCTCTATCTCGTCGTAATATTCGCCGATGCCGTTGCTCAGGCTTTCGTCGGTAAATTCAATCCTGTCGGTATCCGCCTCAATTTTACCATCGTAAAACTTATGCATCAGTATCATTACCCGGTTCACAAAGTTACCTAATATGGCTACCAGCTCGTTATTTACCCGGGCCTGGTAATCTTTCCAGGTAAACTCGCTGTCGCTGGTTTCGGGTAGGATGGAGGTTAGTACATAGCGTAATTCATCCTGTTTGCCCGGAAACTCTTCCAGGTACTCATGCAGCCAAACCGCGTGGTTACGTGAAGTGGAAAGTTTATCACCCTCTAAATTCAAAAACTCGTTGGCCGGTACGTTTTGCGGCAAAATATATTCGCCGTGCGCATGCAGTATCGATGGAAAAATAATACAATGGAATACGATATTATCCTTACCGATAAAATGCAATAAGCAAGCATCATCCTGCTCGTCGGCTTGTTTTTTCCAGTATAGTTTCCAGTCTTTTTTATTATCAATAGCCCATTGTTTGGTGGCCGAAATATAACCGATAGGCGCATCCATCCACACGTAAAGCTTTTTGCCTTTGGCTTCGGCTAATGGAACGTCAATACCCCAGTCAAGGTCGCGGGTCATGGAGCGTGGTTGCAGGCCCGATTTTAGCCATGATTTGCACTGGCCAAAAACATTCACTTTCCAGCTGCCTTCTTTGGCATCTATCCATTGCTCCAGCCATGGCTGGTATTTATCTAAAGGCAGGTACCAGTGCTTGGTTGATTTAAGCACGGGCGTTTTGCCACTCAGGGTCGAGGTCGGGTTGATGAGGTCGGTAGGGCTAAGGGAGGTGCCGCAGCGCTCGCACTGGTCGCCGTAGGCATTTTCGTTACCGCAATTAGGGCAGGTTCCGATGATATAACGGTCGGCCAGAAACTGCTGATAATCTTCGTCAAAATACTGATCGGAGAATTTTTCAATAAACTCGTCCTTTTCATATAGGTTCAGGAAAAACTCCTGGCTTAGCTCATGATGAATAGGCGACGAGGTACGGTGATAAATATCAAATGCGATACCGAACTCTTCAAAACTATCTTTTATCTGTTTGTGGTATTTATCGATAATGGCTTGCGGGGTAGTATCTTCTTTTTTGGCTTTGATGGTAATAGCAGCACCGTGCTCATCCGAGCCGCATATGTACACCACGTCCTTCTTTTTCAACCTTAAATACCGCACAAAAATATCTGCCGGCAGGTAAGCACCGGCAAGGTGACCGATATGTAAGGGGCCGTTGGCATAAGGCAGGGCCGATGTAATGGTGAATCGTTTATATTTGTTGAGTTGTGACATTAAATATCGCCTTGGTAAATAGTGTGCAAAGATAATTGATTTAAGTGGGAGTGAGGAAGTCCGAAAGTCGGAAAAGTCTGAAGACCGAACACATAGTTTTATTATAATTTACAAATGAATAATATAAAATCTTCCGGACTTGCGGACTTGCGGACTTGCGGACTAATTCCATACCTCAAAAAAGGCGACAAAATAGCCATCACCTGCCCTGCCAAAAAACTGCCCAACCCCATGACAGATGCCATTACACTTTTACAAAGCTGGGGGCTGGAAGTTGTTTTAGGCGATACAGTAGAAGCCTCATTTCACCAGTTTGCCGGCGATGACGATTTTAGAGCGGCCGATATGCAGCGGTTTATTGATGATGATAGTATCAAAGCCATTATTGCCGCTCGCGGGGGCTACGGAACCGTGAGGATGATTGACAAAGTTGATTTTAGCCGTTTTTCACAAAATCCCAAATGGCTTATTGGCTTTAGCGATATAACCCTATTGCATACGCACTTGTTCACTAATTATGGTGCCCAAACTATTCACGGGCAAATGCCGGTTAATATCCCTGATGCATCCAAACATTCGATCGATACGTTAAGGCGGGCACTATTTGGCGAAGAATTAAATTATGAATTTGCAACACATGATGTTAATAAACCCGGCAAAGCCAAAGGTACCATTGTAGGCGGTAATTTATCGTTGCTGGTAGCTGCTGCAGGGTCGGTGTCCGATCTGGATTATAACAATAAGGTTCTATTTATTGAAGATGTTGGTGAATATCTGTATTCGGTAGACAGGATGCTGCGCATGTTGGACAGGGCGGGTAAACTAAAGAATCTTGCCGGCCTGGTAGTAGGCGGCTTTACTGATATTAAAGATAATGACATACCGTTTGGCCAAACTGTGTCCCAAATAGTGATGGAGATTGTTAAAGAATATAACTACCCAGTATGTTTCGATTTCCCGGCAGGGCATATCCCCGATAATAACAGTTTGGTATTAGGGCGAGAAGTGGGATTGCAGGTAGATGAAAAGCAGGCGAAGTTGTGGTTTAAATAACCAACAACGTAAGCTTCAAAAGAAGATGTCATTTCGACGAACCGGCCGAGGAACAAACGGGATGGGTGAGGAGAAATCTTCTACGACATAAAATCAACGTTTTACAGGGCGTATAAGATCGTATGCATGAAACAGTTAAAGAAGAGTTCTTGAAAAAAAGGTTGTAGATTAAAGTAAACAACTAAGAACAAACACTTTAAATCAAGAACTCATGCAACAAGTTACACAATTAGATTTTAGCGGGCAAAAGATTTTTGCGGGGATAGATGTCCATAAGAAATCCTGGAAGGTAAGCATCCGTAGTGAACAAATGGAACTCAGGACGTTTTCGCAGAACCCATCGGCGGGAGAATTAAGTACTTATCTTAAGCGTAATTACCCATCAGCGGACTACCACGTAGTTTATGAAGCCGGATTTTGCGGTTTCAGTCATCAGCGGGAATTTAGTAATGCAGGGATTAACTGCATCGTTGTAAACCCGGCCGATGTACCCACGACAGGTAAGGAAAAACAGCGTAAATCAGACACCGTTGATTGCCGGAAATTAAGTCAGTCACTAAGTAAAGGAGACCTTACCGGTATTTTTATTCCCTGTATTGAACAACAGGATGACCGGGATATTATTCGCACATACAATCAAACGGTAAAAGATCAGACGAGATATAAAAACAGGATCCAGGGTTGGCTTCACTTCCAGGGGATAACGTTCGGTGAATCAGAGGGCCGTTATTGGTCAAATAATTTTACCAACTGGCTTAAAAATCTGTCATTGAGTCCTTCGGCAGGACAGCCCTTGACCTTAAACTTCAGGGTTACCTACAGGCCAGGAGCATGGTATTGGCCGCCACCAGGCAGGTGCGTATTTTGTCCAGGCAGGCGCGTTATAAGGAAAGAATAGCCCTGATCAGGACAATTCCCGGCGTGGGCGAGATTACCGCTTTGTTATTTGTAACAGAAGTGGGCGATGTGAACAGGTTTAAATCGTTCGATGCTTTATGCGATTACGTTGGCCTTGTGCCCAATACTCACAGCACTGGTGATAAAGAAAAAGTATCAGGTCTGACCAGGCGGGCCAATCATCAGCTCAGGGAAAAACTCATTGAAGCCAGTTGGACAGCCGTACGTACAGATCCCGCCTTGACGATGCCTTATAATAATTACTGTAAAAGGATGAAAAAGAACAATGCCATCATCAGGATAGCTAAAAAAATGCTTAACCGGATTCGGTATGTAATGAAAAACGAATGCCCGTATGTAATAGCGGTTGTGAAATAATAAACAACAAAAGTGCAGGATAAAACAATCTGTTTTGTTATCAGATGATAAACCGGAATGAGAAATCCGCAGCCCCTTTTGAGGTGTCTGCTTTGTATAAGACTACGGTTATCATTTTATCAAATAATTTAAACGCGATGCTGCGGCCCGTAATGGTGTCTGCTTATAGGAGATTGATTGGTATTTATCGGTGCATTAACGTAATTGAAAATCGGTGAAGGTTTTCTTAGCCATAGGCGAAAAAGATAAAATAAAAAAGTCTCCTGTTACAGAGACTTCTTTTATCTGATTCGGCAGATCATATTGCTGGCAGGTTGCTCCCCAGCAGAGCCTGTTTCCTCTTCTGATCTGCAAAGGAAAATTAAGAAAACATGGTCACGGTTTGCTTAGTCATTTATATATTATAACTTTATATAATCTATTACCACGCTTTTTAGGACTTTTTGCCTTTCTGTAGCAGATTTTCATCATAGGAGATTTCTCTTTCGCCCCGCCGCTCAAGTCTGCCCTT
The DNA here is from genome assembly GCF_041806395.1 of Mucilaginibacter sp. OAE612. Classification (NCBI taxonomy): domain Bacteria; kingdom Pseudomonadati; phylum Bacteroidota; class Sphingobacteriia; order Sphingobacteriales; family Sphingobacteriaceae; genus Mucilaginibacter; species Mucilaginibacter sp. OAE612. The sequence goes on from NZ_JBGMUW010000001.1 coordinate 6,753,482, forward strand.
GCTCTATCGAAATGACATTTTTTTTGTTTTTGGGATGCTCCCCCTTTAGGGGGCCGGGGGGCAAACCAATTTGCTTATCAGTAGTTTATATAACATGGCTAAAAAACCGCTGCTTGAATTTACAGATAGAGGGATTTACTGCGCGCAGGGCAAATTTTATATCGATCCATGGAAGCCGGTTGATGATGCTGTAATAACCCACGCCCATGCTGATCATGCTTATTGGGGGCATAAACATTACCTTGCCCATCATCTTTCGCGCGAGGTTTTGTTGTACCGTTTAGGCGAAATCAACCTGCAAACGGTTGAGTATGGTGAAATAGTACACAAGAATGGTGTTACTGTGTCTCTCTTCCCGGCAGGCCACGTGATCGGCTCAGCGCAGATCCGGGTTGAATACAAAAGCGAGGTTTGGGTAGTATCCGGCGATTACAAGGTAGAAGATGATGGGATTTCTACTCCGTTTGAGCCGGTTAAATGCCATCACTTTATTTCAGAGTGTACTTTTGGGATGCCGGTTTACCAATGGAAGCCGCAGGTACAAACTTTCAATGAGATCAATAGCTGGTGGCGTCATAATCTCGATAACGGACTGGCAACAGTAATTGTAGGTTACTCCTTAGGTAAAGCACAACGAATCTTGCAAAACCTCGATTTGTTTAATGGCATGGTTTACACTCATGGTGTTATCGAAAATACCAACGAAGCCCTGCGCCGTAATGGCGTATTGTTAAACCCATCTAAGCGGATAACCCCCGAAAGTTCAAAAGAAGAGGTACGCAAAGGCATCATTATAGCGCCACCATCATCAGTGGGTACGCCCTGGATGCGGAAGTTTCAGCCTTATAGTTTTGGTTATTGTTCAGGCTGGATGGCCATTCGTGGCGCCAAACGCCGCCGCGCTGCCGACAGGGGTTTTGTGCTTTCTGACCATGCCGATTGGGATGGCCTTATTAGTGCTATTGATGCTACGGGGTGTGAATGCGTTTACCTTACCCATGGATACACAGCCACGTTTTCGAGATATTTAAATGAGATTGGTTTTAATGCCCGGGAGGTGCATACATTGTATGGAGAGGAAGAAGACCCCTCCAACCTCCCCGAAGGGGAGGCTCCAAGCGCCGGAGAACCAGAAAAGGAAGTCCTCTCCTTTGGAGAGGATTTAGGTGAGGTTGGAGGGGCCGATTCATGAAAGCCTTCGCCCAACTCTTTCTTTCGCTTGACGAAACCAATAAAACCAACGAAAAGGTTAAAGTATTAAAAGACTATTTTAACACGGTGCCCGATACCGATAAAATGCACATGCTTGCTTTGTTTACCGGTCGCCGGCCAAAGCGGCAGATCAATTCAACGCTGGTACGAAACTGGGCCATCGAGGCATCACACATTCCTGCCTGGCTGTTTGAGGAAAGCTATCATGTAGTGGGAGATTTGGCAGAAACTATGGCATTACTTATGCCTCAAAGTGACGCGAGCAGCAGCAAAACGCTTACCGAATGGATAGCTGAGATCAATGCCCTTAACTATAAAACCGAAGAGCAAAAAAAAGAATGGCTGATGGATTCATGGGCCATGCTTGATAACCAGGAGCGCTTTGTTTTTAACAAACTGCTTACCGGCAGTTTCAGGGTTGGGGTATCGCAAAATTTGGTAATCAAGGCGCTGGCGGATATTTCCGGACTCGAACCCGCAGTACTTACCCATCGCATTATGGGGAGCTGGCTGCCCGAAACTTATCAGTTTTCGCAATTGATGGCGGAGCAGGATGCCGAAGCTAATATCTCCCGGCCTTATCCTTTCTTCCTGGCCTATCCTATCCAGGAAACGTCCGAAAAACAAAAAACTCCTGCTGAAGTAGGGATCGCCCTCGGTGATGCATCCGATTGGCAGGCTGAGTGGAAGTGGGATGGGATCCGTGCGCAAATGATAAAGCGCGGCGGCGAGATTTTTATCTGGAGCCGTGGAGAAGATTTGGCTACTGAAAAGTTTCCCGAGCTGCATCTCTTTTTAAATGCCCTCCCCGATGGTACGGTGATTGACGGCGAGATCCTCAGTTTCCAAAATGGCTTGCCTATGCCGTTTAATGTGCTGCAAACGCGTATCGGCAGAAAAAACCTCAGCAAAAAAATTCTGGAAGAAAGCCCGGTAGCCGTTATTGCTTATGATTGCCTGGAACATAAAGGTGAAGATATCCGCTATAAAACCCAAACCGAAAGACGGGAAATTTTGGAACAGTTACAAACAGCAACACTATATTCCGAAGTGTTCCGTATTTCATCGCTGATTCAGTTTGAAAGCTGGGAACAGCTTGGAAGTATCAGGGAACAATCGCGCGCTATGATAGCCGAGGGGATTATGCTGAAACGCAAAAGCGCGGCCTACCAGGTAGGCCGCCGCCGGGGCGATTGGTGGAAATGGAAGATCGATCCGCTATCGGTGGATGCTGTGATGATCTATGCCCAAAAAGGTCATGGCCGCCGGGCCGACCTGTATACAGGTTATACTTTTGCCGTTTGGGATGGCGACAAGCTGGTGCCTTTTGCCAAGGCTTATTCGGGCCTTACCGACGTAGAGATCAACAAGGTTGATTATTTTATAAAACGCAATACCATCGAAAAATTTGGTCCCGTACGTACCGTAAAGCCCGAGTTAGTGTTTGAGATAGGTTTTGAGGGCATCAATAAATCCACCCGTCATAAATCGGGCATAGCATTGCGGTTCCCGCGGATATTGAGGTGGCGGCATGATAAACCCAAAGAAGAGGCTGATACACTGGAAAGCTTAAAGGCATTACTGGGCGAATAAACACTATAATTTAATACCTTTGCGGCTTCAATATTAAAAAAACCTAACTATCAATAAACCAATATGATTGTAATCAGCAGTTTTCAGGAGTTTGAACAGCAGGTTGGCAACGACCTTGGCGTATCATCATGGCACACCATTACGCAGGAGCAGATCAACAAATTTGCCGATGCAACCCTCGATCATCAATGGATCCATACCGACCCGGAAAGGGCAAAAACTGAAAGCCCATTTAAGTCAACCATTGCACATGGCTACCTTACACTTTCACTTATCCCTCACCTATGGAAAGAGATCGTAAAGATCGAAAACCTGAAAATGGAAATTAATTACGGTATCGAAAACCTTCGTTTTGCACAACCGGTGCTGGTTGATAATGAAGTACGGTTAAAGGTAAAGCTAACCAGCTTGCTTAACCTTCGTGGCACAACGAAATCCACCATGGCCATCGAACTTGAAATAAAAGACCAACGCAAACCGGCTTTCACCGGCGAAGTAGTGTTTTTATATCATTTTATTGGGTAAGCCCACACTTATTAATTGCCCGTTATTGCTGTGAGGTACGAAGCGATGACGGGCGATTTAGATTTACAGAGTTACCTGTACAAGCTTTTGCTCTCAATAAATTTCAATACCGGATCTGGTACAAAAAACTGCACGTTCTTTTTTTCGGCTATTGATTTGCGGATAAACGTAGCCGAAAGTTCCATAAGCGGCGTCATGGTGATGGTAACCGAAGGATGATCGGCCAGTTCGGCGTTTTCATACCCGGGGGCGCGGGTACACGTAAATGCGGTAATCGCGCAGGATAAGCTTATAGTTTTTCCACTTGTGCAGGGAGCCAAGGTTATCCGAACCCATGATGAGGGCAAACTCATGCTCGGGATATTTTTCCTTTAAATGAGTAAGGGTATCAATGGTATACGATGGCTGGGGCAACTTCAGCTCAACATCGCTCACACTAATATTGGTTGCATTATCAGTAGCCAGGCGGGCCATCTCCAATCTGTCATAAGTGTTGATCAGATCGCCATACTTTTTTAACGGATTCTGGGGCGATACAACCAGCCACACCTTATCAAGCGAGGTATGGTTTGCCATATAATTGGCAATAATCAAATGCCCTATATGTATAGGATTAAATGAACCAAACAGTAAGCCTATCTTCATGTTGTGCCCCTAACCCCTAAAGGGGAAATTAAAAGTTTTGTAGATTAAATGCTCCCGGTGTACAAAATGAGTTTTTTGCACTCCCCCTTTAGGGGGCCGGGGGGCTAATAAAGTTACTCACCAATTCCTCAGCCTCTGCGCAAGCAGTTTCAAGATCGTAATTTTTGAGTATAATATCAAATTGCGGAGCGTATTTAAGCTCTTTTTCTGCTTTAGCAAAGCGTTCTTTCAGTTTTTCTTCGCTATCAGTGCCACGGCCTGTCAACCTTTCAATTAAAACCTCAAGCGATGGCGGTTGTACAAATATAGCCAAAGCCTGGGGACCGTATTTGCGTTTAAGGTGAAGGCCACCCTCAACGTCAATATCAAATATTACTGTTTTGCCTTTTGCCCAGATGCGCTCAATTTCAGTACGGAGCGTGCCATAAAAAGTACCGGTATAAACCTCCTCAAATTCAACAAATTGCTTTTTGGCTATGCGGTGCAAAAACTCTTCTTTGCTTATAAAGTAGTAATCTTTTTCATGCACCTCATCGCCGCGGCGCTCACGCGTGGTGGCCGAAATAGAAAATTCAAGATCAGGAATTTTTCCCAGCAAATGATGTACTATTGTGGTTTTACCAGCACCCGACGGAGCCGAAAATATGATGAGTTTACCTTCTTTGGACATTGATCAATGCGTCATTAAGTCATTAAGTCATTGTGTCATTTTTCAAAAACCGCCGGCAAAGCAATCAATGACTTAATGACAAGATGACTCAATGACTATACTATAATACGTTTAACAGTTGTTCTTTAATTTTTTCAAGCTCTTCTTTCATGCCTACTACCAGTTTCTGGATGTTGGCATCATTGGCTTTTGATCCTAATGTATTGATCTCGCGGCCAATCTCTTGCGAAATGAAGCCCAGCTTTTTGCCGTTTGCATCGGCGTTTTTTAATGTTTCGATAAAGTATTCGCAATGCGCTTTTAGCCTTACCTTTTCTTCGGTAATATCAAGCTTATCAATATAATAGATCAGTTCCTGTTCAAACCGGTTTTGATCTATAGCTTCGCGGCTTGCGGCTTCTGCTAAGAATGTATTAAGTCGCTCCCTAATCAAAGGAACACGTTTTGGATCTTCCAGTTCAACAAGCTCCAGGTTTTTTAATATGGTATTGATACGACCTTTGATTTCCTGTTCAATAACATTACCTTCCTGAGCCCTGAAGTCCTGGAAAGCGGCCATCGCCTGCTGAAAAGTTTTTTCAACGGCTTTCCACTCATCTTCGGATATGGTATCTTCTTCGTATTTAACAACTTCGGGTAAGCCCAATGCCAGCTGAAGCAGGTTGCCGGTTGGCTCGCCGAGCTCTTCGCTTACTGATTTTAGCTGGTTGTAATAATGTTTGAGCAGATCTTTATCAATGCCTGCCGCTTTTACTGATTGACTTACCTGCTCGGTATTGATAGATAAATTAACTTTACCGCGTTCGATAAGTTTGCTGCAGTCATTACGCAGCTGAAACTCTTTTTCGGCAAAAATCTTCGGCAAACGAAGTGATAATTCTAAAAATTTGCTGTTCAGGGATTTAACCTCTACGGTGTATTTTGTACTGCCCGAATCAAAACTGGCAATTCCATACCCTGTCATGGATTTTATCATGCGCAAAGATAGCAAATTTAGTTAGAGGTTAGAGATCGGAGATTAGAGGTTAGGTCACTGTTAAATTTCGGATTTGAAATAAATTCAATAGAGAGAATTTATCATTAAAAAAAAGTAAAACTAACCTCCATTCTCTAACCTCCAACCACCAAAGCGAAGCGCTTTAACACTTTTTCACATTTCAAATAAAATACACTTCCTATATTTACGTTCAATTATCACTGATGCGTAACTATTTATACCTGCTTGTAACAGGCGTTCTATGCCTTATAACCGTTCATGTTTCGGCCCAGGAGTTTACGGTAAAAGGGGTTATCTCAAAAAAGGTGACTAATGAGCGTGTAGGACAGGTTTTTGTTAAAGATCTGAATACCAAAACATTGATACTTAGTGATGATGTTGGCTGGTTTAGCATAAAGACCCGTGTTGGCGATACCCTGCTTTTTTCCCGCGATGACTATACCCCTCAAAAAGTAGTGGTACTGAACAATAGCGACATGCCCGTTTACATGCAGCCCATTATAAAACTTGACGAGGTAAAAGTTGTTGGCCAAACCAAACGGCAGGAAATAAACCAGGTATTGAACGATTATAAGAAACAGGGAACTTATTATAATGGCAAGCCGCCGGCGTTATCTTTTTTAAGTAACCCGGTAACCGGTCTTTATGAGCTTTTGGGCACAACCCCCAATCGCGCACGTCGCTTTGCTCAAAACGCCCAAAGCGAATTGGAGCAGGCCGAAATTCACAAACATTACAACATCCCATTTGTGAAACAATATACCGGTCTGGCTACCGATAGCCTTGCCCGTAAATTCATGAATTATTATACGCCTACCTACAAAGATATTAAAGCCTGGACTGATTATGACCTGATAAAGCACACCATACGGGCATATGAATATTATAAAAATAGCAGTGATAAAGAAAAGCTCGAAAAGCTAAACAGTCCAACATTCATCGTGCCCGATTCAACTGTTAAATTGGGTGAAGGGCCGGTAGAACTTAAAAAGGAAAAGAAACTGCCGCTTTAATCGTTAAAATACTTTGAATCAGATGCCCAATGCTTCGCATGCTTTTTCGGCGGCAAGCTTTTCGGCGTTCTTTTTACTGAACTCTTTGCCCGAGCCCATTACTTCACCATCTATATTGGCCTGTACAGTGAAAAGCTTGGTGCTTTCGCCATCCTGATTGGTTACCAGTTCAAAAATAATATCGCGGCCATGTCGCTGGCACCATTCAATAAGCTTGCTTTTGAAGTTAGTTTCCGTTTGCTCAAGCGTATGAATATCAATATGAGGTTTTATGATATGATTGATCAGGAAATTTTTGGTAAAGTCATAGCCTTTATCCAGATAAACTGCGCCAATCAGGGCTTCAAATGCATCGCCAAGCAATGACCCCTGCCTGCTCGAGTTAAGCATACGGTTGTCATACTCAATCAATTTATCAAAGCCAAGTTTTTTTCCGAGTGCGTTAAGGTTTACCCGGCTTACTATTTTTGAGCGTAATTCGGTCAAAAAACCCTCATCTTCATAAGGGTATAATTTAAAAAGTACTTCAGCAACAACACTGCCCAGTACGGCATCGCCCAAAAACTCCAGGCGTTCGTTACTGTTTTTTACCCCCTTCTTGATGTTTTGGGCTACCGATTTATGACGGAAAGCCATGCGGTATAAAGACAAATTGCCCGGCACAAAACCGAGCAAATTCTTTAAAATTTTAACATACTTTCTGTTGGGTGATATATAAAGCTTGTAGAACCGACTTATAGGCATCAAACCACAATTAATCTTCGTACTTTTTAAATATTACAGAAGCGTTGTGTCCGCCAAAACCAAATCCATTGCTTTGCACTATATTAATATCGCGTTTTTGAGCGGTATTGAAAGTGAAATTGATCTTAGGATCAAAAGCCGGATCATCAGTAAAGTGATTAATGGTTGGAGGGATGATACCATTTTTTAATGCCAGTATCGATGCAATAGCTTCAACCGCGCCGGCAGCACCAAGTAAATGGCCTGTCATTGATTTGGTTGAGCTAATGTTGATACGGTAAATATCATCGCCAAACACATCCTGTATTGCTTTAATTTCCTGCGGATCACCGATTGGGGTTGATGTGCCGTGAACGTTCACATAATCAATATCGGCAGGGCTAAGGTTAGCATCTTCGAGGGCTGCGCGCATTACAAATGCGGCACCTAAGCCATCGGGATGAGGTGCTGTCATGTGATAGGCATCGGCGCTCATGCCGCCACCCACCATTTCGGCGTATATTTTAGCGCCGCGGGCTTTTGCATGCTCTAACTCCTCTAAAATAATAGTACCTGCTCCTTCACCGGCCACAAAACCATCCCTATCCAGATCAAACGGACGTGATGCCGTTGCCGGATCATCGTTTCGGGTTGATAATGCGTGCATGGCGTTAAAACCACCTATGCCGGCTTCGTTGATAATGGCTTCAGAACCACCGCTGATGAACATGTTAGCTTTACCCAAACGGATGTAGTTAAATGAGTCTATCAGGGAATTATTTGATGAAGCACATGCCGAAACAGTAGTGAAGTTGGGGCCGCGCAAACCATATTTAATAGATATATGGCCGGGGGCTATATCAGCAATCATTTTAGGGATGAAGAACGGGTTAAAACGCGGAGAGCCATCACCTTTGGCAAAGGCCGTAACCTCGTCGAGGAAAGTTTTTAAACCTCCAATACCCGAGCCCCAGATAACGCCAATACGGCTGGTATCCAGTTTTGAAAAATCTAATCCTGCGTCTTTTACGGCTTCTTCGGTTGAAAATAAGGCGTATTGTACAAAAGGATCCAATTTGCGGGCGTCTTTACGGCCCAAAAAACCATCTGCGTCAAAGTCTTTTACTTCGCACGCGAACTTAGTTTTGAATTTTTCGGTATCAAAACTTTTGATCAAGGCAGCGCCACTTACTCCATTGATCAGTCCGTTCCAATAATCTGAAACAGTGTTACCAATAGGAGTAAGTGCTCCAAGCCCGGTTACTACAACTCTTTTAAACTCCATTTAATCCAGTTAAGGAGTTTTATTTAACGTTTTTTTCAAGGTAAGCAACTGCCTGGCCAACAGTACCAATAGTTTCAGCCTGATCGTCAGGAATAGCCACGTTAAATTCTTTTTCAAACTCCATGATTAATTCCACGGTGTCTAACGAGTCGGCACCAAGATCGTTGGTGAAACTCGCTTCTGGCGTAACTTCACTTTCGTCAACACCCAGTTTTTCTACGATAATAGCTTTTACTCTTGAAGCGATATCAGACATAGTCTTTATAGTTTAATGATTAATAAAAATTCAGTGCAAAGAAAAATAAATTCTGTCAATAAACAAATCTAAAACTTTTACAATATAAATCTCTAAACAAAATTTTATTGAAACGGTTTGTATTAGTAATTTTGACGGCGTAAAAGTAATGATTTTGAACAGGAAATTTTTAAAGTTTGAGATCGATTTTGATTTTGTGCTCATTGCAGTAACAAGCTCACTTAAAGATTACCGGGTTTGTTTTCTTATAAACAAGTACTTGAATTTTAATTTCGTAAAAACCGATGACCTGGAAGTAGATATTTACCCCGGGAGCGAACCTGTTTTGTTTTCATTATACCGTTACAGCTGGGAAACCACCGAAACAGACTTCTTCTTTATAGGCAATAAAGGTTCAGATGGCTACCTGGTGCCTGAAATAAAAAGTGCCGACTATTTTTTAATGATCCGTAACTATATAGATGATAATGAGCTTGATACGATCATTTCATCGCTTAATAAAATACCAGAGATAGTTGCAGCTGTAAAGATTGACCCAAAAAAAATAAAATCACGGGAAAATCTTTTATTTTAGCGCCGAATTTAAAAAGATGTTGGTTTTACAATCATTAAATACCCTCCAGTTTTAACCCGAATAATATGGAACTATACTATAATCGTACAAAAATTGTTGCCACCATGGGGCCGGCATCAGCTAAAAAGGATGTTTTATTAGCGATGATCAAGGCAGGTGTCAACGTTTGCCGTCTTAATTTTTCGCACGGTAAGCCTGAAGATCATAAGGTAGTGATCGATCTTATCCGTGAAATTAACGAGCAATACAAAACCAACGTAGGTATCCTGGCCGATTTACAGGGCCCAAAGATCCGTATCGGGCTGGTAAAGGACGGCGGTATTCATTTAGTTAACGGAACGCACATTAAAATTACCACTCACGAGTGCATTGGTAACGATGAGCAGATCTATATTACTTATGATACCTTCCCACAGGACGTACAGGCAAACGAAATTATTTTGCTTGATGACGGCAAACTGCAGTTAAGGGTTATTGAAACCAACAAAATTGATACAGTTATATGTGAGGTTGTTCACGGCGGTATCTTAACGTCACGCAAGGGGGTTAACCTGCCTAACACCAAAGTGTCTATCCCAAGCTTAACCGAAGAAGATTTGATCAACCTTGAATTTGCCCTTAAACAGGATGTTGAATGGATCGGTCTTTCTTTTGTTCGCACAGGCGAGGATATCATTGACTTGAAACGTATTATAGCACGCAACGGTTCGGCGGCTAAGGTAATTGCCAAAGTTGAAAAACCGGAAGCTATTGAAAATATTGATGCCATTATTGCTGCAACCGATGGTGTAATGGTTGCCCGTGGTGACCTTGGTGTTGAAATGCCGCTTGAAGAAGTACCGTTACTGCAAAAAATGATTGCCCGTAAATGCCGCGCTGCTTCAAAACCGGTTATCGTAGCTACCCAGATGCTGGAATCAATGATCACCACACCACGCCCAACCCGTGCCGAAGTGAATGACGTTGCCAACTCTGTACTTGACGGTGCCGATGCGGTTATGTTAAGCGGCGAAACATCAGTTGGTGAGTTCCCGGTTATTGTTATTGAAACTATGGCCAAAATTGTACGCAATGTTGAAGAATTAGGCTATCCGTTTAACGCTCCAAAGCAAGCGACAGCTAAAGACCCTTCTTCTCCGGATTTCCTGATCAATGCACTTTGCGAATCTGCCGTACATATTGCTGAGCAAAGCAATGCGGTAGGTATCGTTTCCATGACTACTTCAGGTTATACTGCATTTGAAATATCAAGCCACAGGCCTAAAGCCAGTACATATATATTTACATCCAACAAGCAGCTATTGAATGCGCTTAGCCTTGTTTGGGGTGTGAGGGCGTATTATTATGATCAGCTGGAAAGCACAGATCAAACCATTGCCGATGTTAACGACACTCTTAAAGCCGAAGGCCTGATTAAAACAGGCGACGTAGTTGTTAACACTGCTTCTACCCCTATAATTAAACAGGGTAAAACCAATACACTTAAATTAAGCGTTGTGGAATAAGGCTATTTAAAATCTTACTTTTAATGAAGAAGGCTCGCCGGGATAACTGGCGGGCTTTTTTGTTGGCGGGATATGCAGGCATCAATGGAATAGCGCGTTCCGCCCTATGGGATATAAGATGAGGCCCCTTCATAAAAAACAATGCCGGCTACCCGAAAGTAAACCGGCAAAGCACAATTAAAATCAGGCATAATTCAGGTTTAAGTTGAAAGGCTGATTTCTCTTGCTATCCTAAAAAATAAAAGGTAGATGCTTAAATAAATTTATCCGCGTTTATAAAACCTGTTTGAGCACCTGCTGCAGCGATAGCGTTTTACTGCAAGCCGGGGAAGGAACAGTTTAACAATAGCACCTCTTTTTATCCGGTCGCAAAATTTGTTTTTGCATCTTGGGCATATTGCATCAGGCGCTTTGCCGATAGTTGGTATTGTATAGGTTTGGCTGTTAAGGGTACGGAGATTATCCTCATTAAAAGTCACAGTCATTATATTAGGGGGTGATTGTATTTCACAAAGCTGCCTAAAAGCGATATAATAAAACTGCCATTTAGCTTTATAAAACCGCCATTTGCTTAAAAAAAGCCTCCTGTCAGTTAAAGATTTCTGAAATTAAAAAGACAATGATAACCGGCCGGATTGTTTAAAGTAGCTCGTTAACATCGCGGCCATAATGTTCCTTAAACAATTTGCCAAAGTATGCAGGTGTGTCAAACCCCGCTGCATATGATACTTCGGCAATGGTGCGGTACTTTCCGCTTTCGATAGCTTCGCGTGCTATTTGTAATTTAATGGCGCGGATGTATTTATTGGGTGTAAGCCCGGTAATTGATTTTATGCGGCGAAACAATTGCCGCTCACTGATCGCCAGTTCATAGCTCAGTGCGGCAAGGGTAAGATCGGTTTTTCCGGTATGTTTTCGTACCTGGGCTTCCAATTCCTCAAGCCAGGATAAATCGGCAGGCGAAAGTTTCAAGCCCGGGTTTTCTGCCGGTTGTTCAATCTGCTGACCATTGGTTCCTGTAATCAGCTCTTCATCATCAGGAATGGTAGCCCCGGAGCGGGCGGCGGCGTTATTAATAAGATTGACAGCGCGTGCAAGCAATTCGCTGCTTAAAAATGGTTTGGTGAGATAATCATCAACACCAATATGAAGCGCTTTAAGCTTATGCCGTGTATTGGCCAGTGCGGTGAGCATGATCACCGGGATGTTGCAGTAAGCCGAGCTTTGCTTCAGGGTTTCAAGCAGGGTAAAGCCATCCATTTCGGGCATCATCACATCTGATATGATCAGGCTGGGCATTACCGGCATATCCTGCAGTTTTTGCAATGCTGCGTGGCCATTGCCGGCAGTGATGAGTCGATATTGTGGCCGTAAAATATCTGCGATATAAGCAGCCATTTCATGATGGTCTTCAACCAGCATAATAAGCTCCCCGTTAGTGTCTTTTCCTCCGGTTTTAATATTCGAAACAATTACGGCTTCTGTTTCGGGCAGTTCAGTTGCCGGCTTTTCAGTTGTCTTAAGCGGAATCTCTATCTTAAAAAACACACCCTTTCCCCAATTATTATCAACAGCAATACGCCCGCCCATCAGTTCTGTAAGTTCACGCGCTATAGCAAGGCCTATGCCTGTGCCCCCTTCTAAGGGTGCATTATTACCTCGGCCCTGGTAATAACGGTCAAAAATATTGGGCAGATCATCCGGATGAATCCCCACACCGGTATTGGCTACTCCAAACTCAATCATTCCCAGCTTAATATCAGCAGTAATGGTTATAGTACCTGCATGAGGCGTAAACTTAATGGCATTACTGATGAGGTTATTAGCTATTTTTTCAAACTTTTCCTGGTCGAGCAAAACAAAAAGCGCCGGATCAATGGAGTTGAGCAATCTGTAATCGATTTGTTTATATTCAGCGGCTGATACAAAACCCTGGTATAGTATCTTTACAAATGATAATAATGCTACGGGCTTGGGTTGTAGTGCTAATTTCCCTGCTTCCAACTTGCCAAGATCAAGCAATTCGTTGGTCATATTGAGTAGCTTTTTGCTATTGCGTAATATCGAGTGCAGCATGTTACGCTGTTCAACTTCATAATTAGTAAAAGCCAGGAGCTGAACCGCCGGCCCCATGATGAGCGTTAATGGAGTGCGTAATTCATGACTTATGTTTGCAAAAAAGCGTGTTTTCATAGCATCCATTTTTTCCAGTTGACTATGTTCTTCGGCCAGTAAGGCCGTCTCTCTTTTCTTTTTAAGAATAAACCAACGATAACTGATAATGGAGGCTATTACTATAAACAGCGCAAGCATAATTAAAAAATTCCGTTGTACCTCAACCAGCTTAGTTTCACCGGCGGCTATTAATAACCGTTTATCGGCTTGGTATTTTTTATCCAGTTCGGAAGCATCCCTTGCTTTATCGAGCTGGTTGATGCTGTCATTAAGCCGCCGGTACAGATAACTATACTTAAAAGCGTTTTTATAATCGCCAATACCTTCATATGCATCGGTTAAATGATTATAGATGTTTTTTTGTACGGTGATGTTACTTTGCGATTCGGGTTGGAGGCTAACGGCCATTTCACCGAATCGTGCGGCCTTCTTAAACTCCTTATGATCAACATACATGGTCATAAGTTCATTAAGGTTATGCTTTTCGAGAGTTTTGAACTCGCCTTTGCGGGATAATTCCAGTGATTTCATCAGGATCTCCTCTGCCTTTTTATCCTGGTTGGTCATGAGGTAAAGCCGGCCCAGATTGCCCTGGTAACGGGCTATGCTAAAATCTGAAAGAAAATGAGCATACTTTTTATCAAGTACCTGTTCCATGAGCCTGGTGGCTTTTATCAGGTTAACCGGCGACGAGATGCTCCGTTCGGAAAGAATATTGGATAGGTTACTCAGCGCAAAAATATAAGAAGCAGTATCTTTTATGCTCAATGCATCTTTTGAAGCTTGCTCAGCATAAGGCAGGGCTTGTTTAGGGTTACCAATCGACCGATAAATATCGGCAATACAGGCGCGGCAGTCTATACTTAAACTTTTCCATCCCCTGTTATCGCACTCTTTCAGTATTTTAAAAGCAACGTTTAAGGCTTCAACCGTTTTGGCTTCGCGGCTAAGCATGTAGGCTACCATTATTGGTGCTTTTTCATAAGTAAGTGAATCAGCCGTGGTTGTCAATTTGGTAGCTTCACGACCAAAGGTTAAAGCATCATGTTCATTACCTACGCCATAAGCCTGGTAAGCCCGGGCCAGCAACACCCGCGCTTCAAATAGTTTATTGTTGTTTTTCCTGGCCGAATCGATCAGCTTTTTTGCAAGCACAGTTGCCGAATCCGGACTTTTCATGCTGCGGAGCATTTTTAGTACAGGTTCTTTAGTGGGCCGGGATTGACTTTGAGCCAGTGCAGCAAAGCTGCATAAAATGATAACACAAAAAGGGATGATCCTTCGGAAAAGATGAACAGGGTAAATTGTAATAGGGGTCATGATATTGAAGCCCAAATTACAATTTTATCGGCGCCCGGAATTACCTTAATTTGAAATAAATCTCCTTATAAAAAATTTTTATCCAAAGTTTTTTCAGCTTACCTGTTTTAAATCAATAGTTAAAATTGCCTGTTTTGTTGTTAATATTACACAATTAAACCTATGCCAGCTTAAGCTATAATTGATTACTTTAGCGCTTTGCATCGATATAAAAATTGATAATGAAACACTACGGACTAATAGGCTTCCCGCTTTCGCACTCATTCTCAAAAAAATTTTTTACCGAAAAATTTGAAGCCGAAGGCATTACCGATTGCCGCTATGATCTTTACCCGCTCGAGAATATTAAAGATTTGCAGGACCTGCTTGACGAGCATCCCAATATTTGCGGACTTAATGTTACCATCCCCCATAAAATAAACGTGATGCCGCTGCTTGACTGGATTGAGCATGACGCACGTACAGCCGGCGCCGTTAATTGTATCCGTGTAACCGCTGAAAGCCCGGTGGCTGCCGCCTTTTCAGGCGAAATAGGTGTTAAAGACCATGATTTCAGGTTGGAAGGGTATAATACCGATATTTATGGTTTTGAAGAGTCATTAAAACCCTTAATTGGTGATGGTAATGATGATGCTCTGGTTTTGGGCGATGGCGGTGCTGCAAAAGCTGTAAAGTGTGTACTGGAAAATTTAGGTATAACTTATAAAGTTGTTACCCGCAAACCTACACACCATGCGGATAATATTTTGTTTAAAGATCTTCAGCCACACCATATCTTACAGCACAAACTTATCATCAATACAACTCCTTTGGGTACCCATCCTAATATTGATGAATGCCCGCTTATACCTTATGATTTTATAGGTGAAGATCATATTTTATATGACCTGATATATAATCCAGAAGAAACCCTGTTTTTGAAAAAAGGGCGGGAGCGCGGTGCTGTTACCAAAAATGGTTACGAAATGCTGGTTTTACAAGCCGAAAAATCATGGGAGATCTGGAACTCAAAGGAGAAACATCCATGAAGTATGTAAGTTTACTGGCAGCAGTGCTATTGTTTTTGTCCGCATGCAGCGGCAATCATGATTACGCGCCCAAGCCCCGCGGCTACTATCGCATTGCGTTCCCTAAAAAAGAATACCAGGATTATGCTGCCGGTTGCCCGTATGCTTTTACATATCCCAGGTACGCCTTTATTGAACCAGATAAAAAGCGGGGTGCCAAACCTTGCTGGATAAACATGCAGTTCCCGCGGTTTAATGCCACGCTGCATTTAAGCTATCAGCCCATCACCTCAAAAAAAGAGTTTAACCAACTGGTGGAGGATGCCCGCACCTTCGCCTTTAAGCATACCGTAAAAGCCACATCCATTGACGAAGGCATCATCCATTATGCCGATAAAAAAGTTTATGGCATTTATTATACCATAGACGGCAATGCCGCTTCATCGGCGCAGTTTTTCCTTACAGATAGTGTACATAATTATATACGGGGAGCGCTATATTTTAACACCGAACCCCGGCTCGACTCCATACAACCTGTGCTTAGTTTTATAAAGCAGGACATGGCGGTGATGATTAAAAGTTTTAAGTGGAAGTAGAAGCCAGAAGCAAGACAACAAGATAATAGAAGCAAGACTTTAAGAGCTGGATATTTTAACCATGCAAAATTGCTATATAGGTATTGAAATAGGCGGAACCAAACTGCAAATAGTTTTGGCCGATGATAGTTTTATTATCAACAGGACATTTCGTTTTGCGGTAGACAGAGTGTTGGCTGCTGCAGGGATCAGGGAGCATATTGCCCAAACCATCACCAATATTTCAAAAGAGTATATCATTAAAAGTATAAGCATCGGTTTTGGCGGACCGGTTGACAGGGAGGCGGGCTGCATTGCTAAGTCGCACCAGTTAAGTGGATGGGACGGATTTAACATTTCGGGTTGGTTGCAGCAGCAGGTTAATGTACCGGTTATTTTGGAGAATGATGCTAATGCAGCGGCCCTTGGCGAGGCATTAAAAGGGGTTGGGCGTAACTATGAACATGTATTTTATGTAACGCTTGGCAGCGGGGCAGGTGCCGGAATGGTTATTAACGGCCAAATTTATCACGGGACAAAACCGGGCGAAGCGGAGATAGGCCATATCCGCCTTAACCGCGAAGGTCTTACGCTTGAAGATAGCTGCTCGGGCTGGGCGGTTGACCAAAAGATCCGCAAGGTAATCGCTCAAAAGCCCGATAGTAAACTGGCCCAACTTTGTGCGGGTGTAAATGAAGGCGAAGCCAAAATATTAATGACCGCTTTGGAAGCGGGAGATGCAGATGCTCTGAAAATATTGGATGATACCGCTGCCGATCTGGGTTTCGGCTTATCACATGCCGTACATCTTTTTCACCCTGATATTATAGTGTTAGGTGGAGGCTTATCTTTGTTGGGAGAGCCCTTGCGTATTCGCGTACAAGAGGTTATCCGGGTTAATATCATGGCCCTGTTTTTACCCGGTCCCCAGGTTGTAATAGCCGAATTAGGCGAACTGGCAGTACCCGTTGGGGTAATTGAAAACCTGAGGAGGCATGTAGGTTAATTAACCCTTCCGGATAGTTTCTCACAATTTCAGAAAATCATTCCACCTGAATAAGCTTGCCTCTATAGTAACCATCCCGACCAGGATGAAAAATATGGTTTAGCTATCCCTTAAAACTTATTGTTCTGTTTCCGCCAAATTTACAAACACGCAGATGGATCTGTTGTTAATAACACAGTAGCTTAATAACTGCCATTAATTAATAAACAATGAAACTCATCAAATTCAATAAAATAGGTAATGATATCCGGTTGCATACCGAAAGCCTTGCCCATATGGGGTTTAGGAAAATATTTGAAAGCATCGATCAGCTTAAAATAAAAAACGGCGTTGATAAACTCGGCCTCGAAGGTTTTATTAACCAGTGCGCTTGTCTTGCAGCAGGTTCGGGGGCTATGGCAGGCAGCGGGGGGATGTTTACCCTCGTAGCTGGAATTCCATTTGATTTCATCAATCTGATCACCCAGCAGTTTAGGGCTATTATGGGCATTATGTATTATTATCGGGGCACGTATGATAATGGTTTCGACGATTTTATGTCGTTAGTGGCAACATCAGTAAGGGTGGAAGCCGGCGTGGCTATCACCAAATCCATGATGGAAGGCATTGCCGAAAGGATGCTGATGATATTAGGCACTCGCACCGCCGAACGCCTGGTTCCGGTTGTAGGCGCGGTTATTGGCGGTACGGCAAATTACCTGTTTATTAAACGCATGGCCGAGCAGGTGAAACGGATGCAAAAGGATTTTGTGGTTATTGAAGTAGGATAGGGCAACTAAGCGCAGAGCAGGCATATAGGCCTTTAACTTTCAAGTAATTACAGATTTGAACTACGGTTTGACGATATACCTGAGTTGAATAAGTCCGCTTGAAAATTGTTCGGCACCAAGCAATACCAGGTTAATGCGTTCTTTTATATTTGTAAAAAGGGGTTTTCCACTACCTAAAATTACCGGGTGTACGGATAGTAATAATTCGGAGATTAGATTTTTTTTGATAAACGCTTCAACAAGTTCTGCCCCGCCAAACAACCAGATATCGCGTCCTTCCTGGCTCCTGATTTCTTCGACCCTGTTTTTAAAATCAGCAGACCTTATTATTTCAACATTATCAGCTTCGGGATCATGAAGTGTATCCGAAAACACATAAATTTTCATGGCGGCAAACATTTTTGGATCGGTACGCATGATCAGCTCATAACTTTTGCGCCCGATGAAGATGGCATCACAGGCTTTGAAAAAGTCGGTAAGGCCATAATCCTGGTCGTCAAAGCACCAGTCGTACTCACCATTAGGGCCCTCAATATAGCTGTCGAGGCTAACAGCGACGTTTAAGATTATTTTACGCATAGCACTATTCTTCGGGTGTGTTGTTCATTTCCTGCCATTGCTTGCTAAATGATTTATCAGCTACGTGCGGCATCTCGCGTAAATGGCCCCAGGTACGTTTAAAGAAGGTTTTAAGCAGGAAGTTTTTCATGCCTCCGCCAAAAAAATCGGTGAGTTTGCGTTTAAGGATTCCTTTTTTCCAGATAGCCCAGCCCCAGCGTTCTTTATTGGTAACCAGGTTTTCGTTCACCGCATCGCGGCGGTTGAGGAGCAACATTTTATGGATGTCGATCTTAACCGGACAAACCTCGGTACATTTACCGCACAGGCTTGAAGCATAGCTCAGGTGTTTAAAATTTTCCATCCCCTGTGTATGCGGAGTAATAATAGAGCCTATCGGGCCACTGTAAGTGGTGGCATAAGTGTGGCCTCCAATGTTTTTATAAATGGGGCAACCGTTAAGGCAAGCCCCGCAACGGATGCAGTAAAGGCCCTGGCGTTGGTCTTTTTTTGCCAGCAGGTTGGTGCGGCCATTATCCAGCAGTACTACGTACATTTCCTCAGGTCCGTCGGTTTCATCCGGCCGGCGCGGACCACTTAATATAGTATTGTAAACGGTAAGATTTTGCCCGGTGCCATGAGTAGATAGCATTGGCCAAAACAAGTCCAGATCGGTAATGGAAGGGATGATCTTCTCGATCCCCACAATGGCAATATGGATTTTAGGGAATGTAGTACAAAGGCGCGCGTTGCCTTCATTTTCGCTGATAGCGATGCTGCCGGTATCCGCTAATAAGAAATTGGCACCGGTGATACCTACATCGGCCTGTACATATTTTTTACGAAGCAACTCACGGGCTTTCAGGGTAATTTGTTCGGGCGTGGCATCAATAGGGGTGCCAAATTTTTCGTGGAAAAGTTTCGCGATATCCTCCTTGCTGAGGTGCATAGCCGGGGTAACAATATGATATGGCTTTTGGCCCAACAGCTGCACTATATATTCACCCAGGTCGGTTTCAAGCGATTCTATTTGATTGCTCTCTAAAAACTCGTTCAGGTGAATTTCTTCCGTAACCATCGATTTGGATTTCACCACAGTTTTGGCGTTGGCTTTTTTGATGATGTTCAGGATCTCACGCTGGGCCTCTTCTACGTCGTTAGCCCAAATCACCTTGCCGCCTCGTTTCTGAAAATTGGCCTCAAATTCGGGTAGGAACTTATCCAGGTTTTCCATCACCTTCCATTTAAGCACATGACCTTTCTTTTTGGCATTATCTAAATTGATAATGCGCGAAAGGCCCCGTGATACCGCTGTATTGTACCGGTCAATATTGAAGTTGATGATGCGACGGTGATCGGCATCAAAAGCCTTCTCCTCCGATTTTACCAAAAATTCTTCAGCGGTTGCTCCCATATATGCGAAAGTAGGATTTTTGTTTTATTTTTTGAGTGAGTGGTTGATTTAGTTGATTATGTGAGTGGTTGTTTTTGGACAGATAACATGTTAGAAAGTTTTAAAAGCTTCTCATTGCCGCGGGTTTAGCGCAGCGTAACCCGTGGTTCTAAATAATTGAAGCTTTCAGCTTCAGTGGTTAAGTTGAAAACTTAACCGATACAACCCATGGGTTACGCTGCGCTAAACCCGCGGCAGTTATTTATAAAACACAAAAGGCGCATATTGTGCGCCTTTTGTGTTTTATTTGATGAGAGAACCACTCTCCCCATCAACCACTCACTATTTCCCTCCGGCAGCCGCTGCATCCACTACAGGGCGTTTATCGCGGTTGGCAAGCTCCCATCCGGTGTAAAATACCAGTTGAGCACGTTTGGCCAGCAGCGGGAAATTGATCTTGCTTACTTCGTCGCCCGGCTGGTGGTAATCAGCGTGTACACCGTTGAAGTAGAAAATGATTGGTACGCCATGTTTTGCAAAATTATAATGATCGCTGCGGTAGTAAAACCTGTTTGGATCATTTGGATCGTCATACTTGTAATCAAGCTTTAACTTGGTGTAAGTGTTATTGGCATTTTCACCAATTTCATGCAGTTCCTTGCTCAGCATGGCCGAGCCGATGGGGTATACATAATTTGCAGAATCGGGTTTGCCGATGTATTCTTCACCAACGCGACCAATCATGTCAATATTTAAATCGGTAATGGTGTTAGCCAATGGAAATACAGGATGGTCTGAATAATACTCTGAGCCCAATAAACCTTTTTCTTCGCCAACGTTACCTAAAAACAGGATGCTGCGACGGGGGCCGTGACCGTCTTTTTTAGCTTTAGCAAAAGCGCGGGCAATTTCCAAAATGCCGGTAGTACCCGAGCCATCATCGTCGGCGCCGTTGTTCACTTTATCTTTTGCTTTTTCATCAGGGTTTAAACCGATATGGTCATAGTGTGCTGAAAAGATCAATACTTCATCTTTCAGGTCGGTACCAGGCATGTAACCTAATACGTCAACTGCTTTTACATCTTTTTTAGTAGTTGCGTAGTTTATAACTACATTATCTTTTATAACAGTAGCAGGGGTAACTGCTGCTGCAGAAGCAGATTTAAGATCAGCATAAGTTTTACCGGTTGGTTTTACCAGTTCGTCAGCTAATGCAGCCGTGATGTTAAATACAGGGGCATTGGTGTTTGCCGGTTTAGCTGCGTCATCTTTAATAGTTAACCGCGGACTTGTTACGCTTTTTCCAAAGCGGGCCAGTGCAGCTGCAATACCCGGGTTAGCAGCTAATATGATAGCGGGATTTTTGCTTTGTAAGTTTTTTACAACCTTCATACGCGCATTGCTCATGCGATAGCTGGTATTTGGTGTTGCTCCTGCTTCGGGCTTATCTTCGTTGATCCAAAGTATAATTTTACCCGCCAGATCAGTGCTGCCTATTTCGGCATCGGTACCGTAGCCAACAAAAACGATATCACTTACAGATGTACTTTTATCAGGGAACGCACCTCCTAAATAAAAATCGGTACCATACTCAAATGATTTGCCGTTAACGGTGAATGCTGTTACTTTTAACGCATTTTCGGTAAGAGGAACATCAAAAAAGTACGATCCGTTAACAGGAGCCTGAAGCCCTAATTTTTTAAACTCGCCGGCTATATAATTAGCGGCTTTTTCGGCGCCGGGTTTACCTGTTTCCCGGCCTTCAAAGGCATCCGAAGCCAGGATGCTCAGGTGCTTTTTCGCATCTTCAGCAGTTATCAGCCCGGCATATTTCATTGCCGTGGCATTCTGCTGGGCACAGGCTGTCGTTGCCGAAGCCAGCGCGATGAGCAATAGTGGTAATTTATTCATTCTTTTAGTTAATAGTTCTTTTTCTGAGGTTAAAAGGGCAAAGGTGAAAGGCAAAAGGCAGCTGCATTTTGCAAAATAAACGAAGAGATAAAAAACCTTTAACCTTTCGCCTTTTCCCTTTAACCTAATTACATGCAGGCTATCTTTTCTACACGGTTAGCATGCCTGCCGCCTTCAAATTCAGTATTTAAAAATGTAGTTACTATAGCCTTCGCTTCTTCGGGGGTAACAAAGCGGGCAGGTACGCAAACTATATTGGCGTTGTTGTGGCTGCGGGCCAGTACCGCTATTTCTTCTTTCCAGCAAATGGCTGCACGAATGCCCTGGTGTTTGTTGGCAGTTATGGCAACGCCATTGGCGGCGCCGCAAATCAGGATCCCCAGGTCACACTCACCGCTTTCAACGGCATTGGCTACAGGATGTGCAAAATCAGGATAATCAACCGATTCGGATGAATAGGTGCCGAAATCTTTTACTTCGACAGAAGACAGCGCCTCTGTTAAAATTTTTTTGTAATCATACCCGGCGTGGTCCGAACCGATAGCTATTTTTAATCCTTGCTTCATTTATCAAAAGTATAACGTTTTATCGCTTGTTAAAGGTAAGTTTTTTGTTATAAACCGGCCAGTTTGTAATTGCTTAAAAAAGGAAATACTTACCCGAAAAATATGCGAATCTCGCCTTTTTTGTAGTTTTCATTCACTAAAAAAGCATGCTGCCGGTTTAAAGAAGGCAATTACGCTTTATCTAACTCCTGTTCTTTTTTAATCCTCCGTTTTTCAACAAGACCGGCTACAACTATACTAACCTCGTACAAAACAAACAGCGGGATACTAACTACGGTCATCGTAAGCATATCAGGAGTAGGGGTAACCACGGCGGCTATGATCAGGATCACTACAATAGCGTAACGGCGGGTTTCTTTCATGAACTTAGGTGTCATGACACCCAGGTTGGCCAATATATACACGATGATAGGCAATTGGAAAACAACGCCTGTAGCCAGGGTAAGGGTAGCTACCGACGAGATATAAGAATCGATATCAAATAAATTTTGGATAGCCGCACTCACCGTATAACTCGACAGGAAATTAATAGACATCGGTGTAATCACGAAGTAACCAAAAGTGATCCCTAAAAAGAAAAGCACACAGGCATAAAACACAAAGCCGGTAGCGGCTTTACGCTCGGCGTCATGCAATGCGGGTTTAATAAAACGCCATATCTCCCATATCAGGTAAGGGACGCCCAATGTGATACCGATAATTAATGCCGAGTTGATTTGCAGGGTAAACTGGCCCGCCATTTCGGTATTAATGAGCTTGATGTTTACTTTGTCAATACAAAAACCATCACGGTGCAGGGCGGCGCCAATTTTGCAAAGCATCCTGTAAGTCCAGAAGGTTGACTTGCTGGGCCCCATGATAATGGTATCAAAGATCCAGTCGTAGTAGTAAAAAACAACAGCGGTAAATATTACAATTGCTACCGAAGCTCTTACGAGGTGCCATCTCAAGGCTTCGAGGTGATCAAAGAACGACATTTCTGCCTCTAACGTTTTACCTTTATCCTTTATGGCCTTGATGATCTTGTTCTCGCTCATTGTAATATATACCGCTGTATCAACGCTATAGTGCTAAATACGTTTTATAGTATGAAGATAGTTTGAATTTATTTTTATAATTCAAATGTATCCATAAACTTGGTGGTAAAATTACCAGCACGGAAGTTAGGATCCTTCAATAATTTTAAATGGAATGGAATTGTAGTTTTCACGCCTTCTATCACAAATTCGCTCAACGCACGCTCCATGGTGCTCAAAGCCTCATCGCGTGTTTGGGCCACGCAAATTACCTTGGCAATCATCGAGTCGTAGTTTGGCGGGATAACATAGCCTGTATACACGTGTGTATCAATACGTACACCATGGCCACCAGGAGAGTGGAAGTTGGTTATTTTACCCGGTGACGGACGGAAACCGTTAAACGGATCTTCGGCATTGATACGGCATTCAATGGCATGCATTGTTGGCTCATAGTTTTTACCAGAGATAGGGATTCCTGCAGCTACTTTAATTTGCTCTTTGATCAGGTCGAAGTTGATCACCTCTTCGGTAACCGGGTGTTCTACCTGGATGCGGGTGTTCATCTCCATAAAGTAGAAGTTGCGGTCTTTATCAACCAAAAACTCTACAGTGCCGGCACCTTCATATTTAACAGCTTTGGCGCCTTTAATAGCTGCCTCACCCATCTTTTTACGGA
This sequence comes from Mucilaginibacter sp. OAE612, assembly GCF_041806395.1. Lineage (NCBI taxonomy): Bacteria > Pseudomonadati > Bacteroidota > Sphingobacteriia > Sphingobacteriales > Sphingobacteriaceae > Mucilaginibacter > Mucilaginibacter sp. OAE612. The sequence continues at coordinate 6,777,456 of NZ_JBGMUW010000001.1, forward strand.
GTTTTTCGGTCATGAAAGGGGAAGGTGATTCCTCAACCAGTTTCTGGTGACGGCGCTGGATAGAGCAGTCACGTTCAGAAAGGTGGCATACTTTGCCAAACTGATCGCCCACAACCTGAATTTCGATGTGGCGCGGGTCCTGAACATACTTTTCAAGGTATAAGCCATCGTTACCAAAGGCTGCACCTGATTCGGCACGGGCCGAGTCCCAGGCGTTCTCAAACTCTTCGTCTTTCCAAACAATACGCATACCACGGCCACCACCGCCGGCAGTTGCTTTTAATATAACAGGGTAACCTATTTTATTGGCGATAGCAATACCCGATTTTACATCGGCAAGCAGACCATCAGATCCGGGAACAATAGGCACACCGGCTTTTTTCATGGTATCTTTGGCCGAAGCTTTATCACCCATCTGGTTGATCTGCTCGGCAGTAGCACCGATAAATTTGATACCATACTCAGCGCAAATGGCCGAAAATTTAGCATTTTCAGACAGGAAACCGTAACCTGGATGGATCGCATCTGCATTGGTTAGTTCGGCAGCCGAAATGATGTTAGGAATATTTAAATAAGAATCGCGGCTTGGCGGCGGGCCGATACAAACAGCCTCGTCGGCAAAGCGAACATGAAGACTATCGCGATCTGCAGTTGAATATACAGCTACCGTTTTAATACCCATTTCTTTACAAGTACGGATAATACGAAGGGCGATTTCGCCACGGTTAGCTATTAATATTTTTTTAAACATTGTTTTTCTTGAATATGCAAATTACAGATGTGCAAATATGCAGATGAAAAATATTAATGAATGATTGAAGGGCAAATATGTAAATTATAAATGTGCAAACGAATTAAATATCATCTGCACATCTGTAATTTGCACATACGCGCATCAATTAAACTGGTTCTACTAAAAACAGGGGTTGATCGTACTCAACAGGTGAGGCGTTATCAACAAGGATTTTTACCACGCGGCCCGAAACTTCTGATTCAATTTCATTGAACAGTTTCATAGCTTCAATGATACATACTACAGAACCAGGTTTGATCTCATCGCCAACATTAACAAACATAGGTTTATCCGGGCTTGATGAGCGGTAAAAAGTCCCGATCATAGGCGATTTAACGGTAATGTATTTCGATGTATCCGGAGCAGCCGGTGCAGCAGGCTCAACAGGCGCAGGAGCCGGAGCAGATGGCAATGCCTGTGTAACAGGTTGCGTAACTGCCGGAATAGTGGCATGAACCACTGTAGGTTGCACCTCGTTGGTTTTTATGGTGATCTTAAAATCTTTTTGCTCGATTGATACTTCGTTCACGCCCGATTTGGAAACAAAGCGAATAAGGTCCTGAATTTGTTTAATATCCATGTTGAAGGATTAATTGGTTTTGGACAAAGTTTATATCTAAGTTATAGTCAAATGTGCAGATATGCAAATGCGCAGATATGCAAGTTATGTGTTGATTAATTAGCTTTTAAAATGACCGGCTATCGTAATTAAGCGGTCTGTTTTCTATTCCCTTAAGCAGATAACATGTACTTTTTACAGATGTTTTAAATTTCTGATGTGATGAATATACCTCCTTTATGTAAATTGGCACATCCGCACATCTGGAATCAGCACATCAATAAGCCCATTTTAAATAAACTGAACCCCAGGTAAAGCCACCGCCAAAGGCTGCTAAAATGAGGTTATCCCCTTTTTTAAACTTGCTTTCCCATTCCCACAGGCAAAGCGGGATGGTGCCGTTGGTGGTATTGCCATAGCGCTCGATGTTAACGATCACTTTATCTGAGCTTATACCTGTACGGTTTGCAGTAGCATCGATAATACGCTTGTTGGCCTGGTGTGGTACCAGCCAGGCAATATCATCACCGGTAAGGTGGTTGCGTTCCATTACCTCGTGCGCAACATCGGCCATATTGGTTACCGCAAATTTAAACACGGCCTGGCCTTCCTGGTAGGCGAAGTGTTCTTTAGCATCAACCGTTTCATGGCTCGCCGGTTTCAATGAACCGCCGGCTTTCAGGTTTAGGTACTGACTGCCCGAACCATCGCTTTTTAAAATAGAATCGATAACTCCGTTGCCTTCTTCATTAGGCTCAAGCAATACCGCGCCGCAGCCGTCGCCGAAAATGATGCAGGTAGCACGGTCCTGGTAGTTAATAATAGCCGACATTTTATCGCCGCCAACAACCAGCACCTTTTTATGCTTGCCGCTTTCAATAAATTGAGCGCCGGTGGTTAAACCGTATACGAAGCCTGAACAGGCTGCCTGCAAATCAAATCCCCATGCGTTTTTAGCACCAATTTTATGCGCTAAAAGATTTGCTGTAGCGGGGAAGATCATATCGGGGGTTGTAGTACAAAAGATGATAAGATCGATCTCATCGGCACCGATGCCGCGTTTTCTGAGCAGCTCGGTAACAGCAGGGACCGCCATATCTGATGTAGCAAGGCCTTCGCCTTTTAATATGCGCCGCTCCTTGATACCGGTACGGCTGGTTATCCATTCGTCATTTGTATCAACCATCGTTTCCAGTTCCTGGTTGGTTAATACATAGTCGGGAACGTAACCATGTACTGCGGTAATAGCGGCATGAACTTTACTCATCTTTATAAAATTACTGGAATGCTTGTTTTATTTTATCAACGAGGTTACTCTCTACCATGTTCTTTGATAAAAGGACCATGTTTTTTATTGCCTCGGGGCTCGAGATGCCGTGACCAACAACAACGGGAGCATTTACGCCCAGTATCGGGCTGCCACCGTATTGTTCATAATTAAACCTGTCAAAAAACTCGTCCTTTAGCTGTTTTTTCCGCGTTATAACATAGAACGATTCAGCAAGCTTTAATATTACATTGCCGGTAAAACCGTCGCATACATAAACGTCGGCGCTTTCACTAAAAAGATCGCGTCCTTCAACATTACCTACAAAGTTAAACAACGATGTAGCTTTCATTAATGGGTAGGTGGCCTGGCTAAGGATATTACCTTTTTCTTCTTCTTCGCCAATATTTATGAGCGCAACCCGTGGATTGGCTATATCATAAACGGTTTGGGCAAACAAGCTGCCGAGCACGCCGAACTGAACAAGCACATCGGGCTTACAATCGGCATTGGCACCTACATCCAACAAAATACCCAAACCGCCTTTAAGTTTGGGTACAATAGTAGTCATTGCCGGACGTACAACACCCGGAATAGTTTTCACGCTGAACATGGCACCAACAAGCATGGCGCCGGTATTGCCAGCTGATGAGAATGCCTGGATTTCGCCGCTTTTTAACAGCTGGAAACCAACTGATATGCTCGAATCAGGCTTCTGAACAATAGCTTTGGTAGGGTGTTCACCCATACCAATAACTTCGGTTGTATGTACAAATTCGAAGTTATCAGGGCTTACACCATTTTCCTGAAGAATACTTACTGTAACTTCCTTATCGCCAATAAGTACCAGTTTCTGGTCGGCAGATAAAGTTTTATACGCTTCGATAGCTCCTAAAACAGCTGCTTTGGGAGCGTAATCACCGCCCATAATATCTAAGCCAATCTTCATTCTCAGAAAATTAAACTTATGCTACTGCTGCTTTCTCAATAAGAACTTTACCGTTGTAGTAAACATTACCATCAACAGTATATGCCCTGTGCGGCAAATGCACAGCGCCTGTAGTTTGGCAGGTAGTTAAAGTTGGAGCTTCCGCTTTGTAATGCGTTCTGCGTTTATCTCTCCTTGATTTCGAAAATTTCCGCTTTGGATGTGGCATAATATCCTAATATTAATTATTTATTCATTTTCCTGAGCGCATCCCACCGTGGGTCTGTTTGCTCACTTTGTTCACCATTTGCCGAAAAACTATTTAGTTTTTCAAGCATTTCTTTATCACAATAAGGGGTTTCACCCTCGTTGTCGCAAACCGATATAAACGGCACTGCAACGTTAATGTATTCGTAAATCAGCCCGGCTATATCAATCTCATGATCGTTTTTGCCAAGGGTAATGATCTCCTCGTCTTCATCTATCAGTTCATCGCTGAACTTAGCTATTTGCTGTTCAGTAATATCAACCTGCTGCGGCAGTTGCGATAAACACCTGTCGCAGGTAGTATCAATTGTGCCGTCTATCTTAAAATGCAGGATCAGCATAGTTTCCTGCTTATCCAGTTCAACCTCACAGTGCAGGGTTGCTTTTTTTACGAGCGAATATTCAAACTCATCAAAAAAGTCATCCTGTATGTCATACTCAAACTGGTGTTTCCCAAGTTTAAGCCCCGTAAAGGGAATCGAATATTTTTTAAGCGATTTCAATGAGCAACAATTAGCCCGCAAATGTAGAGAAAAATACCATAACTGGAAAGTGTTTTTTTATTTTGCCCTTTTGAGGAGGTTAAAGGTAAAAGGAGAAAGGTAAAAGGCTGGAGTACAGTGATTTTTGCGCAATGCAAAAATCACTGTTCTATCTTTATGGAATTAGTTTGATAAAACCTCGCCCTTCATTTTTGAGGCAATTTGCAGCGCTTTGTATGCATTGACTATGCCCCCGGTTTTGGATAGCGTTGTAAAATCAACCTTTTCGGTTTTGCTGCCGGGTTTTAATACCATGGTGCCCCTTAGCGGTGTTGCCGAGCCTAAAATAGCTTCCTTTACCTGCTTAGCACTCAGGCTTGGATAGTATTCTAATATCAAAGCCGCAATGCCTGCCGTTATTGGCGACGAAAAGCTGGTGCCGTCTTCTGTATCAACCTCAGCATCGGTAGTAATTGAGGTAACTTTTACCCCTGGCGCAAATATATCAACGCTCTTTTTGCCGTAATTGGAAAAATCACCGGCAAGGTTTTGCCCCATTCTGGGCCCCGATGCACCAACGCTAATCACGTTATCAGCATCGCTTGATGAGCCATCTAAAAAAATATCATTTGGAAATTCGGGCTGAAGATCCATATCCTGGTTATCGTTACCGGCAGCCATCACTAATAAAACATCCTTTGAGGCAGCATATTTGAAAGCGGCATCTACCCATTCCTTGTGCGGCGAGATCTTTTTTCCGAAACTCATGTTAACCACCCTGGCACCGTTATCAACCGCGTAGCGTATAGCATTGGCTACGTCTTTATCATATTCATCGCCATTAGGGATGGCCTTAATGATCATCAGTTTTACATTATCGGCCACGCCATTGATACCATAATTGTTGTTACGCACCGCGCCAATGAGCCCGGCCACACCGGTGCCATGTGCCGCATCTGCAAATTTTACCAGGTTATTGCCATATGGTTTGCCATCCATTGTATCCGGATCATCGCCTACAATGCGTTTGCGCGATGTAAGGTCGGGCGATACATCATTGTTAAGTTTCGCCAGGTATTCGCTCAGGTCCTTAATGATTTTGGCATTGGTAGAACCCGCGCCCTCCTGCGAAAACACCGATTCCCAAACATATTTGCTTTGGCTTAGGGTGTCATTAGTGGCTTTAACCTTTACAAGGTCGGCCTGGGTAAAAGTGCCGTTTGCCGGTAAGTTCAGACCGCGCTTAATATACCCGCTGGTAACCATCAACGCGTTCATCACCGGCGAAAGCTGGCCGATTTCGGTATTGGCCTTGTTTACTGTTGAATCATAAACCGTTTTAACACGCAGCCAGTAAGCATATTCTTTTTTATTGGTAGCGGTCGAATCCGTAACCGAAGCATATTTACCTTTTAATTTATTGTATTCACGTACCTCTTCTGTGGTTTCGGTAAAGTCGGCTTTGCCGCCGGGGCCGCCTAAAAAGTTCCATCCATGTATATCGTCAACGTAGCCATTATGGTCGTCATCAATGCCGTTTCCCGGGATCTCCTTTTTATTCACCCATAGCACCGTTTTTAGGTCCGTTTGCAGGGTGTCGGCACCGCTGTCGATAGTTGCGACGAGAACAGGTTTGCTTTTTTTGCCTTGTACAAACAGGTATGCTTGCTTTAAACTGATGCCGTAAAAGCCGCTTTCCTTTAAATCAAGCAGGTGCCAGGCTTTTGGCGGGGCGGGGTCGGCAACAGGTGCCTGTTGTGCCGATACCGGTAAATTAACTAATAATGCTGCTGATAAAGTGGTTGCGCTTACGTACTTGCAAAATTTGAACATGAACTTGTGTTATAGTATGTCTTATCTAAGACTTAATAAATTGTTTTAGTTTAATCTTCCGGCTTTTTACGTGCCGACTTTCATTTAGGTTAATTTTTATTTTCCGGGGCGTTAGTGAAACTATCCGAACCGGGATTTGGGTGGATTATGTGGATGGCCAGGATTTTATTTCTTATCCTGTTTATAAATCGGGATTTTATTCCCGTCCTACTTATAAATAGGACAAGCAAATCCCATAAATCTTAAAAATCGCCCCCAATCCTGGTTCAGACTTTACAAATCAAACTTTATCCCCTGAGCTAAAGGCAGCGTTTTTGAATAGTTTATAGTATTGGTTTGCCGCCTCATATAAACTTTCCATGCATCCGAGCCTGACTCCCTGCCGCCGCCTGTTTCCTTTTCACCGCCGAAAGCGCCGCCTATTTCGGCGCCCGATGTACCGATGTTAACATTGGCAATTCCGCAATCAGAACCTGCGTAGGATAAAAATTGTTCTGCCTCGCGCAAATTATTGGTCATAATAGCCGATGACAATCCCTGCGGAACACCATTTTGCAGATCGATAGCCTCCTCAATAGTATTGTATTTGATGAGGTAAAGGATAGGGGCAAAGGTTTCATGCTGCACTATCTTAAAGTGATTTTCAACTTCGGCAATGCACGGTTTAACATAGCAACCAGATTCATAACCAACGCCTTCCAGCTTACCGCCCTCAACCACAAAATTGCCGCCTTCGGCCTTGCATTTTTCAATCGACTCAAGATACAAGGCAACAGCATCGGTGTCAATCAACGGGCCCATATGGTTGTGTTCATCCAATGGATTTCCAATCCTGATCTGCTTATAAGCGTTAACCAGCTTTTGCTTAAATGCCTCGTAAACGCTTTCATGAATAATAAGCCTGCGGGTACTGGTACAACGCTGGCCGGCAGTACCCACGGCGCCAAACACCGCGCCGATGAGCGACATGTCTAAATCGGCATTTTCACTGATGATGATGGCATTATTACCGCCAAGTTCCAACAGGCTTTTGCCCAGCCTTGCGCCAACCGCGGCACTTACAGCTTTACCCATACGGGTTGAGCCGGTGGCAGATACTAACGGAACGCGTGTATCAGCAGCCATAAGTTCGCCTATGTTACGGTCGCCAATAACCAGGCATGAAACACCTTCTTCAATATTATTCTTTTTAAACACCTCCTGCGCTATATGCTGGCAGGCAATAGCCGTTAAAGGCGTTTTTTCGGATGGTTTCCAGATGCATACATCGCCGCAAACCCAGGCAAGTAAGGAGTTCCAGCTCCAAACCGCCACGGGGAAGTTAAATGCCGAAATAATACCTACAATGCCCAGCGGGTGATATTGCTCATACATGCGGTGCTCTGGCCTTTCGCTGTGCATGGTTAAACCGTAAAGCTGGCGGCTTAAGCCAACTGCAAAATCGGCAATATCTATCATCTCCTGCACTTCGCCCAGGCCTTCCTGCAGGCTTTTGCCCATTTCGTAGGATACGAGGATGCCCAGGTCCTGCTTGGCTGCGCGTAAGGCCTCACCAATCTGGCGCACTATTTCGCCGCGTTTAGGTGCCGGGGTTTTACGCCAGGTTTTAAATGCTTTGGCTGCCTGCTCAACCGCCTGGTTATAATCTGCTTCGGTTGCCAGCCTTACTGCTGCTATTTTTTTGCCGTCGACCGGCGATGTTATATCTTTTGCCGCGGCACAGTCGCTGCTACCCCAGGTACTGCCTGTACTAAAGGCGTCATTAATATCGTTTATATGTAAACGTTTTAGGATATCTGAAATATTAGGCTCCATAATTGTTACTTTTGCCAAAGGTAGAAATCTTTAGGGCAATTTTTCAGAATCACTCATCGCTTGCCTGTTGTATCCATTGTTATTAATTATCAATGCTTTGTATTGAACAGTTGTTAAGAATGTTTGAATGTTGAAAACTAAATTGCATTTTGGATGCTTACTTATTGTAATTTGAACTCAATAAGTCTTTACAAGGCAATTTGTCAACCTAAAGCGGATGTTCTGCAAACAAAATTGAATGGAAGAAGAATTTGAATTTGGTTTTACCGAAGACCCAAAATTCTCGGTAGAACGGTACGAGGAAATGATCAGAAATCAGGACTTGTACTTTTTTGATGCCCAGGCGTTTGAGAACATTATCGACTACTACATCGAAAAGAATGATCCGGCCAGGGCATTACAGGTAGCAGAGTACGCGAGAAGCCAGCACCCTTTTGCGGCAATTTTCCTGATCAAACAGGCCCAACTGCTTGTAGTAAGCAACAAGGTTCCGGAGGCTTTTGCCGCTTTGGACCAAGCTGCTATGCTCGAAGCATCTGACGCGGATATCTATATTATCCGCGGTAATCTGTACGAAAGCCTGGAGCGTTATTCCGAGGCGCTGGAAAATTACGAAAAAGCGCTTGACCTTGCCGAAGAGACCGACGAGATCCTGCTGCACATAGCCTACGTTTATCAAAACATGGGCGATTATGAGACTGCCATAACTTATCTTAAGCTCTGTCTTAAGCAAAATATGGAAAACCAGGATGCCCTTTACGAACTGGCGTTTTGCTACGACGTAATGGACAACCAACAGGAAAGTGTTCAGTTTTACCAGCAATATATCGATAACGAACCCTACAGCTACGCGGCCTGGTATAATTTAGGCAATGCCTATACCAAGCTGAGCCTGTTTGAAAAAGCCATCGACGCATATGACTATGCTATATTAATTAAGGACAGCTTTGCATCGGCCTATTTCAACAAAGGCAATGCACTGGTTAACCTTGAAAAATATGCTGAAGCTATAGAAGTTTACCGCCACACCTTTGAATATGAGCAGCCCAATGCCGATACTTATTGTGCCATTGGCGAATGCTATGAAAAGCTGGAGCAAATGGACGATGCGCGTGCCTTCTACAAAAAATCGGTTAAGATGGATCCAAAACTGGCCGATGCCTGGTTTGGGATTGGGGTAACCCTTGATTTTGAGGAACGTTACTTTGAAGCGCTGCACTTTTATAAAAAAGCGCTCGACCTTGATATTGCCAATGCCGATTACTGGTTTGCTATTGCCGATGCCGAATATAAGCTCGGGCATTTAGATGAAGCAGAAAAGGCTTACGAAAAGGTAGTTGAGCTAAATCCGCTTGACATTGATGCCTGGCTGGATTACTCATCGATACTTTACGAGCAGCAAAAGCTTAATGAAGCTATTGAAATTATAGCCCAGGCTATCAAAAATAATCCCGAAGCGGCTGAGCTATACTACCGTATGGTGGCTTACCTGTTTGCCAAAGGCGAATACAACGAAGCCCTTAATAACCTGGAATATGCTTTAGCCGCTGACCCTGAAAAGCATTATATTCTGTTTGATTATTTGCCGCAATTGCAAAAGAATAAAGTGATTGTGGATATTATCAACAGGTATACTAAGTAGAGGAGAATGGGGGTGGTTGATTGGGTTGATTAGGTGAATGGTTTATCTTATAATAAAAATTAAAACATAAAAGGCGCGTATTATGCGTCTTTTGTGTTTTAGGTATATTTAAACTACTCACCTAATCAACCCAATCAACCACTCACCATAAAAATCACAACAATAAATTTACAATCAGCTTTAAAATCATTTAACATTTGAAATTTGCACATCTGCATATTTGTTGCGACCTTTGCCTCGTTAGAACTTTTAGTTATAGGCTATAACAAATACTCACAATGAACTACACTATCAATCATCTTCCTGATCGTACAACTAAACCACGTGATAAAGGCATTACCATGGTTATGGATAAAGGCCTTAGCTTGCGCCAGGTTGAAGATTTTATTGAAGTTGGCGGGCCGTATACCGACATCGTAAAGCTGGGTTGGGCTACATCATATGTAACCCCTAATCTTGAACAAAAACTAAAGCTCTACCGGGAGGCCGGGATCCCTGTTTATTTTGGGGGCACCCTGTTTGAGGCCTTTATTGTACGTAACCAGTTTGACGATTACCGCCGTTTATTGGATAAGTACCAGCTGGAACATTGCGAAGTATCCGATGGTTCGATCACTATTGAGCATGATGTAAAATGTAACTATATCAGCGAGCTGGCCAAACAGGTTACGGTAATATCCGAAGTTGGCTCAAAAGATGTTCAAAAGATCTTTGCCCCTTATAAATGGATCAAACTGATGAATGCCGAAATTGAGGCCGGCTCATGGAAAGTAATTGCTGAAGCACGTGAAAGCGGAAATGTGGGTATTTATCGTGATTCGGGAGAGGTACGCCAGGGATTGATTGATGAGATCCTGACCCAGATCCCTGAAGGGACTATTATTTGGGAAGCGCCTCAAAAAGCGCAGCAAGTTTGGTTCATTAAATTGATAGGTGCGAATGTTAGCTTGGGTAATATCGCTCCAACGGATATCATCCCGCTTGAAACCTTAAGGTTAGGTATCCGCAGCGATACTTTCGACCATTTTTTAGAGATGTAATTGTTGACTGATCTTAATATAACAATTAACCCAGCCTCCGGAGTAATCCGGAGGCTTTTTGTTTTAGAAAGCAAGAGTCAACCTTACACACAGGCAACCTCACAAGACTGGCACCGGCAGGCTAAAACACAGTGATTGAGCATGGTTAAAACTATATGTCCTTTTTCTTAAAAAGTACATCAATTCTTAATTATCAACACTGCAAGTAATTAAAAATCAATTAATTTCTCTTGTATAAGAACAAGGGATGCATGTTATTCCAGGCATGTGGAAAACTCCGGCTATTATGCTGTTCAGCATACTAATAGATTTGATTTAAAACCCCTAAACCTTTTTAGTATTGCACGTACTCAGTTAATTTTATCATAATCTGTAAAGCTATGGCTAAAAACATTACCAGGAAGGCGTCCGCAGCAAGCGGGAAAAAGGGGCTCAAAGCCGAACGCTATTTCACCAAAGAAGGTACCAGTGTTTACGACCTGTTTAAATATGAAAAGCGATCGTCGGTGATCCGCAACCCCTCAGGCGATGCTGTATTTGAAATGAACGATGTTGAGGTGCCGGCGGGCTGGTCGCAGGTGTCTACAGATATTCTGGCTCAAAAATATTTCCGTAAGGCAGGCGTACCTCAACCCGACGGCTCAACCGGATCTGAAAAAAGCATTAAACAAGTTGCCCATCGTATGGCCAACTGCTGGAAAGATTGGGGCATGCGATATGGTTATTTTGCTTCACCAAAAGATGCTGAGATCTTTTATGATGAAATAGTTTATACTATTGTTGGCCAACTGGCTGCTCCAAACTCGCCGCAATGGTTCAATACCGGTCTGCATACCTCATACGGCATTACCGGCAAACCACAGGGACATTATTATGTAGACCCAGTAACAGAACAGTTAAGTAAATCAACTTCAGCATATGAACGCCCGCAGCCGCACGCCTGCTTCATCCTTTCTGTTGATGACGATTTGGTGAACGAGGGCGGCATTATGGACCTTTGGGTTCGTGAAGCCCGCATTTTCAAATACGGATCGGGCGTAGGCACAAACTTTTCTAAGATCCGCGGCGAGAGTGAAAAGCTATCGGGCGGTGGTTATTCATCAGGACTGATGTCATTCCTGAAAATCGGCGACAGGGCAGCGGGAGCCATCAAATCGGGCGGGACAACCCGCAGGGCAGCCAAAATGGTTTGCCTTGATCTGGATCACCCCGAAATTGAGGGTTTTGTGAACTGGAAAGTAGAAGAAGAAAAGAAAGTAGCGGCCCTGATAGCCGCAGGTTATTCGTCTGATTATGAAGGTGAGGCCTACCGCACGGTATCGGGTCAAAATTCCAATAATTCGGTACGCATTCCCAATAGCTTTTTCACAGCACTTAAAACCGGCTCGGCCTGGAACCTAACCAGTCGGATGACCGGCAAAACCGTTAAATCCATATCCTCACAAAAACTGTGGGATGATATCGCATTTGCAGCCTGGGCCTGTGCCGATCCGGGAGTGCAGTTTGATAGCACCATCAATGAGTGGCATACCTGCCCCGAAGGTGGTCGCATCAATGCATCTAATCCCTGCTCGGAGTATATGTTTTTGGATAATACGGCCTGTAACCTGGCATCCATCAACCTTGCCCATTTCTTTAATTCGCAAACACGTGTATTTGATGTAAAGGGTTTTGAACATGCCTGCCGCATGTGGACCATTGTACTGGAAATCTCCGTATTGATGGCACAATTCCCATCAAAAGAGGTGGCACAATTATCCTATGATTACCGTACGCTTGGCCTTGGTTATGCCAACCTGGGTTCGGCCCTGATGGTGAACGGCATTCCTTATGACAGCGATGAGGCCCGTGCTATTGGCGGAGCCATTACCGCTATCATGACCGGTACTGCCTATGGAACCTCGGCCGAAATGGCCCGTGAGCTCGGTACATTCAGCCGCTATAATGATAACAAAGAGCACATGATGCGGGTGATGCGCAACCATCGCTATGCTGCGTATAACTCTACCGAAAACTATGAGGGCTTGGAAATTACCCCTCCGGGCATCAACCCAAAGCACTGCCCCGATTACCTGCTTGCAGCTGCCTGCAATGCCTGGGACAGGGCCGTTGAAATGGGCGAAAAATACGGTTACCGCAATGCGCAAACTACCGTTATTGCGCCTACGGGAACTATCGGTTTAGTGATGGATTGCGATACTACCGGTATCGAACCGGATTTTGCGTTGGTGAAATTCAAAAAGTTATCTGGTGGGGGCTACTTCAAAATTATTAACCAGGCCGTGCCCGAGGCTTTACGCAATTTAGGTTACCAGGATCATGAGGTTACCGCCATAGTTAATTATGCTAAAGGTGCAGCAACCCTAAAAGGTGCTCCGCATATCAATATAGATGCGCTTAAAGCCAAAGGTTTTAATGATGATGAGCTGGAAAAACTGGACAAGGGCCTGGTATCTGCCTTTGAGATCAGTTTTGCTTTCAATATCTGGTCGCTGGGCGAAGAGTGTTTGAAACGCCTGGGCATCACGGCCGAGCAATATAACGCGCCAGATTTTAATGTACTGCGCGCACTTGGTTTCAGCAAAAAACAAATTGCAGAAGCTAACGAGTATATCTGCGGTACTATGACCATCGAGGGAGCGCCGTACCTGAAACAACATCACTATCCTATTTTTGATTGCGCCAACAAATGCGGCGCAAAAGGAGAGCGCTACATCCATGCCCATGGGCACATCAAAATGATGGCAGCAGCGCAGCCATTTCTTTCGGGTGCCATTTCAAAAACCATCAACCTGCCAAACGAAGCCAAAGTTGATGAGATCAAAGATTGCTACGAGCTTTCGTGGAAGCTGGGCCTGAAAGCCAACGCACTTTATCGTGATGGCTGTAAACTATCTCAACCGCTGTCAACCAAATCAGACGTTAAGGAAGAAGCCGATGACAAGCTGGATACGGTTGAAGAAGTATTAGGGGAAGCGGCCAACGTAAAACTGAGCGATCTGACACCCGAGCAGGTTATTGAAGCAGCCATGGCCATCATGGAAAAATCAAAGGATACCAATTTTATGCGCCAGCTTTCGCGCGTGGTGCAAAAGAAACACCTGCCATACAAACGCCGCGGCTTTACGCAAAAGGCCAGTATTGACGGGCAAACCGTATTTGTGCGTACTGGAGAATATGAGGACGGCACCCTGGGCGAGATTTTTGTAGATATGCATAAAGAAGGTGCAACTTTCCGCTCATTGATGAACTGTTTTGCCATCGCGGTTTCTATTGGTCTGCAATATGGTGTACCGCTGGAAGAATACGTAGAAAAATTTACCTTCACCCGTTTTGAACCGGCGGGAATGGTGGTAGGGCATAGCAATATTAAAAGTGCAACCTCCATTATTGATTATATTTTCAGGATGCTGGGCTACGAATACCAGGACCGCACCGACCTGGTACACATCATAACCGATAAAAACGGCGTATTGGGAAACCCGCAAATGGGTGATGAGGATTTTAATGCCGATGAAACCAATGTGTATCAGCCATCTACTCAATCTTCAGATAATTCTATAAATGCTCAAAGAAAAGGCTTATCTTTCGATGTTAGCATGGGCGTACAAAGTGATGCGCCAAGCTGTAACGTTTGCGGGCATACCACGGTTCGTTCGGGTACCTGTTACAAATGCTTAAACTGCGGCAACTCAATGGGATGCTCGTAATCAATACGGATTTTTTCAAATCAATTATAAATAGTTAATTATGTTTAGCCCCGCTCCCCAGGCGGGGCTTATTTATTGTCAGGGTCAAAATTAATGCTGCAGTAATAGTAATTGCAATGCCATAAAAACCCTGGCATAAAGCCCACCTGCAACCCGATGCTTATTTTTGTGTTCACAATAGATATGAGCACAAACAAGATCAAATTGAGCGTGCTTGACCAGTCGCCGATAAGAAAAGGCGCTACTGCCGAGCAGGCCATACAGGAAACCATACAACTGGCAAAATATACCGATACCCTTGGCTATACCCGTTTCTGGATTTCGGAACATCATAATATGGGTATCATAGCAGGTTCAACACCCGAGGTATTGTTAGCCCATTTAGCAGGTGAAACTAAAAACATGCGCATGGGGTCGGGAGGTATTATGATGCCGAACCACAGTACACTAAAAGTTGCCGAAAACTTTCGGATGCTGGAAGCGCTGTTCCCCGGCCGGATTGACCTTGGAATGGGCCGCGCGCCGGGTACCGACAGGATCACCGCAGCCGCGCTTAACCCTTCAAACCAGTTTAGGGAGCAGGACTTTGTTGAGCAACTGGCCGATCTGCAGAATTACTTTCATGATACTTACGAACCGGGAACCATACAGGCGCGTATCAGGGCTATCCCGCAGATTAAAACCGTGCCTAACATGTGGTTGCTAAGCTCAAGCGGACAAAGCGGCTTGTTTGCGGCACATTTCGGTATGGGCTTTTCCTTCGCTCATTTTATTAACCCTAACGGTGGCCCCGAAAGTGTTAAAATGTACAAGGAACGTTTTCAACCGTCGGATGACTTACAACAGCCACAAGCCAACGTGGCTGTGTTTATCTTTTGCTCTGAAGATGAGGAAAAGGTTAGGCAGCACCAGGCCGTGATGGACCATCGCTTTCTGCAGTTTGAAAAAGGCGGGCCAATAGTACCTTTAAGTTATGATGACGTAAAAGATGTAGAGTATACTCCGGCCGAACAGGAACGCATCCGTTATAACCGGTACCGCGTAATTGCCGGCTCGCCAACAGAGCTTAAGCTGAAGTTAAACTGGCTTGCCAATGATTACGGAGTGGATGAAATTATGGCTGTTACCATTACCGAAAATTTTGAAGACAGGCTGGAATCGTACCGCTTATTGGCCGAACAGTTTGAATTATTATAATCCTCGTAAAACAACTTTTTTTAGCAAATGCCGTTTCTATGCCAGGAACGGCATTTTTTATTGAGGCTGATACGATTATTCACATATTAAAAACTTTATAAGGCTTTAAATTGTATCTTTGGAAAGATTATAAATAAGTCTATTTTCTACAATTCAATGGTTATTATCATATTTTTCATAGCGCACTGGTTTCTGTCGCTATTTTTTCAAACGTTCTTTCTGCACAGGTACGCGTCTCACAAAATGTTTACAACCAATAAGTTTTACGAGGGGACTTTTTACCTGCTCACCTATATTTGCCAGGGATCATCGTTCCTGAACCCAAGAGCTTATGCCATTATGCACCGCGAACACCATGCATATAGCGATACCGAAAAAGACCCGCATTCGCCTCATTTTTTTAAGGATGTTTTCCAGATGATGGT
This sequence comes from Mucilaginibacter sp. OAE612, assembly GCF_041806395.1. Taxonomy (NCBI): domain Bacteria; kingdom Pseudomonadati; phylum Bacteroidota; class Sphingobacteriia; order Sphingobacteriales; family Sphingobacteriaceae; genus Mucilaginibacter; species Mucilaginibacter sp. OAE612. The sequence continues at coordinate 6,793,414 of NZ_JBGMUW010000001.1, forward strand.
ATATACGGCTAAAAGCTACAGGCTGCATGTAAGGAAGCTGAAGGAGCCCGAAGAGCGCTTTAAGGGTAATATCCCTGAATGGCGTTTTGTTGATTTTATTGGCTCATCAATGGTATCACGCATCTCATTTGGTGTTTTATACATTTTATTTTACGTGGAGTTTGCTACAGCATGGTGGATGTTCCTGTTGATCCCTATCCACTTTTTAATGGGGCCAATACACGGTGCTATTGTTAACTGGTGCGGTCATAAATACGGTTATCAAAACTTTGATAACGGTGATAAATCAAAAAACACAACCCCGTTCGATTTTTTAATGCTGGGCGAACTATTTCAGAATAATCATCACAAACACCCCAACAAAGCCAATTTTGGCGCCAAATGGTTTGAGATAGACCCGGTTTACCCCGTAATGAAACTCATGCACTGGATGCGGATCATTAAACTGCGCAAAGCATATTTATAAGCTTTTAAGGTTAAAGGCAAAAGGTCAAAGGCAAAAGGTTTTATTTTCTGCTTTTGACCTTTTCTTTTTAGGTTAAAGGCAAAAGGTCAAAGGCAAAAGGTCAAAGGCAAAAGGTTTTCTTTTAGCCATACAGCTTTTTGTAATCCCTCAAATAAACCTTTCACCTTTTGCCTTTATCCTTTTACCTTCCTATACCCTTTCGCCTTTCACCTCAATCGGCTATCTTTGCCGCTCATAAATACATAAATCCATGAGTGTTTCCTTATTAGCTCAAAATTTGCATGGCTCGGAGATCATCAAGATTGCGGGCGAGATCAACGAATTAAAACGACAAGGCCAGAATATCGCCAACCTTACCATCGGCGATTTCGATTCCAATATTTATCCTATTCCAACTCCTCTAAAGGAAAAGATTATTGACGCCTATAATCATAATCAAACCAACTACCCGGCTGCTGATGGCATGCTTGATCTGCGCCAGAGTGTAAGTGGCTTTTTGAAAAGAAGTTTAGGTCTTGACTATGCACCCAACCAGATCCTGATTTCGGGTGGTTCGCGCCCGCTGATCTATTCTATATTTTTGGCGGTAGTTAACCCCGGCGAAAAAGTGGTTTTCCCTGCACCGTCATGGAACAATAACCATTACAGCGATCTGCTGAATGCTGATGCAGTGATAATCCCTACCGCTCCTGAAAATAATTTTATGCCTACTGCAGATGATATTCGCCCGCATTTAAAAGGAGCGGCTTTGCTGGCGTTGTGTTCGCCTTTAAATCCTACCGGTACTATGTTCAGCAAAAAGGACCTGGAAGAGATCTGCGACCTTGTAATTGCCGAAAACAAGAGCCGTGCAGCGGGTGAGAAACCACTGTATTTATTATACGATCAAATCTACTCGCAGTTAACTTTTGGCGAGCATAAGCATTACGATCCGGTAACCCTTCGCCCTGAATTAAAAGATTACACGATTTTTGTTGATGGCGGTTCAAAATGTTTTGCAGCAACTGGTGTACGTGTAGGCTGGGGTTTCGGGCCGGAGCTGGTTATCGAAAATATGAAAGCCATTGTAGGCCACATGGGTGCCTGGTCGCCAAAGCCTGAACAGATGGCTATGGCCAAATTTTTAACTGACGAGGCTGATGTAAACAGTTATCTTGATGACTTAAAAGGAAAGATCCAGGCAAGCCTTACTGCCCTGCATGAAGGTTTCCAGGAGATGAAAACCAGCGGGTTAAACGTAGATTCTATTGAACCTATGGGCGCTATTTACCTTACCCTGAAAATAGATTACAGTGGCAAAACCACTCCGGACGGCAAAGTATTGAAAGATTCGGCAGATATTAACTTTTATTTAATTAAAGAGGCCGGAGCCGCATTTGTTCCATTCTCGGCCTTTGGTACAGGTGATGAGGTGAACTGGTTCCGTGCCTCTGTAGGTGCTACCCCGCTGAGCGAAATTCAAGCCCTGATACCGAGGGTTAAAGCGGCGTTGAGCAAGTTAAAATAAGCCCCCTCTAAATCTCCCCCTGAAGGGTGAGACTTTAAAAACAGCGTGTTATTAGAACGAAAAAAGCGATGAGTATTAATTATTCATCGCTTTTTCGTTTAAAGCACTCTCCCTTCAGGGGGCGGGTTTGGGAGGGGGCGGTTACCCCAATATTTCCTTAATATCCTCGGCTGTAAGCGATTTAATGAAGCTTTCTTCGGTAGTGATCAATGCTCTTGACAGACTGAGCTTACGCTGTTGCAGGGCCAGGATCTTTTCTTCAACCGAATCTTTGGTGATGAATTTATAGATAAAAACGTTTTTGGTTTGCCCGATACGATGTGTGCGGTCAATGGCTTGCTGCTCAACAGCCGGGTTCCACCATGGGTCGAGGATGAACACATAATCGGCTTCGGTAAGGTTAAGACCTACGCCCCCCGCTTTTATCGAGATCAGGAACACACGCGTTTTTTCATCCTCCTGGAATTGTTTAACCACGTCGCCCCGGTTTTGCGTAGCGCCGTCCAGGTAGACGTAAGGAATACCAATGCGCTCAAAATGCTCGCGGTAAATGCTCAGCTGTTTTACAAACTGCGAAAATATGAGCACTTTATGCCCACCGTCAAGCACGTTGCCTAAGGTATGAACCACATCTTCAAATTTACCGCTGTCGCCTTCATAATCCTTATCGATCATGATCGGATGGTTGGCAATTTGTCTTAGCTTGATCAAGCCTTGTAGTACCTGGATCTGTGTTTTAGCAAACGTGCCATCTTCCAGGCTTTTCAGCAACTCATTCCGGTATTCGGATTTTACCTCTTCATAAACCGACGACTGCTCTTCTGTCATCTGGCAGTAGAAAAGATTTTCAGTTTTGGGTGGTAATTCTGTTGCTACCTGCTCTTTGGTGCGGCGTAACACAAAAGGCTTAATCAGGGCCTGAAGTTTGCGGGCCTTATCTTCATCCTTTTTCTTTTCTATCGGCGCCACAAACTCGTTTTGGAAAAACTGTTGCGCGCCCAATAAACCAGGATTAATGAACGACATTTGCGTCCACAAATCGTTAACCGAATTTTCGACCGGGGTACCGCTCAAGATCAATTTAAAGCGAGACTTGAGCTGTTTAACCGCCTGGTATGATTTCGACGACGGATTTTTGATATTCTGGCTTTCGTCCAGGATCACATAATCAAAAAAGAAGCCTTTAAACATTTCGATATCAATGCGGCTGATACCATAGGTAGTGATCACCACATCGTAATTGGCAAAAACTTCGGCACTGCGGTAGCGCATAGTGCCCGTATGTACCATAAGTTTCAATTGTGGCGCGAATTTGCGGGCCTCATTAAGCCAGTTATATATCAGCGAGGTTGGCATGATCACCAGCGAAGTGGCTTTGCCTCCAGCCTCTTCCGTATCTTCCTTGTGCTTTTGCAGCAGTGATAAAGTTTGGATGGTTTTACCCAAACCCATATCATCGGCAAGGCAGCCGCCAAAGTGGTATTGCTTTAAAAAGTGGAACCAGTTATAGCCTGCTTTTTGGTACGGCCTCAAATGACCTTCAAAATTAACAGGCATCGGCGCATCCTCCAGCTCATCAAAATTAGTTAGCTTTTGCAGTTTACGGGTCATGGTAACGCTGGCCATTTCGCCTTCGGCCAAATCGGTAACGAGGCCTATATGATGACGGCGTAATTTTAACTCATTGCTGCCTTCGGTAAAGTGCAGCAGGTTACCGTATTGTGAAAACCATTTTTCGGGAATCACGGCTATCTCGCCCGATGGTAATGTAAATTCCTTTTTATGATTGAGGATATGGTTTTTTAACTGGATAAAAGGGATTCGGTAGGGGCCGAAGCTCACCATGGCGTTGATATCAAACCAGTCGTTATTTTCTGTTACTTCAAGCTCAATTTTACTGCTGCCAAATACGTAGCGTTTTTGCCCTTCAGGCTGTTCCAGTTCAAAGCCCTGTTCAATAAGCTGATCATGATGCTGATTGAGCCATTCAAAAACAGAGAACGAGCGGTCGTCATCTTCATCGCGTCCGGCAACTTCAAGGTTTTGGAACAATGATGAAGCTATTTTAAGCCCCATTTGCTCCAATTGGTGCATTTTGCCTTTTTCCCAGGTAGTTGAACGCTTGATACGGTGAAACAGGTAATCATCACCGGTTTTTTCCATCCGCACAGAAATGTGCCTGCCATCGCCATAAGGAAATATATAGCCCGCATACTTAAAGGAAAGTTGCAACTGCGAAGTGCCGCCTTCAATATAAATGGGCTTAAGCACGGGGCGTGCATCATACTTTTCGGTATTGATGGTAAAACCTTCGGCATAAACATTATGCTTTTCGATAAGCGGGGCCACAAATTTTTCAAAGTATGATTGCTCCGACGATTTTGGTATAGCGATGAAACGCTTATTCAGGAAGGGCTGTAGTTTTTTACCTTCAATTTCCTTATCAAAATAATACAAGGTATCGTCGAGCAGCATCCAGGCCGGGTGATTGCAAATTATCTCGGCATTTTTAAACATGAACTCGATGCGCATACCCTGGTATTTGATGGTAGGAAAATACCTGATCTCTTCTTCACTGCGCCTGAAATGAAATAACACCGATGCCGCCTCGGTAGCCAGCTGAAGTTTGCGTTCGCCCGGATAACCTTCTTTACTCATCTGGTATACCTGCTTGCCGCAAAGTAATGACAACGCTTCAGCTATCCGTTTCTCCAGTTTTGGGCGGATCATATCGAACATCTGCTCATTGAAGATCTTGGAGAAAAACTCGAACGGGCGGATTGGTTTTTTGTAATACCTTTTGATCACATTTCCCTGCTCCATCTCCTCCAACAATTTGATCAACCTAATATCAGTTTCGTCCAAAAACTCGCAAAATTCTTTGGCGGTATTGGAAAATAAACGCTGATGGGTTAACGAAAATTCACCGTTGGGGTTAAGCTGAACAATGTGAGGCTCAATAACATACGACAGGTAGTCATGCTTGGCAATGGCATAAATAATTTGGCATGGTTTGGAACTGTCAACGCGTAACATGTGCTTCAGGGTAAAAAATTATTTGAAGCTACATCAAGAAAAAATTCAAACGTAAATAGAATTTACTGTAATTGAAAGAGTTTTATATTAAAAAATTGTTAACGCGCTGAAATTGACACGGTTTTGATAACATAAAGTGTTTTTTGCCGGATAGTCGCGTTTAATAAAGGAAAAGATAAAGATAGCCTTAATAGCGAGGTACGAAGCAATCTCCATTTAGAAGAGCAGTTCTGTGTGGCTGCTTGTACAGTTTGGGATTATTAATAATTATATAGGTATTAATGAGTTCCCTCCGGTCGGGTTGTCTTCGTTATTGTAAGTTGTTGATTTTTAAATGTGTTTTTTTGATCAATATCATAAATATGGGCGTTGCCTGCGGCCGCGCTATCCGCTCATACTGCACAGGCATTAGCCACAAGGCCGGTATCCGCTACTATCACTAACGCGGCCCAGGCACTATCGCTAAACTATTTTTATACGTCATCATGATTTTTTAACGTTCCATCAGGGTCTCTCACAGAGGATCCTGATATCTTCGCCTGGCAATGCGCATTTATTCGCTTACTTTGGCTTGCTCAACAAGTTAATGAACAACCTGTAAGCTCCGGGCACACCGGCAGGTAATTCCCTGAAAAATGCGAGTGACGTGTATATAAACCTGCCTTTGCCATAATCACCAACAATTAATGATCCGTTAAGAGGCTCCTCGCCTTTATCATGCATTTGCAAAATGGGTTTGTACTGCGGGTCGATATTGCTTACAAAATACAGTCCGCGCTCCTGGATCCAGCCGCTGAAATCATCATTGGTTATTTTGTTAGGATAGTTTAACACCGGGTTTTGAGGATCTAAAACAGTTACCTCGGCATTTTCGTCGGTAACCCTCCTGTTCACTACAGTGAACGGATACGGGCCTATTTGTTTTACAACAATACCATTGTTATTGTTGTATTGCACTACTAGGTTGCCGCCATTTTTTACATAAGCCATTAGTTTTGCCTGCTGATAAGCAAGGCGCTCATTCACATTGTAAGCCCGTACCCCGGTTACTATGGCGTCATAACCCGAAAGATCGCCATTCATCACCTCATTTTCACTTAGCAAATGTACATCATAACCTACCTGGCGCAAAGCTTCGGGCATTTGGTCGCCGGCACCGGCAATGTAGCCTATTTTTCTGCCGTTATGTTTAAGATCGAGGTAAACAAGCTTTGTTTGTGCCGGCGGAAATAGGGTAATAGCTGGTACGTGATCATACCTGATACGGCGAAGGCTAAGTGAAAATGGTTGGCCGTTAGCGTTAACCACCGCTTCCAGATCGGTAGTCTTAGTTTTAGTATCAGTTGGGGTAACCGTAAATGCTACTGACCATTCCTCATTTTTATCCTTATCGGTGAAGTCAATTTTTTCGGGGCTTATTTTCCAACCGGCAACAGATTTCAGGCTGATGGTTCCATTTGCTTTGGTAAAACTTTTCAGGTTTACCAATACCGTTTGTACCTGCTGTGTGCTGAAGATATAATCCTTGCCTTCGATATTGGCGGTTACCGGCGGCGTTATTTCAATAGGCTGATAAACCTCGCCCCTAACCGGGTCAACGTATTTATATATTATGCGGCGGTCAATATTAATAGGCTTCCCCTCAATGATAAACTGGAAGGTAATTTTGGGTAGATCTGGGTTTTCGGGATTGCCGGCCAAGGTGTTATCGGGCAAAGTGTAAACACCAATGGGGTGCGAGGCTGCAAGCCAGTACGGCTGCGTTAACATAGATGCGGCGGCAGTAGTTTCAAAAGTTTGCAGTTGATTAAATGGTATCTCCTTGCTTTGCAATGCTAATGCGCTATCGTTAGCATCAATGCTGTTTATCTTAACACGATAGTTAAACCTGTTGATCACCTGTGCACGTATGCTCATTTTATCGCCCAAAGCATATGTTGGCTCGGCTGCGTAAGCTTCAAACCAAAGACCGGCACAAGCTGTAATCAGGTTGTTCAGCTCTTTGGTTTTTTGTTCGCGCCAGTAGTTATCCGATATTTTCTCCACTTTCGTCAGCAATTGTACCAATGCCGGTACTGATTTTTCGGGCGCGTCACTAATAAAATTCCGGCTGATAACACCTGTTAACGTTGAGATAGCATCGCCATCTTTAACGCGCTTCCAGGTGGTATTAACGCCATCCATGAGGTCGTTTTGCGGGGCATCGCCCAAAATAGTTTTAAAAAATTCGTATGATTCGCCGCGTTGTTTGGCCGAACCAAAACCCTGCGTTTTGTGATTGCTACGGCTTTCGGCAGCTATTTCACCATAACCTTTACCCAGGATGGTATTATAAACCCCAACATTGATCTTAAACTGATCGGCCGAGGTAGTATTAATGTTGCCAAAACTAAAAGTGTTCCACATCAGGCGTTTGGCCTGCCATGGTTTTACATATTTTAACTGCTCCGGATAACGGTTTGGATCGGCGGCGGCTGTAAAAGCTTCCTGCGCTAATATAGCGGAAGAGGTATGATGCCCATGGCCCCCCTCGCCGGTTGTTGGGAAGCGGCAAATGATCACATCCGGCCTGAATTTGCGGATCACCCAAACTACATCGCCCAATACTTTTTCCTTATCCCAGATCTTTAGCGTTTCTTCCGGTCCTTTTGAAAAGCCGAAATCATTGGCGCGGGTAAAAAACTGTTCAGCGCCATCAATCCGGCGGGCAGCCAGCAATTCCTGCGTACGGATCAAACCAAGCAGCTCACTTTGCTCATTGCCTATCAGGTTTTGTCCGCCATCGCCACGGGTGAGCGACAGGTAACCGGTGCGATAATGTTTTTCCTGCGCCAGGTAAGCCAGCAGGCGGGTGTTTTCATCATCGGGATGGGCGGCAACATATAATACACTACCAAGCACATCAAGTTTTTTAAGGTTTTGCTGAATAGTGCCGAGATCGGTAGGTGGGTTGGTTTGGGCCTTTGAAAAAACAGTTGCAAACAGGAATACTGCAATGAGGTGGATACGCTTCATAGCAACAAATATATTGAAAGATAGATATTCTGTATTTCCTGTATCAATAATATAACAAAACCATTACGGTGACCATCAATCTGTTAAAGTTTTTAATGATAAATATTAAATGTTTCAACAAACACTTTTGATTTTTACAATTTTTTCAAGCATTGTCAAACAAATCTGTCATTCGATGGTAATCTTAATCAACTGATTAACTTTTTCTGCTTCAATCCGATACGCTTAATCAATCGTTTGATTAATTTTGTGCCGTTAAAACAATGGAAAAAGATAAGATAGATAAAAAGGAACATATCCTCGACGTGGCCGAAAAGGTATTCGCGGACCTGGGTTATGACGGAGCCTCCACCCGTACCATATCGGGCGAAGCCGGTGTAAACATGGCTATGCTCAATTACTATTTTGGATCAAAAGAAGGGCTTTTCCTGGCTGTTTTTGAACGCAAGATCAATTCGTTCCGTACGCTGCTGCAAAATATTAACAGCGATGGCAGCATGAATGCCTGGGATAAACTGGATAAATGTGTCGACAATTACGTTGAACGCATCATAGCCAACAACTGTTTTCAAAAACTCATTAACAGGGAAGTGTCCATGAATAAACGTGGCGACCTTACCGATAAGATCATCGAAATACTGATGGTAAATGTATATGAGGTAAAAAGGATTATGGAAGAAGGCGTAAACAGCGGCTTGTTTCATACAGATGCCGATATAGCACTGGTAATAGCTACCCTTTTTGGCACAAAAAATTACATAGTTAACATGCCGCAGCTATCATCATTAATACTGGGACATGATATTCGTGATGAAAAGTTTATGGAGAATGAACTGAAACCACGTGTTAAAACATACATGAAAAGACTTTTAAAAGCTTATTTAGTTAAAGAACATGACAACTCAAAATAACAAAACCAACCACCTTAAGCTATTAAAGCAGGTGTTACGGCCCATTTTACGCGGTAGTATCGCCCTCATAGTTTTGAGCCTGCCTTTTGCAGCCAGCGCACAAGACAGGACAATTACACTTGACGAAGCCATTAAACTCGGCCTTGAAAACAGCAAAACTTTAAAACTATCAAATTCAAAAGTTGAGCAAGCTGTTTCTCAATACAATCAGGCAAAAGACGAAGCATTGCCAACAGGTAAAGTAAGCTATGGCTATAACCGTGCCCAAATCCCGGCCAACAGACTGGCGCTGGGTTCTGAAAGCATTAACCTGCCATCGCATGCCGATGCGTATTTAGGGATCCTGAACTTAAACCAAACCATATTTGGCGGTAATAAATTGAAATATGCCCGCCAATCTACCGATCTGCTCACCCAGGTTTCCCGCCTTGATGTTGAAAATGATAAAGACGAGGTAGTTTATGATATCATCAGTTCGTACTATAACCTTTACAAAGTGCTGCAAAGCAAAAAGGTGGTAGCTCAAAACCTTGCTACTGTTGATGTACAAATTAAACAGGCACAGCGTTTTTTTGAACAGGGTTTGGTAACCAAAAACGATGTGCTGCGCTTTCAATTACAACGCTCAAATATCGAGGTTAACGGTGTCGACCTGGAAACTAACCGTCGTATCATCAACTATAATCTTAATGTGTTGTTAGGTTTACCGGAAGGGACACAGCTAAACATCGACCAGATCACCGAAGCCGACAGGCAGGTATCTCCGTTAACTGCTTACCTTGATACAGCAATGGCCGCCCGCCCTGAGTTTAAACAATTTGCTTTACGCAGTCGCGTTGCTGAAACCAATACTAAAAGCGTTAAAGCTAATAACCTGCCAACGGTAGGCGCATCGGCTGCTGCTTATTATGTTGATGTAAGCGCCAACCCGATACCTAAAAGCGGTAATTTTATCACCCCTATATCTGTAGGATTAACCGTATCATGGAACTTCAGCTCCCTTTGGACCAACAAGAACAAAGTTACCGAGGCTAAGATCCAGGAGCAGCAGGTTGAGATCAACAAAGGCATCACTACCGACAGGATAAAAAATGAAGTGAACCAAAGCTACCAAAGCTATACCCAGGCGCTTGAAAAGGTTAAACTTTTACAAACCTCTATTGATCAGGCCGGTGAAAACAACAAGATCCTCGAATCAAAATACAAAAGCAATATAGCATCTGCAACCGATAGGGCCGATGCCGAAACCTTGCTTTACCAGGCACAGATCAATTTAGAATTGGCTAAAGCCGATGCGGGTCTGGCTTACTATACACTATTAAAATCAACAGGAAAAATCAACAAATAACAATACCAAACCTTTAAATAAAATGGCAAAGGAACAAGAAACACCGGAACAACCGAAAAAGAAAAACAAAGTTATCCCCATCATATTAGGCATTGTACTTATTGGCGGCGTAATTTTCGGTATAAAAGAATACATCTACTTTAGCAAACACATTGATACTGATGATGCCCAGATCGACGGTGATATCAGCCCTGTAGTTGCCCGCGTTGGCGGATATGTTGATTCAATTTATTTTGAAGAAAACACTCATGTAAACGTTGGTCAGCCGCTGGTTAAAATTGATGACCGCGACTATAAAGTAAAATTAGAGCAGGCTCAGGCGGCACAAGTTGGCGCAAGCGCAGGCATTAATGTAAATCAATCGCAAATTTTCGCCAACGAAGCAAACTCTGCAAGTGCAAAAGCCCAGGTTTCATCAAACCTGGCCCACCTGGAAAAAGTACAGAAAGATTACGACCGTTATGCCAACCTGGTAAAAGACGGTTCAGTAACCCAGCAGCAATTTGATCAGGCTAAGGCCGATTTGGATGTTGCTAAAGCTAACTACAAAGCATCGCAGGATCAGTACAAAGCGGCTGTGCAGCAAATTGGCACAACCCGCAGCCAGTTAGCTGTTACCCACACGGGTGTATCACAAAGACAGGTTGATATTGATTATGCAAAACTGCAATTGAGTTACACGCTGGTGAAATCACCGGCAAGTGGTTTAGCCTCTAAAAAGAATGTACAGTTAGGTCAGTTGGTGCAGGCCGGCCAAACCCTGTTCTCAATTGTGAATGATAACAGCCTTTACATTACCGCCAACTATAAAGAAACACAGCTTACCAATATCAAAAATGGTTTAAAAGTTGAAATTGAAGTTGATGCTTATCCAGACATGAAGCTGGAAGGCCAGGTTTACAACTTTTCGCCTGCTACGGGTGCCAAATTCTCCCTGTTGCCTCCGGATAATGCTACCGGTAACTTCGTAAAAGTTGTACAGCGTGTGCCTGTAAAAATTAAAATCAACGGCACTAAAGAGGAGCTTGCAAAATTACGCCCTGGTATGAGCGTAAACGTATCAGTAATTAAAGAATAATATTATGGCTGAAACTGGCTTTAAAAAGTGGATCATCACCATTACGGTGATCACAGCTTCATTACTGGAGCTGATTGATACCACTATCGTTAACGTAGCGTTGCCTCACATACAAGGTAACCTTGGCGCAACCCTTGAGGATGTGGCCTGGGTAGTTACCGGGTATGCGGTAGCAAACGTGATCATATTGCCCATGTCGGGTTGGCTGGGCGGCCGTTTTGGGCGTAAAAACTATTTCATGGCATCTATCATAGTGTTTACCATCGTATCATTTTTATGTGGTAACGCGCACAGTATGGATGAGCTGGTATTGTTCAGGATTATTCAGGGTATTGCCGGCGGTGGTTTGATTTCGACAGCCCAGGCCATATTGCTTGAAACCTGGCCTCGTGAGCAGATAGGTACTGCAACCGCGCTATTTGGTTTGGGAGCGGTTGTAGGCCCAACAGTAGGCCCAACCATTGGCGGCTGGATAGTTGAAAACTACTCATGGCCCTGGATCTTTTACGTGAATATCCCGGTGGGGGCGCTGGCGGCGTTTTGTACGTACACCTTCGTGCGGGAAACACCCAAGGATGCCAAAGGCAAACCTGTTGACTGGTGGGGTATTATCCTGCTGGCTATTGCAGTAGGCAGCTTACAAACCGTACTTGAAAAAGGTGAAAGTGAAGACTGGTTTGCTAAGCCATACATCCTGGTTTTAACTATATCAGCTGTATTAGGTACCATATTATTCATTTGGCGTGAGATGAGTACCGAGCACCCGATTGTAAACTTCAGCATTCTGCGGCACCGAAGTTTTGCTGTGGGCATGTTCACATCCTTTATACTTGGGTTTGGTTTGTATGGATCGGTGTTCGTGTTCCCGGTGTTTTGTCAAAATCTGCTTGGCTTTAACGCCCAGCAAACCGGTGAGCTGTTGTTCCCCGGTGGTTTATGTACCATTGTGATGATGCCATTTATAGGCAAAATGCTAAATAAGGGCATACCAGCCCAGTTTATGGCTACTGCGGGCATGTTCCTTTTTTATGTATTTACACATATGTTAAGCAATTCGACACTGGCTACGGGCGAAAAGGATGTGTTAATACCGTTATTAATCCGTGGTGTGGGTATGGCTTTATTATTTGTGCCGCTTACTACGTTGGCCATGGCAGATTTGAAGGGCCCTGAGTTAGGTCAGGGATCGGGCTTGAACAATATGATGCGCCAGTTGGGTGGTTCTTTCGGGATAGCTACATTAACCACCCTCATCCATATACGCCAGGGTGTGCACCGCAATAATCTGCTTGTAAATATCAATCCGTATAACAATCCGTTTAATGACCGTTTGCACATGCTTACCCAGGGATTTATGGCCAAAGGCAAATCAATGATTGATGCCACCCATATGGCATATCAGGCTATCGAAGGTATGGTTACCAGGCAAACATTGTTGTTAACGTATGACGATGCTTATTGGATATCGGGATTGGTGATGTTATTTTCGATACCGTTGCTTTACCTGCAGCCGTTCAAAAAGCTGAAAGCTGTTGCGGATTCGCACTAAAACAATAAAAGCCGTTCCACTATTACCGGAACGGCTTTCCCCAAAAAAAATTAACAATTAAAATTTAAGTAACTCCTCCCGCATAAACAACATATTTGAATATTGCGACCGGGGTTTGTTTAATCTTAAGGTATAAATTTACTGGATTTTAATTAATAAACGCAAATTTTATTGGGCAATAAAATACTATTTATGAAAAAGGCATGAAATTTTATTGTTTCATGCCTTTTTCATTGTTAAAATAAGTTAAGCTTGTTAAAATATAACTTTACCTGTAGCGGTAATTAATGACGCTATACGTACGGCATCAAAAATACGCTCCTCGGTGGTGCCTAATTTTATAAGCGAATCCTCATGTGCGTTCACGCACATTTCGCAACCATTAATGGCTGATACTGCTAAACTGGCCAGTTCAAAAAACTCTTTACCGGTTACCGGTTTCATCATTAACTGCATACGGATCCGTGCCGGGATTTGGGTGTACTTTTCCTTTTGGGTAAAATGCCTGAAACGGTAAAATACGTTGTTTGATGCCAACAATGAGGCGCAACCTACAGCTTCGGCAATTTCGGCATCGGTAGCTTCGTTTTCTTTAGCGTATTTGGTAAAGAAGTTGGTAAGCGGAACATTGTTATTGTTTACAGCAGTAGCCAAACCCAGCAAGGCGCATTCTTTATTAGTTAAATGTGCTGAGGTAAGGGTGCTCGTAAAGTTCAGCTTTAAATCGCGCAGGTAACGGGATTCGCCTGTTTCTAAAAGGCTCAGGCTGGCTGTGCGATAATTTTTATCTAATCCGATACTTTCAAGTATCTCCTGGATCACTTCGGTACTTTCGTTCATTTTTTTTGGGGGTTAATTTTTATTGTAGAGACGCATCACATGCGTCTCCCACATGAAAATCGATATCGCTAAGCAGGTTGCGTGTCCTGGAGGGAGACGCATGTGATGCGTCTCTACTAAAACAACTTCAGCTTTAGGCTTTTAGCCTTTCGTTTTCGATCTTTCTTCAGCTTAAAAAAGGGTGTAAAAAATCCCCGCACCGGATACAGTACGGGGACGTTTATCTATTGTACAATTATACAGTTAAAGTTTCCTGACCTTTTTCCCAGTTGCAAGGGCAAAGCTCGTCGGTTTGTAAACCGTCAAGTACGCGTAATACTTCTTTCACGTTACGGCCAACGCTCAGGTCGTTAACTGATACCCAGCGGATGATACCTTGTGGGTCGATGATGAAAGTAGCACGGTAAGCAATTTTTTCAGTTGGCTCTAAAATACCCAAATCTTCAGCTAATGATTTTGAAGTATCAGCAAGCATAGGGAATTTCAAATCACGCAAATCGTCGTGATCTCTTCTCCATGCAGCGTGAACAAACTCAGAGTCGGTAGAAGCACCGATCAAACGGGTTTCGCGGTCGCGGAATTCGCCAAAGTTTTTGTTGAATTCGGCAATTTCAGTAGGGCAAACAAAAGTGAAGTCTTTTGGCCACCAGAACATTACAGTCCAAACGTTATCATCGTTGGTTAAATACTCAGAAGTAAGGGTTTCAAACTCTTTACCTTTTTCAAGGCTTACTACTGCTGTTTTAGAAAATTCGGGGAATTTTTGTCCTATGGTTAACATATTTTGATATTTCTTTTAATGTTTATGCAAATATAGAAATTTAAAACCGCCCCCTGAATACTTATAATTGATGTTGTATAGATTTTAACTATATAGTTATTATGTAATATAAGTAATATTTATTGGCCTAATTTTAAGGATTTTGGCTCGTTTTTACTATTTCAAAAAATAGCTTACCTTGGTTGTATGAAAACCAAACCTGTTATAATCATTACGGTAACTGTAGTTATTTTAGCTATAAGCGGATACTTCTTATTGAAAGGGAAGGGTGCTTCCTCTCCAAAACAGGGCGATATAACCCAGTTCCTGAAAAATTTCAATCAACAATTAATTAAGGGTAATCGTGACTCCTTACTCGCATATTTCCAGGATAAGCAAAACAGTGAACCTATCAGCCGTTTAATTGCGGCATTGATCAACAAAGCTGATGACCCTGAAACCTCGTTTAAGCTTGAGTTGAATGTTGATCAAAGCACGATCACCTTTACGAACCCCGAACTTGCGGTTGCAGTGGTACCGGTAACATTTAGTGGTGATCATCTCAGCAGCAGACTAAGTAGTTTGACGTTCACTATTGAAAAAGAAGAGAATAACAAATACAAAATTTACCAGGTTGATGGCACCAGCTTCATGACCGATTATATAGCTTATAAAAGCAGTGCCTGGCAAAAAAATTACAGTGATAAAGAGATTTACAGCCCGGTAACTTTAAAGGCTTTCGCCGATGCTAATAACCTAAAGACCAAATACGATAGCATAATTTGGTTTAGCCACATTAAAGATCAAACCTATTTTTATGTGGTAAAAGGCAAATGGGATTTTTTTGAACAATTTCAGCAGGAAAAAGATACCGCTAAAACCTATAAAATGGGATTGGTAAGTCCTGATTACAAAGAGATAATTCCGGCCGAATACGATCTTGTATATACCATAGGCGGCACTTTTCCTAACCTTGTTGAAGTAGAAAAAGGCCACAAACGCGGCTTCTATGACCTTAGCGGCAAAGTAGTATTACCTGTGGAATATGACCAGATATTCCCTCTGAACGATGCTGAAAACGTTGCAGCTATTAGGAAGGGCGATGATTATTTTTGGCTGAAAAGCGATTATACGGTTTCGGAAAAGGCGGATATTCACGTGAAGGATATTTTCGGTAAACTTAAGCAACCGGCTTCGTTCACTCTAAATCAAAGCCCGGCAGGCGGGATTACCGAGTTTAATTCAAGGGAGCAGCATGGAGCTATTTACATTCCTCCTTCATACCTTGATGATCTGCATTTAATTTCAGGAATTAAACAATTTAAAAATCCGCTGCGAAACCATGTTTATTTTGAAGAGTCAAGCAGTCGGTACATTGTAAAAGCCAAAGCTTTGCCTGTAAACAGCTCAGCAACAGGTAGCGATAATTGGATCCAAAGTGCTTATTACTCCATCCGCGATTACTTTATAGGCGGCCGGGCGGAATTTTATGACAGCAACAATATGGTGCTTATTGATAACAAGAATAATAAGCTGTATGGTTACCGGATCAATACCGATATTAATACTGAAGAAGGTGGCGGCGAATTCAGCGGCCGTTGCAATGAGTTTAACATCAATGCGCTGAGCGATTCGTTACTGGAGGTTAAAGTAACATCTGTTGGAAGTATTGAATTATATAACAACACATATCTAAATGAACTGCCAGTATTTCATCTGCTAAAGATACAAAACGGCAAGGTGGAGGAAACGATGAACACCAAAAGGGTTTTTGCATTTACTAAATTCCGTAAAATGGACAATCATTTTATTGATGGCTGTTACATTTGTTATAAGATGATCGATGGCCGATATGAAATGACCAGCAGCGGGGCAATTTCGCCAGAAGTGCTGCGATATATGAAAAACGAAATTTATGCCGATTATAATTATAAGTTTAAAGACAAACGCTGGACGGAGATGTTCGAACAACAATTTTACGGACATTATAAATCAGAAAACGTCAGCGTTCAGGATTCGCTTACCGAAATTGACAAATATAATATCCAGTGGATTGATCAGAAGCTTAAAGGATTGCCGGCAATAAAGCCTAATGTACTTGCAGCTAAATGAGCATTACAACCCGCATATTGAGATACTTTGCCTTTTTTTGGGTGTTTGTGCTTTGTGCGGGCACATTTATTCAATACTGGGATTTTAATCATGACTCCTACTTTTTGCACATCAAACAAAAGGCGGTTGAAACCGGGTGGTACCTGCCTGCTTTTTATTGTCATATTATAGGCAGCAGTGTGATCCTACTGGCCGGATTCTTTCAGTTTTCAAAAAAGGTATATAATAATAAAGCGCTGCACAGGGCATTGGGAAAATTGTATGTGTTTGGTGTGCTTTTTTTTGCTGCGCCGGGAGCCTATGTCATGACGCTTTTTATAAACCGGGGAACGGGTGTATTCATATCTTTTTTATTGCAAAACACATTGTGGGCTGCTTTTACACTGGCTGCGTTTCTGCTGATAAAAAAAGGAAGGATTGACGATCACATCAAAATGATGAACCGGAGTTATGCCCTCGCCTTCGGCGCGGTTACCCTGCGCTTTTATATCTGGCTGTTTACTGTTTTAGGTAATGGCGTAAAATTTTCATAATAACTACCTCATCATTGCCTTTTTAAGCTGGGTACCTAATTTGATTTTGGCTGAAGTTATTAATAGGTATGGTAAAAGGCCGGTTGAGGTAGAGCGAGAACCGGTGTAAAACAAAAGCGTCATTGCTGTAAAGGAACAAAGCAATGCCGCTAATGCGCATTAATGCCCCCCTCTTGAGAGCATAGTCGTCAATTTAAGGAATAGTATGAAAATTTTTAAGAGCAAGAATCGGCCAACCAAACCTGACAGGGTTATTTAAACGCTTAAAAGCGGAATTATTTGACCCAGGATTTCTTGATATCCTGAGGAAAGAGACGGGAGTGATCAAACGTATCCAGAAGATAAGCGGAGCAGATCTTCTGGATACGCTGCTATTTGACAGCAATCAATCATTTAATGGCATGAGTATGCAGCTGATGTTAAGGCAGTCATTTAATATATCGAAACAGGCTTTGCATCAAAAGTATAATGAAGGGCTGACGGAGTTTATCAAAGGAGCCCTGGAGCGACTTTTAGCGATAGAATTGCCTTGTAGAGAGATACAAGGTCTTGAGATCAACATCAAGGACCTTCACCGGTCTGCCTTTCAAAAAAATAGAAATAAAACTATGAGAGCAAAAATACATAAAGTTTGCCTTTACGGGCAAACTACGTTCTGCCCTCAATCTCAAAAAAAAACTCATTTTTATTGCTTTCGCTTAAATTGACGGCTATGCCCGGAAGGGAATCGCGCAATCCCTCGCTTTTACTCCTTAGGCAAAGGATGTTTGAGCATGCAAAAAAAAACTAACTCTCCGTATCCCCTGGCAAAAACTTAAGCTTCTGCTGAAAATACACGTCCCAGCTATGCTGTTGCTTGCGATCTGTCATGTGAGCCGTATCCTCATCATAATCGGCATTGAGCTGTTTGTACTTGGCGTCGATACGGTTAAAAATGGCCATGGCTTCGTAGTTGTAATTATTGCTGAAACGGGTATTGCTTACTATGCGTAGCAGCTCCTGCTGCTCTAAAAAGGCAATGGTGTAATGGCCCTGCTCATGTTTCAGTATTTCGCTGAGTTGCTGCGGCGTATTAACCCTGCTTTTATCAAGCCATGATTTATTGTTGTTAAGGATGAGCCTGATGTTAAAATTCAGCCGGTAACCCCTGCCTTCGCGCCGGGCCTGGTACCGGTAGTCGATGGTGCAGTTGGTATAAGCTACAACGCCGCCGGCATTAGCCCGCGGCGTTCCCCAAAAATCATTGGCAGTTAGCTGGTGAAATGACTGTGCCGAAGCAGGCGCAATCATCATTAAAAAACACATGGCCGCAGGGCCTATCACTTTCACTATATTTCTTTTCATTTAAAAAAACTGGCGGTTTCAAACTTTTACTTTTTGACGTTGTCGGTATGTAAAAGGTTTAAGGCCATCATTTCTTTTAACGTATGTTGCATCTGATCGGTTGAGCCATCCAGGAAAATAACATTCCCTTTTGAGTTTTCGGAAACAGTGTTTGATGGATTCTGTCCACATGGTGAACAAAATCACCGAGGTATCCATGTTGGCTTCGGCCATTTCTTTAGCGGCTACAGTCATACCGCGGGCAACTTCCTCGCGGAACAGCGCAATGCCCTGGCCACGTAATTGAGCTGCCTCACGCTCGGCCTGGGCCGAAATTTTGATAGCGTTACCCTCGGCCTCGGCAGCTTTGGTTTTGGTGATGAGCAGGGCCTGGCCTTCGTTCTCGGCAGCGGCTTTCAGGTTGTTTGAAGCAACTACCTGGCTCATTGATTTCATGATCACATCATCAAAAGTAATGTCGTTTAACTGGAGGTCCTGCAGGTGGTAGCCCCAGCCTTCCAGTATCACATCCAGTTGCTCTTTTACGTGTTCAACAATATCGCGGCGTAATATCAGTACCTCGCTCTGGCGTTTGGTAGCTACAAAAGCACGGATGGAGCCTTCAACCGTACGGATCAGGGCCTGCATCAGGTTACGCTCATCAACAAATTTAAAAGCTACGTTTTTGATGGTTTCTTCCTGCTGGTCAAGTACCGAGTACAGCAGCATGGCCTTAAAATACACATTGGCCTGGTCGTAAGTTACCGCCTGGAACTCCAGCTCAACCGAGCGGTTTTGGATAGAGATTTTGGAGTAAATGTTTTCGATAAAAGGGATCTTGAAATTAAGCCCCGGGGTTAGGATGCGGCGGTATTTGCCAAATACGGTGATAACTACTATAGTGCCCTGTTTTACAGACACAAACGAGGTGAAAATAGTAATAAGGATAACAACAAAAATGATGATTGTTATCAATGATCCAAATGATTCGGGCATGGTTTGGTTTATTATGTTTAAAATAAAAGTAGCATTAATTATTGGTGTGTTATTTGTTTTTTAAAAAATGCTTATAAAAAACAACACACCTGTCATGAACTTAAAACGAACTTTTGGAGCTATATTGAGCGTGCTTGGTATAGTTGGCCTTATTTATACCGGTGTAGCTATCATAAACCATAGCGCGCAAATAACCACCATGGTGGTAATAGGTATTATCTCATTAATATTTTTTACAACGGGTATCAGCCTGGTGCGGAATACTAAGGATGAAGCGGCTTAAATAGCGTGTTAGCCTGTATGGTAAATCGCATAATTTACTCACCCGGCCTGCGCTTTGCTGTACGACCACTCTTTTCCTTCGGGAAAAGAGTGTAGAAAAATAAAAATCCCTTCTTGAGAGGGGGGCGGAGAAGCGAGCGGGAGCGGGGGTATGTTTCTGCTACAAGTTTACCAAAGTAGCAACACACCCCTCCGCCCATCTCAAGAGGGGAATCGCACAATCCCGCGCTTTTTCTCTTAAGTTTAACAGCTATGTAGATACCGGAGTCAATTCCTGCCCTGGTATCTATTTATAAATTCTCGCTCTGAATAGCCGGGTTAAGGCTGATCTCGCCCGTGTCGGATATAAGTAATCCCGCATTCGGGAAGTCGGCTTCTGTAAGTTCCCTGATCCGGATAGCAGCACGGTTAAGCGAATCAAGTTCAAGCCCTTTATCATGCGCTTGCCTTAGGGATATGATGCGCCCTTTCAAAAACTCTCCCTTTTTATTCAGGTTTACTTTTAGTAATGGCGCCAGACCGCAAACCCCCGCTACACTTACTGATTTATAAGTACAAAAGTTACCGAGACTGTAAGCGATCAGCCGGTTTTTATAAACCTCCATTGCCCGGCTCACGTGCGGGCCATTGCCCAATATAATATCCGCACCGGCATCAATAGCATTATGGGCAAAGGCATTTACATCGCCACGCTTTTCGCTGATGAATGATTCCATTGCAAAAGGAATATGTTCATAAGCTACGCCCTCGCCACCACCATGAAACGATACAATGAGAATATCACACTGCTGTTTCAGTTGGCTTATGATACGGGCTGCGTTCTTTAGGTCGAGAATAGGCAGGGTATTGGCATTGGGGGCAAAAGCGCAAAAGCCATATTTAACACCGTTACGTTCGAACACCGTGGAGGGGTGGCTAAGCAATCCGCCATAATTAATCCCTATGCTATCAAGCACGTGAGTGGTACTCATCCGGCCCGTATCGCCAAAATCGCCTATATGGTTATTGGCCAGGCTCAGCAAGTTAAAACCGGCGTTTTTAAAAACGCCTGCATAGGCTGTAGGCATCCTGAACAAGTAAGCTTTACTTCGTTGATGCAGTTTATAATGGGCGGGGTTCCCTCCGTCAAGCAAGCTGCCTTCAAGATTGCCAAAAGTTACGTCGGCGTTTCTTAGTTCGTTAGCTATTACATTAAAACTGTTTTTCGCACTGTCGGGTGGGAGGGTATAATTATTAGGGTACGATGTTCCGAGCATCATATCGCCAACAGCGGCAATGGATATGGATGAATCAGGCTGAACAACTGATGTAGTTGTTGTAGTGGCAGTATCGGGTTTAGGTGCAGGGGCCAGGATTTGTTTTTTATTTGGCGGATGGTTACACGCTTGTAAAAACAGCGCCAGGCAGGCTGCCGTAAGCAATAAAAATTTCATTATAAAAAAAATCCCCTCACCGGGATGAAGGGACCAAATTAGTTTATTTATTTCAAAATCGTTTAGTTCTTGCTTTCGTCTACGTCGTCGCCCATATCGTTGTTACCCGTCGATGCCGAACCTTTAAACTCATCCTTAAATGAAGCTAACAACCTGCCGCCTTTATAAAAGAAACGGCTGTAGTAAGCATCGTCAAGGCTACTGATGGCTACACCCCTTGACGAGGCATGAGCAAATTTATTATTACCCAGGTAAATACCTACATGCGAAATGCTGCGGCTGTGGATCTTAAAGAAAACCAAATCGCCTTCTTTTAACTCATCCTTACCAACAGGGTTAACCATGCTGAAAATATCGCGTGAGTTACGTTTAATATCAAGGTTAAAAACTTCGCTGTACAATTCTTTGGTGAAGGCTGAGCAGTCAATGCCTCTTCTTGAGCTTCCGCCAAAATGGTAAGGGGTACCAATCCAATCGTAAACAAAGTGAAAGAGTTTCATGTTTGAAGTAGCAGATAAAGCAACTCCCATAATTTGGGAAAAGTATGCTTTACCTAAACTTTCCTGGTCGTCTTTGTTATCATCACTGGTGCTTTGAGCACTTTTGGTTTGAGCTTGTGAAGCTACGACGCTGAAAAGTAAGGCAATAGCCAGGGCAAATTTCTTCATTTAATCAGTTTGTTTGTTGAGTTAGGACAACAAATTGTTTATTAAATCAGACACTATGTCTATCGTGCTCTACAAAACTATTTATATTTTTTAAAATTGCAAATAAATGCAGCTTATTTTTCAAAAAATATAAAAAAGTGCTTTTTATTACACATCCTTTTAATAAACAGGCTTTTGTACGTGTATTAATGTAATTTGGTTGTAATTATTTAAAGGCTTTTTTTAGTCTTTTGCGAAAAACAACCCTTCTAAAACTTCGTAAAACGATAATTTATTGCGCCGTGGTGTGTTTTTTTTAAGTTCTATTTTAACCTGCCGGACTATGCCAAACTCATAAACAGCCAGTTTGTTGTGTTTAAACACACTTTAAGGCCACCAAATAAAATTTTGCAACAATTTGCTTGAGGTTTCGATATTTTGCAGGATATAATTAGATTTGCGCTTTACTCCAAAAAGGTTGTTTAATACATGAGTTCAATCGAAATAAACAAGGACACCTACCTGATGTGGTACGAACAGATGCTATTGATGCGCAGGTTCGAAGAAAAAACAGGACAGTTATACGGACAACAAAAGATCAGGGGCTTTTGCCACTTATATATTGGGCAGGAGGCTGTTTTGGCCGGAGCCATGTCTGTAATTAAACCTGAAGACAGTATGATCACCGCATATCGTGATCATGCTCATGCACTTGCTAAAGGTGTAACTCCAAACGCCATTATGGCCGAAATGTATGGTAAAGCTACCGGATGCTCAAAAGGCAAAGGTGGTTCTATGCACATGTTTGATAAAGAAAAACATTTTTATGGTGGTCACGGCATTGTGGGCGGCCAGGTACCACTGGGTGCCGGGATTGCTTTTGCCGAAAAATATAAAGGTACCGAGTTTGTGAACATTGCCTATATGGGCGATGGTGCCGTACGCCAGGGCGCGCTTACCGAAACTTTTAATATGGCTGCGCTTTGGAAACTGCCTGTAATTTTTGTTTGCGAAAACAATGGTTACGCCATGGGTACTTCTGTTGAGCGTACAACCGCGCAGACTGATATTTATAAACTAGGCCTGCCTTATGGAATCCCTTCATCGCCGGTTGATGGTATGGACCCTGCTGCTGTACACGTAGCAATGGACGAAGCTGTTCAGCGCGCGCGTGCAGGCGAAGGTCCAACCTTCCTTGAAATGCGTACTTACCGCTATAAAGGTCACTCCATGTCCGATCCGCAAAAGTATCGTACTAAAGAGGAGTTGGAAAGCTATAAAGCGAAAGACCCTCTTGAGGCTACCAAACAAACTATCCTTGCCGAAAAATATGCTGATGAAGCTTGGTTTGACGAAATGGACGCTAAGATCAAAGCTATTGTTGATGAAGCTGTGAAGTTTGCTGAAGAATCGCCATGGCCGGATGCATCTGAATTATATACAGATGTTTACGTTCAAGAAGATTACCCTTACATAAGGGACTAAGTTTTAGGTCGAAAGTACTAAGTCGAAAGCCCATAGTCTTTGCGGTCAAAAAAAAGACTTCAGGCTAAAAACTTCAGACTTTAAACTTCACGATAAGAACTAACTATATTTATACTGAATTTATAATACTATTAATATATGGCCGAAGTAGTAAAAATGCCTAAAATGAGCGATACCATGACCGAAGGGGTATTGGCGAAATGGCATAAAAAAGTTGGCGACAAGGTTAAATCGGGCGATGTACTGGCCGAGATTGAAACTGATAAAGCTACCATGGATTTTGAATCGTACCAGGATGGTACATTGCTGTATATAGGTATACAGGAAGGTGCTGCCGCCCCGATTGATTCTGTAATTGCCATTTTAGGTAAAGAAGGTGAAGATTATAAGTCTTTACTTGACCAGGCTGGCAGTGGCGCTGCCGCAGAGCCTGCTAAGGAAGCGGCACCAGCTGCCGACAAAGCACCTGCCGCTACTCCGGCACCAGCCGCACCTAAGGTTGATTTATCAAGCATTCCGGCTACGGTGATTCGCATGCCATTGCTAAGCGATACCATGACCGAAGGTACCATCGAAAAATGGAACTTTAAAGTTGGCGATAAAGTAAAAGCTGATGATTCACTGGCTGATGTGGCAACCGATAAGGCTACCATGGAAGTTGTGGGTTACGAAGCCGGTACCTTGTTATATATAGGTGTTAAAGAAGGTGAAGCCGCTAAAGTAAATGATATCATTGCCATAGTAGGTAAAGAAGGTACCGACATCACTCCGTTATTACAGGATGGTGGTTCGGCTCCTGCCGCCGAGGCTGCACCTGCTACTGAAACTAAAACGGAGGCGACTGCAACTGCTACTGCCACTGAAGCTTCTAACACTGATGATAGCCGCGTAAAAGCATCTCCGCTTGCGCGTAAAATAGCTAAAGATAAAGGTATCAACCTTAATGATGTAAAAGGCAGCGCTGAAGGCGGCCGTATCATCAAAAAGGATGTGGAAGAATATACACCGTCGGCTAAACCGGCTGCGGCTCCTGTTACTGAAGCTGCACCTGCTGCCGCTCCGGCTGCTGCTGCAAAAGCACCTATCGTATTGCCAACCTTTACAGGCGAAGAGAAATTCAGCGAAAGGCCGGTTACTCAAATGCGTAAAGCTATCAGCCGCCGCTTAAGCGAAAGCTTGTTTACTGCTCCGCATTTCTACGTAACCATGAGCATTGATATGGATCAGGCTATTGTGGCCCGTACCCGTATGAACGAGATCGCTCCGGTTAAAATTTCATTTAATGATTTTGTTGTTAAAGCCTGCGCTGTTGCCTTAAGGCAGCACCCTTCTATCAACTCGTCATTCTTAGGCGATAAGATCCGCACTAATGAGCATGTTCACATTGGCGTTGCCGTTGCTGTTGACGAAGGTTTATTGGTACCGGTTATCAAATTTGCCGATGGTAAATCATTAAGCCACATTTCGGTTGAAGTGAAAGAGTTTGCAGGCAAAGCAAAATCTAAAAAACTACAGCCAAACGAAATGGAAGGTTCTACTTTCACCATTTCAAACCTTGGTATGTTTGGCGTTGACGAGTTTACGGCCATCATTAACACACCAAACGCATGTATACTTGCTGTAAGCGGTATTCAGGCTGTTCCGGTTGTTAAAAATGGTGCCGTAGTACCTGGCAACATCATGAAGGTTACCCTGAGCGCCGACCACCGCGTGGTTGACGGTGCTACTGCTGCTGCCTTCCTGCAAACTTTAAAACAATTATTAGAAGAGCCGGTAAGGCTTCTCATATAATTTCGAATATCGGATTTTCGATTTCGGATTTTGAAAAGCGATGGGTTTAGGCTCATCGCTTTTTTTGTTTATATAAGAATAAACT
Organism: Mucilaginibacter sp. OAE612; assembly: GCF_041806395.1. Classification (NCBI taxonomy): domain Bacteria; kingdom Pseudomonadati; phylum Bacteroidota; class Sphingobacteriia; order Sphingobacteriales; family Sphingobacteriaceae; genus Mucilaginibacter; species Mucilaginibacter sp. OAE612. Next base: position 6,818,611 of record NZ_JBGMUW010000001.1, read on the forward strand.
ACCGCGGGCTTTCAGCCCGTGGTTGCGCAGGGGTTCAGCTTTCAGCTGAAGAAATGTAAGCTGAAAGCTTACATAGTGATTCACCACGGGCTGAAAGCCCGCGGCAGTTTATGTCTGCAAAAAATGACACGATGACCTAATGACTTCAATGACCTTTATATCGTATATTCACGGCAAATTTTGATGTATGACACTTTATAGCTTTTTTAAGGAATTCCATTCCGGTTTCAGGTACATTGTTATTGTACTGGTATTGCTGGCCCTTATACGCGCGTTTATGGGCTGGCTGGGTAAAAGACCATATGGCGAGGGCAACCGCAAGCTTAACCTGTTTGCCATGATCTCGGTACATACACAATTTTTGCTGGGCATCATATTATACTTTTTAAGTTCGAATGTGCAATTCACTAAAGAAACCATGAAAAATCCTATCACGCGTTACTGGACTGTTGAGCACTGGGTTATCATGCTTATTGCCATAGCATTAATCACTATCGGGCACAGTAAATCAAAGAAAGCTGCCCTGCCAGAGGCTAAGCATAAAGCCATCGCTATCTTTTATTTGATCGGGATTGTACTTATTTCGGTAGGTATTATGCTTATTCCACAGTAATTCTACGTAGCTAATAGGATTTAGCAAATAAATAATTTCACAAAAAATTTGACAATTCAAATTTCTTTATAAATTTGTGACCGCGATGATTAAAAACACACATAAAAACAGCTGGTGGCACCAATTAAATTGGCAGCCGGCTTGCGCTTTTTGATCAGAGACAACCTAATCAATTGTGAACCTAAATAGGAAACCCGGCGACCCCAATTCGCCGGGTTTTTTTGTTTTAAGATATTTGAAAAATAAACATGAGCACATTTAAAATTACTACTACTTATAAAAAGCTGCTGGCCGACACCACCACACCGGTGAGCATTTACCTTCGCCTGCGCGATGTATTCCCTAACTCACTGCTGCTGGAAAGCTCCGATTATCACAGCCGCGAAAACAGCACCAGCTACATTTGCTGCGAACCGCTCAGCGGCATCGTGCTCAATAACGGTATCCTAAAAAAACAATACCCCGATGGCAGCCAGGAAGTACATGAGGCTGGTACGTTTGATTTGATCGAGCAGCTTAATAGTTTTACCGGCAGCTTTGAAACCGACTCGTTGCCGCTAAAAATGATCACCAATGGTTTGTTTGGTTACTTTACCCACGAGGCCGTTGAACATTATGAAACCATTAAACTAAAGCAAAGCGATGATGCTACACGCCAGATCCCGGTGATGCAGTACCATATTTACAGGTACATCATCGCTATCGATCACTTTAAAAATGAACTTTACATATTTCATAATCAGCCCGAAGGTGCACCAACCAATGGCGGTATCGAAAAACTGGAATACCTCATCAAAAACAAAAACTTCCCCGAGTATAGCTTTAAAAGCAATGGCGATGAAAAATCGAACCTTACCGGCGATGAGTTCATTGCCATAGTGGAGAAAATGAAGCAGCACATTTATCGGGGCGATGTTTTTCAGATAGTGCCTTCAAGGGCTTTCTCCCGTACTTTCCTGGGCGATGAGTTTAACGTTTACCGCGCCCTGCGTTCTATCAACCCATCACCATACCTGTTTTATTTTGATTTTGGCGATTTCAGGATCTTTGGTTCATCGCCCGAGGCGCAGATCACCATTAAAAATAATGTAGCCAATATTTTCCCGATAGCCGGGACCTTTAAGCGCAGCGGCGATGATGAAAAAGATGCCGAGCTGGCCCGCAACCTCGAGAATGACCCTAAGGAGTCGGCAGAACACGTAATGCTGGTTGACCTTGCCCGTAACGACCTGAGCCGTCATTGTGAAAATGTAACCGTGAAGGCATTTAAAGAGGTTCAGTATTACTCGCACCTGATCCATTTGGTATCACACGTAAGCGGAAAACTGAAGCCCGGTGTATCGGCCTTTAAAGTTGTAGCTGATACTTACCCGGCGGGCACGCTGAGCGGCGCTCCAAAATACCGTGCCATGGAGATCATCGATGAAAACGAAAACATTAAACGCAGCTTTTACAGTGGTGCGATAGGTTTTCTGGGTTTTAACGGAGATTTTAACCATGCCATCATGATCCGTTCGTTTTTAAGCAAAAATAACACCCTGCATTATCAGGCAGGTGCCGGCATCGTGGCTGGTTCGATCCCCGAAAGTGAATTACGGGAGGTTGATACCAAGATCTCGGCTTTGAGAAGGGCTTTTGAACTGGCGGAGGAGCTGTAACCCCCTACCCCCTGAAGGGGGAACAATAGTGAATAATAATTTTGACAAATATTGAAGATATATAAAACAAAATGAAAGAAAATACAAATACCACGGAAAGCACCCCCTTTAGGGGGCGGGGGGGGCGCATCCTGATAATCGATAATTACGATTCCTTTACCTATAACCTGGTGCATTTGGTTAACGAGCTTGGTCTGGAATGTGAGGTTTGGAGAAATGATCAGTTTGCCATTGAGGATGTGGAGGCTTTTGATAAGATCATCCTATCGCCGGGGCCGGGCATCCCTTCGGAGGCTGGTTTGCTGCTGGATGTAATAGCAAAGTATGCACCCACCAAAAGCATATTTGGGGTATGTCTTGGTCAGCAGGCTATTGCCGAAGCATTTGGCGGGAGCCTGTACAATCTTAACCAGCCTATGCATGGTATCGCGACGCCGATAAAGGTGACAGATGGCGATGAAAAACTATTTGCCGGTTTGCCCGAGAGCTTTAAAGTTGGGCGTTACCACTCATGGGTAGTGAGCGGGAATGACCTGCCCGATTCATTGCAGGTTACCGCTATTGATGAAGCCGATAATTCTATCATGGCGCTTAAGCATAAGCAATATGATGTAAGGGGCGTACAATTCCACCCCGAATCAATCCTGACCGATTATGGTAAGGAAATGATGCAAAACTGGCTTAAGGCTTAGTTTTATGAAATAATGATAACTTTGAAAAATTGATATAACGTCCCCGCAGGGTCTCTCGCGGAGAGCAGGACACTTAGCGGTGCGCGGTGGCCGCGTTAGGGATTGCAGTGAAAAGCCCACAGCGCGGGTTGGGATTGGGGGCAGGAAAGGCGAGGACTTGTAACAAAAAGCCCGGGCCGCAGGCAACGCACATGTTATAAAATTGATTGAAAAATACACTTATTAACCAATAGCTTACAACTATGTCATTATAAGGAAGAGAGCAATTAGCCCCTCTAAATCTCCTACGGAAAGGAAGATTTAAAAAGCACTTAAAATCCTCTCCTCTGGAGGGGGTTGGGTAAGACTAATTGCTTCGCGCCTCGCAATGACATAAATATTAGTGCTTCGATACTATGACGATACTTGATAAAATAGTTGCCAACAAAAAAAGAGAAGTTGCTTCGGCAAAAAAACGTACATCATATACCGTACTTGAAGAATCGGATCATTTTCACCGTGAAACCTATTCATTCAAAGAATTTCTGCTCGATCCGTCACGTACCGGTATCATAGCCGAGTTTAAGCGTAAATCGCCTTCAAAAGGTATTATTAACGACAAGGTGCGGGTTAGCGCCGTTACAACAGATTATGCCGCTGCCGGCGCTTCGGCACTTTCGGTTTTAACCGACCGTAACTTCTTCATGGGCCGGAAAGCCGATTTGGTGAAAGCGCGTTCGGTAAATAGCATCCCTGTATTGCGCAAGGATTTTATGATAGATGAGTACCAGGTGATAGAGGCCAAGTCATTAGGCGCCGATATTATCCTGCTCATAGCCGCTATACTTACACCTGCCGAAATTGATACCCTGGCCAAACTTGCCAAAAGTATAGGCCTTAACGTATTGCTCGAGGTGCATAACCTCGAAGAACTGGAACGCAGCATTAACCCCAACCTGGATGCCATTGGTGTAAATAACCGCAACCTGGCCGATTTTACCGTGTCGGTTGAAACCTCTTACAAATTGGCTAAACATATCCCCGCCGAGTTTATGAAGATTTCGGAAAGCGCCATCAGCGATCCCGAAACTATCAGGCACCTTAAACTGGAAGGTTTCAATGGTTTTCTTATTGGCGAAACTTTCATGAAGCAGCAGGATCCGGGACAGGCTATGCGTGATTTTGTGGCTTTGTTATAAGCCAATCCGGATCTTTAAAATACTATTATATCGCTGCCGGGGAGTGAATGATTACCGGCAGATCCTGTAATTGTACGAGGTACACTATCGTGCCTCTTTTATACCTGGTTATTTTCCTAACCGGGTATTTTTTTAATCTATAAAAGAAATAATTTCATCAGGGTTTCATTGTGCATTTTGTTGACGTTTTATCAAACCTATTTTTAGTATTTTACGTAAAAAGGCGCACATCATTGCCGGATTGGTATAGCATAACAGTATTGTTTGCCAATCTTAAAACTGTGCTCAATAAGGGGAGTTGTTAAAATGAGCCGCTTGCAGCCACATTTATTGAGTATAAAGAGACTTATGAAGAACATTAATAAGCCGTTGCTTGTACTATTCCTGTTGGTTATTTGGTCGTTAGCAGGGTATAGTCAAGTTTGTACATTGAATGTAACCATATCCTCAACAGCTAATACGATATGTTCGGGAAAGAATGTAACGTTAACCGCTAATCTATCGGGCGGTACAGGCCCATTTACCTACATCTGGAACACCGGTGAAAATACGCCATCTATTGATGTAAACAAAGCCGGAACGTATACGGTAACGGTTAGTGATAAAACCCCGGGCTGCCAGCCAAAGGTTGCCAATATTCCGATTACCGCTGTAGCTTCTCCAAATCCGCCTACGGTAGCCAATCAGGTTGTTTGCCCCAATACTTCGGCAACTTTAACAGCAACGGCTCCCGGAGGAACTTACCAATGGTATGATGCTGATGGCAAATTCTTGTTTACAGGTAACCCATATGTAACAGGCCCAATTACCCAGGGTACCATTTTTTATGTGGAAACAACAGTAGGCAGCTGTACCAGTACGCGAAGCTCGGTTGTTGTTAATGTAACAGGCCGGCCGGGCATCCAGGCAGATCCGGTGTGTTATGGTACCCCCGCAACGTTAATAGCGTCGGGTGCCGACAGTTATGCCTGGTATTCAAATTCTTCGGGAACAGGAACACCATTGAGCAACGATGCAACCTATACAACGCCCCCATTATTTGCAAATACCACTTATTATCTTTTTACAGTAATTAAAGGTTGTGCCAGCTCTGGTATCCCTGTAGTTGCCCGGATTAATGCGCCGCCAGCCGTTCCTGTACTTCCTGCAGGTGGCTACAGCACTTGTTCCGGATCGGCTATTACGCTGCATGCTGATGCCTCGGGAGTAGCTGAGTGGTTTGATGTGCCTTCAGGAGGCACGCCGTTAATTTCAAGTCCGGATTATACAACACCGGTGCTTACCTCTGCGGTTACTTATTATGTGCAAACACGGGTAGGCGATTGCACAAGCGACCGTATCGCGGTGCCGGTATCTGTAACGCCAATACCGGCCGCGCCACCTTCGCAATCACCGTCTGCCTGCTATGGCACCGGTATTACCTTAACTGCCGATCCATCGCCTACCGGCACATATAACTGGTATACAGCAGCCACAGGAGGCAGTTCGGTTGGTACCGGCAATACTTTTCAAACCCCGGCTTTAACAAGTAATAAAACTTATTATGTTGAGCATACCACCGGCGGTTGCACAAGCGAACGTACCCCGATAACAATTACTGTTACCCCTGCCCCGGATGCACCTGTTGTGCCCGACGGGCCGGTAATTTGTAATGGAGCAACAGCCTCTTTAACAGCAACATCGGCACAAGGCGGAAGTTTTCAATGGTTTACCGCGGCCACCGGCGGTAACTCTATATTTTCGGGCGATACATTTACAACTCCCGCTTTAACAGCCACCACAACTTATTATGTTCAAACCACGGTAGGGGCATGTATCAGCGAGAGGTCGGCAATTACCGTAACCGTACTTGATCCGATCCCTGCGCCTGCTGTGCAACCGGTTCCGGCAATATGTGCCGGTACAGCGGCCACACTTACAGCAACAGGCTCGCCCGATGAATATGAATGGTATGACCAGGCCACCGGCGGTAACCTGTTAGTAACCGGCAACACCTATGTTACGCCCGAACTAACTGCAAATACCACTTATTATGTACAAAGTATAGCTAATGGCTGCAGCAGCCAGCGTACCCCGGTAACCGTACAGGTTACCCCACTGCCTGCCGCCCCAACGGTTAACGGTACTGCAACGGTATGCCCCGGCGACCCTGCCAGCTTAAGCGTTCCGGCTTCGGGCGAAACCATTCAATGGTATACTGGTGCTACTGGCGGTACACCGGTGCATACCGGCAACACTTATACTACCGACCCTTTGTTTGCACAAACAACTTTTTATGCCGAGGCCGTTAATGGCACATGTGTTAGTCCGCGTACCGCTTTCACGGTATCAATAACATCTATTATTGACCCCCAGTTCCGGTATCCTTCGGGCACGATATGTACATCGGGAAGTAATGTAAAGCCTGCTATTCTTAATCCGGCCGGAGGTACTTTTTCGTCAACACCCGGACTTGTTTTTGTGAGTAACACCACAGGCGAGATCAATGTGGCGGCAAGCATTCCCGGAAAATACACCATTACTTTTACCTATGGGGGCTCATGCTCGGGAACGGCCAGCCAAAGCATCTCCATAGTAACAACACCGGATGCTACTTTTACATATAATACCCCCATCTGTAACGATGTAAAAAACCCGCTGCCGGTTTTCCCGCCGGGGGCAAGTGCCGGCGTTTTTAGCGAACCAACCGGTAATATCGTATTTAAAAATCCCGGCACCGGCGAGATTGACCTGGTGAGAAGCCACGCCGGAGGGCCCTACACCATAACCAATACCATAGCGGCAAGCAGCGGCTGTCCGCAAAGTATTGCTACTAACCAGATAACTATTTACAATAGGGTTATCGTTGATGCCGGTCCGGATCACCCCGTGAAGCAGGGCGATCCTGTACAATTGGCCGGTAGCATTACAGGGGGGACTACAACAGGAAAGTGGACGGGTGGCGCGGGGACATTCTCCGACCCAACAAAACAGGATGCTGTTTATACCCCTGCCGCGGGAGAAAAAGTTGCAACACTAACTTTAACATCTAATGATCCTGCGGGACCTTGCGGTTCAAAATCAAGCACGGTTACCATAACTATAAACCCGGTGCCCGCCGCGCCGACGGCCCCTGGTAAATCTGTTTGTACAGGCAGTACAACTAACCTCGTAGCTACAGCACCGGGCGGAACATACCGCTGGTATAGCGATGCTACCGGTGGAACACCTCTTAAGGTTGGCCCGATATTTACTACCCCGCCAATACTAAACGATATTACTTATTATGTTGCGACAACGGTGGGCGGTATTACCAGTGCGCGTACCCCTGTTTTGGTTAAGGCGATCCCCCCTCCGGCAGCACCTACGGTTGGCACCGATAACACAGCAACGGTTTGTGAAGGCCAATCTGCTATACTCACCGCAAGCGGCTCAACGGGTACTTATACCTGGTACAATGTGCCCGTCGGAGGAACCCCTGTACACCAGGGAAACCCTTTTCCTACAGCTCCGTTAACCATCAACAGAACTTATTATGTGGAGACTAAGGTTAATGACTGTATTAGTGAACGCACTAAAGTTGATGTAAAAGTTACACCTGCCCCACAGGTAATAAGCAGCGCCACAGGCGATCCGATATGCAGCGGTACCGCGCTAAATTACGTGATCACCGCCGACCAGCCCGGTACCACTTTTTCATGGGACCGCCCTGCGGTTGCCGGCATCAGTAACCCAGCGGTAACGGGGCAAACATCAAGCACAATTACCGAAACACTGTTAAATAACGATGCAAACGGTGCGGCTGTTGACGTGACTTATAAAATAACACCATATTTAAACGGTTGCCCCGGAGCTGTGTTTACATACACAGTAAAGGTAAATGCGACCCCCGTGGTTAAAAGCGCTCCGCCCGGCCCGGTTTGTAATGGTACAAGCACCAATTATGAAGTTAAATTTAACACCCCGGTAACGGTAACAAGCTTTACATGGGGCAGGGAGGCCGTTCCGGGTATCAGTAATGCTGCTGTAGCGGGCCAGGCGTCACCTATCATAAAAGAGGTGCTTTATAATACCACCAATGCGCCTGTTGAAGTTACCTATATGTTTAATTTTAAAACGGGCGACTGTCCGGGAGTTCCGTATCCGCTTAAGGTGACGGTTAACCCGGGAGCGGTAATTACCAATCCGCCGCCGCTGTCGTCTGTTATGTGTAACAACACCCCACTTGGGCTTACTTTAACATCCAATATATCTACGGCTACGTTTTTATGGAGCAGGCCGGCTGTCACCGGCATCAGCAATGCCGCGGTTACCGATCAAACCGCTAACCCTATTAATGAAGCCCTGGTTAATACCACGACAAACCCTATCCAGGTTTCTTATACCATAACGCCTGTAGCATTTGGCTGTCCGGGCACTCCGGTTAAATATACAGTAACTGTAAGGCCCCAGACATTAAAAATAGATGGGCACAGCAACAGCCCCGTTTGCGAAGGCAATGATATTATACTGCAAACCCAGCCTATAGCTGGTGCAAAATATTTGTGGACCGGTCCCAATAATTTCAGACTGGAAACTCAAAGCCCAAGCACAACCATTCCAAACGCCACAGCTGCTAACGCGGGTCCTTATAATTTGTATTTGATAATCAATAACTGCCCGGGCGAACCAAGTGATCCAGTAGACGTTAAGGTTAATCCGCTTCCAATTGTCGATGCCGGCCCTTCGCATAACGTATGCGTTAATGATCCATTTATACAACTTGATGGCGATGTGAAGAGCGTATATAGAACCGGTATCTGGAGTACCAGCGGTAGTGGCACTTTCTCTAAACAAGATGACCCGAAAGGTAAATATTTTCCATCAACTGCAGATAAGAATGCCGGTTCCGTTACTTTAACCCTTACATCAACAAGTCCTGATGGGTGTTCGGCCGTATCCAAAGATGTGATATTTAAGTTTGCACCGGATCCTGGTGCCGATGCAGGACCGCCAAGCATTGATAATGTTTGTAACCAAACCCCTATGGTGCCATTAAATGGTCGGCCGCTTTCAGGCACTACCGTTAAGTGGACGTCAGCATCGGGCTTAGGTAAATTTATCCCTTCGGATGATGTATACGCTCCAACCTTTCAGCCCGACCCAATAGATATTGCAAAAGGCTCGGTTAAATTGATACTTACCGCAACCCAGGCTGATAATTGTCATACGCCTACTGATGATATCACCATCAATTTTGTTCCGCCGCCAACAGTGCAGGCAGATGCAGCCGGCGATACAAGATATGTATTAAAAGGGCATACCATTACTTTAAACCCGGTAGTAGGCAGCGAAAACGTAACCTATGAATGGACACCGGCCACCGGTCTGGATAACCCCACAGCTAAAAACCCGGTAGTAACGGGCGATCAGGATATAATTTACAAACTTAAAATCACTGATAAATCAAACGGCTGTGTGAACGAAAGCCAGGTTGCAGTTAAGGTTTCGCCGGTAATAAACGTTAGCAACACCTTTACACCAAATGGTGATGGGGTAAATGACTATTGGGAAATTAAAGGCTTGGTAGCGTATGAAAACAGCACAGTTGATGTTTATAATCGTTACGGACAGTCTTTATTCCATTCTGTAGGATATCCTAAGCCCTGGGATGGCACTTACCAGGGAAAACCGCTGCCGTCCGGTACTTACTACTATATAGTAAATACAAAGATGAATAACATTGTTATTTCGGGCTATGTGGTGATTTTAAGGTGATTAGTGTGCCAGTAGGCTTATATAGCGCCTATTATTTAATTTACAGGAAGTAACTTAATGGTATTGAAAATCAATATGTTATTTCGGCTTTGCACATTCTGCTTTAGCTTTCATTTAAAAGATGCAAAGCAATAACTAATTTATTTAAAATAATGCTTTATTATTTTATTGATAGCCATCCCCCAAAAATGCCCTAAAGCTTCGGCCCCCTTTTTATTGGGGTGAAGATAAAAAGTACCTTGTTTACCATTCTCGGGGATGAGATCAGTTAAATGATTTTTTTCGAAGTAGGCGAATGCTTTGGTATCGCCCACAAAAACCTGTTTGGGGTTTGTTGAAGCGTATGCTTTTACAAGCGCATCTATCATCGGCACATAGCTTTGCAGCCTGTTTAACCCTTCCTGCAAATATTTTGCGCCGTTGTATGTATTGGGGCTGTACCATAACGGATGCTGGAAAATGATAACCGCTTTCGGAAAATCGGCTAAAAGTTTATCAGCTATGGTCTTTAAATTTTTTTGATAATCTTCAGGCGATACGGGAGCACCATGCGGCCCGTGTATAGCACTGTCATTTGTGCCAAGTTTTACCGAAAATATGAGTAATGCGTCCTTATTGGTAAAAGCGTTAGCCGCTTCTTCAACTTTGGCAAAAGTACCTGTGCCTGGCAAAAAATCGAGCGTGGTGTAGCCGCTATGGCCCTGGTTACTGAAACTTACTGTGTCCAGGTTCTTTTGTTTTTGCAGATAAGCCACTGCCGTGGCTGGCGGCGCTTCAGTTGCCGGATTGGCCAGCTGCACGCCCTGGGTTATGCTGTTGCCTATAAATACAATGTTTAAATTTGGTTTTTTATGCTGCGCGAATGTTATTGCCGAGGCAACGAATAACAGAACAACAGCTAACAGGTATTTTTTCATTTATAAATTGAGTATTGAAATTAAAAAATCGTTACCACTTTATCCCCATATTCCAGAACATGAAAGCCCATTTATCAACCTGGCCATTGATGAGCTGGGCTGTACTTTGTCCTGCTCCGTGACCGGCATTGGTTTCAATGCGGATAAGTGTTGGCGCAGTACCCTGCTGGTATTCCTGCAGGCGTGCCGCAAATTTAAAGGAATGGGCGGGTACTACACGGTCGTCATGATCGGCGGTAGTAACCATGGTAGCAGGGTAAATGCCCGGTTTAAGGGCATGGTACGGTGAATAGTTATACAGGTATTTAAACATTTGTTCCGAATCTTCGGCGGTGCCGTAATCATAGCTCCAGCCGGCCCCGGCAGTAAATTTATTATACCTCAGCATGTCCAGCACACCTACGGCAGGGAAGGCTACTTTAAACAGGTCGGGACGCTGGGTTAGCATAGCGCCGATAAGCAGGCCACCGTTTGAGCCGCCCGAAACGGCAAGGTAATCTTTGGAGGTATATTTGTTTTTGATAAGGTATTCGGCCGCGGCAATAAAATCATCAAACACATTTTGTTTTTTTAGCTTGATGCCTTTGCGGTGCCAGGTTTCGCCGTACTCGCCGCCGCCCCGCAGGTTAGGCACAGCATAAATACCTCCATGCTCAAGCAATATGATGTTTGATGTACTGAAAGCAGGGGTTAAGCTAACGCCAAAACCACCGTAAGCATACAGCAAAGTTGGGTTTTGCCCGTTAAGTACCGTCCCTTTTTTATAGGTGATGATCATTGGGATCTTTGTTTTATCCTTCGAGGTATAAAACACCTGTTTTGATTCATACTGTTCAGGATCAAACTTTGCCCCCGATTTTTTATAGACAGAGGAGGCGCCGGTTTCAATATCCAGCTTAAAAATAGTTGGCGGGTATATGTAATTGGTAAAAGTGTAATAGGTAACCTTCTCTTCTTTTTTTGTGCCGAAACCCGACGCAGAGCCTATTGACGGCAACTGGATAGTACGTTCAAGTTTGCCATCCATATTATATTGCTGGATCAGCGAGGTGGCATCCTGCAGGTATTCAGCAAAAATTTTACCTCCGCCGGTGGTGGCGCTTAATACGTTTTTAGTTTCGGGGATCAGGTTTTTCCAATGGGTAATGCCGGGTTCGGCAGCATCAACAGTAACTATTTTAAAATTGGGCGAGTAGATATTGGTGAGGATATAAAGCTTGCTCCCCACATTATCCAAAACGCTGTGCTGGTTATCAAAATTGTTCACAACGTTAATGATCTGGCTGCCGGGTTTACTTAAATCCTGGATATAAAGCTCGTTGCCGGTTGTTGAAGTGGCGGCTGTGATCACCAAAAAGCGTTCATCCTCGGTAAGGTAAGCGCCTATGTAACGGCGAGGGGTTTTATCACCGCCGAAGATCAGCTTGTCGGTGCTTTGAGGTGTGCCCAGCTTATGGTAATAAAGTTTATGAAACTGTGTCATACCCGAAAGCTGGCTGCCTTCTGTCGGCTTATCATAGCTGCTATAATAAAAGCCATCGGTACCATGCCATGCCAGTCCGCTGAATTTTACATCTTTCAGGGTATCACCCACAACGCTTTTATCTTCGGTGTTAATAACGATGACCTTGCGCCAGTCCGAGCCTCCCTCAGAGATCTGGTAGGCTGCCAGCTCCCCGTTTTTGCTAAACTGGATGCCTTGTAAAGAGGTAGTACCATCGGCAGAGAATTTATTGGGATCAAGAAAAACTTCGGGGGCGCCGTTATCGCCTAATTGGCGGTACAATACATTTTGGCTTTGCAGCCCGTCGTTTTTATAAAAGTAAATGTATTTGCCTTCCTTAAAGGGAGCGCTATATTTTTCGTAATTCCATAAAAACTCCAGGCGCTTATGAATGTCGGCCCGGTAGGGGATCTGATCGAGATAGTTGAACGTTACCTTATTTTCTTCCTGTACCCAGGCTTTAGTGTCGTCGGCATGATCATGTTCAAGCCAGCGGTATGGATCGGGCACCTGTGTGCCAAAATAGGTGTCAACAACATCAACTTTTTTTGTTTTAGGGTATGGAAGTGTTTTTATAGTCATTTGTGCATGTGTATAGCTGCAAAGTAAAACAGCTAATGCAAATAAACAGAACGTTTTTGTCATGGTTGTTTTAAATTACAGGCAACTAAAGATAGCCATTCAGGGTACATTACCGCAAGGCAATAACGGTTCAAAAGGTTAAAAGTTGTTAATTTTACACATGGTTGCTGTTTAATTGCCCGTGGCAGGCTATATTAGCGGCGTGAAAAAACTGTTGTAAAATAAGGGCAAATTATTAAAAATTACCCCCTTTAACTTTTTGCAGTTGATAACCCGTGTGATTTTTAACCCGGAAGCGGAGCTTGTTATCACCGAAGTATCAATAATAATGCGTTTTTTTACACGTTTGCTTTGCGGTTAAGGATGCAGCGGCAACTAACGGTAATACAGTTACATAATAACAAACATGAAACAAACCCTTACTTTTTTTACAGCAGGCCTTTTAATGCTGCTTGCATTTACTTCAAAAGCTCAGGATACCAACGATAAAGATGACGAAACCAAAGTAAAACTTAAACCTTATGTAGGCTTAGGTATGGGTATTTCTTATCCGTTAAGCGATTTCCAAAAGGTGGATTATAAGAATAATAAATCGGGCTTTGCAAACAAGGGCGTCACCTTCCAGCTTGACGGAGCATATTACATCTACAGAAATTTTGGTATCGGTTACACTTTTTCATACCAGGACCAAAGCAATTTTTCATATGATGACGACCTGATATTATCGCAGGGCTATACAACCGATTTTAAAGCCGACCAGGGAACTGTTACCGCTGATAAACGTTACCGTAGCTTTAACCTGTTAGTAGGCCCGCAATATACCTTTGTATGGCGCAGCTTATCATTTGATGTAAGGGCATCGGCAGGTGCAATCAAAAGCCAAACATCACCACAGTTAACTATTAGTGTTACCGGTGTTGACGCGCAAACCGGCAGCATTACCCAGCAAAGCGCCAAAGGTTATGCCTTTGCTTATGGCGGCAGCGCGGCAATCAGGTTTGATATGGGTGCAGGTTGGGGATTATCGCTTAAAGGAAATTATGTTAAATCACAGGGATACGATGTAACCACAACCGGTCGTACGCTTAATGTGGGCCGTTTGGTAACCAAGCAGCCAATTACCGAAGGGCAGATTGTATTTGGTTTGTACAAAGCTTTTTAATTGAAGCTAAAGGCGGAATGCATAAAGATTAAGGCTAAAAAACCTTAATAAGATTATTCTCTTTTAAAAGGAAAAGCAGATCAACGATCTGCTTTTCCTTTTAAAAGGCGCTGGTAGCTTGTTAGTTAACCGTGATCTGCTCTGGTTTGTCGGCTACGATTTCGGGCTGGCCTTTAAAAAACTCAAATGTGCCGGTTGCGCATACGTGTTTTCCTTTTATCGTAGACAGGTCGAGCTTTATTTTATTGCCCTTTACCGCTATGGTGTATTTTTGCCTTGGGTAAGCCGCGCCCAAGTTTAACAGGGTAAGCGTATCGCTCACCGCTTTGTACGAGTAAACAGTATCGCACAAAGTGCCTGTTTTGCCTATATTGGCCTTGAAATCAGTCATCGTGAAGCCTTTTGACTGTGCAGATGCCTTACCGGCAAAAACAACCATGATTAATGCCGGCAGTAATATTTTTTTCATTGCTTAATATATCAGTGCTTTGGCGATTGCTGGTCTTCGTCATTTTTATCCGGAGCAGGGGCATACCCATCTTCAAAATTTAAAGTAAATGCCGATTCGGATGCGCGACTGGCTGCATTTAACCCGGCAACATCCGGCTCGCTTTTATCAATTATTTCGTTACCGGTATCCTGGCCTTCGTTCTGTTCAAATTCGTTGCCGGGGTCTTTATCTTCCTGCGCATCGTCAAGATTTGGGTTTTCGGGGATTGCCATAATTTTAATGTTTAATGTATGCTGAATAACCACTAAGATACGGCGTTGTTTGCTGGTTATTGTGTAACAATCTTTATCTTTTCTGTTTGGCTGTTAAAACGTACTTTTGCCGATATGCCGGTTCGCGACAAACTCTATTTTGCTTCTGATGTTCATTTAGGCACAGGCACATATGCCTCAAGCCGCCAACGCGAAGATAAGATAACGCGCTGGCTCGACAGTATTAAGCATGATGCCGCCGAACTATTCCTGGTTGGCGATGTTTTTGACTTTTGGTTTGAATACAAAACCGTAGTGCCCAAAGGCTATATCCGTTTCCTGGGCAAACTTGCCGAACTTGCCGATGCCGGTGTAAAGCTTTACCTGTTTAAAGGCAACCATGATATGTGGATGTTTGATTATTTTGTAAATGAACTGGGCGCAACTATCATCAGCAATGAATTAAAAATTGAGCGCGGCGGAAAGAAATTTTTCATTCATCATGGCGATGGGCTTGGTCCGGGGGATAACTTTTATAAGTTTTTAAAAGGCTTTTTCAGGAGCCGGTTTTGTCAGTGGCTGTTTGCCCGAATTCACCCAAACCTTGGCGTGGGAATAGCCAATAAATGGAGCCGCCACAGCCGGGATACCAATGCAAAAAAAGAAAATCCAAAGCCAGGCGAACAGGAATGGTTGGTAAATTTTTGCCGTGAAGAATTAAAGATCAATTTTTACGACTACCTTGTTTTTGGCCATCGCCATATACCGCTTGATATTCAAATAACCCCTCAAAGCCGTTATATTAACCTTGGCGAATGGATTTCATATTTTTCTTATGCCGTTTTTGATGGCAAGGAACTGAAACTGGAATATTTTGTTTAGTTCATGGTTCATAGTTCATGGTTCATGGTTTTTGATTGGACTAATTGATATTGATAGGGTGGCTTTGCTATGATCCATGAACTATGATCTATAAGCCGAGCTACCTATGTCCATAAACTATTATCCATAGGCAGCAGCGCTCTATGATCCATGAACCATTATCTATGAACTAAGAAAAACAACTTACAATCCACTGAATTAAAATATGCAGTAAAATGCGTACTTTTGTGCACTTTTTTGCAGCAAGCCTGTAAGCGGCCCGAAACGTTAAATATTTCATAAGCCGGTTCAATATCAAACAGTTTTAGCTGCATCATTATTTATAAAATATGTTAGATAAATTAGAGCTGATATACGAGCGCTGGAAAAATGTTGAAGGTGAATTGAGCAATCCTGAAGTAATGCAGGATATGAAGCGTTTTGCCCAGTTGAATAAAGAATATAAAGACCTTGCCAAAATTGTTGACGAGTATCATATATACCGCAACATTATGAGCAATATCGAAACCAATAAAGAGATCCTGGCTACCGAAAAAGATGAGGAGTTTCGTGAGATGGCCAAAATGGAACTTGACGAACTGCTTGCTCAACAGGAAGTAAAGGAAGAAGAAATTCGCCTGATGCTGATCCCTAAAGATCCTGAAGATTCGAAAAATGCTATTGTGGAGATCCGTGGCGGCACCGGTGGTGATGAGGCAGCCCTTTTTGCAGGTGACCTTTACCGCATGTATATGCGCTATTGCGAAAAACGCGGCTGGCGTACCGAACTGGTGGATTATACCGAAGGCACCAGCGGCGGCTATAAAGAGATTGTATTTAATGTAAACGCCGAAGACGCTTACGGAACCCTGAAATATGAATCGGGTGTACACCGTGTGCAACGTGTGCCTGATACCGAAACACAAGGCCGTGTACATACTTCAGCAGCTTCTGTAGTAGTACTGCCCGAGGTTGATGAGTTTGATATCGACCTGCAGGTTAGTGATATCCGTAAAGATTTGTTCTGCGCTTCAGGGCCGGGCGGTCAGTCGGTAAATACTACCTATTCGGCTGTGAGGTTAACCCACATCCCTACAGGTATTGTTGCCCAGTGCCAGGATCAGAAATCGCAATTGAAAAACTACGATAAGGCTTTACAGGTATTGCGTTCGAGGGTGTACGAAATGGAACTGCAAAAACACCTGGAAGAAACATCAAAAAAACGTAAAACTATGGTATCAACCGGCGATCGGTCGGCCAAGGTGCGTACCTATAACTATCCTCAGGGACGTTTAACTGAGCACCGTATCGGTCTGACTATTTACAACCTGCCGGGCGTATTGAACGGCGACCTGCAGGAAATCCTTGAATCGCTTCAGTTTGCAGAGAATGCTGAGAAGCTGAAAGAAGGGACAGTAGCGTAAGTTATAATCAGATATTAAATAGAAATCCCCAGCCGTAAGGTTGGGGATTTTTTTGTTTGTGAGAAACTATTCAGGGACTTTGCTACTAACTTTTTAAAAAGATCGTCATGCCGAACTTGTTTCGGCACCCCACAGGACGAGTCGCAAATTTGCTTAGCAGGCTTGCTTAGCAAGTGGGGTGTTGAAACAAGTTCAACATGACTGGCTTTTGTAAACAAGCACGTGAGCAATCCCGTTTTTTTTAATTACAACTTAAACTTACCCTTCAACGCAGCCAGCTTCAAGGCCATATCGGTTTCCGGTTCTTTTTCAACCCTTTTATTAAAGTTGGGCTTATTGTTATTACCCTGCGAACGGCGGTCATCGTTCCTGCGCTGATTGGGCTCGCTTTTATCGTTCTCTTTCATGGATAGCGCAATACGCTTGCGGTTCACATCAACCTCGGTAACAGTTACCTCAACCTTTTGATGTACTTTCAGTACTTCATTAGGATCTTTGATGTAACGGTTGGTGATCTGGCTCAGGTGAACAAGGCCATCCTGGTGAACGCCGATATCAACAAAAGCACCAAAAGCTGTAATGTTGGTGACGATGCCCGGCAGCTTCATGCCCACTTTCAGATCGCCGATGGCATTTACACCCTCTGTAAAGCTGAAAGCTTCAAACTGCTCGCGCGGGTCGCGGCCCGGTTTGGCAAGCTCGGCCATGATATCATTCAGGGTTGGCAAACCAACTGTTTCGGAAACATATCTTTGCAGCGGAATGCTTTTGCGCAGGGTTGGGTTGCTCATCAGGTCTTTCACTGTGCATTTCATATCAGTAGCCATTTGTTCAAGCAAGCCATAACGCTCAGGGTGAACTGCACTGGTATCCAACGGGTTTTCGGCATTGTGGATCCGAAGGAATCCTGCTGCCTGCTCAAAAGCCTTATCGCCCAAACGCGGAACTTTTTTCAGTTGCTCCCGACGTTTAAAAGCGCCGTTCTGGTTGCGGTATTCTACAATGTTCTGTGCCAGTTGCGGGCCAAGGCCTGATACATAAGCCAGGATCTGTTTTGAGGCAGTGTTTAACTCAACCCCCACCGCGTTCACGGCGCTGATCACCGTGTCATCCAATGAGGTTTGCAGCTTGTTCTGGTCAACATCGTGCTGGTACTGGCCTACACCAATTGATTTTGGGTCGATCTTTACCAGCTCGGCCAGCGGGTCCATCAAACGGCGGCCGATAGATACTGCCCCTCTTACAGTGACATCATAATCCGGAAATTCTTCCCTTGCTACTTCAGATGCCGAATAGATAGAAGCACCACTTTCATTAACCATCACAATGGTTACGCCCGGTAAATTCAGGTTGCGCACAAATACCTCTGTTTCGCGGCCTGCGGTGCCGTTGCCAATAGCAATAGCCTCGATATTATATTTCTGGAACAGGTGCTGTACTGTTTTTTCGGCTTCGCGGGCCTGGCCTGCACCGGTGTGCGGGTAAACGGTGGTATTTTCAAGCAGTTTGCCCTGTTCATCCAAACAAACCAGTTTACAACCGGTACGAAAACCCGGATCAAGCGCCATTACGCGTTTTTGACCAAGCGGCGCGCTCAGCAATAGCTGGCGGGCATTCTCTGCAAATACGCGGATCGCTTCTTCATCGGCTTTCTTTTTGGTAAGCAGGCGCACCTCTGTTTCCATCGATGGTTTTAACAGCCGTTTGTAGCCATCGGTGATAGCCAGGCGGATTTGTCCGGCAGCCGGGTTGTTTGCCTTGATAACTGAATTTTCCAATATCTCCAGTGCATCATCTTCTTCAGGTTTCAGGTCGAGCCATAGGATCTCTTCCTTTTCGCCGCGGCGCATGGCCAATACGCGGTGCGATGGCGCTGTTTTAACAGGCTCGGTCCATTCAAAATAGTCTTTGTACTTAATGCCTGCCTCTTCTTTGCCTTCAACCACTCTTGATGCAAAAGTGCCTTTTTCAACAAACAGCTCGCGGATTTTGGTACGTATTTCAGCATTTTCGGCAACGGTTTCGGCAATGATATCCCTTGCGCCTGCTAAAGCTTCTTCAACGCTGGCTACGCCTTTTTCATCGCTGATGTATTCCGCAGCTATCAGTTCGGGGTCGATATTTTTTTGTTCCAATAAAACATCGGCCAATGGCTGCAGGCCTTTTTCGCGGGCTGTAGTAGCGCGGGTTTTGCGTTTTGGGCGATAAGGAAGATAAAGGTCCTCCAAAGTAACCATTGTTTCTGCTTCGTTGATCTGTTTTTCAAGCTCGGGCGTTAGTTTGCCCATATCTGTAAGCGATTTCAGGATAGCCTCACGGCGTTTGTCCAGTTCGCGAAGTTGCTGTACACGATCACGAATGGTGGCAACCTGTACCTCATCTAAACTGCCGGTAAGTTCTTTACGGTAACGGGAAATAAACGGAACGGTAGCTCCTTCATCAAGCAAGCCTACCGTAGCGGTAACCTGCTTCTCAGCTACAGAAAGCTCTGCAGCTATTATTTTATAATGAATACTCATAATCAAAATTCGGACTGCGAAGTTGAGGGAATAGGCTTACAATTCAAAAAAAGATTGCTAACAAAAAGTTGAAAGTTTTGATTGGGCTATTGTTGGCAATGTAAATATAGGGTACATTTTGTTAACCGGCAGTTTTAAATTGTCTCTGCGCGGACTAAATTGCCTGATGTTAAAAATTATCCCGATAAGTAATATTGGCGCAATGGGTAATTGCGTAATGGCAATTCGGGAGATGTATGGTCATCTATATCTTTTGCTTCGCCTTTATTTCCAGGTAGCGGTTTACTGTGTTTATGGTAAGGTTTTGAGGGGATGTTAGTATCGACTGAATGCCGTGGCTGGCCAGCTCTTTAACCATCAGCTTTTTATCGTAAGCAAACTTTTCGGCAATGGTTTTTATGTAGATGCCTTCAACATCTTTGGCCGGTTGTTCGCTCAGGGTTTTTAATTCCGTATTTTCAAAGAAGACTACTAACAGCAGGTGAAACTTAGCTATCCTGCGTAAAAATGGCAACTGTCGCTGTAACGCCGAAAGGCTTTCATAATTTGTAAAGAACACCACCAAACTACGCTGTTTTAATACCCTGCGTGTTGTAACATAAAGGGCCTCCATATTGGTTTCCAGATACCGGGTTTTTTCCTTGTATAAAACCTCCATTATCTTATTAAGCTGCGCGTAATTCTTATCGGCAGGCACTATAGAACCTATTTTTTCGCCTACAGTTATTAAGCCCGCTTTATCTTCTTTAAGCAGGGCTACGTTTGATAGCACAAGGCTTGCGTTAATGGCATAGTCCAATAAACTTAACCCTTCAAAAGGCATCCGCATAGCCCGCGATTTATCGATGATGCAGTAAACGTGCTGCGATTTTTCGTCGGTATAGGAGTTTACCATCAGGTCGCCCCGCCGAGCTGTGGCCTTCCAGTTTATGGTGCGATAGTCATCGCCGGGAACATAGGATTTTACCTGTTCAAACTCCATACTGTGGCCAATCCTCCTGATTTTCTTAATGCCTATCTCGGTGAGCCGGTTTGATATAGCCATCAGTTCATACTTACGCATTTGTAAAAACGAAGGATAAACGGGCAAAGTCTCAGCCTGCTCAAAATTGTAACGTTTAGATACCAGACCAATAGCCGATCGCACAAAAACCCGGATAAAGCCAAACTCATATTCGCCCCGGCGGGTTGGCCTCAGCATGTAATTAATCTGCTTACGTTCGCCGGGAGCAAGGGTTGTAGTAAACCAAATATCACGTTTCTGAAACTGTGCGGGAATCTCATCTATAATTCCGGTGTTAATGCTGAAACTATACCGGTTTTCGATATAAATACTAAGTTCGTTTTCGTCGCTGTTGCTTAAGCGTTCAGGGGCAAGGCGTTTGGCAAATACACCATCGCTTAAACGATATAAGATGAACAGATCGGCAATTAACAAGGCCAGCAAAGCGTAGAAAGCTATATCAGGCACAATGCCCAGCCAGGGGAAGAAAAACGAAAGTAAATACAATACCACACAGGCAGCAACCGCGCCGAATAAACGGTTAGTTAAAAACAAGTTGGTATAAAATAGTCGGAATAGTTTTTTCACGCGCTTTTACTATCGTGGCACTTCAATTTTTTGTATTACCTGGGTTATCACCTCGTCGGGCGTTACGCCTTCCATCTCCTTATCAGGCGTTAACATAATCCGATGGCGCAGCACAGGGGCGGCAACATAAATAATATCATCGGGGGTAACAAAATCACGCCCCCTGGTAGCAGCAAGCGCTTTGGCTCCATTAACAATAGCCAGCGACGCACGCGGCGAACCGCCCAACTGCAGGGATTTGCTGTTACGTGTTTCGTGGATAATTTTAGCTGTAAACTCCAGGATCTTATCTTCTACATGCAGGGCCCTCACCTGGTTGCGCAACTGGTTGATATCAGCAGCGGCGAGTAAAGGTTGCACCTGGCTTAGCTGATCGGTTGTTTTTTGCTGATGCTGACGACTAAGGATAGTTATTTCCTCTTCAAGCGTTGGATATTTCACTTCTATCTTAAACAAAAACCTATCCAGCTGGGCTTCAGGCAGGCGGTAGGTACCTTCCTGCTCAACCGGGTTCTGTGTTGCAAAAACGGTAAAAGGCTCTTCCATTTTATAGCGGTGCCCGTCAATGGTAAGCTGCCGCTCCTCCATTACCTCAAACAAGGCCGATTGTGTTTTTGCCGGTGCACGGTTGATCTCATCTATCAGGATAATATTACCGAAAATAGGCCCTTGTTTAAATTCAAACTCGGTTGTTTTAGGGTTAAAAACAGAGGTTCCCAGGATATCTGATGGCATTAGATCTGGTGTGAACTGAATACGGGAGTACCGGGCATCTATAGTTTTGGCAATAAGCTTTGCGGTAAGTGTTTTAGCAACGCCCGGCACACCTTCAATCAGGATATGCCCATCGGCCAGGATCCCCGCAATAAGCAGATCGATTGAATCATGCTGACCTACGATGATGGTTGCCAGCGTGGCTTTTATTTGCTCAACAGCAGTGCTTAATTTAGATAGATCGGTACGTTGTTCAAAAAATTCGTTTTCCATATTTACCTGGATTGGATATAAAATTGTTCAATAAGTTGGTTGAGCCTGATGAGCTCTTGATCTGTTACAATGTCATGAGTACTGATGAAGATAAATGCACCGGACAATTCACGGGCAAGGTCTTCGGTTGCACCGGTACGGTTAACCAGTTCTTCTACAAATTCGGGACCTGGCCGGTTTGCTTTTATCCGGTAAGTTTCGCGTATAAAAGCCCAGAAATACTGCATTTTTTTCCGGGCGATGTTAATGTTGTCCCTTCGTTCATAGTATACCTGCCCTACTACGTTCACGAAATCAAGAGTTGAGTTTTCGAGCGGATTAATAATTGGGATAATGCGCTGACGTCTTTTCGCCTCATATAGCACAAATATCAGCAAGGTAAACAATGCCAGATAGTAAGCCGCTTTTAACTGCGTATTCCCAAGGAATACCCTCATCGGCGAGTCATTCTCACCGGTACCCTGAGTATAATATTCGTCCCAAACTATCTCCGGTGTTTTCTTTACCATGGATAAAGCAGTAGAAGCCCATTCGGCCCCCTGAGGCTTCAACAAGCTGTAGTTAGTGAACATACCCGGATTGGGCGTTAAATACAGGTTGCCTTTCCCCATCGGATACTTCAGTAAGTTGGCCTTATGGTCGTCCGTTTCACCTATAACTACTGCATGTGCGGTATCAAATTTATCGTAATAGCCTGCTGTTAAACCCTTATCAACAAAATAATTCACCTCGGGCGACAGGGCCGGGTTTACAAAATGCATTAACGTATGAGTATTTCCATTAACCGCAAATTTATTAGTGATGCTTATTTTAAGTTCCTTTTCAAAATCGGCCCCTAAAAATCCGGCGGCGATAAAGACGTCGTTACCGGCAGTAATATATTGTTTAAGCTGTTTAAAATCGGGCTTGGTAATATTGAGCCCCCCGGCTATGATAATGTATGATGAGCCTTTGATGGAATCTTCGGCAATAGTATTGTAAATGGCCTGGCGTTTAGGTTTGATCACAGCACCGGGAAAAATATCCCGGGCACGCTCATAAAGTACCCGCGTGCCATAAGGGATTTTATCGGTATTGCTGAACGTAGGCGTCCAGTTAATATCCCTGGGCTTATTCATGTTTGCCACTATGTAAACGGCAAACAATACTGTGGCTATTATAAAGTAAATCTTAAGGTCCTTCATAACAGCTGTTTTTTAAAGTTTTGAAACAACTGGTTTATATTACCAAAAGCAGCACCATCGATATTAAAACCGCCATACCATACGTATTCAAACTGCCTGGTTAGCGATACAAAAGATTGCCGTACAGATGGATTGTTAAGCTCATATACGTAAGCCGAATTGGTTTTTTCGGGTTGCCACTGGATAAGGCCGCCATCGCTAAGCTGCTTCAGGCTTCGCAGGTAAAGCAGGCGAACGGCTAAGCGGTAATTGTGGTTTAAAATTGCCCTGTCAATTTCCTCATCAAAATTGATCTCGTGGATATTCTCAGTCGATTCGGTATAGGCCAGTGGTGTTTTGCGCGACTTACCCAGCAGCAGGTTGCCCATATCCATACCCAGCAACTTCATTACAAAAAAGATGAGTGCACCAACGGCCAGTATCAAAAAGAAGTATTTAAGAAAACCAGCAAAGCCGGAGCTTATGCTTAAGCTGCCAAATAAGGTACGCCAAAACCACATCCAAAACCTATCCCAGAACGACAACTCATTACCTATACTTTTGTCGTTATACTGATATTCCTTGTCAGCCCGGTATTTATCAAGTGCATTTTCATTAAAACGGCGTACATTCACCTTCGAGCTATCCATACGCACAACCGCGGCCTTCTTTTTAAAAACGCTGTCTGTTTTTAAGGGAATAGCCTTTCCGCCAACTTTAGCCACCGACGGATTGAGGGTAAAGCACAACAGTATGAAAAGGATTAGTATCGGTTTAGGCATAACTCAATTAGTATTGTTCGGCAGGCAGATCGTCGGCTTTATCGGCATGTGTGCCAAATGCTTCTATACGCTCTAAGATCCCGGTTCCATCTTTTCTTTCCTGGAGGCTAAAATAACACAAGGCAATGGCTATGGTTGGAATAGCATAAGTAAGTAGTAAAATATTTTGAAGCATACTGAAAAATATCACTGCTGCTATTGAAAGATATTTAAAAGAAACGAGGATCCGCAATGAGGCAACAAGCATTAAAGGTATACTGGCAATTGAATTACTTACACTTACTATCAGCGAGCAAACAAATATGATCCCAAAAACCATCCACCAGTGATCTTTTATAAGCCGGAAGCCTTTATTGAATGAGTATCCAAATGAGGCATTCTCCATGATCATGGTAGGCAAAATAAGGTAAAATATCGGCGTAAGATATATGCCTGGTATTATACAAAATAAAAAACCGAAAATGAGCAGGATGAATAATAAAAGACCACTCCCTAACGAACGGAAAAAGTAATATTTAAAATAACCCCAAACGTCTTGTGCCGTTGGTTTATCTCCTTTTTTTTCAAGATAAACTGCGACAAAACACAGGGTGGTAAGGTATATAAAAAATTGCGCCAGCATCATCACAAAACCGTTTGCTGCAGCACTTATACCCACTTTGAGGGTGCTGTTATAGTCGCCTTTAGCGCCTGGATCAAGACTGTCATAAACAGATAATTGTGAAAATGCAGTGGCAACAGTACCAACCAGCACAAAAAAGCCGCAGATAACGAGTAATGACGAAAAAAGCGGTTTGAAATTCTGTTTCAGGAAGGTGAAGGTGTCATTTATTATTTCGCCAAAATCACGGATCCTCCTCAGTTCAATAATATATTTCATTTAATGATCGGTATTAATATAGTTTAGGTTTTTATTCAATTTTGCGGGGTAAAGGATCACATACCATATCATGAACAGTAATGATGAAGCTAATATAATAATACTTAACCAAACAGGCATTTCGGTATGGCGCGTTACAAAGCTTTCAAAAAAAGCGGCTAACAATATGATGGGAATAAGGCCTACTGTAATTTTCAAGCCCTCAAGCGCCCCTTTTTTTAATGATTGCAGCCGGGTATACGTTTTGGGAAACAACAAACTGTTACCAAGTACTAAACCGGCACCACCGGCCACAATAAACGACGACATTTCAAGCGTACCATGGATCCAGATCACCAGTATGGATTGGATTCCAAGTCCCTTGCTGAAAAAATAATACTGAAATGAGCCAAGCATAACGCCGTTCATTAAACTGGCGTATAATGAACCAACAGAAAAAAATAAGCCCATCACAAAAAAGCGCAGTTCGACATAAACATTATTGATGGCTATCTGGAAAAACATCAGGCCCGAAGAACTGCTTTTATATACACCGAAAGGATCACCTTTCGCGATGTTATCATTGGTCATGTTCACATAATCATCGCCAAGGATAAGCCGTACAAAATGATTATCGTATTTGGCCGAAAGCACTCCCATACAGGTAAAAACCGCAAAGAAGATAAGCGAATACAATAACTGCCTGCGATGCTGAAAAAAAAGCAGCGGCAGTTCGTATCGCCAGAAAGCTGCAAACCTGTTACTTTTTTCCTTTTGATTTTTGTAAATGTCCTGGTGAAACGTTGATGCAAGACCGTTAAGGTACTTTGTTGTATTTGATTGTGGGAAGAAAGTTTTGGAATAGGCCAGGTCGTCGGTAATGGCTATAAATGCGGCAGCAAGCTCATCCGGGTCCGTTGGCTTATTGGTTTCATAGGCCTTCCATTTTTCGGTATTTTGTTTGATAAACAGCGCCTCACGCATTTTAAAAAGCAGGTTTTATTTTTTGTTAAAATACTCACAAATCTTTAATATGCAATCATATTTTACACTAACAAATTTATCTTTGTTAAGATGCAAACCATAACCGTACACACAACACAAAATATTGATATAGACTATGAAATAGCCGGCCTCGGCGAACGGATAGTTGCCCGGATAATTGATTACGCCATTTTCATTGCTTTCTATTTCATCTTTATTTTTCTGATCATCGGAAAAATGCCCGAAAGCGTGCTGGTAACGTGCGCAATTATCATGGCGGCGATATTTGTATTTTACGATTTGATTTGCGAAACGCTGCTTAATGGCCAAAGCGTTGGCAAGCGGATAATGAAGATACGGGTGATCAGCCTCAATGGTAACCGTCCCCGCTTTGGACAGTACCTGTTAAGATGGCTGATGCGCATGGTTGATTTTGGCATTACCCTTAACCTTGGCGCACTGCTTTGTGCCCTGGTGACTGAAAACGGCCAGCGTATAGGTGATGTGGTTGCCGGAACAGCTATGGTAAAAACACATCCGCGTACCAAAATAGACAGCTTAACATTCAGGCCATCGGGTGACGATTATGAACCTACTTTTAAAGAAGTAGCTGAGCTAAACGATAACGATGTAAGGCTGATAGCCGACGTGATACATAATTACATGAAAACACATAATGCCGTTGTGGTTTACAATATGGCAACAAAACTAAAAGAGCATTTGAAAATAGCCACACTGCCTCCCGATATGAACGACCTGCAGTTTTTACAGGCTATTATTAAAGATTACAGCCATGTAAGCGCCATGTCTGAGCCTTATCAATAAGCAACGTGATTATAAAGATGCCACATCTTTATAACATAGCTGATAAGCACGATACTACCATTGATCATAAAAATGGTTTTCTTTACAACGGCTTTATCAGTATCGAGTTTAAAAATAACATCGGCTATGCCGTAGATAAAAAAAAGGATTAGCGGAATAGCCGCGGGATATAGGAAGAAGCTTTTTTGGAAATCGCCCTGGATGAGTGCTACTACCGAGCGCTGAAAGCCGCAGCCGGGGCAATCAATACCTGTAAGATATTTAAAGGGACAGGGTATTAAATGCCCCTGCAGCCAGTGGATAAACCCTAACCGGCTGCAGGAAGCATATATCATGATATTATTTACCCACATTAATAGTTTTGTGGAGGTGGGTTTTGATTATTGAACGGATCGCGGTAATCATTTGGGTTAAATGGTGCAGCGCCCTGTGCTTCTTTGGCAGATGGACCCAAATAGGTTGCGCTTCCAAATCCAAGAATCGGATAAAAAATAAACGGGAAGATAATCAGACCAATTGTAAAACCTTCACTTTTACCAAAGCTTTTACTTAACAGGTTAATCATCCAAATACCAAAAATTATATTAGCGCAAGGGATCAGAAGCATGATAATCCACCATATAGGTTTTCCAATTATCTCAAGTAGTACAATGATGTTGTAAATTGGAATGATTGACGCCCAACCAGGTTTTCCTGCTTTGGTGTACACTTTCCAACTACTAATCACCACGATAACCCAGATTATAAGGCACGGGATGAAAAATGCACCAAAAATAGCACCAGCCATGCCCGCAGACATGTCGGAAGAAGAAGTGTAAGAATCCATAATTTTGTTTAGTGTTTAAGTTTAAGTGTATTATTTGTTTAAGTTCAACGCAAATTATAAATTATTTTTATCAAAAGCACTAGCATAACGTATTTATTATAGAACCTGTAATTATAATTTATCCTTAATTTTGACTTGATGCAAAGAGAACAGATTTCGGTTTTTGATATGTTTAAGATAGGCATTGGCCCGTCGAGCTCGCATACGCTTGGCCCCTGGCGTGCCGCGCAGCAGTTTGTGCAGTCGCTTGAGCAACAGGGGGTACTGCCGATGGTGCAGCAGGTTAAGATCTTATTATATGGCTCATTAGCCAAAACAGGTCATGGGCACGGTACGGATATAGCTATATTATTAGGTTTAAGCGGCGATGACCCGGTTACTTTCGAGGTGGACCAGGTAATACCTAAAATTGAGCAGATCAAAAGCTCGCATGAACTGATCATCGGTGGTATTTTACCATTGAGTTTTTATGCTGAGGATGACCTGCTGTTCCTGTTTAACGAAAGCTTACCTTATCATCCAAACGCGGTAACTTTTCAGGCATTTTTAAGTACCGGAAAGGCAATTTCTGAAACATACTACTCGATAGGAGGTGGTTTTGTGGTGAAGGAAGGTGCTTCAGGGCAATCAAAAGCGGAGGTTGACCTTCCCTTCCCGATTGATACCGCAGCCGATCTGCTGCACTGGTGTATCAAAACAGGTCTTCGGATTTCGGAAGTTGTGGCCGAAAACGAGCTGGCCTGGCGCAGCGAACAGGAAACCCGTACCGGGGCATTGAATATCTTCAAGGCATTAAAAGAGTGTATTTACCGGGGATGTCACACTACCGGCCAATTGCCTGGCGGGTTAAATGTGGCAAGGCGCGCCGCAAAATTAAACGCAAAGCTCATCGGCAACAATAAATATAGCAATTATGAGGAATGGGTTGCAGCTATCAGGAATACCGGCGATAGCTTTAAAAATACTTTAGATTGGGTAAGCTGTTTTGCATTAGCCGTTAATGAGGAGAATGCTTCATTTGGCCGTGTGGTAACTGCGCCAACAAATGGCGCCGCAGGTGTTATTCCTGCAGTGCTCCAATATTATATTGCTTTTTGCGATGGCAATACCGAACAAAAGATCATCAATTTTTTATTTACTGCCAGCGAGATCGGAAGCATCTTTAAAAAAGGCGCTACCATATCGGCAGCCATGGGCGGCTGCCAGGCCGAAATTGGCGTATCATCTGCCATGGCTGCGGCAGCATTAACCGAATGTATGGGCGGTACCCAACGCCAGGTACTTATGGCTGCCGAAATAGCCATGGAACATCACCTCGGCCTCACTTGCGACCCGATTGGTGGGTTGGTACAGGTCCCCTGCATTGAACGTAATACCATGGGTGCTATCAAAGCTATCACTGCCTCACAACTGGCGTTGCAAAGCAATCCCGAAAAAGCGAAGGTAAGCCTTGATGCAGTGGTAAAAACGATGTGGCAAACCGCGCTTGATATGAACTCAAAGTATAAGGAAACAAGTGATGGCGGATTGGCAATTAATATCCCTATCAGTTTGCCGGAGTGCTAATTACTCACTTCTTAAACAGCCGTGAATCAAATTCAAAAAATTCATTTTTCTTGAGTGCAAAATCTAATGTCCATTATCTAACCTACAATCTTTTGATTATCTACCTCACCGGCTTCGGAAACACCGGCAAACTTTCGTGCCCTTCAGCATCAACAGACTGTACCGCGAAGAAGTAATTATCCTTTGAGTAATTCAACGTAGCTATAGTATCGGTTACATAGAATTTCTTTTCCCAATAGGGGCTGATGGTTTCACGCATCAATACATAATAACCGGCGGGCTTTTTACCGGTGCCGGGAGCTTCCCATTTTAGTTTGGTTTTATTGGTCAAATCGCTGGTAATAACGCCTACATTCTGCGGTTCGGCAGGGGCCGAAGCAAGATTAGCCAATACTGAAAGGTTCATACGGGCTACCTTTTGCACGTAATTAAAATCTACAAAATCGGGCAGGTCGCCATATTCAATGCCGTTTTCCGTGCGGATGTTCTGGTGCTGGCGGTTAAAGTTTTCGTTCATTTCGGTAAACCTTACAGCTGTAAAGCCTTGTTCCAAAAATGGCAGGTGATCACCGCCGCGCAGGTAGCGGTCGCGCCTATAAATAAGCTTCACATCGAGTTGGTCAACATAACGCTCTCCAATTTCTTTAGTGTAACGCGCCAGTTGTCTGGACGGACTATCATTTTCCCCTCCCAATGATTTCAAAGCTGCCACTTGTTTATCGGTGGCTGCCGTAGGTACACCATCGCTAAAAACACGTACGCTGCGGTTATCTTTCAGGTCGGTTTCCATGCCGTAAGTATTGCCAACGATATCATTATTCAGCATGGCATCCACATTCCAGTTTTCTGCTTTAGCCCGTTTGGCTACGTTGGCAGATCCGTACAAACCCTGCTCTTCACCAACCACTGTCATGAAAATAATAGTAGCCGGGAATGATCTTTTAGCCATTACCCTGGCTAACTCCATAGAAAGGGCGGTACCCGAAGCATCATCATTGGCGCCGGGTTCAACACCGTTGGCGTCCATCACATCGTTAATGCGTGAATCATAATGTCCTGATACCAGGTACACCCGTGTATCATTAGAATCGGTACCTTTCAGTGTGGCCAGTACGTTTTTGAGCTTGATGGGTTTATCGATACGTGTACCTTTAGGCTGTGTGAACGTATCAAACTGTACGGTCATCCTCCCGTTTGATTCCGAAGCATATTTCTCCATTTCGGCCTTGATCCAGTTGCGCGCTGCACCGCTGCCCGTGGTTTTACTGGTTGTATCGCTCAGCGTGTGCCTGCTTTTAAAGCTAACCAGTTTGCGGATGGTAGCCTCAATGTTTTTGGCTGATACCTCATCAACCATTTGCTTAATGCCAGCGTCCTGTTTTATGATGGTTTGGGCAGTGGCAGGCAAGGTTAGGATGAGGAGGAGGAATGGGAGGATGTGTTTCATATGATGTATGTCTGAAACCCGAATTTATGGAATTAATGAATTTGCAGAATGAAACATATTGTAATAATCACGTGATGCGATTTCTCCTATGGCGAGTTTAAATTTGTACGTTTAAGGTGGTAACACCGATCACAGGGCATTTTTAGTGTAACTCTGTACCTTTTATAAATAGCTGATTGTTAGATTAATATTAAGAAATATTCGAATTTGTGTTAACCCTGTTAACCCCTGTCGTTTCTTTTTGTGGTCAATGTGATCACACCGCCAAAGGCAAAACGGGAGGATGTGTTTCATATGGTATGGTAGTAATTTTTTAAGAAAAAACTATTCCCCTTCCTCCTCCGCAACAATCCCCAAAATCTCATCGGCTTGTTTAAAATTACTTTTTACAAAATGGCACCAATCGCATTCTTTTTTGCCGCAGCCTGTGCTGAAATTGTGGACCATGATTTGCTCATAAGTGTCCTTAATCTGCCCGGTTACTGTCTCTATGTCTTCCGGTGTTATCACAAATTTTTCGCGGTAATATTCACCATCGCTTATGGGTTCAACAAAATCAAAAATGGTGCTGATCACCTGCCAGTCGGTAGTGCGGTCATGATCTATCAGTATTTTATAGAAAACAGCCTGTCGCCAGTAATCGCCTCCGTTTGGCGCATCATTGGTTGGGCGCAGTAGTTTATCTTTTGCATTTTTAGGCTTGCCGGTTTTGTAATCGACAACCGTAGCCTGCTTGCCGTCAAATTCAATTTTATCCAGGTTACCTTTAATAGGAACACCCGCTACTTCAATATTTTTTATAGATCGTTCTGTTACCGCTATTTTATTCCAGTGTGGCACATTTTGTTCGTAGTAGGGGGGGAGGATCTTTTCACCATATGCTGAGCGCAGCTTAAACTCATCTTTAGTAAATGAATCGCGATTGCGGGCCATATACCATCTAAACTCGCGCATGAAATTTTCCGTACTCAAAAACTCGTTATCATTATCCTTCAACTGCCTGTAAGTTTTGTTGAGTGCCCAGTGTACCGCCTGTCCAAAAGTAGCCGCTGGACTTTTACCCGATGGCACCCTGATCAAACACTGAAAATAAAACCGCAGCGGGCAGTCCAGGTAACTGCTCAGGTGGGTTACTGATAGGGTGTAATTCTGCAGCAGCTGATTGATGTAGTTTTTATCCAGTAATTCAACTTTTGGTTTTTCGGCTTCGCTGAATTGGGTTGCCTGGAACTCGATCATATCCATGGCATCCACTTTAGGATAGTGTACCTGCATATTGGTGCTGGCTAATATCTCGCCTATAAATTGGCTTGCCTCCTGGTCTTTGTCTTTCCTGTCCTTGGCAGCGTATGAGATCATAAGGTGCTGCTTGGCACGCGTTACCGCCACATAAAACAGACGGCGTGCTTCCTCTTTCTGTGCAATTTCATCAGCGGCGGAGCGGGTAAGTGTGTCGGGATAGCTGAAACCGCTGTTCCGGCCTTTACTGTCCCAGGTACGTTTGTCGCAGCTAATAAAAAACACATATTCAAACTCAAGGCCTTTTGAGCCGTGTGCCGTGAGGAAGTTGACACCATTCTCCGAAAAGATGCTTTGGTTAAGCTCCAGGCGGATCTGATGTTTCTTCATCATTTCGATGGTCGAGATCAAATCAGGCAGGTTGATGTCTGGCCTTTTGCGGCTTTCATCTTTCAGGAAATCGAAAAAACTGGTAAGCATTTGCATGTAGCTGCCCTTATCCTGTTGCTGCATGATATATTTCAGGATGCCCATTTTGGCTATCACACTTTGAAAAAGCTGTTGCAGCGTAACGCTAACCGACTCTTTGAGCAGGTAATCAATATTGCTTACCAGGTACCGCATCTCCTGTTGCTGGTCGGGGTGAAAAAGGTCTGCTTGTTTGGGTGGCCTCATCTCGCTTACGTAACGGCGGATAGAAGTTTTAGGCTGATTGTAAGCCAGGGTACCAAAGTTTTCTTTAAACACAGCAACGCTTGCCTTGGCAATTTCAATAGGGGGGATGTTAAAGAAATCATAATGCATGATCTCAAACAACAATTCATCCCCGCTGTATGGCGAATCGAGCTCCATGGCCAGGTAACGCAGTATGTTGATGATTTTTTCGCCAAAGGGTTGGGTAAGCACATCTATCTTGCGTTTGGTATTTACCTGGATCTTTTGCACATCCAGGAATTTGATCATTTCCTCAACCTGGTTGTGATTACGATAGATAACTGCTATCTCGCCGGGGGGCACGCCATCAGCCACCAGTTGTTTTATCTGTAGCGATACATCAACCAGTTCTTTATCAGGGTTTTCGTACTCCCGGATCACCGGCTCAACCAACAGGTTATTAAAACGCGGGTGCGACGATTTTAAAGCTTTATCTAAATTAAGCTGACTGGTTAATCGTTCAAAATTGTTGTCGATAAGCGCTTTTGAAATATCGAGGATCTGCTGACTGGAGCGATAGTTATGTTTTAGCACTACGGTGTATAGTGTATCTACATAGTCATTGGCAAAATCAAGGATGTTTTTCATGTTGGCTCCCTGAAATTTAAAGATCGACTGATCATCATCGCCTACCACAAAAACATTCGGGGTATCCCAATAATTAAGCAAAAAGCGCAGCAACTCGTTTTGCGATCCGCTGGTATCCTGGAACTCATCTACCAGAATATACTGATAACGTTCCTGGTATTTACGAAGGATTTCTTCATTATCGCGGAACGCGCGCAACACCCAAATGATCATGTCGTCATAATCATAGCGGCCGCGGCTTTTCATTTTTTCTGTATAGTTTTGGTACTCTCCAACAGCAGCCAGCAGTTTTTTCATCACATCATGCGCAGCGTCAATATCTTTTTGTTTGGGATCACCAATCTTGATGCCTGCTTTGGCATTAGCCCGTTTATAAATAAATTCCTCGCGGTTAGGCAAATCTTCAAGATAGTCATTTACCGCCTGCTCAATCATTTCGGCGTTCCAGTTTTCCCGCTTCATAGTGCTGAACAGGCTTTTAAGCCGGGGAACATCATAATAAATATCGCCCGTAAAACGCTTCAGCAGGTGATCGTTCGGGAACTCATCAACCAGTTCCCGGAATAGCATAGCTGATTCCAGGTCGGAAAGCGACTCCAAATTCAGCTTGCCGAAATACTCGAGGTTCTCCTGGATGATCTCATTACAAAAAGCATGGAATGTATATATATTAATACGATAAGCATCGGGGCCGATAAATTCGAACAGACGTTTGCGCATGGCCACTGCGCCGGCATCGGTGTACGTTAAGCACAGGATTTCGCTGGGTAAAGCGTCTGTATCAGTCAGGATTTTGCCTATCCGCGCTGCCAGGATCTGCGTTTTGCCTGTACCGGGGCCGGCTACTACAAGTACAGGGCCATCCATTTTGTTAACCGCGGCCAATTGCTCGGGATTTAAACCGGCTAAGGCTTCCTGAAATTTAGCGTTATATTTATTGAATGTAGATTGCATAATATTTAGTAAAGATAAAAAAGGATGCTGCTGCATTTGCAAACAGGATAATAAATATGATATTTAGGCCATAATATTAACCATGGAAAAACCTTATCAGGGGCGGGCGATAGTTGAGGATAATTTCGAGTATCTCAAAATTACTATTCCTGTAAAACGAAATTATATCTCCATTATATGGATTTGTTGCTGGATAACTTTTTGGGGATATTTTGGAGCATCTGCATTTGGTGAACTTTTCAATTCCCCTAACGAATTTGGCCGCGTATTCATGTTGCTATGGATAGGCGGTTGGGCCCTTGGCGGAGTTATGGCAGTAAAAACGATAATTTGGTTGTTTTGGGGCAAGGAGATCATCGAAATTGGAATGGGCACCTTCAGCATCAACCGAAAAAATGATCTTTTTACCCGCGAAAAAGTTTACGATCTTAATGAATGCAGGGAGTTTAGGATCAGGGAAATAGATTCGGAATCTGACAGGAAATTTTGGTTCGTATTTTATTACCGGAATAAAGAAAAGGGAACTATAGCATTTGACTATGGCATGCGAAACTTCTGCTTTGGAGAAGATCTTTATGAGCCAGAGGCACAATACCTGTTGAATGTTATGAAAAATAAAAAAGTATTAACTGAAAGCCAGTTTAAATAACAGTTATGGGCTGTTAGATTATTTATAACTGCGCGCACCTAACCTCTAATCGCCAGTCTCTAATCTCTTTTCTACAACCCCATCCCCGTTGTAAAAAATGCATTTACACTTACAGGCAGCTTACCGGTAGGCTTTAACCGACCGCTAAGCACTTTCGCTGCCGACTGTTGCAACTCGGGCGACATCTGGTAACAAACCAATAAACTGCCAGCTTTTTCAAGTCCCGGCAAACCCGCTATAGTATAAGCATTGGCAAACACACTGAATGCCGTGTTTTTGCGTGATGCCAGGTCGGCAATCATCAGTTTTACATCGCTGCTGTAGTCAAGCTTGCTTTGCGGGCGCAGGCGGGCATCATGTATGCCCACAATTACTTGCTGGTATTGTTTAAGCCAGTTCAGGATATTGGCAACTTCAATCGCCGGTGCATCTTTATTAACTATAAATATGCGGCTGTTCGGGAAACTTTTTACAACCTCCATCTGGAAAGGCGTTGGCGAGCTTACCCCTATACTCACGATGGCTGTTTTTAAAAATGGATTAAGCTTTACATTATTGTTCTTCAATTGGGTTACCGCGGCGTCGCTTAGTTGTTGTACCAGTGTTTTGGCGGCATCGCTGTTAATGTCCTGGCTTAAATTGGTTAAAGCAGTTGGCTTGTATTGATTAAGCCCTGCCCAGTATTTGGCAACTAAGATCTTTTTGATCCGCGCTTCAAACTCAACAGCACTAACGCTGCCATGCCTCACAGCCTTACGGATCAGGCCGATAGCCCGGTCGGAGTTTTCAGATAGTTCAATAATATCATTGCCGGCAATAAATGCCCTTACATCGGCTTCGCCCTTGGGGAAATATTTGGTTACCCCTTTCATTTCCATCGCATCGGATATCACCAGGCCTTTAAAGTTTAACGAATCTTTCAGGATTCCGGTAATAATAGGGCGCGAAAGGGTTGAGGGCAGTTTGGGCGTATTATCTAAGGAAGGGATCGCCATATGAGCGATCATTACCCCGCTAATACCTGCATTGATAGCTTCCCGGAAGGGATACATCTCCAATGAATCTAATCGGCTACGACTATAAGGAAGCAGCGGCAAATCAAAATGCGAATCGACATTGGTATCGCCATGTCCCGGAAAATGCTTGGCCGAAGTAAGCAAGCCTGCATCCTGCATGCCTTTAAAATAAGCAATCCCTTTTTTGGCCACGTTATACATGTTATCGCCAAAAGAGCGGTAATTGATAACGGGGTTATTAGGATTGTTGTTCACATCCATATCCGGCCCCAGGTTCATTTGCATGCCCAGGCGTTTAAAATCATAAGCTATCTGTTGGCCCATTTTGTAAATCAGGTTATTATCCTGTATGGCACCGAGGGTCATTTGGTATGGATATGATATGGTAGAATCCAGGCGCATGCCCAGGCCCCATTCGCCGTCCATAGTTATAATTAAAGGTACTTTGGCCAGTTTTTGATACTTATTGATTAGGTTGGCCTGGCGCACCGGCCCACCCTGAAAAAATACAACGCCCCCCAATTGCTGCTCTTTAATCACCTGCCCAACCGAATCTTCATAGGCTTTCCCTTTATTGGTATGCGCCCTTACAAATAATAATTGTGCAACCCGCTGCTTGCGGCTCATTTTATGATACACCGAGTCGACCCAGCGGTTTTGTTTGCCTAACAATTGGATATAACTTTCTTTTTGTGCAAAAACATCGGCGGTGAAAAATGTGAAGATGATAATCAGCGGGTAGAAAATGCGGGTTTTAGAAGCTTGCATAGGCCAAATGTAGCGTTATTCTGAATTTTTGATGAAAATGATGTTACAACTATTACAAAAATCAAACCGCTAATAAACCTTTGTGTTTTTTATTAATCTATCACGTTATTAACATACATAGAAGGAAAAGCCGGCAGTAACCGATAAACTAACGGGCTAAAGACTTTTCCGCCACTTATTTAAAACAGACAAATACGATGAAAAAATTACTTTTCTTGGCAATGTGCCTTTTTACCGTAGGGACAGTTAGCGCGCAGGGGTATTACTATGGACCGCGTCATCGCCGGCCACCCCGCAGGGTTGTTGAAAGATCCCAGCCCCAACGCCGCTATGATGATTTTTACACCCCCAAAGTTGGTTTAGCAGTAGGTTTAAACGTTTCAAATACGGTTGATGCTTATAACAGCAATTACAGTTCCAGTTCACTTGCCGGCTGGCACGCGGGTTTAACCTTTGATGTGCCTATTATCTACCCACTATCATTTGCGCCCGAAGTATTGTTTTCGCAAAAAGGATATGAGGTGAATGACCGGGACGGGAAATTTACACAGCGCACTAATTATATTGATGTGCCTTTACTGGCTAAATTTAGGGTGGTACGGGGCTTTAACCTGCTGGTTGGTCCGCAGCTTACCTTTTTAACATCAACCAAAAATACTTACGAAAGCGGTTTAGGTACCAGTGTTGATCATATTGACAATGATGCCAATCATAGTTACGTTGCCGGTGTAGTAGGCATAAGTTTTGACATTAACCGCAATGTGGAGATCCGCGGTCGTTATAATATCGACCTTGGTGAAAATCGTCCTTATGCTGATCAAAACCTGCCCGATTACCGTAACCAGGTTTGGCAAATTGGTTTAGGGTTTAAATTTCAATAATAAATAATGGAGCACGGTAATTGATCACAGTAACTTTAATGTAGCATTTACTTTTATGCAAATACGCTAAGCCGCAAAGGGGGAAGAGATTCCAAAACTTTGCGGCTTAGCTTTTTTTGTGAGTTTAAGTTCGATCTTTATTTATTAGGGCGTTGCCTTCGGCCGGGCTTTCCGCTCATACTGCGCAGGGCCTTAGCCACATTGGCTAGTATCCGCTTCAATCCCTCCTATGTTTACATCTAATATTATTGTAATGATTTTATGAGTGAAAAGAGTGAGAGCACAGCAATCCCAAACAGCCTTGAGCATGTTGAGCGTTAGATATAGCCTCACTCCTTTACTTTTTTGAGTTTGAACAGAATGTAAGGAATACGACCAGGCAGTATATCCAGGATAACCAACAGGAGGAAAAACGAAGAAAGGTTTTCACTTATAACAGTTAAAAACTTTGATCAATGGCAAGCAGATTATTAAAACAAGTAGTAGGTATTGATGTGGCTCAAAAAGAGCTGGTGGTTTCTATCGGCAAGATGGATGAGCAGGCAGTTATAACAGTTTATGCGAACAAGATTTTTCCAAACAATGAAAAAGGATTTGCAAACCTGGAAGTATGGATAAACAAGCAAAGCATCCCCCAATATCCATTAAGATATGTAATGGAGGCCACAGGTGTATACCACGAGCGCCTTGCTTATTATCTGGCCGGCAAAGGGTATGCTGTAAGTATTGTCATGCCCAACAAGATCTCAAACTTCTTCAAGACACTGGAGATCAAAACAATTACCGATAAATCAATGTCTTTTGCCATAGCCATGTTCGGACTTGAAAAGAAACTGGATAACTGGGTACAACCCAAAAGGGTGTTCAGGACCCTGCGGCAGATAACCCGTGAAAGAGAACAACTTATTGCAGAAAGAACCATGATCAAGAACCAGCTACATGCTGAACAGTCCGAAGCTTTTCCGGGGGAAGATACTATCCGCAGAATGATGGACAGGATAAAGATGATTGGTGAACAACTTAAAGAAATACTTACTGAGATTAGAACAGCTGTAGCACAGGACAAACATTTAAAACAAACACTGGCTACCATTACCACTATTCCTGGAGTCGGCTTATTAACGGCCACTGTGATCATAGCCGAAACAAACGGCTTTGAGCTGATCAGGAGTAAAAAGCAGCTGACCAGTTACGCCGGGCTGGATGTCAGGGAAAAAGAATCCGGCTCATCCGTTAAGGGCAAACCCAAGATATCTAAAAGGGGGAACAAGCATTTACGAAAAGCCATGCACTTACCTGCATTAGCGGCCATAAGACATTCAGAAAGATATAAAGCTATATTTGTCCGGATCGTATCCCGAAATAGCGTGAAAATGAAAGCTACTGTAGCAGTACAAAGAAAATTATTGGAGATGGTATACACTATATACAAAACCAACAAACCATTCGAAAAAGACTACCTTCAACAGAATGCACACATATCCGAAAATAGTTAGAGCAGTCGCTTCAATTGAAGGACTGCCCTAAACAGGCTAACATAAAGCTGCCTAAGACTCAAAAATAAAAAATAACTTTTGCATATCAACACAGAATCTAACGTAAAGGCATAATATTACCATTCCCTCGGAGGATGCGTCGAGAGGATCCTTATTTCTTTAGGATAATAATTATTGATCCGATTTGGCAATAATTTGGCCCAGCCAAGCGGATGCCCTTCATAGGTCATGAGCGTCCAGCCTTTATCTGTTGTGGATAGTTCTATGTTGTCCCGGCGCAGGTATTGGATAGCCTGATCTTTATTAAGGGGCGTTTCCAAAACTGCATCTTTATTAATTATAAGGCTTAGCGCCAGTTCATGGTCGGGGATCAGATCTTTACCGGCAAGCTTACCTATAATTACGCCTGATTTTTTTATATAGAGCTGTCGCTGTAGTATATTGAGGCTTTCTTTATGGGCGCGGTTAATAGCCATCCAGTCGTCATTTACCTTAAAATAATAAAGGTCGTCGGGGTTATTAATATATGAGCGCACCTGGTCGAGCTCCTTGCCCGGCAATTTTTGCTGGGTGTTGTTTTTAAAGGAGGCCAGATCGCCGCTGTTTTCTTTTTTTTGCAGGCAGGCGGCAAATAAGCCTTCGCCTTTTATCTTACCCGGGTAAAAACGGTAGCCCCAGGCTTTTTTCTCCGGCGACTGGGTTTCAACAATGCCCCATTCCTTATTAATAGGTATGCGGATGCTTTCCAGCTCAAACTCGGTGCAAAGCCAGTCCAGGATATCTTCATTTTCCTGGTGTGAGTAGGAGCAAGTACTATATATAAGGTACCCATCTTCTTTTAAGGCTGGGTAAATATCAGCCAGTATGCGTTCCTGTCGCTGGTGGCAAAGGTTCACGTTCCCTTCCGACCATTCGCTCATCGCGTCCGGATCTTTTCGGAACATGCCCGAGCCCGAGCAGGGGGCATCAGCGAGTATAATATCAAAAAAACTTTTCAGCCTCCCGAAATCTTTAGGGTCATTATTAGTGACAATGGTATTGGCTGTACCCCATCGATTCAAATTATCTGTTAATATAGGTACGCGTGTTTTAATGATCTCGTTTGCCACTAATAAATCGGCAGGTTGCAGGGCCGAATTAAGCAAGGTGCTTTTACCTCCGGGTGCCGCGCAAAGGTCAAGTACTTTTACCGCATCATCATTATTTTGGTTGATGGTTTTAAAAATATGATCAATAAACATTGATGATGCTTCCTGTACATAATAGCAGCCAGCATGAAAAAGAGGATCGAATGTGAACGACGGGCGGCTTTCAAGATAATATCCGTTGGCGCACCAGGGTACATTTTGTGTAATTTTTAAGGCAGATGGTTTAAAAGGATTAACCCTTATAGAGGTTGGAGCCTCCTCAAACCGGTGCGCTTTTACAAAATTTTCTTCATCGAAGCCGTTTTCCGCGCTCAATGATGCGATGAAATGCGGAGGGAAATTATGCTCATTCATATACATTTCAAATATACACATTAGCTAAATGCCCGTCTTTACTTAATTATGAGGGTGTTTGGGGATGTATTTTACCTTAATTTACAGGCAGTTGTAAAATAGGTTTAATTATTTGAAAATATATCTTGGTTGGTAGATGGTTTTCTGTGTACATTTGTGACCGCTTTAGAAAAAGAGGCGTTGTTTTTTGAAAATTAAAAGCGAATAAAAAGATTAAAAAAAGTGAAATTTTCACTTGCTAAATCAAAATGAAATTCGCACCTTTGCAGCCGCTTCAAACAGGAGCGGTAGTTCATACAAAGGGTAAAAGAATCGGTGTTGAAGAGGGAAAGGGAAGAAAGATAAACACTGCAAAACTTTAAAAAATAAATAA